>NZ_QZVR01000068.1 GCF_003660455.1 Nocardioides ferulae | reverse complement strand
CCCGAGCGGCTACTACGCCACCAAGACCCGCAAGCCCTCGGCACGCGCGATCCGCGATGCCGAGTTGGTGAAGGAGATCAAGACCGTCCACAAGGCGAACCTGGGTGTCTACGGCGCCCGCAAGGTCCACGCCGAGCTCAACCGGAAAGGCGTCCAGGTCGCGCGGTGCACCGTGGAGCGGTTGATGCGGCACGAGGGTTTGCGCGGGATCTCGCGGGAGAAGACTCGCAAGACCACCCACGCCGAGGGTGGGGAGACCCCGCGCCCGGAGGACCGGGTTGAGCGGCAGTTCGTCGCCACCGCGCCCAACCAGCTGTGGGTGGCTGACCTGACCTACGTCAGGACGCATGCGGGGTGGACCTACGTCGCGTTCGTCCTCGACGTCTTTCTCGACGTCTTCTCCCGCCTCGTGGTGGGTTGGCAGGTGTCGACCAGCCTGCGCACCGACCTGGCCCTCGATGCCCTCGACATGGGGCTGTGGGCCCGGCGCCGTGCCGGGCAAGACACCGCCGGCCTGGTCCA
>NZ_QZVR01000067.1 GCF_003660455.1 Nocardioides ferulae | reverse complement strand
TTGCGTGACGGCGCCGGGGACCCCCTGCCTCACGCCGACCTCTACCTGCTGCAGGACACCAACAACAACAACCCGCCCGCCCACAACACCGACGCCAACGGCCGGTTCACCCTCACCGCCACCCCGGGCACCTACCGGCTCCGCGTCTACCACGGCGGCGGCAAGCACACCACCGTCAGCCTCACCACCGCCGCCTTCACCCTCGACGCCGACCGCACCGACGACCTCACCCTGCCCACCCACACCGTCCAGGTCCGCGTCGTCGGCCCCTCCGGCAACCCCGTCCCCGGCACCAAGCTCCGCCTCTCCAGCTACCCCGTCGCCACCGGCGCCCTCGCCCCCGGCCTGACCATCGCCGACGCCGGCTACCACTGGGGCAACGCCACCACCGACGCCAACGGCAAAGCCACCCTTCAACTCCTCACCACCCCCACCGACCCATCCAGAACCACCGTCGACGTCGAGGCCCCCACCGGCACCGGCCTCGCCAACACCACCCTCGACGCCACCAACACCACCGGACCCCGCACCATCG
>NZ_QZVR01000066.1 GCF_003660455.1 Nocardioides ferulae | reverse complement strand
TGCCGGTGAGGTTGTGCAGGATGCTGGTGGCAGCGGCGTTGATGATGTCGGTCTCGCTGACGGGCAGGCGTTGGGCCTTGACGAAGTGCCAGGAGCGGTCGAGCAGGGCGAGGGTGGTGAGTCCGAGTGCCTCGGGGGCGTCGGTGGGTTCGGTGGCGCGGGCGCGCAGGGACATGCCGAGGAGGAAGGCGACGCGCATCTGCAGGCGGAGCGCGGCGCTGCGGAACTCCTCGTCGGGTGCGGACTGGCTGGCCGAGAAGATGAAGGCGCCGTGCAGGTCCATGAAGGCGAAGTAGTCCTGCACCCAGGCGGTGACGTCGGGGAGGGTGGTCGGGGTGGGCATGCTGTCCCACTTGCCGATGACCTCGAGGATGTCCTGGTAGGCGGTGCGGCCGAGGAGCTCGGCGACCTCGTGCTTGTCCTTGAAGTAGGTGTAGAAGCCGGCGCGGGAGATGCCGCAGGCCTCGGTGATGTTGTTGATCCGGGTGCCGGAGTAGCCGCGCTCGAGGAAGAGCTGGCGGGAGGCCTCGAGGATGGCGTTGCGGGTCCGGAGCGCGCGCTCGCC
>NZ_QZVR01000065.1 GCF_003660455.1 Nocardioides ferulae | reverse complement strand
GAGCCGATCCGCCGCTATGAGCACGAGAAGCCCGGCGACCTGATCCACGTCGACGTCAAGAAACTCGGCAAGGTCCCCGACGGCGGCGGCTGGCGCTACCTCGGCCGCCAGCAGGGGAAGAAGAACCGAGCCGCGACGGCCGTACGCACCGGCGAGCGCAACCAGTACCGCAACCCCTTGATCGGCACCTGCTACCTCCACACGGTCATCGATGACCACTCCCGCGTGGCCTACGTCGAGGCACACGACGACGAGACCAAGGAAACCGCCACCGAGGTCTTGAAGAACGCGGTCGCATGGTTCGCCGACCGCGGCGTCACCGTGCAGCGTGTGCTCAGCGACAACGGGAGCTGCTACCGGTCGAACCTGTGGCGTGAGACCTGCGCTGACCTGGGCATCACGGCGAAGAAGACCCGGCCCTACCGACCGCAGACCAACGGCAAGATCGAGCGCTTCCACCGGACGCTGGCCGAGGGCTGGGCGTTCAAGAAGTTCTACAACTCCGAGTCAGCCCGGCTCGCCGCTCTGCCAGCATGGGTCCACGAGTACAACCACCACCGGCCCCACTCAGCAATCGGGAAGGCCGCACCCATCACCAGGTTGGACAACCTGGCTGGGCATCACA
>NZ_QZVR01000064.1 GCF_003660455.1 Nocardioides ferulae | reverse complement strand
ACGCCGGGACCGACACGTCAGGCCGTACCCCAACCGACACGTGAGGTCGTACCCCGACACCTCGAGCCGGCGGGTTCGGAACTGCTCGACGTGCTCGTCGAGCTCGCGTGCCATCACCGAGACCTGCGACTTCGACAGGCCGGTGATCCCGAGGGTCTGCACCAGCTTGTCCATCCGCCGGGTGGACACGCCGAGCAGGTAGCAGGTCGCCACCACGCTGGTGAGTGCCCGTTCGGCGCGCTTGCGGCGCTCCAGCAGCCAGTCTGGATACAGGCTGCCCTGTCGAAGCTTGGGCACCGCTACGTCCAGGGTCCCGACGCGGGTGTCGAGGTCGCGGTGGCGGTAGCCGTTGCGGGAGTTGACCCGCTCGCTGCTGCGCTCGCCGTACCCGGCGCCGCACACCGCGTCGGCCTGCGCCGAGAGCAGCGCGTTGACGAACGTGGTCAGCAGATCGCGCAGCAGGTCAGGGCTCGCCTGGTCCAGCTGCTCGGTCAGGAAGCGGGCAGGGTCGATACTGGGAACAGCGGTCATCGGTGTGTCCTTCTTCGAGTCGGTTGTGAGAGATCACTCGAAGGATCCACCCGGTGGCCGCGCCTACGTTGCAGGCACGCGCTCACTCAGGTCCGTCGTACACCTGTGAGGGTCGGAGCAGCTGGTCTGGG
>NZ_QZVR01000063.1 GCF_003660455.1 Nocardioides ferulae | reverse complement strand
TGTCTGGGTGGCCTCGTTTTCGACCGTCGCTATGGCCTCGTTTTCGAGCGTCGTCGACAGTTCCCGAGGATCTTCCGGGACCAACCCAACATCAACCACAAATCTGGGGGCATCATGCGGTTTCGCTTCATAGCCACGGTTGGCACCTTCGCCATGGCGAGTTCTCTGCTGTTCGGGACGCCCAGCAACGCGGACGATGGCCCGAGCCCTGCGCCCGCGCCTGAGGCCCCCGTCTACATCGAGCCGACGGACCCGTCCGCTGTCTCGCAGCCCACTCTGGCTTGCCTTTCGCTAGCCAAGGAGCCGAGCATCCGGACGATCGCAGGCAGCGTCCAGCAGGTGTAAGTGAACGCAGGAGCTGCCTGCAGCCCAGCTGCCAAGACAGGCTACGTCTACCGCGTATGGCTACAGCAGCGCAGCGGCGACGGGTGGGTCAACATGGGCCAGGTCGGGAAGGTGTCGATCCCGCCTGGGGGCTCGGGCACAGCGACCGCGACCTACACGTGCGGGACCACCATCGCCGACTTCGCATGGCGCACCAACGGTCACTGGTACCGCAATGGTGTCCAAGTGGGGCTCAATGTGCCGTCCTCGTCCGAGCAGTTGAACTGCAGCTGACGACTTCTGGCGGGACTGCTGCACGGATCGGTGACATCTGATCTGTGGTGCCGAGGGGTGCCGCTGGAAG
>NZ_QZVR01000062.1 GCF_003660455.1 Nocardioides ferulae | reverse complement strand
CTTCTCTGGCATCTCGATCCTCATTGTCGATGCCTCTACGGTCCGGGGGGAACCTCAGACCCAGAAGGTGGAGCCGTTGCCGGTGGGGTTGTTGCGGGTGGGGGTGCGGGGCTCGACGCCGATGGTGCCGCCCATGGCGGTGATGAGTTGGCGGCTGATGGCCAGGCCGAGGCCGGTGCCGCCGTAGCGGCGGGTGGTGGAGGAGTCGGCTTGGGAGAAGGCTTCGAAGAGGTGGTCGCGTTGGGTGGGGTCGATGCCGATGCCGGTGTCGGTGACCTCGAAGCGGACCACGACGCCGTCGGCGGTGACGTCGTCGAGGTGGGCGGCGAGGACGACTTCGCCGGTCTCGGTGAACTTGATGGCGTTGGAGACCAGGTTGAGCAGGACCTGGCGGAGTCGGCCGGGGTCGCCGCGCAGGCCGAGGGGGAGGTCGGGGGAGCAGTAGGCGAGGAGTTCGAGGTTCTTGGCGCGGGCGGGGTCGGCGAGGAGCTGGGCGGTCTCCTCGACGAGGTCGAGGAGGTCGAAGTCGAGGTGTTCGAGTTCGAGGCGGCCGGCTTCGACCTTGGAGAAGTCGAGGATGTCGTTGATGATGCCGAGCAGGGCGTTGCCGGCGGTCTGGACGCCGTGGGCGTAGGTGTGTTGGCGCTCGTCGAGGTCGGTGGTGAGGAGGAGGCCGGTGAGGCCGATGACGCCGTTGAGGGGGGTGCGGATCTCGTGGCTCATGGTGGCGAG
>NZ_QZVR01000061.1 GCF_003660455.1 Nocardioides ferulae | reverse complement strand
GCCAGGCGGCGGAGCTGGCTGATGGAGATCTGGTCGCCGGTCGACAGGCCGGCGGCGCCGAGGTCGTGACGGAGCTTGTCGTGGTCGATGGTGGCGACGATCTTGACCGGGGTTCGGCCTTGGGTGGGGAGCTTGTCGGTGGGGATGTGCTCGGTGAGCGCGCAGAAGGCGAGCCCCAGCAACTGGTCGTGGGGGATCCGTTCGCCGGTGTCGGGGTCGAGGCGGGGTAGCCCGTCGACGACCTCGTGGTGGTTGTCGAGTCGGGGGCTGGTGTGGGCGTGGAGGGCGGTCTTGAAGATCGCGGCGATGGCGTCGGGGATGTCGGCGACGATGCGGGTGCGGCCGTCACCGAGCGGTTTGAACACCAGCCGGGTCTTGGCTCGGGCGTGGCGTTCTTCGTCTTCGAGGCGTTTGCGTTCTTCGTCGTCGGCGATGTCGGGGGCGACGACGTCGAGGATTCGGCGGCCCAGGATGCGCAGGTCGCGGGGGTTGTGGAAGCCGGCGAGGCGGACGAGCTCTGCCTCGGCCGCGGCGATGACCTCGGCGCCGAGGCGGCGCGGTAGTTCGTCGAGGGCGCGGGCGATGACGGTGACCTGGTTGCGGTTCACGTCACCGGTGGCCCATGCGGCGGCGAGGGTGGGGTACTTGCGGTCGAGGGTCTTGGCGAGCTTCTCTTCGGCGGCGCAGGAGGCGGGTTCGTCGCGGGTCTCGACCGCGAGCCAGGAGGCCACGGAGCGGGCGCCGCGGTCGTCGGCGAGGTCGCCGGCGGCCGCGACCACGCGGGCTTTGAGGGCGCCCAGTTGCTCGTGGGCTCGGTGGAGGTCGAGGAGCAGGTCGGCTTTGGTGTCGATGGGCAGCCAGGTGGGGTCGAGGGCGACGACGTCGGCCAGCGCCTGGGTGATCGCGGTGGCGCATGCCCGGAGCGGATGCTCGCGGGTGCTGGTTGTCGTCATGGC
>NZ_QZVR01000060.1 GCF_003660455.1 Nocardioides ferulae | reverse complement strand
GGTCGGAGTTCGACGTGGGTGTGGCCGAGGAGCTGGCGTAGTTGGTCGACCAGCATCGCGCCGAGCTGTTCGACGACCGCGACCCCACCGGTGCCGGTGTTGGTGGTGGTGAGGGCTTCGGAGAGGGCTTCGGGGTCGAGGTGGACGTAGACGATGCCGAGGCGGCCGGGGGTGGGTTGGCGGGTCAGGGGTCGGGGTGCTGGTGGTGGGGGTGGGTCGGGGGTCCAGGCGAACCGGGAGAGGCAGGCGTTCTCGAGTGCGGCCAGGTCGGCGAGCGTCTCGAGGTCCAGCTCGGCCTCGTCAGCAGGTTCGGCGGGGTCCTCGGGGTCGAGGGACCCGGCGGGATCAGCCAGGTCGGTGCCGTGCCCGGTGTCGTGGGCGGCGTGATGCTCGGTGGGGAAGAGGTGGGGGGCGATGACGAGGAGGTCGTGGGGGCGGGCCAGCCAGCCCAGGGCGACGGCGCGGAGCTCGTCCTTGCCGACGTCCGCATCGAGTTCGGGGTGGTGGAGGGCGCGGAGCTCGTGGTCGGTGGCCAGCAGGTCGGCGACGTGGTCGATGACCGCGTCGAGCCAGGCGGCGTCGCCGGCGTCGAGGCGGGCGTAGAAACCGCGCAGTCCGTCGTCCTCGCGGCTGGACCCGACGTGGGCGAACCGGCCCCGGCGGCGCCGGGCGGCCTGGTCGGCCTCGCCGTCGGGGTCGGCGTGGATGATCGCGGCCTCGCAGATCGACAGCACCCGCGAGGGGGGTTGGCTGGCTAAAGCGGGCGCGACCGCGGCGTCGACCAGCGCGGCCTGGGCCGCGGTCAGTCGGCGGGTCAGGCCGGCGATCTTGCGGGCCAGCCACGGCTCGCAGGCCAGCTCGCGGGTGATCACCCAGCAGCGTGGGAGCCGGTGTCGCAGGTCGAGGGCGTCGGCGAGCACGGTGCGGGTGGAGTGGACGTGGACACCACGCGCGATCGAGAGCTCGAACA
>NZ_QZVR01000059.1 GCF_003660455.1 Nocardioides ferulae | reverse complement strand
TGTCGGGGTACGACCTCACGTGTCGGTTGGGGTACGGCCTGACGTGTCGGTCCCGGCGTGGGGATCATGGCATGGGCTCACCTCCGGTGACGAGGCTGAGGCGGTCCTTGAGCCTGTAGGACGGTCCGTTGATCGCGAGGACGTCGCAGTGGTGCAGGAGCCGGTCGAGGATCGCGGTCGCGAGGACGTCGTCGCCGAGGACGCCGCCCCATTCGGTGAAGGCCTTGTTGCTGGTGATGATCATCGAGCCGCGTTCGTAGCGGCGTGAGATGAGCTGGAAGACCATGTTCGCTTCGGCTCGGTCTAGGGGCAGGTAGCCGACCTCGTCGACCACGAGAACGGCGGGGCGTAGGTAGCTGGTGAGTTGTCGGTTGAACCGGCCGGTGGCTTCGGCGGCGCGGAGTTTGCGGACCATGTCGTCCAGGGTGGTGAAGTAGATCGAGAACCCTGCCTGGCACGCGGCGACGGCGAGCGCGACCGCGATCATGGTCTTGCCGACTCCGGGCGGGCCGAGCAGCGCGACGTTGCCCTTGGCGCGGACGAACTCCAAGGTGGCCAGGTCGCGGACCTTGCGGGCGTCGAGGTCGGGTTGGAAGGCGAAGTCGAACTCCTCGAGGGTCTTGTGGTGCGGGAGTCCGGACAGCTTCAGTGCGTTGCGGAACCGGCGGCCCTCACGCAGGCCGAGCTCTTCTTCGAGGAGGAGGTCGACGAAGTCGAGGTAGCCCATCTGGGCTTGCTCGGCGCGGTCGACGAGTTGGGTGACGACCTCGGTCAGGTGGGTGGGTCAGCCCGAGCTTGGTGGCGTGGTCACGGATCCGGTCGGTGGTCAGCGTGCTCATCAGGCTGCTCCCTCGGCGCCGCTGGCGCTGACGCCGGCGCCGCTGGCGATCTGTTGGTAGGTCGACAGGGGTCGGGTCGCGACCATGACGTCTGCGCCTCGGCGGTGCAGAAGCGATGCGAGCGGCTCCGGCTCGGTCGCGACCG
>NZ_QZVR01000058.1 GCF_003660455.1 Nocardioides ferulae | reverse complement strand
AACGAGATCATCGTGTCCTTCCCGACCCTGCGCAGGTGCCGGTCGGCGACCAGATAGGGCTGCGCGGGCAGCGGAAGCAACGCTGCCCGGTCAGCCTCGGCCCGGACGCTGATGACCTGGCCGTGGGTGCGGTGGACCTGGGCGCGTCGGATCGGCAGCCAGGCCATGAACGCAGCGTCCATGTCGGCGATCGAGTCGAAGACCCGGCCAGCGATCACGTGGTCCCGGTTGATCAGCACCTGGCGTTCCACCCGGCCCTTGCCGGTGGGTCGGTAGGCGGCCAGCACGTCGATAGTGAACCCGTAGTGATCGGCGAATGCCGCCGCCTCGGGGTGCAGCGGGACCGCGACCCGGGGTGCGACGTGACGTCGGATCACAGTCTTGGTGCGGTCATAGACGATCGTGCCCGGCACCCCGCCGAAGTGCGCGAACGCACGGCGGTGGCAGTCCCAGAACGTCGCCATGTCCATCGACGTGGTGAAACAGGTGAACGGGTCACGCGAGTGCGAGAGCGTCATGTGGAACGAGTAGACGGCCCCGATCCCGACGTGGGCGAGGAGGTCGCCCTCGTCACCCCAATCGACCTGTGCCTGGGCGCCAGGGACGACCTCGAAGCGGCGGTGCAGCCCCCGCAGCGGGTTCTCATCGGCCTGATCGAGCTCGGCCGCGATCCGCGGCCGGGCGTCGGTCAGGAACATCTTCACCCGCTGATAGGAGCCGCTGAAGCCGTGCCGGGCGACCAGCCGCTCGTGGACTACGGTGCCCTTCAACGCGATGTCGAGACGCAGCCACGCTTCGATGACCTCCACGAAGGGTGCGATCACCTGCGGTTGGGTGCCGACCCGAGCGGGTGCGGCCGGTGGGACCGAGGAGGCGTCCTCGGCCAGGTACTTCTTCACCGTGCGCCAATCGACACCGCACTCGCGGCCGATCTCGGCGTAGGTGGCGCCCGCTGCGTGCAGCGAACGGAAACGACGGATGTTCATCCAGGACTCCGGATCAAGGATCATGAGGCAGGTCGCCCTTCGGCTTCGTCTACTTGGCGGTTGACGAACCGAAGGGTGACCCCGCTCAGGGCGAGGAAGGACTCAACTCGCCGGGACCGACCAACAC
>NZ_QZVR01000057.1 GCF_003660455.1 Nocardioides ferulae | reverse complement strand
GCGGCCCCCGACCGGGAAGCCGCATAGAGAAGCCCTCCACGATTCGGGGGGAACCACAACTCCATTCGCGGACAGCAGGATCGTGAGGACGGGAAGCGCCTCGGCGTGCGGCCATGACACACACGATGGAGATCTCATGATGAGGAAGACGCTGGCCGTGATTGCCCTGATGGCCACCGCGGGCCTGACATTGACCGCGTGCGGAGAGGGCTCGGACGACGAGGCGAAGAGCAGCACGCCCAGCAAGAGCGAGTTCAACGACGCCGACGTCAGCTTCGCTCAGGAGATGATCCCCCACCACGAGCAGGCGATCGAGATGGCGCAGCTGGCCCAGGGACGGGCGAGCAGCGCGGACGTGCTGGAGCTTGCTGAGAACATCGAGGTGGCCCAGGGGCCTGAGATCGACACGTTGGGAAGCTGGCTCGAGTCCTGGGGCGAGGACGTGCCCTCCGGTGACATGGCCGGGATGGACCACGGAGACATGAGCAACGACTCCGGCGGGACCATGCCCGGCATGATGGACGAGGAAGAGATGAACGACCTGAAGGGCGCTTCCGGAGCAGCCTGGGACCGCATCTTCCTCGAGATGATGATCGAGCACCACGAAGGCGCCATCCAGATGGCTCAAGTGGAGCTAGAAGATGGGCAGAACCCGCACGCGCACGCCATGGCGAGCAAGATCATCCGCGATCAGCAAGCCGAGATCATCCAGATGGAGCAGCTCCTGGAGCCCTAGGCCCGCCAGAGAAGGCCCATGTGGCGAGGACTGGACCCGCACGCCACGCCCGGGCCGGCGTGCCGCCGGACACACCCCCCGACGCCAGTCCGGCGGCACGCCTTCTGTCTGACCCCGTTCCTGTGCGGCGTCACCCTCGGCCAACATCGGGTATCCGTAGTGCCGGCTGGGCCGAACATGCGAAGACCGCTGAGTGTCCGGACAGGCGGGGCCAGAACGGCGGGAGGAGTGCCTCGATGGCGTCGCGCAGCAGGTGTATGGCGCCCGCATTGGCCTTGTCACCGGGTCCTAGGACGACATCGACGGCACAGAGGAAGCATACGAGTTCTTTATGTCTCGTAGTCAGGCTAGGGGTGTCGAAATCGAGAGAGGAGTTCGCAATGAGGGCGAAACTGCGGAGAGCTGTGCTGGTCGGGATGGCTACAACGCTGGGTGTCGCGATCTGGCCCGCTGTCTCCTTGGCGAGCCAGGCGCCGGATCCAGTCGCCGCCC
>NZ_QZVR01000056.1 GCF_003660455.1 Nocardioides ferulae | reverse complement strand
GGGACTGCTGCACGGATCGGTGACATCTGATCTGTGGTGCCGAGGGGTGCCGCTGGAAGGATGTGCACTGTGCCGAAGCCGTACCCCAAGGAGTTCCGCGACGACGTCGTTCGCGTCGCGAGGAACCGTGAGCCGGGTGTCCACCTGAAGCAGATCGCTGCCGACTTCGGCATCAGCGAGTCGTGCCTGACGAACTGGATGAAGACCGCCGATGTCGAGGACGGCGTGAAGCCGGGCACGACGGCAGTTGAGAATGCCGAGCTGCGTGAGGCGAAGAAGCGGATCCGGCTTCTCGAGCAGGAGAACGAGGTCCTGCGCCGCGCGGCCGCCTACCTCTCGCAGGCCAACCTGCCGGGAAAATGATGTACCCGCTCGTCCGCGAGCTGGCCGTCGACGGGATCCCCGTCACGGTGACGTGCCGGGTGCTCAAGATCGCTCGCCAGCCCTACTACCGCTGGCTCGCCCAGCCGGTCAACGACGCCGAGCTCGAGCAGGCCTACCGCGCCAACGCCCTGTTCGACGCCCACCGCGACGACCCGGAGTTCGGCTACCGGTTCCTGGTCGACGAGGCACGCGAAGCTGGCGAGTCGATGGCTGAGCGGACGGCGTGGCGGATCTGCTCGCAGCTGGGCTGGTGGTCGGTGTTCGGCAAGCCCAAGCGCGGCAAGGCCAAGAGGCCCGGCCCGCCGGTCCACGACGACTTGTGCGCCGTGGTCGACGAGCAGGGCCGGGTCCGCCACGAGTTCACCGCCGATGCCCCGAACGAGCTGTGGGTCACCGACATCACCGAACACTGGACCGGCGAGGGCAAGCTCTACGTCTGCGCGATCAAGGACGTCTACTCCAACCGGATCGTGGGCTACTCCATCAGCGACCGGATGAAGTCTCGGCTCGCGGTGGCAGCGCTCAGCAACGCCATCGCCAGGCGCGGTGACGTGGCCGGCTGCATCGTTCACAGCGACCGCGGCAGCCAGTTCCGCAGCCGGAAATTCGTCCACGCTCTCCATCGCCACGGCATGGTCGGATCGATGGGTCGAGTCGGCGCCGCGGGTGACAACGCCGCGATGGAGAGCTTCTTCAGCCTGCTGCAGAAGAACGTCCTCGACCGCCAGGCCTGGGCCACCCGGGAGGAACTGCGGATCGCCATCGTGACCTGGATCGAGCGCACCTACCACCGACGCCGCAGGCAGGCCGCTCTCGGACGATTGACCCCCATCGAGTACGAGACCATCATGACCACGCCAGCCACTCAGGCTGCGTGACCCGACCTGTCACCCGATCGTGCAGCAG
>NZ_QZVR01000055.1 GCF_003660455.1 Nocardioides ferulae | reverse complement strand
TGTGGTTCCCCCCGAATCGTGGAGGGCTTCTCTATGCGGCTTCCCGGTCGGGGGCCGCGGTGTTCTCGTAGTTGACCGGGCTCATCATGCCCGCCGAGCTGTGCCGGCGGTCGTGGTTGTAGAACCCGTAGCACCAGTCCAGCACGACGGCCTGGGCCTGGCCGGTGTTGGTGAACTCGTGGCGTGAGAGAACCTCCCACTCCAGGCTGCTGAAGAACGCCTCGGCGGCGGCGTTGTCGAAGCACGACCCGACTCGGCCCATCGATTGGCGGACCCCGAGCTGGCGGCACAGCTTGGTGAACGCGTTCGCCGTGTAGGTCGAGCCGCGGTCGGTGTGGAAGACGACCCGCTGGGACTCCTCGGTGCGCCAGTTCGGACCGTTGACCGCATCGACGCCGCCGCGGCCCGCGATGGCCATCTTGAGCGCCGCGCACGCCAGTTCGGCGTCGGGGTGCAGCGACGTCGCGGCCCCCAGGAGACGCCGGCTGTAGAGGTCAATCACGGTCGCCAGGTATAGCTTGCCGGCAGCGGTGGGGATCTCGGTCATGTCGCCGACCCAGCGGGCGTTCTGGCGGTCCGCGGTGAAGTCGCGGCGCAGCAGGTCGGGGAACTTCGGGGCGGTCTTGTCTTGCCGGGTCAGCCCGTTCCTACGCCTGATCCGCCGTGCCACGAGCCCTTGGCGGCGCATCGAGTCCGCGACCGTCTTCTCGCTCACGGTCCAGCCCGCATCACGCAGGTCGTGGACCAACCGCGGTGAGCCGTGCAGGCCCCGGGCTTTGCCGAACGCGACCCGCACGGCGCGGTCGATGGTGTCGCGGCGCCGGTCCCGCGTGGTGTGCAGCCCGGTGCTCGCGGCGGGACTGTTGGCGCGGTCCCGCCACTTGTAGAACCACGCCAGGCTGACGCCGAGGAGGGCGCAGACGACCGTGTGTGGCACGCGGTAGTTGGTCCTCTGGTCGGCGATGAAGCGTGCCACGCTCACTTCGTCGCCTCCTTCACCCACAGGACCACGGATCGCTTGAGGACATCACGCTCCATCCGGAGCTCGGCGACCTCGGCACGGAGCCTCTTGAGCTCCTCCACGTCGTCCTTCGAGAGCCCACGAGTGCCCTCGGCAGCCTCGCGCGCACGGGCAACCCAGTTGCCCAGGGTGCCCTCGTTCACGCCAAGGTCACGCGCTACCTGCGCAATCGGCTTGTTGGTCTCTTCGACGATCCGAACAGCTCCCTCACGGAACTCCCGGTCGTACTTCTTCCGCTTCTCTGGCATCTCGATCCTCATTGTCGATGCCTCTACGGTCCGGGGGGAACCTCA
>NZ_QZVR01000054.1 GCF_003660455.1 Nocardioides ferulae | reverse complement strand
GCCAAGCACTCACCGAAAGAGGTCCACCGATGGCCTTGTCCCAGTCTGCCCTGTCCGAACTGCTCGACGCGTTCCGCACCGGTGATGGCGTCGACCTGATCCGCGATTCGGTTCGCGTCGCGCTCCAAGAGCTGATCGAGCTCGAAGCGACCGAGCGCATCGGCGCGGCACCCTATGAGCGGACCGAGGACCGTGTCACCGAGCGCAACGGCCACCGGCCCCGGATGTTGACGACCAAGGCCGGCGACGTCGAGCTACGCATCCCCAAGCTGCGCAAGGGGTCGTTCTTCCCGATCATCCTCGAGCCCCGCCGCAGGATCGATCAGGCCTTGTACGCGGTGGTGATGGAGGCCTACGTCCACGGCGTCTCAACCCGCAGCGTCGACGACCTGGTCGAAGCGATGGGCGGCAGCGGGGTTTCGAAGTCCGAGGTCTCGAGGATCTGCGCGGGCCTCGATGAGACCGTCGGCGCGTTCCGCACCCGAGCACTCGATCACGTCGAGTTCCCCTACATCTACCTGGACGCGACCTACCTCCACGTGCGCAACAAGCCGGGCAAGGGCGGGCAGGTCGTGTCCATGGCCGTCGTTGTCGCGACCGGCGTCACCGCTGGCGGTGAGCGGGAGATCCTCGGCCTGGACGTCGGCGACAGCGAGGACGAGGTCTTCTGGCGCGGGTTCCTCAACTCGCTCAAGCAACGTGGTCTCGGTGGCGTCCAGCTGGTGATCAGCGACCAGCACGCCGGGCTCGTCAAGGCCCTGTCCCGGGCCTTCCAGGGCGTCGCGCACCAGCGGTGCCGGGTCCACTTCGCCCGCAACCTGCTGGCCCACGTTCCCAAGGGGCAAGTCGACTATGTGGCCGCCGCATTCCGGATGATCTTCGCCCAGGCCAAGCCCGACGACATCGACGCTGCATGGGACAAGACCCGCGACGAGTTCGCCGCCAGGTGGCCCAAGATCGGCCCCTACATGGACGAGGCCAAGGCCGAAGTCCTCGCGTTCACCGCGTTCCCGCGTGAGCACTGGCGCAAGATCTGGTCGACCAACCCGCTGGAGCGAGTCAACAAGGAGATCAAGCGCCGCGGCCGCGTCGTCGGGATCTTCCCCAATAACCCCGCCAGCGTAATCCGGCTCGTCGGCGCGGTGCTGATCGACATGCACGACGAGTGGATCGCGGGCGATCGCCGCTACCTCTCGGAGGGCTCCATGGCCAAGCTCTACGAGACCAGCGATACTGAGCCGGTCGCCGCCATCGAGAGCAGCGACGCGTAGGCACCGAGGATCACCTCAAAGCCCACCACCCCGCGGGGCTCTGTC
>NZ_QZVR01000053.1 GCF_003660455.1 Nocardioides ferulae | reverse complement strand
TTGGTGCTGTCCACCATCGACACCGCCTGCGACGCCACCCGAGCAGCCTCGTTCGCCGAGTGCGCGATCTCCCGGATCGACGCCCCCATCTGCTCCGAACCAGCCGCCACCGTCTGCACGTTGCGACTGACCTCCTCCGCAGCACCAGAGACCACACCCGCCTGCACCGACGTCTCCTCAGCACCCGCCGCGACCTGGGCGGAGGCGGCGGACATCTCCTCGGCCGCCGCGGCGACCGAGTCCGACGAGGCGAGCACGGTGCCCATCAGCTCGCGCAGCTTGCCGGTGGCCTGGTCCAGGCTGCCGGCCATCACGCCGATCTCGTCCCGGCTGGTCAGCCCGGCGGTGCGGGTGAGGTCGCCGTCGGCGAGGGCGTCCGCGACCTCCCGGACCTTGCCGACGTTGCGGGAGATGCTGCGGGCCACCGACCAGCCGACGAGCAGCGCCAGGCCGATGCCGACGGTCAGCAGCAGCAGCGCGGTGAACCGGTTGGCCGCGTAGCTGTCCTGGACCTCGGTCACGGCCCGCTCGGCGGCGGCCGCCTCTGCCTCGGTCAGTCCGTCCAGGTGCTCCTTCATCGCGTCGGTGAGTGCGCGGCCCTGTTCCAGGTTCACCTGGTACCACTCGTTGAACTCGTTCTCGAGGCCGAGCGGGATCAGGGTGCCCTGCTGCAGGGCGTAGTAGTCCTCGACCGACTCGCGCAGCTCGGCCAGATGGCCGCGACGCTCGTCGTCGAGCCCGCTCACCTCGTACGCCTTCGCTGCCTCCTCGAAGGCCGCCAGATCGGCGTCGACCTTGGCCACCGCCTCGCGCCCGGCCTGCTGGTCGGGCGCGATCAGGACGTCGCGGGAGTGCTGCCGCATGGCCTGGATGGCCACGTTCATGTCGCCCGCCGCGTCCACACCCAGCACGTTCTCGCTGTAGATGTGGTCCGCCTTGTCCGCGGAGTCGCCCAGGGAGCGCAGCCCCATCAGACCGACGACCAGCGCGACGACCGCGGTGAGCAGGACGGCGCTGAGGATCTTGACGCGGACGCTGCGGTCGCCGAACCAGGCGAGAGGGCTCCGTCGGCCCGAGACCGATGTGGACATGGCTGTGCTCCTGAGGGTCGTTCTGGGTAGGGAGAGCCCGGGGTGCCGGCTGGGCCGGCACCCCGGGTCGTGCGGGGTCGCGCTGAGTCGCGCGGTGATCGGGTCAGGCCCGGGTGAACCGGGAGACCTCGGTGCGCAGCTCGGCCGACATGCGGGCGAGCTCCTGGATGGCGCTGAGCGTCTGGCTCACGGCCTGGGTCGTGGTGTCGGCGGCCGCGGAGACGCCGGCGATGTTCACCGCGATCTCGCTCGAGCCCGTCGAGGCCTCCGCCACGTT
>NZ_QZVR01000052.1 GCF_003660455.1 Nocardioides ferulae | reverse complement strand
AGGCACGCGCTCACTCAGGTCCGTCGTACACCTGTGAGGGTCGGAGCAGCTGGTCTGGGACTGGCTGGCAGGGTAGCGCTGGCCGCCTCGCCCTGGTCGTGGCTCGTCGTACACCCGGCCGCCAACTTGGCGTGCCTTCAGAGTGACTTGCCCGGTCAGAGCAAGGGGGCCGGCGCCGACCCGGCCCACTCCGATGGCTTGATCAGAAGACTGCCCGTCCCCACCGAATCGGCGGGTTCGTGGCCCATCACAGAGCTGCCCCGAAGTGACTTCCATCCAGGCCTGCGCCGGCCCGCAGCGGCCGGACCATCAACCCCGTTGGAAGGAAGCCCGAGCCGCCATGGCCATCGTCGCGCATGCTCACCCGTTCGTCATCGGCGTGGACACCCACGCCCGCAGCCACACACTCGCGATCCTGATCGCCGCGACCGGATCGCTGGTCGACAGCGCACAGTTCCCCGCCACTAGCGCTGGCATGAAGCGTGCAATCGTGTGGGTCGCACGCCGCACCGAAGGCGACCTGGGCAGCCTGTGGGCCATCGAGGGCGTCGCGACCTACGGCGCCCGCATCGCACGCATCGCGACCAAAGCCGGATACCCAGTCGTCGAAGCTCCCCGGATGGACGCTCGGGCGCAGCGGGGCACCGGGAAGTCAGACCCGCTCGATGCCCGCCGAATCGCCGCCGCCGCGCTCGCGCTCGACACAACGCAGCTGCGGCACCCCCGGGCTGACGACGGCGTACGGGCCGCGTTGCGGACCCTGATCACCGCCCGTGAACACATGACCGACGACCGGACCGCCTGCGTGAACGGGTTGACCGCGCTGCTGCGCGTCGCCGACCTCGGAGTCGACGCCCGCAAGCCGCTGACCGGCCAGCAGATCCGTGAGGTCGCCGCCTGGCGCGCCCGGAGTCGCGAGATCGCGGAAGACGTCGCCACGGCGACGGCTCGCGCCGAGGCCGTCCGGCTCGCTAAGCGCGTCGAGACGCTCGACAGCGAACTGACCATGAACCACGCCACGCTCAAGGCGCTCATCGAGTCGAGCAAGGCCGCGCCGCTTCTGGAGAAGACCGGCATCGGACCGCTCACCGCCGCAGTCGTTTACGCAGCGTGGTCCCACCCCGGCCGTGTTCGTGACGAGGCAGCGTTTGCCAGCCTCGCCGGCGTCAGCCCGATCCCTGCCTCATCCGGCAACACCAGCCGCCACCGGCTCAACCGTGGCGGCGACCGACGACTCAACCGCGCCCTGCACATGGCGACGGTCACCCGCATGGTTCACGACGCCGAGACGCGCGCCTACGTCGAGAAGCGACGAGCCGAAGGCCTCACCAACCGAGAGATCCGGCGGTGCCTCAAGCGCTACCTCGCGCGCCAGCTCTTCAGGAACCTCAACTCTCTCCACGTCGAACCCGCCGTGGGTTGACAGACATAGAAGAGTCACTCTGCTGGACTCCACT
>NZ_QZVR01000051.1 GCF_003660455.1 Nocardioides ferulae | reverse complement strand
CGGAAGATGTCAAGCAGTCTGAGACACGTCTCGTTACGCGGTCTGTATGAGGGCCTCCGGTGAGGGCTGGTTGATCCAGGCAGCCTTGGGCAGCTTGGGTGCCTGAGGTCGACGGCTGCCGAACCGTTCGGGGTGAGCGGCCTGGGCTGCGTCGAGGGTGTGCTGGCGCTGGGCCCGGATCTCGGTCGCGGTGCCGTGGTGGACCGACGCGGGAGTGTGCAGCCCGATCCCCGAATGGCGGTGCTCGTGGTTGTAGTAGGCGAAGAACGCCTCGCAGAACGCCCGGGCGTCGGCCAGCGACCCGAAGCTCTCGGGGAAGACGGGCGCGTACTTCAGGGTCTTGAACGCCGCCTCGCTGAACGGGTTGTCGTTGCTCACCCTGGGCCGGGAATGGCTGCGGTCCACGCCGAGGTCGAGCAGGAGCTGGGCGACGGGCTTCGATGTCATCGAGGTGCCCCGATCAGCATGGACGGCCACGGGGATGCCGTGGACGCCCATCGCCTCTTCGAGCATGGTCTTGGCGATCTCGGAGTCCTCGCCGTTCTGGACCGTCCAGGCCACGACGTAGCGGGAGAAGATGTCGAGCACGACGTAGAGCTGGAACCAGACCCCGCGGCCGGGGCCGCGGAGCTTGGTGATGTCCCACGACCAGACCTGCCCCGGTCCGGTGGCCAGCAGCTCAGGCTTCTTCTTCGCCGGATGGGTGGCCTGGCGGCGTCGCTCGCCGGCCGCACCGTGGGCGCGTAGCAGTCGGTGCATGGTCGACATCGAGCACAAGTAGGTGCCCTCGTCGAGCAGCGTGGCCCACGTCTGGGCCACCGACTTGTCGCAAAACCGCTCGCTGGTCAACACGCCCACCACCTGCGCCTGCTCGGCGGTGGTGAGCGCATTCGGCGGCGTCGCCCGTGAGGGCTTCGGTGCCGGCCCGTAGACCACCGGCTTCTTGGCCCGGTAGTGGCTGCCACGGGATCGCCCGAGCAGGTCGCAGGCCCTCTTGGTCGAGGTGTGCTCGGCGAGCTCGTCGACAGCCGGGTTGATCACCGCTGCGGCGGCTTCGGCGTGCCCGTGCTCTCGGAGAGCGTCTCCAAGAGCGCGTGTGCTTTTCCCACAATGTCCAGCGCAGCCCTCGTCCGGGCGAGCTCGGCCTCGGCCCTCTCCGCCCGGACCCGCAACTGCTCGATCTCACGGTCACGCCGATCCCGGGACTTGGGACCGAGCGCCCTGGTTGCGCCTGCCTCGGCGGCCTTGCGCCACTCGGTGATGTGGGAGGAGTACAGGCCCTCCCGACGCAAGATCGCGCCTCGCTCGCCATGGTCGGCCGCCTCGTACTCGGCCACAATCTGCGCCTTGTACTCCGCGGTGAACGTACGTCGCTTGGGCCGGTCAGCTCGAGGGGTCACCACCCCATCATCAAGCCGGGCAGCATCAGCCAACGTCATCGTCATCAGGTGTCTCGCTTCTCGCCCCGTGCAGAGGGAAGGAACTCAGAAGTCGTGTCTCACCTCAGCCTGACGCACAGGG
>NZ_QZVR01000050.1 GCF_003660455.1 Nocardioides ferulae | reverse complement strand
GCTTCTCTGGCATCTCGATCCTCATTGTCGATGCCTCTACGGTCCGGGGGGAACCTCACTGATGACTCGTGTGGACTCAGAGTCAGCCGCCGACGGCAGGCGAGTAGATCATGCAACCGGTGCTATTCGAGCTGTTCGGTATACCGATCAACAGCTACGGCGTCAGCAAAGCACTAGCCGCGATCGTCGCGGCCTACCTTCTCAGTCGTGAGTTCGACCGTCTGGGTTGGAACCGGGAAAAGGCCTGGGACCTCGTGTTCCTCGCGACCGTGGTCGGCTTCCTCGGCGGCAAGGCCTACTTCCTGGTCGAGAATGCGGGCGATCTCCAGCTGCATCACCTAGGCGCTTCCGGCTTCACCTGGTATGGCGGGCTCATCGCCGGTGCAGCCACGTTTGTCTGGCTCGCCAAGAGACATGGTTTACCGCTCGCGACCCTGGCCGGCATCAGTGCGGCGCCACTTGCTGTCGCGTATGGCATAGGGCGCATCGGCTGCTTCCTTGCTGGGGACGGCACATACGGGCGTCCGACCGACCTCCCCTGGGGAATGGCGTTCCCGGACGGGTTCGTCCCGACCACAGTGCCGGTGCACCCCACGGGACTCTACGAGGCGGCCGCCGCCTTCGTTCTTGCAGCGGCACTCTGGTCTCTCAGGGCGCACATGCCACCTTTGCGACTGTTCGGTGTCTACGCGATTGCCAGTGGGCTGACACGCATTCTGGTCGAGACCGTGCGTACCAATGATCCGGTCCTGCTCGGGCTTACGCAGCCTCAGATCTGGTCGATGGCACTTGTGGTCCTCGGTTGCGTACTTCTTCTGGTCCGCCAACGTGAGACGTCTCCAATGGAGGCCGTCGGTGCCGAGGGCGCCACCGATGAGGTCCCGTCGACCGCATCGGTTACGGATGAACGAGCGCGCTCCTAGGCGCGGACGCCCGGCGCGCCGCCACCTCCCGGAAGGGCCTGGCCCCGCGACGCCGCAGCCTCGTTCTGCCTCCGCACAACGTGGAGACAACGGAACTGGCCCCGTTTGGCGCCTTCGCAGCTCGCCGATGGTGGAGGCTTGGGGAGGGTTGGGTCTTCAGCGCACCTTCAGATGAAGCGTGGACGGCCTTCATCTCCAAGGCAGGGTGAGTAGCAGGACACCAAAGCACGGGACGCCCCCGGCAACGATCAAGCCGACACCACGCGAAGGGCAGTCACGGGCACCAGTAGCGGTCTCTCCGAGCGGCACTCCGACGGTCGCATGTCGCGGTCATCTTCGACATGGACGGCGTGGTCACTGACACCGCTGCCATCCATGCCAAGGCCTGGAAGCGCCTGTTGTACACGAGGTGCTGTGAGATCCTCGCCCGCCATCCGACGCCGACACGACTCGGTTCGAACCCCCCACGGGGACTACCGCCGATACGTGGACGGCCGGACGTATGAGGACGGGGTGCGGGCCTTTCTCGCTGCCAGGCAGCTCAGGCTGCCTGCCCGAGGGCACCGAGACGACGGCGTTGTCGGGGTACGACCTCACGTGTCGGTTGGGGTACGGCCTGACGTGTCGGTCCCGGCGT
>NZ_QZVR01000049.1 GCF_003660455.1 Nocardioides ferulae | reverse complement strand
GGTGTACGACGGACCTGAGTGAGCGCGTGCCTCCAACGTAGGCGCGGCCACCGGGTGGATCCTTCGAGTGATCTCCTACAACCGACTCGAAGAAGGACACACCGATGACCGCTGGACCCAGTATCGACCCTGCCCAGTTCCTCACCGAGCAGCTGGACCAGGCGAGCCCTGACCTGCTGCGTGACCTGCTCAGCACGTTCGTCAACGCCCTGCTGTCCGCGCAGGCCGACGCGGTGTGCGGTGCCGGCTATGGCGAGCGCAGCAGCGAGCGGGTCAACTCCCGCAACGGCTACCGACACCGCGACCTCGACACCCGCGTCGGAACTCTCGATGTCGCGGTCCCCAAGCTCCGACAGGGCAGCCTGTACCCGGACTGGCTGCTGGAGCGGAGGAAGCGGGCCGAACGAGCCCTCACCAGCGTGGTCGCGACCTGCTACCTGCTCGGGGTCTCCACGCGACGGATGGACAAGCTGGTGCAGACCCTGGGGATCACGGGGTTGTCGAAGTCGCAGGTCTCGGTGATGGCACGCGAGCTCGACGAGCACGTCGAGCAGTTCCGCACCCGCCGGCTCGAGGACGCTGGGCCGTTCACGTTCGTGGCCGCCGACGCGCTGGTGCTCAAGGTCCGCGAAGGCGGCCGGGTGGTGCCGGTGCACGTGCTGGTCGCGACCGGTGTCAACGCTGATGGCCACCGCGAGATCCTCGGCGTGCAGGTCACCTCCAGCGAGGACGGCGCCGGCTGGTTGGGGTTCTTCCGCGACCTGACCGCCCGCGGCCTGACCGGGGTCAAGCTCGTCACCTCTGACGCCCATGCCGGCCTCGTAGCGGCGATCGGCGCGACCATCCCGGGTGCGGCATGGCAGCGGTGCCGCACCCATTACGCCGCGAACCTGATGTCGGCGACCCCGAAGTCGTCGTGGCCGTGGGTCAAGGCCTTGTTGCACTCGATCTACGACCAGCCCGACGCCGAGGCCGTGCACGCCCAGTTCGACCGCGTCGTCGACGCCCTGAGCGAGAAGCTCCCCAAGGTGGCCGAGCACCTCGAGGAAGCCCGCGCCGACATCCTCGCCTTCACCGCGTTCCCCAAGGAGATCTGGCGCCAGATCTGGTCCAACAACCCCAGCGAACGCCTCAACCGCGAGATCCGCCGCCGCACCGACGTGGTCGGAATCTTCCCCGACCGAGCCAGCATCATCCGGCTCGTCGGCGCCGTCCTGGCCGAGCAGCACGACGAATGGGCCGAAGGACGCCGCTACCTCGGACTCGAAGTCCTCGCCCGAGCCCAAGCCGTCGACCACACCACCGAGGAGGTGACCGCCGCCCTTCAGGCCCTCACGGCCTGACCGACACGCCCAACCGAAGGATCAACCTCGTACACCACGCCCCGGGACTTGACCCCCGGCACGAAGACGGCTCGGACGCAGTCCGGCTGCGTCGCCACGCAGGGGTCTCTACTCCCCGAAGGGGAGGTTCAGGGGTCTCGATCTGCCCCCACATAGTGGGATTCGCGGGCTCTCTTTGGTCGATTTTTTCTCGATCCGTGGACGCGAATCTGAGTGTGGTTCCCCCCGAATCGTGGAGGGCTTCTCTATGCGGCTTCCCGGTCGGGGGCCGCG
>NZ_QZVR01000048.1 GCF_003660455.1 Nocardioides ferulae | reverse complement strand
GCAGCGACGCGTAGGCACCGAGGATCACCTCAAAGCCCACCACCCCGCGGGGCTCTGTCCGACGGTGCACTCCGAGATCCTGTTCCAGGAGGCGCAGGACCTGAAGCGGCAGGCGTCAGAGGCCTTCGAGCGCGGTGAGTTCGAGAACGGCCAGCGTCTGATGGGGGAGACGAAGGCGCGGCTCACGGCGTCGCTCGAGGCAGCTCCGGAGGTGCTCAAGGCGGAGATTCGGGCCGAGATCGACGAGGTCGAGCAGATGGACCAGATGTCGGTGGACCTCGGCGTCGCATCCGCTCCGATGATGTCGAAGATGAGTCGCGAGTCGTTCCACCGCGGCAATCGCAAGCGCGGCCGGAGTCCGCGCTCAGCGGACTGAGCCGAGTGAGTTCGTTTTGCAGACTCGTGCCGGCTTACCCAGCTACGTTGCTTTGGTCTCTACAAATCGGTGCGGGAGTGCGTGGCATGGGCTTCTTTAAGAACGTCAACAACGGCTGGAAGATGCGCCAGGCGCTACTGCCCCTGGCTGCCGCTGACTCGGAGGCCCAGTTCCGGGCCTTGTTGCCGGCAGCGAAGTCGGTCGGTGAACAGGTCTGGCCGTCGGGTCAGCGGCGCCTCGTCATGCAAGGAAGCGCAAAGGATGCGGTTCTATCAGCCGCAGCCGCTCCGTTGGCAGCGGAGAACCTACTCGCTTCCGGCCAGTTCTTCGCGGCACAGCAGGTCGTCATTACCGCGATCCAGAACATCGACCAGATGTACGGCTGACACCCCAGAGACGTTCGAAAGAGGTCAGCAAGATGCGGATCGACCTGCACACACATTCAATCTGCAGCGACGGCTCCGACATCCCAGAGGTGTTGGTGGACCGGGCCGTTGCGGCTGAGCTTGATGTCGTCGCCTTGACGGACCACGACACTGTCGCAGGCTGGGACGCCGCCGCTGCCGCTGGCGAGCGGCTCGGTATCAAGGTCGTGCTCGGCATCGAGTTCTCGACGACGAACGTTGATCGTGGACAGCACCTCCTGGGATACAACCTGGACCCGGCGCATCCGGCAGTTCACGAGATCCTGCGCCGCGGCGCCACCTCGCGCGAGGATCGCGTGGCTGGCCTTTTCGCACGACTTGATGAGCTGGGTCTGTCCGTGGATCGCGAGTACGTCACCTCGCTGGCGGGAGGAATCCCCAGCCGCAAACACGTGGCTGCCGGTCTCGTGAAGGCGGGCCACGTGGCGACCGAAGACGAGGCATTCGCGCAGTTCCTCAACGAGGGAGCTTCTGCCTATGTCCAGCGCTACCGACCCACGATCGAGCAGGCGATTTCTGCGATTCGTGATGCTGGCGGAGTAGCGGTGATTGCCCATCCGCGGGACGGCAAGCGTGGCCCCGGAGTGAGCGAAGAGCGATTCGCCGAGCTTGCCGCCTGCGGTCTCGACGGCATCGAAGTTGACCACCAGCAACACAGCGTGGAAGTCCGCGAGGAGCTGCGCTCGATCGCGTCGAACCTCGGTCTGGCTTCGACCGGCTCGAGCGACTACCACGGCACGAGAAAGTCCGACCACGATCTCGGCTGCAATACGACCGAGCCCCACGTCGCGGAAGCCCTACTGGGTGCGAACTTCGATGGCCGCTGAGTTGGGTCCAACCAGACCCGGACGACAGGACAACACTGGCGAGAACGAAGGAAAGAACGTTGACTGACGAGGTGTGCTCGGGCGCGAATCCCACCAGTGGAGTCCAGCAGAGTGGTGTACGACGGACCTGAGTGAGCGCGTGCCTCCAACGTA
>NZ_QZVR01000047.1 GCF_003660455.1 Nocardioides ferulae | reverse complement strand
CAGCGAGACCGACATCATCAACGCCGCTGCCACCAGCATCCTGCACAACCTCACCGGCAGCAGGACCTAAGAGAAACCTTCTGGAAACACTTGCGGACCCTGTCAGTCTGAAATACAGTGTGTGACGCACACCACTAGTAGTTCGGAGATGACCGTGCCGATCGCGGCTACACGCCACGTACCGTCCACGCCGGATGGCCCCCGCGAGAAGCTGGATGCCGACAGTCACGTGGCCATCGTGGGCTCGGCCCAGCTCGGGGACCCGATCCTCGCCGCGTTGCGCGCCGAAGTCTCGGCCGCCCAGCACCACGCATGGACGGACCGCACCGCTCCGAGTCGCATCGACATCTCGCGATGCTCGGTCCTCATGGTGTGCTCAGCGACCGAGCGCGACGCGCTGGAGCTCCTCGGGGACGAGGAGGGCGGGATCCTGTGGTCCCTGCGTCCCGGCACGATCGTCGTCCTGCACACCCAGGTCGCTGCCGAGCAGGTCGATGAGCTGGCGAAGCGGTGTGCTGCCTACGGCGTGGTGCTGGTCGAGGCTCCGGTCGTCGGTCAGGGCACCCAGGCGTGGAGCACGGACCCGACGATCCTGGTCGGCGGCCCGTCCCACGCGATCGACGCCGTCGAGCCGATGATGCGGGCCTGGGCCTCCACGGTGGTGCGGACCGGTGGCCTCGGCTCAGCAACCAAGACCCTGCTGGTGAACGAGCTGCTGTTCGCCGCGAACGCACAGCTCGCCGGCGACGCGCTCGAGCTGGGGCTGGAGCTCGGCCTGGAGCAGACGGCACTGATCGACGCGCTCTGCAGCTGCACCTCGGCGAGCGTCTCACTGCGGATCATCCAGGGAGCCGGCACGACGGCTGCGTTCGCGAAGGCCGCGGAACGGTGTCACAGCCGGGAGGTCGCCGCGGCATCAGCCACGGTGAAGCGCCTCGGCGCCGACCTCGGCCTGACCGGCGACGCGCTGGCCCGGGGCCCGTTCGCCCTCCTCCCGGAGCCGAACGAGGACTCATGACGGCCGCCGCAGATCCTGACAAGGAACGTCCCGGCGCCCTGGGGCGGCCGCGCGACCGCGAGGCCGAGGAACGGATCATCGACGCCGCCCTCCGGGTCTATGCCGAAGGCGGGTGGTCCTCCTTCAACATCGCCGCGGTCGCGCGCCGCGCCGGCGTGGGGAAGTCGACGATCTATCTCCGGTGGGCGGACAAGGACGCGCTGCTCAACGACGCGGTCGCGCGCCGGGGCGAGAAGCTTGAGGACATCGACACGGGCAGCCTCCGCGGCGACGTGGCCGAACTCGCGATTCGTTTCCACCGCCACCTGCAGACCTCGCTGGGGTGGGTGACACTGCGGATCGCACTGGACAAGACCCGCAGCCCGGACCTGCTCGGCGGCTTCCTTCGCGACGTCATCGGCGCCAACCGTCGCGCTGTCGTCGGCATGCTGGAGCGAGCCGTGGCACGCGGCGAGCTCGACGATGACGCTCGGACAGAGATCGCGGTCGACCGCGCGATGGAGCTCATCTACGGCGTCATGCTCTCTCAGTCGCTCCAGCTCCCCCACGCTGACACAGCCGTCGATGACGATCTCCTGGTCGGAATGGTGCAGGCGGCCATCGACCCCATTCTCGCCGGCATACGTGCGGTGGAGGTCCGGGCATCCCACCTCGGCTGACCACGACTCCCGAGCCGACACTTGCGTCAACTAGGATGACCCTCACCGGGAACTGCGGTCGGAGCAGGGACCCATGTGTGAGGAGGCGGCGATGACCATGGCCCAGGGCAATGAGCAGATTTCCGCGGACGAGGAGGTCCTCGGCGAGCGCGCGCTCCGGACCCGCAACGCCATCCTCGAGGCCTCCCGCCAGCTCTTCCT
>NZ_QZVR01000046.1 GCF_003660455.1 Nocardioides ferulae | reverse complement strand
GGTGACGTCTGACAACGAGACGACCACGCCGCCGACGTCGGGGTCCTCGACCAGGTTGGCGAACCGTGCGCTGAGCCAGACCACCCGCCCTTCGGGGAGGGTGACCGGGACCTCCTCGACGACGGTCTGGCCGGGAAGCTCGGTCAGCTCGCGGTAGAGCTGGGTCAGCCGCTCGGTGTCGGCGCTGCCCAGGTGTTCTGCCCAGGCTCGGATCTCGGCGTGGGCGGGGAGGCCGCGCGACGTCTCCGCAGTCGAGCCGTGACCCGCGTCGATCACCTCTCCGCTCGCGTCTAGCAGGAACACCGCGTCGGAGCTGTTGTCGGCGAGCTTGGCGAAGTAGCGGCGGCTGCGTGCGACCTCGGCGCGGGCGAGGGCCTCGGAGTGCAGCAGCCGGGTGGTGCGCACCAGCGCCAGCGCCAGCAGCACCACCATGCCCACGAACGGCGCCAGCGTGTGGTCGCCGTCGTGGTGCATCGTGAAGTCGACCGCGGGCGGCACCGCCAACGGCACGATCGCGATGCTCACCCGCCCGGCCATGACCCGGGCGCCGGTGTGCTCGGCGACCGCGGTCGGAGCCTCGAGTCGCGGAGCGTCGCGGTTCGCCGACGCGGACCAGATGGCCAGCGTCATCAGCAGGCTTCCGGTCAGCCACGCGAGGTGTGCCGGCCAGGTGCCCTGGAGGAAGAAGACGAAGTGCAGGCTGCCGAAGACCCAGCACCACATTCCGGCGAGCAGCAGCCAGACGGCCTGTGAGCGCCACTGCGTGGCCGCGAGCAGCCGGAGCATCAACGCGAGCAGCACCATGTCGGCGACGGGGTAGCTCACCAGCAGGGCGCGCTCGACCTGGGTGCGGGTCGGGTCGGCGATGATCGGCTGCAGCACCGGATGCCAGAGCACGATCGCCGCGACCGTGCCGATCGTCAGCACATCCAGGGTGGTCTCCGTCCGGAGCCGCGGCACGAGCGCGGCCTGTGGCACGAGCAGCGCGGCGAAGAGCAGGCCGAAGCCGGCGACGTAGGGCAGGTCGGCCCAGGTGCCCACGGGAGAGTGCCCGAGCATCCTCTGCAGGCCGTAGCTGGCATCGCCGAATGCCGACGCGGCGAGTCCGGCGGCGATCAGGGACGGCAGCAACCGCCGCCCGACCGGCCAGCGACGTACGGCCACGAAGGCCGCGGCGGCGGCCGCCACCCGGACCGTCAAGAAGACGCCGTCGCTGACGATGCTCGGCAGCCCGAAGGCCTGGATGAGCAGCATCACCGCGACGCTCACGCCGACCAGGACGCTCCCCGTGACGCGCATGCGCAACGTGCTCTCCCTCGACCGAACGCCTCTTCCAGAGCCTATCGGCCGGTCCGGTCGCGGCTTGAGGGGTCGGGTGGTGAGCCGTCGATGGTTCCGCGACACGCCGCGGAATGGCGGGAATCAGTGACGGGTCGGCGTGCTGGTGGGGGTGGTGAGCCAGCGGTCGAGGGTGGTCTGGAGGTCGTCGGGGTCGACGGGCTTGGAGATGTAGTCGTCCATGCCGGCGGCCAGGCAGCGTTCGCGGTCGCCGTCGACGGCGGCGGCGGTCATCGCGATGACGGGGAGGTGTTGGTGTCGTGGGTGGGCGCGGATCCGGCCGGTGGCCTCGTAGCCGTCCATGACGGGCATCTGGCAGTCCATGAGGACGGCGTCGTAGGTGGTGTCCTCGAGCCGGGTGAGGGCGTCGTGGCCGTGGTCGGCGACGTCGGCGGTGTAGCCGAGGTGCTCGAGGATGCCGACGGCGACGAGCTGGTTGATCTCGCTGTCCTCCACGACGAGCAGGTGTCCTCGACTGGCGGAGGTCACCGGCTCGTGGGTGGCCGGCGGAGCCTGGTGGGCGGGCGTGGTCTGGTGGGCGAGGGGGAGGGGGAGTCGGACCCAGAAGGTGGAGCCGCCGGTGGGGTTGGGGTCGGCGCCGATGGTGCCGCCCATGGCGGTGACGAGTTGGCGGCTGATGGCCAGGCCGAGGCCG
>NZ_QZVR01000045.1 GCF_003660455.1 Nocardioides ferulae | reverse complement strand
TGTCGGCAACGCTCGAAAATGAGGCCGATCCGACGCTCGAAAACGAGGCCACCGGTTCGTAGTTGCTCAGTCTGCCGTGTCTTGGGTCTTGATGCTGGGCAGGGTGTCGATCCCGCGGTTGCGTAGCCGGTAGCTGGCGCCCTTCAGGGTGAGGACGTCGGCGTGGTGGACGACGCGGTCGATCATCGCGGCGGCGACGGCCTGGTCGCCGAAGACGTTGCCCCAGCCGCTGAACGGCAGGTTCGATGTGAGGATCAGCGAGGCGTGCTCGTAGCGGCTGGACACGAGCTGGAAGAAGAGGTTCGCGGCGTCCTGCTCGAAGGGCAGGTAGCCGACCTCGTCGACGATGATCAGCCCGTAGCGCCGCAGCCTGGCGAGCTCTTGCGGGAGTCGGCCGGCGCGGTGCGCGTCGGTGAGCCGGGTGACCCACTCGGTAGCGGTTGCGAACAGCACCCGGTGACCGTGGTTGGCCGCAGCGATCCCGAGTCCGGTGGCCAGGTGCGTCTTGCCGGTCCCGGGCGGACCGAGCAGCACGACATTCCTGGCCTCGGTGAGGAACCCGCCCGATGCGAGTGCTGCGACCTGCTGGCGCACGGCGGGTTGGGCGTCCCAGTCGAACTCCTCGAGCGTCTTCCTCGCGGCGAACCCGGCGGAGCGGATCCGCATCTGGGCACCGGACGCGTTCCTTGCGGCAACCTCGCGGTCGAGGACCGCGGCGAGGTACTCCTCGTGCGTCCAGCCGGCGTCGCGGGCGTGGTCAGCCAACCGGGCTGCGGACTCGGTGATCCGGGGCGCCTTCAACGCCGACGCCAGGTAGGTCAGCTGCTTGAGCGCTTCGCTCGCGTCGCTCTTCACCTTCCTGCTACTGGTCGTCATCAGGCCACCTCCTCGCCGTTGACGAGGCCGAAGGCGCGGTCGTAGTCGGTCAGGTCCCGCACCAGAGCCTCGTCGGGGGCGGCTGCTGGTCGCGGTCGTTGGTACTGCTCGCGCAGCACCTTCGCGGCAGCGACGTGGGCGGGGTCGGTGATCGTCATCCCGCGTGCCCAGACCCGGTCGTGCGCCGCGACCAGTCGTCCTCCGTGGCGGACCTCGACCCGGGTCAGGTCGGCGGTGACGTCGACGAACCGGCCGATTACGGCCGGGTCGACGGAGTAGTCGTTGCTGTCGATGCGGACGTAGTAGTCGCGGCCCAGTCGGACCCGGTTGACCCACCCGACCGCCGGTGCGACGGGCGGCAACGGGAGCATCGCGGTCCGGTCGGCGTCGAGCAGGTCGACCGGCCGGGCCTTGATCGTGCGCACGATCCTGCTGTTGGCGATGGTCAGCCAGTCGGTGAACTGATCGTCGAAGTCGGCCGGTGAGGTGAAGTCGCGGCCGGGCATGAAGGAGGTCTCGAAGAACCCGTTGCGGCGTTCGACCACGCCCTTCGATTCTGGGTCGTTGGGCTTCAACCGCTGCAGCGTGGTGGCGAGGGTTCCGGTGAACGCGCCCACGCCTTCGGCGTGCCGCTTGCCACGTCCGATGCCGGTCTCGTTGTCCCAGATCAACCGGCGCGGCACCCGGCCGAGCAGCTGCAGCAGCACCCACATCCCCAGCAGCAGGTCCGCAGTGGTCCGGGTCGGGATCATCCGCCCGACCATGAAGCGGGAGTGTGCCGCGGTGATCACCAGGACCGGCAGCAACGTCTTGGTGCCGTCCTCGAGCGGGATCTTCTTCGGCGGGAACCACAGGTCGCACTGCGCCGCGTCACCGGGAAGCCAGGTCAGCCGGTCCGAAGGGTCGACCGGCCGGTGGTCAGGCCGCAGCCGCCGGACGTTGTCGCGGAACCAGGTGATCGACCCCGTCCAGCCGACCCGTTCGGCGATCACCGTGGCCGGCATGTCCGGCGTCTTCCTCAGCAGCTCGCGCACGTGCGGCTCGAACGGCGTGAACGAGGTCGGCACCGCCGGCCGCTCGTACTTCGGCGGCCCGTCCGAGGCCACCGCCCGCGCCACCGTCGCCCGCCCAATGCCCAGGTCCCGCGCGACCTGACGCTGCGGAACACCGTCCGCCACCAGCCGCCGGATCAGAGCCCAATCCTCCACAGAGATCACCCATCCAATCTGTCTGGGTGGCCTCGTTTTCGACCGTCGCTATGGCCTCGTTTTCGAGCGTCGTCGACA
>NZ_QZVR01000044.1 GCF_003660455.1 Nocardioides ferulae | reverse complement strand
TGATGACGCTCAGGTGAATCTCCCCAGTTCTGCTCACTGAAATTCCCCACCCCGTGGCCCCATCCGGAAGCGGGTGGGGCTCCTTCGAAGATGGCGGTCTCTGACCACACGCCGTCTCACGAAGGAGCCCTCGCTTCCCATGCTGACACGGGAGGAAGACATCGACGCGCACGCGTTGCGCCGGCAGGGCTGGACGATCTCCGCGATCGCCCGGCACCTGGGCCGGGACCGCAAGACCATCCGCGCCTACCTCGACGGCGGCCGGGTCGCCGGGCAACGGAAGCCGGCCGGGGAGGATCCGTTCGAGCCGTACGTGGACTACGTCCGCGCCCGGCTGGCCGAGGATCCGCACCTGTGGGCGGTGACCTTGTTCGACGAGGTCGTCGGGCTCGGCTACGACCGGTCGTATCCGACGTTCACCCGCCAGATCCGCACCCGTGGTCTGCGGCCGCACTGCGAGCCCTGCAGCGCCACAAGAGGCCGTCCGGCAGCGGTGATCGAGCATCCGCCCGGTGAGGAGACCCAGTGGGACTGGGTCGAGCTCCCGGATCCGCCGACGTCGTGGGGGTGGGGCAAACACGCGCACCTGCTGGTCGGCGCGCTGGCCCACTCCGGGAAGTGGCGCGGCACCCTGGCCCCGGCCGAGGACCAGGCACAGCTCATCGCCGGACTCGACGCGACCGCCCGCAAGCTCGGCGGGCTGACGAAGAAGTGGCGCTTCGACCGGATGACCACGGTGTGCCACCCCGAGTCGGGCAAGGTCACCGCCACCTTCGCCGCGGTCGCCAAGCACTACGGCGTCCACGTCGCGATCTGCCCACCGCGGCGCGGCAACCGCAAGGGCGTGGTGGAGAAGTCCAACCACACCGCCGCGCAACGCTGGTGGCGCACCCTGCCCGACGACGTCACCATCACCGAAGCGCAGGCGTCGCTGGACAAGTGGTGCGCCACCCGCGGCGACGCGCGGCTGCGTGCGGCTGGACCGAGCAGCAAGGCGAGCGTGCTCACCATCGCCGAGCGTGAGCCGTTGGCGCCGGTGCCGGCCTCGCCGTTCCCCGCGACGATCACCGAGGAACGGACCGTGTCCGCCCAGGCGCTGGTCGCCTGGCGCGGCAACTTCTACTCCGTCCCACCCGAGCTCGCTCGCGCCCAGGTCACCGTGTCCCAGCGGCTCGGTGCCCAGCACCTCGACATCGCCACCCTCGGCGGGATCGTGGTCGCCCGCCACGAGCTCGCACCCGACGGCGCCGGGGTGATGGTCCGCGACCACGGCCACGTGATCGCCCTCGAGCAGCACGTGCTCGCCGGCCACGACACCAGCAGACCCCACCGGCGCAAGGAACGCATCCCACCCGGGCCAGCCGCCCGCGCGGCCGCCGACGTCCTCCGCGCCGCCCAGCAGCCCACCGCCGTCGCCGAACGCGACGACGTGGTGATCGACCTGTCCAAGTACGACCGAGCAGCAATCGGAAGGAACACCCTCACGTGACCAACCCGATCAACACCGACCCGATGACCGTGCCGATGACAGGGAGCCAGGCCAGCCTCTACCAGCAACTGCGTGGCCACCTCGCCACCTTGAAGCTCACCGCCGCAGCCGAGCACCTACCCAGCGTGCTCGCCGAAGCCGACGCCCAGGGCTGGTCGACCACCCAGACCCTCGAGCACCTGCTGGCCCGCGAGGTCGAGGCCACCGAAGCACGCAAGCTCGCCGGACGACTCAGGTTCGCCTCGCTGCCCACCCCCGCGACCCTGGCCGACTTCGACTTCGACGCCGCTCCCGGCGTGGACCCCAAGCTCATCAACGAGCTCGCGACGTGTCGCTACCTCGAGTCCGCCACCAACGTGCTGCTGATCGGACCACCCGGCGTCGGCAAGACCCACCTCGCCGTCGGCCTCGGCCGCGCTGCTGCCGAAGCCGGCTACCGGACCTACTTCACCACCGCCGCCGACCTCGCCGCCCGCTGCCACCGCGCCGCGATCGAAGGACGCTGGGCCACCACCATGCGGTTCTTCGCCGGACCCACCCTGCTCATCATCGACGAACTCGGCTACCTCCCGCTCCCCGGCGAGGCAGCCTCCGCGCTGTTCCAGGTCGTCTCCCAGCGCTACCTCAAGACCAGCATCATCCTCACCACCAACCGCGGCGTCGCGTCCTGGGGCGAGGTCCTCGGCGACACCACCGTCGCCGCCGCCATGCTCGACCGCCTCCTCCACCGCTCCGTCGTGCTCAACCTCGACGGCGACTCCTACCGACTCCGCGACCACCACGCCAAGAACGACGCACTCCGTCAGACCGCGACCGGCACCCGCCGACCACTACAGTGACCACCGCCCAGGGTGGGGACTTTCGATGAGCATCACTGGGGAATTCCGGCGAGCGCCATCA
>NZ_QZVR01000043.1 GCF_003660455.1 Nocardioides ferulae | reverse complement strand
CTACGTGCTGACGCCCCGCCGCTGCTCCCTCAAACCCCACCACTCCCAGGGACTCTTACTCGCATTACTAGGGCTGGGTCGCCGACATGGCCGCCCCGAATGCTGCCTAGCTCAACGTGTGGCTGAAGATTCGCTACTCCCGCAACACGGCGTCGTGGCCGCTGCCTACGTCTATGGGCGTACGCGCTTCCTGTCGGTCATGACAGGTCCGTCCCTGAGTGCGGCTGCGAGCAGGACTGGGCGGGTGGGGTGGGCGGGGAACCGCTGATGCTTGAAGTTGCGCAAAACTTGCGCAACACTTGCTCGGTGTCGAATCCTTCACACTCCCTATTCGGCGTGCGCCTTTCTGATCTGGGCGCCCCCAAGTCCGACACGCTGAAGAAGGCGCCGCTGGAGCTCGTCGTGTGCCAAGTTCGACACGAGGCCATCGGGGCAGGGATTGACCCAGGGCTCGTGCCCACGGCGCAAGCACGACTGTCACCGTGGGTGACCCGCGCGGAGCAACTGCCGTCTGGTCAGGTGGCGTTCCCGCCGGGTGTCGTGTTCCCCGGAGTGATGCAACCGGCCGGTTGGCGGTTCCTCGGCGACTCAGGGTGGATCGTCACGCTGGGTGCCGATTCGTTCTCCGTGGAGTGCACTCGTTACACGACCTGGACAAACTTCTGGGCGCTCCTCGAGGCAGTGACGACGTTCGTGTACGAGGCTTACTCGCCGCAGTTGGCCCAAAGAGTTGGTCTCAGGTTCGTGGACCGCTTCGTCCGAGACGCCTCGGCCTACCCGCAGCAGTGGCAGGGTCTCTTGAACCCGGCGGTCCTGGGGTTCGGCGCGCACCCGGTCCTGGACAGCGCAACCCTCGTTGCCCAAACCTCCTCAGAACTCCTGGTCGAGGGTCTGCGGGCGAACGTCCGTGGGAGCGTCGCCTCCGACTCCACCCCGAATGGGTATTCGTTCGTCCTCGACACAGACTGCTTCGACGAGCAAGTGCGCCCGTTCGCCGTCGACGCCGTTCTTCACACAGTGGATCGCCTCCACGATCTCAACCTCCGGCTGTTCCAAAGCGTGGTGACAGACACCTACTTTTCGGAGTTGCGGGGATGAGCGTCGCCACCTTGTTCGCCACTCCCTCGAGCAGCCCCGCCACCAACAGCACCACGACCGACCGCACCACGACCGACCGCACCACGACCGACAGCACGGTGCACGTGTGGGGAACCTCTACGAACCTAGCGACGGCACCTGAGATCGAGGTCTCGAAGCGCGAGGCCACACCCGTCACTGAGGGCCGTCTGCGTAACGCAGTGCGGGGTGCGGCCGCGTCCGGCGTCCTGCTCGCTGGCCTCTTTGGCACTCCCGCCGCGGGTGCGACAACTTCCACCACGCCAGTTCACCAAGGACCCGAACGTCGACTCCCGAGTCGTGGCGGCGTGGAGGTGCCGGCGAGCCCGTCAGTGTTGGACCTTCGTCCGATCCAGCTTGTCGAGGAGCTGAAGACCTGGCTCGGCCTGGCCGACGACGGCACTGCGGACCTGGTGGGCGTGTCCCGGCGCAGCATCACGAACTGGCGACAGGGCAAGAACGCCTACGCTGCGTCCACCGAACGACTGACTCAGGTGCACGCGCTGGTCTCGGGACTGGTTCGAAGTCTCGGCGATGAAGCCCAGGTGCGACTCTGGTTGCGCGCCAGCGACGCTCAGGGCCGCGACCGCCTTGCTCTGCTCGAGGCTGGAGAAGACGGGCTTCGTCAGGTTGTCAACGAAGCGGCGTCGCTTCTCTTCGTGACCCCGACAGCCCCCGACTTCGATGCCGGGTTGAGCGACTCGGAGGCGGCCTGGCTAGTGGCCGGTGCGCGCACCGCAGGCTCGCACGTCCCCGGCCCGGCACGACGTGTCCGCAAGCCGAGGAGCACGTGATTTCCGATGGCGATCTCGGACGAACTGCCTGTCGATCGTGGAGGGTGGCCGCCTGAGGTTCTCGCTGCCGCAGCGACCTTCGCCTCCGGTGACGTCGTGGAGAACCCGCCCTACTTCTACTTCGCTGACCCGCAGTACGCGGTGCTGACGCAAACCAAGGTCTACTTCGACGCCGACTACGAAGGGCCGGAGATCGTGGACGCCAACGATCTCGCGCCGCCGTTCGGTGTCATCACCAGTCAGACCTGCGACGTAGGCGAGGTGGACTTCGAGGTCCCGAGGCAACCGTTCGTCGCGATCGCGCCCGTCTTCGACGGCTCGGACCTGGACGGCTCGATGCGTAGTCTGTTGAAGAAGGGGAAGCTTCTTCAAGGCATGCTTCACCTTCCCGCGCTATCGGAACGGGCGCCGGGTTTCTGGGTTGTGGACCTGCGCCTGGAAGTGCCTGTGGAGAAGAGCTGGCTGGTCGGGCGGACACCTATCCAGGGCTTCCCGACCGAAGCCGACGCACGCCGCATCGCCGAGGCCGTCTGCGAGGTACGCAAGCGACCGGCGTGGGCAAAGGTCGTCAACGAGTGCCTCGACGACACCCTGGCCGCCGAGCTCAAGGCACTCAAAGCCACCAACAAGCCGCTGTTCGTCCAGGTGGCAACCGAGATCGAGGAGATCGGGGCCCGCGCGGACAGCATGTTCGCCCCCCGGGTCGTCCAACTCGCCGCGTTCGCGGCCAGTGGTCACCCGTCCCCTCCGGTCCTGGCATGGTGGCGCGAGACCAGCGAACGTATCGCACAAGCGATGACTGGCCGTGGCATCACCGTGCTACCAGCCGAGGCGTTGGCACTGGACCAGTGCCCGGTGACGACAGTGGAGTCCAGCAGAGTGACTCTTCTATGTCTGTCAACCCACGGCGGGTTCGACGTGG
>NZ_QZVR01000042.1 GCF_003660455.1 Nocardioides ferulae | reverse complement strand
CGAACCGGTGGCCTCGTTTTCGAGCGTCGGATCGGCCTCATTTTCGAGCGTTGCCGACAGGAACACGCCGAGCCTTTGGGGGGAGAGGGTTGCTGCGCAGCGCTTTCGTGCCCCATGTTCCTGCACTGCTTGTCTGTGCAAGTGATCCTTCCCAGTCCTTCGCCAACTGCGGGACGTGCCGCGCGGCATCGCCTAGCCTGACGAAGTTGGGCGCCATCTCGGCGGCGCCATTTGGTCAAAGGGAGGCATGCCATGGCTTCGGAAGTGCCCACTGACGACGACGCCACAGAGCAGACGCTCCGTGAGTTTCTGGCGGGCGAGCTCGATGAGAAGGGGGTGGCTGCAGCGGAACAACGTGGCTGGCACGTGGCAGTCGTTCTCGAAGATGATGAGGGGGTCGTCCACCACTCGCCAGCCCCCGACCGAGGCGAACAACGTAGCCGCCTAGTCTGACTCTCTCGCGCGTTGGGGCAGTCCTGATGTGCTACAGCCCCGTATCTACGGTTGCGGAGCCGCGCCCGGCTCACCGGTCGACGGAGTCCGCGCGCACGAGCCCCGCCAAGAGGTCTCGGGCGTCCCCGGCGGGGCTCTTGCACCTGGAGTCTGGGGACAGGCCAGCGTGCTTCGACGGCGTCCCTGTTGAGTACGCGCCGGGCGGTCCGCTGTCGGGTGAATGAAGTTGCCCAACCCCAGGGCGGGACTCCGGTGCTGGAGGGGGCAGGCCCGGTCAGCGACGCAGCGAAGGCAGAATGCGCTCGTGCCAGAGCGGCTATCCGTATCACACCTCAATCGCAGAGGGGGGCCGAGCCCTGGTGGAATTGCTTGAAGAAGAGGTGCGCGATCTCGGCAAGACCGAGATATTGTGCCCAGTTCACTCCGATGACCGGCCGAGCAGAAGTCTGCTCGAGAGTCTCGGCTACCATGCGGCGAAGAGCGTCTCCACCGGTCACGGACGACGGAGAGTCTTCGTTCGCGAGATGCCGCTGCCGGACAAGCGCTGGGCTCGATAGGTGGTCGAACGTGCAGAGATCGCGCGTCGGGGCGGACGATGGGATCGCAGCGTCGCCTGAGGTCCACACGCTCGATGGCATCGAGGTCGATGCGGTGCCGCCCGGGCTTGCGCTCCACCCCTTCGGAGTGTTCACGACCTTCGTGATGGTGGACGGCAGTGTGCTCGGCTGGCCCGATCACGTCACTCGCCTCACGCGGGATGCACGCTTGCTGTGGGGTTGCGACCTCGATCCCCAGAGACTGAGCAGTGACGTGCTGTCGCACGCACGCCGGGTAGGTCCGGCGCCGGCCCGGGTCAGGGTCACGCTGTATCCGGAGGCCATGCAGATGATGAGGCCGATCGATGCGCGGGGTTGTCGGATCTTGGTGTCGTCGGGACCCGCCGTCTTCCCCTTCCTCCCTGAGCACCAGTTCACGGTGCGCACCTGCGAATACCAACGTGAGCTCCCCGACCTCAAGACCACAGACACCTTCACCCAGATCCGGCGCCGCCGGGAGGCCCAACTGGCTGGGTTCGACGACGCACTGTTCGTACGGCGCGACCAGGTGCTGGAAGGTTCGACGTGGACCGTGGTGACCTGGTGCGACGGGCAGGTGGCGACACCCGCCGGGCCCGTCTTGGAGAGCATCACGGCAGTGCATCTGGCAGCCGCCGCCGAAGAGCTCGGATGGAGCTTCGTCTCGCGGCCGATCACCGTCGCTGAGCTTGCGGAGGCCGACCTGGTTCTCGCGGTGAACGCCGTCAACCCGGCGAGGGCGATCCGACGGGTCGACGCGAGAAGCTTGAACCTCGATCATGCTCTGCTAGCAGAGGTTGCAGGCGTGATGTCCTCGCGCGAACGCCACCACGTCGGCGCTTCGGCCCCGCGCGCAGACGGCCCCGCGGACCCGACTGGTCTGGATTGAGGCGAAGCCTTCGCCGCTGGTGCCGAGACGGAAGCCTCGCCGCTCCGCACGGCTATCCGGTCAGCCTGCGGCGCACTGGGCGGCGTGCGGAGGCGCCGCCGAGCATAATGGCCTCGTGACTGACGCCGGGACGTTGCAGCGCGTGGCGATGCTTGCGGCGACCGACACAGGGCGGGGATCAAGCCGCCTGGCCGTCCCGGTTCTCGGGGATCTCGGCGCCGCTGCCGGTTCGCTGCTCGAGCATCGAGGGAGCCGGGTCGGAATCATCACCGGGTTCTACATCTCGCGCGCGCGACCGCCGGCGGCCGAGACGGACGGGCCCCTGGGGGTCGCGGTACTCGCGCAGACCCTGTCGCTGTTGGGCTCGGCCGTCGACGTCGTCACGGACCCACCGTGCCTGCGCGTGGTCGATGCCGCGCTCGGAGCCGTGGGCAACCCGGAACTGCGGGCACGTGTCTGGACCGGTGGCGAGGCGCCGTCCTGGTCCCATGCGGTCTCCGTGGAGCGGGTGGGTCGTGCAGTCGACGGCACCTACCGGAACATGCTCGGCGTCGACATCAGTGAGGTCACCGCGCCGCTCGACACGCTCTACGAGTCGCTGGATGCTGCGAAGGTCGCTGTCGGCGACGGCGGCAACGAGATCGGCATGGGCCGCCTCGACTCCGAGCTTGTCGCCTCGGTCGTCGATCAGGGCGCCACGATCAGGTCCATTGTGACCTGCGACCACCTCATTGTCGGCGGCACCTCCAACTGGGGGGCGTTTGCGCTCGCCGCTGTGCTTGCGGTGCAGACCGGCGTCGACCCGACCATATTGAGCGCGATGACGTCGCGGCGCATCCTTGACGCGATGGTGGCCGCTGGCGGGGTCGACGGCGTCAGCGCGAGGAGCGAACCGACGGTCGACGGGCTCTCATGGGACCAGTACTGGGCCGTTCCGGAGAGGATCTTGGACCTGCTTTCTCAGGCGTCCTAGGAGACCGCTGAACAATCCGCGCGCCGTGGGCGCCGTGCGGCGGTGACCTGAAAT
>NZ_QZVR01000041.1 GCF_003660455.1 Nocardioides ferulae | reverse complement strand
GGAGGCCCTCATACAGACCGCGTAACGAGACGTGTCTCAGACTGCTTGACATCTTCCGGTCAACCGGGCGCGGACGTAGTCCACATACGGCTCGAACGGATCATCCCCGGCCGGCTTCCGTTCGCCGGCGACCCGTTCGTTGTTGAGGTAGGCGCGGATGGTCTTGCGGTCCCGGCCCAGGTGCCGAGCGATCGCGGAGATCGTCCAGCCCTGCCGGCGCAACGCGTGAGCGTCGATGTCTTCCTCCCGTGTCAGCATGGGAAGCGAGGGCTCCTTCGATAGATGGCTGGTGGTCAGAGACCGCCATCTTCGAAGGAGCCCCACCCGCTTCCGGTGGAGCCACGGGGTGGGGAATTTCAGTGAGCAGAACTGGGGAGATTCACCTGAGCGTCATCAGGAGGAAGGAGCAGTGGTGGCTGAGTCCAGTGTGCGGAACCTGGTCGCCCGGCTCCGGGTCGAGATCGCCGGCGACCAGGTGGGCCAGGTGGCGGTTCCGCAGACCCATCTGCCCGCCGAAGAGGCCGAGGTCGACTTCGGCGAGTTCACCGCCTCGATCGCGGGGGTGGTGATGAAGCTATGCATGTTCTGCCTGCGCCTGTCGCACTCGGGCAAGGCAGTCCACATCGCCTATGCCAACCAGTCCCAGGAGTCGTTCCTCGACGGCCACGTCCGCGCGTTCGAAGCGTTGGGCGGGGTGCCGGTGGGGATGATCCGCTACGACAACCTCAAGCCCGCGGTCATCCGGGTCGCGCTGGGCCGGGAACGGTTCGAGCACCCGCGGTTCATCGCGCTGCGCTCCCACTATGGCTACGACTCCTTCTACTGCATCCCGGGCAAGGACGGGGCACATGAGAAGGGCGGCGTCGAGGGAGAGATCGGTCGGTTCCGCCGCCGCCACCTGACCCCGGTCCCGCACGTGGGGTCGCTGGCCGCGCTGAACGAGGCGTTGGCGGCCGCGGACGCCCGCGACGATGCCCGCCGGATCGGTTCCCGGGCTGAGACCGTCGGCGCGGCCGCCGAGCGGGAGCTGCCGCTGTTGCGGCCGCTACCGGGCGTGCCGTTCGACGTCGCTGCGACGCTGTCGTGCCGCGTCGATGCCAAGGCCAGGGTCTGTGTGCGGCAGTCCTACTACTCGGTGCCCGCCCGCTACGCCGGCAGGCGCCTGGAGGTCCGGCTCGGTGCGAGCACCATCCGGGTGCTGGACCCTTCGGCTCACGGCAAGCTGGTCGCGACCCACACCAGGTCGCTGCACAAGGGCAGCGAGGACCTCGTCTTGGACCACTACCTCGAGGTCCTGGTCCGCAAGCCCGGCGCTCTGGCCGGGTCGACCGCGCTGGTCGCCGCCCGAGCGTGTGGGGCATTCACGCCCACCCATCAACGGTTCTGGGAAGCAGCCCGGCGAGCACACGGCGATGCCGGTGGCACCCGTTGCCTGGTCGGGGCGCTGCTCCTGCACCGCACGATGTCTGCGGCCGCGGTCGCCGCCGGGATGGACGCTGCGTTGGGGTTGGGGAACTACGACCCCGATCTCGTCGCGGTCGAAGCACGCCGCCGCAGCGAAGCGACCACGCTCGGTGCGCCGCCACCGCCGGTGCCGCTGCCACCCGGAGCCGGTGCTGCCGCAGCGGTGGTCCGCCCCGTGCCGTCGCTGGCCGGCTACGACCAACTCCTCCTGGCCCGGGAGGAGTCCGCATGACCAGCCCCACGAGCAACCGCACGGCACCGGCGGTGCGCCAGGTCAGCGAGCAGGCCGCCCAGGCCGCTGTGATGGTCGCGGCGACCTCGCTGCGGCTGCCCACCGTGCGTGAGCAAGCCATCGACCTTGCTCGCGCAGCGGCCAAGCAACGGCTCTCACACACCGCGTTCCTAGCCGAGGTCCTGACCGCGGAGTGCGACGAACGCGACGCACGGCAACGGATCCGGCGGGTCAACGAGGCCAAGTTCCCCCGCACCAAGCGGCTGGCCGACTTCGACACCCGCAAGGTCCCCGACCTGCCGCCGGCAACACTGGCGCACCTGGCCACCGGCGCGTGGATCGACGCCGGTGAGCCGCTGGTGCTGCTCGGGGACTCCGGCACCGGAAAGACCCACCTGCTCATCGCCTTGGGCACCGCCGCGGCCGAGCAGGGCCGCCGGGTCCGCTACGTGACCACCGCCGCCCTGGTCAACGAACTGGTCGAGGCAGCCGACGACAAACAGCTCTCACGCGTCGTGGCCCGCTACGCCCGACTCGACCTGCTCTGCCTCGACGAGGTCGGCTACATCCACCTCGACCCCCGCGGCGCCGAGCTGCTGTTCCAGATCATCACCGCCCGCGAGGAACGCGCCTCGATCGCGTGCGCGTCCAACGCACCGTTCAGCGAATGGGGAGCGACCTTCACCGACCCACGCCTGGCCGCCGCGGTCGTCGACCGGCTGACCTTCAACGCCCACATCATCCAGACCGGCACCACCAGCTACCGACTCACCAGCCGAACCACGCCACGAAAGGAGACCCACCCCGCCTGACCCGCCCGCCAACCAGGCGAGCGGTCAACCAACCCGAGGGTGGGGCCAAATCAAAACAGCACAGTGGGGCCAAATGGGCTTGTCATTCTCAACCGGCGCGGGTTCCCCCTCGAGATCGGCTGCTACCAGGGCAACAAGGCCGAGACGCTGACGATCGTCCCGATCATCAAGCAGTTCCAGAACCGTCACGGGCTGGCCGAGATGGTCGTGGTCGCCGATGCCGGGATGCTCTCGGCGACGAACCTGCGCGAGCTCGTCGACGAGGCCGGGCTGCGGTTCATCGTCGGCTCCCGGGTCACCAAGGCACCCCAAGACTTGGAGTCCCACTTCCGTTGGCACGGGGACGCTTTCACCGACGCCCAGATCATCGACACCATCACCCCACGCACCGGCCGCAAGGTCGAGAACGACCCGAAGGTGAAGACCGAACCTGTCTGGGACCCCGTCCAGCATCCCGGGTCCTGGCGGGCGGTGTGGGCCTACTCGGCCAAACGCGCCGCCCGGGACGGCAAGACGCTGACGCTGCAGGAGAACCGCGCCAAGGCCGTCGTGGCCGGGGAGAAAGCGGCCCGGGCTCCGCGGTTCGTCAAGACCCGCAACGGGGCCACCCGGAAGATGTCAAGCAGTCTGAGACACGTCTCGTTACGCGGTCTGTATGAGGGCCTCC
>NZ_QZVR01000040.1 GCF_003660455.1 Nocardioides ferulae | reverse complement strand
GCCCCGTGCAGAGGGAAGGAACTCAGAAGTCGTGTCTCACCTCAGCCTGACGCACAGGGACCGAGCTCGACGAGAAAGCACTCGCCCGGGCACGACGCCTGGTCGGGCTCAAGGGCTACGTCACCAACATCCCCGCCACCCTGATGCCTCCCGGTGAGGTCATCGCCAGCTACCACGACCTGTGGCACGTCGAGCAGTCATTCCGGATGTCCAAGACCGACCTGCGCGCCAGGCCGATGTTCGCCCGCACCCGCGACGCGATCGAAGCCCACCTGACCATCGTGTTCACCGCACTCGCGATCAGCCGCGAGATCCAGAACCGCACAGGCCTCTCGCTACGCCGCGTCCTGCGCACCCTTAAGCCCCTGCGCTCGGCCACCGTCGAACTCAACGGCGTGATCACCACCATCCCGCCCGCCCTCAGCGCCGACGAGCAAGCGATCCTCACGGCGCTCGAGGACCCGGCTCCAAGGCACTAAGCCCAATGACCCAACTCAGGTCGGCAGGCCGCTCTCGGCAGGTTGACCGCGCTCGCATCGAGCTGATCATGCCGCCAATCGTTATCCAGGCGACCAAACAGCAATCGTCAGCCGTTCGCGCAGGAAACCCACCACTCGACGACCACTAGCCTCATCGTCGGGTCCACCTAGGACCGCCGGCTCGACATCGCAACATCACTCTTGGAGTCCGAGCGCGCGAAACGACCCGTAGGAGATGCATCGCCGACGGGTCGCGCCGTTCGTCGGCGCTTAGGTTGCACCCCGTCCGAGGGAGACGCGGATTGACCGTCGGCAGACGAAACCAGAAGAGCGGGGAGAAACCAAGTCGGGAAGAGCGCGAAAGACGAATCGACAACGGTGGCCGCTGCAAGGCAAACAAGCATGGCCGTGGCGCCCGACTTCCTGCCCCTGACGCGCAGGCTGACAAGTAGACAAATCAGCATAGCACCAATAACGCCGATCTGACTGATTAGATTGGCCCAGCCCTCGACGGCAATTGCTCGGTCGGACGTTCCAATCGCCCACTGTAGAGGTGTGAGATCCCGAATGACACTTGACCACCCTCCCGTTCGTCCAGTTCCGCCAGTTTGAAGCGCCTGCTCCAAAGAATACCGCTGCCCCAGTTCAGGCCGAGCACCCAGAACGGACAGCGCCAGAGCCGCCGCTCCGGCTGTTGTTAGCACCTTTCTCAAAAGACTTCCCCGCCGTGCGATGAGAAAGGCACAACCCATGCCTGCGGCCAGAATCGCAGTACGCGATCCCGAAAGCGCGACCCCGATCAAGGCCGCGCTGGCCACCCAGTAATCGAAAAACGTGCTGCGGCGTTCCATGATGGCTTGAAGAGCGAAGGTAAGAAAGCAGGCGCTAACAACACCGAAGACATTACCACTCTGGTAGGTCGCCGGAATCTTGCTAAACTCGTCCGATATTAGATTGTTCTTGGAAAGGAGGTCATCTCCCCAAGCATACGTAAGTCCGGGGACAGCAACAGCCTCGACCGAGGCCGCCGCTTGCAAGAGCCCATATGCGACAGCAAGGGAAAACCCTAAGCCCAAAGAGTACCGGAACTGTCTTGCGATGGAACCGCTGCTCTCTGACAAAGCGAGCAGCGCAAGGGGCAGAATAGACCAGGCGAGGAACTCAGCAATCTCGGCAATTCCATCATCCAGGTACATTCCCGCCTTCAGGACCACCAGAGAGGAATAGACGATCCACACTAACGGTACTGCTTGCCTGGCGTGAATCGACACACCAGATGCAAACTTGAGGCGCAATATAAGGGCAGCAAGGAAGAGGCTGAAAATTGCAATGGGGAAAGGGAAGGATGCGAATTTGATGCCCGCCTTTGGGAAGGCTGTAGCGCTAAATCCAACAACAAGAACGGCAAGTCGCGGATGCAACAACGCAACCCATGCCAGCGAAATGGCGCCGATGAGTAACCAGGGGAGCCATCTCGCTGAAACGGCCCCAAATCCCACCAAGAAAAGGCAGCATGCGCCGCCCAACCAACGCAGGTATCCGACCACCGTGCTCCCCACCGTCCACATAGGCTAGGCGTTCCGTGCAGCGAGTGCCTCGGCTCGTCTGACTCGCAGCAACGCCCTCCCCAGCATTATAGTAGAGGCATGACAGACGGTGCCATCCCCATGCTCACGCCCAAACAACTATCGATCGTCATCCTTGCTCGGAATAGCGCGACCGATCTGAGGGAGTTGGCCTCGCAGTTGCCGCCGAATTGCGATGTCGTGCTTGTTGATGACGACTCGGATGATGATGGGGTAAACGTCGCGATCGAAAGCGGCTGGCGCGTAGTGCCGGCGCCGGTCGGTGTGGGATTCGACAAGAAGCGGCACGCAGGTGTAGAAGCCGCTCGGGGTGAATGGGTTCTGATGCTCGACTCGGACGAGAGACCGACTGCCGCCTTTTGGCGCGAAGTCTCGCTAGCCGTGACCCAGACCAACTATTCCGCCTATACAGTCCGCTTCAACACCTATTTCGCTGGCACCCAAATCAGGTTTGCCGGCGTCGGGGATCTGCTCGTGGTTAGAATGTTTCGCCGGGACGATTATCGTGGCTTTCTTGGATCCATTCACGAGCGAGTGCAATTTGATGGGGAACTTGGTAGCATCCATGCGCCCCTTGAACACCACAGCTACCGGTCGACTGAGCACTACATCACGAAGATCAACGCGTACACTAGTCGTGAGGCCGAGGAGTTGGCCGCGTGCGCTCGAAGAACGTTCCTGCCCCCGGCCGGCGCCTTGTTGGGAGATTTCGCTTATATCGCTCAGTGTTGGATGAAGACTCGGGACCGGACTTTAGTGCGGGCCGAGGCGAAACAGCGCCTCAAGAACCGATATGTCGTTTTGAGTTTCCTCCCTGCCTACCCGATTGGGCGGTTCTTGAACCTGTACCTGTTCAAACAAGGCTTTCGTGATGGCTCCGCGGGGCTGAAGTACGGGCTGCTCTCAATGATCTACTCGGCCATAAAGTACATCAAATACTTCGAGATGAAGAGGGGGCTTCGGTGATCGTCGTTCTCGCAGGTGACGTGGACAAAGGAGTCTGTGGGGTGGGCGATTCAACCGCCGCATGGTTAGTACGACACGCGGGCGTCTCCGTCCGCAATCCGCTTTCGGTAGGGCGTGCATTATGGGCGGTGCTCGCGGCCGAGCGGGTAGTGGCTGTGTATCCGACAAGAAGTACGAAACGCTCCCTGAGGTTCCTTCTCTGTGTCGCGTTTGCGAGGATGTTGGGCAGGGGCGTGGCTCTGCACCTGCACGAGTACTCTCGCCTGCACTGGTTGAATCGACCTTATGGGCGAATTCTCTTGAGCCTAACCAACGAGTGCGTAGTTGTGAGCACGCCATCTGAGCGAGCGCATATCCCCCACTCGAGAGTATCAATTATTCCGCCCGCAACGGGCGCTGGTGCTACTCGAAGAGTCGACTCCGTGACTGGCCGTGAGTCCGGAACGGCAACGCTGGCGGTGTTCGGCGTAGCTCGTGCCGACAAGGGTCTTCAAATGTTGTGGGATTGGCTGTCACGAGGGGATGACCGCAACGCCGAACTTGTGCTTATAGGGAGCAGTTGGAGCCGGGTGCACATTCCGGAGATGATTCGGGCGAAGTATGTAGTTCATCTGCCAGGTTTCGTCGAGACCACCCGGCTGGAAGAGTTGTTTTCTACCGTCAGCCTAGCTGTGGCGCCCTTTGCGGACGGCGCCACAGATGGGCGCACCAGTTGGCGTACGCCCGCCTCTTACGGTGTTCCTGTGGTCACAGTCTTTCCGAGAGAACCTACGGACCTCTCTTTTAGGCATTCGCTTCTGATGGATATGCGCCAATTGACACGTGATGACGCCCTGGATCGGGCTTATGGCAGTGAGGCACGCCGCGACCTATCCGATGCAATGCTCTGCTTTGAAGCAGAGGTTCGGTTGAGATTGGATGCAGCCCTGCTGGGTAGGACGCGAGAAGCGTGACCAACGCGACGTGACGCTACTAGCACAACCAACCGGTACCGACTTCCACGCACACAACTTCGCCCAACCCCCGGCCTGACACCATCAATGGTGAACAGGGAGATCGCTCTCCATTAAGAGTTCCTGGACATACGTGCGGATCTTTGAAACAAAGACGGTCTCACCAAAGGACTGTGCATGCGCTTTCAGCCGAATCGGGTCCCATTCCCTTTCGCTGAGTTCTTCGACCGCGGCGACTATGTCGCTGACCAGGGGTCGCTCAAAGTAGAGTCCTGTCTGTCCGTCGATGACCGTGTCTAAGAACCCTCCCCAGCGCAGAACTGCGCACGGTTTCCCATGGGCTGCCGCTTCCAAGGGAGTGAGGCCAAAATCCTCGAAACTCGCGGCAACTAGGCCGGAGCACCGACGGTAAACAGACGCCATCTGTGCGTCCGTCAATTCTTCTAGGAAAGCGACATTGGCGGTTGCCCGATTCTGCAGTGTTGCCTTCTGAGGACCGCTGCCCACCACCACAAGGCGCCTGTAGGGCATCCTTCCGAAAGCTTCGATGATGGGAAGCACGTTTTTGTACGGCAGCAGTCGTGAGACCGCCAGAAAGTACCCCGGCTCCAGCGCGGGGTCGGCTTCTTCTGGGCTGGTATCTGTCGGCAGGTTCACAGGAGCGGGAAGTACCCTCGCATCTATCCCGTACGCATCCTTGATGCGCTTCTGAGTGACTGAGGATATCGCCAGGTACCTGTCCGCCGAACGCGCCGCGGCGCGGTCCCATTGACGGAGCGGCCCTCCAAGGAGTCTCAGCGCAAGGGCTTGATGCGCGCGCGCGCTATCGCCGAGATACGTCGATCCATCGTAAAGCCATCGAGCTGGAGAGTAGCAGTAGACCAACTTTTTTCCACTCGCGCGGAATCCGTGCGACCATCCGCTACTACTCGCGACAACCACATCGGCGTCGATCTTGACAGAACTACTGACAATGGGAAGAAGTGGGAGCGCCGCCCTATGGTCGCGACGAAAGACGCTTAACCGGTTCAAGGCCGTGGTTCTAACGTCGAGATCACGAAATTCGGGATACGTCCCATCTTCGTCATACAGTGTGGTGAATATCGGCGCCGCGGGAAACGCTCTAGACAAGGCTAGGACGACGCGCTCCGCACCACCGCGTTGGGTAAGATAGTCGTGTGCAATTGCAACTCTATCGCGTGCCATTAGGCAACCTCTCTAGGCTAATCCTTTGTCGCCATCTCTGGCCCGTAGAGGAGATGTAAGGATTTCCCAGCCTAATCTTTCCCCGATCTGGACTGACGTGCGCCTGGGTCCTCGCGTGGAGCGGACTGGCCAGACCCTCTCCAGAGTTACGTGGACTGGCCGCCTGATGGTGTTGCCAGGAAGTTCGTGCTGATCTCTTCGACCCCACCGCTGGCACTATCTCCAGTCAATGCCTTAGCCTGGTATTGGATTTCTCGCATGAATATTATGAACTCGTCGATATGTTCCCTCAGGACTTCCACCACAATCGTCGGTCGTTGCCTAGCTAGAATCTGGCGGGCGCCGGCCAAGACCGACATCTCGGCGCCCTCAACGTCAATCTTAATGAAGTCCACGTCCTGGCCCGCAAACACATCATCCAGCGTGGTGGTGACGATCTTGAGTTGTTGCCGCGCCGCCTTGTCTGCGGTCCAAGCGTTCTGCAGGAGCGAACTTGTGCTTGTGGTGTATAGGTCGAGGTAGAGATCCCGGATTCCGGGAGTGTCGGTGAGGCCCACCGACCAAGGCGTCACCCAAGTGAGGCCGTTGCTGTGGATATTGCGCAACAGATTTCGCATCGACTGGGGATCCGGTTCGAAACTATGCACGTGACCTTCTTTTCCGACGAGCATCGCGGCCAGCATCGTCAGGATCCCCAGGTTGGCACCGACGTCCACTACGACCCCACCTCGCGGGACATATCTCTTGAACTGCTCCGCGACAGCGGGTTCGTAGCGCATCCCGTGCGGTTTGAGGAGCATGAGATTCTGCCATGCCGGGAAGGTGACGGTGTATGGAGTCCCTGTCAGTCGCCTCCGCGCGGTGAATGGACGGAGCGCGGTCTGTGCGACGACTCGAGGTCGTCCTCGGAGGATCATGTCACCAAGATAGCCGGATGGACGCGGGTCGTGCCGTTGCGGGTTCTCTGCTTGTCAAAGGCCAGTAGGAACTGCCCAGCGGCGGTCATGAAGCCTGCCCGGTGGTGGCCATTGGATCTGCCCACGGGGAGCTGCGGCCACCACTGACCCCAGGGTGGTCATGTAGGGTGGTGTGTCCCGGGTCTGGCGGAGTCGGATTAGTGGATTCTCGTGCCACACGAGCCCTCAGGAGGGTGGCATGGGACGACGGGGGTACCCGCCGGAGTTTCGGCGCAAGGTCCTAGATCTGCTGGAGTCTGGGCGCAGCGTGGCCGAGGTGGCACGCGATCTGCAGATCAGTGACCAGTCGATCTATAGCTGGCGTCGTCAGGACCGGATCGACCGGGGCCTGGTCGCCGGGCTAACCAGTGCTGAGAAGGCTGAGCTCATCGCGGCGCGCAAACGCATCGCGGACCTCGAGACCGAGTTGAAGACCACCCGGCGCGCGATGGAGCTGGTCCGAGAGGTGGTGCCCCCAAAAGGAGGTTCGAAGCGATCGCCGTGATGGTCGGCGAGGGACTGCCCGTCGAAGTCGCCTGCCGCGTCCTGGACGTCTCGGTCTCGGGCTATTACGCCTGGCGAGGGCGCCCGCCTTCACAGCGGGCCATCAGGCACGCCTGGCTCACCGATGTCATCCGCGAGGCGCACCTGGCTTCCCGTGGGATCTACGGGTCCCGTCGTATCCACGCCGAGTTGGTGCTGGGCCGCAACATCTCGATCAGCCACGGCCAGGTCGAGCTTGTGATGCGACGCGCTGGCATCCGTGGGGTCGGCGGGCGACCCAAGTGGCGCCGGACCAAGCCCGACACGATCGCCAGCGACCTAGTGAACCGCCGCTTCGACCGGCCTGCCCCGAACCAGTTGTGGGTCACTGACATCACCGAGCACCACACCCGCGAGGGCAAGGTCTACTGCGCCGTCGTGCTCGACACCTACTCCCGTCGCGTGGTCGGCTGGTCGATCGACTCCTCACCCACCGCAGCCCTGGTCACCAGCGTCCTCGGGATGGCGATCGATAACCGCAAACCGGCCGGCACCGTGATCCATTCCGACCAGGGCGTTCAGTTCGCATCCTGGGCCTTCACCAGACGCGCTAAGGAGTCCGGGCTGGTGGCTTCGATGGGCTCGATCGGCGACAACTCCATGATGGAGTCATTCTGGTCCCGCATGCAGGTCGAGCTCCTCGATCGCCAGCCCTGGAGGACGAGGATCGAGCTCGCCAACGCGATCTTCGACTACCTAGAAATCTGGCACAACCGCCAGCGGCGACACTCCGCACTCGGGATGCTCACCCCAGTACAGTTCGAAGCACAAACACCATCAACCGTGGCCTGAGAATCCATCGTCCAGGCTCCACTGTTCCCGGGGCACCCCAGAGCCTCCATCAGACCCGGCACGCGACACACCTGATCCTCAATAGGAAATCAGCTCAAGGGTTTCACCCCCTAGCCGGCGAGTGCCTGGGTGAGTCGGACTGACTGATACCTCCTCGTGAGAGTGCCGAGCACCGATGGTGGTGTTCTGGCTGTCTTGTCGAGGAGGTGCTGTCGTGGCGTTCGTTGGTGGTGAGGATCAGGCTGCTTTCCAGCAGCTGGTGAACGAGGTCGGGGCAACCCGGACCGTGCTGGTCGGGATCGATGTCGGCAAGTACGACGCGCTCGCGTTGATCGCCGATGGGCACGGAGAACTGCTGGGCGAGCCGGTCTCATTCGGACTGGACGAGCCCGGAGTCGCGGCGCTCGAGGCTGCTGTCCAGGACCGCTGCCGAGAGCGGTCAGCATCGCTGGTTCGCATCGGCATCGAGGCGTGCGGCCACTACCACCGGCTGCTGGTCCACCGGCTGAGGTCGAGTGGAGTCCAGCAGAGTGACTCTTCTATGTCTGTCAACCCACGGCGGGTTCGACGTGG
>NZ_QZVR01000039.1 GCF_003660455.1 Nocardioides ferulae | reverse complement strand
TTCTCTGGCATCTCGATCCTCATTGTCGATGCCTCTACGGTCCGGGGGGAACCTCAGAGTTGCGAACCAGATCAGGTCAAGGTTCGGTGAAGAAGCGTCGGCTCAGGCGACGGATCATCGCCGCGCTGGTGGACCCCACCCGCGGAAGGCGGGTGGGGTCCGGCTGGGGGCACTAGTTGGCGCTGGCGTACGTGTCGGGCGCGTCTCGGAATTGGTTGGCGCAGTGGGTGGAGCAGAAGTGGTACGTGCGGCCGCTGTGCTCGGCGGACGCTGCCGCGGATGTCGGGTCGACACTCATCCCACACACGGGGTCAGTGACCTGGGCCGGGGTTTCGGACATGATGGTCTCCTCTTCTTCGTCGCCTCCGACCTCCACCACCGGGTCGGTGGCTGGAATGTCGGCGACTTCGTGGACTGGTTGTGGGGTGAAGCCACGCAGCCGGTTGGCGTTGGCGACCACGGACAGGGAAGACAGCGCCATGGCCCCTGCGGCGATCATGGGGCTCAGTGTCCAGCCGAAGGTCGGGTACAGAGCGCCTGCGGCGATCGGGATTCCGAGGCCGTTGTAGAGGAAGGCGAAGACCAGGTTCTGTCGGATGTTGCGCATGGTGGCGCGCGAGAGGTCCACTGCGGTGACGAGCCCGGAGAGCGCGCCGGAGATCAGGGTGATGTCGGAGGACTCGATCGCCACGTCGGTGCCGGTACCGATGGCGGAGCCGACGTCTGCCTGGGCCAGCGCGGGCGCGTCGTTGATGCCGTCGCCGACCATCCCGACGATGCGACCTTCGCCCTGTAGGCGCTTGACCTCCCGTGCTTTGTGTTCGGGCATGACCTCGGCCACCACCCGGCTGATTCCCACCTGGCGGGCGATCGCCGCGGCTGTGGCGCGGTTGTCGCCTGTCATCATGACGACCTCGATCCCGCGGTGCACCAGCGCCGCCACTGCGGCCGCGGAGCCCTCCTTGAGGGTGTCCGCGACCCCGATCACGCCGGCCGCTTCGCCGTCCACGGCGGCGAACATCGGGGTCTTGCCGTCGGCAGCGAGGTCCTGGGCGTGGTGGTTGAGTGCTTCGATGTCGATACCGGCCCCGGCGAGGAGCCGGTGGTTGCCGACCAGCACCTCCCGGCCCTCGACGAGGGCGCGTACGCCTTGTCCTGTTACGGAGTCGAAGGCCGTCACCTCGGGAAGGTCCAGGCCGCGGGCCCGGGCACCTTCCACGATGGCCGCGGCCAAGGGGTGCTCGGAGGAACGCTCCACTGCGGCGACGAGAGCGAGGAGCTGATCCTCATCCATTCCGGCGGTGGGTCGTACGTCGGTCAGCGCGGGCGTGCCCTTGGTGATCGTTCCGGTCTTGTCCAGCACGACCGTGTCGAGCTTGTGGGCGGTCTCCAACGCTTCCGCGGACCGGATCAGGATCCCGGCGGTGGCGCCCTTGCCGGTGCCCACGGTGATCGAGAGCGGCGTGGCCAGTCCCAGCGCGCAGGGGCAGGCGATGATCAGCACCGAGACGGCCGCGACGAGGGCGAACACGAAGGCCGGGGACGGGCCGACCAGCGCCCAGACCACGAAGGTCCAGATCGCGATGCCGATGACGGCGGGGACGAAGTAGCTGGACACCTTGTCCACCAGACGCTGGATGGGTGCCTTGGACCCCTGGGCCTGGCGCACCAGGTTGATGATCTGGGCCAGCATCGTGTCGGCCCCGACCTTGGTGGCGGTGTACCGGAATGACCCGGTCTGGTTGATCGTGGCCCCGATGACGGTGTCCCCGGGCGTCTTGGTGACCGGGATCGGTTCCCCGGTGACCATCGACTCATCGACCGCCGAGCTGCCCTCCAACACCTCACCGTCCACCGGCAGCTTCTCACCGGGTCGGACCACGACTAGGTCGCCGAGTCTGACGTCGTCGATGGCCACCTCCAGCTCCATGCCGTCTCGGACGATCCGCGCGGTCCGCGGTTGCAGGCCGATCAGGGTCCTGATCGCCTCCCCGGTGCCCGCCTTGGCCTTGGTCTCCAAGAGCCTGCCGAGCAGGATCAGAGTGATGATGACCCCGACGGCCTCGTAGTAGACCTCGCGGACATCCTGTGGCAGGACGCCAGGGACGAACGTCACCACCAGGCTGTAGCCGAACGCGGCGATCGTGCCCAGCGTGATCAGGGAGTTCATGTCGGCGCTGCGGTGCGCCAGCGCCAGCCAGCCGGTCTTGTGGATCGGCCAGCCGGTGTACCCCATCACGGGGGTGATCAGAGCCAGCTGGAGCCAGGGGTTCATCAGCAGATCCGGCACCCAGGTGACGTTGAAGAACTCGGTGAGCATCACCGCCAGCAGCACCGGAGCCGTCAACACCGCACCAAAGATCACCCGGCGGCGCAGATCCATGATCTCGGCGGCGCGCTCCCGCTCTTCGGCGTCGCCCTCCGGCTCCGTCTGCGCCGGAAACCCCCCGTCAACGGCCACCTCGAGCGTGTCAAGCGTGCCGTGCAACATTCCCATCCCGCACGTGAACTCCTTGTGCTGCCCCGGATCCAGGGCCGGCAACTCGACCTCGGCGGTCCCGAAGGCTGGCACCGCCAGGTTCACACCCAGGTCAGGGATCACGAAACGTTCCGAGCACGGGCCGTCCTCGGAACGGGTGATCCGCAATCGGGTCGGCACGCCCGCCACCAGACGGACCCGGTCCGGGTGGTAGCTGCCGCTTATGGTCACCTCGGCCACCTGCACGCCCTCGTCCATCACGGACTCGACCGATCCGCCACCGGCTCGTGGAACATCGGTCACCGAGATTGCCGGGCCAAAGGTGTCGACGGCTGGCTCGACGTCTCCGGCAGCCGCATCCGGCCTGGCGAGGACAGCCGTGGCGCCAGAGGGGTCGGAGCTGCGAGAGGTCCCGCCGGACGCTGCCGCGACGCGGAGGCGGCCGTGCAGCATGTTCATGCCACAGGCGAACTCATAGTCACCGGGTTCGGTCGGGGTGAACTCCACCGAGGTGGTGGCGTAGGCGGGCAAGGTCTGGTTGATCCTGAAGTCCGGGAACACCACCCGCGAGGAGCAATCGCCGCTCTCCTGCCGGTCGAACAGCAGCCGCACGGGCATTCCGGCCTGCACCTCGACCAGGCTGGGGCTGTAACCGCCCTTCACGGTGACGGTGGCGACCTGTACGCCATCGGCGAGGTCCGCCCGTCTGCTGCTCTTCGCGCCGAAGAAGTACCACCCCAGCAGCGCAGTCGACGCAGCCGCTGCCCCCACGACGAGCCAATCCTGCACAGTCATCTCTGCGTTCACACCTCCCGGCTGCCGCGGCAGCCGCTCACATACCCCGGGTGGGTACCTCTTCACTCAACGCCGCTGAGATGTAACCCTGTTGGACATCACATCAAGATCTGATGAAGGACCGAGACCTGCGCTCGGCGCGGAAGCATCACCTGCGCGTCACTCTTGACGCCGGTCTCACTTGGGTCGCCTACGGCCAAGGCGCTACACGAACCGCTTACCCTCCTCCCCACCCATCGCCTGCCTAAGATCGAGCACATGCGGAATCCTCGAACTGCCTACTGGGCACAAGAGGCGCGCTTCCCGCTCGCGGTCATCGCCTTCGCCTTGTTCGGGCTGTTGTCGATACACGGCTGGGGCTCCAACGCCGGGGCTCACTCTGTGGCGATTCCACCCCAAGGTGCGAACGTGATGGTGGTCTATGGGGGCCCCCGCACCCCACCATGGCCTGAGTGGCACGGTGGACTCCGGGTCGGACGCCACGGCCTCTGATCTGCAGGCGGCCAGCCGCGGCACTCACGAGCGCGACGGAGATGAGGGCACGGGGTTGGCTGCCCTTTACCTGGCCGTGCTCGCCGGACTCCTCTTGTCAATGGCGCTCCTGCGCGTGCGGGGTTGCACGCCCATCCGCATCCTCCGTCGCCTGATGCCGATCTGGCCGCACCCCGTCTTCATCGGGCGAGACGGTGACCCCCCTGACCTACGCCAACTTTCCGTCATCCGCTGCTGACGGGCATCCGCCAAGAGGCACTCAGCCGGGTGGCTCGGGCTTCCGCCTTCCCAGACCCGTTCAGACAGATGGAGAATCACCCATGCGCAAGACCCTGACCACCGCCGCCCTCGCGGCCACGCTGACCCTCGCCGCCTGCGGCAACGAGGACGACGCTGGCACCGCCGCCGAGCACAACGACGCCGACGTCACCTTCGCACAGCAGATGGTCCCCCACCACGAGCAGGCCGTCGAGATGGCCGAGGTCGCCGCAGCACGCGCCGAAAGCCAGGAGGTCAAGGACCTCGCCGCGGACATCGAGGCGGCCCAAGGTCCAGAGATCGACACGATGACCGGTTGGCTCGAGTCGTGGGGCGAGGACGTCCCCGACGAGGGCATGTCGGGCATGGATCACAGCGATATGTCGTCCGATGACATGGCCGGGATGATGACCGAGGACGAGCTGGCCGACCTCGAGGCTGCCTCCGGTGCCGAGTTCGACCAGATGTTCCTCACGATGATGATCGAGCACCACGAAGGCGCGATCGAGATGGCCAAGACCGAGCTGTCTGAGGGCGAGTTCCCTGAGTCGGTCAAGCTGGCCGAGGAGATCGAGGCCACGCAGACGGAGGAGATCCAGATGATGCAGGACCTGCTGAAGTCCTGATTGCGACACTGTTGCCAGGCAGCACGGGGATCCCCAGCTGCCTGGCGCCGACCCTCAACTCGGAGCCGCCGTCATGAAGCGCAACGTCGTCCTCACAGTCCTCCTCCTTGGCGGCGCTCTCCTCACCAGCGCCTGCGCCCAGGACACGCCGGCCACTGCACCCCCGGGCGACGACACCAGCGTCGGCACATCCACGGCCTCGGGGTCGACCCGGCCGACGACAGCCTCTACGTCGCCACCCACTTCGGGCTCTTCCACGTCGACGAGAGCGGCCGGGCCAGCCGAGTCGCCGACCGGTATCAGGACACGATGGCGTTCACCGTCATAGGCCCTGGCAACTTCCTCGGCAGCGGTCACCCGGACCTTCGCGATAACCTACCCGCACACCTGGGCTTGATCGAGTCCAAGACGCAGGCAAGGCCTGGACACCACTCGCACTCCAAGGCCAGGCCGACTTCCACATCCTCGAACCCGCCGGCGACACCCTCTATGCCTTCGACGCCACCTCAGGCCGCCTCTTGCGGACCGAGGACCGGAAGAGCTTCGAGGAGATCTCCAGAGGTCGGCTGGTCAGCGTCGCGGCCGTCGATGACCGCGCCACGCTGATCGCGACCGAAGGCGACGGCGAACTCGTGATCATCGACGCCGGGACCGGGGAGTCCCGGGAGCTCGGCGGGCCGATCATGGTGTACCTCGACACCACTCCGGACGGAACCCTGGCGGGAATCGACCCCGACGGCGTTGTCCGGGTCAGCACCGACACCGGCCAAGACTGGCGCGAGGTCGGAACGATCGATGGCGCACCGGCCGCCTTCACGATCAGCGACCACGGGTGGTACGCCGCCACCGAGACAGCCGTCTACCAGTCCACCGATGATGGCGACACTTGGTCCCGCGTGCTGTGACGGTCGCGAGACGATGAGCAAGCGCAGAGCGATACCCCCACGCCGTGGATCCCACCGGGCACCCCGGCGGCGTGCCGCGGGAGGATTCGCCAGCGTGGCGGCGCTGGCGACGGCCACCGCCGTCGCTGTCCCCGTCGCATCCCTCGCCGGCGGCCGACCGGACACCGAGGAGGCGAGCCGCAGCACTGTCATCGCGGCCTCGGCCTCCGCGGCCACGCGAAGACATAGACCCAGCGGGGGTGTGTGTCCTGAGGACGATCATACCCCCGCCGGGTATCAGCGGAATGAGGGGCCTGGGCTCTTCATCGAACCTTCATGAAGCGCGCAGAGGGTGCTCAAGCGGCCAACCGCGTGCGGACCTCATCGAGCAGCTCGCCCGGGTCGAGCCACATCGATGGGTACTCGCCGTACCAGAGTTGCTGGCCCGTCTTGTCGATGAGCACGAAGCTGTGGCCGGGCAGTCCGGCGTGCATGCCCTTGCCGAGGGTCCCATAGGCGTCGGAGACGGTGCCGTCGTCGAGCAGGAACGGGGTAGTGACGCCGTTGATCTCCATGTCGGCGAGGATCTGCTCGCGCGTATTCATCACGATGGGCAGCACCGTGACGTCCTCGGCTGCGAACGCTTCCGCCCGCTTCTCGATCTCACCCATCTGCACCAGGCACGACTGGCAGCCGGCTCCCTCGCTGAAGTAGAGCAGCAGGTTCTCGCCGCGGTGGCCGGCCAGGGTGTGCTTCGCGCCGCTGGTGTCGGTGAGGGCGAAGTCGGTCGCGCTCCGCACGTCGGTCGACGACTGCGGCTTGGAGGTCAGCAGCATCGCGGTCACGATTCCGGCCAGCGTGGTCAGGACAGCGCCCCAGATGATCAGCCGCATCCGGCGCTCGGCGCGTCGCTGCTGCGCCATCACTGCCTCGGCCCGCTCTCGCCGTACGGCACGGCCGGTGGTCTTGGTGGACATGGTCATTGCTCCCTCTACTTGCCGTGGACGGTGGTCTCGTCAGCGGGGACGTGGCAACCATGGGTCTCGTCGTCGTGGCTGCCGGCGTGCTCGTCGCTACGGTGGCGGTCGCGCAAGGTGGCGACGATGAACACCGACGCCAGAGCGAGGACCACCAGACCGAGGACCGGTTCGGGGACCGGGTCGGTCCAGACCTCGATGCGGGTGAAGACACGCTCCAGTCCCTTGCCCATGGCGACCTGGAACCCGGGGCCGCCGGTCATCTGGCCGGTGTTGGCCAGGTAGATGACGAAGATGCCCATGACTGCGAACGCAGCGGCGACGACAACGTTGACGGTATTGGTGGCCAAGACCCTGCCCGCCATCCGGATCCGGACCGGCTTGGCACGCAGGAAGCGCTTCTCCCCCAGGCGATAGCGATCCCACAGCAACGCCATGACGAACAACGGGAAGACCATCCCGAACGTGTAGGCGAGCCCGAGGGTGATGCCACCGATCGCGGATCCGGACAACGCCGAGAGCGCCATGACGCCGGCGAGAACGGGCGCGCAGCAACTCGACGCGACTCCGGAGAAGACACCCAGGGCGAAGAAGCTCGCCGAGTCGCCACGGGCGGTGTCGGGTGCGCGGAGGAACCCCGGCAGGCTCATCATCTTCCCCGACAGGCTCAGCGCCGCCAAGGCGAGCATCAGCGCGCCACCGGCGTAATAGAGCGGGGCGTGGTAGTTGGCGATGGCTGAGGCGACCAGGCTCATCCCGAGGGTGATCGGCACGAGCACCAGGGCGAGCCCGGCGGCGAAGACGAACGTGAGGGGTAACAGCCGCCAGCGGCGGTTCTTCACCGCGACCGCCATGTATGAGGGGGCCAGGAAGACGATGCAGCACGGCGCGAACAGTGCGACGCCCCCGGCGAAGAACGCGGCGAGCACCGAACCCGTGGTGAGGAGGTCACCCATGGCGCACCACGCCATCGATCGCCGCCGTGACGGGGCCGGTGGCGGCGTTGCGGGCGGACAGGAGCTTCTCGAGCTTGCGTCGTGGGAGGCGCCCACTGCTGAAGTAGGTGCCGTCGACGAGGACCAAGGGGCTCATCGGTGCGCGGTGGAGGGCCATCAGCGCTCGCCCTGCCTCGTCGCGCACGTCGACCGACTCCACGCTCATCGGGTAGCGGACGGCAAGGGCGGCAAGTGCCTCGTGCGCGTCCGCGCAGAAGTGGCACGCCTCGCTCTCCACGACGGTGATCTGGACCGGCCCGGGTGACGGCGTGGGCAGTGGCATGGCTCCCCCAACGGTGGATGGCTTGACTCCTCCAGCCTCGGGGACGTGCTCGGTGAATTGCGGTGAGGTTGTGTGAAGGTTCCCTGAAGATGGCGGGACAAAGGTCCCGGGCGGGAGGGCCGCAGGACTAGTGCAGGCGGGGAATCCGAACGGTGAAAGTGGCACCTTGTCCGTGACCGGCGCTGGTCACCGAGATGCCCCCGCCGTGTGCCTCCACCAGCGCCTTCGCGATCGCCAGACCGATTCCCGAACCACCGTGGGCGCGATCGCGTGCGCTGTCGGCGCGGTAGAAGCGGTCGAAGAGGTGTGGCAGGTGCTCAGCCGTCACGCCCTCCCCGGTGTCCGCCACCCGGTACTCGACCCAATGGTCGACCCGACGGCAGGTCAGCGTGACTGCTCCCGCCTCGGGCGTGTGGCGCAGGGCGTTGTCGAGCAGGTTGCCGAGCACCTGGCCGAAACGGTCCGCGTCGACCCGTACCTCGCCGGCGTCCGCAAGCTCGGAGTGGAGGTGGACGCCCTTGGCGGCGTAGCGGTCCCGCGCGATCTCGACAGCGGCCTCGCCGACCGCGGCCGCCTCCATCGGTCGCAGCGTGACGTCGAGCCCCTCCTCCTCCGCTCGCGAGACGGCCGCCATGTCTTCGGCGAGTCGCCTCAGCCGACCGGTCGACCCGCGGATGACGCCCAGTGTGTCTTCGTCGAGCTCACGCACTCCGTCCTCGACGGCTTCCAGATGCGCGTCGATCGTGGCGAGGGGTGTGCGCATCTCATGCGCCAGGTCGGCAAGCATGCTGCGCCGGGTGGACTCGGTCGACTCCAGCTTCTCCGCGAGCCGGTCATAGGTGAGGGCGAGTGAGGAGAACTCACCGCCGAGGCCGGGGTCCGGCACGCGGGCGTCATACCGCCCGTCGGCGATCTGCGATGCTGCCTCGGCCACGTTGTGTATCGACCGTTGGACGCGGCGGCTGAAGTACCACGAGACCGCCAGTGCGGCGACCACGGAGGCGAGCAGCGCGAGAGAGGTCGACAGCAGCAGGGCGGAAGCGAATGCCTCCTCCACGTGACGTGCCTCCGCGGCGGTGTGGGTGTCCCCGGCCCGCTGGAGGTGACTGCTGAAGATGGCGGGCCCGACGGCGGAGGCCACGAGCCACGTGGTGAGGGCACCCGCCACCAGGACCAGCCCCTGGGCGACAAGGAGCCGGGCGGCGAAGCTCGGCCGGGGACTTCGCGTGTCGACGAGGGCCATGGTGTGCGTCATTCGCCGCTGCCCATGCGGTAGCCGACACCTCGAACGGTCCGCACGAAACGACCCTCGGCGGCGTCGTCGCCGAGCTTGCGGCGAAGGTGGCCGATGTGGACGTCGACCAGGTGCTCGTCGCCCACCCAGGCGCCGCCCCACACAGCCTCGATGAGCTGACCTCGACTGAATGCCATCCGCGGCCGCTCCGAGAGCGTGGCGAGGAGGTCGAACTCGGTGCGCGTCAATGCCACTCGCTCCCCCTCCAGCCAGACGTCGCGCCCCAACGGCTCGATCACCAACGGGCCGAAGGTGCGCGTGTCAGGTATGTCATCGACGGGATTGCCCGCCTGCCGCGGCCGACGCAGCATCGCCTGGATGCGGGCCATCAGCTCGCGAGGGCTGAATGGCTTGGTCATGTAGTCGTCTGCACCGACAGTCAGCCCGATCAGCGTGTCCACCTCCTCGCTGCGAGCGGTGAGCATGATGACGTAGGCATCGGAGAAGGTCCGCAGCTGCCGACAGACTTCGATGCCATCCAGGCTCGGTAGACCCAGGTCCAGCACCACGACGTCGGGGTCCACCGCCCGGGCCTTCTCGACCGCGTCGAGGCCGTCGTGGACCACCGTCACGTCCAGCCCGTCGCGCTCGAGGTAGCTGCCGAGGACGGCGGCGAGCTGCCGCTCATCCTCGACCACCATCGCCCGCAGTCCGGACGATCGGGAGGCACCTGCCGAACCTCCCGGCTGCGAACCGGGGTTGGCATCCGTGATGCGATCGCTCATATCCGCCATAGTGGCAGCGCGGTGCCCGGTAATCACTGGTGCGCACCTCAGGCCGGCGCTTCTTCAACGAACCTTCACACGAACGCGACCAACATGCAGGGGTGAGCGGGACACCGTGGAGCACCAAGGAGACCGAAGGAGCTGAACACCATGATGGGTTGGTACCACGACGGCGCGGGCTGGGGCGGTTGGATTCTCATGACCCTCGCGATGGTCGCGTTCTGGGCGCTGGTCGTCTTCGCCGTCCTCGCTCTCTTCCGCGGCACGCGAGACTCGGCCGAGCGAACTCCAGAGCACCGCGACCCCATTCAGATCCTCGATGAGCGGTTCGCTCGCGGTGAGATCGGCGAGGACGAATACCACGCCCGCAGCAGCGTGCTCCGCGCGTCAGCGCGCTAGGTGTGATGCCCAGCCAGGTTGTCCAACCTGGTGATGGGTGCGGCCTTCCCGATTGCTGAG
>NZ_QZVR01000038.1 GCF_003660455.1 Nocardioides ferulae | reverse complement strand
TGACCGACACGCCCAACCGAAGGATCAACCTCGTACACCACGCCCCGGGACTTGACCCCTGCCGAGTGCGTGATCACTCTTGAGGACGCGGAAACCGGACGCGTGCTGTCCAGGTACGACGAAGAGCTCGACATCCAGCCCCGTGATCTGTGGTTTTGGGATGGCGATCCTCGGCGCTCCGAACAGCGCGCGCGCATGATCGCGCGCTACAACGAACTTGTTGCATTGGTGCAGGAGGATGAGGACCGCCCCGACGTCGCAGACATCGTCGCGGAGCTCAGCTGGCTCACGCGCGTCGTGAATGACCAAGACGGCAGGAGCGCCGTCCTCAGCCGCTCGCTGCTTGCTTCGTTCGTGCGTCCCAACCATCCCGAAATCGCAGTCCTCGCCCGAGAGGCGGCTGACGCTCGTGGCCGCATCGCAGGGGTTCCTTCAGCACCCCGCGAACAACGAGCTGCGCCAGTCACTCGCGGACGGCGCCGTTCGGCTCTCCGACGTCCACGCCGCCCTCCTACGGACCGTGTATCGGCTGTTGTTCTGGGCCGTGGCCGAAGACCGTGGCGCGCTGCTGGCCCCAGATACCACCCCCCGACCAGCGGGCGCGCTACCAGGACTACTTCTCCTCCGCCCGCCTGCGTGACCTGGCGCTGAGGCGTCACGGCAGCGGCCACGACGACCTGTGGCAGGCCGCCACCCTCGTCATCGACGCTCTCGGTCGGTCCGGCGGAGAGCCCCGCCTCGGACTGCCCGGCCTCGGCGGCCTCTTCGGCACCACCGCCACCGACGTCCTCACCGGTTGTCGGCTCCCCAACACCGCCCTGCTATCAGCGGTCCGATCGCTGTCGGTGGTGCAACCCAAGGGTGAACCGCAGCGGATGGTCGACTTCGCCCACCTCGGCGCCGAGGAGCTCGGCTCCGTGTACGAGTCGCTGCTCGAGCTCGTGCCTCGCTACGACCCGGTCAGCCACGCCTTCTCGCTGGAGACCCTGGCCGGCAACGACCGCAAGACCTCCGGCAGCTACTACACCCCCTCCGAGCTGGTCGAGCTCGTCCTCGACACCGCGCTCGACCCGGTGCTCGACGACGTCGAGAAGCGCACGCGGACACCCGAGGAACGGGCCGAGGCGCTGCTCGCGCTCAAGGTCTGCGACCCCGCTGTTGGATCGGCGCACTTCCTGGTCGCCGCGGCCCGCCGGATCGCGCTGCGGCTGGCGGTGGCACGCACCGGCGAGCTCGACCCCACCCCCACCGACTACTCCGACGCCCTGCACGACGTGGTCGGCAGCTGCCTCTACGGCGTCGACCTCAACCCGATGGCCGCTGACCTCGCGAAGGTCAGCCTTTGGCTCACCGCCATGACCCCCGGCAAGCCGCTGTCGTTCCTCGACCACCACATCAAGGTCGGCAACGCCCTGCTGGGCGCCAATCCCGCCCTGCTGCGCGATGGCGTCCCCGACGCCGCCTTCACCGCGCTCACCGGCGACGACAAGGACGTCGTCACGAGGTGGCGGAAGGCCAACAAGGCCGAGCGCGTCAACCGCGGCGGTGACGACCTGTTCAGCGGCGACACCGCCGACCTCGACCCCACCCGCGCCCGCGCCGTCACCACCGAGGTCGACCAGGCCCTCCGGAGTGCCGCAACCCTGGACGAGGTCACCTTCGCCGCCCAGCGATACGCCACCCTTGACGACGACTCCCAGACCCAGCGCCACCGGCTGGCCGCCGATGCCTGGTGCGCCGCGTTCCTCGGCGAGAAGACCGCAACCTCGGTCCCGATCACCACTGCCGTCGTGGACGACATCGCGGCCGGCACCGCCGACGAGACCATCCTCGATGCCGTCCGCGCCATCGCCGCCCGGCACCGGCTCTTCCACTGGCACCTGGAGTTCCCCGAGGTCTTCCGCATCCCTGACGAGGGTCCGGTCGGCAACACCTATGGCTGGACCGGCGGCTTCTCGGCCAGCCTGGGAAACCCGCCGTGGGAACGGGTGAAGTTGCAGGAGCAGGAGTTCTTCGCGACCCGTGCCGAAGAGATCGCCGGGGCCACGAACGCCGCAGCCCGCAAGAAGGCGATCGCCGCTCTAGAGAACAGCGAGCGACACGCCCTGTTCATCGAGTTCAACGACGCCAAGCGCCGCTCCGAAGCCGAGAGCCAGTTCCTGCGGACGAGCGGCCGCTACCCCTTGACTGGGGTCGGCGACGTCAACACCTACCAGGTTTTCGCCGAGCACTTCCGCGGCGCCCTCGCGCCCAACGGGCGCAGCGGCATCATCACACCCACCGGCCTCGCGACGGATGCGACCACTGCCGCCTTCTTCGCGGACGCGCTGACGAGCGCCCGGCTCGCGGCGTTCTACGACTTCGAGAACGAAGCGAAGATCTTCGGCGGAGTGGACCACCGGGTGCGCTTCGCGATCTCGAGCATGACGGGTGGCGAGCGCGTATCCGATGTCCAGCTGGCCTTCGTGATCCGGCATGTCGCGGATGTCCCAAGGGGCCGGTTCCGCCTCGCAGCCTCCGAGGTGCTGTTGCTCAACCCCAACACCGGAACCCTGCCCGTCTTCCGGTCCAGAGCGGACGCTGACATCACTCTGAACTGCTACAGGAAGCACCCGGTTCTCATCCGCGACGGCGGCGCCAACCCCTGGAACCTGACCTTCGTACGGCTGTTCGATATGGCAAACGACAGCGGTCTGTTCATGACAGCCGACGACTGTGCCAACGCGGGCGCAAGCTACGACGGATGGGCCTGGGAGACGTCGGAGCGATCGCTGCTGCCCCTGTACGAGGCCAAGATGCTGCGCCACTGGAACAACCGCCTCGCGACGTACGAGAACGCCACCCAGGCCCAGCTCAACGTCGGATCACTGCCGCGCCTGACTCATGAACGCCTCGACGACCCCGGCGCAGACGTGCTCGCCCGCTACTGGGTTGACGAGGACGCCGTCCTCGATGCAGTGCCGGAGTGGTGGGACCGAGACTGGTTACTCGGCTGGCGCGACATCGCCCGCGCCAGCGACTCCCGCACCTTCGTCCCCAGCGCGCTACCGCTTTCAGCGGTGGGGCACAAGTTCCCTCTTGCCTTCCCGATGGACCCGACCCATGCGCCCTTGCTGCAGGCGGTCTGGTCGTCGATGGCGTTCGACTACGTCTCTCGACAGAAGCTCAGCGGGACGGGGATGGCCTACTTCATCGTCAAACAGCTCCCTTGCCCAACCCCCGCGGCCTTCTCCGAGGCCGTGCCGTGGGGGGAGGGCACCCTGGCGGAGTTCGTGCGCCCCCGCGTGCTGGAGCTGACCTACACCAGTCACCGGATGGCCGGCTACGCCCGCGATGTCCTCACCGTCCCCGTTGGTTCGCGCGTCGGTGGCCCGTTCCGCTGGCTGCCCGAGCGCCGCGCCCAGCTCGTCGCAGAGCTCGACGCCGCCATGCTTCACGTCTACGACCTCTCTCGCACCGAGGCCGAGCACGTGCTGGACTCCTTCTTCGTAGTCGCCAAGGTCGAGGAACGCGACCTGGGGGAGTACCGCACCAAGCGACTCGTCCTGGCCGCCTACGACGCGCTCGCCAACGCGGAAGCCAGCGGCGTCCCGTTCGTCTCCCCGCTCAACCCGCCGCCCGGCGACGGTCCCCGCCATCCTGAGCGTCCGACCCCGGCCCGCACTGAGAGGTCCGCATGACCGAGAACCCCAATGCCCCGAGTGCCCGGCCCACGACCGACGGCCCTGACCCGGACTGGCCGGACCGCACGGTGCGCCGCATTCGGCACGCGATGGAGGAGCTCGTCCGGATGCCCGAGCCGGCATCCCAGGCAGAGCTGCAGGACGCCTGCGTCGCCCGTGAACCGCTCACGACGTGGGATCAGAGCCTCACCAACAGCGGCGCCGTCCGGGCCTGGACGAACCTCGGTTGGAACCTCACCACCAACATCGAGCACGCCGGATGGCTGCACGCCACCCGCGACGGGTTCCGCGCCACTGCCGAGGGACGGGCCGCACTCGCCGAGCACCCCGACCCGCAGGACTTCTTCCAGGCCTCGGTCGACCTGTACTACAAGTGGGACGCACTGCGAAAGGCCCCACTGGCTCCTGCTGACCTCCCTTCGACGGCGATCACTCACGGTGGCAGCGGCGTCGTTCATGCCTGCCGCGCCACCGCGCCCGTGCTCGAGGCCTGGCGGCGCGGTGACTCCGCCCTGTCGCCGGGTCTCGACGCCTGGGGAGCCGACGCGGCGGTCGCGCTGCGGGACTTCCTGTCGGCGGAGCCGAACCCCGACGCGACCATGCACGGTCTTGCCCTGGACAAGGCGCGCGTGCTGGCGGCCGAGATGTGGGTGCTGCTGGTGGGGCCGCTCAGCGACATGGTCGGCTCGACCAAGCGGAGCCGGATCCGTGGATCTCTGCTGCGAACCACTGACCTGCCACCGGGCCTGCCGTGGGAGCTGTCCGCGCACCTGGAGCAGGGCTTCGTCCACGCCAGGCAGGCGCTCATCGCCACGCCGTGGGCAATGCTGTCGTCCTGCGCGAATCTGCTGGTGGACTGGCACGAGCAGCCCTCGGACGTCCGTGAGGCCGTCTGGGAGGACCCGTGGGCATTCCGTGACCTCGCCGTGGCAGCACCGAGCGTCGACCCACGTGTCGCGGCGCTCCTGTGCGTCGTCGTCCACCCGGAGTCCTTCACGACCATGCTGCGGCCGGCGGACCGCGCCGCGATCGTCACCGCGCTCGCCACGGATGCCGACGCGTTGACCGACGACGTCGAGAAGGACCTCAAAACCATCACCCTGCGCCTCCAGGCCGAGGCCGGCGGGGCGGCAGTGCGCTACGACCAGGCGCCCCTGCTGCAGGCATGGAGCACCGCCGACGGCGCTCGCGCCTGGCTGGTCCGCGGCGAGGTCGACCAGCAGAACCGCGTGCCCACGTGGATGCGGCAGGGGATCGTGTCGATCACGGTCGGCAAGCTGACCCAACTGCCCAAGGAGCCGACCCAGAAGTCGCTGAGCGACCTGGTCGACGAGCACTACGGCGACCTCCAGGTGGTGAAGCGCGAAGCGAAGAAGCGCGACGTGCTCTCCTTCGCGCTCGGCATGTCCGACGGCGACCTCGTCGCCACCGTCGACGGCGGCGCCCTGCGGCTCGGCGTCGTGCAAGACGAGCCGGCACGGCTGCAGTCGATCGGCGGTATGACACTCCTGACCCGGGCAGTGGCCTGGTATCCAGATCTCGCGCCCGAGGTGAAGTTGCTCCCGGGCAGCATCCGTACGCGCGTGCGGTTCAAGGGCGAGGACGTGCTCGACCTCACCGACCTCGCCGGGGCGCTGGCCGACCTGCGGCCGGAAGAGGAGGAAGCGGAGCGCCCTGAAGACCTGGCCGATCTCGGCGGCCTCGAATCGCCCGAGGTGGTCGAGCCCAGCGAGACCGAAGATGCCCCCGCCACGGCCGAGGGCGCTGTCCTGGCGTGTGACGAGGCGGCGTTGGCTACCCGGCTGCACCACGCGGACTCGTCGTGGGTCTCCGAGCTGATGGTCAGCCTCAACGAGCGGCGGCAGGTGGTGCTGGAAGGGCCCCCCGGAACAGGCAAGACCTTCCTGGTGCAGGCGCTCCTCGATGCGTGCGGGCTCACGGAGGCCCAGTCGGCGCTGGTGCAGTTCCACCCGACGTACTCCTACGAGGACTTCGTGGAGGGGTTCCGGCCGGTGGCGACCTCCGATGCGGGCGGGGCGTCGCTGACGGTGACACCCGGGCCGCTCAAGCGGATCGCGGACGAGGCGCGCAACGCGCCGGGCAAGCCGTTCGTGCTGGTGATCGACGAGATCAACCGGGCCAACATCGCGAAGGTCTTCGGCGAGCTGTACTTCCTGCTGGAGTATCGCGGCGCCGAGGTCGAGCTGCTGTACAGCGCGGGGGAGCGCTTCGCGCTGCCGCCGAACCTGTTCATCATCGGCACCATGAACACCGCCGACCGGTCGATCGCCCTACTCGACGCGGCGATGCGGCGCCGGTTCGTGTTCCTCTCGATGGACTCGGGCGAGCCAGCACTGGCCGGGATGCTGCACGGCTGGTGCGAGGCCACCGGCCGGCCCACCGCGCTGGCAGATCTGCGCGATCGCCTCAACGCCGAGATGGCCAAGCGTGGCCTGGAGTCGGCGCTGGCGTTCGGGCCGTCCTACTTCATGCGAGACAACGTCGAGACACCGGCGGCACTGGACCGGCTGTGGCGGCGCGAGCTGCGTCCGATGCTGGTCGAGCACCACTACGGCAAGCACCAGCAGGTCGACGATTGGTACCCGTTCCCCGCGTGGGTGCGCGACCTCGGCCTGAGTGGTTCCGCTGACACTTCGGTGGCTGAGGCCGGTGCCGACGCGGAGTGACCTGGAGCGGCTGTCGGAGGGACAGGCGCTGTATCCGGTCGACCTCACCACCGCCGAGGCCACAGCGCTGAACACCTCGCAGCTGGTGAAGGCCATCCCGGACGAACTGGGCTGGCGGGTCACGGCCGAGTACTGGGTCGGCTCGGTGGCGCGCGGCGACCTCGTTGTGCGGGTGGCGCCGAAGATCGGCGCGGTTCAGGTGCTGCGGCTGCTGGCCATGGCGGACGGTGCAGCGGATCTGGCGGTCGACGACGAGAAGGTTGGGGTGGCGGACGACGCTGACCTGTCCGCCGTTCTGGCTCGGATGTTCGTACTGGAGGCCGAGCACGCGCTCGCGGCGGGCCCACTGCGGGGCTACCGGACGGAGGACCAGACCCTGCCGGTGCTGCGGGGACGGCTGCGACTGCGGGACCAGTACCTGCGACGGTTCGGCCAGCTGAGCCCGCTGGAGGTCACCGTGGACGAGTGGACCGTCGACACCGCCGAGAACCAACTGATCCGCTCCGCAGCGTTGGCGCTGCTCGCCCTGCCCGGCCTGACCCCCGGGGTGGAAACTGGTCTGCGGCGACTGGACCGGATGCTGGTCGAGGCCCAGCGCCTGGTGCCGGGTGCGGTGCTGCCGGCGTGGCAGCCGACGCGGTTGAACGCGAGGCTGCACGCGCTGCTGGGGCTGGCCGAGCTGACCTTGCGGCACGTGAGCGTGGAGAGCACGGCGGGGGAGACCGTGGTTCACGGGTTCCGGGTGAACATGGCGCACCTGTTCGAGCGGCTCGTGGCGCGACTCCTGGCCGACGTTGACCCGGCCTGGTCGGCGCAGGTCACGCTGCCCCTCGACCGGGGGGAGACCCTCGTCATCCGACCCGACCTGGTGCGCGACGACGGCACCGGGTGGACCGGCGTCGCGGACACCAAGTACAAGGTGCTCGACGAGGCCGGCAAGGTCTCGAACGCCGACATCTACCAGCTTGTCACCTACTGCGCGTGCCTCGGCCTCACCACGGGACACCTGATCTACGGCGACGGTGGGACCGCCCCGCCGCCGTACGAGGTAAGAGGCACCGACGCCGCCATCTCCGTCCACCGGATCGACCTCACCGCGTCGCCAGAGGACCTGCGCGCGGAGGTGTTGGTGCTGGCAGAGAGACTCGGACCGGTAGGGGGCGACCAAGCGCTGAGGATGGTGGAGACCGCGTGAGCGACGACGAGACGGAGGTCGGCACCGAGATCCAGCTGGTGGCCGACGATCACGGCTTGGCTGTGTTCGGGGCGCCCGGCGCTGTCGAGCAGTTCCTTGCCTCGGAGGGTCTGGTGGCGGCGGGGCCGTCGTCGAGGGGGCTGGGCGTGGGTCGCCTCCGCGGACTGCTGTCGACGGGCTCGGCCGCGGCGCAGGCGGGCTCGGCGGTCGCCGCGAACTCGGGCCGCTGGGTGAAGCTCAGCGAGGAGTCGGCCAAGGCGATGAAGAAGTACGGGCTCAGGGAGAGCTCGAAGAGCGGCCTGAAGACCGGGGTGCTCAAGGGTGACAAGGGCCAGGTCAAGGGTTTCGTCGAGTTCGTCCGCGGCCCCGGGGCGGCGCTCACCAACCCGACGATGCTCGCCGGCGCGGCTGGCATCATGGCCCAGCTCGCCATGCAACAGACGATGGACGAGATCACTGACTACCTGGAGCGCATCGACGCGAAGCTCGACGACGTCCTGCGGGCGCAGAAGGACTCGGTGGTCTCGCGGCTGACTGGTGCCGGGATGGCGATCGACGAAGCGATGACGGTCAGCCGAGCCCGCGGCAAGGTCGACGAGGTCACGTGGTCGAAGGTGCAGAACCTGACTACCACCCTCGCCGAGGTCCAGGGCTACGCCTTGGCACAGCTGGACGGGTTGGCGGGCAAGCTCGAGTCCGCTGGGAGAGTGTCCGACATCGCGGACGCCACCTCGGCCGCCGCCGCGACGACCCAGGAGTGGCTGGCGGTGCTGGCACGCACCTTCCAGCTGCAGGAAGGGCTCGACGTCCTCGAGCTCGACCGGGTGCTCGGCGCGTCCCCCCATGAGGTCGACGACCACCGGCGCGGGCTGGAGGCGGCCCGGGCCAAGCGGCTCACGGACATCGGTGTGGCCACCTCGCGGTTGCTGGAGCGGATCGCCACCGCGGCGGACATCGCCAACGAGAAGGTCCTGCTGCACCCGGCCGCGTCGCCGAAGGCGGTGCGTGCCGGCGAGACGGTCAGCGTCTCGATCCTCGACTTCCACGGCCTGATCGGACTCGAGTCGAACGCTGAGGCGGTGGAGCTGCGCCGTTGGTCCGCCGCAGCCGGTGAGGTGCGCGCCCGGGCGATCGAGAGCGGGTCCGAGGGCGTGGGTGTGGTCCGCCGCGGGGGAGGCGTCGCCCTGGGGCGCGTCCGGGAGGGTGCCGGCGGTGCGCGGCGATCTGTGCAGGCGTTGCCTGGCCGGCTGAGGTCTGGTCGAGGTCGAGCGGAAGGCGATGCCGACGACGCTGGGTACTGATGACACGGCAGCAGCGTCTCGAGTGGTCAGGGGATCGTGTCATCGGTGGCGGCCCGGAGCCGCTTCAGGTGTGCGCGAGCTGGAGAGGGGCCGACGTGGTCTAGGTTCAGAGGTGGGTTCAGTGCCTGGACGACCTGTCGCTCCAGATCGCCGAGCGAGGCTGCGTCCGGAGTGATGGCCGTGACGACCCGCAGGTGCGCGAACATCCAGGCGGTCAGCTCCTCCCGGGAGACGGGGTGTTGCATCGCAGCGTCCAGGATCGCACCCAGGGTGCGACGCAGCGTCGAACTGCTGCGCCGCCCGGCCAGGTGTTGGCGCCGGATCCGGTTGACCAATCTGCCCTCACTGGGCTTGCCCGACGGCCACTTGGTGGCGCCGGTCTGGCCGACGTAGACCAGACCCGGTGAGATCTCGACCTGCAGGCCCCGACTGAGGTCGTCGGCACCCGGACCATCGACGAACCAGCTGTACAGGCCCGGCCCGTCCATCACTTCCCGCGCCGTCGAGGGGAGGTCGGCGGGGAGAACCGAGTTCGCCTCCTCTCCGAGGCAGGCGATCCACGCCTGGGGGTCGCCGACGAAGGCTCCGCCGTCGTGCGTCGTCGTCTCACTGTCGCTGGTGGCCTGGGCGTCGTACCAGGTCTGCCACCGTCCCGATGTCAGGCCTTGCAGTGGTCGTTCGATGCGTGCGCCGCGGCGGGTCAGGGGAGCGGTCAGGGGTTCGAGGTAGGCCTCGCAGGCGTGAACCTCGACGATCCGGCCGGTCAGCGGCCCCGCGAGGAGGTCCAACCGAGCTGCGACCCATTCGCCCCACGCGATGCGGTAGTCGCGCGGAGTGGTGGGCAGGTAGCGCTCATAGGGAGCCAGCCATTCGTCGGGGCTGACCAGGCCGTGCTCGGCCGAGAGGATGAACCACGGGACCCCGGATCGCTCCGCGTGGGAGCGCGCCTTGCGGAAACGGGGCGAGACGTACAAGTCCTTCGCTGCGCTGGGCTGAGACGCCTTCGCCTTGCCACAGGCGATGAGCAGCAGGCGCCCGGTCAGGTCGCCTGTCGCGACCTTCTTGGTGGCACCTTCGATCGGGTCAGTGGGGTCGGCCACCGGCGGGTCGGTGCGGCTCTCATCGGTTCGGATCCTGCGGAAGGTGACCGAGACACCCGGTCGCTTCGAGGTGACTGTGAACCCAGCTGACTTCCATGCGCGGGTGTGGGGCCGGTCGCCGCTCCACCACGCCGGGTGGTCCAGGGCCGAGGCCGGCATGCCGCCGACGATGTCTTCCAGCTCGGGCCAGGTGAGCGTGACCGTATCGGCGCTCCCGCGAAGGTAGCCCGCCAAGGCCGACCAGTCAGCTGCCATGGGCTCAAGGTAGCCCGGTGATGACTTCCGGTGAGCGGCCAGCCGATCACCACGACGCCGGGCTGACCACCCGGGCCAACCGGTGGCGGTCCGCTGCCATGCAGGCGAACTGCCGCGGCCCGTCCCTCAGTGCGCTCGGAGGTGAGCTGCCAGGAGAGTTGCGAGAGCGCCCCCGTGTGTCGGCGACGCCGGTCATGATGTTGGCATGGTCTACCTGACGCCCGATGTTCCGCGCTGGGTCCCCCGTGACGAAGCGGCGCTGGCCGATGCCGCCCATTCTGGGCTGCTGGTCGAGAGTCACTACTTTGACCCCAAAGAGTCGATTCCGAGCGGGTCGGGGAAGAACCGTGAGCTGGCGCGTGACCTGGCGTCGTTCGCGGTCGACGGTGGCGTGCTGCTGGTTGGTGTTGCTGAAAGCGAGGACGGCCCACCCGAGCTCGCCCCGGTCCAGCTGACGGGGCTCCCAGAGCGGGTCGAGCAGGTTGCCCGGTCCATTCCGGACCCGCCCATCCCGGTGACCTGTACGGCGATACCGACCACAAACCAGCCGGGCTACGGCTACCTGCTGATCGAGGTGCCGGCGACCGGTACGGCTCCCCACATGGTCGATGGCCGGTACATGGGACGAGGCGACAAGACGAAGACGCAGCTCAGTGACCCGGAGGTTCTTCGACTTCACCAAGCTCGGGCGCACACGCAGGGCGAGATCGCGAAGCTCGTCGACGCGTACGTCGCCCGCGACCCGATCCCGCCGGAGGTAAGCGCTCAGGCGCACGGGTTCGTCCTAGCGGCCCCCGTGCGCCCGCGGCCGGAGATGCTCCTCAACGTTCGCCCGGACGGTCGCTGGCAGCAGCTGCTCCACCAACTGCTCGACCAGGGCGCCCACACGGTGGGCACGTTGCTTGCCAAGGAGTCCCAGTACCGCCCGTCGCTGCGGTCGGTGAGCGAGTTCTCGCGCCGCTCGGACGGGGCCGCGTTGACGTACGGTCTCTCGTCCGCCCGGGAACCCATGGTGTGGGGTGCGGGTCAGCCGTCGATCGAGGATGTCGTCGAGCTCGAGGTGACCGAGGACGGCGCTATCCGGGTGTTGACTACTCGCCTCGGCGACGGCATCGAGGGCCGTGGCCAAGTCGTGTTCGAGGACATCCTTCCTGACCTGGTGCGTCGAACGGTCTCCATGGCGTCCTACGTCTCTGACCTCACCGGGTACCTGGGGCCGTGGATGTTCGGTGTGGCCGCGACGAACATCGCCGGGAAACCGGCATCCGGGTCCGCTCGGATCAACCTCTCAACGATCGGGAGGTTCGGCACTGATCAGCCGGAGTACCGCCGTTACACCGAGGCGTCCAGGGTCGAGGTACAGCAGTCGCCGGGGGCGGTCACCGAACGTCTCGTGGGCAGGTTCCTGCGGAGTGTCGGGTTCGAGAACGCGCCCTCGATCAGGCCTCTGCTCGAAGACCCCATCCCTGACCTGGGCTCCGAGCGGATCGGCCTCTAGGTTCCGTCGCCCCCCAGCCGCACAACGTGAGATGGAAGTTCCTGAACTGAGGACCCGAGGCTGGGCGCCGCGACAACATCCGCGGCCAGATCATCAACCCGACCGCCGGTAGCCACCGTCGGGAGAAGGCTGACGGGCCGTCGAGCAGCAACGCACAGCCACCCCCGGGTAAGCCCGCCGCCAGGGTGGCTGTACGCGTACTCGCGGCCTTCCAGATGCGCACTCATCGACATGAGAGTGCGCGTTTCGAGCACGCGCTGGCAGGCGGCGGTTAGACGCACCGCCCGAGCGATCTGACCACGAGACTGGGCCGGTGAACAGCAACGCAAGCAGGTACCTGATCAACCTCACCGGATTTCGCCTGGCAGCCACCAAGGAGTTCGAAGAGACGGATCCCGCGTATGCCGCACGTCTCTCCGCGACGGACGAGTATGTGGCACACCTGATCTACAGCCTCTCCGGCAACACGATGGTGGAAAACGAGACTGAGCGCTACCTTCACTACCTCCTGGTGACCTTTGTCCGGGGCCACTTCCACGTCACTCACTTCGCGCGAAGCGGTGAACTGCTCGAGGGCGGCGTCCTTTTCCGCCGTCAGATGGAGGTGCTTGCCAGGCTCCACGAGGTGCGAGCGACGCCGGACTTGGCTGCCTTGCTGCGTAAGACACCGAACGTTGGGAGGCTGCAAACGAACCTCAACCGGCTGTACGGGTCCTACTCGGCCATCGCGCACGGCAGCGACACGCGCGAGGGTGATTTACTCGGCACCCCGTTTGGTGAGGACCACGGGGACGCCTATCCGGTGTTCCCTCGATTCACCCGTCACGCCTACGTCCTTGTTGGCCATGTGATCTTCTCGGTACTTGAGCTTCACTTCTGGCTCCTCGAGCACGCGGACGACCTGGGGTGGCCGATCGACAAGGAATGGGTCGAGGATTGGTGGACGCAAAACGTGACCGAACTAGTGCGCCTCCTATAACAGGACCCCTACGACAGCCAATAAGCCTCCGACGGGTAGCACCAGCCCAGCGGTTGAGCTCCTGCAAGCGGCCGCGTTGAGAGCCGTTCTACGACCAGCGGAGCGGCCATTGGCGGCGGAATTGGGGCAGGTCAAGCTGACACCGAATCGTGCAGCAGAGGGACTGCTGCACGGATCGGTGACATCTGATCTGTGGTGCCGAGGGGTGCCGCTGGAAG
>NZ_QZVR01000037.1 GCF_003660455.1 Nocardioides ferulae | reverse complement strand
CGTCCCCACCGGGGCTGGATCCAAGTAACCGAGCCTCCACGAAACCCGGGGCGATTCACTACGGGGCCACCGCGAGCTCCTCGACGATCTGCTCGCCAGAGTTACTGCGCTGGAGTCAACAAGCGGGGCGGGCACCCGTGACTGGCTACAGCGAATGGCGTCGACCGGACTCCCTTCGAAGGTTGTCTGGCGCTGCCCGAGGCCGGGCAGTGTCTGGAAGGCCCGAATGGCAGGACGTTGTGGCGCGGTGTCGCGCGACAACCACGTTGGCCCGTGTCCTAGCCTACGATTGGTCACCCATCCCTGAGTTCGCCCGCTGCTTTGCGCATCTGAGAGATGGCATGGTCTTCGTCGCTGGGGAGCGTCGCGGCGAGCTCATTCACCCGTCGCCAGCGGTCGAACGTCGCTCCGTCGCTACGGCCCGCCGCAGCCAGGGCCGACCACGTGTCCGCGCAGCGCAGGACCGCGGTTCCGGCCTTCGCCATCTCAGCGGACCCCGTTAGCCGCGCCACGTCGGCACAGAACTGCGCCTGCAACCGGCGGAACAGGCCGCCGCCGGTCCCTGCCTTCTCCACAAAGGCGTGGAGTGAACGCAGCGCGACGTCGAGCTCCGGTTCGGGCATGAGCCCCGGCCACCGGTCGACATCCTCGGCAAATACCGCGACTCCACTGATCCCCGCAGCAGCAACGGCATCCGGCGGCAGCGCCGACGTATCCGGGATAATCGCGGTTACCGCCGCTTGCATGTTCTCGACCGAGGCTACGAGGGCGGAAGCCACGGTCGGGCGGAGATCGGGCAGGATCTGGGGCCAGTTCACGAAATACGTGGTGTGCCTCGTGGGCACGGGGAACGACCGTGACGCGCGCGCCCGCGCAAGAGCCTCGTAGGGGACTTCCTGCACCTCGGCTCGGTCGTTGTCCACCACGAAAGCCGTCTCGGTCTTGTCGTCGTAACCGATCACGACGATGTCATGCCGACTCATCTGAAGGCGGACATTGAGGTAGGGCAGCTCAGCAATGTCCGCCCACATCAGCACGGGACGGCCTTGCTGGAGCTCTCTGCGGACCCAACCCCAACCGGTCACGGGGTCGTCGGTGCCACGGACGTCGACCTCTGCACCCAGCCTCGAAAGAAGGTCCACCTCAAGGTCGCTGCTACGCCCCACAAGATAGATCGGCGGGGCAAGCCCAGGTACCCGGAGGTAGGTGAAACCCAGACCACCGCCCATCCCGAAGACCAGACCTTCGCTCGGTACCTCCTCCCAGCCGAGACCGGCCCACTCCAGGAGGTCTCTCAGCGCTCCGGAACCGCAATGACCGGCCTCACGGTGGGGATAGTCCAGCAGGATCCGCCGCGGCTCCGGCTGTCGGGGTAGGGACTCAACTGACATGGCAACTCCTGGATCGGCTCGCAGCGCTCTGTGCGTACGCCGGTGGGTCGGGCGCGACGGGTTCCGCGACTCTACATTTCCCTGAGCCACGCAGGAGCTCGCGGTCGACGGCGGTCGTGACGGCTGGTGCAGGTCACGATTCGAGGGAAAGGAACCGGACGGCGACTTCGGAGATCTTGCTCGCCGTCGCGGTCCGGTCCCACTTGGGCAGCGCCAGATGACTGACCGTCAGGCGCACCATGGTGTCGGCCGCGTCGACGACGTCGTCTGGGGGAAGACTCGGGTAACTCTCCGCCACCCATCCGGCCAGGGTGTCGGAGGCGAGGTCGAGAAGCCGCACGGAGGTCGTGAGCAGCGGGAGCATCCCCGTGGACGCCTGACTCCCCGTGTCGAGGTCGCGGTTGGAGATGAGCACCGCCTCGAGGAGGGGGCTTCGCCCCGCTTCGTTCAAGGTGTAGTCGACGGCTGCCGCGATGCCTCGCTTCGCATCGCCGACGTGTGCCTCCAGCGCCTTCTGGATGCCCTCCAGGAAGCGCGAGGCCTCGCGGAGCACGACGGCTTCTCCAAGGCCGGCCTTGTCACCGAACTCCTTATAGAGAGCCGCTCGCGACACCCCGGCACGATCCGCGACCTCGCCCATGCGCACCCGGTCCCAGCCGCGGTCGACGATCAGGTCGTGGGCAGCCTCGAGGACAGCGGCGCGCATGTGCTCCCTGAACCGTTCGCGCATGGACGGTGCCCGCATGACAGAGACGTTAGCGATCTCTGTCTCGCGACCGACTCGCATCACTGACCTGGACACGCCCGCACGCTACCTAGCGTGCTCGTCGGCCAGTTGGTCGACCATGGCGGCGAGGGTGTCCTGAAGTCTCTGCACCCCCACAGTCACTGCCGTCGCCCTCGGCAACTCTCGGAGGTCCTCGAGTGGCACCGGGTCCCCGACCAGCAGGGTGACCCGACGACGGCGGCGGCCCAGCACCACCCTCCCTTCGTAGGCTGGCACGATCGCCTGCACGCCCCATTGAGCAACGGGAATCAATGGAGCTGACGTCTCCAGCGCGATGCGAACAGCACCCGACCTGAGCGACATCAGACGCCCATCCGGTCGCTTCGTGATCGATCCTTCCGGATACACGACGACAAGAGCGCCACGCTCCACGGCTTCGACCGCGGCACGGATCCCAGACCGGCCGTCGGACCGATCGACCTCGACGTGGCCGGCCGACCGGAACCACCAGCCGACTGCTCTACTGTGAAACAGGCTCGCCTTGGCCATGAACCGGGGGGTCCGGCCCTGGGCGAGGATCATCTCCCCCAGGAACAGCGGGTCGGCCTGGGAGACATGGTTGGCCGCCAGCACCGCGCCTCCCGACCCGGGGAGGCGCTCCGTACCGCGCCAGTCCGCTCTCCTGCCCAGCAGCAGCAGCGGTTTGCAGACGAGCAACGCCAGCCACCACGCAGGCCCGCGGGCGTCTCCGGGGACGCGTCTCACGCCCGCGGACCGACGCGAGTCACGCAAGTCCGGAACGGGCAGGACTCTCATCGCCGTCCAGACCGTCGACCTCCAAGCCATCCTTGCTCACCTCGGCGGGCAATGGCTCGATGGTGACCACGACCAGCGGTTACTGCGGCTTCTCACACCGCCACCTCCGCTGTCAGTGCGGCCATGTCGACCGCGGTCCCCTGGGTGAGCATGCGTTTGGTGGCCATGAAGTCCCGGGGACGGTTGACACAGTCAGCGGCTATCGGCTCGCCCTTCCGGAGGTAGTAGCAGGTGAAGTCGCGGTCACGGGTCGGGCCACCGCTCACGACGATGTCGTCATAGCCGGTGTTGAGTCCCGCGATCTGGAGCTTGAGGTCATACTGGTCCGACCAGAACCACGGGAGCGCCGCCACCTCCTTGTCCTTTCCACAGATCGTCGCTGCTGCCACCTTGGCCTGCTCCACTGCGCTCGGGACCGACTCCAGCCTGATTCGTCGGCCGTAGCGGGGGATGTCCTGCGACGTGCAGTCCCCGGCCGCCACAATGGTGGGATCACTGGTGCGCGCCTGGGCGTCGATCAAGATCCCGTCGTCCACGACCAGCCCGGCTGCCTCGGCGAGCTCCGTGTTCGGCTCGATACCGATCCCAATGATCACAAGATCGGCTCGGACCGATTCGCCGCCGGCCAGGACCACCTCGCGTATGCGGTGATCACCGACAAGCGCCTCGACCGAGGCGTTCGTCCGCACGTCCACGCCCTCTTCTTGGTGGATCCGCGTGAAGAAGGCCGACACCTCCGGAGCGGTCACCCGCTCGAGGACCCGGTCTGCGGCCTCCAGCACCGTGACGTCGAGACCGAGCGCGCGCAACGAGGCGGCGGTCTCCAGCCCGACGTACCCACCACCCACGATGACGGCGTTGCGCCCGGGGATCGCGTCCTCGCGGATCCGCTCCACGTCCGACGACCGACGCAGGTAGTGGACCCCCTCGAGCTCGGCACCAGGGGTGCGGAGTCGCCGCGGGCGTGCGCCGGTGCAGAGAGCCAGAGCATCGTAGGACAGCCCGTCCCCCGTGCTGAGCAGGACCTGGCGAGCCGAACGATCGACTTCCTCCACAGAGGCGTCCACGCGCTCGATGCCCTGCTTGAGGTAGAAGCCCTCCGAGCGAATGGCCAACTCCGTCAGCGAGCACTTGCCCGAAAGGTACGCCTTCGACAGAGGGGGTCGCTGATAGGGCAGCACCGACTCGTCACCGACCAGCACGATGTCACCCGACCAACCCTCCTGGCGGAGGCTGGTCACCAGTTGCACGCCGGCATGGCTGGCGCCGACCACTACCGCGCGCGCCGAGCTCATCCGCCGTCCTTGGGGGTGAGCTCGACCATCAGCTTGCTGATGCCGCGAACGAAGTTGGACTGCACGTACTGCGGCTCACCGACCACATCGATCCTCTCGAAGCGCGGGAGCAGCTCCTCCCAGAGGATCCGCAGCTGCAGCTCGGCCAGCCGGTTGCCCATGCACCGATGCACGCCGAAGCCGAAAGCAACGTGGTTGCGGGCGTTGGGCCGGTCGATGATCAGCTCGTCCGGTCGCTCGAACACCGTCTCGTCGCGGTTGCCGGACGCGTACCACATGACCACCTTGTCGCCCTTGCGGATGAACTGGCCGTTCAGCATGGTGTCGGTCTTGGCGATCCGCCGCATGTACGCAAGGGGGGTCTGCCAGCGGATGATCTCAGAGACCATGTTCGGGATCAGGTCCGGGTTGGCCTTGAGCTTCTCGAACTGGTCGGGGTACTGGTTCAGCGCGAGAACTCCGCCGCTCATCGAGTTGCGTGTGGTGTCGTTGCCGCCCACGATCAGCAGAACGAAGTTGCCGATGAACTCCATCGGACGCTTGATCAGGTCCTTGGTGCTCTCATCGCTCTGCAGCATCGTGACCAGGTCGAACCCGGGCTCTTCGCCGGCCGCGAGCCGGGCGGCCTTGTCGTGCCAGAGTTCAGTGAGTCCTCGCGCCATCTCGAGCATGCCGCGGAACAGCTCGTCGTTGTCGGTAGTGGCGGGGCCGCCGTTGGTCTGCTCCATCGAGGTTGCCAGGTCCGACCACTCGACGAGCTTGTGCCGCTCCTCGAAGGGGAAGTCCAGCAGCGTGGCCAGCATGCGGGCGGTCAGCTCGATCGACACCGTGCTCACCCAGTCGAACGGTTCGTTGACGGGCAGGTTGTCCAGGACGTCCCTGACGCGCTCGCGAATGAGGTCCTCCATCTCGTGGAGGTTCTTCGGCGCGACGACACCTTGGACGGCGCGACGCTGTATGTCGTGTTTGGGCGGGTCCATGGCGATGAACATCGCGACGTCCATGAACCGCGGGGGTGTTCCGATGACGATGAGAGGCTCGGCGGAGAAGACCTCGTGGTTCTTGTCCACCGCCATGATGTCGGCGTGACGCGTCACCGACCAGAACGGGCCGAAGGGACTGTGGGGCTGGTAGTGGACCGGAGCCTCGTTGCGCAGACGTTCGAAGTAGGACGCCCACCGCCCCTGTCGGTAGAGGAACGGGTTGCTGAGGTCGATGTCGGCGAGGGGGACCTCTTTGACCGGCGGGATCGGGGCCTCGACGAACATCGGCCCGTTCGCGCCGGTGAGCCACCGCCGGCCCTTGTCGTAGAGGCGCGCGCCCTGGATCTGTCGCTCCAGGGGGATGGCGGACTCGACCTTCGTCTTCACTGTTTCTGGGATCTTCACTTCTGGGAACTTCATCTGGCTTGACCTCCTGCTACATCTGGAACTCGGGCAACTGCACGGTCAAGCCGTCCCACGATTCGCAGACTTTGACTTGGCACGACAGGCGAGACGTCGGCTGTCGCTCGGGGTTCATCGAGAGCATCTCCTCCTCCTCGGGACCGGACCGGCCGACCTTGTCGGCCCAGGCGGGATCAACGATCACGTGACAGGTGCCGCATGCGGCCTCGCCGCCGCAGTCGGCATCGATGCCCGGGATGGCGTTGTTCGTCGCCACCTGCATCAGCGAGCTGCCCTCCTCGAGCGGGGCCTCGTGCTGCTCCCCGTCGTGCGACATGAAGGTGACCACTGCCATCGACAATTCTCCTACCTTTGCCTACCGGATGGACGTTTCGGTGATGATTGTTGTCGACGGTCCGCTGGCAAAGCCATGTCGTATCGTGTCAGTATGTTGTGAATTCGGATCACGTGAGGGTTGCCTGTGTGGACAGACGAGCCAGGCGTCCCGTCGCTGGCCTTCGTGCAGCTGCTGAGCAGTCCGGCGATCGACGAGGACGCCGTCGAGCGTTTTCGCGTCATCATGGCGCGCGAGGGAACCGGTGAGCTGGCTCTCATCCAGACCCAGGGCGAGGCACCGCTGCGGTGGTTCCGCGAGGTCTATCCCGACCTCGACGTCGAGCAGGCCACCCGGCTCGGGATCGCCTGCGCAGAACACGCACAGCTCACGTCCTTCGGACCGTTGAGTGTCCCGTTGGTCAGCGCGTGCACAGTCGCAGAGGTCGTGGAGCTGCTGACCTACCTGCCCTTGATCACCAAAGCGGTCACCACGCAGTTCCATCCGCAGCAGGACGACCTGACGATCAGGCTGTCGGGGAACGCAGGCGACCCCGATCTCGACTGTCTGGTCGTCACTTACTGCGGACTGGCACTCATGCGGTTGATCGACCTGCTGGTCGGCGAGGCGTCGGAGGCGACCATGCACAGCCACTGGCCGGAGCCGAGCGGGCTACCCCGAGCGGCCGAGAGCCGGTCCCGGCTCGAGTTCGACGCCCCCTTCTCCTACCTGCACATGCCCGCGAGGACGCTTCGGGCTGCCTGCCGCTTCCCCGACCCGATCACCTACGGACTCGCCGTCACCGAGCTCCAGCAGGCGCTCGCGCGCCGAGCCGACACCCCGGAGTTCGCCCGCAGAGTCCGGGCGTTGCTCGACGACGGGTCCGGGGCGAGGACGATCCAGTCCGTCGCGAACGAGTTCTCGATGTCCTCGAGCACCCTGAAACGGCGCCTCGCCGCTGAGGGGACCAGTTTCCGGGAGCTGCTGCAGCAGTCGATGGTCGACCGCGCCAGGATGCGGCTTCTCGACCCCTCCACGTCGGTCAGCGAGGTCGCCAACGAGCTCGGCTACAGCGATCTCACCAACTTCTCGCACGCCTTCAAGAGATGGACCGGCAGCTCACCGAGCCACTTCCGAGGTGAGCACGAGCACCGTTGAGGCGAGAGTGCTCAGTCCGAGCTCACCGACGGGTCCACGGCTGCATGCTCGGTGGCCTCCCCGGTGTCGGCAGGAGCAGCGAAGGCGTCGTCGGCAACTCCGGCGCGGGGGGCCATGCGGCCGTAGGTCTGGTCGAGGGCAGTCAGGATCCGGTCCAGCGGGAGGTCGTCGAAGCTGCCGTGGTCCCGCACGTACTCCATGTGCCGGGTGCCGTCGGAGGTAAAGGCGTGCATGAGCGCGTCGCTCTGTCCGTCGAAGTCCACCGGGGGCACGTCGAAGCGCTCACACAGCTCGACATTGAAGGCCGGCGTCGCCTTCAACCATCGCCCGTCGAGGTGGACGCTGCAGTACCCGTGGTACACGAACAGGTCCGTGCCACCCATGACGGCCCGCAGGGTGTCGGTCTGCAGGTGGTTGCGGACGTCGGCGAAGCCCAGCCGGGCAGGGATGCCCGCGGCCCGCAGCACCGCGGCCAGCAGCACCGCCTTGGGAACGCAGTAGGCGCGGCCCGCCTCGAGCACGTAGCTGGCCCGGTAGTGCGCAGGGTCTCGGGACACCGAGTAGGGGTCGTACCAGACCCTGTCCCGGACCGCTGCGAAGAGCAGGCTCGCCCGCTCACGCGGGCTCGATGCGCCGGCGACCACCCGCTGTGTGAAGTCGCGCACCGAAGCGCTGCCGTGATCGAGGAAGAAGGTCGCCTCGAGGTGCGGTCCCGCCGTCGGTGTCATCGCCGCCGGTACGCGGTCGGCCTTCCCGACTTCGACGTCCATGCTTCGGCCTCCTCTACCCACGCGGCTGCGCACGGTGCGCGCCGTCCAGACGCTGGAGCGGTCCTCATCGGACGCTCAAGTAGCTGTCGTCGTCGATGCCGAGCCCGACGCTGTCAGCGAGATCGCGCAGGATCAACCACACCTGGTGCGCGATCCGGGCGACGACTTCGTCCTGCGACTCGTCGTGGTGGTCGAGCCACCAGATGATCCCGGCATCGACCATACCCATCAGCCCCGCCATGACCCCGTCCGGAAGGTCGACCTCGACCTCGGGGGTGCGCAGGTACGCCGACGCGGCGGCCACCACCTCCCCCAGGAACCGCGTGCGCCCCAGCCTGGCCCGATGCGTCTCCTTGTTCTGCTGGCGCACTGCCATGAAGCGATAGAGGTTCGGATGCTCGGCCGCCCACCCGAGTGCAGCCCCGATCACACCCCGGATGATGGCAGGGGCGGTGCCACTGACCTGCATCGCGGGCCGAACGGCGTCGATGAGCTGGTCCGCCGCGAACCGCAGCACCTCGCCGGCGAGATCCTCTTTGCTGTCGAAGTGGCGGTAGACGTGGGGCCGCGCCACGCCCGCGCGTTCGGCGATCTGAGCGGTGCCGACCCCGGCGCCGTACTCCTCGATCGCGTCAGCCGCCGCCACCACTATCTGTTCGCGCCGCGGAGCTCGATGGGAGTCGTGCGCAGTGGACCGGCGCACCACGGCCGTGTCCACCCACCTCGCGAGATCCACGACCGCAACCTAACCCACAGGGCTGGCGCGGGTACAGGACGTACCCGTAGCCTGCGGTACAGGTTGTACCCGGTACCCACTAGCTCTGGAGGACCCATGCCCGGCCGCCGTTCGCCCTGGATGACCCAGGATCTCGACGACTTCCGCCAGCTCGCCCGCACGTTCTGCGAGAAGGAGATCAAGCCCAACATCGAGCGGTTCATCGACCAGAAGCGCGTCGACCGCGAGCTGTGGACCCGCGCCGGCGAGCTGGGCCTGTTGTGTACGTCGATCCCGGAGGAGTACGGCGGGGGCGGCGGCACGTTCTTCCACGAGGCGATCCTCATCGAGGAGCAGGCTCGCATCGGTGACAGCAGCTGGGGAGCAGCGCTGCACAGCGGCATCGTCGCGCACTACCTGCTGCACTACGGCACCGAGGAGCAGAAGCAGCAGTGGCTGCCCAAGATGGCCTCCGGCGAGGTCGTGACCGCCATCGCGATGACCGAGCCCGGCACCGGTTCCGACCTCCAGGGAATCAAGACCAAGGCAGTCCGAGAAGGCGACGACTACGTCGTCAACGGCGCCAAGACATTCATCACCAACGGCTACCACGCCGACATGGTGCTGGTCGCCTGCAAGACCACCCCCGATCAGGCCGCTGCCGGCGTCTCACTGGTCATCGTGCCGAGCAGCTCCGAGGGTTTTCGGCGCGGTCGGGTGCTGGACAAGATCGGCCTGAAGGGCCAGGACACCTGCGAGCTGTTCTTCGATGACGTACGCGTGCCTGCCGGCAATCTGCTCGGCACCGAGGAGGGTCAGGGCTTTATCCAGCTCATGATGCAGCTGCCCCAGGAGCGGCTTATCGTCGCCGTAAGCTGCGCCGCGTCGATGGACTTGATGCTGGATGTGACGCATCAGTACACGCTCACGCGCGAGGCGTTCGGCAAGCCGATCTTCGGATTCCAGAACACCAAGTTCAAGCTCGCCGAGGTCGCCACCGAGGCCCGCGTCACCCGCGCCTTCATCGACGAGTGTCTCGACCTGCACGTCAAGGGCCAGCTGGACATCCCGACCGCCGCGATGGCGAAGTACTGGGCCTCGGAACGCGCTCAGCAAGTCGCTGACACGTGCCTGCAGCTCCACGGCGGCTACGGCTACATGGAGGAGTATCCGATCGCTCGCGCGTGGACCGACCTGCGGATCAGCCAGATCTATGCCGGCACCACCGAGATCATGAAGGAGATCATCGCCCGGTCACTCCCGACACCTGCCAAGGCCCAGTAGTGACAGGCCGGGCGACGATTGCGACCGGGCGACGCTCGCTCCTAACTCTCGGACCGGAGGACCCAGTCGCCTCCATCAGAACCGGCACGCGACATTCGCGTCGGTAGGCACTGTCTGGTTTGCATGCCGGGGCCTAGCCAGGCCTAGCCAGCACGTATAGCCGCTTGACGGCGGAGCTCTGCTCGGGCGAGCCCGTTCTTGTGGACCTCGTCTGGTCCGTCGGCGAATCGGAGCGTCCGGATCGAGGCGTACATCGCAGCGAGGGGAAAGTCCTGCGACAGCCCACCGGCTCCGTGCACCTGGATCGCCTTGTCCAGGATCCACTCGACCGTGAGCGGGGTGGCGACCTTGATGGCTTGGATCTCGGCGTGAGAGGCCTTGACGCCGGCGGTGTCGATCAACCACGCCGTCTTGAGGACCAGCAGCCGCAACTGCTCCACGCGCAGTCGGCACTCGGCGATCCAGTCGCGGACCGTGCCTTGATCCGACAGCGGTTTACCGAAGGCGACGCGGCCGTCCGCGCGGGCGCACATAAGCTCGATGGCGCGCTCGGCGACGCCGATCGACCGCATGCAGTGGTGGATTCGGCCGGGCCCCAGGCGCTTCTGAGCCGTGGCGAACCCATCGCCTTCACTACCCACCAGGTTCCCGACCGGCACCCGCACATCGTCAAACGAAAGCTCAGCATGGCCGCCGTGATCGTGGTCGTCGTACCCAAGGACAGTCAGGGCGCGGTGGATCTCGAGGCCCGGCGTGTCTCGCTCGACGAGGATCATGGACTGCTGCCGGTGCCGCTCGGCGGCCGCGTCGGTCTTGCCCATCACAATGAAGATCTTCGCGTTGGGGTTCATCGCGCCCGTGATCCACCACTTCCGCCCGTTGATGACGTAGTCGTCGCCGTCGCGGACGATGCTGGTGGCGATGTTGGTGGCGTCGGAGGAAGCGACCGATGGCTCGGTCATCGCGAACGACGATCGGATCTCACCGGCGAGCAGCGGTCGAAGCCACTGCTCCTTCTGCTCCTGGTTGCCACACATCGACAAGAGCTCCATATTGCCGGTGTCCGGAGCGGCACAGTTCATCGCCGGTGGTGCAAGGTGTGGGCTGCGACCTGAGATCTCGGCTAGCACGGCATACTGCACATTGGTGAGTCCGGCGCCTTCGTCCCCGGGAAGGAAGAGGTTCCACAGTCCGCGCCTGCGGGCCTCGGCGCGTAGGTCGCCCATGATCGGCGCCGAGTCCCACGCCCACCGGTTCCCGAGGTCCGCCAACTGCTCGGCGAACACGGCCTCGGACGGATATACGTGTACCCGCATGAAGTCAAGCAGTTCGGTCTGGAGTTCCTCGGTCCGTGAGTCAAGCCCGAAATCCATCAGCTCTTCTCCTCGCGTGCGTTGAGCGCTGCGTCCATGCCTGGGTCACGGCGGATTCTCGAGAAGTGCTTCATGTTGGTCACGGCGTCCCACTCCCTCGACGGTGAATCGCCCCGGGTTTCGTGGAGGCTCGGTTACTTGGATCCAGCCCCGGTGGGGACGGGTGTCTCAGGGTAGTGCTGGGGCGTGATGCGGGCCTGCTGATCGGCCTCGATGCGGGCCCAGTGGTAGGCCTCGAACTCAGCTGGTGGGACGAGTCCGATCTCGTCGTGCAGGCGCCGGTGGTTGTACCAGTCGACGTACTCGGCGACGGCGATCTCGACGTCGACGACCGACTTCCAGCCTCCGTTGGGTCGCATGACCGGGTTGCGGATGCACTCGGCCTTGAACAGCGAGTTCAGCGCCTCGGCCATCGCGTTGACGCCCCTATAGGTCAAGAGTCCGCGGTGTGGGCTTCTGGATGGCGGCGCGGCGGGTGCGGTGGTCGGTCATGACGGCTTGGTAGACCTCGCGGGCGAGGTAGCGCTTCAAGCAGCGGATGATGTCGCGTTTGGACAGTCCCTCGGCGGTGCGTCGAGCTACGTAGTCGATGGTCGGCTGGTGGAACCTCATCCTCACGATCACGGTTCGGTAGAGCGCCGCGTTCGCCTCGCGATGGCCTGCGCGGGAAAGCCGGTGACGGTTCGTCATTCCTGAGGATGCTGGGACGGGGCTGGCACCGCACAGCTTCGCGAAGGCGGCTTCGGAGTGGACTCGTTCGGGGTTGTCGCCGAAGACGATGAGCATCTCGGCCGCGGTGTCCGCGCCGATGCCGAGGCCCTCGCGCAGGGTAGGTGCGTGGGACCGCGTGAGGTCGTCGAGGATCGTGTCGTGCTCGCGGATCTCGGCTTCCAGCGCCTGGTAGCGCTTCGCGAGCGTCCGCAACGCGTGCTTTGCGCTGGCGGTTGGCGAGTTCACGGCACCCGGACGCAGGGATGCGCATCGATCGACGAGGACCTTGTCGGACGTGCCGGCCAAGTGCTCACGCAGGTCGGCCGGGGCGGTGACGATGAGCGCTTTGAGCGTGATGATCGCGCTGGTCTTGGCCTTTCGCGCGGTGTCGCGGGCGATCTTGATCTGCCGGATCATCTCGGCGGTTCCGTCGGCAGACTTCGGGACGGCCTTGGCTTGCCCGCCCAAGACGGCCCGTGCGGCGGCCTCGGCGTCGAGGGTGTCGCTCTTGCCGTTGCTGCGGCGGCTGCGGCGATCACCGCGGTTGACCTCGATGACGCGGTGGCCGGCGCGACGCAGGAAGCTCGCCAGGCCGACGCCGTAGCTGCCTGTTCCCTCGACGCCGTAGGCCAGGACCCGACCGTTGCCGGCCAAGGAGGCGGCCCAGGCCTCGAGCTGCGCGTACCCCTCGCGGTTGGCCGCGACGTGCTGCGCACCCAGTCGGGCGCCGAGGTGGTCGATCGCGACGGCGACGTGTGCGTACTTGTGGGTGTCGACGCCGACGATGATCTGCCGGCTGACTACCTGTCCGGTGGGTTCGACGGTCATGCTGGTCATGGCTGCCCTTCCGACTTGGCTGGGTTGTCGAAGCCAGCTGGTCGGGCGGGTAGGACAGGACTGTGATGGGTCAGGTTTGGCGATCAGGCCCCTATTCGGTCACCGCCCTCCCGGCCAGCCGGCGTGTGCGTTGATCGCCACCTGGCCGGCGCCGACAGATCAACGCCAAGGCACCACGGCCAGTCGTAAGCAAGGGTCAGGCCCCGGCCAGGCAGCCCCTGATTCTGCTCACAGTC
>NZ_QZVR01000036.1 GCF_003660455.1 Nocardioides ferulae | reverse complement strand
GCTGCCATGACTCTCATCCTCCATGGATTGAGAGCCTCCACCAGACCCGGGGCGATTCAGTTCGCCGGGTTTCGTCATTTTCGGGTGGGTCGTTGGGGTGCTCCGGTGGGCTGGTAGTCACGGTCTGGGTTGAGTGTCAGTTCGCGGAGGAGTTCGCCGGTGGCTGCGTTGATGATGCGGATCTCGAGGTCTTGGACCAGGAGCAGGACGCGGGTTCGGGCATGGGTTCGTCCGATGCCGATGTGGTGGAGCCGGCCATTGTGGCGCAGGGTCACGCAGCCGGATCCATCGACGATGTCGTGGCGCAGGCGGTCATGGGTGTCGCGGGTGCGGTCGGCTCCGGGGGCGGCCTTGGGCAGCGATTGGTAGATGGTCGCCGGGGTGGCTCGGTGGGGTAGGGACCGGTGCGGGCGGCGCTGGTTGTATTCGTCGGCGAAGGACTGCAGCAGGGTGTTGAGCTGGTCGATGGTGGCCGGCTGGTCGGGTTGGGCGCGCAGCCACTTCTTCATGGTCTGTTGGAACCGTTCGACTTTCCCGCAGGTGGTGGGGTGGTTGGGGCGTGAGTTCTTCTGCACGATGCCCAGGCGGCGGAGTTCGTGCTCGAGTTGGGTGCGGCCGCCGCGGCCGCCGGCGAACCGGACGGTGTAGACCATGCCGTTGTCGGTGAGCGTGGATGCGGGGTATCCGTGCAGGTCAGCGGTTTGCCGGAAGCTGGCCAGCACGATCGGGGCGGTGAGGCGGGCGTGGGCTGAGATGTGCAGGGCGTAGCGGGAGCAGTCGTCGAGCCAGGTGATGATCTCGGTGTCGTCGCCGGGGGTGCCGTGGGGGTCGGTGAGTCGGTAGTGGGTGAAGTCGGACTGCCAGGTCTCGTTGGGCTGGTCGGCTTCGAATCGGATGTAGGAGGACTTGGGTCGCTTCGAGGGGTCCGGGGTGACGGCGCCGGCGCGGACCAGGATCCGGTTGATGGTGGCCCGCGACAGCTGCACGTGGTGGCGGTGGCGCAGGTGCCAGTCGATGGTGTCGGCGCCGGCGTCCAGACCGCTGTCGGCGAGTTGTTTGCGTAGCCGCAGGACGAGGTCGATCGTGGCGGCCGGCGTCGCGGTGGGGCTGGTCTTCGGGGCCCGTGAGCGGGGCTCGAGGGCGGTGTCGCCTTCTGCGCGGTAACGGGCAATGAGCTTGCTGACCCAGCCCTTGCTCACCCCGTACCGGCGGGCGACCTCGGCCTGGGTGATGCCCTCGATCTCGACCGCGGTGATGACCAGCCTCGCCTTCGACACCGGCCAGCATCGAGTTTCCTATGACCTGAGACATGGGTTTCCTATGTCCTGAGCCAGCACATCTTCGGATCCTCCTCTTCGGATCCTCCTCCCGACCTCAAGTGTCCGATCTCTTATCGGCGCCGAGGCGGTCTCTGGATGGCTCTGGAAACCGACTGCGGCGACCTCGTTGACCCGCGTGGCCAGCAACCTTCAGGCAGGCGCACCGCACACGACGAGGAGATGCGCTTCGCGGCGGAGACTTGAAGGTGTCCATAAACAGGCCAGAAACTCTGTCAAGGGCCGTCAACCAGCGTCAGCGCGACACCACTAGACGCCAGCGTTTGCCCAGTTCAAGTGGCGTTTATCGGCGAAGAGCGTCAACTGGCGTCATGCGCTCATCGCACTCGCGGCGGCATCGGAGGGTTGTTGGTTCGAGTCCAACCGGGGGAGCAGATGAGCGGCCTGACCACGGCGAGAAAGCCTGGGTCAGGCCGCTCCGTGGTTTCCGGGCCACGTGGCTCGAAGGCCGTCGCGGCGGTGCTCACCGGCTTGGTGCTGCTCGGCGGCTGTGCCGACGTCGACCACGGCGAGGCGCCCGGGACCGAACCGGCGAAGACGCCCGGCCGGTGGAGCGACATCGACACCACCCGGCCCTCGGAGGACCCGGTCGCGACGGTCTACGGCTACGTGCAGGCGATGGCTTCCGCCGACGACGCGGCCGCCTGCGCGTTCCAGTACCGCGGCTCGTCGGACTTCCGCGACGACCCCTGCGTGCTGGACCGGGAGGCCCCGCGCCGGGACCTGCGCCGAACGGTCGAGGAGTGGGCGGGCCTCGCGGCGTACCGGCTCGAGGACTACGAGGCCACCGACGCCGGCCGGCATTGGCGGGTCACGCTGCCGGCCGAGGAGGACACCAGATGGCGGGTCCGGCAGGACGACGCCGGTCTCTGGTTCGTGGACTGACTCGCGATCGGGCCGAGGTTCCCCGGCCCGTGCTGTGCTGACATGCTGCCGGGATGAGCATCCAGTCCCACCCGTCGGCCCTGTCGAAGGTGACGGCCACCCTGCGGCGCGGGGCCGCCGCAGTCCACGCCGCCTATCGCGCGAGCGGCGCCGACCTGCCGTTCGGCGACCCCCTGCGGGCCCACCAGGTGGCGATGGAGGGCTACTTCTGGCGGTTCACCGACCCGGGCACCGATCGGGTGCTGATCGCGCTCAACGGCGTCAACCGGGCCGCCGACGGGCACTGGGCGACGCTCGGGCTCGCCGCGCATCCGAGCGGCTTCCTGCGCACGGTCGAGCACCCCACGGGGTCGGCGGCACCGGACCGTCTCGGCGTCAGCGCCGGCGAGGCCTTCACCGGGCTCGATCGCTCGCTGCGCGTCGACCTCGGCCCCGACGCGCGGGTGGAGATCGAGGTCAGTGAGCCGGTGCCGTGGCCGCGCCGGTCCTTCGGTGGGTCGAGCGTGTTCCAGGCCGTGCCGGGGCTCAACCAGTACTGGCACCCGTGGCTGCTCGGCGGCCGAGCCCGCGGCTGGGCGGTGGTGGGGGAGGAGCGCTGGGAGCTCGACGGCTGGAGCGTCTACGCCGAGAAGAACTGGGGCAAGGGCGGCTTCCCCGACTCGTGGTGGTGGGGGCAGGCGCAGGGCTTCGCCGAGGCCGGTGCCTGCGTAGCGTTCGCGGGTGGCGAGGTCAACGCGGGACCGCTGCGCACCACCGTGACCGCGGTCGTCGTCCTGCTGCCCGACGGCCGGCTGCTGCGCCTGGGTGACCCGGTCGTCTCACCCGTGCGGGCCGAGGTGCACGACGAGCTGTGGTCGCTGCGGGGCCGCGGCGCGCGGTGGCAGGTGGAGGTGGAGGGGCGCGGCGACCTGGGTCACGCGCACGTGCTGCCGGTGCCCCTCCCCGCGGAACGACGCAACGTGCCCGGCGCGATCGAGCACCTGGGCGCGTCGCTGACCGTCCGGGTCCGCGAGCGCGGGCGGCTGGTGTGGGAGGGGCGATCGGAGAGCGCCGCGCTCGAGCACGGCGGCATCGACCGGGCCCGGGCAGAGGTGCTGCGCCGCGGCGGCGCGGTCGACGACGTCCACGCCGCCCCGGTACCCCGTACCGCTGGCTGAGGCGGCCTCCCAGCGGCCTCAGCCCACCGTCTCGCGCAGGCGCTGGGACGTCTCGGCCAGGCCGCGTGCCGCGGCACGGATGCCCTCCAGCTCGAGGCTGGTGGCCCGCGACGACTCGTCGACGCCCTCCAGGGTGGTGGCGATGTCACGGCCGCCGTCGGCGGCCCGGGCGAGGCTGGCCGCCATCGTCGCCGTGGTCGCGGTCTGCTCCTCCACGGCCCCGGCGATCGTCGACTGGAAGTCGTCGATGCGCATGATGATCTCCTGGATCCGCCCGATCTCGGCGGCGGCCTCGGCGACGGCACCTTGGATCGCCTCCACCTGGGAGGCGATGTCGCCGGTCGCCCGTGCGGTCTCCTGAGCCAGCTCCTTGACCTCTCCGGCGACCACGGCGAACCCCTTGCCGGCCTCGCCGGCGCGGGCGGCCTCGATGGTGGCGTTGAGCGCGAGCAGGTTGGTCTGCTCCGCGATCGAGGTGATCACCTTGACGACGCTGCCGATCTGGGCCGAGGACTCCCCGAGCGCACCCACCGCCTGGTTCGTGCTGTCGGCCAGCTGGACGGCCTCGCCGGCGATCCTGGCCACGTCGTGGGTGTTCTTGGCGATCTCGCCGATCGAGGCGCCCATCTCCTGGGTGCCCGAGGCGACGTTGTCGACGCCGCTGCTGACCTCCTGGGCGGCCCGCGCCGCGGCCGCTGTGCGAGTGGCGGTGTGCTCGGCGGTGTTCGACATGCCGTCGCTGGCCTCCACGAGGCTGCGGACCGCCTCGTCGAGCTCGGAGACGGCGGCACCGACGTCGCGGGCGACGGCCGAGGAGCGGTCCAGGGTGCCGTTCAACGCCACCGCGAGCCGCTCGAGCTCGGTGCGGCCGCGGCCCTCGGGCAGCCGGGTCGAGACGTCGCCGCTGGCCAGCAGACCGGTCGCCGACCGCAGCGGACCGACGATGGTCCGGCCCAGGTAGAGGGCGACGCCGCCGACGACGAGCAGGACGCCGACCCCGGCCAGGAGCAGCCGCGCGGTCTCGCCGACGGCCACGGTGCGCACGTCGTCGACGTACACGCCCGACCCGACGACCCATCCCCAGGGCTCGTAGCCGGCGACGTAGGAGACCTTGGGCTGGGGCGCGTCCGCGCCGGGCTTGGGCCACTGGTAGTCGACGAACCCGGCACCGTCGGCCTTCACCACGTCGACCATCTCGACGAAGAGCCGTTTGCCGTCGGGGTCCTCGTTCGCGCTGAGGTCGGTGCCGTCGAGCTCGGGCTTGATGGGGTGCATGACCATCGTCGGACCCATGTCGTTGACCCAGAAGTACTCCTCACCGGAGTAGCGCAGCTGCTCGAGCACGCGGAGCGCGGCCGCCTGAGCCTCCTCCTGCGTCAGCTCACCGGCCCCTTCCAGGGCGCCGTAGCTCTCGATCACCCCGAGCGCGGTCTCCACCACCTTGCTGGTGGACTCCTTGCGCTCGGCCATGATCCGGTCCTCCATGCGCAGCGACGCCACCGTCGACAAGGCCACGGTGCCGAGGCCGAACAGGACCACGATCGCGACCATCTGGGTGCGGATCGACCAGGTGCGGGGATGTCTCATGTGTGTCTCCGGTCACTCGAGGGTGCTAGCGCGCCCATCGACTCGCACCCGCCCACACCTGAGGGGAAAGGGCAAGAGGCCGGAGTTGTCTACTTCGAGGGCTCGGGCAGGTCGTCGCGATCCGGCAGCCTGCAGTCGACCTTCGGGTTGACCCCGACGTAGTTCAGCGGACCGGCGACGACGGTCAGCGCGGTGTCGCCCGCGGTCTTGCAGCTGACGTCGCGGTCCTCGCCGAAGTAGCCGCGCTGCCAGGCGGCGAGTACGCCGATCACCAGCCAGGCCACCACGAGCAGGCTCAGCAGCGACTTCATCGTGTCTCCCTCCGACCGGCGCCGGAGGGTCCGGCGCGCCACCGCAGAGGTACCCGGATCGGTCTCCGGGCACCGGAGGCGCTCGACGCTCGGGATCCGGCTGCCGCTGCGCGGGACCGATGCCCTAGGCTCGCCCGCCGAGGGGCGGTAGCTCAGCCGGTCAGAGCAGAGGACTCATAATCCTTGGGTCGTGGGTTCGAGCCCCACCCGCCCTACTGGCCGTCCCGGCCGTTCAGCAGCCGGTGTCGTAGTGCCCGAGCCGCATCGCCGCGCCGTCGGTGGTCAGCTCCCCGCGCTTGAGGGAGAACCCGCGCTGCCAGTCGGAGATGTACTGGGTCTTGTTCATCTCCTGGCCGGCCTCGCCGACCAGGCTGAGGCGCGGGGTCATGGGGACGCCGGGGATCGCATCGCGGTTGCGCAGCGTGGCGACGACGCGGCCGTTGGCGAACCACGAGATGTGCCGCTTGCTCAGCTCGACGGCGTACGTGGTCGCGATGTCCGTCGAGGTGGGCGTCGGCACCGTGCGCGTCCACTGGGTCCCGTTCGCCGCCGTCGCACCCATGGTGACGGTCCGACCGCCGGGGACGACGTCCGCGATCAGGATGCTTCGGGGCGAGCACCGGTCGCTTCCCGACCGTTCCGGGACCAGCTCGAAGACGGCGTGGTAGTCCCGGGCGTCGTGCTCGGTGACCTTCAGGCGCATCATCGACTCCCACCGGCCGTAGCGCCTGGGGGCCTCGCGCAGGGTGGCGCTCACGCTGCCGTGGTCGCCAGGGCCGGAGTAGTTCCGCTGGCTGTCGAGGGTGAGCCCGCCGTTGTGCTTCGACACCCGCCCGCTGCCGTCGGAGGCGTCGAGCCACCACCCACCGCGCACCGTGCCGCGGTGCGGCGGGCTGTCCAGGGCCTCGCCGGACACCCAGGCGTAGTCCCACAGCGCCGGACGCCACTGGCTGTTCTGCGATGCGCTGCCCGGGGCCGCAGGTGCGCCGTCGCGACTCGAGACCGGTCCCGACGGCATCGCGGCACCCGTCGTCGGTGCGGCCGGCGCGAGCGTCGACCTGCTCGGCTCCGCCGCGTCCGAGGGACGCGTGCCGACCACGCGCACGTAGTGGGGGAACGAGGGGTACCAGCCGATCTCGCTGCCGCCGGAGGTGTACTCCTCCTGGCGCACCCGGTAGACGACCGTGCCCGGCTCGTCCACGGTGACCACGAACCGACCCTGGCCGAGCAGGTCCACCCTCGAGGTGTCCAGCGTCTTCCACCGGGTGTCGCTGAGGCGCTGCTGCAGCGTGAGCGTCCGGCCGCCGAAGATCGGGCCGGGCAGGTCAGGGCGGCGGAGGAGGTCGGGGGTGGTGTCGACGGCGATCACGAACGGGACGCCCGCCCGGACCTGGCCCTCGGGCAGACCGGGGAGCTTGTGGGTGCTCAGCGTGAGGTCCTGCGTCTTGGCGTCGAACGTCCACCGCGGTGTGGCCGCCGAGCCGGAGACCACCCGCATGCTGATCCCGAACATCGAGGGAGCGGGGAACGAGAACCGGAAGCTGCCGTCGGCGTTCGTGGTCCGGTTCGACCCGGGCACATCGAGCCAGGTATCGCCGGGGCGGTTCATGTGGGACTGCAGATGCAGCGGAGCCACGCCTGGCCGGCCCAGGTCCCCCTCGAAAGTCAGCCGCTGGCCACCGACGTAGAGCAGCGGAGAGACAGAGAGGCCTGCTCCGCGCGCGACCACCGGCGCGGCAGCGCTGGGCCCGGGCATCGTCGCCTGGCTCGGCGAGGAACCGACGACCGCGATCAGCGAGCCGAGCAGGAGGGCCGCCACGGCGGCGATCCTGGTCTGGAGCGCGCCCTTGCCGGCCGGCACACAGGTCTGCACGTTCTTCCCCCGGTTGGTCGGCGACCAGGGGAGAGGCCTCCCCCTGGTGCGACCATCGGCAGGCACCGGCCGAGGTGAAGAGAACCGTCACAGGCAGGTCTGCAGACCGGTGAGGACGGGACTTTCGTCCCGGCGACCCGCGATAGCGGGTCGCTCAGCGACTCGGAGACGCCGGTCAGGCGGGGGTGTGGGTGCGTCGCCGCGGCCGGGGGACCCCGTGGCCGCTGGACGGGGCGGTGAGCAGGTCGGCGTGCTCACTGGTGGAGAGCAGCCGCCGCACCTGGGAGCGGCGCGCCAGCAACTGCACGTGCCCGTGCACCTCGGCCCGGCGCACACACCACAGCAGCCGCGACAGACCCGCGGAGTCGACCTCGTCGACCCAGCTCAGATCGACCACGAGGTCTCGCACACCGTCGGCCCGGGCCTGCTCGATCCGACGGACGAGCTCGTGGGCGCTCGCGCCGGTCAGCTTGCCCCGCAACTCGAACGTCGCAGCTTCCCCCGCCAGCTCCGTCGAGATCTGAAGCGGCATCGCGCTCCCCTCGGTCGGAACGCCCCTGAGCGGCACAGAGGTGTTCGTCACATCGACCTCTCTAGGGTGCCTCGCGTCCGGTCCCGAGGGAAGGGTTTCCTGAGACAAAATTGAGGATGATCGCCGGGGCGGGCACGCGGTCCTGACGGGGCGGCCCCGGCGTCGGCCGGCGCGCCTGGGCCAGGTCAGAAGCCGCGCGCCAACCCCCACGCGACCGCTTGCGCCCGCCGGCTGACGCCCGTCTTCTGGTAGATCTGCCGGATGTAGGTCTTCACCGAGTTCACGCTGACGTAGAGCAGTTCGGCGATCTCGGCGTTGCTGTGACCGCGGCAGATCAGCGTGAGCACCTCGTGCTCGCGGCGGCTCAGGCGGACGCCCGCCTGCTCGGTCGGGACACTCGAGACCGTCCGGTGCGATCCGCGGTGCGCGGCCTGCAACGCCTCGGTGAACCGCTCCGACGACGCGGTCTTCGGCACCCACGCCCGGGCGCCGGCGGTGAGGATCCGGCGTACCAGTGCCGGGTCGGTGTCCCAGGTGAACGCGACGAGCGGCGCACCGGCGCGCGCGGTCACGCTGGCCAGGTAGCGCTCCACCGAGGTCTCGCGGCCGCTCGGGTCGCACAGGACCAGGTCGGGTCGGGTCGGCTCCGAGGGGTCGACCAGGCGCAGCCGGAGTCCGGCGTCCGGGGCCTGCCGACCGAGCATCCCGGCGATGCCGAGCCGGACCAGCTCCGGCTCGTCGAGCACGGCGACCCGCACCGGCTCCGCCCCCGAGATCAGTGTGTTCGCTGCGGTCACCACGATCCGACAACCTAGAGCGGCCACGGAGGTCACGCTGGTCATCGCCCCTCACCCCTCGGGGTGATTTGCGCCCACGTGCCACCACCGGCCTGCTCGAGGGCAGGTTTGGACGACGCCGGGCCGGGCACCGGAGCGGTGGGCCGGCAGCTCCTTGTGACTCGGGTGGTGCACGGGGGTGACCACGCACAGGTCGAGCTGCCGGCCTGACCTGGGCCTACTCGTCGTGCTGCTCCTGGCCGGCGTCGGTGAACCGGCGTTGATAGGCGCGGAGCGCTTGGCGCCCCTCCTCCAATGCCTCCTCCAGCGGGGCGACCAACGCTGCCGCGCCCTCGGTGGTGTCGGCGTCGCCGAGGAACTCCAGCTCACGCGCGGCAGCGCCCGCTTGCGCCGCACCCAGGTTCAGGGCGCTGCCAGCGAGCTTGTGGGCGGCCGCCCGCAGTGCAGGCGCGTCCGCGGCCTCGATGGCCGCCGCGATCGTCTCCACGGCCGTCACGGAGTTGCGGCAGAAGTTGCCGATCGCCCGGTCGAGGTAGGCGGTGTTGCCGGGGTCGAGGTCGCGCAGCATCGCCAGACGGTCGAGGTCGAGGCCCGTGAGCGGGTCGGTGGCGTCTTCGGACACGGGAGGCTCCTCTGGGTGGGGGCCCTGCTCGGCCGCAGGGGCGGGGGTGGTGGGGTGCTGGTCCCCGGGGTGAGGCGAAGGTCGCGGAGGTGCCGCACGGGTGGGCACCTCGCCACCCAACCAGCGCCCCAGGACGGACGCCAAGGCGCCGGGGTCCACCGGTTTGGTCAAGAAGTCGTCCATCCCCGCAGCCAGGCACCGCTCGCGCTCGCCCTCCACCGCCGAGGCGGTCATGGCGATGACCGGGACCCGGCGACCCGGCGTCTCCTGCGAGCGGATCGCCTGCGTCGCGGCGTAGCCGTCCATGTGTGGCATCTGCACGTCCATCAGGACCGCGTCGTGCCGAGCGGCGTCGTAGGCCAGCGTCGCCGCGCGACCGTCGTCGGCGGTCTCGACGGCGAAGCCGAGCGACTCCAGTAGCCCGGCGGCGACCATCTGGTTCACCTCGTTGTCCTCGACGACCAATACCCGTCCCCGATCCGCCCCGGCCTGCGTGGCGCTCGGTGGTGGCACGGCGGCCGCCGTCTCGACGGCGCCGACCAGCCGGTCCTCCAGCGCCTGGCGCAGGTCGGCACCGACGACCGGTGTGGCCACGACATCGTCCACACCTGCGGTGGCGAGGCGGTCGCGCTCGGTGTGATCGCCACCGACCAGCAGCACCGCCGGTCGCGATCCGCCGATCTCGTCGAGCAGGCCAGCCGCCAGCTCCAGGGCCGCACGGCCCCCGCCGTCGAACCCGAGCAGCACCACGTCGTACGCCGCGTCTCCGGGCCGCGCGAGCGCGTCGCGCGCAGGAGGCCCCTCCGCGACCACGTCGACGCGCATCCCCCAGCGAGCCAGGTGTTGCTCGAGCACCCGGGCTCGCGCCGGCAGGTCGTCGACGACCAGCGCCCGACGCCCGGTGAGCGTCTCGCGAGCCCGATCGTCCTCCGACCTACTGTGCGCGCCGCGGGGGTGGCCGAGCAGCACCGTGAACGAGAAGGTACTTCCGGTCCCGGGTTCGCTCTGCACCTGGAGCTCGCCGTCGAGGGCGGCGACGATCTCGCGAGAGATGGCCAACCCCAGGCCGGTGCCACCGTGCATCCGGGTCGTGGAGGCGTCGCCCTGGGTGAAGGGCTCGAACAGCTCGGGCAGCCGCTCCGGGTCGATCCCGCTGCCGGTGTCGCTCACCGCGACCCGTAGCCGCACCCGGTCGTCGGGGCCGTTCTCCGCGCTCGCCGTGACGGCGACCTCGCCGTGCTCGGTGAACTTCACGGCGTTCGAGCCCAGGTTGGTGAGCACCTGGGTCAGCCGGGTCGGGTCGCCACGCAGCAGCTGCGGCACGGCCGGGTCGACGGCGACCAGCAGCTCGAGGTTCTTGCCCCGAGCCTGTTCGCCCAGCAGGCGCGTCACCTGGTCGAAGACGTCGCGCACGTCGAAGTCGACCTGCTCGAGCTCGAGCCGGCCGGCCTCGATCTTGCTGAAGTCGAGCACGTCGTTGATCAGCGCGAGCAGCGCCCGGCTGGCCACCTGGACGCCGGAGGCCAGGCGCTGCTGGCCGGGGTCGAGGTCGGTGCGGACCAGCAGGTCGGTGAGGCCGATGACGCCGTTGAGCGGGGTGCGGATCTCGTGGCTCATCGTGGCCAGGAACTCCGACTTCTGGCGGGACGCGGCCATCGCCTGGTCACGTGCGTCGGCCAGCTCGCGTTGCGCCCGTTCCCGCTCGGCGACACGTCCGAGCTGTACCGACACCTGGGCCACCATCGACTCGATCATCTCGTGGCGGTAGAGCGGGGGCGCCGAGGTGAGGGTGACCACGGCGCACACGTCGGTGCCCAGCAGGACGGGGAAGCCGATGGTGAGTCGCGGGTCGTCCCACAGGGTGCTGCGCCGATCCAGCACCCGCTGCGCGAGCTCCAGCTCGGCAGCCCGGCGCTCGGGAGCCGCCTCGTCGGCACGCTGGTCCGCCTCGCTGACGTAGAGCGGAGCCAGTCCGCCGGCGCCGTCCGGGACGAAGCCGCGCGCTCGCTCCCAGTCCTCGTGCAGGAGCACCAGGTCTCGGGCGCGACCGAGCACCTCGTCGAGCGTGGCGGCCTCGTTGGCGGCGCTGGCCACCGCCTGCATCAGCGTGTTCTGCAGGACCTGGTCGACCAGCGCCAGTTGCGCCTCGGTGACCTCGGTGACGTCCTGATGGGTGCCCGACATCGTGACCGACCCGTCGGTGCTCCGCGCGACGCCGCGGCCGCGGACCCAGCGCCAGCCCTCGGTGAGTGCGACCCGGACGGTGTAGTCGAACTCGCCGGTGCCGGTGCCGGTGCCGGTGCCGGTGCCGCTGAGAGCGGACTCCACGGCCGCGTGGACCAGGTGGCGGTCGTCGGGGTGGACGAGCTCGAGGTAGCCGGCAAAGGTCCGCGGGACCGTGTCGGGCGTGAAACCGAACAGCTCGAGCAGCTGCTCGGAGCTGGTGATCCGGTCGGAGTCGACGTCCCACGTCCAGCCGGCGATGCGGGCGATCCGCTCAGCCTCGGCCAGCTCGGCTCGGCTCGATCGGAGCTCCTCGATGATCGCCCGGCGGCGGCTGTCGTCGCTCATCCGATGGACGACGCCGGCGAGAGAGCCGTCCGGGGCGTTCCAGGGGCTCTCCTGGACCAGCAGCCACAGGGTGGACCCGTCCCGTCGGACGAACTGCACCTCGACCTCGTGAGTGTTGAGGACGCCGGCGCGCAGCTCTTCGAGGTGCTCGGCGAACTGGACGCGGCCGGGTTCGTCGAGCGTGTCGAAGACGGAGAGGTCGCTGACCGAGCCCGGCGGGACGCCGAGCAGTTCGGCCACCCGCGGATTGGCGTAGCGGACGCGGCCGTCGAGGTCGAAGACCCAGATCCCGTCGCGCGAGTCCTCGACGAGGCCTCGGTAGAGGTCGAGCCCGAGGTCGAGATCGGGGGTCGGAACAGCGTCGGATGACTCGGCTCCGCCGGGAAGGTCCGGCGACGCGTGTTCCATCTGACCTCCCGCCCTCGTCTGGTGTCACGATACGGCCACCTGCTTCGCCAAGCGGGGGCCGAGGTCCCGATCGGTCAGGACTCGCCCGCGATGAGGTACTTCCCGTCCTCGAACACCAGTTTCAGGCTGGGGCTGTCCTCCCAGGTGCGGCCGTCGGTGGTCGTGTAGCTCACGTCGTAGGCCACGGTGAGGTCGCCCGGATCGGCCCGGACGGACAGCAGCCGTGCCTCCTGGATGCCGCTCCAGAACTCTTGGTAGCCGGCCAGGTCTCCGCTCTGGGTCTGGAACGCGGGCGTCAGCCGATTGAAGGCGGCCGCTGGGTCGGCGGTTGCGGTGTCCAGGTAGTCGGCGACGAAGGCCTCCATGTCCTGCTCGTTCGGCTCGGCGGAGGTGGAGCGCGGAGACGACGGCGACTGCTGCCCCGGCGGGGCGGCCTCGTCGTCGCCGCGGAGGCCCAGGGCGAACGCACCGACGGTGAGTGCGGTGACCACCGCCAGGGCGAGCAGGACCAGCAGAGGACGCCGAGAGCCGCCGCGCCGGTGGTCGGAGGAAGGCACGGGCTCGGCGGTGGCGCCTGTCGGGATCGGAGCCAGCGACCGGGTGTGGTCGGGCGCGGCCGCCGCCCCGCCGGCGCCGCGCACCGGACGGGGGAGCGTGTCGGTGCGACTGCCCGGCGGCGGCGCGCCTCCGACCAGGAACTCGTGCACGCGCGCCATCGACCAGCGATCGCCCGGCTCCCGGCACATCGTCGCCTCGAGCAGGGGCGCCAGCCAGCCGGCGTCCGGCAGCCGCGGCGGCTGCTCGTGCACGATCCGGTAGAGCGCTCCCATCACGTTCTCGCCCACCTCGTAGGGCGGGTGCCCGGAGAGGGCGTGGAACAGCGTCGCGCCGAGCGACCAGACGTCGCTGGCGCCGGTGGCGCCGGCCCCGGACGCCACCTCCGGAGCCAGATAGGCGGGCGAGCCGGTGACCAGACCGGTCTGGGTGAGCGAGGCGTCGGCCTGGGCGCGGGCGATGCCGAAGTCGGAGAGCTTCACCTGGCCCTGCTCGGTGACCAGGATGTTGGACGGCTTGACGTCGCGATGCACGATCCCGACCGCGTGTGCGGCGGCGAGCGCGTCGGCCGCCTGGGCCAGCAGCGGAGCCGCCTGCTCGGCCGTGAGCCGGCCGTGGCGCTGGACGAGCCCGGCCAACGTCGAGCCGGCGACGTACTCCATCACCAGCCACTGGTCGCCGTCCTGCTCGACGAGGTCGAAGACCGCGACGACGTGGGGATGGTTAACCCGCGCCGCCAGCCGGGCCTCCCGCTCCGCCCGGGCGAGATCCGGACTGCCCGCGAGCGCCACAGCGCCCACGCGCTTGAGCGCGACCTGCCGCCCCAGCACGGCGTCGCGGCCGAGCCAGACGGCCCCCATGCCGCCCCGGCCGATCTCCCGATCCAGGGAGTACCTGCCTGCGATCTCGCCAGCAGCCACCATCCGTCCTTCCTGGCCTGCAGCGGTGCGCGACGACGAACCCGGTGGGCGGGTGCGGGGGTGATACGGCAGGCTTGACCCGACGGTACCCACCTCCACCACCTGCTCGGAAAGGCGCATCGTGCCCATCGACCCCACCCTCCTCGACGACCTCGAGTGGCGCGGACTGATCGCCCACTCGACGGACCGCGACGCCCTGCGCGAGGCGTTGGACGCGGGGAGCGTGCGGTTCTACGTGGGCTTCGACCCGACGGCGGCGAGCCTGCACATGGGACACCTGGTGCAGGTCCTCACCGCCAAGCGGCTGCAGCAGGCCGGACACACCCCCTTCGCCCTGGTCGGGGGGGCCACCGGCATGATCGGCGACCCTCGCGACTCCGGCGAGCGCACGCTCAACTCGCTCGACACGGTGAAGGAGTGGACCGACCGGGTCCGTCGCCAGATCGAGCCGTTCCTCTCCTTCGAGGGCCCCAACGCGGCGACGATGGTCAACAACTACGACTGGACCGCCAGCCTCTCCACGATCGACTTCCTGCGCGACGTCGGCAAGCACTTCCCGGTCAACCGGATGCTGGCCCGCGACGTCGTGAGCCGACGGCTCGAGTCCGGCATCAGCTACACCGAGTTCAGCTACGTGCTGCTGCAGTCGATGGACTTCCTCCACCTCTACCGCGACTTCGGGGTGACCTTGCAGTTCGGGGGCTCGGACCAGTGGGGCAATCTCACCGCGGGCGCGGAGCTGATCCGCCGCGCGGCAGGCGGCAAGGCGCACGCGTTCGCCACCCCGCTGCTGACCAAGGCCGACGGCACGAAGTACGGCAAGACGGAGGGCGGGGCCCTGTGGCTGGACGCCGACATGCTCTCGCCCTACGCCTTCTACCAGTTCTGGCTCAACGTCGAGGACGAGAAGGTCGGGGAGCTGTTGCGGGTGTTCACGTTCCTGTCTCGGCCCGAGATCGAGGAGCTGGAGGCGCAGCACACGGAGAAGCCCTTCCTGCGCATCGGGCAGCGCACGCTGGCCGAGCAGGTGACGACCCTGGTCCACGGCGCCGAGGAGACCGAGCGGATCAAGGAGGCGTCGGCCGCGCTGTTCGGCGGGGGTGACCTCCGGGGCCTGAGCGTGCAGACCCTGGGGGCCGCACTGCGTGAGGCCGGCAGCGTCAAGGTCGCAGCCGGGACGCCGCTGCCCAGCGTCGTCGACCTGCTCGTCGACACCGGACTGGCGAAGAGCAAGGGGGAGGCACGCCGCACCATCGGCGAGGGTGGCGCCTACCTCAACAACGATCGCATCGAGGACGTCGACCGGGTGGTGGCCGCGGACGACCTGATCGGCGGCAGCTGGCTGGTGCTGCGGCGGGGCAAGAAGAACTTCGCCGGGGTCGAGGTCGGCTGAGTGAGCACCGAGGCGCGCTGGCTCGAGGGACTGGAGGAGCGAGCACGGCGGGCGCTGCCGCCGACCGTGTTCGAGTACCTCGTCGAAGGTGCCCGCGACTCGGTCACCGCGAACGAGGCGGTGGCTGCCTGGTCCTCGGTGCGATTCCGCCCGCATGTGCTGCGGGACGTGACGCAGGTCGACCCCGCGGTCACTCTGCTCGGACACCCCTCGCCCGTGCCGTGGGGCATCGCCCCGACGACCCTCCAGCGGGCGGTGCACCCCGAGGGAGAGCTGGCGATGGCCCGCGCGACCGCGGCCGCCGGAGGCGTCATGGTGGTCTCCAGCAACGCCGGCACCCCGTTCGAGCAGATCGGCGAAACCGGTGTCCGCTGGTGGCTCCAGGCCTACCTTCCGGCCGACCGCACGCTCGCCGAGCCGATGCTCGAGCGGGCTGTGGCCGCCGGAGCGACCGCCGTCGTGCTCACGGCGGACACACCGGTGGTGGCCACGAAGTACGCCGCGGGCGGAAGCGTGTGGGACAACGTCGACCGCGGGATGGTGCGGGTGAACTTCGACCCCGGCTATGACGATCGTGCCGGCTCCGAGAAGGCCAACGACCTCGGACCGCACGACATCGACTGGCTGGCGGACAAGAGCGGGCTGCCGGTGGTCGTCAAGGGGTTGACCCGGGCCGACGACGCGCGCCGGTGCGTCCAGGCGGGTGCCTCCGCTGTGTGGGTCTCCAACCACGGGGGACGCCAGCTCGACCGCGCGCTGTCCACGGCAGCCTGCCTCGCCGAGGTCGTCGCTGCGGTCGACGGCGGAGCCGAGGTCTACGTCGACGGGGGAGTGCGCTCCGGGCTCGACGTGCTCGCCGCGCTGGGTCTCGGCGCCGATGCCGTCTTCCTGGGCCGGCTCGCGCTCTATGCGCTGGTCGAGGGCGAGGCCGGAGTGGCCGCGCTGCACGAGGAGTTGCGGGTGCAGACGTGCGAGGCGCTCAGGCTGGCCGGCTGCCGCACCGTGGCCGACACCCGCGACCTCGCCGCCCACCCTCCGGAGCGACTGCCCTGGCAGCCGACCTCACCGCTCTGACCTGCGCAAACGACGCTGTGGCCCGGCTCACGCCGGCCCGATTTGAAACTTCTGCGGCCCGGGCCTAATGTTCTCCGAGTCGCCACGGAGCGGCGGGCAGCAAGACCGGTCAGGTCGGGCTGCCGGCCCCGGGAGACCACCCCCAACACTCTCCTCTCGATGGAGTTCGAGTGCGCGCCCCGAAGAGGGGCCCCCCGAAATCCTCAAGAACACGAGTGCGCCCGGGTGCGGAACCAAGAGCGGAATTGCCCGCGAAAAACGGTTCTGATAAAGTTCCACAAGTCCCGACAGGGCCCAGGATAAACAATCTGGAACCGGTCGGGAATCAGTTCGAAAAACTGCCTCGAATTGCGAGGCGCGAAACGAACTGATAAAGTAGCGAAAGACGAAGCCCCGCCGCTGCGGCCCGCAAGGCCAAAGGACGGTGTGCGTCTGATTCTTGAGAACTCAACAGTGTGTCATAGTCGACGAATTAGTT
>NZ_QZVR01000035.1 GCF_003660455.1 Nocardioides ferulae | reverse complement strand
CGGGACCGACCAACACGTCAGCCCGTACCTGCACCTACACATGAGGTCGTACGCGGACAGGCGTCGACGAGTGGTCGGTCGCGGAGCTCGGAGCGCGGAAGAACGCGATCGTCCTTAGCCTTCTCGCCGAGCGCGAGTTCCGGGGTGTTCCCCGGAACCCAAGCGTTGCTGGGACGGTCGCGAGACGGCCACGTCCCAACCGGCCTGGTCACGGCCAACTGCCACGCGACGGCCCTCGTGGCTGCCACGGGCACGACCTTCGCCGGCCTCCGCATCTCGGACCGGGAACTCACGCTGCCCCGTGCCTGCCCCCCGAGATCCAGGCGGTGGCATTCAGGGTCCACTACCATGGCCACCACGTCACGATCTACGTCGTTGACGGCGGCGTCCAGTTCGACGCACACGACTGCGTGACCTCGCATCCTTTGTGCGTGGGCACCAGCGGCACCGACACGGTGCTCCAGCCCGGAGCCTCTCGACACCTGCCCAGACTCGCCTGGGACCGGGCGGAAGCGCCTTCTGGCGTCCCCAGACCTCATTGACCGCCGAAACTGTGTCGACGCGTCGGACGCAACATGACGAGGGCGATGATGGCGGCGAGGAGCGCGATGACAGCGTTGAGGGTGAGAGCGGTAGAGAAGCCCCGCACGAACGCTTGGTGGTGCGCGTCGCTGATCGTGCGGGCGAAGGCTGCGCCTGGGCCGAAGGAAGCGAGGATGGCTCCCATGATCGCGATTCCCAGGGTGAGCCCGGTGGTTTGGAAGGTGCTGAACACAACGGCGGCGGAACCGTGGCCTTCGGTGTCGGTTGATCCCATTGCAGTCGCGGTGGTCGGCGCCGTGACCATTCCGATCGCCAAGCCGGCCAGGGTCAGCCAGGGCACTAGGCTGCTGATGCTTGAGTCCACGCGCAGATCCGATAAACCCAAGAGCGCTCCGGCGAGCAGCAGCATTCCTATCGAGACTGGGATTCGTGGCCCGATCCGATCCGCGAGCCGGCCGGCGAACGGTCCGACGACGACAATGGTGACGGTCAGCGGCAGCAGTCCGCTGCCCGCTTCGAGTGCCGAGTAGTTGAGTACGGTTTGCAGGTACAGAGCAAGGAAGAAGAAGAGGCTGCACATGACCGAGGTGGCGAGCAAGATCTGGATGTTCGCCCCGGCGAAGGCGCGATCTTTGAACAGTGAGAGTTGAAGTAGTGGTTCGGCTGTCAGCCGTTCGTGTCGAATGAAGAGGGCGAGGCAGAGGCCGGCGCCGACGAAGAGGGCGACGGTGCGGAGCGAGACCCATCCGGCGCTGTTGGCCTGGGTGAGCCCCAGGACCAATGCAAGCAGACCCGCGCCCGAGATGACCGCGCCTACGGCGTCCAGGCGAAGCGAGGGCCGTGGCGCGTGATCTTCGCGGAGGACGACGCGCGCCAGGAGCCACACACCCACGCCGACGGGAGTGTTGATCAGGAAGATCCAGCGCCAGCCGAGGGAGTCGTTGATGATTGCGCCAACCAGCGGACCCAGACCGAGCGCGCTGGCTGAGACTCCGGCCCAGATGCCGAGCGCCGTGGCACGCTGGCTGCGCGGGAACACGTCCGCGATGATCGCCAGCGCGGTCGGAGTCACGAGTGCGGCGCCGAAGCCCTGGACGGCACGCATAGCGATCAGCAGCGCTCCCGAAGACGCGAGCCCAGCACCCAGCGAAGAGAGCGTGAAGACCGCAAGTCCCGTGAGGTAGACCCGTCGCCGACCGAAGCGATCGGCAAGCTGCCCGGCGAGGAGGATGAAGGCTGCGATCGTCAGCGTGTAGACGTTGACAACCCACTGCAGCCCCTCGAGGTTCAGGCCGAGTCGACGCTGGATCGTGGGTTGGGCAACGGCGACAGCCGTGTCGTCGAGCAACAACAGGAACGTCACCACCGTCAACCCAGCCAACGTGAGCCAACGACGGCTTGCGCGGTCCATCACTTCGGCACGGGCCGGACGGGTGGCTCGCTCCGGAGGTACGTGCGTGACCCGTGGTGTGGTGTTGTCCATGTCGTTCGTCCGTCTCGGCCGTCGGCCTAGTCGGGCCAGGCGCCGCGGACAGGGTCCCTCGCGGGGTAGCCAAGGCAGCAACAGCGGAAACGACTGTGGGAAGTATTCATGTCACTCCTGGGTGCTTGGCTGTCGTGGAACTGATCAAGCCTCAGACTCAGATCCGGACCCGGGGGAGGATCTCCCGGGCACCGACGATCCCCCTGGCCGCAGACGTCAGAGGTGAGGTTGGTGCTGACGTGGCTCGCTGCCTGACTCACCGGGGTGGTCGCTGCCACGCAAAGAGTGGTCGTGTCCGCCGCCACCGTGGCCGCCGTGCCCTCCCATGGTGATCATCATGAGCGGACAGGCCAGCAAGACGGCGTACAGCAGTGCGCTCGACAGCGGCACGCCGACAAGCGTTAGGACGCCGAAGATGCCTGCGCCTCCAAGCAGCATGTACTTCAGGTGGTTGCCGTTCATCGTGGCCATCTCCTCGACTCGCCGACGCTTTCCGTCGGCCCGAATTTTCTCTTGAGACAAGACTGACCCCTGGACATGGATGTTGGGTCTCGCGAGCGGTGAAGGTTCGCTGAAGCACTCAGCGCGGTCGGCTGGGCTCGTTCGGGGCACATGGTTGTCCATGTCGCCCGCAGTTCGGCAGGAGTGCGCACGGTGTACCCCTCGTCACGCAGCTGCGCTGCTACGGCATCGGGGTCCGCGGTCGTGACCAGCACCGCTCCGGTGGTGCCGGTAGCCCGCAGCATCTGGTCCATCCCGGCCGTGGTGGTGAACAGCAGGGGGGTCATGAACAGTGCGGTGTCGTCGGTGAGGCCGACCACCCGCATCGGGTGTCCGAGAATGGGCAGCCGATCGCCGATGGCAAAGTCGTGTTGTTCGGCCCACAAGGCATCGATGGCCACCTCGTCGGGGGCGTCGGGGGCACGGCCATCGGTGAAGGCCCAGGGGCCACCGAGCCCGCTGCCGGGTTCGTAGGCGACCGCGGCCACGGCAGCCTTGCCGTGCGACAGCTCGAGGATCTGATACATCGTGCGCAGCGGCGCGGCTCGTGTCACGCCAGGGGCCTGGGCGATGGCGTCCACGGCCGGCGCCGGCAGAGCGCCGGGGTCGGCGAAGAGGTTGCGCGTTCCGGCCGGGACGACGACCAGGTCGGCACCGAGGTGGTCGTCGTAGGTGGTGACGCGGTCCTGGACGCCGACCCAGAGTCCGGCCAGCAGCAGCATGAGCATCAGGGCGAGCCCGATCCCGGCGGCTCCGGCGGCGGTGCGCACCGGACGCGTCGTGAGAAACCGGCGGGTGACCGGGACCGAGGCTTCAACCCTGGCCTTCATGTCGGCTCACTTCCGTTTGCCGAGCGTGGCTCGACGTTCGTGCTACTTGTGGCCGTGACCGCCGTGCCCGCCGTGTCCGCCGGGCATGGCGAACATCATGGCCGCCATCATCGCGGTGCACAGCAGGGCGGTGACGATGATGCCGGAACCTGCAACGCCGGTGAGGAAGAGCAGACCGGCGATGGCGAGCATCGGGATGCAGCAGACGATCATCATCAGCCCGTGACCACCGTGCGCTCCGTGGGCGCCGCCGTCTGGCTCCTGTCCGGCGTGGTGGGTCTCGGTCGGTGTCGAGGACTCTGGCTGGTAGGGCAATTGCCGAGAGTTCCTGAGGGATTCGCGGTCCATGCCGTTCGGCGTGCTCATGACGTCCTACCCTTCAGGGATGCGGGCACGTGGCCGAGCTTGGCGTAGAGCGGGCAGTGTCCGAGCGCTCCGGTGACGACCAGGTCGAGGCCTGCCAGTACGAGTAGCAGCTCGAGGACGACCGCCAAGGTGGAGGCGGCGCCGCCCAGCAGGAACGCGCCGGCGATCGCGGCGAGACCGCCGATGGCAACGCGAGCCACGCGTTCGGCGGGGGTGATGTTGATGCTCCAACGGTTGCTCATGACTTCCTCCAACCTCGGTGGACCGCTGGTCTCCTCGGTCCACTTCGAGGGTCTCGCCGCGAGGTGAAGGTGACCGGCGCCGCCTTGTGAAGGTTCGCTGAAGAACCACGTGGCACCGAAGTGCTCGGAGGGCTGAAGGGCGGCGAGACACCGCGGCGGGCACAGGTCAGGTGGGAGGGAGGGTGGGCTCGTTGAGGTCCAGGTGGCTCGCGCAGCAGTCAGGCAGCTCTTCTCGCAGCAGGTCCAGGGTTCGGGTCGCCTTCTCGAGGAAGTCGCCGGTGGATTCGATGACGTGGCGATGGGGGTGCCGCTGCCAGGCCTCAAGGATACGGGCGTCGACATCGGCCGCACTGAGCGCCGACTCGATCCGCAGCGGGTTCTGGTGGTTGTACCCCTGGTCGGCGGTGGGCGTGCGCAGATGCAGCACTGTGTCGTACCGACGCAGCTCGGTGTCCATCGTGGTGGCCGTCGAGGCCCAGAAGTCATCCGGTGGCCCGGGCCAGTACGCGATCCCGTCGACCGTGCCGCGGTCGCACAGCACGATTGCCGGATTGTGAGCGTCCCCGGTCGCCTCGAGTTCCTTCTGAACGTGGAAGATCGCCCGTTGCGCCGCGCGTCGACACTCCGCGTCGTCGTCGCGTGGGAACCCGCCACCGAAAACGACCCCTGCCGACTCCGGCAGGATCCTGACGTGTCGGCACAGCGAGCGGCGTACGAGTTCCAGGACGGCCGTCTTGCCCGCACCCGGCCCGCCGGTGAGCACAACCCGGCGGGGTACATGTGGCTGGTCGCACTCGCACTCGGCCATGACGCGCCTCCTTACGGGACGGGGAGGCGATCCGCAGCGTTGTGGCCGAGCCCCCACTTCTCCATCAGCGCGAGGACAGCGAGTCCCTCGTCGTGGATCTGCGCGTGGCGCAGCACCTGCCAGTGTGCGTGGAGATAGGCCTGGAGGTACTCCACGACGTGGTTCATGGGCACGGTCGTCCACGGACCATGAGGTTCTACATGGCCCGGTGTGCCGCCGAAGGCCACCACCCGGATCTCATGCCCGGCCCTGGTGGCTGCGCGGCCATGGTCGAGCAACCGACGCGAGACGTCTCGGGCCTCCTCGGCGGGGCAGCACCCGAACCGCGCGAGCGCGACCTCTAGTGTCGCCGTGTCGCGCAGAGCAGGGTTCAGTCGCGCACGACCTTCTTTGACCTCGCCGACGATCATGTCGGCTCGGCCAGTCGGCGCGCCGAGGGCCGGGTCGACCTCGGAGCTCAGGCGCTGGGGCACGGTTCCTGAGCGCCCGTGGATCAGGTCGTGGCCGGCACCGGGAAGGCGATAGGCCAGGACGTCGAGATCGGTGACGGTGCGCACCTGGCCGGCGCGCAGACTCTCCAGGACCGGGTGCTCGACGACGGTGAAGTAGCCATTGACGTGCAGGTAGGCCTGCACCAGGGCCACTGCGGTGTCCATGGGGACCTCCTCGGTGACTCGTGCCGTTGTCGTGAGGGCTCGTCAGTCGTGGTGGCCCTCGTGCTCGTCAGGGTCGGGGGTCTGCACGGGGGTGCGGTCCCGGTCCGGACTCGGATCGTCGTTGCTGATGGCCGGGCCGATGACGAACGCCGAGAGCGAGAACATCAGCGCGAACACACCCAGAGCGAGGGCGGGGGCCTTCCAGGAGCCGAAGCGCCGGTAGAGGCGCCGAAGCAGGGGCAGGGAGAACACCAATCCCAGCACGGCGAACAGGACGTTGCCGGTGGCGCCGGTCACCAGTACCGCTCCGCCGAGGAGCCCGACGTGGTGCAGCAGGTGGGGAAGGAGGCCCATGATGCCGCCCACCACAGCGGTCACCGCACTCCAAGCGGTGGCCAGGACGCCCCGCCTCTGCGAAGTCTGGTTGGGGGTGCTTTCGGCGCGGGACTCGTCGAGGCGGTCGTCCGCTACCTCCCCGGCGGCAGCGTGGTGGTCGGACATCGTCACTCCTGTGCCTGGTAGGAAAGCGTGGACATCATGCCGGTCTCGGCGTGGTAGATGTTGTGGCAGTGGGTCGCCCACTGTCCTGGGTTATCGGCTTCGAGGTCGACGTCGAGGGTCGCCATGGGGCGCACGATGACCGTGTCCTTGCGGGCTCCGCCGCCCCTCAGCGCGAAGGTGTGGCCGTGCACGTGCATGGGGTGGAACATCATCGACTGGTTGACGAAGCGCAGCCGGACCCGCTCACCCTGAATCAACCGCAACGGGTCGGTGTCGGGGAAGGTCTTGCCGTTGATGGTCCAGCGGTAGGGCGCCATGGTGCCGCCCAGGACCAGGTCGTGGGTTCGGTCGGCCGACCGTCGGTCCAGGCGGGCCGACTCGACCGCCGACAGCGCCGTGCCGAGCAGTACCTTGCCCGACAGCTCGCGGACCTTGACGTCAGCCGCGGGCGGGCGACCGGCGCCGGTGCGGATCACAGCCAGCGCCTGGCCCTGTTTGCCCTCGGCCGAGGCAACCAACTCGAACACGCCGTCGCCGAAGGTGACGGTGGCGTCGAAGCGCTCGCCCATCCCGATCAGTAGCGCGTCGGTGGGCACCGGCACGACGGGGAAGCCGTCGCTGTGCGTGACGGTCATGCGGTGCCCACCGACGGCGACCCGGAACGCCGTGTCCGAGCCGGCGTTTACGAAGCGGATCCGAACGCGTTGACCCGGCTTCGCCGACAGCGTCGCCGGATCGGCGGCTGTCCGGCCGTTGAGCAGGTAGTACGGGTAGGTGATATCCCCGGCACCACCGAGCAGGGGCGACCGCATGACCTCCATCCCACCCATAGAGCCCATCGAGCCGTGGTCCATCCCCTCCATGCCCGTGCCGCCCATGTCGTGCATGCCGCCCATGGAGTCGTCGCCGCCGGCTTGCTGCAGGTCGGACAGGACCTGGTCCGGGGTGCGGCCCGTCCCGTCGACCCAGTCGTCCAGGACGACGATCCACTCGGCGTCGTACTCACCGGGCTCCTGAGGGTCGTCGACGACCAGGACGCCGTACAGGCCGCGGTCCAGCTGAACTCCGGAGTGCGGGTGGTAGAAGTACGTGCCCGGGTGAGGTGCGGTGAACTCGTAGCGGAACGTCTCTCCCGCGGCGATCGGATCTTGGGTGAGTCCGGGCACGCCGTCCATGTCGTTGCGCAGTGCGAGGCCGTGCCAGTGCACGCTCGTGGCGTCCGGGAGCTGGTTGGCGACGTCGACCCGGAGCACGTCTCCGGCGTCGACGCGGAGCAGCGGTCCCGGCGCGGTGTCGCCGTACGCCCACGTGCTCACGGTCTGGCCACCCAGGTCGAGGGTCACCGGCTGGGCCGTGAGGCGCGCGGTGACCACCCGAGCTCCGGGCTTCCGGCGCGCCGCCTCCGCCGCTGCTACCGCGTCGGCGGCGGGGCCGACCGCTGTGCCAGTGGACCGATTGCAAGCGGCGAGGCCGCCGAGGGCGGCCACGCCTGCGAGCCCGGCGGCCCCGCGAAGGACGGCGCGACGAGTGATCTCGGACAAGTGGGGGCTCCTGACTCAGGTTCGGCGAGAGGCGAGATGTGCGAGGCGGGAAGGGGCGAGCGGCTAGTGCACCGAGGCACGCAGCACACTGCTGCGGGCGTGGTACTCGTCTTCGTCGATCTCGCCTCGGGCGAACCGCTCGTCGAGGATCTGCATCGGGTCGCGGCGGTCCGGGGTGGACCCACCGGGGCGCTGCGTGCGGAACAGGGCGAGAACGGCAAAGACCACCAACGCCCAGAACGCGACCATGGCCACGGTCATGATGATCCAACCGCCCCAACCCATGCCGTCGTGGTACCAGCCCATCATCGTCCTCAGCTCCTTCGCTTGGCTTGGTGACTCCCACGATTGCCCGGACACCACTGTGTCCCGGTCGCGTTCATGTGAAGGTTCGCTGAAGAACGTGCCCTCGCCGGTGCTGACCTACGGCTGGCCGGGCAGCGGACTGAGACCATGGCGGGTATGGGCGAGGACGTCATGGACGAGAAGGCCGGCTCACCGGCAGGGGGTACCGCGGGTGGCCGCCCCCGAACCGGTCTCCGGGCGATGGTGGTCGAAGACGAGACGCAGCTGGCCGGACTCATCGGCAGCTACCTCGAGCGCGACGGCTTCGAGGTGGCGGTGGTTCATGACGGGCTCGAGGCGGTGGAGGCCGCCCGCGCCGTCGACCCGGACGTCGTGGTGCTGGACCTGGGTCTGCCCAGCCTGGACGGAATGGAGGTCTGTCGGCAGCTGCGCACCTTCTCCGATGCCTACGTGGTGATGCTGACCGCACGCAGCGAAGAGGTCGACACGCTCATCGGGCTCTCGGTGGGGGCTGATGACTACCTGACCAAACCGTTCAGCCCCCGAATCCTGATGGCCCGGATCCAGGCCATGCTTCGCAGGCCCCGTCCATCGGGAGCCTCGTCCGATGCCTTGGAAGGTGCTCGCACCTTCGGTGCCCTGGTCATCGATCCGTTGGGACGCGACGTATGGCTCGAGGAGGAGCCAGTGGCGCTGACGCGCACCGAGTTCGACCTCCTCGCCGCCCTGTCCGAGCGACCCAGGATGGCGTTCAGTCGGCGTCAGCTCATCGACGCCGTCTGGGGACCCTCGTGGGTCGGTGACGAGCACCTGGTCGACGTGCACGTCGGCCACCTGCGCCGCAAGCTGGACGACGACGCCACTCAGGCCCGATTCATCCGGACCGTCCGTGGCGTCGGCTACCGGATGGGCACAGGGCAGTGACCAGCCCCCCACTCCTGGCGGACACGGTCCGTGCCCGGCCGCGGTTCGCCACTCGGCTCCTGGTCGCCCAGGCCCTGGTGCTGGTGGCCGGCGCCCTGACCACTTGGTTGGTCGCCTCCGTCGTCGGACCCAGCATCTTCAGCGACCACCTCCAGCAGGCCGGCGACACCCACACCGCCGAGGAGACTCGTCACGTGGAGGAGGCCTTCGCCTCGGCGCTGGTCCTTTCGGTCTCTCTGGCGCTGCTCGCCTCGGTCCTCGCGGCGTTGGCGGTCTCGTGGTACTTCAGCCGCCGGGTGCAGCGCTCGATCGGCAACGTGGCCGCCGCCGCAGCGGACATCGCCGCCGGACGGTACGACGCCCGGGTGCCCGACCCGGGACTGGGCGGCGAGTTCGCCTCCCTCGCCCTGACCTACAACCGCCTCGCGGAGAGGCTCGAGGCGACCGAGTCGACTCGACGCAGCATGCTGGCCGACCTGGCCCACGAGATGCGCACGCCCCTGGCCACGATCGACGCGCACCTCGAGGCCGTCGAGGACGGCATCCGAGCCCTGGACGACGACACGCTCGGAGTGATCCGCGGCTCGACGGGCCGCCTGCGGCGCCTCGCCGAGGACATGTCCGCAGTCTCCCAGGCAGAGGAGGGGATCATCGTGACGCTGCGACCAGTGGCCGCCGCTGACGTGGCTGCCGCGGCCGCCGACGTCGCCCGCGACCGGTACGCCGCCAAGAGGGTAGACCTGCGCACCGAGCTCGCCGATGCCGGCCAGGTCCGCGTCGACGCCGACCGGTTCGGACAGGTGCTCGGCAACCTGCTCGACAACGCCCTGCGCCACACTCCGGCGGGCGGGACCGTGACCCTGGGCTGCCGACGGATCGACCAGTGGGTGGAGTACCGCGTCGCCGACACCGGCCAGGGGGTGGCGCCCGAGCACCTGCCGCACCTGTTCGACCGGTTCTACCGTGCCGACTCCGCCCGCGACCGTGGCCATGGCGGCTCAGGCATCGGGCTGGCCATCGCCCGCGCCCTCGTCGAGGCACATGGCGGCGGCATCTCGGTGACCAGCGCCGGACCCGGGCATGGGGCCACGTTCACGGTACGGCTACCCGGCCTCCGGTAGGGCCTTCGGGCCCGGACATCCGGGGCCAACCGCCGGGCATCTTCAGCGAACCTTCACACAACCTCGCCACTTTTCCCCGAGCACCCCGTCGACGCTGGACCGTGTCGAACCAGCGCGCACGAGGGGAAGCCATGTCATCACCCACGCCGGCATTCAAGCCGCTCCGGATCACCGTCGTGGACAGCGAGGCCTGCCACTTCTGCGAGGACGCGCACCGGGCGCTTGCGACGCTGGCAGCCAGCTACCCGCTCGCGGTCGACACCCTAGCTGTGCGCAGCGAGGCCGGGCAGGCGCTGATGGCACGCCACCGCGCGCCGATGAGCCCCCTGGTCCTCCTCGACGGCACCTTCTTCAGCAGCGGACGCCTGCCACGACGCAAGCTGGAGAAGCTCCTCAAGAGCAGGTACGGCGACGCACCGAGCACCGCCTCCGCGACGAGGGGGGCCAACCATGGGTGACCTGCTGACAACCGGCTCGGTCCTCGCCGCTTTCTTCGCCGGAGGCGTCGCCCTGTTCGCACCGTGTTGCATCGTCTTCCTCGCCCCGTCCTATCTGGCGGTGGCCGTGAAGAACCGGCGGTGGCGACTGCTGCCGCTGACCTTCGTGTTCGCCGCCGGCCTCGCGCTCGTGCTCGTGCCGATCACGCTCGGCATGAGCCTGGTGGCCTCGACCATCGCGAACTACCACGCACCGCTGTACTACGCCGGCGGAGCATTGATGCTCGCGTTGGCGGGGCTCAGCCTGTCCGGTCGGATGGTCAGCCTGCCGTCCTTCCTGCGAGCCCCCGACACCACTCGCGGGGACTCGGCCAGCTTCTTCGCCCTCGGCGTCTTCTCCGGAATCGCCAGCTCCTGCTGCGCCCCGGTGCTCGCCGGGGTGATGACCCTGTCCGCCCTGTCAGGCTCCGCCATCGGTGGAGTGACGCTGGGACTGGCCTACACCTTCGGCATGGTGTTCCCGCTGTTCGTGATGGCCCTGCTCTGGGACCGCTTCCGGCTCGGCGAGCGGCGCTTCCTGCAGGCCAGGCCGGTCCGGCTGCGGCTGGCCGGCAAGGTGCTGGCCACCAACACCATCAACATCGCGGTCGCCGTCGCGTTCGCTGTGATGGGTGGCTTCGTCATCTACCTGGCCAACACCGGCCAGATGACCGGTGGCCCCGGATTCCAGGTCTCCATCGGCAAGGGGCTGTCCGAGGTCTTCGCCCGCATCGAGACCTGGACCGACCCGGTCCCCGAGCCCGTGCTCGGACTCGCCGTGCTGGCCCTCGCCGCAGTCTTCGTCATCGCCACCCTCCGAGACCGACACCGACCGGACGCATCGACCGACGCGGACCCCGACGAGCATCCCGCCTGCCACGGCCCGGGCGTCGGCGCCCACCCCGACAACCACAGCTGACCCGGACCCTGGAGGAAACATCATGTCGCACAAGGCCGCCGAGCTATCCCGTAACGAACGCCGTCAGCGCGCGGAACAGGCCGCGCGGGCATCCGGTCGTCGTCGCCGCCTGCGCATCATGATCGGCACGGCCAGTGCATTGGCTCTGGTCGCCGCGGTGACAGCCATGATGCTCACCTCGCGCCCCGAGTCCTCCGACGCGATCCGCACCGCCCCCGAATTCACCCTCACCGACACCGGCGGCTCCGAACACACCCTGGCTCAACACCGCGGCGAGAACGTGCTCCTGTACTTCTCCGAGGGCGCCGGGTGCCAGTCCTGCATCGTCCAGATGGGCGAGATCGAGAAGCAAGCGGCAGCCTTCGAGAAGCTCGACGTCACCGTGCTGCCGATCGTGATGAACACCCGCGAGCAGATCACCGCCGACATGACCGCCAACGGAGTCACCACACCGTTCCTGCTCGACGACGGCACGGTCTCCGAGGCCTACGGAACCCTCGGCAAAGGCATGCATGCCGGACTGCCCGGGCACAGCTTCGTGCTCATCGACAGGCAGGGCCGACAGCGCTGGTACGGCGAATACCCCTCCATGTGGCTGGCGCCCCAGGACCTGCTCGACGAGGTCCGCAGCAACCTCAGCGCCTGACCACCGAGGCAGAGTACCGACCTCGATGAAGGTTCGATGAAGGTCTCTTCGACCACCTTGTGGTGGTACCCCATGGGGGTATAATCAAGTCCGAAGCCAGACACCCCGTCCGGGTACAGGCAGAGGAGGGTCGCGATGGCAGTCGAACCGGGATACATCACCGAGAAGCAGGCAGTGCTGACCCGGCTGCGCCGCATCGAGGGCCAGGTTCGCGGCCTGCAGCGCCTGGTGGACGAGGAGCAGTACTGCATCGACATCCTCACCCAGGTCTCGGCGGCGACGAAGGCCCTCGAAGGCGTGGCGCTCGTTCTCCTCGACCAGCACCTCGAGCACTGCCTGACCCACGCCACCGACCCCGCCGAGGCCCAACAGAAGCTCAACGAGGCCTCCGCAGCGATCCGACGACTCGTCCGCTCATGACCGACCCGACCAACCAAGGAGCACCCATGCCCGCCCCACACACCAGCCACGAACTCCAGTTGGCCGACAGCCCCCCGAACGGCGGTGGCTGCGGCTGCGGAGGATGCGGCTGCGGCGCCAACACCGAGACCGGTAGTTCCACCGGCACCACCATCGAATCGACCGCCACCGCCGCAACGAAGGGAAACGAAATGACCACGACCAGCTACGACGTGACGGGGATGACCTGCGGCCACTGCGCCAGCGCCGTCACCAGCGAGCTCAAGAGCCTGGACGGCGTCAGCGACGTCTCCGTCGACCTCGTCGCCGGCGGGACCTCGTCGGTCACCGTGACCAGCGCCCAGCCCCTCGATCGGGCGCAGGTCGCCGCAGCCCTCGACGAGGCCGGCGACTACCACCTCGCCTGACGGGCCAGGCCCCTCACGTCCGAAGCGCGATCCATCCCCCAGGAGGCACAGTCATGACCCAGCAGACCACCGCGTCCGACACCGTCAACGACATCGAGCTCGCCATCGTTGGGATGACGTGCGCCTCCTGCGCCGCGCGGATCGAGAAGAAGCTGAACAAGCTCGACGGCGTCACCGCCACGGTCAACTACGCCACCGAGAAGGCCAAGGTCAGCTACCCGACAAACCTCAGCCCCGACGACCTCGTCACGGTGGTGGAGGCCACCGGCTACACCGCGACTGTGCCGGCCCGGGCGCCCAGCGGTGACGAGGGCGTGGCCACCACCGAGCCGGACGATCGGGACCGCGAGGCCGCGGGGTGGTGGCAGCGCCTGGTGGTATCGGCCGTGCTGACGGTGCCGGTGCTGGCCATGTCGATGATCCCGGCGCTGCAGTTCGACAACTGGCAGTGGATCTCGCTGACCCTGGCCTCACCCGTCGTGGTCTGGGGTGCCTGGCCGTTCCACCGAGCCGCGGTGACCAACGCCCGTCACGGCGCCGCCACCATGGACACCCTGATCTCGGTCGGCGTCACCGCCGCCTGGCTGTGGTCGCTGTGGGCACTGCTGTTCACCCACGCCGGGATGACCGGGATGCGGATGCCGTTCGACCTCTTCCCCGACGGCGAGGCGGACGTCCACATCTACCTCGAAGTGGCGGCCGCGGTCACCACCTTCATCATCGCCGGCCGCTACTTCGAGGCCCGCGCCAAGCGCCAGTCCGGTGCGGCGTTGCGCGCCCTGCTCGACATGGGCGCCAAGGACGTCGCCGTCCTCCGTGACGGCGCAGAGGTGCGCGTGCCCGTGGGCCAGCTGGCGGTCGGGGACCGGTTCATCGTGCGTCCGGGGGAGAAGGTCGCCACCGACGGTGTCGTCGAGGACGGCACGTCGGCCGTCGACGCCTCCATGCTCACCGGAGAGCCAGTTCCCGTCGAGGTCGGGCCCGGCGACGCCGTCGTCGGTGCCACAGTCAACGCCGGCGGTCGCCTGGTCGTCCGGGCCACCCGCGTCGGAGCCGACACCCAGCTGGCCCAGATGGCCCGCCTGGTCGAGGACGCCCAGAACGGCAAGGCCGAAGTCCAACGCCTCGCCGACCGAGTCTCGGCAGTCTTCGTCCCCATCGTCATCGCCCTCTCCCTGGCCACGCTCGCCGGGTGGCTGCTGAGCGGCCACAGTGTCACCGCCGCGTTCACCGCCGCAGTGGCGGTCCTGATCATCGCCTGCCCCTGCGCCCTCGGGCTGGCCACGCCCACCGCCCTGCTCGTCGGCACCGGCCGCGGCGCCCAGCTCGGCGTACTCATCAAGGGCCCCGAGGTGCTCGAGTCCACCCGGGTGGTCGACACCATCGTCCTGGACAAGACCGGCACCGTGACCACCGGACGGATGGAGCTCGTCGAGGTCGTCCCCGCCGACGGCGTCGACCCTGCTGACCTGCTCCGACTGGTCGGGGCCCTCGAGAACGCCTCGGAACATCCGATCGGTCAGGCCATCGCCACCGGTGCCACCCAACGACTCGACAGGCATCTGCCTGACGTCGAGGGATTCACCTCAACCCAAGGCCTCGGGGTCGCCGGCGTGGTCGACGGCCACGCGGTCGTGGCGGGTCGACCCTCCTGGCTCGCCGGAGAGTGGAGCCAGCCACTGGACGCGCACCTGACGCAGGTGATCGACACCGCCGAGCAGCAAGGCCGGACCGTGATCGCCGCCGGCTGGGACGGATCGGCGCGCGGTGTGGTCGTGGTCTCGGATGCGATCAAGCCCACCAGCGCCCAGGCCGTGGCCGAGCTGAAGGAGCTGGGGCTGGAGCCGGTGCTGCTCACCGGCGACAACGAACGCGCCGCCCGGGCCGTCGCCGCAGAGGTCGGCATCGCGGAAGTCATCGCCGAGGTCCTCCCAGCCGACAAGGTGGCCGTCGTAGAGCGCCTGCAACGCGAGGGCCGCACCGTCGCCATGGTGGGAGACGGCGTGAACGACGCCGCCGCCCTGGCCACCTCGCATCTGGGGATCGCTATGGGCACCGGCACCGACGTCGCCATCGAGGCCTCCGACCTCACCCTGGTCCGCGGCGATCTCCGCGCCGCCGTCGACGCGATCCGGCTGTCCCGGCGCACCTTGCGCACGATCAAGGGCAACCTGTTCTGGGCCTTCGCCTACAACGTCGCGGCACTGCCCCTGGCCGCGCTCGGCTTGCTCAACCCGCTGATCGCCGGCGCCGCGATGGCGTTCTCCTCGGTGTTCGTGGTGTCCAACAGCCTGCGGCTGCGTCGGTTCCAGGCCGTCTCCACGCAATCGACCGAGGCGCCACACCTCGAGCACGACTCGACCAGGACCAACCCTTCCAAGGTGGAGGCAGGACGATGACCACCCACCAGCACCCCGCCGGCCGCCACGACGCGGACGCGCACCGTGACGGCGCCGCCACCGCTGTCCTCGAGGTCTCCGGCGTTCAATGGGCGACCAGCAAGAACGTCGCGGAGGCGGTGCTGTCACGCCAGCTTGGCGTGCTCTCCGTCGACGCCAACCCGGTCGCGCAGACCGCCACCGTCACCTACGACCCGAAGCGCACCAGCATCAGCGAGCTGCGGGACTGGGTCCGCGAGTGCGGCTTCCACTGCGCGGGACAGTCCGTTCCCAGCCACGTGTGCGACCCCATGCTCGAACCAGGTCCTGACCACCCCGTCGACCACGCTCGGCCGGTCACGGACGGCGCGCACGACGCGCACGCCGGGCATCACGGTCACGCCGGAGCTACCGGTCCGGAGTCGCCCGTCTCGTCACCGCACGACGCGATGGGCCACGGCGGTCACGGGGAGATGTCGATGGCCGACATGGTCCGCGACATGCGCAACCGGTTCCTGGTCGCCGTGCTGCTTGCCGTACCCGTCTCGCTGTACTCGCCGATGGGGCGCGACATGCTCGGCTTCGACGCCGCCACGCCGTTCGGCATGCGCGACGACGTCTTCACCCTGATCCTGTCGCTGCCGGTCATCTTCTACTCCGCGTGGATCTTCTTCGACGGCGCCTGGCGGGCCCTGCGAGCCCGGACCCTGGACATGATGGTGCTGGTGGCCGTGGCCGTCGGCGCCGGCTGGCTCTACTCCCTCGGGGTCACACTCACCGGCGGCGGCGAGGTCTTCTACGAGGCCGCGGTCATGCTCACCGCATTCGTGCTGCTCGGCCACTGGTTCGAGATGCGGGCCCGAGGCGGTGCCAACGACGCCATCCGCGCCTTGTTGGACCTGGCCCCTCCGATGGCGGTCGTGCTCCGCGCGGGTGAACCCGTCGAGGTCCCGACCTCCGAGGTCCAGGTCGACGACCTGCTCCTGGTTCGCCCCGGCGCGAAGATCGCCACCGACGGCACCGTGGAAGAAGGCGAGTCCGAAGTCGACGAGTCCATGGTCACCGGCGAGAGCCTCCCGGTGCACAAGGCGCCGGGCGACCAGGTCATCGGCGCCACCGTCAACGCCAGCGGCACGCTTCGCGTGCGCGCCACAAAGGTGGGCTCCGACACCGCCCTGGCCCAGATCGTCGCCCTGGTGCAGCAGGCACAGAACTCCAAGGCCCCTGGACAGCGGCTCGCCGACAAGGCCGCGTTCTGGCTGGTCCTCGTCGCCCTCGTCGGAGGCGTCGGCACCTTCCTGGTCTGGCTCGCGGCCGGCGCCAGCGTGCAGACCGCCCTGCTGTTCGCCATCACCGTCGTCGTCATCACTTGCCCCGACGCCCTCGGTCTGGCCACGCCGACAGCGATCATGGTCGGCTCCGGTCTCGGGGCGAAGCGCGGAATCCTGTTCAAGAACGCGACGGCGATCGAGTCCTCCGCCCGCATCGACACCGTCGTGTTCGACAAGACCGGCACCCTGACCAAGGGAGAGCCCGAGGTCACCGAGGTTGTGGTCGACGACTTCGATCACGACCGGGTGCTGGCCCTGGCTGGCGCACTCGAGCGGGAGTCCGAGCACCCGCTCGCAGACGCCGTCGTGCGGTACGTCGACGCGACCGATGTCCCGCGGCTGCGGGCCACCGGGTTCCGCAACGTCACCGGCATAGGCGCCCTCGCCGAGGTCGACGGCCACCAGGTGGCGATCGGCAACCGACGCCTGATGGAGTCCGAAGGCGTCACGATCGGTGAGCTCGGCGCGCGGCGCGACGAGATCGCCGCCGGAGGCCGCACAGCGGTGTTCGTCGCCGTCGACGGCCGAGCCGTCGCCGTGATCGGCATTGCCGACGCGGTACGTGAGACCTCGGCTGCCGCGATCGCGGCGCTCCACCAGGCGGGCATCAGGGTGGCCATGCTGACCGGCGACAACCGCGCCACTGCCGAGCGGATCGCCGAGGAACTGGGAATCGACGACGTCATCGCCGAGGTGCTGCCCGAGGACAAGGCGCACCAGGTTCAGCAGCTGCAGGCGCAGGGCCGCACCGTGGCAATGGTGGGCGACGGCGTCAACGACTCGCCCTCGCTCGTGCAGGCAGACGTCGGGATCGCAGTCGGCGCGGGCACTGACGTCGCGATCGAAGCCGCGGACGTCGTCCTCATGCGGTCCGACCCGCTGGACGTGCCGGTGGCGCTGACGATCGGCCGGGGCACGCTGCGCAAGATGCGCCAGAACCTCGGCTGGGCGGTGGGCTACAACGCGATCGCGCTCCCCATCGCGGCAGGCGTGTTCGAGCCCGCCTTCGGCTTGGTGCTGAGGCCGGAGGTCGCGGCTTTGTCGATGTCGGGGTCCAGCTTCTTGGTGGCGGTCAACGCGCTGTTGCTGAAGCGCCTTCGGCTGCCGGTTCAGCCGGTCGCCTCGTCGGATTCAACGGCTTCGATGGGAGCTGTGGAGCACGCGGGGCATGAGTAGGGGTGTCATCGCCAAGGTCCTTGGGTTGGGATTCAGCATCTGCTCGGGGCCGTGAGGGCCAGGCTCCTCTATGGACCCCCGCACGTCTCCGGTCCGACCAGAAGGTGGATCAGTGCCCGACGAGGTCCACGCGGGCGGGCCACGGGTTTGGTTTGCAGCCCTCCAAACCCTTGGTCTGTTGCAGCATCACTGGCGCGATCTCGCCAGGTCCGGGACAGCCGACGTGGGGATAGCCCAAGGCGTGGCCCGTCTCGTGGTTGATGACGTAGCGTCGATATGCCACAAGGTCACCGGCGTAGCCGTCTGCACCGAACTGCCACCGCCAGGCGTTGAGGACGACGTCGTCACCGTTGCGGCAGGACAGCCGTCCGTCGGTGTCGAGTGGTGCACAGAGTTGATCGGCCGTCTCCGGGGTGGCCAGGACGATGCGGAGGTCGGCATGGCCTTCGACGCGGACGAGCGTGTGTCGCGTCGCCCAGCCGCGCTGATCAGACAGGGTGGCTTCGACCAGCCGCGCCACATCCACGGTGCTGAAGGGCAGGCCCTGCTCGACCTCGACCCGGTAGGTCACCCCGTCCTGCGGCCCGAGCAGTGATGCGGCGGCGACTTCGAAGGTGCCGGGGCCGCGTTCCGGAATTTGAGTGGCGGGGGTGGGGGGCCCACTCGGATCTGGGTCACGATCTCGACCGTCCGCGACCTCACCGTCTGGTCGCTCGCCCTTGAGAGTCGGGTCAGGGTGCGGCGCGGACGGTGGCGGGGACGCAACTATAGTGCGGCGGCCCGCCTCCCCGGTGTTCGTTGCGCCGGGGATGAGGAACGCGGCGGGCACAGCCACGGCGGCGGTCGTTGCCAGCACCGCCAGGCCGGTGAGCCCTCTCGTGGCACGCCGCGGCGCGCGATGGGAACCCGCGCGTCGATGCGTGGCTCTGCGGTTACTCATCGTCCCTGGACGATCACAGGACGCGGGTCCATGTGTCGCCGTCATCGGTGGACCGGTAGACGGCCGTTTCGGTCGCGGCGAACCAGCCCTGGGCGCTGATGGTGAATGCGGCCGGTTGGCCCTCGATTGAGCCGACCTCGCGCCAGGTTCGGCCGGTGTCGGTGCTGACCCGGACGACGCCGTCGGGGTCGATACCGGCCAGGTTCCCGTCCGGAGTGGTGTCGAGGTACATCGTGCTCGGACCGCCGAGTTCTCGGGTCTCCCCGGAGATGGCGTCGATGCTGTGGAGTTGGCCGTTGCCGTCGGTCGCGATCAGCTCGACGCTCCCATTGACCGTCGCGACGCTGATCAGCGGACCTTGGAACACCTCGTCGAAGTTCTTCCGGTCCACGGTTCGCAGCAGGCGGCCGGAGGTCGCGTCGTATGCGTAGAGGGCGTCGCCGGCGGGTTCGAGGATGTGAAAGTCCGCCTCGCCTTGGAGAGCCAGCGGCGTCCAGCTCTCTCCGGCATCGGTCGACTCGATCAGTCCCAGGTGTGCGGGCAGGTCCTCGCGCAAGTCCGGGTGCCCGCTCCCGAGGAAGTGGCCAGGACCCACGACCGTGAACGCCATCGTGTCCTGGTAGCGGTCGGCAACCCGGCTGGGCTCTCCATCGCTCTTGACGCGGAAGAGCCCAAAGTGGGTGGCGACGTAGAGGCTGTCGTCGGCCGGGTCGACGCCGAGACCATGGATGTGGCCGAGGCCGGGGTCCTCACTGGGCGGTGCAGTCGTGGAGGTGTCTTGGGAGCAGGCTCCGGTGAGGAGAGCGGCGCCGACGAGGACGGCAGCTAGGGGAAGGTTGGATCGTTTCAAGGCGGTGGCTCCGAGGTGTCTGGTGGTGCCGGGCAGCGGAGTAACTCCGTCCTGCCCGGCACCGGGATCGAGATCAGGGCTTCAGCAGGTTCTGCATCGTCTGGATCTCCTCCGCCTGCGTCGTCTCGATCTCCTTGGCCATGTCGACGGCCTCGGGGAACTCGCCCTCGGACTGCTCGATCTTGGCCATCTCGATCGCACCCTCGTGGTGCTCGATCATCATGGTGAGGAACATCTGGTCGAACTCCGCGCCGGAGGCCGCCTCGAGGTCGGCCATCTCGTCCTCGGTCATCATTCCGCCCATGTCCTCGGAGGACATGTCGCCGTGATCCATGCCCGACATGCCCTCAACCGGGACGTCCTCGCCCCAGGACTCCAGCCAGCCGGTCAGAGTCTCGATCTCGGGGCCTTGGGCTGCCTCGATGTCGGTGGCGAGGTCCTTGACCTCCTGGCTTTCAGCGCGTGACTCGGCAAGGTCGGCCATCTCGATGGCCTGCTGGTGGTGGGGGATCATCTCCTGGGCGAAGGTGACGTCGGCGTCGTTGTGCCCGCCAGCGGTGTCAGTGTCGTCTTCGTTGCCACAGGCGGCGAGGGTGAACAGCGAGGCCGTCACGACGGCGGTGATCAGCGACTTGCGCATGAGTGTTTCTCCATCTGTGTGATCAGTGTCTGGGGAGGCGAAAGCCCCGAGTCGCCCGGGTCGGGCGCTCGTGGCGGACGCCTGTCAGCAGCGGATCACACAGAGCATGCGGAGGCCTGGCGGGTCACGGTCTCGCCCGATGAGCCGCAAGGGCTGCCACGCGGGCAGCATGGTGCGGGCGATGCGGACGCCGCGACGTGCGAGCAGCAGGGCGATCCCCAGCAGTAGGAGGCCGGCCAGCACGGCTAGGCAGAGCCCAAGAAGCCCCGCACCGTTCTCGCCGACGGGCTCCTCAGAGCTCATTCCCGCTGGGTGGCCCGCGACGATCGGTTCGGGGGTATCCGGCTCATTGGCAGCCGGCCCGGAGTGGTCATGGCTGATGGCGCCGCTCGCGGCGATCATGGCGATTGCGCTCTGGGATGTGGCTCCCACGGAGTGAGCGCCGGTGTGGGAGCCCCAGCCGTGCATCGACAGAAGGCCGAACAGTGCGACGGCAGCCGCGACCAGCGCGTAGCGCGGCCCGCGTGTCCCGGTCGGTGCTCGGAGATCCTGCATGAGCTCGATCTTAGGCAGCCGCTGGTGCATGGTCGTGGGGCGGTTACGGTCGAGGTCACCATTCCAATCCGAAGGCGCAGGGAGATGGATCAGCACCGGATCTGCCGGGGCGGTGTTCCGATTGGGCCGGAGGAGATCCGAATCCGGCCTCATGGTGAAGCGCGGAGTCGACACAGGTCGAGATCTCATCCGCATACCCGTGCCGGAAGCTCCCGAACGCGCCGCCCTTCGGCTCGACCTGGGAACTCCCGACCCAGGTCGTGACTCCGGTCAGCCAGCCGCCGTACCGTGCGGCCGCCAACGCGCTGAGGAATTGCGTCACAAGCCTGGACCCACCGGAACGGCGCTTGGAGGTGTGGCCCACAGGGCGGCGTGGCGTGCAAGGGAACTACAACATTGAGCCCAAGTCGGACCCTACGGTGGGGTAGGCGGCTGTCGCGGACTTCAGTTGACGGGTGGTGAGGCCGACCTTGATGGCCAGGCCGAGAGTGTTGATCAGCTCCCCGTACTCGTGTCCTAGCAGGTGGGCTCCGACGACCTGGTCGGTTGACTGGTCGATGAGGATCTTCGTCGCAGCGGTGGTTGCGCCGATCCGGTAGTTGGAGTACCAGCCGCTGGTGTCGGAGTAGCGGATGGCGAGATCGATGCCCTCCTGGCGGGCTTCGGATTCCAGCATGCCGACGCGGGTGAGTTCAGGGATGGTGAAGACCGCCGTGGGCACGCCGGCGTAGTCCGGGGTCGTGGTGGTGCCCTTGATCATGTTGGAGGCGGCGACCTTGGCCTCCGAAACCGCGACCGGTGTGAGCGGCATCCCGGCGGTGTCAGCGGAGTCGCCTGCGGCCCAGACGGCCGGGTTGGTCGTGCTTTGGAGGTAGTCGGCGACGTGGATGCCGTGCTCGCCCCATTCGACCCCGGCGGCGTCGAGGCCGAGGTCTGCCAGGTCCGCGACTCGGCCGGCGCCGTGGACGACGAGGTCGGTCTCGATGGTCTCCTGGGCGCCGTCGTGCTCGAGTGCGACTCGGTAGCCGGTGTCGGACTGGTGCAGGTTCACGACGCTGGTGCGTCGGCGCAGGTCGATGCCGACTTCCCGGCCGTGGTCGACCAGGAGCTCGACGAGGTCGGGGTCGAAGCCCTTCAACGGACGCTCGCCGCGGTCGATAATGACTGCCGCGCTGCCAGCGCGCGCGGCGATGTGGGCGAACTCGAAAGAGATGAAGCCGCCTCCCACGAACAGGATCCGAGAAGGCAGTTCCTCGAGATCCAGGAAGTCGGTGCTGTCGATCAGATGCGTGTGGCCCGGAAACTCCAGGGGACGTGGTCGCGCACCGGTGGCGACCAGGAAGCGGTCGGCGTCGTAGGCGGTGCCGCCGATCTCGAGCTGACGCGGACCGGTGAACCTCGCTCGGCCGTGCAGGGTGGTGACGCCGCTGCGGGTCAGGCCGTCCTCCATGCTCTGGGGGACCGGGTCGGTGAAGCCGTGCTTGTGCTTCATCAAGTCCGCCCAGTTGATCGACAACCCGTCGCTGTCGATGCCCTTGCCGTACATCAAGCGGGCACTGTCGATGATCTCGGCGCCGCGACGCAGGATCTTCTTCGGGTCGCATCCCCGCAACGCACACGTGCCGCCGTAGGGGAGTGAGTCGACGATGGCCACCTCCCACCCTTGGGCTGCGCACTTGTTCGCGGCGGCGACCCCGGCCATGCCGGCGCCGATCACGATCAGGTCGAAGTGCTGGCTCATGCGGTGTTCTCCTTGACTGTCAGGTCGGTGGAGCTGTCAGCGTCCTGTTCGGGTGAGGTGTCCGCGTGCGCGGTCGGTCTCGGGCGATGGGTCGGACGATCGCGTCGCCGGCCTCGGACCCACCGTGCCCATCCGGCAGCGGCGAGCGCGAGCCCGAGCCCGATCAGCACCCAGCTCTGCAGGGACCAGCCAGCGATGGCGCCGGCGATCCCCAGCGACAACAGGACCGGCAGGCCGCAGCAGAGACCGATGGCGCCGGCCGTTGCCGCGATGGGGCCGATGGTGGTGATGCGGTCACGCATCGGCCAGGACCGCCCGTAGTTGCTCGAGGGTCGGTGCGCCTTGGAATCCGTCCGGCGTGCGGTAGCGGCGGCAGGCCAGGCCGACATCGGAGTCCGGCTCAGCGAAGACATCCACGCCGTCGACCTGGATGCTCGGTGAACCGTGGAAGCCGGTGCGCTCAGCCTCCGCCGGAGTCTCGACAAGATGGCGAGTCAAGCGGATGTCGCCGCGCTCCGACGCAACGACGCGGAGTCGTTCGTCCGCGATCTTCCAGTTCGGGCAGTCCTCGAAGTAGAGCAGCGTGATGTCCATGGCCGTCACGTTAAACCTTGATCCATGGTGCAAGGTCAAGGCGTAAAGTGAGACCATGCGCATTGGAGAGGCTGCCGAGGCGGCGGCCGTAGCGGCACAGACCATCCGCTTCTACGAGCGGCGTGGCCTGCTTCCCCAGCCGCCGCGGGGTCCCAACGGATACCGGGACTACGACGCCTCGGTCCTCAACCGGCTCGCATTTATCCGCAGCGGACAGGCGGCCGGTCTCACCCTGGTCGAGGTGGCCAGCATCCTCGAGCTGCGTCGAGACGGCGCCGTCCCGTGCTCGCACGTCCACTCCCTGCTCGTGACCAAGCGGGAAGACATCCGCGCCCGGCAACGCGAGCTCGCCGCGCTCGAAGCGGAGATTGAAGGGCTCATCAGCCGCAGTGACCGGCTCGATCCTGCTGACTGCACCGACACCAAGATCTGTCACATCATCGCGCCAGGCACGTGAGGCAAGGGTCGACGTTGTAGGTCGGGAATTTCGCAAGTGTCCATCATGGCGGCAGCGACGCCTGCATCCGGGGGACGTCGGTGATCGTCCCGTTGACGTCGACGGTGGGCTGCGCGCCAGTGTGCGAGCGGCCTAGCAGCTGTAGGGGCCGCAGGCATCCAGATGAAGCACTTCGTTCACTACTGCGCCGTTGCCTCGTACTGGTGTGCGCTGCGAGGTGCCTGGACGGGCAACCACCACTTGGCCGCCGCTCGACCAACCGCCGTTCGGCCGCACCAGTGGGTCCGACTGCGATTCGAGCCACGCCGCGCTTATGTCCCGAAAACGTCAGCGCAAGCCGTCTGATCTGAGCACATAGCGTCAAGAAGATCTGGATTCGGCGCGCTGGGTTTTGCGCGTCTGCGCAGGTCAGAGCACACATCGGCAAGTGCGGTCAAAGGATCCAGCGGCGGAACGCACACACGCTGGAGGTCCAGAGGTCGCAGGTTCAAATCCTGCCCCCGCTACAAGAAAAGTGGTCCGTGACCTGCGGAAACGCAGATCGCGGGCCACTTTGTCATTTGAGCCATTCCGGCTTGTGTCGCGCTTCGTGACCCAGGAACCCCTCGCGGACGCCTGGTCAGGGACGCGCCACGGCCTCCTCGGGACCGACCTCGTTCTGCCCCGAAGCCGTCCGGTCACCGGCCCTCTCGCGAGTGACGGACCTGCGTCACAGGCGGCGCATCGGATGGGCGGCCTGCACGGCGCCGCCTCGCGTTGAGCGCCGGTTGAAGATCCTGCCAGTCCTCAAGCACCTGATCGGGCGCTTCGAGGCCGAACTGGTAGAACAGATTCTGCGTCACTCGGATGTCGGTCTCGGTCGCGTTCTGCATGAAATGCGCCGTCGTGGCAGAAGCCATGGTTGTGAGGCGGTCTGCGCTCACGATGTGATCGCCTTGCAGGTCGCGCTTCCAATCACCTGAGATCAGCTGCCGACGTGTCATGAGGCGGCCCAAACTGCTGCCGTCGTTGCCGGCCCCGGGGGGCTCTTGCTCGAGGTCGCGCACCGTCGATGGGACGACGCCGGGATGGTGGTCACCCTCAGCCGGGGGGACAGTCCACCTGAGTACGACCGGCTCCTCCACGGGGAACGCCTCGGTGTGAAGTCTCTCGGCGACGGCACCGACCTGGTCGAGGCCGATCTGATGCGATGGGACGCCACCAAGGGGTGGGGCGGATCCACCATGGCGACGCCGGCTGAGCTCGATGACACGCTCGGCGGATCGGCGGAGGCCCTGCTCGTCGAAGCCGGCGGACTTGCGTTCGGCAAGAGAGCCGAGGTGTTCGGCGACACGAGCAGGCGGCGGAATCGGTTGTGCGCGACGTTCCCCGCGACCGAGCCGTTGGGGCCACTCGCGGTGTACGTGCTGACACGGATCCTTCCGATCGTGGAGGCATCGGCATGAGCGCCTGTCCGATCGCGGTGGAGCTGCCGTCGAATGCCTCGCCGGGTCAGATCATCGCCGCGACAGCCACCATGTTGCGCGCATTCGGCTGGGAGCTCGGAAGATGTCAAGCAGTCTGAGACACGTCTCGTTACGCGGTCTGTATGAGGGCCTCCG
>NZ_QZVR01000034.1 GCF_003660455.1 Nocardioides ferulae | reverse complement strand
CCGAAGGGTGACCCCGCTCAGGGCGAGGAAGGACTCAACTCGCCGGGACCGACCAACACCTCAGCCCGTACCTGCACCTACACATGAGGTCGTACGCGGACAACTCCAGGTCCTTGGGTGCCTCGGTCACCCGTGAGCCGACGATGAGCCGCAACCCGGCCTCGTCGAGGTCACGCAGGTTCGATGAGGACAACATCCCGGCGTCGGCGACCACGACGTTTCGATCGCCCCGGGTTCCGTGCCCGGGACGGTTCGGGGTGCTGTCACCCCGAAAAGTCAGGAACCGTGGGAGGCCTGCTTTGGCGCAAGCACAGCGTGGCTGCACAAGCGATCAGGTACGAAACGGGCGTCGTAACTGCGAGTATGGCTGCTTCCTGAAACGTCAGGGCCAGTATAGCGACCAAGCCGAATGTCATCAGGAAGACAGTTGAGACCGCATTGTATTGTCGGAAAGAGCCGGCAGCCAGCAGTTCCTGTGTGATTATTGCGAATGCAATGGCGAATGGAACGGAGGTGGTGCAAAGTGCGATCGTGACACGTTCGTCCATCCGTGTGTCGCCCGGGATTCCGACGAGGGGTCCAATCCACGGGAGCGCGAGTGCCACGGAGAGGGCGACCACCGACGCAAGGGCCAACATCGCTGACAGCACAAGGAGTTGGACCCATAATCTAGCTGATCGAAGCGTGTCAGACAGAGACCTCGCGGGGGCACGTCCCGACGCGATAGTGATGAAGGTTGCCGTTGCGATCGCATAGCCAAGTACACCCACTGGGACAGAGGCGATTTTCTGACCTACGGCGATGAGCGTGTTTGCCCCCTGGCCTAATTGGCTGCCGACGTGACGCTCAAGCAGGGGGTACAACTGCATGGCAGTGCATACGATGAGATACGTGTTGGTGCCGCGGGGTTCGGCCTCCGTGATGGTCCGTTCGGGAACCCCAAGACCGAGTAGCAGCAGCGACGCGCCGAGGGAGATCCCATAGTGCCCACTAAGCGCGTCGCCCGATATGTCGACTCCGAGATTCAAGAAGGCGAATAAGAGTGCAATGTATATGACATTTGCTAGAATGGGGACAAGCCCAATTCTGGCGGCGTGTCCGCCAAGCATGAGGCGCACGTATTTGGGCATGGTGAGCGCCATTCCGATGTAAGGTGCGGCGCCCAAGGTCAAAGCCCACCATGCGGGGGCCCCTTTTGCGAGGAGCGTAAGGGTCGAGGCCGCCGAAAAGACACTGGTCGCGCCCCAAAGGAATCGCCTTGCCCGGCGAGCGCTCTTCAGGGCGATAGGGATGTAGGTCGCCTGGCCTGCGAGCCCAAAGAACACGGTAATGTAGGCCATACCCACAAAGAACTCGTCGGACCCGGCCCCAAAAGTCAAGTAGCGAATGGTGAGGGCATCGCGAACCAGGCCCAGGACTGAGCTTCCAACGACCGTAACCGCGAGAAGTGCCCCCATCCGTCGCGGCGCCAGTCGTCTCTCGGACGAACCCGTCATGCGCGACTTGCCGGCTCTGGGTGGTCACGGACCCCAGCCAAACGAGGCCAAGCGACCCGTAACTCGGCATCAAGGCGATCGCGCAGGCCTCTGGAGAGGCGCGGGTGAAGACGGCTCAATGTGTCCCTCTTAGCCGTCCGGGCTAGGGCGGACGGTTTGAGACCCGATGCGACTGCCCCGGGCATCACTTTCCTTGTGGCCTGGCGCAGGTGTGGTTGAGTACGCAGCCCAGGGCTCGAAGGAGAAGAGTCAAGCACGCGTGTTGTTTATCATCCCGGCACCGACCGTGACGCCGGTGGCCTCATCGATAAGGATGAAGGATCCTGTCGCGCGGTTCTTCGAGTACGTGTCGCACAGCAGCGGCACGGTAGTGCGCAGTTGCACGCGCCCGATCTCATTGAGGCCGAGCTCCTTGGTCTCCTGGTCACGGTGCAGGGTGTTGACGTCAAGGCGGTACTGGATGTCCTTTACCAGTGCCCGGGCGCTGCGGCTGGTGTGCTTGATCGCCAGCTTCATCCGCGGCCGCAGGGGTGCGTTGGTCATCCAGCAGACCATCGCGTCGATGTCCTGGGAGGGCGTGGGGGCGTTGTTCACGCGGGCGATCATGTCGCCGCGGGAGACGTCGACGTCGTCCTCAAGGTGCACCGTCACGCTCATGGGCGGGAAGGCCTCGGTGATCTCCTGGTCAAACAGGTCGATCTTGGAGATCTTGCTGGTCATCCCCGAGGGGAGCACGACGACCTCGTCTCCGGGCTTCAGCACGCCGCCGGCGACCTGCCCGGCGTAGCCGCGGTAGTCGTGGAACTCATCCGACTTCGGGCGGATGACGTACTGCACCGGGAAGCGTACGTCGACCAGGTCGCGGTCGGAGGCCACGTGCACGTTCTCGAGGTGGTGCATCAGCGACGGGCCGTCGTACCAGTCCATGTTCTCCGACCGGTTGACGACGTTGTCGCCCTTGAGCGCCGAGATCGGGATGACCTGCAGGTCGGGGATGTTCAGCTTGGTCGCGAACTGCGTGAACTCGGCGTGGATCTGCTTGTAGACGTCCTCGGAGAAGTCGACGAGGTCCATCTTGTTCACCGCGAGCACCAGGTGCGGCACCCGCAGCAGCGACAGGATCACCGCGTGGCGGCGCGACTGCTCGGTCAGGCCCTGGCGGGCGTCGACCAGCACCAGCCCAAGGTCGGCGGTCGAGGCGCCGGTGACCATGTTGCGGGTGTACTGAACGTGGCCGGGGGTGTCGGCGATGATGAACTTGCGGTTCGGCGTCGCGAAGTAGCGGTAGGCGACGTCGATCGTGATGCCCTGCTCGCGCTCCGAGCGGAGCCCGTCGGTGAGCAGCGCCAGGTCGGTGTAGTCGTAGCCCTTCGACTGGCTGGTGGCCTCGACCGCCTCGAGCTGGTCCTCGAAGATCGACTTCGAGTCGAGCAGAAGCCGCCCGATCAGCGTCGACTTGCCGTCGTCGACGGAGCCGGCGGTGGCGAACCGGAGAAGGTCCATGTGGCGGGTCTGCTCGGCCCGCTCGGACTTGATCAGCCCCTGCGCCGCCGCGGAGGACGCCGTGGTGGAGTCGTTCATCAGAAGTAGCCTTCCTTCTTCCGGTCCTCCATGGCGGCCTCGGAGAACCGGTCGTCGCCACGGGTGGCGCCCCGCTCGGTCACGCGCGCGATGGCGATCTCGTCGATGATCTTGTCGATGGTGTCGGCGCCGGACTCCACGCAGCCGGTCAGCGTCAGGTCGCCGACCGTGCGGAACCGCACCGTGCGCTCCTGCACGGTCTCGCCGGCGCGCAGCGGGTTGAACTCCGATTCGCTGAGCAGCATGCCGTCGCGCTCGAAGACGCGGCGCTGGTGGGAGAAGTAGATCGAGGGGATCTCGATGCCCTCCCGGCCGATGTAGTGCCAGATGTCGAGCTCGGTCCAGTTCGAGAGCGGGAAGATCCGCATGTGCTCGCCCTCGTGGATGCGGCCGTTGTAGAGGCTCCACAGCTCGGGGCGCTGCATCTTCGGGTCCCACTGGCCGAACTCGTCGCGGTGGGAGTAGACGCGCTCCTTGGCGCGGGCCTTCTCCTCGTCGCGGCGGCCGCCACCGAAGGCGGCGGTGAAGCCCTCCTCCTCCAGCGCGTTGAGCAGGGTGCCGATCTGCAGCCGGTTGCGGCTGGTTTTGCCGTCGTCGACGACGATGCCGTTCTTGATGGCCTCCTCGACCGAGGCGACCACCAGCCGCACGCCGAGGCGGTTGACCCACGCGTCGCGGGTGGCCAGCACCTCGGGGAAGTCGTAGCCGGTGTCGACCTGCAGCACCGGGAACGGGATCCGGGCCGGGTAGAAGGCCTTCTCCGCCAGTCGGAGCATCACGATCGAGTCCTTGCCGCCCGAGAACATCAGCACGGGCTTCTCGAACTCGGCCGCGACCTCGCGGAAGATGTGGATCGACTCCGCTTCCAGCTGGTCGAGCTGGCTCAGCTGGTAGTCGGCATGCGTTTGCGTCATGGGTGACAAGGGACCTCTCCTGAAGACAGCAGCCCACATGCTAGCCGTGGGCCGCGATTGAGGCTCATCGGCGGCTCAGGCCTCGGGCTTGCCGTGCTTCCCGCGCTTGCCGCTCTTCGCCTGGTCGGCGTCCGGGGCGTAGCCGTAGCCGTACCCGTAGCCGTAGCCGTAGCCGCCGAGCCCGCGCCGGTTCGGCACCATGTTGAGCACCAGGCCGACCACCTTCGCGCCGACCTGGTCGAGCCGCTCGACGGCATGGGAGAGCTGGTCCTTGGTGGTCTTGCCGTGGCGCACGATCAGCACCGCGCCGTCGGACTGCGCCGAGATCAGCGCGGCGTCGGTGACCGGCAGCAGCGGCGGGGCGTCGATGATCACCAGGTCGAAGCGGCTGCGCAGCTCGGCCAGCAGCTCGGCCATGGCGTGCGACTGGAGCAGCTCGGCCGGGTTCGGCGGGATCGCGCCGCTGGCCAGCAGCGAGAGGCCCGTCGCGTCGTCGCTCTGCAGGGCGTCGTCGAGGGAGACCCGGCCCACCAGCGTGGTGGTGAGGCCGATCTGGTTGTCCATGCCGAGCGCCTGCGCCGAGCGCGGGCGGCGCAGGTCGGCCTCGACCAGCACGGTCTTCAGCCCGGCCTGGGCCGAAGTGAGCGCCAGGTTGACCGAGGTCGTCGTCTTGCCCTCGGTGGGCACCGAGCTGGTGACCACGTAGACCCGGCCCTCGCCCTCCTTGTCCACGTCGACGAACTGCATGTTCGTGCGCAGCACCCGGAACGCCTCGGCGCGAGGCGCGTGCGAGTCGAGCGAGGTGACCAGCGGCCGCTTCGGTGCCTGGCTGTCGTAGCCGATCGTGCCCAGCACCGGCGCCTCGCCCGACTCCGAGGCCTGCTCGGGGGTCTTGATCGTGGTGTCGAGCAGCTCGCGCAGCACCGCCAGCCCGAGCCCCAGCAGCAGGCCGAGGACGCCGGCCAGGCCCAGGTTGCGGACCGGCTGCGGCGAGACCGGGGTCTCGCTGTAGGAGGCGTCGTCGACCACGGTCGCCTTGATCGGCGCCTCGGTCTTGCCCGGCGGCGTCTCGAGCTCGCGGACCAGGTCCTGCAGCTCCTCGACGTAGGCCTGCGCGATCGTCTGGGCGTCGCGGGCGTCGACGTCGGTGATGGTGAGCTCGAGGATCACGGTCTCGGGCACCGCGGTCGCCGAGATCTGGTCGGGCAGCTCCGCGATCGCGGTCTCGCTCATCCCCAGTCGCTGACCCACCACGGTGGCCAGCTCGCGGCTGCCGACGAGGTCGGCGTAGGAGTTCACCCGCTCGGAGGCGAACAGGTTGCCCTGATAGGCCTGGGCGGTGTCGGACTGGCTCGTGGAGACGAACAGCCGGGCAGACGACGCGTACTTCGGGGTCGCCGTGAAGGTGTAGGCCGCCGCAGCGCCGATCACCACCACCAGCGTCCCGAGAATGAACATCCAGCGGCGCTGGATGATGCGCCAGTAGTCGCGGAGCTCCAAGGATTCCCCTAAGTCGAACGGCCGTTGGCGGGCAGCCTAACCGTTGCGCGGGCGGTTGCCGCGACCGGCGGCGGCACGGCGGGAGGGCTCCAGGCTGTCGAGCTCGGCCACGGTGGGCGCCCCGAACATCGGCAATCCGGTCGTGCGGCGGATCACGCCCCAGACCACCGGGATCAGCACCACCAGCGCCAGGCCGATGCCGGCGACCAGCATCGGGTGGGTCTCCTCCTTGCCCAGCGGGGCCCAGCCGGCCTTGTCGAGCAGCGCGATCGCCGACATCGTCAGCACGATCACGATGCCGCGCCGCAGGAACGACTGCGGCACCTTGGGCGCCAGCTTCGAGCCGATGATCGTGCCCGGCACCGAGCCGATGATCAGCGGGATCGTCAGCCCCCAGTCGAGCCCGTGGATGGTGATGTTCGCGATCGCCGCGGCGAGCACCAGCGGCACCGCCTGCACCAGGTCGGTGCCGACCAGCTTCACCGCCGACAGGCCGGGGTAGAGCATCAGCAGGGCGACCATGATCACCGAGCCCGACCCGACGCTGGTGATGCCGACCAGCAGGCCCCCCAGCGCCCCCACGAGCAGTGTGGGCACGGGACGGATCGGCGGGTTCGGGTTGCCGGTCGGACCACCGCGACGCACCCGCAGCAGGTTGACGTAGAGCCGCAGCGCATAGGTGGCCGCGGCCAGCAGCAGCGCGAACCCGATCGCCAGCTTGAGCGTGTCGTCGATGTCGTCGGGGTCGACGAACCACGAGACCAGGTAGGGGCCGGCGAACGCCATCGGGATCGACCCGATGATCAGCCACTTCGCCAACTGCATGTTCGGCGAGCCCTCGCGCTTGTGCACCAGCGCCCCGCCGGTCTTGTAGACCGCGGCCGCGGTGAGGTCGGCGGTGACCACCGCCGCCGTCTCGCCGACGCCGAGGAAGATCAGCGCCGGGGTCATCAGCGCGCCGCCGCCCATGCCGGTCAGCCCGACCACGACGCCGACCACGAACCCGGCCGCCATGATCGAGAAGAAGGCGACGGTGATCAGCTCACTCATGCGGTGATCCTCCCGGTTCCGACCAGCGCCGGGACGACGACGCGCAGCAGGTCGTCGATGTGGGCCGCGGCACGCTCGGCGGCCTCCGGGCCGCGGGCGTAGGGGTCGGCGACGTCCAGCGCCGGGTCGGCAGCTCCGCGGCGGTTGCCGACGGCGGCGACCAGCTCACGCCCCGACAGAGCTGGGTCGCCGGCCTTCACCGCCTCGGCCAGCTGGCCGAGCGTGAACACCTTGCGGAATGTCGCGGGGTGCTCGTCGAGGATGAACGCCCGATGGGTCGACTCGGCAGTGACCACCAGATCGGCGGCGTCGAGCAGCTCCGGGGTGAGCGGCCGGCTGCGGAACGCTGTGGCGTCGCCGCCGCGGGCGGTGAGTGCCTGCGCCATCACGTCGTCCATCGCGTGGTCGCGGAAGCCGTGGGTGCCGGCGCTGGCGAACTCGAGGTGGGCGCCGGGGCCGGCGAGCTGGCGGGCGCGGTGCTCCATGAAGGGGGAGCGGCAGATGTTCGCGGTGCACACGAAGAGGACGTGGAGCGGGTCGGCGGTGCTGTGCACGGGGACCGGGACAGGCTCGAGCGCGGGTGAATCGCCGAGGGCAGTTGCGGCGGCGGTCGCCGCCCTGCCTTCTCTTGCGGGGTCTCGACTCGCATCGTCGCTGGCGCTCCTCGCGGCTCGACCAGCGGTGGGCACGTCGGTGGCGGTCTCGCCTCGGCCCGCGGTGAGGTCGAGGTAGCCCTCCTCGCGCAGAGCGTCGAGGACGTCGGCGAGGGCGTCGTCGATGGTGCGGCCGGTGGTGTCGACGCGCACGTCGGCGTCGTCGGGCTCCTCGTAGGGGGAGGAGATGCCGGTGAACTCGGGGATCTCGCCGCGTCGGGCCTTCGCGTAGAGGCCCTTGCGGTCGCGGCGCTCGCACTCCTCCAGTGGGGTGGCGACGTGCACCAGGAAGAACGCGCCCCCGGCCGTCTCGACCATCGCGCGGACGTCCTGGCGGGTGGCGTCGAAGGGTGCGATCGGGCTGCAGACCGCGACCCCGCCGTGGCGGGAGATCTCGGCGGCCACCCAGCCGATCCGCCGGATGTTGGTCTCCCTGTCCTCCTTCGAGAAGGTCAACCCGGCGGAGAGGTTGCGGCGCACCACGTCGCCGTCGAGGCTGGTGACCGTGCGGGCGCCCTGCTCGAGGAGGCGGTCCATCAGCGCGCGGGCCAGCGTGGACTTGCCGCTGCCCGAGAGGCCGGTGAAGAAGAGGACTAGGCCCTGTTCGTCAGAAGCCGGGCGCTCGAAGTCGACAATCTCGGCGATGTCTGGGGGGTAGGTCTCGGCAGGCTCGACCACCGTGGTTGCGGGGTCTCGACTCGCATCGTCGCTAGCGCTCCTCGCGGCTCGACCAGCGCTGTTGTCGGGGAGGGCGAGGACCGGGTCAGGGCCGGCGTATTTGGCGACCACCTGCACTCCCAGCGCGTGGTCGGTCTCCGGGTCGCCATGGGAGGCCAGTGGCACCGCCACCACCTCCGCGTCAGGCAGGTGGCGGGCCGCGGCGAGGGTGGCGCGGATCAGGCCGACCGCCGACATCGCCGGGGTGCCGTGGCCGACCAGCGCGAGCAGCACCAGCGGGCCGGCGCCGCGCAGCGTGGCGAGGTCGGCTTCGGTGAGCGCGTCGGTGACCGGCACGAACGTGCGACCGGCGTAGGCCTCCCGCACGTGGGCGGGGCTGAGGTAGTGGTCGCGGAACGGCCCGAACTGGGCGTGCGTCAGCGGGTCGACCTCGCCGCCGGGCACGCTGACCCGGGCCAGCGGCAGGCCCTCGGGGTCGACCAGCTCCACCGCACCGGCCTCGGCGGCCGCGGCGGCCACGGTCTCGGGCAGGGTGAGCGTCACCGGGCTGCCCGGTTCGTCGAAGCCGCGGATCGGCGCGAGCGCGCCGATGCTGAGCAGCTCGAGGTCGTCGAGCTCGCGCGGCGTGGGGCAGTGCTGCGGTGCGGGAGGGGTCGGCACGCGCCAATCCTGCCAAACCTGGGCTGGATAGTCTTATTTCGTGCCGCAGCCCGAACCCGTCGTCCAGCTCGTCCGCTCCGGGTTCGTCGAGGGCCACCATCGCGGCTCGGTGGTCGCGCTGGCGCCCGACGGGTCGGTCGACTGGTCGGTCGGCGACGTCACCGGGGCGGTGCTGCCGCGGTCGAGCAACAAGCCAATCCAGGCGCTCGCGATGGTGCGGCACGGACTCGAGCTGCCCGACGACCTGCTCGCGCTGGTCTGCGCGTCGCACTCCGGGGAGCCGATGCACCTCGACGGCGTCCGGCGCCTCCTGGCCGACGCCGGGCTCGACGAGTCGGCGCTGCAGACCCCGCCGGACTGGCCGCTGGAGGACGCCGAGAAGGAGGCGCTGCTGCGGACCGGCGGCGACCGCTCGCCGCTGGCGATGAACTGCTCCGGCAAGCACGCTGGGATGCTCGCCACCTGCGTGCTCCGCGGCTGGGACACCACGACCTACCTGCGGCCGGACCACCCGCTGCAGGTCGCCATCGCGGAGACCTTCGCCGAGCTGACCGGCGAGCCGGTCGCGCACGTCGCGATCGACGGGTGCGGCGCGCCGCTGCTCGGCACCTCGCTGGTCGGCCTGGCCCGGGCCTTCCGGGCGCTCGCGGTGGCGACCGACGGACCGGAGGCCAAGATCGCGGACGCGATCCGCCGCCACCCGGAGATGGTCTCGGGCACCCGCCGCGACGAGCGGACCCTGCTGACCGCGATCCCCGGCGCCATCGGCAAGGCCGGCGCCGAGGGCGTCTACGCCGTCGCGTTGCCCGACGGCCGGTCGTTCGCGCTGAAGATCGACGACGGCGCGGCCCGGGCGCGGCCCGTGGTCATGGCCGAGGCGCTGCGGCGCAGCGGCGTGCTCGACGAGGCAGGGGTGGACGCTGAGGCGGTCCGCAGCACCGGGCGGGTCGAGATCCTCGGTGGTGGGTGGGTCGTGGGGGAGCTGCGGGCCTGCTTCTGAGTTCGGCGGTTTCGAGACGGTTGCTAGCGCAACCTCCTCAACCACCGGGGTCCTCGGTGGTTGAGGAAGGCGCGCTGCGCCTGTCTCGAAACCACCGGTCCGTGGAGCTCGTCTGGCGCTGGGCCAGACCGGGCAACAACTCGAACTCTCCGCGGATCAGCGCCTCTCGCTTGCGCCGGCTCCACCCCTGGATCTGCTTCTCGTAGGCGAAGGCATCGGCCACGGACTCGCACTGGGCGGACCACACCAGCCGCACCGGTCGCCGGCGTCGGGTGTAGGCCGCGCCGGATGGATCGTGGTTGTGCTCCCACACACGGCGTTCGAGGTTGACGGTGCTCCCGACGTAGTACGAGCCGTCTGCGCACTCGACGATGTAGGTCCAGGCCATGTGGTCAGCGTCCATATGGCGCCGCAAGTCGGCCACCTCGCGCCTGGGAGCTGTGGATGGTGGTTTCGAGACGGTTGCTGCGCAACCTCCTCAACCACCGGGGCCGTGCTGCGCAACCTCCTCAAGCAGCGACGGTCTCCTCGACCGCCGGGATCACGCAACCATCGGGTGGGCAGGGTGTTGCCCGCGGGTGGACCGGTCGTTGACCTTCGGCCTCTACTCTCGGAGCCATGTCGACCCCGCGGCGTGCTCTGATCACCGGGATCACCGGTCAGGACGGCTCCTACCTCGCCGAGCTGCTGCTGGAGAAGGGCTACGAGGTGCACGGGCTGCGGCGACGTTCGTCGACGTTCAACAGCTCGCGCATCGAGCACCTCTACCAGGACCCGCACGAGCCGGGCACCCGGCTCTTCCTGCACTACGGCGAGATCACCGACTCCGCTCGGCTGATCGCACTGCTGCGCGAGATCCAGCCGCACGAGGTCTACAACCTCGGCGGCCAGTCCCACGTCGGCAGCAGCTTCGACGAGCCCGAGCACACCGCCGAGACCACGGCGGTCGGCGCGGTCCGGCTGCTCGAAGCGGTCCGGCTCTCCGGTGTCGACTGCCGCTTCTATCAAGCCTCCAGCTCGGCGATGTTCGGCCCCGATGCAGACGTGCCGCAGTCGGAGGCCAGCCCCTTCCGCCCCCGCACGCCCTACGGGGCAGCGAAGCTGCACGCGCACTGGGCAACGGTGACCTATCGCGAGGGCTACGGGATGTTCGCGGTCAACGGCATCGCGTTCAACCACGAGTCGCCCCGGCGCGGCGAAACCTACGTGACCCGCAAGATCAGCCGGGCGGTCGCGCGGATCCAGGCCGGACTGGAGGACTACCTCTACCTCGGCAACCTCGACGTGACTCGCGACTGGGGCTACGCCCCGGAGTACGTCGACGCGATGTGGCGGATGCTGCAGGCCGACCAGCCGTGCGACTACGTGATCGCCACCGGCACCAGCTTCTCGGTGCGGGACTTCGTTGTCGCCGCGTTCGACCACGCCGGGCTCGACTGGGAGAAGCACGTGCGCTGCGACGAGCGCTACATCCGCCCGACCCGCGAGTCGCTCCTGATCGGTGACGCCGGCCTGGTCAAGCGTGAGCTGGGCTGGGAGGCGACCGTGCACACGCAGGAACTGGTGAAGATCATGGTCGACGCCGACATCGCCGCGGTCGGGCATGAAGGGGAGCCGTGGATCGACCGGCCGAAGGTGGGTGGCTGAGGCCCTGCCTCGGTTGCGGGGTCTCGACTCGCTGCGTCGCTGCGCTCCTCGCGGCTCGACGAGCGGTTGTCCGGTCAGTGCGCGGGAACGGTGGCGAGTGCCACTCGGCCCTGACCGGACAGGGTGACCGGACCATCCGCGTCGCCCAGGAAGAGGGCATGGCCACGCGAGATCTCCGAGCTGCCGGCCGCGGTATGCACGGTGACCGTGCCGTCCAGGGCCAGGACCGTGCGGGGGCCGGTGTCGGCCAGCTGCTCGACCAGCTCCCCCTCGGGTGGCTCGACGACGAACAGCGCGAACTCGGTGACCGGTGGGTCGAAGCAGAGCACCCCGCGTCGGACCAGCGTCGGCTCCCACAGCGGCGGCGGGATCGGGGTGAAGCTTGCGATGTCGAGCAGCTCGGGAACATCGACGTACTTCGGGGTCAGGCCCGCGCGCACCACGTTGTCGGAGGAGGCCATCACCTCCACCCCGAAACCGCTGGTGTAGGCGTGCACCACGCCGGCGTCGAGGAACATTGCCTCGCCCGGTGCCAGCACAACGTGGTTGAGCAGCAAGGTCACCAGCACGCCGGGGTCGTCGGGGTAGCGCTTCGCCAGCGCCGCGGTCTGCGCGAACACCCGGGTGCCCTCACGTTCAACACTGGTGCGCTCGCGGTAGCGGCGCCCCGACGGCATCCGCGTCGAGTGGCTGCGCTCCTCGGCGCGCACCGCTGCGTCACCGAGCTGAGCGATCAGGTCGCGCAGCGGATCGCCGGACATCGCCAGCATCTCGGCGACCACCGCGTGCAGGGTCTGGTAGGCCGGGCCGTCCTCCAGCCGCCACGACAGTTCGTCGGCCCACGGCAGGCCGAACAGGCGCAGGATCGCCGCGGACTTCTCGGTGTCGCGGAAGCCGGCCATCCCCTCGAAGCGGGTGAGGGCGTAGATCAGCTCCGGCTTGTGGAACGGGTCCTGGTAGCGCCGGTTCGGGGCGCCCAGGGGGATGCCCGCGGCCTCCTCCTCGGCGTACCCGATCCTTGCGCGCTCGCTGGTCGGGTGCACCTGCAGCGACAGCGGCTCCGCCGCGGCCAGGGCCTTGACCAGGAACGGCAGGCGCGGGCCGAACAGCTCCGCGGATGCCGGGCCGACGGTGGCCAGCGGGTGCTCGCGGATCCGGTCGTCGAGGCGGGTTCCGTCAGGCAGCAGCGACGGGTCGCCCGGGTGCGCGCCGATCCACATCTCCGCTTGCGGTCCATCGCCAGGCTCCTCGTCGCGGAAGCGGGGGAGGTGGGTGCGGGAGCCCCAGGCGTAGGGGCGGGTGGCGCACGTGAGGCGGTACATCGCGTCCCTTCGGTTGGTGGGGCTGTGGCTGGGGTTCGTTTCCGTCTTCCGGGGTCTCGACTCGCAGCAGGCGCTAGCGCGCCTTCGCGGCTCGACGGCGAGGGTCTCGGCAACCTCGACCACCGAGCAAGCCTCGACCGGCGGTGCGGGCATCGACCAGCGTAGGGGTGTGGACACAGCGCGTCAGGGGAACTGTGAACGGAGTCACGCCCCGGATGCTTGCAACTGCTAGCAGGGGCTAGCACAGTGGGGGTATGGCCAAGGGAGTGGTGGGGAAGACCGTCGGCAAGACGGTCGAGTCCCTGGGGGAGTACCTCCGGGAGCAGCGCACCAGCGCGCAGCTCTCGCTGCGTCAGCTCGCCGAGCTGACCGGCGTCTCCAACCCCTACCTCAGCCAGATCGAACGCGGTCTGCGCAAGCCCTCGGCCGAGGTGCTCCAACAGCTCGCCAAGGCCCTGCAGGTCTCCGCCGACCAGCTCTACGTGCGGGCCGGGATCGTCAGCCCCGACCCCTCGACGGTGACCACCGTCGAGCTCGCGGTGCTCCACGACCCCGACCTCACCGAGCGCCAGAAGCAGTCACTGCTCGACGTCTACTCGTCGTTCCTGGCGATGAACGCCGGCCGCAGCGGCGCCGACGAGCAGTAGGACCTCCGGCCCGGCGCCCCGGGCCCACCCGATGTATGACCCAACCAAGGAGTGAGTGACATGGCCAAGGCCAAGTTCGACATCAAGATCGAGGCCACCCGGCCTCTCTACGCCGGAGTCGGCGTGGCCGACCGGGCCGTGGAGGTCGTCCGCGACTACGTCGCCGACGTGCAGAAGCGCCTCACCGGCGTCCGCCACGACGTCGAGACCCGCCTCGAGGACGTGCAGAAGTCGGTCAAGAAGGTCGACCTCGAGCCCGACGCCCTGCGCAAGCAGGTCACCACGGCGTTCAACGAGCGCGTCGACGCCATCACCAAGGAGGCCAAGGTGCGCCGCAAGGCGATCGAGGCCCGCGTCGCCGAGCTGCAGGACGAGGCCCGCGAGATCCCGACCCGCATGCAGACCGCGCTCGAGGAGAACGTCTCCACCGTGGGCGACACCTACGCCGACCTGGCCAAGCGCGGCGAGACCCTCGTCGCTCGGATCCGCCGCCAGCAGTCGACCAAGGCCACCGTGACCTCGGCCAAGACGACCACCGCCAAGGCCAAGACCACCCGCACCCAGAGTGCGAAGGCGACCAAGTCGACCGCCACCACCGCGAAGAAGACCACCAAGTCGGCGGCGAAGAAGACCACCGGCACCGCCAAGAAGGCGACATCGACGCCGCGCAGCAGCGCCAAGGCCACCACCACCGCGGCCAAGAAGACCGCCGCCGCAGCCACCGAGGCCGCCACCGACGCCGCCAAGAAGGTCGGCGACTGACTGCACGACCCCGATGACGGGCAGCTGACGCTGTTCTAAGAACTGCGAGGACCCCCGGCGGCGCCGGGGGTCCTTGTGGTTGGTGGATGGTTGCGGAGGTGGGCGGGTGCGGGGGTCTCGACTCGCAGCAGGCGCTAGCGCGCCTTCGCGGCTCGACCAACGGTGGGAGGTCTCGGCAAGCTCGACCACCGGTGCGGCTCGACCAACGGTGCGGGGTCTCGGCAAGCTCGACCAGCGAGGCGACCCCGTAGGCTGGGGCGAGTGAACGTGTTCGAGGTCCAGTTCTGGATCGTCTCCCTGGTCAACGTCGTGCTGCTGGCCGTGAAGTTCTTCGCCTTCGGCAGCAGCCTGACCTTCTCCAAGGAGTCCTACGAGGCCGCCGGCAAGTTGACCAAGCCCACCTGGACCATCCTGCTCGGCCTCGGGGCGGTGCTCTCGATCATCTCGATCGGGTCGTTCCTGATCAGCCTGATCTTCACCGTCGCCGCGTTCGTCTACCTGGCCGACGTGCGGCCGGCGATGAAGGGGCTGCGGCGGCGGTAATCACTGCCCGCGCGCGGCATACTCCGCCTCGGCGCGCTCCTTCGCCGGTCGCCACCACGACTCGTTCGCGGCGTACCAGTCGATGGTGTCGGCTAGGCCAGCCTCGAAGTCGTTGAACAGTGGTCGCCAGCCGAGCTCGACGCGCAGTTTGGCCGAGTCGATGGCGTAGCGCTGATCGTGCCCCACGCGGTCGGCCACGAGGTCGACGTCGAGATCCTCGCGCACGAGGTGGGCGAGGATCGTGCGAACGACTTCGAGGTTGGTCTGCTCGCCGTCGGCCCCGACCAGGTAGGTCTCACCTAGCCGTCCTTGCCCGAGGATCGCCCAGATCGCCGAGGCGTGGTCGGAGACGTGGAGCCAGTCGCGAATCTGCTGTCCGTTGCCATAGAGCTTCGGTTGACGGCCGTCGAGAAGGTTGGTGATCTGTCGGGGGATGAACTTCTCGATGTGCTGCCAGGGACCGTAGTTGTTCGAGCTGTTCGAGATCGTGGCGGGGATCCCGTAGCTGCGGATCCAGGCTCGCACCAGGTGGTCGGCGCCCGCCTTCGTCGCGGAGTAGGGGCTGCTCGGGCGGTAGGGAGAGGACTCGGTGAACCGATCCGGCGAGTCGAGCGGCAGGTCGCCGTAGACCTCGTCGGTGGACACGTGGTGCAGGCGGACGCCGTGCCGACGGACGGCCTCGAGAAGCGTGAACGTGCCCACCAGGTTCGTCTCTACGAACGCCGACGGATCCTGAAGCGAGTTGTCGTTGTGCGACTCCGCGGCGAGATGGACCACCGCGTCGTGGGAGGCGACCAGCCCGTCAACCATCATCGCGTCGGCGACGTCGCCGACCACGAGCCGCATCCGATCGGGCGGCAGAGCGGTGAGCGCCTCCGGGCTGGCGGCGTAGGTGAGCTTGTCGAGCACCGTCACCTGGCAGTCCGAGTGCTCCACGGCGTGCTGCACCAAGTGGACCCCGACGAACCCGGCACCGCCGGTGACCAGGAGACGCCTCACCTGACCGAGCCTGTCAGTAGGCCCCTCGGCGCCGCAGCACCGCCCCGAGAGTCTTGGTCAGGATCGACAGGTCCTGGAGCATCGACCAGTTGTCGACGTAGTAGAGGTCGAGGCGGATGGCCTCGGTCCACGACAGGTCCGAGCGTCCCGACACCTGCCACAGGCCGGTCATGCCCGGGCGGACACGGAGGCGCCGCGCGGTGTCGCCCTCGTACTTCGCGACCTCGAGGGGGAGTGGCGGGCGGGGGCCGACCAGGCTCATGTCGCCGCGCAGCACGTTGACCAACTGGGGGAGCTCGTCGAGGGAGAAGCGGCGCAGCCAGCGCCCCGGGCGGGTGATTCGTGGGTCGTCCTTCATCTTGAACAGGCCCTCGTCGTAGCCGGCTTGTTCGTGCAGCTCAGCCAGTAGCTCCTCGGCGTTGACCACCATTGAGCGGAACTTCAGGCAGGCGAACTCGCGGCCGCCTCGGCCGATGCGCTCCTGCTTGAACAGCACCGGCCCACGGTCGTGAATCAGGATCCAGAGACCGGCAAACAAGAAGAGCGGACTGGCGACGACGAGGAGGGCTGCTGAGCCGACGATGTCGAACAACCGCTTTCCCCAGCGGGAGGCGTCCGTGGCGCGGGGAGCATCGATATGCATCAGCGGGAGCCCGCCGACCGGACGGATCCGCACGCGCTCCCCGGACACGTCGGTGACGCTCGGAGCCACCACGACCTGGACGTCCTCGTGCTCGAGGTCCCATGCAATCCGGCGCATCTGGTTGGCAGAGGTGAGTGCCCCACCTGCGAAGAAGACGATGTCGGCGCCGTGCTCGCGGACAGCAGCGGTGACGTCGTCGGAGTTGCCCAGCACGGGGATGCCGCTGCTGGTCTCCTCATCGGTGAAGTGAGCGGGCGTAAGCGAGCCGACCACCCGGTAGCCCAGCCAGCTCTCTCGACGGAGCACCGCTGCGACCTCGTCGATGTGGGAAGGCGAGCCCGCGATCAGCACGCGGTGCTGAAGTCGGCCGTGCCGGCGGAGCCGGTGCAGTGCGTCGCGCAGCGCGTAGCGACCTAGGACCACGGCCGGGAGGCCGATCCCGAAGAGCAGGAAGTAGAAGCCGCGCGACAAGTCGTACTTGGCGAGGTAGGAGGCGACGCCGACCAAGCCGGCCGTGAACAGGCTGGCTGTGGCAACCCGCTTGTATTCGTCGGTGCCGGCGCCGAAGAGGCTCATCCGGTAGCTGCCCGCGATGCCGAGCGACAGCAACCAGCCGAGCACGATCAGGGGGCCGACAGCGTCCAGACTGCTGGTGATGTCGGAGCCCGCGTGGAACATCGGCAGACGGTCGCGGCCGAAGGCGGCCAACCCTGCAGATGCGGCGACGACGAGGCCGTCGAGGACCAGCGCGGTCGAGGGGAGAAAGTGCAGGGTGCGGCTCGGAGAGCCCGTGAACAGCCCTGCTCGCCTGTCGGACAAGATCGTCATGTGCCCACTCGCATCCGTGCCCCCCGGCATCTCACGTCACGGCTCCGAATGAGCCGGGCCCACCGTAGTCTCTGCTGACTCGTGGCGTGAACGATGTCGGTGTGGTTCCGGTTACGTGAACGGCGGCAGAGGTCGGTAGCCGGGTTGCCAGGGCAGGGCGGCCGGGGATGCGGGTGGCTCGCGCTCGATCCGGCATCGCAGTCCCCTCGAGTGACTGCCCACATCACTTCAGCGGGTGGGTGGTTTGTCCAGGCTCCGTCGATAGTAACCCCAGGCCAACGGGGCGTCCGGGTCGATCGAGTGGGCCTCGCACCAGGCCTCGAACGGGGTGAGCAGGGAGTCGCTGGGCTCGCCGGAGAGGTCGATGAGGTCGTCGAAGGCCGTGATGGGGTCCAGCGTCGTCATCGGTGGGCCTGTTCGGGAGGCGGTGTCGTCTTGGTTATCGGCGGGGGTGGGGGAGGGTTGAAGCAGGTCTAGATGGGGGTGGGGCTTGGTGGTGGTTGCTGCCCTGCGCAGCTCACCGGGTCTCGACTCGCTTCGTCGCTGGCGCTCCTCGCGGCTCGACCAGCGGTGGGATCGAGCACCGACCGGCTCGACCACCGACCGGCTCGACCAGCGCGCGCATGCGGGTTCCCGGCGGAGTGACCGGTGGTCGCTAGGGTTTCGGCCATGCTGACCTCCCGGGCCTGGCGCGTCCTGCTGCTCCTCGTCGTGGGCGTCGTGCTCGTGCTGGCCGGCTATGCCGCCTGGGTCGCCTACGGCGTCTCGAAGGAGTTGGACGCCGTTGCCGACGACGGCGAGCGGCTCAAGGCCGCCGTCTCCGCCGGCGACGAGGCCACCGCCCGGGACGCCCTCGACGACCTGCAGCGGCACTCCGAGGCAGCCGCCGACTCCACGTCCGGCACCCTGTGGGGCCTGCTCGAACATCTCCCGGTCTTCGGCGACGACGCCGAAGGCGTCGCCGTGGCCAGCTCTGTGGTCGCCGACCTCAGTCGCGACGGGCTGCCCGGACTGGTCACCGCCTCCACCGACCTCGAGGGCCTGCTGCCCCGCAACGGCCGGGTGCCGGTGGCCGCGGTGCGCGAGCTGCGGCAGCCGGTCGGCAACGGCCAGGCCGCCTTCGCCGACGCCGCCGAACGCCTCGCCGAGCCCGACTCCGGCGGCTTCGACGAGCGGCTGCGGACGCCGTACCGCAAGCTCACCGACATGGTCACCGACGCCAGCCGGGCGCTGACTTCCGCCGACACCGCACTCGCCGTGCTGCCGACCATGCTCGGCGCCGACGAGCCTAAGCAGTATCTGCTGGTCTTCCAGAACAACGCCGAGATTCGCACCACCGGCGGGCTCCCCGGCGCCGCCGCCCTGCTCGAGGTCACCGATGGCGCCATCGAGATGACCCAACAGGCCACCGGCGGGCAGTTCGGCGAGACCCCCGAGCCGGTGCTGCCGCTCACCGACGGCGAGCGCGAGATCTACGGCGACCAGCTCGGCCGCTACTTCCTCGACGCCAACTTCACCCCCGACTTTCCGCGCACCGCCGACCTGATGCGCACCCGCTGGGAGCAGGAGTTCGACCACGAGCTCGACGGCGTGCTGATGCTCGACACCGTCAGCCTCGCCTACCTGCTCGAGGCCACCGGCCCGATCGACATCGGCGAGGTCACCCTCACCGCCGAGAACGCCGTCGACGAGCTGCTGCACGGCATCTATCTGCGCGAGCCCGACCCCGCGAAGCAGGACCTCTGGTTCGCCGAGGTCGCCCGCACCCTCTTCGACCGGCTCTCCGGCGGCGTCGGGTCGCCCTCGGCGTTGGTCGACGCGCTCTCCCGAGCCGCGGGGGAGGGGCGGATGCTCGTGCACTCCTTCGATGAGACCGAGCAGGGCGAGCTGGCCGGCACCGAGGTCGCCGGCGAGCTGATCACCGACCCCGACGCCGCCCCGCAGGTCGGCTTCTATGTCAACGACGCCACCGGCTCGAAGATGTCCTACTTCCTGCGCTACGACGTGCAGCTCGACGCGACCTACTGCCAGGACGGCCGGCAGGGACTCACCGGCCACGCCACGCTCACCTCGACCGCACCGAAGGACGCCGCCGACCTGCCGCCCTACATCACCGGCGGCGGTGTCTTCGGCACCGACCCCGGTCGGCAGACCGTCGTCGTGCGGCTCTACGGGCCCGTGGGCGGGGAGATCAAGCGGATCGCGCTCAACGGCGAGCCCAACCCCGACGCCACGATCATCGACCACGACGGGCGGCCGGTCTACACGACGTTCCTCGACATCGGCCCCGGCGAGCACGACGACCTCGAGTGGACGATGACCACCGGCGAGGGGCAGGGCGGGAACCCGCGGCTCACCGCCACGCCGGGGATTGCTGCGGGCAGTGAGTCGCGGACGGTGGCGAGCGCCTGCGGGTGAGTGTTCCTTCGCGGGATGTGAGCGGCAGCGCCCTGCCTTGGGTGCGGGGGTCTCGACTCGCGTCGTCGCCAGCGCTCCTCGCGGCTCGACCACCGGGGGCGGCTCGACCAGCGGTGGGTCTCGACAGGCTCGACCACCGTCTGGGCTCGACCAGCGGATCTGGACCTGTTGTGGTGTCCGTCGCAGAACTAGACCGCGCGAAGTTCTCAGGTCGATCCGGCGCTGGCCGATAGAAACGTCTTTACGATTCACCCATGAGTACGACGGGGGTGAACCTCGGGCAGAAGTGCCCGAGGTGCGGTCACACGTACCGCGTCGCGCCGTCCAAGCTTCGTCGGGTGAAGCAGGCTCTCGGGGGACAGCAGACGCGCGTGCAGTGTGCGGAGCAGGTTGAAGACCATGGCTGGCAGTGCGCCTGCCGCAGCAGCTTTCACGCGGGGGCGTCGGGGCCCTGACGGCGGGTCGGGTCAGTAGGCGCCGCGGCGCTGCAGCACCGCCCCAACGGTCTTCACCAGGATCGACAGGTCCTGCAGCATCGACCAGTTGTCGACGTAGTAGAGGTCCAGCCGGATCGCCTCCGACCACGACAGGTCCGAGCGGCCCGAGACCTGCCACAGGCCGGTGAGGCCGGGCCGCACCCGCAGTCGGCGTACCGTGTCGGGCTCGTACGCCGCGACCTCCTGCGGCAGCGGCGGGCGCGGGCCGACCAGGCTCATGTCGCCGCGCAGCACGTTGACCAGCTGCGGCAGCTCGTCGAGGGAGAAGCGGCGCAGCCAACGCCCCGGGCCGGTGATGCGCGGGTCGTCCTTGAGCTTGAACAGCCCCTCGGTGTGGCCGGTCGCGGCGTGCAGCTCGGCGAGCCGGGCCTCGGCGTCGACGACCATCGTGCGGAGCTTCAGGCAGCCGAACTCCTCGCCGCCGCGGCCGATGCGCAGCTGCCGGAACAGCACCGGACCACCGTCGTGCAGCTTGATCCACAGCGCCGAGACCGCCAGCAGCGGCGCGGCGACCACCAGTAGCGCCGTCGCGCCCACCACGTCGAAGAGCCGCTTGCCCCAGCGCGAGGCGTCGGTCGACCTGGGCGCGTCGATGTGCACCAGCGGCAGCCCGCCCACCGGCCGCACCCGCACCCGCTCCCCGGAGACGTCGGTGACCGTCGGCGCGACGACCACCTGCACGTCGTCCTCCTCCAGATCCCAGGCGATCCGCCGCATCTGCGCCGCCGAGGTCAGCGCGCCGCTGGCGAAGAACACCACGTCGGCGGCCTGCTCGCGGACCACCGCGGTGATGTCGCCGCAGTCGCCCACCACCGGCACCCCCGCCCGGGTCTCCTCCAGCTCGAGCGTCGGCGTCGCCGCCCCCACCACCCGGTAGCCCAGCCACCGCTCCCGCCGCAGCACCGCCGCCACCTCGTCGACGTGCGCCGGGTCGCCGGCGATCAGCACCCGGTGCTGCACCCGGCCGTGCCGACGCGCCTGGTGCAGCGCCCGCCGCAGCGCGTAGCGGCCCAGCAGCAGCGCCGGCACCCCCACCGCGAACAGCAGGAAGTAGAACCCCCGGGAGAGCGGGTACTTCGCGAAGAACGTGCCCACCGCCACCAGCCCGCCGGTGAACAGCGTCGCGTGCAGCACCCGCCGGAACTCCTCGGTGCCCGCCCCGAACATGTCGACCCGATAGGCGCCGCCCAGCGTCAGCGCCGCCAGCCAGATCAGCACGATCGCCGGCCCCACCAGCGTCAGGTCCGCGGTCACCGCCCGGCCGCCGTCGAAGAGCGGCAGCAGGTCACGGCCCAGCGCGGCGAGCAGCGTCGCCCCGCCCACCACCGTCGCGTCGACCGCGAGCGTGAGCTTCGGCAACTGTCGCAGCATCCGGCTCGGCGGGCTCGCGAAGAGCCGCACCCGGCGCTGCGCCAGGATCGTCATCGGCTGTCCTGCATGGTGACCCTCGGCCTTCGGTCGGCGTCGTGTCTCCCTCCGGAGGTGCCAACCGCGTTCGGCCGTGTGAGTTACGGCACCGTTCGCCTGGCGTTCATCCGAGAGGGCCGCCGGGGTGGGTCCGAGGGCAGGGCTCCCGAGATGCCCTGCCGTGGCTCTCAACGAGGTCGGCCGCTCGGGGGTACGCCGGGGGCGCGGGCTCGGCTGGTCAGCACGGGCCGGCAATCGACGGGCGAGTCCTGGTCTGGACCACTGGGGTCGGACTAGTCATGACCAGTAACCCGTCTAGTCCGGTCTCGTTCATACCTTCGGTATGTCGCGCGCCCGGGGGCGGGGCGGCCGGTCTCGGAGGCCGGCGCCCGCGCGCGCAGGATCGGCGAGAGGCAGCGCGTGAGTCAGGACCGAGTGGTGCAGCCGCAGGGGAGTCACGGTGTGACGGGAGGGCGGCATGCCCTGCGTCCGGCACCGGGTCTCGACTCGCTCGTCGCTGGCGCTCCTCGCGGCTCGACCGACGGGGCAGGCTCGACCGACGGGGGCGGCGCGACGACCGGGTCCACCGGGGAGGTCGAGCTGGTCGACCGGGTCCGCACCGGCGACGACGACGCTCTCCTGACCCTCGTGCAGCGGCACCGCGGCGCCCTCGAGCGCGCCGGCGCCGACGTCACCGTCGACTCCCTCGCCCGCGCCGGCCGCGCCGCCGCCGTGTGGCTGCGCGCCACCCCCCACCCGCTGCTGCCGTTCCGCGCCGCACTGCTCGCCACCCACCTGCGCGGCGAGGTGCCCGCGCTGCCGCTCGACGAGCCGCTGTGGCGCGGGTACGCCGCACTCCCCGCCGCCGCGCGCATCGCGCTGTGGCACCGCGAGGTCGAGGGCGACCGCCCCGGACGGATCGCGACCCTGCTCCAGACCGACGGCGAGGAGATCGCCGACGCCCTCGAGTCGGCGTACGCCTCGCTGCGTCGCCGGGTCGCCCTCGAGCACCCGGTCGGCGCCGGAGCGGACTGCCGCCGCTGGGCCGAGCTGTTCCGGTTCTCCCCGCCCGCTCACCTCAGCCGCGAGCAGGCCACCGGGCTGACCGAGCACGGCCACGACTGCGCCGCCTGCCGGCCGCTGACCGTGGCGCTGCTCGGGCTCGACCGCGACCTCGCCCGCACCCTGGCCCGGCCTGTGCTCGGCCCGCTCACCGACGGCTACCTCGCCGCCCGGCCCCGGCGGGTCCGGCTCGTGCGCCGGCACAGCGCCGACCGGCCCGGTGCGGTCCCCTCGCACCGATCCGCGCGGCGCCCGCGCACCCTGCGCGCCGGCGGGTCGTTCTCGCTGGTCGGCGCCGGCTCGATCGCGCTGCTGCTGGCCACCCCCGGCACCATCCACCCCGTCGACCCGCAGACGCTGCCACCGGCGCCGGGAGCGGTGGTCCGACCGGCGGGGGAGTCCGGCTCCGCGACGGGGCGCACGCGAGCAGGCGATGCGACCGGCCCGCGTGACGCGGCGCGGCAGGCCGGGCGGCGTGGCGGTGCCGGCGGTGCTGGTGGTGCCGCCGACGGCGCCGGGTCGGCGTCCGGCAACGGGTCGGGCGCCGTGGGCGGTGGCCAGCCCGGATCGGGCGGGTCCGGCAACGGCGACGGCGGGAGCGGCCCCGACGCACCCACCACCGACGGCGGGCCCACCTCGCCGACGCCCACCGAGCCCACGCCGGCCCCGACCGACCCCGCCCCGCCAGCGGGGAGCGAGGGCGACTCCGGCCTGCTCGACGTCGACCTCGGCGAGGGCGGCGTCAGCGTCACCGTCGACCCGCAGCTGCCCAGCGGTCCCATCGAGGTCGAGCTGCCGCTGCCGATCGACCTCTCCGGGCTGCCGGACCTGCCGGCCGTGCCCCACCTGCCCGGATCGCCGGTGAGCGGGTCGCTGCAGCCCGGCCTCGGCTGAGCCCGGAGCCGCCGGTCAGCCTGCGGAGAGCCGCACCGTCCGGGTGAAGCTCGCCCCGTCGTTGCTGGTCACCACCAGCTTCGCGCGGCGGACCTTGCCGGAGGCGACCGCCTTGGCGACGCGGCTGCCGACCGACAGCTCGACCGCGGTAGCGGTGCCCCCGAGCAGCTCGGCGGCACCGCGGGCCAACGTCGACCCGGATCGCACGGGCGTGCCGCGCAGTCGACTGGTCGCCACCAGCCGAGCGGTCGCGGTGCAGTCGGTGGTGCAGCGCAGCTCGGCCGCCACCACCACGCTCCGCCCGGCCCGTTGCACCGCGACCGCCGACGTGGGCGCGGTGGCCCACCCGTCGCCGTACGCCGTGACCTCGGTGCTCGTGCTGTTGTCGCGCGGGTTCGCCTCGCGGCTCGCCGACCCGACCTGCGCGGAGAACGCCAGGCGCCGGGTGGTCGGCTCGCCGCTGGTGCGGATGTCGACGCAGGTCAGGCCCACGTCGGCGGTCAGCGCCTCCCCGGTCGGGTTCGTGAACCGGAACGCCCGGATCTTCGCCCGCGGGTCGCTGCCCCGGTAGAGCAGCCCGGCCGGCGTGCTCACCGACGCGGTGATGCCCTTCGCCTGGTCGGCGCAGGTCACGGTCTCCTCGACCGTCGCGCCCGCGGGCACGGTGACGCGCGCGTCGCGCTGCTCGATGCCGACCTGGTGCACATGCCCCTCGGCGGCGCTGGTGCGCGGTGACAGACAGCCGATGCCGAAGTCGGCGGTGGCCGCCGCGGGTGCGTCGACGACGAATCGCCACCCGGTCGGCGTGGCCCGCGAGGTGCGGACGACGCCGGAGCCGGCGGTGAAGCGGTACGACGGGGCGTACGCCGTCTGGCCGGTCGGGCAGGTCAGGTCCACGGTGTTCTCGCCGGGGGTCAGCGCGACCGCGGGCTCGGCCTGCGGCTCGGTGACCAGCTCGTGGGCGTGCTGACCGGTGACGGTCACCCGGGCCAGGCAGGCCACGGTGACCTTCGCCAGCGCGGCGCCGGGGTTGTCGTTGCGCAGGGTGGCGGTCCAGCCGGTGCCGTCCTCGGTGGCCGTGCTCTGCTCCACCGCGGTCTTGGCGACGTCACCGCCCTGGTCGACGGCGTCGAGCCGGACGCCGCCGTCGGTCGCCAGGTAGCCGGTCGGGCAGCTGACCGTGCCGGTGCGGCTGGTGCCGCTCTCCACCCGCAGGTCGACCTCGGCCTTCTGCTCGAGGATCTGGTGGGCGGTGTTCGGGTCGGTGACCATCGGGATCGGGTCGACGGTGGCGCGGATCGTCGCCGTGCGGGTCTCGCCGGCGGCGATGGCGCCGAGCTCGCAGGTGACCGTGGAGCCGTCGGCGGTGCAGGGTTCCGTCTCTCCGGGTGTTGCCGCCGTGAAGGTGACGCCGGCCGGAAGCGTGCTGGTGACGGTCACGTCGCGAGCCGGGCCGGCGCCCGGCCGGTTGGTCGCGGTGAGCGAGTAGCTGACCGTGTCGCCGGCGAGCGCGACGCTCGGGTCGATCCGGCCGCTCAGGGAGAGGTCGGCCGGCCGGTCGTCGCCCGGCGGCGGAGTCTCCTCGACCACCCGGTAGTGGAACGTCGCCTCGCGCTCGTTGCCGAGCTCGTCGGTGGTGGTCACCACGACCGCGTGGTCACCGACCGTGTCGGTGTCGAGCCTCGTGCCGCTCGAGTCCGGACCGGCGCAGGTGGCGACCCCAGAGCCGCCGTCGACACAGGTGTAGTCGAGCGTCAGCTCCTCGCCGGGTGCCACCTCGGCGCCGCTGGCCGGGGTGAAGACGACCCGCGGGGCCGCCCGGTCGACCTTCGCACCGGACACCTCGGCCGTCGCGCAGTTGTCGGCCAGGTCGCAGACCTGCCTCGTCGCGACCGCGTTCGCGCTCTCCTGGCCGGCCGGCACCGTGGTGCTGATCGTGAAGCTCGCGTCGGCGGGGTCGCGCAGCCCGACCCCGGCGTCGGACGCCGTGCAGGTCGTCGTCCGGTTCTCCGCCGACCAGGTCGTCGGGAACGGCTCGCAGGTCACCGTCGGCGGCACCGGGTCGACGCCGGACCGGGCGAAGGCCACCACGATGGTGCGGGGTCCGGTGGTGTTGGTGGCGTCGAGGGTGGTGTTGGCGAGGCCGGTG
>NZ_QZVR01000033.1 GCF_003660455.1 Nocardioides ferulae | reverse complement strand
GCGGCCCCCGACCGGGAAGCCGCATAGAGAAGCCCTCCACGATTCGGGGGGAACCACAGAACGAGGACTTGGCGCGGGAGCCTTCGAGGGCGGCGTCGCGGGCGCGTTCGAGCTCGACCTCGGCCTGTTTGCGGGCGGTGACGTCCGACAACGACACGACCACGCCGCCGACGTCGGGGTCGTGGAGCAGGTTGGTGAACCGGGCGCTCAACCAGAGCTCTGCGTCGTCCGGGCTGCGAAGCAGCACCTCCTCGACGAACGTCTCGCCTGGGTTGTCGACCACCTGCGCGAACCCGGCGCCGACCCGCTCGAGGTCCGCCGGGTCGAGGTTCAGCGCCCACGCGCGGATGTCCGCGTGGGGTGGCAGCCCGCCGGGTGATCCGGCGTGCGCGTCGTGCACGCTGTCGAGGACCGCGCCCGAGCGGTCGAGGAGGACGACGGCGTCGGAGCTGTTGTCGGCCAGCTTCTGGAAGTAGCGGCGGCGACGTGCGACCTCGGCCCGGGAGAGCGACTCCGAATGGAGAAGCCGCGCGGTCCGCACGAAGGCCAGCGCCAGGAGCACGGCCATGCCGAGGTGGGGGGCCAGCAGCGGGGTCGAGGTCGGCGAACCCGCCTCGAGCATCAGCACGGTCGGCGGCACGGCCAGCGGCAGCACCGCGAAGCAGAGCTTCGCGACCAGCGGTGCCGACAGCCGGTCCCGCAGTTCGCCGTCACCGCTCTCCTCACTGACCGGGTCGCTGCTGTCGTCGTCGGTCCGGTGCCAGGTCGCCAGCGACATCAGCAACGCGCCGAGCATCCAGCCGACGTCGAGCGCGGCCGGGCCGGTGCCCCCCAGGCTCCAGTACGCCACGTTCGAGGCCACCCAGCAGAGCACGCCGCTGCCGAGGATCCAGCGACCGCCGGACCTTCCGTGCGCAGAGACCAGCACCCGGACGACCAGGGCGAGGAGGACGGCGTCGGCGACGGGGTAGGCGGTCAGCACACTGCGCTCGGTGAAGCTGTGGCCCTCGTGCGCGACGACCTCGTCGATCCGCAGCGGCCAGAACAGCACCACCGCCATCGTGGCGACCGTGGCCGCGTCGAGCAGGGCGTCGACCTCGATCCGCCGCGAGCCACCCAGCACCAGGGGCCGGGCCAGGACGGTGGCGAAGAGCAGGTAGGCGGCGAGGTAGGCCACGTCCGCCGGGGACGCCGTCGGCAGGGTGCCGGTCCAGTGGTACGCCGTCCACGCGAGGTCGCACACGGTGGACGCCGTCAACCCCGAGGCGATCAACACCCGGTTGGCTCGGACGCCGGAGCCGCGTGGGGCGGCGCGCACTCCCGCCCAGGCCAGGATCGAGGCGGCCACCACGCCGGTGTCGTAGCTGAGGTCACCGACGGTGCCGCTGGGCACGACCAGGTGCACCGCGAACGAGAGCCCGAACAGCGAGAGCAGCAGGCGCTGCGGCATCGGGGCTGCGGCCCAGACCTCCGCAGCCCGATGCCCGGCTGTCCTGCTGGTCTCGCGCACGCCCGTAGCTCTCCCGCCTGCCGTGACCTCTCCCACAGTCTGAGCGGCGGGCCGGCTTCGCGGAGCGCTTTTCGGCGTTCTCGGTCGCGGCCCTGGTCCAGCGGACCCTGGGACGCGTGGCGCACCGGGTGCGAGCGTCGCTCAGCAGGTGCGAGCGGTCCAGGGGCGGGCGCGGTTGCTCGACGAGCTCGAGCAGCGCTATCCCGCGGCGTTCGCCGCGTGGCTCAGAGAGGGGGGCCCGGGCGTCTCTCGGGCGCCCTGAGCGCCGGCGGCGTCCCGCACGCTCGCGGTGACCGTGACCGGCAGCCCGGTGAACGCGGCGTTGCCGGAGACATCGAGCCTCGCGGGGTCGGTCAGGTCGTTGACCGACACGCCGGGCAGCGCGCTCGCGGTGGTGAGCGGTGAACCGTGCGCGGCATGTCCGTAGCCGTGCGGGAGACAGACCACCCCCGGCATCATGTCGTCGCTGGCCTCGACCTCGACGGTGACGGTGCCGACCGCGGACGCGACGTCGACGGCGGTGCCGTCGACGAGTCCGCGCTCGGCGAGGTCGTCGGGGTGCATCAGCAGCCGGTGGCGAGGCCGGCCGCGCACCAGCCGTGGGTAGTTGTGCATCCAGGAGTTGTTGTCTCGCTGGTGGCGTCGGCCGATGAGGAGCAGCTGCCCCGGCGGCGGCGCCGCGGACGTGGCGAGCATCCGGTCGAGATCGTCGAGCACCAGGCCGGGGGCGGCGTCGACGCGGTGGCCGGGGGTCCGCAGCCGGTCGGGGAGCTGGTCGGGGCGGAGCGGACCGAGGTCGATGCCGGACGGCTGGTCGAGGAGCTGCGGCAGGGTCACCCCGGAGCCACCGGCGTCGAGCAACAGCGCGAGGGCCTCGCGAGGGGACGCGCTCAGCTGTGTCTCGAGTGCCGCCCACCGGGCGTCGGGGACCGGGTCGTCGAGCAGCGGCTGCAGGCGCCGGGCGAGTTCGGCGAAGACCTGCCAGTCATGGCGGGCGTCGGGGTGGGGCTCGATCACCGGTGGGCTGAACCGGGCCGTGTTGTGGACGGCGAAGGCGGGGAGCACGAGGTCGAACTGGTCGCGCTCGAGCGCGGTGGTGGTCGGCAGCACGACGTCGGCGTGGCGGGTGGTCTCGTTGAGGTAGAGGTCGATCGCGACCATGAAGTCCAGGCCGTCCAACGCCCGACCGAGGGCGGACCCGTCGGGCGTCGAGAGCACCGGGTTGCCGGCCACGGTGACCAGGGCCCTGACCTGGCCGTCTCCGGGCGTCTCGATCTCCTCCCGCAGTGCCGCCGCCGGCAGCTCGCCGGCCGACTCGGGGAGCCCTCTGACCCGGGACCGCCACCGGCCGTGGCTGCCCGGGCCCGCCAGCGTGCCGATCAGGTCGACCGCCGGGGAGGTGAACATCGCGCCGCCGACCCGGTCGAGATTGCCGGTCAGCAGGTTGAGCAGCTGCACCCCCCACAGCGTCACCGTGCCCCAGGGGTGGGTCGAGACGCCGATCCGGCCGTAGGCCACCGCGCCGTCGGCTTCGGCCATCTCGTGGGTCAGCCGGACGAGCGTCTCGGCGGGGATGCCGGTGCGCCGCTCGGCCTCCTCGACGGTGAACGGCTTCACGGCACGGCGCACCTCGTCGAGCCCGTCGACGTAGTCGGGAGCCCGGACCAGACCGTCGAGGAACAGCTGACGCACCATGGCCAGCACCGCCCACCCGTCGCTGCCGGGCACCACGTGGTGGTGCTCGTCGGCGACCTTCGCGGTCTCGGTGCGGCGGGGGTCGAGGACCACCAGGCGGCCGCCGCGGGCCCGGAGCGCACGCAGCCGGTTGGGCAGGTCGGGTGCGGTCATCAGCGACCCGTTCGAGGCCATCGGATTGGCCCCGAGGACCAGCAGGAACGAGGTGCGGTCGAGGTCGGGGATCGGGAGGAGCAACTGGTGGCCGAACATCAGGTGGGCCACGAGCTGGGCCGGCAGCTGGTCGACCGAGGAGGCACTGAAGCGGCTGCGGGTGCGCAGCGCGCGGAGGAAGGCGGTGCCATGCGTGAGCATGCCGGGGGAGTGCGCGCTCGGGTTGCCGAGGTAGGTGGCCACGGCGTCCCGGCCGTGCTCGTTGATCGTGGCGGCGAGCCGGGCCGCCACCAGGTCGAGCGCCTCGTCCCAGTCGAGCTCCTCCCAGGTCGCGTCGGCTCCCGAACCGTGGCGTCGGACCGGCCGGACCAGCCGCTCGGGGTCGGCGGCGATGTCGGCGAGAGCAACTCCCTTGGGGCACAGGTGACCGCGAGAGAGGGGATCGTCGGGGTTGCCCTGCACCCGGGTCACCCGGTTGTCCTCGACGGTGAGCACGAGGCCGCAGATCGCCTCGCACAGGTTGCAGCAGCCGATGCGTGTCTCGCCCATGCCAGCTGAAGATAGCCAGCACGACCGACGGTGCGCGATGGGCGCGGCGCACCCAACTCCTGGTCGCGCCGTGGCCGCCCCCCTGCCGACCGTGGTGGCGAGCCCGCCGCTTTCGGTCTCGTCGGCACCCTCTGGGACACTAGCCGGCCGGGAGCAGACAGCACGGAGCGGAGGTGAGACACCATGAGCGAGGTCGCCGGAGAGCTGGCGAAGGTCACGAGCGCCTTCGCCCAGCCCACGCTGACGCTGCTCCACCAACGGCAGGCCCCCGTCGTCATCACGATCTTCCGGGCCGCCTTCGGACGCAACAACAAGCCGATCCCGACCGCGCGCCTGCACACGCAGGTCGAGGAGCACCTGGCCCAGATCCGCCTCACCGGCGAGACCGAGGTGCCCGCCGGCAGCGGACGCGACATCTGCCAGCGGTGGATGCGCGGCCAGTGGCTGGTGCGCTCCCTCGACGAGGGGGGCCACGAGGTCTACTCGCTGACCTCCCACGCCCAGCAGGCGCTCGAGCTGGTCAAGAACCTCACCCGCGACCGGGCCACGCTCAGCGAACACCGCATCGCGACGATCGTCAGCACCGTGCGCCGGTTCAACTCCGAGGCCAACCCCGACCGCACCACCCGGGTGAGCATCCTCAACGAGGAGATCGCCCGGCTGCAGGCCGAGCGGGACCGGCTCGTCGACGGGGCGGACCTGGTCGGCGCCACCGAGGACTACATGCTCGAGGGGTTCACCGAGCTGCTGTCGCTGATCTCCGCGCTGCCGAGCGACTTCGCCCGCGTCGAGGAGCGGTTCGCCACGATCCGCGGCGAGATCCTCGCCGCGTTCCGGGCCGAGGACCGGCCGGCGGGCGAGGTCATCGACGACTACCTGGCCCGCGCCGACGCCCTGATCACCGCCACCCAGGAAGGCCGCGCCTTCGAGGGCGCGTTCGCCCTGCTCCGCGACGACGCCCTGGTGGCGCAGTTGCGCGAGGACCTCACGGCCCTGCTCGACCACCCGCTCTCGGACCGCATCCTCGGTGAGGCCGACCGCGCCGAGCTGCGCGGCACCGTGCGCCTGGTGCGCGACGGCCTCGACCGGGTGCTCTCCCAGCGGTCCCGGGTCACCGCCACCCTCAAGGAGTACATCGTCTCCCACGATGCGGCTCACGACCGCGAACTGGAGCAGACGCTGCGCCAGGTCGAGTCCGAGCTGATGACCTGGATGGCCACCACCGGCCCCCGGGCCACGCACGACGTCCCGCTCCTGCCGCCGCGCGCCGGCGTCGAGCACCTGCGCGAGCGCTTCCACGACCCGGCTGACGACCAGCCTCCCGAGCCGATCGCCCCGGCCGACCCGGCGCAGGCGCCGGCGCTCTCGCTCGCCGACCTGCTCACCCAGGGCGGGCCCCAGCTCGGTACGCTCCGCCAGCGACTCGACGCGGCTCGCTCCGCCCTGCTGCCGGCCGGTTCGCTCGGTGAGCTCTTCGCGGCCCTCGAGCCCTCGCTGCGGCGTCCGGTGGAGATCTTCGGGCTGCTGCACCTGGCGGCGGAGCGGGGGTGGCGCGCCGAGCACACCGCCGAGCGGTTCGGTGCGGTCCGGCCCGACGGCAGCACCCGCACCTTCGCAGTCCCGCGACTGCCGCTGCCCGACCCCGATCTCGACCCGGGCCGCAGGTCGGGAGAGCACAAGAGCCGCAACGACCAGGAACGGAAGGCCCGCACGTGAGCGTCGACGTCGACGAGACGATGGAGCCCACCACGGATCTCGAGGACGACCTCGCCCCCGACGACGACGCCTCGGTGTCGCTGTTCGAGGGTGACGAGGGCGGGCTGGAGTTCTCCCAGCGCCACGCGCTGGTGACCCTGCTCAAGCAGCGGTTCATCAGCGCCCGCACGCACCCGCGCGACTGGGCGGTGCTGGTCGAGCACGAGCGGGTGCTGCGCTCGCGCCTCAACGACCTGTTCCTCGACCTGGCGATCGACCGGGCCCGCGAGGTCGCCTGGAAGCGCCAGGCAACCTCCGAGACCGGCAGCCGGTTCCCGACCCTGCTCTACGACGCCGCGTGGTCGCGCGAGGAGACGCTGGTGCTGGTGCACCTGCGCGACCGGCTCCGGGCCGGCCTGTCCGGCGGCGATGCCCGGGTCTACGTCGACCGCGACGACGTCCTCGACTACGTCGCGAGCTTCCGGCCCGCCCACGCCACCGACGAGGCCGGCAACGAGAAGCGTGCCCGCAACGCCGTGCTCAGCATCGTGAAGTCGGGATTGCTGATCCCCACGGCGTCCAGCGAGCGGTTCGAGATCAGCGAAGCCGTCGAACCGCTGCTGCCGCTGGAGCTCCTCCAGGAGCTGCTCGAGGCGCTGCAGCGTGCCAACGGGGCCGACGACGGCGGCCAGCCGGAGGACGACGGCGCCGGCCTGTTCGACGAGGCGGCCGAGACCGTCGAGGGCCCGGCGGGCCAGCCAGCGACCGAGGAGCGCACATGAGCATAGACGAGGCCGAGCTGGCGCAGGAGCGGGCTGACGGGCTGTTCGCGCAGCAGGTGGTCGCCGCCCCCGTCGACGACACCGTGCAGTGGCGGGCGGCGTTGATGCAGATGGTCAACTGGGGTGGCTTCTGCGGCCTGACGAGCGTGCCGCTGCGCGGCGACGCGACCATGATCTCCGGCGCCTCGGGTGTCGGGAAGAGCACGATCCTCGACGCCTACACCGCGTTGATGATGCCGTCGGACACCAAGTTCAACGGCGCCTCCAACGACGCGGTGGCCGGGCGGGCGCGCGGTGTCGGCCAGCGCAACCTGCTCTCCTACCTGCGGGGAGCCGTCGACGTCGTCGACGACCCTCGCACCGGCCGTCCGGTCGAGAAGCTGCTGCGCGGCAAGGGCGTCGACACCTGGGGCGCGGTGGCGATGACCTTCGTCAACGACCAGGGCGGGCGGTTCACCGCCGTGCGCACCTACTACGTCCCGCGGCGGGCCACGCGCTCGGGCGAGGTGCAGATGCAGCTGGCCACCCACGAGGGCGCGCTCACGCTCGACACCCTCGAGGCGGCCGTGCCCGACCGGTTCCACGCCAACACGCTCAAGAAGCTGTTCCCCGGCATCCGGGTGCATCGCACCTACGCCGAGTTCGCCGCGGTCCTGCACGCCCGGCTCGGCATCGGCGCCAACGGAGACGGCGCGAAGGCGCTGCGGCTGCTGGCCCGCATCCAGGCCGGCAACCAGGTGCGCAGCGTCGACGAGCTCTACAAGGACATGGTGCTGGAGCGGCCGGCGACCTACGCCGCGGCCGACCGCGCCATCGAGCACTTCGACGACCTCGACGCCGCCTACTCGGCGATGCGCGTGGAGGAGCAGAAGCTCGAGCTGCTGGAGCCGATCACGGCCCTGCACGAGCGTCGCGAGATCGCTGGTCGCCGGCTCGCCGAGCTCGACTCCTACGGCGTGACCCTGGCCGGGGACACCCCGCTGCGTCTGTGGCTGCTGCGCACCCACCTGCGGCTGATCGAGGAAGCGCTCGAGGTCAACCGCGATCAGCGGCGCAGCACCGGCGACGACCTCACCGCGACGGTCGGCGCCGAACGCGCCCTGCAGGCCGACCTCGAGGCCGCCAAGGAGGCGCACCGGGCCGCCGGCGGGTCGACCCTCCAGGCGCTGGCGCTCTCCCTCGAGCAGGAGCAGGTGATCCGTGAGGGGCGGGCCGGGCGGCGGGCGGTGCTCCAGGAGAGGCTGCTGCCGCTGATCGACGTCACCGACGCGCAGGCCCCCGACCTCGACTCCGCCCTGATGTCGGCGGAGGCCTTCGCGGTGCTCCAGCTGCACGCGCGGCAGTGGCTCGCGGGGTGGGAGCGCGACCAGGAGCGGGTCAAGCGCGAGCGCGACGCGGCCCGCGACCGGCGCTACCCGATCCAGCAGCGCCAGGCCGAGCTGCGCCGGGAGCGGGCCTCGCTCGAGAGCCGGGCGGGGCGGGTGCCGGCCCGGATGCACGAGCTGCGGGCCGAGGTCGCGCAGGCCAGCGGGATGGCCGTCGACGACCTGCCGTTCCTCGCCGAGCTGGTCGATGTCGCGCCCGACGAGGCCCAGTGGCGCACGGCGGTCGAGACGGTGCTCGGCGGCAGCGCCCGGATCATGCTGGTCCCGCTCCACCGGTTGGAGGAGTTCTCGGCCGCCATCGACGGGCTCCGGCTGCGCGGCCGGCTGACCTTCGAGGGCGTCGAGCTCGACCTGCCCGACCGTGGGCCGGCCGACCCCGAGCGCATCGCCGGCAAGCTCCTGTTCAAGGACTCTCCCTTCTCCGGCTGGGTGCAGGGCCACGTCGCCGAACCGGCCCGCAACGCGCTCTGCGTCGAGTCCGCCGACGGGCTGTCCGGGCCCGGGCTCCGGGTCACCCGCGCGGGTCAGACCCGCAGCGCCCGTCGCGGCACCCACGGCCGGGGAGACGCCCGCGACATCATTGGGTTCTCGAACGCCGACGCCCTGGCCGAGATCGACCAGGAGCTGGCCTCGCTCGAGGGCGAGCTGGAGGTGATCGACGCCGAGGTGGCCGAGCTCGACCGGCAGACCAGCCTGCTCGAGCAGCGCCGCACCTCCTACGACGCCGTCGCCTCGGCCCGCTTCGACGACCTCGACGTCGACGGCAGCGAGCGGCGGATCGCCGACCTCGAACGGCGCCGCACCGAGATCCTCGGCTCCGACGACCAGCTCCAGGCGCTCGAGGCCCAGATCGAGCAGCTGGGGGCCGAGCTCGAGGAGGTCCGCCGCCGTCGGTTCGGGCTCGAGCAGCGGCAACGCGAGCTCGGCGAGGCGCACGGCGACCTGGTCGACGACGAGGACCACGTCAAGGACCGTCTCGAGTCGATGGAGGCCGCCGGGCGGGCGGAGCTGACCGAGGCCCAGGACGCCGCGCTGGCCGCGGAGTTCGCGGCCGCCGCCGCTCCGGCCGACCCCGGCGATCTGGCCCGCTTCCACGAGACCTCGCACCGCCTGGCCGAACGCCTGCGCGAGGCGGTCGCCGACGCGGACGCCGAGATCCGGCGGGTCGACGACGAGCTCGCGGGCATCTTCCGCGTCTACAAGTTCCAGTGGGACTCGCCCAACCTGGGTGCCACCGCCGAGTCCTACCCCGACTACGCCCGCATCCTCGAGGAGATCCGCGGCAAGGGCCTCGCCGAGCGCCGCTCGGAGTGGCGGCGCCGGCTGACCGAGTGGAGCGGCCAGGACCTCGTCCCGCTGGTGGGGGCGATGGCCGCCTCCATCGAGGAGATCGAGGACCGGCTCGAGCCGATCAACGCGATCCTGCGGCGCCTGGAGTTCGGGGGGTCCGGCGACCGGCTGCGCATCCGCCTCCGACGGCTGGCCCCGGCCCACGTCCAGGTGTTCATGAAGGACCTCCGGGCGCTGGCGGCCGGCTCGACCGCCCAGTTGGGCGAGGCCGACCTGGAGCGGCGGTTCACCGACCTCAGCAGGTTCATGGCCCAGCTGCGTCGCCCGGCCCAGGCCGGCGACGGCGCCCCGAGTGAGCGCGACCGGCTCCTCGACGTGCGCCGTCACGTCGAGGTCAGCGCCGAGCGCTACGACTCGCTGACCGGCGAGCTGCGGGCGACCTACCGCACCCTCGGCGAGAAGAGCGGCGGCGAGAGCCAGGAGCTGGTCGCGTTCATCGTGGGCTCCGCGCTGCGGTTCCGGCTCGGCGACGAGCTGCGCTCGCGGCCCCGGTTCGCGCCGGTCTTCCTCGACGAGGGGTTCGTCAAGGCCGACTCCGAGTTCGCCGGGCGCGCGGTGCAGGCCTGGCGGGGGTTGGGGTTCCAGCTGATCGTGGGCGTGCCGCTCGACAAGGTCACCGGCCTCGAGCCGCACATGGACGAGCTGCTGGCGATCACCAAGAACCCCGAGACGCACCAGGCCTGGATCACCCCGATCTCCGATGCGGAGGGCGACCCGACGGGCGGGTAGCAGGAGCGGCTGTCAGGGGCGTCACGCGTACCGCAACCAGGGTCGGCGCGTTGACCGGGCATGACCCGTCGACTCCTGGCCCTCCTGCTGTCGTTCGCCGTCGCGCTCGCCGTGCTCGTGGGGGTGCAGCCCTTCACGCCGGCGCCGGCGATCGCGAGCGCCCCGGCCGGTGAGAGTGCCACTGCCACCGGACCGTTCCGGGACGGTCGCGGGCTCCAGGTCCTCTCCGCCGAGCGGGTCGGTGTCCGGCAGTGGCGGCTGGTGCTGGCCACCGCCGAGCTGGCGCGGCCGGCCCACGTGGTCGTCCTGCTGCCCCGGGGATACCAGCGCACCTCGCGTCGCTACCCGGTGCTGCACCTGCTGCACGGCACCAGCGGCGGCGCGGACGACTGGGTCGAGGACGGCAAGGTCGGTGCCGCGACCCGGGAGCTGCCGTTGATCGTGGTCATGCCCGACGGGGGCTACGACGACAATGGCGGCTCGTGGTGGACCGACTGGGTCGACCAGGGCACCGCGCTGGGGGCGGCGAACTGGGAGACCTTCCACATCGGGCAGCTGGTGCCGTGGGTCGACGACAACCTGCGCACGCTGCCGGGCCGCCGTGGCCGGGCGATCGCCGGCCTGTCGCAGGGCGGGTTCGGTGCGTTCAGCTATGCGGCCCGCCACCCCGATCTGTTCGTCTCGGCGGCGTCGTTCTCCGGTGCGCCCGACATCGCCCGCAACCCGTTGGCCCGGACCGCGGGGTCGGCGGTCGTCGGGGCGATCATGACCGGTCTGAACGGCGTCCAGCCGTTCGCCGCGTTCGGCGACCCGGTCGCCGACGCGATCATCTGGCAGGGGCACAACCCGGCCGACCTCGTGGACAACCTCGCCCACACCGACCTGCGGCTGTGGACCGCCCGCGGCACGCCCGGCGAGCTGGACGAGGAGCTCCCCGACCCCGGGGCGGTCGCCGTCGAGGCGATCACCCACCTCTCGACGAGGTTCTTCGCGGACGCCGCGGACGCCGCCGGCGTCCGCTACCGCTTGACCGACTACGTCGACGGCACCCACACCTGGCCCTACTGGACCCGATCGCTGCGTGAGTACCTCCCGGGGCTGATGCGGGTGCTGGCCGAGAAGCGGACGCGCCCGGGGCAGGTCGGCTACCGCTCGATCGAGCGGGTGTGGGAGCAGTGGGGCTGGCGGGTGCGGAGCCTGCGCGACGCCGAGCACGAGTGGAGCGCCTTGCGTGGGGCCGACCGCCGGGGGTTCACGCTGGTCGCCGGCTCCGAGGCGGTCGTCACCACGCCGCGGTGGTACCAGCCCGGTGCGAGGTACCAGGTGGCCTACCGCGGCGGGGAGGGCCCCGCCCGGGTCCGGGTCCTGCCGTCCGGCCGGCTGCGACTCCGCGTCGCCGGCGTCCAGCAGCCGATGCGTAACTCGGAGGTACACGTGACGTTACAGCGGATGTGACCTCGCTCACCCCCGCTGCGACGCGCGCCCATCCCGGCCTGGGACGCCGCGCGGTGGCCGGCATCCGGACCACCGGTGCGATGACCCTGCTGGCGGCCGCCGCGACCAGGGCAGCCGTGCTCGACATCGCGGCCCGGCGCTTCTCCTGGTCGGAGTGCACGCTGCAGGCCTGGTTCATGGTGCGGGTGTCGTTGCTGCCGACGATCCTGGTCGCGATCCCGTTCGGGGTCATCGTCTCGGTCCAGGTCGGTGGGGTCGCCCAACAGATCGGTGCCGCGTCGTTCAGCGGTGCGGTCAACGGGATCGGGGTGCTGCGGCAGGGAGCTCCGCTGGTGACCAGCCTGATGATCGCCGGGGCGGTCGGCTCCGCCCTGTGCTCCGACCTCGGCGCGCGGACCATCCGCGAGGAGGTCGATGCGCTCCGGGTGATGGGCATCGACCCGGTACGCCGCCTGGTCGGCCCGCGCCTGGTCGCCGCGGTCGCGGTCGCGCTGCTGCTCAACGTGGTCGTGGCGGTGACCGCGATCGGCACCGGCTATGCCCTCAACGTCGGCAGCGGCGACGTCAGCTCCGGCACCTACCTGGGATCGTTCGTCTCCTTCGCCGCTCCCAGTGACCTCGTCCTCGCCGAGCTGAAGGCGGCCGTCTTCGGTTTCATCGCGACCATCGTCGCCGCGCACAAGGGCCTGGGGGCGACCGGGGACCGCGGGGCGTGGCCGAGGCGGTCAACCAGGCGGTGGTCCTCAGCTTCATCCTCCTGGCGCTGGTCAACGTGGCGCTGACCCAGGCCTACGTCCTTCTCGTGCCCCAGAGGATCGCCTGATGGCCGGCGCGCCCCGTCTGCCCCGGACGGGTGCCGACCTGCTCGCCACCGCGGGCGACGCGGCCACGTTCTCGGTGCGCGCGCTCGCCGCGACCGGCTCCACGCTGCGCCTCTACCGCACCGAGGTGCTGCGGCAGCTCGCCGACATCAGCTGGGGGTCGGGCTCGCTCATCGTGGGCGGCGGCACGATCGGGGTGATGGTGCTGCTGGCGGTCTCGGCCGGCACCTCCCTGGGCATCGAGGGCTTCGCCGGGCTGGAGCTGCTCGGCCTCGCCCCGCTCACCGGCTTCATCTCCGCCTCGGTCAACACCCGCGAGCTGGCGCCTCTCGTCGCCGCGCTGGCGCTCGCCGCCCAGGTCGGCTGCCGCTTCACCGCACAGATCGGGTCGATGCGCATCCACGAGGAGATCGACGCCCTCGAGGTCATGGCCGTCCACCCGATGCGCTACCTGGTCTCGACCCGCGTCATCGCCGCGATGCTGGCGATCCTCCCGCTCTACCTCATCGGCCTGATCGGGTCCTGGATCGCCTCGCAGGCGGCGGTGACCGTTCTCTTCGGGCAGTCGCCGGGCACCTACCAGCACTACTTCGACACGTTCATCTCCGCGCGCGACGTCGGGTTCTCGGTGGTGAAGATCCTGGTCTTCGCGCTGCTGGTGTCACTGATCCACTGCTGGTACGGCTTCCGCGCGGCCGGCGGTCCGCAGGGGGTCGGTGAGGCGACGGGGCGCGCCGTGCGCGCCTCGATCGTCGGCGTGGTGCTCGCCGACATGCTGCTCACGCTCGTCTTCTGGGGGAGCGACCCCGGATTCCGGATCTCGGGGTGAGCATGGGTGTCCTGAGCCTGCTCCGCGGCCACCAGCGCGACCCCTCCCGGGCCACGCTGGTCGCCCGCGGTGTCGTGGCCCTGACCGTGCTCACCCTGGTGGTCGCGGGGCTCGTGCTGGCGGGGAACGGGTCGTTCTCCGACCGGGTCGCCGCCACCGTCGTGCTCGACGACGCCGGGGGGTCGCTGGTGCCCGGGGCCGACGTGAAGTACCGCGGGGTCGTCGTCGGCAAGGTCGCCGCCCTCGGCGAAGGCGACGGCGGCGCCGAGCGGGACGGCTCGGTCGAGGTGGCTGTCGACCTGGCACCCGACCTCGCGGCGGACGTGCCCGCCGACGCCACGGCGCGGGTCCTCCCTGCCAGCGTCTTCGGCACCTCGTTCATCGACCTGGTCTCGGCGGGGGACGGAGCGCGCGGCCTGGAGGACGGCCACCGGATCCCACAGGACCGCCGGTCGCAGACCCTCGAGATCCAAGCGGTCCTGGACGGCCTGGACCGCGTGGTGGGCGACCTCGGGCCTGCCCGGCTCGCGACCGCGCTAGAAGGCCTGGCCACCGCGCTGGACGGCAACGGGCAGCGGCTGGGCCGCACCATCGTGACCCTGCACCGCTACCTGGCCCGGCTGAACCCCAGCATGCCGCTGGTCCGGCGCAACCTGCAGCTGCTCGCGACCAACCTCGAGGGGTTCGCCGCCTACGCACCGGACCTGCTCGACGCGACCGACGACGCGCTGATCGCCGCGCGGACCATCGTCGAGCACGAGGGCCGCTTCGCCGCGCTGGTGCGCAGCGGCGGCAGCGCCTTCGCCCGCAGCGCGCGGCTGCTGAACGCCAACGAACGCGGGCTGGTCGACATGCTGGTGCGGACTGCCGTCGTCGTCGATGCGCTCTACGACGGTCGGCGCGACCTCGTCGACAGCCTGCTCTCCACGCTCGACCTCGCCGCGGGCTTCGACGAGGCGCTCTCCCACGGGCGCTACCTGAGGATCGCCGGCGACCTGCAGCTGGCCGAGGAGCCGGGCTACGGCCGCGGTGGCTGCCCGTCGTACTCCGGACACCGCGGGCGGGGGTGCTGAGATGGCCCGCGCCGAGCGAGGCACGAGGGCGGCCGCCGTCGGACTCGCAGTGTTCACGACCATCTCGTTGGTCCTGCTGCTCGGGCTGCACCGGATGATGACCAACGCGCCCCCGGAGGGCTCGCGCACGTGGACCGCCAGCTTCGAGTCGGTGAGCGGGCTGCGGCCCGGGGACGACGTGCGGGTCGCCGGCGTCGCCGTGGGCCGGGTCGACGCGGTCGAGGTCGTCGACAGCGCCACGGCCCGCGTGCGGTTCACGTTGGACGGCGACCAGGAGGTCCACGAGGGAACCCGGGTCACGCTGCGCTACCAGAACCTCCTGGGGCAGCGGTACCTCGCGCTGAGCGCCCCGCCCGTGGGCGCCGACCGCGGAGACCGGCTGGCCCCGGGCACCGAGATCCCGATCTCGCGCACCGACCCCGGCTTCGACCTGACCGCGCTCCTCAACGGGTTCGAACCGCTCTTCTCGGTGCTCGAGCCCGCGGAGGTGAACCAGCTCGCCGGGTCGATCATCGCGGTGCTGCAGGGCGAGTCCGGCACCGTCGAGTCGCTGCTCCAGCGCACGGCGGAGGCGACGCGCTACCTGGCCGACCGAGACGAGGTCTTCGGCCAGGTGCTGGCCAGGCTCACCCCGGTGCTGCAGAACCTCGACGAGCAGTCCGAACAGGTCGACGCCACCGTGGTCGCGCTGCGGCGACTGATGGAGGGGCTCGCCGCCGAGAGGCGCACGTTCGGTCGCTCCCTCGACAACCTGGCCGAGCTGGTCGACAGCACGTCCGGGCTGCTGCGTGAGCTGCGCCCCGGCCTGCGCCGAGACGTGGCCGCGCTGCGGGGCGTCACCGGCCTGCTGGCGCAGGAGCGCCCGCGGGTGGCCCGGGTCGTCGGACGGCTGCCGATGCTGCTGGGTGCGTTCGCGCGCACCATGTCCTACGGGGGGTTCCTCAACGTGTACCTCTGCAACCTCGGGGTCGACGCCGCCGGGCAGACGGTGTGGGTGCCCGGCCCGGCCGGCCCCTACTCGGGAGCCTGCCAGTGACCGGCCGCGGGGCTCGCGACCCGTTCCGCGTCGGCCTCGTGACCCTGTGCGTGGTGGCCCTCCTGGCGGCCGCGGTGGTGGTCGGCGCCCGGCTCTCCCTCGGGTCCTCCAGCTACACCGCGGTGCTCGAGCACACCGGCGGGCTGCGCGTGGGGGAGGAGGTCCAGGTGGCCGGTGTCGGGGTCGGTGAGGTCACGGCCATCGAGCTGCGCGAGGAGGCGGTGCACGTGGCGTTCACCGTGGACGACGACGTCCGGCTGGGCGCGGACACCACCGCCGAGGTCAAGGTGGCGACCCTGCTGGGCACCCACTACCTGCTCGTCTCGCCGGCCGGCGGGGGCACGCTCGCCGACGGCACGATCCCGGCCACGCGCACCCGGGTCCCGTTCAACCTCCAGGACGTCATCGACGAGGTCGTGCCCGAGGTGAACGCGTTCGACACCGACGTCATCGAGCGGTCGCTGGCCGAGGTGGCGACGACGATGGAGGCGGTCGGTGGCGACCTCGGGCCGGCCCTGGACGGCGTACGCCGGCTGTCCGACGTGGTCGTGCAGCGCTCGGACGACCTGGGCGCCCTGCTCAAGGCGGCGCGGTCGGTCACCGGTCAGCTGGCCGCGAGCGGTGGCGACCTCGTGGCGCTGATGCGGCACGCCGACGCGATCCTCGACACCCTGCGTGTGCGACGGGAGACCATCCACGCGCTGCTACGCGACCTGGCCGAGCTCGGCGACCAGCTCGCGGGGGTGGTCGAGGAGACCGCGGCCGACCTGTCGCCGACGCTGCGCGACCTGGTGCTGGTCACCCGGCTGCTCGAGAAGCACGACGAGGACCTGCGCGACGCCGTGCGGACCCTCGCCCCGGCCAGCCGCTACTTCGCGAACGCGAGCGGCACCGGCACCTGGCTCGACCAGTACGTCCCCGGGGCCACCCCCGACAACCTGGAGTGCATCATCGAAGGGTCCTGCCGATGACCGCCCGCCGCCGTCTCCTGGTCCCGGTCCTGGCGCTGCTCCTCGGCACCGCCGGCTGCAACCCACTCGGCTCGGACGCGATGCAGATCACCGTCGAGCTCGACGACTCCGCCGGGCTCTTCGTCGGCAACGACGTGGGGGTCCTGGGGGTGCCGGTCGGCGAGGTCACCGCGATCACCCCTCGGGGCGCGCACGTCGAGGTCGAGCTCGAGGTGGACGCCGACGCCGACCTCCCGGCCGATGCGGGTGCCGTCGTGGTCGCCCGCTCGGTCGCCACCGACCGCTACGTCGAGCTGACACCGGCCTTCGGCGACGGACCACGGCTGGAGGACGGTGACCGGATCCCGCTGGACCGCACCCGCACACCGGTCGAGTTCGATGAGGTCCTCGCCTCGCTCGACGGCTTCAGCACCGGGCTGGCCGGCCCCGACGGCGACGCCCGGTCCCTGCGCCGCCTGCTCTCGACGAGCGCGGACGCGCTGTCCGGGCACGGAGCCGATGCCAACCGGACGGTGCGGCAGCTCGCCGCCGCCATGGGCGACTTGTCCGGCCACGGCGACGACCTCGTCGGCACCATCGACGGGCTGGATCAGCTGACCGCACTGGTGGCCGCGAACGACGAGGTCGTCGACCAGCTCCTCACGAGCGTGGCGGACGCCTCGGACCTGCTCGCCGACGAGCGCCACGCGTTCGGTCGCTCCCTCTCATCCCTGAGTCGGGCCCTGCGTACCCTCGCCGCCTTCGTCGGCGAGAACCGGGGCGCGCTGCGCGGCTCGCTGCGCGGCTCGCTGCGCGGGCTCACCCGGGTGACCCGCAACCTCCTCGTGCACCAGGCCGACCTCGCCGAGGCGGTCGAGGTGGCGCCGTTGACCTTCGAGAACATCGGCAACGCGATCGGTGACGACGACCGGCTCGACGTGCGACTGCCGCTGCGGCACCTCTCGCCGTCGCACGAGCTGACCGACGCGCTCTGCGACGACGTGCTGCCGCCCGGTGTCTGCGACGAGCTCGGCACCTCGCCCGACCTCGGCGACCTGCTGGGGGCGCTGCTGGGGGTGCAGCCGTGAGGCGCGGGTCGGTCGCGGTGGTCGCCGCCCTCGCACTGGTCTCCGGTGGCTGCAGCGTCGGCGACCGGGTCCGCCCGCCAGGCGTCCGCGACGACCAGTGGCAGCTCTCGGTCGTCGTCGACGACGCGCTGAACCTGCCTCTCGGCGCCGCGGTGAAGTCCCGCGGGCTCGTGGTCGGCCGCGTCGTCGACATCGAGCCAGACGACTACCGCGCCCGGGTCGAGCTCGCCGTCGACGACGACGTCGAGCTGGGGAAGGGCAGCCGCTTCCGGTTGCGCTACACCACGGCTCTCGGCGAGATGTACGTCGACGTGGAGCCGACGGACGACGAGCCCCTCCTCGCCGACGGCGACGTCGTCCGGGGCCCGACGGTGACCACCTCGGCCACCGTCGAGGACACCCTGGCCTCCGCGTCCCTGCTCGTGAACGGCGGCGGTCTGGGCCAGCTGCAGACCGTGGTCTCGGAGCTGAACACCGCGCTCGAGGGTCGGGTCGGTGCCACCCGCGGAGTCCTGACGGAGACCGACAGGTTCCTCGACGAGGCACTGCGCAGCACCCGGGAGATCGACCGGGTCCTCGGCTCACTCGCCGCGGCATCCCGCACCCTCGACGATCGACAGGAGACCATCGACTCGGCGCTGCGCGACCTGCGCCCGGCCGCCCGCACCCTGGCGCGCAACACCGACGACCTGGCGGGGCTGCTGCGGCGCAGCGACCGGCTCGCCGTGGTCGCCGACCGGCTGGTGCGGCGTACCCGTGCCGATCTCACGACCGTCGTCGACGAGCTGGGCCCGGTGCTCGAGGAGCTGCTGGGCATCCGTGCGGAGCTCGTGCCCGGCCTCGACCTGATCGCCGGCTTCGCGGGCCGCATCGACGCGGCCGCGCCCACCGACTACCTCAACCTGCGGTTCCGGCTCGACGCGCTGGCCGCGCTGCTCCCCGTGGACGACGGCTCCCCCTCGGACGAGCCGGGCGACGGGCCTCCGGGGCTGCCGGAGCTGCCTGAGCTGCCTGAGCTGCCTGAGCTGCCCGGTCTGCCCGGCGTGCCCGTGCCGCCGGACGGCGCGGGTGCGGCGGGCTCCTCGGACCTGTCGTGGCTGCTGGGCCTGCGACCCGAGGAGGAGCGATGAGGGCGATGCTCGGCAACCGCCTCGCGCTCAGCGTGGTCGGGCTGGTCGCGGCCCTGGCGACCTGCACCGCCTACCTCTTCGCGGTCGTCCTCGACGTGCCGTTGACCCACCGGCCGACCACGGTGACCGTGCACCTGCCGCGCACGGGCGGGCTGTTCGAGGGGGCACCAGCCACCTACCGCGGGGTGCGGGTCGGCACCGTCACCGAGGTCCGGCTCGACCCGGAGGCCGGCGTGCGCGCCATCGTCTCGCTGCGCCCGGGCACGGAGGTGCCGCGGGACTCGCGGGCGACCGTGCGCAGCCTCTCCCCGGTCGGCGAGCAGTTCCTGGACTTCCAGCCCGACGACGCCGACGGGCCCTACCTCGCCGACGGCGACGTGGTGCAGGCCGGGGTCCGGGACCTGCCGGTCTCGATGGCCGCAGCCACGGCGAGCCTCGACAACCTGCTCCGCCACGTCGACGGGTCCGACGTGCGCGTGTTGCTGCGGGAGCTGGCTGCTGCGACCGACGGCACCGGCGACGACCTCGAGACGCTCCTGGTGTCGGCCGATCGGCTGACCGGATCGTTGGACGCCGCCTGGCCGCAGACGCTCAGGTTGCTGCGCAACGGGGAGCAGGTCGGAGAGCTGCTCGCGGGGCACCGGGCCGACCTCGCCTCGTTCTCCCGGTCCGCGAAGCGGTTCTCGGCCTGGCTCGCGCAGTTCGACCCGGAGTTCCGCCGCATCCTGCGGCGGGCCCCCGACGACCTCGACACGATCGGCCTGCTCGCCGAGGACCTCGAGGCCGACCTGCCGCCGGCCTTGCGTGAGCTCGTGGCGCTGACCGACCTGCTCTACGACCGGGAACCGCACCTGCGGCAGTTGACCCGGATGCTCGGCTACGGAACAGGCCGCTTCGCGTCGGCCTTCGACGACGGCTGGCTGCGCGTCGACCTGCTGCTCCAGGGACAGCAGCAGTGCAGCTACGGCACCGCGCACCGTTCGCTGACCTCGACGGACCGTCAGCCGCTCGCGACCGACGGCCACTGCACCATGGACGACCCGGTCTGGCGAGGCGCGGAGCACGCGCCGCCGCCGCTCGACCGCTGAGCCGGGCCGGGGCTCGGCGCCCGGACTCGGCGCCCGGACTCAGCGCCGAGGGGCATCCGGCTGCACCCGCAGCGTGTGGAGCGTGGTGGCGAGCATCTCGTAGTGGCCGACCAGCATCAGCAGCTCGATGCAGGTGCGCTCCTCGAGCGTGCCGCGCAGGTCGGTCCAGGTCTGGTCGGACAGGTCGCGGGTGGCGTGCAGCTCGTCGGTGACGCGGAGCAGCAGCCGGTCGCGTCCGGACCAACCGGCAGCATCCGGCCCCTGAGCCACTCGGTCGATCTCGTCGGCCGTCAGCCCGGCGCGGCGACCGAGACGGCGGTGCTGGGTCGCCTCGTACTCACTGCCGGTCAGCGCCGCGACCCGGAGGATGACCAGCTCGGTCTCGCGCCGGGGGAGCCGCCCGCCGGGCATCATCGTGCCGGCGAAGTGCAGCCAGCCCCGGAACAGCCGCCGGTGCCGACCCAGGGTGAGGAAGACAGCGGGCGGCTCGGTGCCGGAGACCCTCCCGGCGAGCCGGGCGAAGCCCCAGGTGAGCAGGCCGACGTCGCGTCGGGCGCCCGGAGTGACCCGCGGCGTCGCACCGGCAGGCGAGGTCATGCGGCCCGCTCGGGGCGACGGGCCCGCTCGACCTCCGGGAGCGCCTTGTTGGCGCCCCAGCTCATGACCCGCATGAGCAGGGAGTACGCCGGTGGCAGGTAGCGCTGCAGGAGGTGGGCGAGCTGGATGTCGCGGGAGGTGTAGACCCAGTAGCGCCCGCGGCGGACCCCCTCGAGGATCGACTCGGCCGCGTCCTCCGGTGACACCGCGCCGCGCCGGAACCGGGCCTGCAACCGGGTGAACGCCGGGCTGGCCTTGTCGACCCCGGCGATGTGGACCGTCTCGGTCAACGGCGTCGCGACCGCGCCCGGGCAGACCAGGCTGACTCCGATGCCGTGCCGGCGCAGGTCGAAGCGGAGAACCTCGGAGACCCCGCGGAGGCCGAACTTGCTGGCGCTGTACGCGGCGTGCCAGGGCATCCCGATGATGCCCGCGGCGGAGGAGACGTTGACCAGATGACCGCCGCGACCGGCGTCGATCATCGGGGGCACGAGCTCCTCGATGACGTGGATCGGCCCCATCAGGTTGATGTCGACCAGCCGGCGCCAGTCCTGGTGCTCGAGCGAGCTGACCGTGCCCCAGCGGGAGATGCCGGCGATGTTCATGATCACGTCCATCGGCCCGTGCTCGACGGTCAGCCGCCGGGCCATCGCCTGGACCGCCGTGTGGTCGGAGATGTCCAGGGCCTCGACCAGACCGACCGTGCCCCCGGACGAGCGGATCCGGGCGGCGGCGTCCTCGAGCAGGTCGCCGTTGACGTCGGTGAGATGGACCACCGCACCGCGCTCGGCGGCCAGCGACGCGGTGGCCCGGCCGATGCCGCTGGCGGCGCCGGTGACCAGGACGTGCTTGCCTGCGACGGTGCGGTCTCGTCTGCGGAGCATGGGCGCGAGCCTTTCACCCCGGGGGCTGTCGGACCAGTGCCGTGTCCCGTCCGTGGACGACCTCGGTGCCGACGACCTCGAGCCGCTGGCCGGGCCCAAGGTCCCGGTCCTCGCGGCCCGGCGATCCTGGCGCGCTGCGTACCGACTGGCTCTCCTGATGCTTGAGGGAAGGGGACGCCGGTGGAGAAGGTCATGTGGCTGGCCCTGGGCGGTACCGCGCTGGTCGCCGGGGTGCGGGCGGGGCGGAGTCGCCGCGCGATGTATCTGGGGCGGGCCGCTCTGGGACTGCTGTTCATCGCGTTCGGTGCGGTGGTGAACGGGGTCTACCTGGCGATGGACAGCGGCTACTACGACGCCTTCGCCGACCGGTCGCCGTTCCCGTTCGTGAGGGACACCTGGGAGTCCCTGGTGGTGCCCCACCTCGGCGTCTGGATCACGCTGCTGATCCTCTTCGAGGCCGCCGCCGGCGTGCTGGTCCTCCTCGGGGGGCGCTGGACCCAGGCCGGGCTCGTCGCGCTGATCGGCTTCCATGTCTGCCAGCTCGCCTTCGGGGGCGTGCTGTGGCCATGGGCGACCGTGATGATGGCCGCGCTGGCGCTGCTGCTGCGGGCCGAGCGGCATCCCGCCCCGGCCCGCCGCCGGCCCTCGCCGGCCGTGCCCGCGATCTCGCGCTGATCCCGGCGTCCGTCGGCTGCGCCCGCTTGGCAGGATGCCCCCATGCGAGCCGTGGTCGTCGACGCCGTCCGAGGTCGCCCCGAGATCCGTGAGGTCACCGACCCGGTCGCGCCGATCGCGGGCGTGGTGGTCCAGGTGGTCGCGACCGGGATCTGCCGCAGCGACTGGCACGCCTGGGCGGGGCACGACGACATCGCGTTCCCGCACGTCCCCGGGCACGAGCTCGCGGGCGTCGTGACGCAGCTGGGCAAGGGCGTCACCCGGTGGCGGGTCGGAGACCGGGTGACGGTCCCGTTCGTGTGCGGCTGCGGCCGCTGCGAGTGGTGCCTGGGTGGGGACGCGCAGGTCTGTCCGCACCAGCAGCAGCCGGGGTTCACCCACTGGGGCTCGTTCGCCGAGTACGTCGCGCTGCACGCCGCGGACACCAACCTGGTCGCGGTGCCCGACAGCGTCGACTTCGCGACCGCGGCCAGCCTCGGCTGCCGCTTTGCCACCGCCTACCGTGCCCTGGTCGCCCGTGCCAGGGTCGCCGAGGGCGAGTGGGTGACGGTGGTCGGTGCCGGCGGCGTCGGGCTCAGCGCCGTGATGATCGCCCGGGCCCTGGGCGCCCGGGTGATCGCGGTCGACCGGCACGCCGAGGCGCTGGCGGCCGCGGCCGCGCTCGGCGCGGAGCACACGGTGCACGTCCCGGAGGCCCGTCGGCTCGACGTACCGGCCGAGGTCGCGGAGCTGACCGGCGGCGGCAGCCACGTCGCGGTCGACGCGGTCGGCAGCGAGCAGACCAGCGCCGACGCCGTCCTCAGCCTGCGCCGACGCGGCCGGCACGTCCAGGTCGGCCTGCTCCCGCCGGTGGACGGGCACCCCCGGGTGCCGATGGACCGGGTGGTGGCATGGGAGCTCGACCTGCTGGGCAGTCACGGCATGGCCGCAGCCGACTACCCGGCGCTTCTAAAGCTGGTCGACCGGGGCGTGCTGGAGCCCCAGCGACTCGTGGAGCGAACGGTCGGGCTGGAGGACGCGGCCGCCCTGCTGCCGGAGTTCGACCGGGCGGTCGTGGCGGGCATGACGATCGTCGACCCGGGGCTGCGCCGCGGCTAGCCTGGTCTCGGCGCGGCCGGGTCGCGCCCCAGTCGATTGTGGGGGGACAACGATGGCGTACGACGAGGTGCTGGCCGAGCGGGTCCGTGCAGCCGTGGGCGCGGCGGCCGGACCAGACGGCTGTCGAGAGATCAAGATGTTCGGTGGCCTCTGCTGGACCGTGAACACCCACATGGCCGTCGGAGCCGCCGATGAGGACCTGATGGTCCACGTCGGGAAGGACGGCGTGGCCGCAGCCCTTGAGAGCGGCGCCCGGCCGGCGACGATGGGGGAGCGCACCATGGGTGGTGTGGTCCTGGTCGCGGCCGAGGACCTCCCGGACCCGGCCGCCCTGGACGCCTGGGTGGTGCCGGCGGTGGAGCGGGCGCGGGCGAAGCCTCCGAAGAAGCCGAAGGCGTAGCAGCCGGTCAGCTCACGGGCTCGATCGGCCTGAGCTTGGTCCATCCGGTCCAGCCGCGCTCCTCCAGCATCTCGAGGATCCGGCGGGCCGCGGGCACCGACTCGAGGAAGACCTGGTCGAGCAGCGCGGCGAGGTCGTCGTCGAGGTGGTCGTCCTCCTCCCAGGCCGCCGTCGGGACGTCGGCGAGCTGGACGACCAGGCGGTCGACGATGCCCACCACACGGCGGTCGTCGGGCTCCCATCCGATCAGCTCCGCCATGTCGCTGTAGAGCTCGACCACGCGCGGGTCCTCGAGGTCCTTGATCTTCATCTCCATGTAGAACGGCATCTGCTCCGGCAGCTGCGCGGCCACCAGGATCCAGGCGTCCCGCTCCGCCTCCACCACCAGCTCGGGGACGCCGAGGGCGCGCAGCCGCTCCAGGTAGGCCACCGCCTCCGCCGGCAGTGCCAGGCTGTCGCCGGCGGCGAGCTGGGCGATCCGCTCCCGATGGCGCTGCCGTTCGCGGATCTCGGCGCGGAGCCTGCGGTCGATCTGCTCGACCGCTGCGCCGAACTCGGTCTCGTCCGCGGTCAGCAGCTCCTGCACCCGGGAGAGCGGGACGCCGGCGTCGGCGAGCGTCCGGATGCGGATCAGGTCCACGACGGCGGCGGCGTCGTAGCGCCGGTAGCCGGAGTGGTCGCGCTCCGGCTCCGGCAGCAGCCCCTTCGCGTGGTAGTGCCGGACGGCGCGGACCGTCACTCCGGCGTAGGCCGCGAGCTGGCTGATCGTCAGCAAGGGCGCCAGCCTGCCTCAGGCGATCTTGCGGTGGTAGACGCGCATCGCCATCGCGTAGGCGAGGATGAGCAGGCCGACGCACCAGGCGAGCGCCAACCAGAGGTCCTCACCCGCCGGCTGTTCGGCGTAGAGACTCCGGATCGAGTTCACGATCGGGGTGACCGGCTGGTGCTCGGCGAACCACTCGACAGGTCCGGGCATGCCGTCGGTTGGCATGAACGCGGAGCTGATGAACGGCAGGAAGATCAGCGGGAACGATAACCCGCTGACGGCGTCGGCCGACTTCGCGGCGAGGCCGGGGATGACCGCCAGCCAGGTCAGGGCCAGGGTGAAGAGCGTCAGGATTCCGACCACGCCGAGCCAGGCGAGGACGCCCGCGCCCGAGCGGAAGCCCATCGCGACCGCGACCAGGACCACCAGCGCGAGCGCTATCAGGTTCGCGACCACCGAGGTGAGAACGTGGCCCCACAGCACCGCGGAGCGGGCGATCGGCATCGACATCAGGCGCTCGAAGATGCCGCCGGAGACGTCCATGAAGAGTCGGTAGGCGGTGTAGGCGATGCCGGAGGCGACGGTCATCAACAAGATTCCGGGCAACAGGTAGTTGACGTAGTTGCCGCTCTCACCGGTGTCGATCGCAGCGCCGAAGACGTAGACGAAGAGCAGCATCATGGCGATCGGTGTGAGCGCCGTGGTGATGATCGTGTCAGGGCTGCGCAGGATGTGCCGCAGGGACCGGCCGGTCAGGGCGGTGGTGTGGTGGACGAACCGGGACATCAGGACTCCTTCGCGCCGGTGATGCTGAGGAAGATCTGCTCGAGGGTGGGCTGCTTCTCGACGTACTCGACCTGCGCCGGGGGGAGCATCGCCTTGAGGTCGGCGAGCGTGCCCTCGGCGATGATCACACCGTCGTGGAGGATGGCGATCCGGTCGGCGAGCTGCTCGGCCTCCTCGAGGTACTGCGTTGTGAGCAGCACGGTCGTGCCGCCGCGGGCGAGCTCCCGGACGGCCTGCCACACCTCGAGGCGAGCCTGCGGGTCGAGACCGGTGGTCGGCTCGTCGAGGAAGACGACCGGCGGGTGGCCGACCAGGCTCATCGCGATGTCGAGGCGGCGGCGCATGCCGCCGGAGTACGTCGCGACGCGCCGTCCGCCTGCGTCGGTGAGCGAGAAGCGCGCGAGCAGGCCGTCGGCGACGGCGCCCGGGTCGGGGAGCAGGCGGAGCCGGGCGATGAGCACCAGGTTCTCGCGGCCGGTGAGGACCTCGTCGACCGCGGCGAACTGGCCGGTCAGGCTGATCGACTCGCGCACCTTCGCGGGCTGGGTGGCGACGTCGTGACCGACGATCGTCGCGGTCCCGCCGTCCCCGGCGAGGAGCGTGGAGAGGATCCGCACGCAGGTGGTCTTCCCGGCGCCGTTGGAGCCGAGGAGGGCGTGGATGGAGCCGCGGGACACGTCGAGGTCGACGCCGCGGAGCACGGAATGGTCGCCGAAGGACTTGGTGAGCCCGGCGATCCGGATGGCTGTCGTGGTCATGGGCCGACCTTGCAGGCCTGACGCAGGGTCAAGGTCAAGCCCGATCCGCGAGGGCCGCTCAGGAGTGGCTGGGGGGCGGGTCGTCGCCGAGGTCGAGGGCCTGGGTCTCGGCGTCGGGGGAGGGGTCGTGGGCATCGGTGTGGGGATGGCGCCGCGGAGGGCGGAGCGGCGCCGGTCGGGGCCGCCGGGCAGGGGCGAGCTGCAGCTGACGGCGTACGCGGTGGGCGAGGTCGAGCTCGCGTTGCACGCGTCGCACCGTCAGCTGGGCGGCGGCGTGCAGCTCGCGCAGCTCCGGGTCGTCGAGTGGCTCCAGCTCCTCGAGCCGGGCTCGGGCCCGGGGCATCCGGCCGACCGCTTCGCGAAGGGCGCGGAAGTCGGCCGGCGCGGACTCCCGCACAGGCGCTGCCTCGAGCCGGACCAGCTCGCCGAAGGCGTCGACGGCCGCGGAGAGCTCGCCGAGCACCTCGCCCAGCGCCCGGAGCAGGCGGTCGCCGCCCGGCTCGCGCCACTGGCCGCGCGAGGTGGCGTCGGCGAGGGCGCGGTAGAGCGAGCGCAGCGCGACGGCGGTGTGCTCGAGCGACTCGAGCCCGTGGCGCAGCCCGGGACCGACGTCGGGCAGGGCGACCGCGCGCACGTTGAGCCGGCGTCCCTGCTCCGCCTGGAGGAGCAGGGCGCCGACCCGCGGGACCTCGTGGTGGGTGATCCGTCGGGCCTCGTCGAGCCACGCCTCGGCGGCGGAGGGGAGCGTGTCGTGGGCGTCCGGATCGGCCTCGAGCCGGTCGAGCGTCCGCGCGGAGCGGTCCAGCAGCTCACCGAGGGCGTCGGAGAGGCCCTCGATCGCCCGCCCGGCACCGACCGTGGGGATGCGCGGTGGGATGAGCAGGTTGGCGGCGACGCCGACGGCCGCGCCGACGAGGGTCTCGGCGATCCGCTGCCAGGCCGCCGAGCCTGCTGCGAGCGAGCCGACGCCGAGGACGAGCATGCCGCTGATCGCGACCTCGATGAGGTTGGCGCGCAGCCGGAACAGCTGCCCGACGGTGATCGAGATGAAGATGAGGAGCGCCAGGCTCCACCAGGTCAGCGGGACGACGGCCGCGAACCCGGCCGCCAGCGCGACCCCGAGCACGACCGCGACGACCCGGTCCAGGCCGCTGGCCAGCAGCGACACCGGGGTCACCTGCACGACGAGCATCGCGGTCAGCGGGGCGAGCAGCGGCTGGGTGCCGGGGAAGATGACCAGTGCGACGACGTAGCTGGCGGTCGCCGCGACGGTGATCCGCAGCGACCAGGCCAGCGCCGCTCGCCACTCGCCGCGGAGCCGGCGCGCCTCGTGCTCGACTCGCGTCCGCCAGTTCCCGACCACGCTCCATCATGTGCCGCCGCTGGTTGGCCGGCTGCCGTGAGGGGGGACCAAGGTCCCGTCATGGAGCGATCCACCGCGGGAGGGGCGGTTCGCTCCCTAGCGTCCGTGTGGAGAGAGCGGACTATCCCAGGGGGGAACCATGTCATCAGCGCGCGCCGTGCGAGCGGCCCTGCTCGCCGCCACGACGACCGTGAGCATGCTGGCGGTCGCCGGCCCGGCGCAGGCCGTCACGGACTACGCCAACTGCGACGCCCTGCACCAGGACTACAAGTACGGCGTCGCCAAGTCGAAGGCCGCCGCGAACAAGCAGGTGCGGACCGGGCACTACCGGCCGGCCGTGAAGCCGGCGGTCTACGCGGTCAACGACGAGAGCGACGCCGACAAGGACGGCACCGCCTGCGAGGTCACCCGCTGATCACGGTCGTGGTCTGGGACGTCCGACAGCCCGCCCGGCTCGGCGTCGGGCCGGATCATGCCATGTGGCTGTCGAACCACTCCAGGATCCGGTCGGGCTCCCGCTGGAAGTAGGTGTAGCCGTCCCAGCGCCGGGTGGTGCCCCCGATCCAGAACAGCGACTTGTCCTCGAGCGGGATGTTGTCGTAGATCGCCTGGACGTCGCTCGGCGTGGTGTAGACGTCGTCGCGCACCTGGTAGAGCAGCGTCGGCACGGTGACGTGCCGGGCCCAGGGCGCCGGTGAGAGCTCGTCGAGATGGAAGCTGGTGCGCCGGAAGACCTGCTCGTCGAGGTCACCGATCCGCTCGGCGGGGATGCCGAGCCGGTCCATCGCGCGGGCGAGGGCGACGCCGGCGGACAGGGGCTGGGGGGCGACCATGCAGCGCACACCGTCGAAGGCGGCGGGATCCTGCATCATCGCGAACATCGAGGCGTTGGCGCCGACGCAGCGGCTGAACAGGCCCACGGTCAGGTCCCGGGTGTCCGGCCGGGTGCGCACATAGGCGAGCGAGCCGAGCACGTCACGCGCCTCGAACCGGCCCACCGTGAACACGCCGCCGTTGCCGACCCCGCTCTGCCCGAAGTTGCGCAGGTCGTAGGCGAGCACGTGGTAGCCGGCATCGTGCAGCAGCTTGTAGTCGGGGATGAAGTTGACCTCGATGTCGTTGCCGGTGGCCGCGCCGAACCGGCTCCACGGCTCCAGGTGGGAGGCCAGGCCGGAGCGGTTGAACCAGCGCGGGTGGTTGGCGATCACCAGCTTGTCCGAGCCCTCGGCCGGGAGGTACCAGCCCTCGAGGGGGACGCCGTCGGCGGAGGGGAAGGTGACCTCCTCGTAGGCCAGGCCGGCCTCGTCCGGCCGGTGGTAGATCGGCGAGCGGGGCCAGCTGACGAAGCTCTCGGCCATCGTCGCGAGGGTCGTCTGGATCTGGGCCTCGTCGAGGCCCGCTGCGGGGGCGGTGCCACGGGTCGCGGTCGCGTTCTGCATGGGGTCTCCGTTCGAAGGTGGATCGTGCATTAGCAATGCTAGGCAAGTGGACCAAGTCGCTGTAGCATCGCTAGCGTGACGGTCGATGCCACCCCCCGCCGCCGGCTTCTCGACGCGGCAGCCGCCCTCCTGGTCGAGCGACCTATGCAGGAGCCGACGACTCGGGAGCTCTGCGCCCGGGCCGAGGTGACGGCGCCCTCGCTCTACCACCACTTCGGCGACAAGGACGGCCTGCTGGCGACCGTGCTGCAGGAGGCGTTCGACGAGTACGCCGCACGCAAGCGCGCCGCGCTCGGCTCCGGCGACCTGCTGGGAGACTTCGCTGCCGGGTGGGAGATGCACGTTCGGTTCGGCCTCGACCATCCACTGCTCTACCCCACCCTCTTCGCGGGCATCCATGCCGCCGACAGTGCCGCCGGCGCCGTCACCCGGCATGCCGCCGCCGAGCTGCGTCGTGAGCTCGACGAGCTCGAGCTGGCCGGACTGCTGCGGGTGCCGGTCGACGAGGGCGTCTCGGTCACGCTCGCGGCGTCCACCGGCTGTGTGCTGCAACTGCTGCGCGAGGGTGGCGATGCCACCGGACCGGTCTCCGCGCTGATGCGCGAGGCGCTGATGGGGCGGCTCTTCGGCACGCCGGACGGCCCCGGAGAGCGCGAGGCCGCCGTGCGCGCGCTGCTCGCACAGCAGGACGGGCTTGCCGATGTACTGGGCGCGGAGGAGGCGGGGCTGATGCGCAAGTGGCTCGGCCGCCTCGCGGCCGGTCGATGAGGGAGAGATCCTGACCGGTGCGGCTGCCGAGGGCGTCCCGCCGAAGGTCTGCGTGGCTGCAGTAGGGCCGGTGGGAGGATCCAGTCGGGCACCAGCTCGTACCGCGACGGACATAAGGGCGGGCAGATCTCCGCAGTGCAGCGCGCGAAGATGCTGCGCGCGTCCTTATGTCCGTCCAAATACGAAGCCGCTGGGTCGATGCCCGTGTCCCGGCTTGCACACCATGAGGCCGTCGGCTGGTGACCGGACGGGTCGCTACGCCGCGGGCGGCTCGAGCGGGCGACGAACGACAACGGCCCCCGACGCCGGAAGATGTCTTCGCAGGTCGGGGGCCGTCTTCAGGCGCTCAGCCGGTGGGCGTCACCCACTCGTGACTAGATGTCGTAGGTCTGAACGCGCAGCGCGCTGACCTGCACGAACTCGGGATTTCGGAGTCCTTGGGTCACAGTGAGGCCACGCAACCGCAACTCCCAGAGTGTCAGGGGCGGTCGCCAAACGGTCGAGGGTGATAACCCGGGAAACCGGGGGCACATGGCCGATTCATGAAGCTGCCGTGTGGAGTTCGAAGCGCAAGCCGAGCGCGTTGGTCACCTTGAGGATCGTCGACCACGTCGGGTTGCCTTCGGCGGAGAGCGCCTTGTAGAGCCCATCGCGGCTCATGCCGACGCGGCGTGCCAGCTCACTCATGTTCTGCGAGCGGGCGATGACGCCAAGGGCACGGGGAACCGCAGTGGGATCCTCGGTGGACTCCTCGAGCGCGATCGCGAGGTAACCCGCGACGTCTTCCAGGTTGTCCAGGTAGTCGGCGGGATCGAACCGCTTGTACTTCTCAGTGGTGCTCATCGCCCCGTCCCTTCGCCTTCTTGTTCGCGTGCCACTCGTCAGCGAGCTCGTGGGCTTTGCTGATGTCGTTCTGCTGCGTCGACTTGTCGCCGCCGACCAGCAACAGAATCAGGGTGTCGCCGTCTTGTAGGTAGTAGACCCGGTATCCGGGGCCGTAGGTCAGTCGAAGCTCCGAGATGCCCTGGCCGACTCGCTTGACGTCGCCCGGGTTGCCGTTGGCCAGTCGGTCGATGCGTTCCAGGATGCGCAGCCGGCCGGCTCGGTCCTTCAGTTTCCTGAGCCACTTGTCGAACTCCTCCGAGGTGAGGATCTCGATCATATGTCGACTATAGTTGACACGTCGGACCGACTCCAGCCCCAAGATCCCGGCCGCTCGAACGCCGTCATGGCGCGTCCAGCTTCGCCCGCTTACATGGGCTGTCGGGTTGTTCCGCCATGCCTCCTCGTCCAGGGCCAGGCCGGCGATGCGCCGGAGCGCGGGGGAGCCACCCGAACACGCTCTTCCGGTCGGGCCACACGATTGCGACGGCTTCGGGCTTGAGGCGATGGAACCAATCCGGCCAGGTGGCCGTCTCCGCGAGAGCGAGGTCGGTTTACTCGTTCAACGGCCACCGGCACTCCTGCCAGGACGTCTTCGATCGCGCCTTCTGGGGCCAGCCGCAACCCATTCACGATTCGTTCAGCGATGCCGTCGAGGCACCGATGCATGAGGAGGTGGTCCAAGCCGGACATCAGAAGGTCCGGGGTGGCCTGCACGATGGCCAAGCCCGATCGTGTAGGCGAAGGCTGGTGGGTCGTCGTGATCAGCCTCCGAATGGTCTTGGAGTTCGGGGTCGTCGCAGCCGGCGCCTTAGGCCACCATGATCACTTGCCAGCCGTGCTTGAGCACGGCGTCGATGACACTACGGTCCTGCTCGTTGTACGACCCATCCGGTCGGCAGACGTGGCAGTCGCAGCCCGGCGCGACCGGCAATGGTCCCATCCCTGGATCGGTGTTGGACATCGCCCCTTCTTGGTCGCGACCAGTTGTATCCCACCTCGCTAATACTCCCGGCTTATCCACAGCCGAGCTGCTGGGCGTTGATCGAGCGCGCGAGGATGCGGAGGCTGTGCTCCTATGGGCTATCAGACAGACTTCATCGGCTACCTGCAGATCGAGCCTCCACTTGGACCTCGTGAACGGTCCTTCATCAACCGGATCTCGGGCTCGCTGTTCCTGCAGGAGTCGGGCGGGGCGCTCCGTGTGGCGGACGAGGATGACGAGGTCCTACGCCAGCTCACGAGCAGCGCACCTCGGGGCTGGTCCAACTGGACCGCCTGCCCTCAGGGGTGCTGTCTGAGCTACGACGGCGGTGACAAGGCGAACTACATGGCGCCGTGGCTCAAGTTCCTGATGGCCACCTTCCTCATTCCTGGAGCTACTGCCGAGGGTATTGATGGATTCAACTGTGACCACGTCCTGAGCGGGATGGTCGTCGGCTCGCGCCGTGACACCAGGGAGCTCTACTCGATCACCGTCCGCGACAACGAGGTCGAGGTCGAGCTCCTCTGGCCCGGCAACCCGAAGTGGAGCGACTACCCGCGACTGGCTTATCAGACCGAGATCGATCGTTTCCGCAGTTGGGTCGCCGACCGGAAGGCTCGCGAGTAGCGGTTGTTGCATCGGAAACGGCGAAGGCCCCGGTTTGATAACCGGAGCCTTCGGGGACACGAGCCCGACGCGAGTTCGAGCTTGTGTCCTTAAGTGGCTCTTCACAGTTGAGGGTGTAGCGCGGGGTGGCGTGGCGGTCGTAAGAGTCCCTGGGAGTGGTGGGGTTTGAGGGAGCAGCGGCGGGGCGTCAGCACGTAG
>NZ_QZVR01000032.1 GCF_003660455.1 Nocardioides ferulae | reverse complement strand
CGAGGAATGGCCTCGAGCTCCACGACACCAGCGCCGTGCGGTCACTCCATACCGTCTAGCCGCGGGCCGCCGAGGGTTCACCGCACCCGCAGCCGCCGCAGCAGCGCGAGCTGCCGGTTGCCCAGCGCCACGAACCGCTCGACCGGCAGGTTCGGCGGCGGGCCGAGCGGCACCAGGCGCTGGGTGGCCACCGTCTGCGACTCGGTGTACTTCACGATCCCCTCCCGGCCGTGCCGGCGGCCCAGGCCGCTGTCGCCCATGCCGCCCATGCCTGCCTCGATCGAGCCGGCCGCGGCCGCCGCGCCGTCGTTGACGTTGACCGCTCCGGCGCGGATCGAGCCGGCCAGCTGCTCGGCGGTCACGGTGTCCCGGCTCCAGATGCTCGCCGAGAGGCCGTAGCTGCCGGCGTTGGCCCGCTCCACCGCCTCCGCGTCGCCGGCCACCCGGTAGAGCGAGACCACCGGGCCGAACGTCTCCTCGGCGCACACCTTCATGTCGGCGGTGACCCCCTCGAGCACTGTCGGCTCGTAGACGAACGGGCCCAGGTCGGGCCGGGCCCGCCCGCCGACCAGCACCGTGGCGCCCTTCGCGCGGGCGTCGTCCACGTGCGCGGCCACCGCGGCGAGCTGGGCCTCGGTCGCGAGCGTGCCGACATCGACGGAGTAGTCGAAGGTCTGGCCCAGGCGCAGCGCCCGCGTGGCCGCCACCAGGGCATCGCGGAACTCGTCGTACACGTCGGTGTGCACCAGCACCCGCTCGATGTGGATGCACATCTGGCCGGTGTTGCCGAAGGCGGCCGCCACGCAGCCCGCCGCGGCCTTCGCCACGTCGGCGTCGGCGCGCACGATGAGCGGGTTCTTGCCGCCCAGCTCCAGCGACGCCCCGATCAGCCGCTGGCCGGCGCGGCTGCCGATGCCCCTGCCGGTGCGCGTCGACCCGGTGAAGCAGACGTAGTCGACCGCGTCGACCAGGGCGTTGCCGACGGTGGAGCCCGGGCCGGTCACCACGTGCCAGAGGTCGGTCGGCAGGCCCGCCTCCGCCATCAGCCGGCGCGCCCAGAGCAGGGTGAGCGGCGTCTGCGAGTCGGCCTTGCTGACCACCCCGTTGCCGGCCAGCAGCGCCGGCAGCACGTCGCCGACGGCGAGGTAGAGCGGATAGTTCCACGGCGAGACCACGCCCACCACGCCCTTGGGGACCCGCACCTCACGCACCCGGGTCAGCCCGGGCATCGCCCCTCGCACCCGCCGATCGGCGAGGTACGCCGCGCCGCGGCGCGCGTAGTGCCGCGCGATGTTGGCGACCTGCAGGATCTCCTGCCAGGCGCTGAACCGGGCCTTGCCCATCTCCCACTGGATCAGGTCGAGCACCTCGTCCTGCCGCTCGACCAGCAGGTCGTGGAAGCGCAGCGCCACCTCGGCGCGCGAGGAGTAGGGGACCACCGCCCAGGCCCGCTGGGCCCGGCGGGCGCTGGCGACCGCCCCCGCGACGTCGTCGGGAGTGCTGGCCGGGACGCCGCCGGGCCCGGCGGTCGGCCGCCCGTCGTAGGGCGCCAGCGGCGCCAGCGGCGGCGCCGCACCGCCGGGGTCGCGGCTGACCCAGCGCAGCAGGTCGTCGAGCACCTCGGCGGTGAGCCAGGTGGGGCGGCGTCCGGCGTCGAGGGCCTGGTCGGGGACGGCGGTGGCGGTCATCGTTCTCCAAGGGTGCGGTGGTGGGCGGATGGTCTCGACCCCGCGGCCTCGAGTCGGTCGCTGGGCAACCTCCTCGACCGCCGGGGCTACGGGTAGGCGACCGGCTCGGGCCTGGTCCGTGGGTCGCGCAGCGTGCGGCGGACGGCCAGCCGGGCCAGCGGCGCCTGGCGCAGCCAGTCCGGCAGCCGGTTGCCCAGACGCGCCACGCGCAGGGTCCGGCGCACCCGGCGCCGCATCGCCGGGGTCGGGGCGGGCAGGCCGATCCGCGCCCGCAGACCGGGATCGAGCGTGCAGGCGACCAGCTCGCGCTGCCGGCGCAGCAGCGGCCGGCCGACAGCGTCGAAGAGGCGCTGCGGGATCGGCGTGAACGGGGGTCGGCGGGGCACCACGTGCAGCAGGTCCTGGACCACGGGGTTGTTCTCCAGCCGCGGCAGCATCTGCTCCCACATCGCCTCGAACTCGGCCCGCGTCGAGGGCAGCACCGAGGGCCGCACGCCGATCAGCAGCGCCATCCGGTGCCACTCCTCGAACAGCTGCTGGTCCTGCTCGTCGGTGAGCCCGGGGCCGACCTCGCGCAGCATCAGCCGCCAGGTGTCGAGCATGGTCGCGTGCACCCAGAGGTACGCCGTGGGGTCGAGCGCGTGGTAGCGCCGGCCGTCGGCGTCGACGCCCTTGATCTGGGTGTGCATCCGGATCAGTCGCCGGCCCTCCTCGGCCGCGCGGACCCCGCCGTAGACCTGGTTGTTGACCGACTCGGTGGTGCGCCACAGCCGGCCGTAGGGGTCGGTCTTGTAGACGGAGTGCTCGAACACGCCGGCGCCGACCATCGGATGGGCGACCTGGAGCAGCAGGGCGCGGACCGCGAAGAGCAGGACCCGCTGGTCGCCCGCGGCGTACCAGACGACGGAGCCGGGCCCCAGTGGCCGGGCCGGCAGCTCTCCGGCGTCCGGCCGGTCGCCGGTGGAGCGGGGGGTGGGCACCCGAGACGCGACGGTGGACATCGCTGCCCTCCCTGCTCAGCCGTAGAGCCGGTCGAGGACGTCGGCGTACTTCTGGTGCACCACCCGGCGCTTGAGCTTCAGGGTGGGCGTGAGCTCCTCGGACTCGGCGGTCCACTCGACCGGCAGCAGCTCCCAGGCCTTGACCTGCTCGGGGCGGGAGAGGCGGGCGTTGGCGGCGTCGACGGCCTGCTGGACCATCGCGCGGATCGCCGGCTGCTGCGCCAGGTCGGCGAGGTCGCGGAACTCGACGCCGGCCTGCTGGGCGACCAGCGGCGCCACCTCGGGGTCGAGGGTGAGCACCGCGACGACGTAGGGGCGCGCCTCGCCGAAGACCAGGGCGTGCCCGACCAGCGGGGACTCCTTGAGCAGGTTCTCGATGTTCGAGGGCGCGATGTTCTTGCCCGAGGAGGTGATGATCATCTCCTTCTTGCGGTCGACCACCTTGAGGAACCCGTCGTCGTCGAGCTCGCCGAGGTCGCCGGTGTGCACCCAGCCGTCGGCGTCGACCAGCGCCCGGGTGGCCTCCTCCTGGCGGTAGTAGCCGGGGGTGCTCACCGGCCCGCGGGCCAGGATCTCGCCGTCCTCGGCGATCCGCAGCTCGATGCCCGGCAGCGCCCGCCCGACGGTGCCGAGCCGGAACGCGTCGGGCCCGCACGCGGCGACGGCCGCGGTGGTCTCGGTCATGCCGTAGACGTCGTAGATGCGCATCCCGAGCCCGGCGAAGAACCTGGCCACCTCGATCGGCATCGGCGCGGCGGCGGAGGCCGCCCACTCGCAGCGGTCCAGGCCGAGCAGCGCCCGGAGGAAGCCGAGCAGGCCGGCGTCGGCCTCGGCGAAGCGCTGCTCCAGCTCGGGGGTGGGGGAGTGGCCCAGCTGCAGGGACTCGACGTACTCCAGGCCGACGGCCATCGCCTGGTCGACCATCGCGCGCTTGGCCTCGTCGGGCTCGGCGGCCAGCTTGGCGGAGACGCCGGTCTTGATCTTCTCCCACACCCGCGGCACGCCGAAGAAGCGGGTGGGCCGGACCTCGCCGAGCGCTCCCAGCAGCAGCGAGGGGTCGGCGATCAGGTGGATGTGGCCGCCGTTGACCTGCGGGATGTACATGCCGAGGATGCGCTCGGCGATGTGCGCGAACGGCAGGTAGGAGATGAACACCAGCTCGTCGCTGCGGCCGGCGGTCTGCAGCGAGCACTCCGCCTCGAAGAGCACGTTGTGGTGGGTCAGCACCACGCCCTTGGGGTTCCCGGTGGTGCCGGAGGTGTAGAGGATCGTGACCGGCTGGTCGGGCTCGATGGCCGCCACCCGGGCGTCGAGCTCGGCGGCGTGCTCGGCGCGGTGGGCGGCGCCCTCGGCGAGCATCGCCTCCCAGCTGACGTAGCGCTCGCCGTCGGGCAGCGCGGAGGAGTCCATGACGACGACCTTGCGCACGCTGCCGGACGCGTCGAGTGCCGGCGCCCAGCGGGCCAGCTGGTCGGCGCCCTCCAGGACGACCACGCTGGGCTGGGAGTGGCCGGCGACGAAGGTCACCTGCTCGGGGGCCAGGGTGCTGTAGACCGACATCGGCACCGCGCCGGCGTGCACCCCGGCCAGGTCGGCGACGACGTGCTCGATGCGGTTGCTGGCCATCACCGCGACGGTGTCGCCCGGCTGCACGCCGTAGGCGGCGAACGCGGCGGCGGCCTCGAGCGCCTGGCGGTGCAGCTCGCGCCAGCTCACCGTGCGCCAGCCGGGGGCGTAGCCGCCGCCCTCGGGTGCGGCGACGCCGACCTTGTCGGAGTACGCCGGGGCGTCGCCGTTCGCCTCGACGGTGCGCGCGAGCGCGGCCGGGAGGGTGAGCCCGGCGATGGCCTGCTCGATCCGGGCCCGGTCGGCGAGCACGTCGCCCTCGGGCGGGTTGGGGGTCTGGTCGGTCGTCTGTGCGGACATCAGTAGCTCCTCGGCAGGTTGAGCATCTGGGTGCCGATGTGGGCCAGGATCAGCTCCTCGGCGACGGGGATGTTCTTGCCGATCCGGCTGTCTCGGAACAGCCGCTCGACGGGGTACTCCTTGCTGTAGGCCATGCCGCCGAAGGTCTGGAACGCCTGGTTGGCGGACTCCCACGCGACCTGGGCGGCGGTGAGCTTGGCGATGTTGGTCTCGTTGCCGCAGGGGCGGCCCTGGTCGAAGAGCCAGGCGGCCTGGTAGGTCATCAGCCGGGCCAGCTCGGTCTTGGCCTTCAGCTGGGCCAGCGGGAACTGGATCGCCTGGTTGGCGCCGATGGGCCGGCCGAAGACCTCGCGGGTGGAGGCGTAGTCGGCGGCCAGCCGGAGAGCGGCCTCGGCGCCGCCGACCCCGCCGGCCGCGGCCAGGATGCGCTCGGGGTTGAGCACGTCCCAGAGCACCGGGAAGCCGCCATCGACCGGCCCGACGACGTGGGAGAGCGGGACCCGCACGTCGTCGAGGAACACCTGGCTGGAGGTGACCACGTTGCCGCCCAGCTTCGGGATCGGCGTGTAGCTCAAGGTGCCGTCGGCGAGGGCGGCCTTCACGTCGACCAGGAGCAGAGTGAACCCGGCGGTGCGCGACCCCAGCTTCTCGCGGGCCTCGGCCGCGGGGGTGGTGCGGGCGACGACCAGCATCCACTCGGCGTTCTCGACCCCGGAGATCCAGATCTTCTGCCCGCGCACCACGAGCTCGTCGCCGTCGAGCCGGGCACTGGTGCGGATCTCGACGGCGTTGCTGCCGGCGTCCGGCTCGGTGAGCGCCATGCAGAACTGCGTGCGTCCCTCCGCGATGCCCGGCAGGATCCGGCGCTGCTGCTCCTCGGTGCCGTGCCGGGCCAGGGTCATCGCGCCGAAGCCGGGGGTGAGGATGTAGAGGAAGATCGCGGCGGTGCCGCCGGAGGCGGCGAGGGTCTCGCAGGCCACGGCGAGCTCGAGCATCCCCTGGCCGCCGCCGCCGTGCTCCTCGGGGACGCACAGCCCGATCCAGCCGCCGTCGGCGAGGTCGCGCCAGGCCTCGCTCGGGAAGCGGTGCTCGTCCTCGCAGGCCGACCAGTAGGCGTGGTCGTACTTCGCGGCGACCGCGGCCACCCCGTCGCGGACGGCGACGGCCGACTCCGGCAGGTCGAAGTCCATCAGAGCCCCAGGCTCCGGCCGATGATCTCCTTCTGGATCTCGGTGGTCCCGCCGTAGATGGTCTGGATCCGGCTGTCGACGTAGGCCCGGGCGACGGGGTACTCCATCATGTAGCCGTAGCCGCCGTGCAGCTGGACGGCCTGGTCGACGATCTTCTTCTGCAGCTCGGTGGTCCACCACTTGGCCATCGAGGCCAGCGAGGTGTCGACCTCGCCGCGGTTGTGCTTGGCGACGCAGTCGTTGACGAAGACCCGGGCGATGTGCACCTCGGTGGCCATCTCGGCCAGCATGAACCGGTTGTGCTGGAACTTGCCGATCGGCTTGCCGAAGGCCTGCCGCTCCTTGGCGTAGTCCAGGCACAGCGTGAGGATGTGCTCGCAGGCGGCCACCGCGATCGCGGCGATCGAGAGCCGCTCCTGCGGCAGGTTGACCATCAGCGAGATGAAGCCCGAGCCCTCCTCGCCGAGCAGGTTCGCCTTCGGCACCTCGACGTTGTCGAAGAACAGCTCGGCGGTGTCCTGGGCCTTCATGCCCATCTTGTCGAGGTTGCGGCCGCGCTCGAAGCCGGGCATGCCGCGCTCGACGACCAGCAGGCTGATGCCCTGGTGGCCGGCGTCGGCGTCGGTGCGCGCGACCACGATGACCAGGTCGGCCAGGATGCCGTTGCTGATGAAGGTCTTCGACCCGTTCAGCACGTAGTGGTCGCCCTTGTCGACCGCGGTGGTGCGGATGCCCTGCAGGTCGCTGCCGGCGCCCGGCTCGGTCATCGCGATCGCCGAGATCAGCTCGCCGCTGACCAGCTTCGGCAGCCAGCGCTGCTTCTGCTCCTCGGTGCCGAGCGTGCTGATGTAGGGGACGATGATGTCGGTGTGCACCGGGAAGCCGGGGCCGTGCGCACCGGCCTTGCCGAGCTCTTCGCTGACGATCATGTTGTAGCGGAAGTCGGCGACCCCGGCGCCGCCGTACTCCTCGGCGACGTCGAAGCAGAGCAGCCCCGCCTCGCCGGCCTTGCGCCAGACCTCGCGGGAGACCTGGCCGTCGGCCTCCCACTGGGCGTGGAACGGCACGACCTCCTTCTCCACGAAGGCCCGCACGGTGCGACGGAAGTCCTCGTGCTCGGTCTCGAAGAAGGGGGTGGTCTGGCTCATCGGTGCTCCTCGGGGGTGTGATGCGGACAACAGCGCTACTGTGACAGCGAAACTGTCAAGGTTGCAAGACCTGGCTCACGCGGTGGTACGCCGAGGGGGTCACGGACGCGGCACGTTCTGCGACCCGCGTGCCTGGATCCCGGGCCGCTGCTCGGTGCACTGGTTCTCGACCGGTGGCGGACGCCGGGACAGCGCGGAGGGGTCGCGCTGCCCGGAGGGGCCCGAGTAGGTGCAGTTCTCCAGCAGCTTGGGCACCAGCACCACCCAGCCGCTGCCGTCGCGGGTGCTGCGAGCCATCGCCTCCAGCTGCTCGGGGATCCAGTCCAGCCACACCCGCAGGCCCGGCAGGTGGGCGGCCGACATCTCGGCCAGGGGTGTGGCGGTCTCCAGGAGCGAGCGCAGCGTCGGGGCGTGGGTGGCCCAGAGCCGCTGGAGCAGCGGCACCAGCCGGCCGCCGTCGTCGATCAGGCGGCGCAGCGGACGGTCCGCGCGCCGCAGCTCGGCGGCCACGGCGGCCAGGTCGCGGCTGGCCCGGCGGATCGTCTGCTCCTTCTCCACGCCGGTGCGCAGCGGCACCTCGCCGTGCTCCAGCAGCGCCAGCAGGTCCGGCTGGAGCCGCTGCAGCAGCGCGACGCTCCGCTCGAGCTCGACCGAGGTGGCCCGCAGGTCGACCGAGCCGTCCGCGAAGGCGCGGGCCACCTCCCGCCCGATGGTGCGGACGTCGGCGAGGTCGACCCTGCGCATCAGCCGCTGGGTGTGGGCGACCACCTCGTGCACCGGCGGCGGCGTCGTGGTGTCCTCGGCGGTGACCACGTCGCCGTCCTCGAGCATCGGCCCCTCGGCGGTGCGCGGCCGGATGTCGACGTACTGCTCCCCGACCGCCGACAGGTTGGCGACGCCGACCTCGCTGTCGCGGGGCACCTCGACACCCTCCTCGAGCGTCAGCTCGGCGACCACGCCGTCGGCGGTGAGCCGGACGTCGCTGACCGTGCCGACCTGCTGCCCGCGGTAGTTGACCGTGGAGCGCTCGTGCAGCCCGGCGGCCTCGTCGAAGTGGACCGTCACCCGGTAGGGGTCGGTGAACAGCTGGCCACCGACGACGCTGTCGGCCACGTAGACGGTGCCGGCGGCGAGGATGGCGAGCAGCAGCGCCTGCGCCAGCTTGGCCCGGCGGGCCAGGGTCCGGTGGTTCATCCGAGGCCTCCCAGCAGGGAGAGCAGCGCAGCGAGACCGTAGTCGTCGGAGCTGTCGCCGCCCGTTCGATCGTCGTCGCCGGCGTCCGGTCCACCGCGGCCGTCACCGCCACCGCCCGCGCCGCCCGCGCCGCCCGCGCTGCCTCCGGCCTGGGGGACCAGGGCCGACGGGTCGACGTCGAAGACCAGGTCGAAGTTGGAGTAGTCGCCCGGGCTGGCCGCGTCGGTGCGCGAGCCGAACTCGAGGATGCCGCGCATGATCGGCACCATCCGGCCCCGGGTGCGCAGCAGGCTGTCGAGCACCGGCTCCAGCTCACGCAGGCTCCGCACCAGGTCGCCGCGGGTGCGGGTGAGCACCTCGGTGCCGACGTCGCCGAACCGGCGGACCTCCGCGAGCAGGGCCAGCGCGTCGTCCTGCTGTCGGGTCAGCGCCCGCACCGTCGGACGGACCTCGGCGACCGCCTCGGTCAGGAACGGGGTGTCCGCGGCGAGCCGGCGGCCGAGGCGGTCGATCCCGGCGAGCGTCCGGTCGAAGCGCTCGGTCTGGGCGGCGAACGAGGTCAGCGTCCGGTCCAGGCGACCCAGCAGGGAGCGCACCCGCCGGGTGCGTCCGGTGAGCGCGGTGTTGAGCTCCTCGACGATCGTCTTGACGTCGGCGAAGCTGCCTCCGGTGACCACGACCGACAGCGCGCTGAGCAGGTCGGACACGTCGGGCGCCTGCCCCGTGGCGCCGACCGGGAGCGCGCTGCCGGCCGGCAGCACCGCCCCGGTGCCGTCGGTCAGCTCGACGAACGCGTTGCCCATCGGCGAGGTGAGCCGGATGTCGGCGCGGGCGCCCTCGTGGAGGGGGACCGACTCGAGCAGGTCCATCGTCACGTGGGCGCGGTAGTCGCGCACCTCGATCGCGGACACCTGGCCGACCGTGCTGCCGTCCAGCTTCACCGGCGCGTCCAGCGGCAGGTTCAGCGCGCTGTCGAAGACCGCGTCGACGCTGCGGGTCGGCCCGGAGACCAGGCCGGGCATGGGGACGTCGCGCAGCTCCGGGGAGCACGCGGAGGTGCCGAGCACGACCGCGGCCAGGGCCGCCGCCAGCGGGGTCAGCAGGCGAGGGCGCAGCCGGGGGTACGCCGGGCCCGTCACGGGATGTTCTCCGGCAGCACGTCGTGCAGGCCGTCGAGGAGTGGGTCGAGCAGCCCGGTCCCGTCGTCGTGGAAGAGCATGCCGCACAGCGGCAGCCCGAGGCGGTCGCACATCTCGGCGCGGAAGACCCGGCTGAACGGCCCCGCGGAGGTGGAGAACTGCACCCGCAGCCGGTCCCGCTCCCAGTCGTAGGCGCGGGCGAGGTTCTCGGCCAGCGTCGGCATCGTGTCGAACGCCTCGGCCAGCTGGTCCTGCCGGGTCCGGACGGTGCGGGCGACCCTCAGGGCCTGCCGCAGGTCGGCGCCGGCGACCGCGTGGTTGCGCCGCACGAACCGGGTGACGATGCGGCCGAGCTCGGCCAGCGACCGCAGGGTCGTGGTGATGCTGCTGCGCTGCCGGGCCACCGCCCGGGTGGAGCGTCCCACCGCGTCGGCGAAGCCGCGGATCGTGGTGTCGCGCTCGGCCAGGGCCCGGGTCAGCGCGGCCAGGTTGCCCACCACGGCCTCGATGTCGCCGCCGCGGGCGTTGAGGGTGCGCAGCGCCCGCTCTCCGCCGACCAGGGCGTCCCGGATCCGCCGGCCGTTGCCGTCCAGCGTGCTCGCGCCGACCGCCAGCAGGTCGCCGATGTCGCGCTCGCCGGGGCCGGCGCTGTCCAGGGCCCGAACCAGCTCGTCGATCGAGGCGGTGACCTCGTCGATCGTCGCCGGGCTGCGGGTGTGGTCCGCGGCGATGTGGGCGCCGGAGGACAGCGTCGGACCGCCGGTGTAGGCCGGTCCCAGCTCGACGTACCGGTCGGTCACCAGGGCCGACTGGAGGATCACGGCACCGGCGTCGCGGGGGACCTCGGTGCCGGGCTCCAGCTCGAGATGCACCCGCATGTGGGTGCCGCGCGGCTCGATGCGCACGACCTCGCCGACCGGGACGCCGAGGTACTCCACATCGTTGCCGACGTAGAGGCCGGTGGTGTCCTCGAAGTCGGCGCTGACCCGCACCGGCTCGGGTCCGCCGCGCCACCAGGACACGGCGGTCCCCGCCACCAGCAGCAGCACCACCGCGGCCACGGCCGCGGCCCGGATGCGGGCTCCCGTCGTCATCGGCACTCCAGCGGCTCGGTGAGGCAGAGCAGGTCGTCGGGCACCACGAAGTACGGCGCGTTCACGCCCAGCCAGGGCCCGTCGCCGGTGGCGTTGGTGAAGAAGCGCATGGCCGGCCCGGACAGCTCCAGCAGCCGGTCCAGCTGGTCGCGCTGCCGGGTGAGCACCCGCAGCACCCGGTGGGCGTCGCGCAGGGCCGGGCGCAGCTGGTGCTGGTTCTCGCGGGCCAGCGTGGTCAGCGTCGACGCCAGCCGCCGGCCGTCGCGCAGCAGCAGCCGGATCGACTCGCGCCGCTCGCTGACCATCGTCATCACCAGTGCGGCGTCGTCCATCAGCTGCTCGAGCTCGTCGCGTTGCTCCAGCACGGTGTCGGTCACCGACCTCGTCGAGCGCAGGAGGGCGCCCAGCTGCTCGTCGCGGGTGGCGACCAGGTCACTGACCTGCGCCATGCCGTCGAGGGCGCCTCGCACCTCGGCCGGGGCCGAGGCCAGCTCGGTGCCGAGCGTGTCGACCGCCCGCGAGAGCGCGGCGGTGTCGAGCTCCTCCAGCTGGGGCGTCGCATCGAGCCAGAACCGCTCCAGGGTGTAGCTGTCGGCGGCGTGCCGGCGGTCGACCGTGTCGCCGGCGGCCAGCGCCTCGCCCTCGCCGGGGTCGAGCGCGAGGTAGCGCTGCCCGAGCAGCGACTGCAGCTTGACCGAGCTGGCGGTGTCGTCGGTGAGCTCGACGCCGTCCTCGACCCGTAGGTCGACCACGACCGTGTCGCCCTCGGCCCGCACGCCCGTGACGCGACCCACCTCGAGGCCGGCCACCCGGACGGCGTCGCCGGCGCGCAGTCCCGCGGCGTGGCGCAGCTCGACCCGGTAGCCGGTGTCGCGCGGCAGGCCGGCCACGACCAGCAGCGTGGCCGCGAGCGCCAGCAGCGCCAGCACGACCGCGGCACCGCGCCGGCGACCGGTGCGTGGGTGGGACAGGGCGCGCCGGCTCATCGGCACCTCCGCGAGTGGACACCGCCGGGCGGCAGCTCGAGGGTGGGGGAGCCCAGCACCCGGATCGCCAGCGTGCAGACGTAGACGTTGAGGTGGCTGCCGTAGCCGAGGGTGCGCAGGTAGATGCCGAGCTGGGTCGGGATGCCCTCGAGGGCGGCGTTCAACGGCCCCGTCCGCTGCGCGAGGAACCCGGCCAGGCGGCGCAGGCGGGCCACGTCGCGGGTGAGCGCGGGGCCGGTCTCCTCGGCCAGGCCGGCCAGCAGGGTGCTGACCTCGGACACGTCGTCCATGCCCGCGCCGATCGCCTCCCGGTCGGCGGCCAGCCCCGAGGTCAGCGTGCCGAGGTCGCGCACCAGCCCGACGAGCTGCCGGCGATGGTCGTCGGCGGTGTGCAGCACCAGCGTCACGTTGTCGAGCACCCGGGCGATCACCTCGTCGCGGCCGACCAGGTCGCGGGTCAGACGCGCCGTCTGCCGGGTGAGGTCGCGCAGCGTGGGCCCCTCGCCCTGCAGGGTGGCGACGATGTTCTCCGCCAGTCGGTTCACCTGGTCGGGGCGCAGGCTGTCGAAGAGCGGCCGGAAGGCGTTGAACAGCTCGGTGAGGTCGAGGGCGGGCCGGGTCCGCGCCAGGGGGATCGACTCGCCCTCCCGCAGCGGGCGGACGGCGTCCGCCGTGGGTCCCGGCTCGAGCGCGACGTAGCGCTGCCCCATCAGGTTCAGGTAGTTGATCGAGGCCCGGGTCGCGGTGTCGACACGCTGGGCGGCGTCGACGTCGAGGGTGAGCACCGCGGTCTCGCCGTGCAACCGGGTGTCGCTGACCCGGCCGACCCGGACCCCGGCGATCCGCACGTCGTCGCCGACCCGGACCCCGGCGGCATCGCGGAACTCGGCCTCGATGCGCAGCGAGTCGCCGTCGGTGCCGCGGGCCAGGGTGCCGGCGACCGCGGCGGTGAGCAGGCCGGCCACCAGCGTGAACGCCAACACCCCGGCCAGCGGGCCCGGGTGCCGCAGCAGCGCCCTCACCGTGCGTCACCCCCGCTCGTGGCGGTCGGGCAGTTGCGCCCCGCGAGGTCGCCGTAGCGCGGGCAGTCCGCGGCCGTGTAGGGGTCGGGGAGACCGCTGCCGATCGCGGCGTTCATCTGGATGGCGGTGTCGCTGACCGCCTCGGCGCCGTTGACCAGCACCGCCGGGAGCTTGCCGACCAGCAGTTCGAAGTCGGGGTGGCGGACGGCGAAGACCGCCAGCGTGTCGGCCGTCCCGCGCAAGGTCCGCGCCAGGAGGTCGGCGCTGTCGCCGAGGAACCCGCCGACCTCGACCATCAAGGCGGTGCCGCCGCGCATCAGGGCCGTGGTGGCACGCTCCTTCTCGGCCAGCGTGCGAGCCACCGGCAGTGAGTCGCGGACCGCACGGACCAGGTTCGGCTCGACCTCGGCGAGCGTGTCGACGTTGCGGGCGAGCAGGTCGAGGTTGCGCAGGAAGGCCGGCTCGTTCCTCGCCCAGGTGCCGAGCAGGCGGTCGGCGTCCTCCAGCAGCCGCCCGAGGTCGTCCCCGCGACCGTCGAGCGCCCTCGCCAACTGCGAGACGGCCGCGTCGACCTGCGCGGGGTCGATGGCGGCGAGCAGCCCCTGGGTCGCGGTGAAGGTGTCCATCAGCCGCAACGTGCGGGCCGAGGTGTCGGCCGGGATCACCGCGCCGTCGGAGAGGCGCTCGGCGGTCGGAGCCGCACCGGTGGCGCCGGCGGAGGCCGGGTCGGAGGCTGGGTCGGAGGCGCGGTCGCCGGCCGTGACCAGCTCGACGTACTCGTTGCCGAAGAGCGTGCCCGGCAGCACCCGCGCCCGGACGTCGGCGGGGATCTGCTCGGCGTGCTCGGCCATCAGCACGATCCGGGCGGCGGGCTCCTCACCCGCCTGCACCTCCAGCACCCGGCCGACCCGGAGCCCGCGGAACTTCACGTCCGAGCCCACACCCAGCGAGTCGCCGGTGGAGACCAGCCGTGCCTCGGCGCGCACGTCGCCGGTGAGCACGCCGAGGAACGAGAGCCCCAGTCCGGCCGCCACCACGGCCAGCGCCAGCGTCGCCACGCCGCCGACCGCCAGCAGCCGCAGCCGCAGCCGCGTGCGGGAGAGCCCGGAGTGAGGGAACAGCAGGTCGCTCATCAGCCCGAGATCTCCACCTGCTGGTCGGGGCCCCACAGCGCCAGCGTCAACAGGATGTCGAGCACGGTCAGCGCGATGATGCTGGTGCGGATGGCCCGCCCGGTCGCCCGCCCGACACCCTCGGGGCCACCGGTCGCGGTGTAGCCGTGGTAGCAGTGGATCAGGGTCACCACCGTGATCAGCGCGACCACCTTCACCCCGGAGTAGACGACGTCGCGCGGCGAGACGAAGGTGTGGAAGTAGTGGTCGTAGGTGCCCGCCGACTGGCCGTAGAGCACCGTGACCATGAGGTCGGTCGCCAGGTAGGTGCCGACCAGGCCGATCAGGAACAGCGGCAGGATCACGATCCAGGAGGCGATCAGCCGGGTGCTCACCAGGTAGGGGACCGGACGGATCGCCATCGCCTCGAGGGCGTCGACCTCCTCGTTGATGCGCATCGCGCCGATGCGCGAGGTGAACCCGCAGCCGATGCGGGCCGCGAACCCCAGCGCCGCGACCATCGGCGCCAGCTCACGGGTGTTGGCGTAGCCGGAGATGAACCCGGTCAGCGGGGCCATGCCGATCACCTCGAGGCCGTGGTAGCCCTCGAGCCCGACCTCGGTGCCGGTCAGCGTCGAGAGGAGCAGCACCACGCCGACCACGCCCCCGCCGACGACGAAGACGCCCGAGCCGAGCGTCACCTCCGCCAGCACCCGGCCGACCTCGCCGCGATAGTGGGTCAGGGCCAGCCGGATGCCCAGGACCGCGCGCCATGAGAGCACCACGAGCTCGCCCAGGCGGACACCGGGCGAGATCAGCGTGTCGTCGAGCAGCCGGGCCAGCTCGGCGGGGCGCGGGGTGCCGGGGCTGCTCATCCGAGCGGCCCCCCGACCAGGCTGGTGTGCGCCTGGGAGATCGCGAAGTTCGCCGCGAAGAGCAACACGAAGTTCGTGACCACCGAGCTGGTCACCGCATCGCCGACGCCGGTCGGTCCCCGGGACGCGGTGATCCCCTTGTACGCCGCGACCACCGCGCACATCACCGCGAACACCGCCGCCTTGAAGAGCGAGAGCCACAGGTCGGAGAGCTGGGCCAAGGTGGTGACCGAGGCGAGGTAGCTGCCCGGCGGCAGGCTCATCACCGAGATGCTCACCAGCAGCGTGGTGATGATCGTGAAGAACATGACCACGCCGTTGAGCAGCACGGCCACGAAGACCGTGGCCAGCATCCGGGGCACCACGAGCCGCTCGACGACCGAGATGCCCATCACCTCGAGGGCGTCGAGCTCCTCGCGGATGCGCCGGGCGCCGAGGTCGGCGCAGATGGCCGACCCGGCCACCCCCGAGAGCATCAGCGCGGTGATCATCGGCGAGGCCTGCCGCACCACCGCCAGCGTGTTGCCGGCGCCGGTGAAGGCGACCGCCCCCACCTCCTGGGCCAGGACACCCACCTGCAGCGCCAAGATGATGCCGAACGGCACCGAGACGGCCAGCGCCGGCAACGTGCAGACCCGGATCGTGTACCAGGTCTGGACGAGCAGCTCCTCGACCGGGAAGCGGCGCCCGGCCACGCTGCGTACGGTGCCGCGGAGCACCTGCTCGCCGAAGCGGATCAGCGCCACCAGCTCGGCCAGGGGCCGCCAGTCGCGCACCGTCGCCAGCAGCCCTCGGCGTACCTCGCTGCGCCACGCGCCCACGACCGAGCCGCCGACCAGCGGCGTCTGGGCCGGGGGGTGCGTCATCGGGGCTCCTGACCTGGGCCGGATCGACCGTGCGATCGCTGTGACAGTACGACTGTGACAGAAGGACTGTCACAAAGAGTGTGACGTACGTCAAGTGGCTCACCTCACAACGAGACCGGGCCCAGAAGGTTTCGCTTGATCAGGAGGTGCCGCCTGGTCGCCGAGGCGTGACAGCATTACTGTGACAGTCATGACCGCCCAGCCTGCGTCTCCGGACGAGCCGCTCCTCACCATCGACGAGCTCGCAGCGGCGGTCGGACTGACCGTGCGCACCACGCGCTACTACGCCAGCCTCGGCTTGGTCCCGCCGCCGGTGCGCCGCGGTCGGGTCGCCTACTACGACGAGCAGCATCGGGCCCGGTTGGAGCTGGTGCGGGCGTTGCAGGACCACGGCTTCACGCTGCAGGCGGTGGAGGGGTTCCTGGCGGGTCTGCCCGCCGACGCCACCGTCGAGGACCTCGCCCTCCAGCGGGCCATGCTCACCTCGTGGTCACCGCGCCCTCGGGAGGAGCTGGGTCGCCGTCAGCTCGAGAAGGTGGCCGGGCGCAAGCTGTCGGATCGCGACGTCGACCTGCTGATCAAGGTCGGCAGCGTGGAGCGCACGGCGGCGGGCAGCTACGTGCCGCTGCCCAGCCTCCAGGTGGGGGTCGAACTGCTCGACATCGACCTCGCGGAGGAGGCGATGGCCGCCGCGGGCGACGCGATCCGGCGGCACATGGAGGCCCTGGTCGAGGACCTGACCGACATCCTGCGCCGCCAGGTGCTCGAGCCCTACCGGCGCGAGCCGCACTCCCCGGAGGACGCCGAGCGCCTCGAGCGCACGATGGCGCGGCTGCGGCGGCTCACCCTCGAGTCGGTGGTGACCGGCTTCCAGCGCGCGGCCAACGCCGTCATCACCCGGTCACTGGCCCGCGACTGAAGGGTTCGTCGAGTCGGCGCTTGTGCGAGGCCCGAGGCGCCGGCCACCCGTCAGCTGACGAGCTCCTTGAGGTGCGCGATCGTCGCGGCGGGGTCGTCGGAGGCCGGGGTGACCTGCAGGTTGGTGACGCCCGCCTCGCGGAACGCCGCGATCCGCTCCTTGACATACGACTCCGGCCCGACGAGGTTGCCGGCCTCGAGCCACTCCATCGGCACCTTCGCCTCGGCCTCACGCTTGTGGCCGTCGAGGTAGAGGTCCTGGATCTCCTTGGCCTCCTTCTCGAAGCCGTACTGGCAGGCCAGGTCGTTGTAGAAGTTCTTGCCGCGCGCGCCCATGCCGCCGACGTAGAGGGCATACATCGGGCGGACGAAGTCGAGCATCCCCTTGACGTCGTCGCCGATCGCCACCAGGCCGCCCGCGCTGATCTGCAGCGGTGCCAGGTCGGCGGAGCGCTTCGCGGTGCCGCGGGCCAGCGCGTCGCCCCACACCTCGCCGGCCTTCTCGGGAACGAACAGGAACGGCAGCCAGCCGTCGGCCACCTCCGCGGTCATCGCCACGTTCTTGTCGCCGAGGGCGGCGACGTAGAGCGGGACCTCCGCGCGCTCGGGCTTGTTCAGCAGCTTCAGCGGCTTGCCCAGGCCGGTGCCCTGCCCCTCGGGGAGGGGGATCTTGTAGATGCCGTCGCTCTGCAGCGGCTCGCGGCGCAGCCCCATCCGGAGCAGCTTGATGACCTCTCGGGTCCGGCCGAGAGGCCGGTCGTAGGGAAGGCCGTGGAACCCCTCGATCACCTGCGGGCCGGAGGCCCCCAGACCGATGATCGCGCGGCCTCCAGAGACGTTGTCGAGGCCGGCCGCGGTCTGCAGCAGCGCCCCGGGGGTGCGCGAGTAGACGTTGAGGATGCCGGCGCCGATCTCGACCGTCTCGGTCTTCGCGGCCAGGTAGCCCATGAGCGTCGGCGCGTCGAAGCCGTAGGGCTCCGCCACCCAGATCGTGTCGAGGCCGGCCTTCTCCAACGCGACCACCTGGTCGGCGGCCTCGCGCGGGTTCCCGGCGTACATCAACGGCATCGACAGCTTCACGGGTGCTCCTTCGTGCGGTTCGGCCCGCGGTGCGGCGGGCGACTCGCCACGATGACAGAACTACTGTCACGATCGCAACCGGCCGGGTCGGATGGTGGCACCCGCCACCGGACAGCCCACCGCCTGCCATGATCGCGACGGGCGGCGCTCCTGCGCCAGCGAGTGGAGCCGCCCCCCGAGACCGTGGACCAGCAGACAGGAGCAGGACGTGAGCCCAGAGTCGGGTCAGGAGTCGAGCCAGCAGTTCCGGATCGCCGTCGTCGGCGGCACCGGCCCGCAGGGCAAGGGGCTGGGCTACCGGTTCGCCCGCCACGGCCACTCGGTGGTGATCGGCTCCCGTGCGGCCGAGAAGGCGCAGGTCGTCGCCGACGAGGTGGCCCAGCGGCTGGCCGGCGTCCCGGGTGCCGGGCAGGTGAGCGGCGCAGCCAACGCCGACGCGTGCACTGAGGCCGACGTGGTCCTGCTGGCGGTGCCGTACGACGGGCACGACGAGCTGGTGGCCACCCTCCCGCTCGCGGGCAAGACGGTGATCTCGTGTGTGAACCCGTTGGCCTTCGACAAGCGCGGCGCGCACGGTCTGGCCATCGACGGCGGCGAGGGGTCGGCGGCCGAGTCGGCCCAGCGGCTCGCGCCCGAGGCGACGGTGGTCGGTGCCTTCCACCACGTCTCGGCGGTGACGCTGTGGGGCGAGGCGGACTACCTCTCCGAGGAGGACGTGCTCGTCGTGGGTGACTCGGTCGAGGCCAAGTCCGTCGCGATCGAGCTGGCCCGGTGCGTGACCGGCCGCGACGGCATCGACGGTGGCAAGCTGCGCCTCGCCCGCCAGCTCGAGCCCCTCACCGCCGTCCTGATCTCGATCAACCGCAAGTACAAGACCCACTCCGGCATCCGCATCTCCGGTCTCGGGGGCCATTGATTGCTCGCTGACCTGTCACTTGTGGTGGGTGTCGGGGTGGTGAGCTGTCACTTGTGGTGGGTGTCGGGGTGGTGAGCTGTCACTCGTGGTGAGTGTCGGGGTGGTGAGCTGTCACTCGTGGTGAGTGTGTGGGCAGCGATGCACGGACCGGACATGGCAGGTCGGTAGTGGTGCTCCACCACGAGTGGCAGGTCAGCGGAGATTCGCCGACCACGAGTGGCAGGTCAGCGGAGATCCACCGACCACGAGTGGCAGGTCAGCGGAGGTTCACCGACCACGGGTGGCAGGTCAGCGGGGAACCCGATCAGCCGCGACCGTGCCAGCTGTCCCACAAGGCGGCGTAGGAGCCACCGGCGGCGACCAGTTCGTCGTGGGAGCCGAGTTCGGAGATGACGCCGTCCTCGACCACGGCGACCCGGTCGGCGTCGTGGGCCGAGAAGAGGCGGTGGGCGATGGCTATCACCGTGCGGCCCTCGAGCACCGCGGCCAGCGACCGCTCCAGGTGGCGGGCGGCGCGCGGGTCGATCAACGACGTCGCCTCGTCGAGCACCAGCGTGTGCGGGTCGGCGAGCACCAGCCGGGCCAGCGCGACCTGCTGGGCCTGCGCCGCCGGCAGGGGCCGGCCACCCGAGCCGACCACGGTGTCGAGGCCCTCGGGCAGCGCCTCGACCCAGTCCAACGCGTCGACGGCCGCCAACGCGGCACGGATCGCGTCGTCACCGGAGCCCGGTGGCGCGGCCAGGGCGAGGTTCTCGCGCAGCGTGCCGACGAAGACATGGTGCTCCTGGGTGACCAGGGCGACGTGGCCGCGCAGGTCGTCGAGCGGCAGCTCGACCAACGGCACGCCGCCGACGGTCACCGCGCCCGTGCGGGGCGGGTGGATGCCGGCGAGCAGCCGGCCCAGCGTCGACTTGCCGGCGCCGGAGGGTCCCACCATCGCGATCCGCTCACCCTCGCGCACCGACAGGTCGACCCCGTGCAGCACGTCGCGGCCCGGGACGTAGGAGAAGCGCACCCCGTGGGCGTCGAGCCGCTCGCCGTCGGGCACCCGGCCGGTCACCTCGCGGTCGTCGGGCACCTGGGCCACCCCGAGCAGCCGGGAGAGCGACGCCGCGCCCATCTGCAGCTCGTCGAGGATCGACACGATCCGGTCCACCGGGTCGATCAGCATCTGCACGTAGAGCGTCGCGGCCGTGACATCGCCCAGCGACGCCTCGCCGCGGGTGTAGAGCCAACCGCCCAGCAGCAGCGTCGCCACCGTGGGGATCAGGTAGGAGATCTCCATGCTCGGGAAGAAGACCGTGCGCAGGTGCAGCGTGTAGCGCTCGGCGGCGTAGGACTCCGCGATGTCGCGGTCGATCGCCTCGACCCGCTCCGAGGCCAGACCGAGCGCCTCGACGGTGCGGGCGCCCTCGACGGTCTCGGTGAGGGTGGCGTTGATCTGGGAGTACGACGCCGACTCGCGCAGGTAGCCGGCCTTGGCGCGGGCGAGGTACCAGCGCAGCCCCACGACCAGCGGCGGCAGCCCCAGCAGCAGCGGCAGCGCCACCCACCAGCCGACGCTCAGCGCGGCCACGACCGTGACCGCCGCGGTCACGGCGGCGATGGTCCACTCCGGCAGCGCCCACCGCACCGACCAGCCCAGCTGGTCGACGTCGCGACTGGTCCGGGTCAGCAGGTCGCCCGAGCCCGCCGACTCCACGACGCCGACGGGCAGCGCGAGCGAGTTCTCGACGAAGTCCTCGCGCAGCTCGGCCAGCACCTGCTCGCCGAGCACCTGGCTGACGTAGCGCGCGAACCGGGTGAGCACGGTCTGCAGCACCACGAACCCGCCGAGCAGCAGCATCACCCGGTCGACGTGGCTCGCGGTGGTGCCGCGCTCGACCGCCTCGACCAGCTCGCCGATCAGGCGCGGCGCGGCCAGCGCCGCCAGCGCCGCGGCGCCGTGCAGCAGCACCGCGCCGACCAGCATCCGCGGATGCCGGCGGGCGAGGTCGCGCACGTAGCGGCGCATCGCGGGGGCGTCGGCGACGGGCAGGCTCGTGCCGCCCGGACCGGCGGCCGTGCCGCTCATCGCAGGGCCTCCGCTCGCTCCATGCCGTCGCGCCCGTCGCGGCCGTCCCGACCGTCGAGGCCTTTGCCCGGATCGTCGGCGCTCTCCCGCGTCACCACGGCCCGGTACGCCGGGCACGACGCGAGCAGCTCGGCGTGCGACCCGGTGGCGCTCACCCGCCCGTCGACGAGGAACGCGACCTCGTCGACCGCGTCGAGCATCAGCGGGCTGGTCGTGGTCACGACCGTGGTGCGCCCGGCCCGGTGCCCGCGCAGCCGCTGGGCGATCCGGGCCTCGGTGTGCGCGTCGACCGCGGAGGTCGGCTCGACGAGCACCAGTACCTCCGGGTCGCAGGTGAGGGCGCGGGCCAGCACCAGCCGCTGCCGCTGCCCGCCGGAGAAGCTGCGGCCGCGCTCGGCGACCACGGTGTCGAGCCCGTCGGGGAGCGCGTCGAGCACATCGCCGGCCGATGCGGTATCCACGGCCCGGAGGACCGCGTCAGGCGACCCGCTCCCGGCCACGTCGAGCCGGTCGCCGAGGCGGCCGGAGAAGAGCGTGGCGGCGGTGTCGCTGACCACGATGCGGCGGCGCACCTCCTCGCGGCGCAGGTCGGGCAGCGCGACGCCGCCCAGCGTCACGTCGCGGTCCGGGTCGGCGGTGCACATGCCGAGTCGGTCGGCCAGCACGGCGGTCTCGTCGGGCCGCTCGCTCACCAGCGCCACCAGCAGGCCGGGGCGCACCCGCAGCCCGGTGCGGGCGTCGTACAGCTCGGCACCCGGTGGCGGCGACGGCGCGGGGTGCTCGGGGTCGGTGACGTCGGGCGTGAGCGCCAGCACCCGGCACACCCGCCGGGCCGAGACCCGGGCGCGGATGAGCTTGTTGGCGTACTCGGTGGCGGTGCGCAGCGGGATCATCAGGAACGCGGAGTAGCCGTAGAAGGCGACCAGCTCGCCCGGCGTGATGCGGCCCTGGACGGCGTAGCGGGCGCCGAGCCAGACCACCACGACCACGAAGACGCCCGGCAGGAAGACCTGCAGCGCGTCGAGCACCGACTGCAGGCGGGCGACCGCCACGCCGGCCCGGCGGGTGGTCTGCGACTCGCGGCGGTAGCGGTCGAGGAAGACCTGCTCCCCGCCGATGCCGCGCAGCACGCGCAGGCCGCCGACGATGTCGGTGGCGGTGTTGGAGAGGTGTCCCATCAGTTCGCGCTGGCGGGCGCTGCGCCGCTGCAACGGCGAGAGCAGCGGTCCGATGAGCAGCATCAGCAGCGGCACGCCGAACAGCACGACCAGGCCGAGCGTGACCGAGGTCTGGAGCAGGATCACCGCGACCAGGACGAACGAGACGATCGCCCCGGCGAAGCGGGCCGCGACGTCCATGACCCCGCCGAGGTGGTTCAGGTCGCTGGTTCCGATCGCCACCACCTCGCCGGTGGAGACCTTGCGCGGCAGGGTGCCGCCCAGGTGGGTGGTCTGCCGGCCGACGAGCTGCACGGTGCGGTACGCCGTGATCAGCCAGTTCGTGACCGCGAACCGGTGCCGGACGATGCCGCTGACCGCCTGCACCAGGCCGATGCCCGCGAGCAGGCCGGCCCAGCGCAGCAGCTGGCCCTCGTCGCGGGCGGCGACGCCCTCGTCGATGGCGCTGCCGATCACCGCCGGCATGACGGCCTGGCAGCTCATCCAGACGATGCCGAACACCATGCCGCCGACCAGCGTCTGCCACTGACCGCGCGCCAGCCACCACAGGAACCGACCCGGTGACCGGTGGTCGGCGACTCCGGGGTGGTCCAGGGGGAGCGTGCGCACCGGCTCACGCTACGGAACGCCTCCGGCAGGCAGCGAATCGTTTTCGGGGGCCTGGGCGGGGAGCGTGAGCAGCGACACGGCCGCCGCTCATCCGGCGAGACCGCAGGCCTCCTGGGCGAAGGCGATCGCGGCGTCGGCGCCGTCCGGCGGCATCCGCAACAGCAGCTGGCCCGGCTGCCCGCCGACGCGCAGTCGCAGCCGGAAGGCGGTGGCGCCGCCGGCCTCCAAGAAGGCGTGGGCGTCGCATCGGGCCGGCCGCACCGGCAACTCGAGGCGCCGGACCGCGTCCGGGCCGGTGAGCCGGGCCCGGGTCCGCCACACGTCGCTGCCCACGGGGGTGAACAGCGGCGTGCCCGACACGCTCACGAGCCGCGCCGGAGGGCCGGACCGGCCGGTGGGGCGCACGCGCAGCACCAGCGTGCCGGTGCCGCCCTCTCCGGCACGGTCGGCGACGACCCGCTCGGACCACGACACCCGCACCACCTCGGCGAGCGCCAGCTCCAGGCAGCGGGCGGCGGCGAAGCGGCCGATCACGTCGGTGGCGTCCTGCACCGGCACCGCCCGTCGCCCACCCGGCAGGAGCACCCGCAGCGCCGGGCTGACGCGACCGGGGTGGTCGCCGCAGACCGGTCGGTCCGGCAGCAGCAGCGGGAAGCCCCGCTCGGACTGGGAGGGGATCGGCCGCAGGCGGTCGCCGCGGAGCGGCACCGGCAACCGCGCGTCGCGGAAGACGACCGCCTTCGGACGCAGCGCCCGGGCGGTGTCGTTGTGCACCCACACCTGGGCCCGGCCGAGCGCGACGTCCCTGGAGGACTGCCTGATCTCGGCGCTGACTCGCCCGCTGGGCGGTTGCTGCGGCGGCAGCGGGATCGGCGTGAGCGTGCTGACCGGCGGGCTCGGGTCGACCCGGTGCGGACCGTCGGCCGCGCCGGTGTCGCCGCTGCCCAGACACCCGGCCGTCGTCGCCGCGAGCAGGAGCGCGGCGGCCGTCCGGGCCGCCGCGGCCAGCCCTCGCACCGCCGTCAGCCCTCTCCGCTGCCCGGATCGGGGTCGCGGGCCAGCCACCAGGGCCGCACGACCAGCAGCAGGACGACGACGGAGCCGATGCCGCAGCCGGCGACGACGGCGGCGGGACGCGAGACCACCACGTCGAAGACGAACAGCGAGATGCCGGTGATCAGCAGGCCGACCAGGGTGAGCGCCACGGCCGAGAGCCGGTGGGCGTTGTCGACGACCTTCTCCTTCACGTGCTGCCCGGACAGCTTGCGATGCACCGCGACCGGTGCCATCACGGTGGCGGTGGTGAGGACGGCCAGCACCACCAGTACGAGGTAGCAGGCGCGCTGGACGTCGTCGAGGTCCTCGAAGGTCTCCTGGAACGGCAGCGTGAGCAGGAAGCCGGCGGTCAGCTGGGCCCCGGTCTGCATCACCCGCAGCTCCTGCAGCAGGTCGTTCCACTTCCGGTCGAGCCGCTCCTCCTCGGTCTCGCGACGACCCGAGTGGGGGTTCGCCTCGCGCTGGTTCACCACGGCCGCTCCTCGTGCACCTCCACCGCGATCACCCCACCGGGATCCCGAGGTCGTCGACGAGCTCCGCCCCCGGCAGCTCGGCCAGGAGAGGACCGGGCAGCAGCAGCTTCGAGCGCCGCAGCCCGGAGCCGATCACCGCCACCTCGACGCCGGTGGCTCGGCGGTCGACCAGCACCCGCCAGGCACGGGGCAGCCCGACCGGTGTGATGCCGCCGTACTCCATCCCGGACTCCTCGACCGCCCGGTCGGTGGACAGGAACGACGCCTTGCGCACGTCGAGGGTGCGCTTGACGAGGTTGTTCACGTCGGCGCGGGTGTCGGCGCTCACCACGCAGGCGGCGACCCGCTCCTCGCCGGCGCGCCGGCCGGCCACCACGACGCAGTTGGCGCTGGCCGCGAGGGGGAGTGCATAGGCGGAGGTGAGCTCTGCGGTGTCGGCCAGGTCCGGGTCGATCGCGACGACGCCGACCCGGTCGCGGTGCGCCCAGTCGGAGAGGGCGGCCGCGACCGGGTCGGCGAGCAGGTCGGGGTGGTCGAGGGCGGGCAGCGGGTCCAGGCCACCCAGGCGAGGCAGGGTCACCGGGCCATCCTGGACCCGGTGGCCCGCTGTTGGGGAGACCCCCGCCGATGCGACGAGGCTCAGCGATCGGTGTCGGGGTCCGCGGCCGACCGGCGGCGCCGGACCCCGAACCCGCGCAGGGTCGTCGCCACCAGGCCCGCCGCCCCGGCCAGCACCCACGGCAGCGGCAGCAGCCAGCGGACGTCGTCGCCCTCGACGGTGTCGGACTGGACCACCGCCCAGATCGCGACCAGGCCGAGGAAGGCCAGCCCCATCACCAGGTAGCCGACGTCGACGGGGTGCCGGCCGCCGGGCCGGTCTCCCTGCCGGTCGTCGTCGGTGATCGTGGAGCCTGACTGGGGGAGGGGAGCGGTGGACATGCTGTCTCCTGACAGAGCGTCGTGCGGCTGGGTGCTCATCGGGTCACGACCGTGATCTGCCCGACGCTGACCTCGAGCTCGAGGTCGAGGCGGGGCGCGTTGCCCGGGCCGGCGTCTCGGAAGACGTGGTCGGTGACGTCGACGCCGCCGGACTCCTCCCCGAACACGTCCAGCCCGCCGACACCGTTGACGTCGGCGGTGACGTCCACGTCGAGGCCGTCGGGCACGACCACCCGGATCTCGCCGGCGTTGTTGTGCAGGCGCACGGTGCGCCCGTCGAGCGCGTCGAGGTCGGCGACCCCGGTCAGGTCGAGCTCGAGCTCGCCGGCGTTGATGTCGTAGTCCGGGGCGACCTGCGACGAGGTCAGCGGCCGCTCGGTCGTGACGCTTCCGTCGACCTTGTCGGCGGCCGTGGTCAGGCCCATCGCAGCGGCGGCGAGCAGCCCGACGAGGATGAGGCCCCCGGCCCGTCCCCAGAACGCGCCGACCACCAGCATCAGGCCGCACACGGCCACCACCAGCGCCGGGTAGCCCGCCGGTGCCACGTCGGTGCCGGCCTGGTCGATCATGCCGAGCACGCCCAGGCCGAGGGTCGCCAGCGCCATCGTGAACCAGAACAGGACCGGTCCGCGCCGGCGCGGCGGGCGGACGGGCCCGCCGGCCGGCGGGTAGGCCGGGCCGTAGCCGGACTGGCCGGTCGGCCCGTACGCCGGGCCATACGCCGGGCCGTACGCCGGCCCGTACGCCGGGCCGTAGCCTGGCCCGCGGCCCGCCTCGGAGACCGGCGCAGGGCCGGCCGCGGGGGACGGGGGGGCACCGGACCAGCCCGGCGGAGGCGGCACGGGCCCGGTGGTGCCACCGGGGGTGCCGGGGGGTGCGACGGGCGTCGACGACGAGCGTTGGGAGAGCACCACCAGCACGATCGCGCCCACGATCAGCAGCGGCCACGGGAAGCCGACGAACCCCCAGCTGTCGCCGAGGAGCACCAGCACCGACACCGCTGCCACGATGGCCAGCGCGGCCAGCCGGCTGCGCTCGTCGAGGTGGAGCGGCGCCTCCGTGGCGCCGTCCTCGGGCAGCAGCAGCCAGCACGCGCCGTACAGCAGGAGCCCGGCGCCGCCGAAGAAAGCCAGCACCACGAACGCGACCCGCAGGATGACCGGGTCGATGTCGAGGTGGCGGCCGAGCCCGCCGGCGACGCCGGCGACGTGCCGGTCGGTGACGGTACGCCGCAGCCGGCCGAGGTCGCGGACCTCCTCGCGGCTGACACGGGGCCCGGAGTCCCCGGGGGTCGGGGAGGGGCCGGAGGGGGCGTCGGGAGGGGTCGTGGTCATGGCTCAAGCCTGCTCCCGTCCGGCCTCGCGCACCATCGGGGACGCCCCTGATCCCGGCCGGGGCGGGGCGGGGCCGGCTCAGGGTCGAGTCGGGGTCGGTCCTCATGTGCCGCGACGCCGCCTGTGTGACGATGGAACGGACATGAGCAGCGCATCCACGGCCGCCCCGCGCGCCACCCGCCGCGCGACCCGGGACAGCCAGGAGCCGATCATCGGCGGGGTGGCCGCCGGCCTGGCCAGACACCTCGGGCTGCCGGTGGTCTGGGTGCGCGCGGCCTTCCTGGTCGGCGCGTTCTTCGGCGGCCTCGGGTTGATGTTCTACGCCGGGCTCTGGCTGGTGCTGCCGTCGGACTCCCGGTTCGTCGAGGAGGCCCCGGGGCTGGCCAGTGCCAGTCGGGGCGGGCGCCGGCCCGGCCGGAGGCGGCGACTCAGCGACGTGGGGCCGGCGATCGCGCTCGCGGCACTGGGCTTCGGTGGCCTGCTCGCGGTCGAGGCCGTCTTCGGGCGGGGCGTCGTGCTGTGGCCGGTCCTGTTGGCGGTGGTCGGCATCGCGCTGCTGTGGCGGCAGGCCGACGAGGCTCAGCGCGAGCGCTGGCTCGACACCTCGGGCCGGATCGACCCGGTGCGCATCGTCTTCGGCAGCGGCGGCTGGGCCGCCTACGCCCGGGTGGCGGCGGGCGTGGTGTTCGTGGCGAGCGCGTTCTTGGTGTTCGGCCTCGACAACGGCTCGCTGCAGCAGGCACGCGGCGCCCTGATCGCCGGCGGCCTCGGCATGGTCGGCGTCGGGCTGGTCGTCGGCCCGTGGGTGTTCCGGCTCGCCTCCGACCTGACCGCCGAGCGCGAGGAGCGGGTGCGCAGTCAGGAGCGTGCGGACGTCGCCGCCCACCTGCACGACTCGGTGCTGCAGACCTTGGCGCTGATCCAGAAGAGCGCCGACGACGGGCCCACCGTGGCCCGGCTGGCGCGGGCCCAGGAGCGCGACCTGCGGGCCTGGCTCTACTCCGGCGAGGCCACCGATGAGCGCACCCTGGCGAGCGCCGTGCGCGGGGCGGCGGCCGACGTCGAGGACGCCCACGGGGTCTCGGTCGACGTGGTCGCTGTCGGAGACTGCGACTTCGACGAGGCGTTGCGGCCGCTGGTGGCCGCAACGCGCGAGGCGGTCACCAACGCGGCCAAGCACGCCGGCACCGGCCGCGTCGACGTCTACGTCGAGGTGAGCGAGGCCGCGGTCGACGTGTTCGTGCGCGACCGGGGCGCCGGCTTCGACCCCGAGTCGGTGCCGGCCGACCGGCACGGGGTGCGCCACTCGATCCTGGACCGGATGCACCGTCACGGCGGCACCGCCTCGGTCCGCTCCACCCCCGGCGAGGGCACCGAGGTGCGCCTGCACCTGCCGCGGCCCGAGTCCCCGACGTCCGGTCCGATCCCCGACCCAGGAGGCACCCCATGAACGAGGGCAGCACCGGCCCGACCGCCGCACCGCGCCACCCCGGCCCGGCGCGGGTGGTGATCGTCGACGACCACGCGATGTTCCGCCGCGGTGTCCGGGCCGAGCTGGGCGGCGCCGTGGAGCTGCTGGCCGAGGCCGCCGACGTCGACGAGGCGGTGGCCGCGGTGCTCGCGCACCGGCCCGACGTGGTGCTGCTCGACGTGCACCTGCCGGGCGGCGGCGGCGTCGAGGTGATGCGCCGTGCCGCCACCCGGGTGCCGGAGACCCGCTTCCTGGCACTGTCGGTGAGCGACGCGGCCGAGGACGTCATCGGCACGATCCGTGGCGGTGCCCGCGGCTATGTCACCAAGACCATCACCGGCCCCGAGCTGGTCGCGGCGATCCGCCGGGTGGCCGACGGCGACGCGGTGTTCTCGCCGCGGTTGGCCGGGTTCGTGCTCGACGCGTTCGCGGGGTCGATCGAGGTGGCCGCGGTCGATGAGGACCTCGACCGGCTCACCGAGCGTGAGCGTGAGGTGATGCGGCTGATCGCCCGCGGCTACTCCTACAAGGAGGTCGCCCGCGAGCTGTTCATCTCGATCAAGACCGTCGAGACCCACATGTCCAACGTGCTGCGCAAGCTGCAGCTCTCCTCCCGTCACGAGCTCACCAGGTGGGCCTCGGACCGCCGCCTCCTCTGAGAGACCGGTGCCCGGCGGGCCACCACGTCCGCGGTTTCCGCTCGCCCGGTGCCGGGTACTCCTCGGCACGCCCTCGAGTGAGGGTCGGCGAAGGGGGAGACATGAGTCAGGCAGCCGCCGGCGGCAGTGCGGTCGACACCGAGGCGGTCCCGGCCGCCGATCGTGAGGGCGCCACGCTCAAACGCACGATCAGCGGCCGGATGCTCTTCTTCTACGTGTTGGGGGACGTGCTCGGGTCGGGCATCTACGTGCTGATCGGCGCGGTGGCGGGGGCCGTCGGTGGCGCGTTCTGGGTCGCGTTCGCGGTCGGCGTCACCGTCGCGACGGTGACCGGGCTCGCCTACGCCGAGCTGGTCACGAAGTACCCCCGGGCCGCGGGGGCCGCGCTCTTCGTCAGCCAGGCGTTCCGCAGCCCGGTGCTGACGTTCCTGATCACCGTCTGCATGCTCTCGGCGACGTTCGCGGCCGCCGGGTCGCTGGCCACCGGCTTCGCGGCGTACTTCCACCAGGTGTGGTCGCTGCCGCCCGGCCTGCTGGTCGCCCTCGGCTTCCTGGTGCTGCTCGCCGTGGTCAACTTCGTCGGCATCACCGAGTCGGTCGTGGCGAACATGGTGATGACCTGCGTGGAGGTGCTCGGGCTGGTCGCGATCGTCGGCATCGGCATCTGGTACGTCGCCGAGGGCAACGCCGACTTCGGCACGCTGGTGGAGTTCAAGGCCGAGGGCAGCCCGGTGCTGGCGGTGGTGGCCGGTGTCGCGCTGGCGTTCTTCGCGATGACCGGGTTCGAGAACGCCGCCAACGTGGCCGAGGAGACCGTCGAGCCGAAGAAGGCGTTCCCGCGGGCGCTGGTGGGCGGCATGGCCACCGCCGGGGTCATCTATGTGCTGGTGGCGATGAGCGCGGGACTGGTCGTGTCCAGCAGCACGCTCGCCGACTCTCCGGCCGCCCTGATCGAGGTGGTCGAGGCCGGCGTGCTGCCGGTGTCGGTGACCGTGCTCGCCACCGTCTTCGCCGTGGTCGCGATGGTCGCGATCGCCAACACCACCCTGGTCGCGGTCGTCACCCAGTCGCGCATCCTGTTCGGCATGGCCCGGGAGGACGTCGTGCCGGGTGTGTTCGCCCGGGTCCACGAGCGCCGGCGCAGCCCTTGGGTGGCCCTGCTGTTCTCGGCCCTGGTCGTCGGCAGCCTGCTGGTGGCCGGTGCGGTGCTCAACCGGACCGGCATCGGCATCGACGTGGTGACCCGGCTGGCCACGGTGACGGTGGTGTTCACGCTCGTCATCTACGCGCTGGTGATCGTCTCGGCGCTCCGGCTCCGCGGCCGCGACGAGAGCGGGGAGACGTTCCGGGCGCCGACGGTGCTGCTGCACCTCGGGATCCTCGGCAACGCGGTGCTGCTGGGCTACGTCGTGTACGACGACCCGGCGTCGCTGCTGTGGTGTGCGGCGCTGCTCGGCGTCGGCATCCTGCTGTTCCTGCTCGAGCTCGCCTTCGGACGCCGCGACCGTCAACCGGGCGCCTCGAGCGGTGCCGAGCACGTGGCTCACTGAGTGGCTCTCTGAACAGACCCCATAGGCTCAGGCGCATGGACACCCTGCGTCTGATCCTGCTGCTCGTGCACCTGCTCGGCTTCGCGGCCCTGCTGGGTGGCCTGCTGACCCAGGTCCGGCTGCCGGAGAAGGTCGTCAACCCGATGATGCGCGATGGTGCCGGCACCGCCTTCCTCGCCGGGCTCGCGCTGGTGGGCGTGCTCGAAGCCGGTGACGGCGAGGTCAACCACGCCAAGGTCGGCGTCAAGCTGGCCGTCGGCCTGGTGATCTTGGTGCTGGTCATGGCGAACACCCGCAAGGAGCGCATCCCCCAGGGCCTGTGGGCCGGGCTGCTGCTGCTCACGGTCGCCAACGTTGCCGTCGCGCTGTTCTGGTCGCCCGCGCACCAGTGATCTGAGCTCTCCCCAGCCCCACCGAGCATCCTCCGAGCGCCCGCGGGGCCACACCGGGCCTCGCCTTTGCACCCAACCCTCTCAGGTCGCCCCGTCGGCGACCGATGGAACGGGCGTCTGACCAAGACGACGAGAGGCGTGCGGCGGTGGATGAGATCGACGAGATCGTCCAGGAGTTCCTCGTGGAGAGCCACGAGAACCTCGACCAGCTCGACCGGGACCTGGTGGCGCTCGAGCGCGAACCGGACTCGCGGGAGCTGCTCGGGAGCATCTTCCGGACGATCCACACCATCAAGGGGACCAGTGGGTTCCTGGCCTTCGGCAACCTGGAGGCGGTCACCCACGTAGGTGAGAACCTGCTGGCCCGGTTGCGCGACGGCAAGATGTCGATGACCCCGAGCACCACCGACGTGCTGCTCGCGATGGTCGACTCCGTGCGAGAGCTGCTCGCGGCGATCGAGACCGACGGCACCGAGGGCTCCGTGGACGTCGGCCCCGTGGTCGACCGGATCACCGCGGTGCTCGAGGGCCGGGCCGAGGCGGCCGAGCCGGACCCGACGCCCATCGAGGAGCTGCTCCCGCCGGAGGTGGTGGCCGAGGAGCCGGGCGAGCCGGTGGCCGTCGAGCCGGTGGATGTCGAGCCCGAGGACGCCGAGTCCGAGGACGCCGAGCCGCCGGCGGAGGCCGTCGAGCCCGAGCCTGAGCCCGTCGCCGAGGTGGCGCCTGCGCCCGTCCCGGTCGCCGAGCCCGCACTCGCGGCCGAGCCTGCCGCACCCGCCCCCCAGAGCACCCCGACGCCGGCTCGCCCTCCCAAGGCAAGCAGCACCCCCGGGCCGGAGTCGGGGGCAGACGAGACCGTCGCCGCTCGACGCAACGTCGCCGACTCCTCGATCCGGGTCGACGTCGAGCTGCTCGACGCGCTGATGCGTCTGGTGGGCGAGCTGGTGCTCACCCGCAACCAGATCGTGCGACAGGCCGGCGAGCAGGAGGGCCTGGACCTCATGCGGTCCGCCCAGCGGCTCAACCTGATCGCGACCGAGCTGCAGGAGGGGGTCATGAAGACCCGCATGCAGCCGATCGACCACCTCTGGTCCAAGCTGCCCCGGGTCGTCCGCGACCTCGGTGCGGCCTTCGACAAGAAGGTCTCGCTGGTCATGGTCGGTCGCGAGACCGAACTGGACCGGTCGCTGCTGGAGTCGGTCAAGGACCCGCTCACGCACCTGGTGCGCAACGCCGTGGACCACGGTCTGGAGACGTCCGCCGAGCGGCGCGCGGCCGGCAAGCCGGCCGAGGGCGTGCTCACCTTGCGCGCCTACCACGAGGGCGGCCAGGTCGTCGTCGAGGTCAACGACGACGGCGCCGGCATCGACGCCGACAAGATCGCGGCCAAGGCGATCGAGAAGGGTGTGCGCACCCAGGCTCAGCTGGCTCAGCTCACGCCCAACGACATCCTCCAGCTGATCTTCCTGCCCGGGTTCTCGACCGCCGAGAAGGTCACGAACGTGTCCGGCCGCGGTGTCGGCATGGACGTGGTCAAGACCAACATCGAGAGCATCGGCGGCACCATCGAGGTCGAGTCGGTCCTGGGGCGCGGCACCACCTGCCGGCTGCGCATTCCGCTCACGCTGGCGATCGTGCCGGCCCTGACCGTGGAGTGCGCCGGTGACCGCTACGCCATCCCGCAGGTCAGCCTGCTCGAGCTGGTGGCGCTGGACGCAGACCGGGCGGCCACCGAGGTCGAGGACGTCAACGGCGCCCAGGTCTACCGGCTGCGCGGCAGCCTGCTCCCGCTGGTCCGGCTCACCGACGTCCTCGACGTCGAGTCCGACCGCGCCGACGGCCACGTGCTGATCGCGGTGCTCCAGGCCGAGGGCAAGAGGTTCGGGCTGGTCATCGACCGGGTGCTGTCGACCGAGGAGATCGTCGTGAAGCCGCTCGGCTCACGACTCAAGGCGCTGGGCACCTACTCCGGTGCCACCATCCTCGGCGACGGTCGCGTCGCACTGATCCTCGACGTCCAGGCGCTCGCTCGTCGGGCGCTGACCGCCGAGGCGCTCGAGCGGGGTGGCCTGGCCAACGAGGACCAGGTCCGCGAGAGCACCGAGCACCTGCGGATGCTGATCGCCGGCATCGGCGGCGGACGCCGGGTGGCGATCCCGCTGTCGTCGGTGACGCGTCTGGAGAACATCCCGACCGCCTCGGTCGAGCAGGTCGGACACCGCGAGGTGGTCCAGTACCGCGGCGCGATCCTGCCGCTGCTCTTCCTCAACCGGCACCTGGGTGCGATCAGCGAGCGCGAGAGCGACGACCTGGTGGTCGTCGTCTACTCGGCCGGCAACCGCAGCGTGGCGATCGTCGTCGACGAGATCATCGACATCGTCGACGAGGCCGCCGAGGTGCACAGCGACATCGACGACCACGGTCTGCTGGGCTCCGCGCTCATCCGCGACCGGATCGTCGAGGTCCTCGACGTGCGGGCCGCCATTCTCGCGGCGGACCCGAAGTTCTACTCGGCGCCCGAGTTCGAGGTCGACCTCGGACTGGACACCGACCAGCTGCAGGAGGCGATGTGAGCACCCGACTGGTGACCTTCACCCTCGACGGGCGCCTCTACGGCGTCGACGTCGACGCGGTCCAGGAGGTGCTGCGCGGGCTGCCCCGCACCCGCATCCCCCTGGCGCCGACGACCCTGGCCGGCCTGATCAACCTGCGTGGCCAGGTGCTCAGCGCCGTCGACATGCGCGAGCAGCTCGGCCTGCCGCCGCGAGCCGCCGACGAGGAGCCGATGCTCGTCGTCATCCGGGTCGCCGGCGAGCCGGTCGCCCTGCTCGTCGACACCATCGGCGCCGTCGTCGACGTCGAGGACGACCAGTTCGAGTCCCCGCCGGACACCCTGTCCGGCACCGCGCGTGACCTCCTTCTCGGGGCCTACAAGCTGGACCACCAGCTGCTACTCGCACTCGACGTGGCAAAAGCCGCAGCCTGAGAGGAACAACCCACCATGAAGTCTCCCATCGCCTGGACGGTCGGCCGCCGGCTCACCGCCATCGCGGGCATCGGCATCGTCTCGACCGTGGCCGTCGGCGCCGTCGCCCTGCAGGGGCTGACCACGCTGAACGACCTCGGCGCCGAGGCGGGCCGCTACCAGAACCTGAACACCGCGATGCAAGCGCTGGACACCCGGGCCTCCGAGCTCAAGGCCGACGCCTACCTCGCGGTCTCCAGCCCGGACCCCGAGAGCGTGGTCGCCGACGCGCAGGAGGACGTCGGGAAGCTGATGGGCGTCATCGACGCCATCGAGGAGAACGCCACCGACGAAGAGTCACAGGATGCGGAGAACGCGAACTTCCGCGCCGCGTTCGAGGAGTACGGCGCCGCGGTCGTCGCCTTCACCGAGCAGGCGGCTCAGGACCAAGAGCGCGCCGCGGCCGGGCTGGCGGACATCCAGGCGGCCAACAGCGGCACCGACGAGCTCCTCGAGGGCTACATGGCGGCGATCGGGGCCGCAGGGGAGGACGCGGTTCAGAAGCAGTCCGACACCCGAAGCCGCACGATCACGTTCACGCTGGTCGCGGCGGTCCTGGGGGTGCTGTCCCTGGCCGTGCTGGCCTGGATGATCGCCCGCTCGATCACCCGGCCGCTGCGCAGCAGCATCGACGTGCTGGCCGCGTTCGCGGGCGGCGACCTCACCCAGCGGGCCGAGGAGCGCTCCGCCGCCGAGCTCGGCGAGCTCGAGCGGGCGCTGAACCGCTCGATGGAGTCCGTCGGCGGCATCATCGACGCGGTCGCAGGCTCGGCCGACGCGGTCGCGGCCGCCTCCGAGCAGCTCTCCTCGTCGTCGCAGCAGATCGCGGCGGGTGCTGAGGAGACGTCGGTGCAGGCGGGTGTGGTCTCGGGTGCTGCGGAGGAGGTCAGCCGCAACGTGGGAACGGTGGCGGCTGGTTCGGAGCAGATGGGGGCGTCGATCCGGGAGATCGCGCATTCGGCGAACGAGGCTGCTCGGGTGGCGTCGCAGGCGGTGTCGATGGTGGACAGCACCAA
>NZ_QZVR01000031.1 GCF_003660455.1 Nocardioides ferulae | reverse complement strand
AACTAATTCGTCGACTATGACACACTGTTGAGTTCTCAAGAATCAGACGCACACCGTCCCAGAACCTTCCGGCTCTGGCGGCGGGGAAACCTGACCAAACTTACCCGACTGGCTTCGGCTCGTCAACTCGAGGTTGTCGGCCGCGATCCTGCGGGGCCGTGGCGCGCTTGTACCCTTCCGGTTCGGCCGGTTGGCCGGGAGAGGGAGCCGCGTGCCGCGGCGAGAAGGAACATTACACACTCGTTGCGGGCAGACAAAATCGGGGCCCCCGGAGGCTCACGCCCGTGGTCCGAGCCGCTTCGCCGGGCGGTAGGCGGAGACCGTCGGGTCCCCCGTGGCCCAGAACCGCCAGGGCCGATCCGGAGCTCCCCGCAGACCCACCCGCGGGCCGCTGGAGAGCTCGGCCGGAGGCGTGCCCGGTCGCAGCAGCACCGGCCCCACGGCGAGATCGGCGCCGTCGTGGCCCAGGTCCAGGCCGAGTGCCCGGCACAGCCGTGCGGGTCCGCGCGCCAGGTCGCGGTCCGAGCTGCCCGGACGCCGCTCCCGCGCCACCTCGACCCCGTCGACGACCTCGCCGGCGCGGAGCAGCACCGCGGCAGGGTCGCCCCGCTCCCCCACCACCACGTTGCAGCACACGTGCATCCCGTAGGTGAAGTAGCAGTAGAGCCGGCCTCGGGGACCGAACATCGTCGCGTTGCGCCGGGTCCGCCCACGGAAGGCGTGGGAGCCCGGGTCGTCCGGGCCGGCGTACGCCTCGACCTCGGTCAACCGGACCGCGACCTCCCCGTGCCGGATCACCGTCCCCAGCAACCGGGGAGCCACCTCGAGGACCGGGCCGGAGAGCAGCCGGTCCAGGTCACAGGAACCGGGCACGGTGGCGGGTGGCCCTGGTCCGCAGCTCGTCGAGCTGCTCGCGCACGCGCACGCCGGCGGTGCCGCCGCGCCCGTCGCGCGAGGCCACCGAGCCCTGCACGGTGAGCACCGAGCGGACCCCCGGGTGCAGGTGCGGCGAGATCTGCGCGAACTGCTCGTCGGTGAGGTCGGCCAGCTCGATGCCCAGCTCCTCGCAGCGCCGGACACACGCGCCGGCGACCTCGTGCGCCACCCGGAAGGGGACGCCCTCGCGCACCAGCCACTCGGCGACATCGGTGGCCAGGCTGAACCCCTGCGGGGCCAGCTCGGCCATCCGGTCGCCGTGGAAGACCAGCGACGCCACCATGCCGGTGAACGCCGGCAGCAGGACCTCCAGCGTGTCCACCGAGTCGAAGACGGGCTCCTTGTCCTCCTGCAGGTCCCGGTTGTAGGCCAACGGCAGCGCCTTGAGGGTGGCCAGCAGACCGCTCAGGTTGCCGATCAGCCGGCCCGCCTTGCCGCGGGCCAGCTCCGCGATGTCGGGGTTCTTCTTCTGCGGCATGATGCTCGACCCCGTCGACCACGAGTCGTGCAGGGTCACGAAGCCGAACTCGCGGGTGGCCCAGAGGATCACCTCCTCCGCCAGCCGGCTGACGTCCACCCCGGTCATCGCGGCCACGAACGCGAACTCCGCCACGAAGTCCCGCGAGGCGGTGCCGTCGATGGAGTTCGCGGTGGAGCCGGTGAAGCCGAGCTCCTCGGCCACACCGGTCGGGTCGAGGCCAAGGCTCTGCCCGGCCAACGCCCCCGAGCCGTACGGCGAGTCGTCGGCCACCCGAGCGTCCCAGTCGGCGAGCCGGTCGACGTCGCGCAGCAGCGCCCACGCGTGCGCCAGCAGGTGGTGCGAGAGCAGCACCGGCTGCGCGTGCTGCAGGTGTGTGCGCCCGGGCATGATCACGTCCAGGTGGGCCTCGGCCTGCTCGGCGATCGCCTCGACCAGGTCGAGCACGTGGCCGGCGACCACCCGTCCGTGGTCACGCAGGAACACCTTGAACAGCGTGGCGATCTGGTCGTTGCGCGAGCGGCCCGCCCGCAGCCTGCCGCCGACCTCGGGGCCCACCTCCTCCAGAAGCAGCCGCTCCAGCGCCCCGTGCACGTCCTCGTCGCTCGGGTCCGGGCGCAGGGTGCCCCCCGCGAACCGCTCTCCCAGCGCCTGCAGGCCGCGCAGCAGCTCCGCGTGGTCGGCGTCGGTGAGCAGCCCGGCGCGCTGCAGCGCGTTCGCGTGCGCCCGCGATCCGGCCAGGTCGTAGGGAGTGAGCCGCCAGTCGAAGTGGGTCGAGCGCGACAGCTCGTCGAGCTCGGGAGACGGGCCGCCCGCGAAGCGGCCCCCCCACAGCTTGCCGGTGTTGGTGCCGTGCTCGTCGGGGTTGGTCCGCTCGCCCATCAGTCGTTCCCCGCCTCCATCGCGGCGGCGTCCAGCGCCTCCTCGTCTGGCTCGGTGAGCACCTCCGGGTTGGCCGTGATCTGGTCGTAGCCGCCGTGCGGCAGGTCGCCGAACAGGGTGCCGTGCTCGACCAGGACCGTGCCCTGGTCCAGCGGCTGGTCGGCGTACAGCTCCAGCATCGCCCGCGAGTCGGCGATGTCGAGGTTGCGCATGGTCAGCTGGCCGATGCGGTCCAACGGGCCGAACGCGGCGTTGGCGGTGCGCTCCATCGACAGCTTCTCGGGGTGGTAGGAGAACGCCGGGCCGTCGGTGTTCAGGATCGTGTAGTCCTCGCCGCGCCGGAGCCGGACGGTGACCTCGCCGGTGACCACCGAGGAGACCCAGCGCTGGATCGACTCGCGCAGCATCAGCGCCTGGGGGTCGAGCCAGCGGCCCTCGTAGAGCAGCCGGCCCAGCCGGCGTCCGTTGGCGTAGTAGTTCGCGAGCGTGTCCTCGTTGTGGATCGCGTTCATCAACCGCTCGTAGGTCAGCCACAGCAGCGCCATGCCGGGCGCCTCGTAGACCCCCCGCGACTTGGCCTCGATGATCCGGTTCTCGATCTGGTCCGACATGCCCAGCCCGTGGCGGCCGCCGATCGCGTTGGCCTCCTGGACCAGAGCCACTGAATCCTCGAACCGCCGGCCGTTGATGGCCACGGGCAGGCCCGCCTCGAAGGCGACCGTGACGTCCTCGGTCTCGATCTGGACAGCGGGGTCCCAGAAACGGACCCCCATGATCGGCTGCACCACCTCCAGCGAGGTGTCCAGGTGCTCGAGCGTCTTCGCCTCGTGGGTGGCGCCCCAGATGTTGGCGTCGGTCGAGTACGCCTTCTCCTGCGAGTCGCGGTAGGGCAGTCCGTGCGCGATCAGCCACTGGCTCATCTCCACCCGGCCGCCGAGCTCGTGCACGAAGTCGGGGTCCAGCCAGGGCTTGTAGATCCGCAGCGCCGGGTTGGCCAGCAGTCCGTAGCGGTAGAACCGCTCGATGTCGTTGCCCTTGAACGTCGAGCCGTCGCCCCAGATGTCGACACCGTCCTCGTGCATGGCGCGCACCAGCATGGTGCCGGTCACGGCCCGCCCGAGCGGCGTGGTGTTGAAGTAGGCGCGCCCGCCGGAGCGGATGTGGAAGGCACCGCAGGCGAGCGCCGCCAGGCCCTCCTCGACCAACTGGGGCCGGCAGTCGATGACGCGGGCCAGCTCGGCGCCGTACTCCATGGCGCGGGTCGGGACGCCGGACACGTCCGGCTCGTCGTACTGGCCCAGGTCGGCGGTGTAGGTGCACGGCACCGCGCCCTTGTCGCGCATCCACGCGACGGCGACCGAGGTGTCGAGTCCTCCCGAGAAGGCGATGCCGACGCGCTCGCCGGCGGGGAGGGAGGTGAGGACCTTGCTCACGTGAGGGTTCCTTCGGAGGTGGTGGTGGGGTGGGGTTCGGGGGTCAGGGCGCCGGCGGGTGGCTCTCCGCCAGCGCCAGGAATCGTCGGGCGAGCGCGTCGCCACCGCGGGGGTCGCGGCCGATCACGAGCACGGTGTCGTCGCCGGCGATGGTGCCCAGCACCTCGGGGAACTCCGCCTTGTCGAAGGCGGAGGCGAGGAACTGCGCGGCACCCGGCGGGGTGCGCAGCACGACGAGGTTGCCGGTGGCCTCCGCGCTCACCAGGAGCTCGGCGCACAGCCGGGCGACCCGGTGGGCCGACGCCGCGGTCTCGGCCGGCGGCTGGGGACGCCGGTCGCCCCCCTCGGCGGGCACCGCGTAGACCAGCGCGCCGGAGGCGGCGCGGACCTTCACGGCGTCGAGCTCGACCAGGTCGCGCGAGAGCGTGGCCTGGGTGACCCGCACGCCGCTGTGGGCCAGCAGCTCGGCCAGCTCGGTCTGCGAGCGCACCTCCCGGTGCGTGACGAGGTCGATGATCAGCTGGTGCCGGGCGCTCTTCGTGCTCGGCCGCAGCGCCGCGTCGCCCATCAGCGTCACTCCCCCACCGACCCGGACGCGCCGCTCGCGCTCCCGATGGCCTCGTCGAGGATCGCCGGCCAGGCCGCCAGGAACTCCTCGACGTCCGCGGCGGACAACACCAGCGGAGGAGCGAGCCGGATGCGCCGCGGCGTGGGGTTGTTCACGATGAAGCCCCGAGCCTGCGCCACCTCCGCCACGGCCGCGGAGCCGTCGGCGACCAGGTCCAGGCCGACCAGCAGCCCCTCGCCGCGGACCTCGCTCACCCGGGGGTCGGCCGCCAGCCCGTCGCGCAGCCTCCGGCCCAGCACCGTGACGTGCTCGAGCAGACCCTCCGACTCGATGGTGGCGACCACCGCGAGCGCCGCGGCGCAGGCGACCGGGTTGCCGCCGAAGGTGGTGCCGTGGTTGCCGGGCTGGAGGAGGTCGGCCGCGTCGCCCAGGCCGACGAGGGCCCCGATGGGGAAGCCGCCGCCCAGGCCCTTCGCGACCGTGACCAGATCGGGCCCACCGAGCTCGGCCAGACCGGGCGCGGCGTGGTGGGCGAACCAGCGACCGGTGCGGCCCATGCCGGTCTGCACCTCGTCGAGCCACAGCAGGGCCCCATGCTCGGTGGCGATCCGCCGGGCGGTGGCCAGGTAGTCCGCGGGCGGCACCACGACGCCCGCCTCACCCTGGACCGGCTCCAGCAGGACCGCCGCGGTGCGGTCGGTGACCGCCGCCGCGAGCGCGTCGGCGTCGCCGTAGGGAACGAACGTCACCTCGCCGGGCAGTGGCTCGAACGGGGCACGGTAGGCCTCCTTCGAGGTGAGCGCGAGCGCGCCCATCGTGCGGCCGTGGAAGCCCCCCTCGGCGACCACCACGTGGGTGCGGCCGGTGCGCCGGGTCAGCTTGAATCCCGCCTCGTTGGCCTCGGTGCCGGAGTTGGTGAAGAACACCTTGCCGGGGGTGCCACGACCGGCCGGGTCGACCAGCGCGAGCAGCTTCTCGGCGAGCTCGACCTGGGGGCCGGTGGTGAAGAAGTTCGACACATGACCGAGCGTGGACAACTGGCGGGTCACCGCCTCGACCAGCGCCGGGTGCCCGTGGCCGAGAGCGTTGACGGCGATGCCGCCCAGCAGGTCGAGGTACTCGTTGCCGTCGGTGTCCCAGACCCGGGCGCCGGCGCCCCGCTCGAGCACCAGCTTGGGTGGGCCGAACGTGTTCATCAGCGACCCGGCGTACCGGGCCCTCCACTGGTCGCTCACCTGATGCCCGCTCATGAGCGCGCCGCCTCCCGCGCCTTGCGCGTCTTGGTCTCGACACCGGGCAGCACCTGGGTGCCGACCCCCTCGTTGGTGAACAGTTCGAGCAGCACCGCATGCTCCTCGCGGCCGTCGACCACCGTCGCCCGCGGGACGCCGTTGCGCACGGCACTGAGACAGGCACCCATCTTGGGCACCATGCCGCTGGCCAGCGTCGGCATCAGCGCCTCGAGGTTCTCGGGGCTGATCTCGCCGATCACGTCGTCGCTGTGCGGCCAGTCGAGGTAGAGACCCTCGACGTCGGTGAGCACCAGCAGCTTCTCGGCGCCCAGCGCCACGGCAAGGGCGGCCGCGGCCGTGTCGGCGTTGACGTTGTGGACCTGCCCGTCCTGGTCCGGCGCGACGCTGGAGACCACCGGGATCCGGCCGGCCTCGATCAGGTCGAGCACCGCCTCGGGGCGCACCCTCGTCACCTCGCCGACCAGGCCCAGGTCGACCTCCTCGCCGTCGACGATCGTGTTCGTCGGCTCGGCGGTGAACAGCCCGGCGTCCTCACCGGAGAGGCCCACCGCCAGCGGTCCGTGCTCGTTGATCAGCCCGACCAGCTCGCGCTGCACCTTCCCGACCAGCACCATCCGCACCACGTCCATCGCCTCGGGGGTGGTGACCCGGAGCCCGCCGCGGAACTCGGACTCGATGCCGAGCTTGTCGAGCATCTGCGAGATCTGCGGGCCGCCGCCGTGCACCACCACCGGGCGGAACCCCGCGAACCGCAGGAACGCGATGTCCTCGGCGAAGGCTCGCTTGAGGCGGTCGTCGGTCATCGCGTTCCCGCCGTACTTCACCACGACGACCTTGCCGTGGTAGGCCTTCAGCCACGGCAGCGCCTCGGCCAGCGTCGCCGCCTTGGCGGGGTCGGGCTTCCCGGGGTTGTGGCGGGTGTGCGGGATCGTCTGGTTCTCGGTCATGTCCTGGGTCGTCGTCTCGTCGCTCATGAGCTGTAGGCGCTGTTCTCGTGGACGTACGCGTGGGTGAGGTCGTTGGTCCAGACGGTCGCCCGCTCGGAGCCCGCCTTGAGGTCGATGGTCACGCTCACCTCGCGACCGGTGAGGTCCACCGTGGTGGGGTCGGCGTGCGGCCCCGAGGACTTGCACACCCACACCCCGTTCATCGCGACGTCGAGGTCGACCGGATCGAAGGCGGCGTCGGTCGTGCCGATGCTGGCCAGCACCCGCCCCCAGTTCGCGTCGTTGCCGAACACCGCGGCCTTGAACAGGTTGCTGCGGGCGACGCTGCGGCCGACCTCGACCGCCTCGTCCTCGGTGGCCGCGTTCAGCACCGTGATCGCGATCTCGTGGTCCGCGCCCTCGGCGTCCCGCAGCAGCTGCATCGCCAGGTCGGTGCAGGCCTGGGTGAGCGCGTCGGTGAAGTCCGGCAGGGAGGGCGTGATTCCGCTCGCCCCGCTGGCCAGCACCGTGACCGTGTCGTTGGTCGACATGCAGCCGTCGGAGTCGAGCCGGTCGAAGCTGACCCGGGTGGCCGCGCGCAGGGCGACGTCGAGGTCGGCTGCCTCGACCACGGCGTCGGTGGTGAGCACCACCAGCATCGTGGCCAGCTGGGGCGCAAGCATGCCGGCGCCCTTCGCCATGCCGCCGATCGACCAACCAGGCCCCTCGACCACCACCTGCTTGCTGACGCTGTCGGTGGTCATGATCGCCTCGGCGGCGTCCAGCCCGGCGTCGGACGAGAGCGCCGCGTGCGCCGCGTCCACCCCGTCGAGCAGCGACTGCCGGTCGTTGCGCAGGCCGATCAGCCCGGTCGAGCACACCACCACGTCGATCGCGCCGATGCCGAGGTGACCGGCGACCTGCTCGGCCACCGCGTGCGTGGTCTGGAACCCCTCGGGGCCGGTGTAGCAGTTGGCGCCACCGGAGTTGAGGACCACCGCGCGGACCGTGCCGTCCTTGACCGCCTCCTGGCTCCACAGCACCGGGTTCGCCTTGCACCGGTTGGTCGTGAACACCGAGGCGGAGTCGAACCGCGGCCCGTCGTTGACCACGAGGGCCAGGTCGCGGGCGCCGGTCGACTTGAGTCCGGCGGCGACGCCGGCCGCCCGGAAGCCCTGCGGTTGCGTGACGCTCATCAGGGAGCCACCCCCACCGTGGTCAGGCCCAGGCCCTCGTCGAGGCCGAGCGCGAGGTTCATGCACTGCACCGCGGCACCGGCGGTGCCCTTGGCCAGGTTGTCGACCGCCCCTACGGCGACCAGTCGCCCGGCGGCCGGGTCGACGGTCACCTGCACGTGGACCGCGTTCGACCCCATGACCGACTGCGTCTGGGGCCACTGCCCCGGTGGGAGGACGTGGACGAACGGCTCGTCGGCGTACGCCGCGGCGTACACCTCGTGGGCCTGCTCGCCGCTCAGCCCGGGATCGGCGAGTGGGGCCGAGCAGGTGGCGAGGATGCCCCGGGCCATCGGCACCAGCAGCGGGGTGAAGCTGACCGCGACCTCCCCGCCCGCGAGCGGCGAGAGGTTCTGCACGATCTCGGGCGTGTGCCGGTGGGTGCCGCCCACGCCGTAGGCGCTGGCGTTGCCCATGATCTCGCTGCCGAGCAGGTGCGGCTTGGCGGCCTTGCCGGCACCGCTGGTGCCGGACGCGGCCACGACGACCACCTCGGGCCGGACCAGCCCGGCGGCGACTGCCGGCGCCAGCGTGAGCGTCGACACGGTCGGGTAGCAGCCCGGCACCGCGACCCGGGTCGTGCCGCGCAGCCGCTCGCGCTGGCCGGGCAGCTCGGGCAGCCCGTAGGGCCAGGTGCCGGCGTGCTCACCGCCGTAGAAGGCGGTCCAGGCGCCCGCGTCGGAGAGCCGGAAGTCGGCGCCGCAGTCGACGACCACCACCGAGGGGTCGCGCTCGCTCAGCGCCTCGGCGATCGCACCGGACTGGCCGTGCGGGAGCGCGAGGAACACCACGTCGTGGCCCGCGAGAGTCTCCACGTCGGTGGGCTCGAGCACCCGGTCGGCCAGCGGCACGAGGTGCGGCTGCAACGCACCGAGCGGCTGGCCGGCGTTGGAGGCGCCGGTCAGGGCGCCGATCTCGACCTCCGGGTGGTCCAACAGCAGACGCAGCAGCTCGCCTCCGGCGTACCCGCTCGCGCCTGCAACTGCCACCCGTCTCCTGGTCATGTGCATGACTATACAGTCCTTCGTATGTTCTGAGGCACGGGGGGGGTTCATTCCTCGGTCCCCCACGGCGACAACCGGCATGCGGGAGGGTGGCGCGCGCCACTAGTTTGCGGTCATGCCCCGACTCCCCGCTGCCCGCTACCTCGAGCACCTCCGCGCGGACTCCCGCCGCTTCCGCGACGTCCTGGCCGACTGCGATCCTGCCGCCCGGGTCCCCGGCTGTCCGGACTGGACCGCCGCCGACCTGCTGTGGCACCTCGCCGAGGTGCAGTGGTTCTGGGCCTGGGTGGTCGAGAACCGGCCGAGCGAGCCGGCGGAGGACCAGCCGGGCCCGGACCGGCCGGACACCTACGCCGGCCTGGTCGCGGCGTTCGACGACCACTCGGCCCGGTTGGTCGCGGCGCTGGAGACCGCCGACCCCGCCGAGCACGCGTGGAGCTGGTCGGCGGATCACACGGTCGGCTTCACGCACCGCCGGCAGGCCCACGAGGCGCTGATCCACCGGCTGGACGCCGAGCAGACGGCCGGCGAGGTGACTCCCCTGGACCCGATGCTCGCCGCCGACGGAGTCGAGGAGTGTCTCGACGTGATGTTCGGGGGCACCCCGCCGTGGGGTCGTTTCGAGCCCGGACCCGGCCACGTGCGGGTCGACTTGTCCGACACCGGCCACTCGATCTGGGTGCAGGTGGGGATGTTCCGGGGCACCAACCCCGCCGACGGGGTCAACCACGACGGCACGGACATCCGGGTCGTGGCCGACCCGGCCCACCCCGCCGACGTCGTCGTCAGCGGCACGGCCGCGGCCCTCGACGGCTGGCTGTGGCGCCGCACCGGCGACGAGCAGCTCACCGTCGAGGGCGACCGTGCCGTCTACAAGCAGTTCCGCGAGGCGGTCAGCCACCCGATCGACTGAACGGTCCGTCAGGCGGTCGCTGAGGTCAGCTCCGCTGGACGGCCCCGGTGCGCTCCGCTGCCAGCGCCACTGCGGCCTCACGCGCTGCCGCGGTCTCCTCATCGGTGAGGGTGCGGTCGGGGGCCCGGAAGCGCAGCGCGAACGCCAACGACTTGCGGCCGGGGGCGACCTGCTCGCCGGTGTAGACGTCGAAGAGCCGGATCGACTCCAGCAGCTCGCCCGCGCCCTCGCGCAGCGCGGCCTCGACGTCAGCGGCGGGCACCCCGTCGTCGACGACCAGCGCGACGTCCTCCTTGGCCAGCGGGAACGACGAGAAGACCGGCCCGGGCACCACGTCGACGGCGTGCTCGAGCAGCCGGTCGAGGTGCACCTCGGCGGCGGCCGTGCGAGCCGGGACCCCGAAGGCCCGGCACACCTTCGGGTGCAGCTCGCCCGCGTGGCCGACCACCACACCGCCCACCAGGAGCTCGGCGCAACGACCGGGGTGCCAGGGCGCCCGATTGCCGGAGCGCACGATCAGCTCGAGCCCGAGAGCCTGCGCGACGTCACGCACCGCGCCGATCGCGTCGCTCCACCCGGCCGCACGGCCGGGGCCCCACCAGCCGGCCGGCTCCCGTTCGCCGGCGACGACCAGCGCGAGGTGCAGCGGCTGCTCGGGCAGCGCCTTGTCGAGGTCGGCCAGCTCACCCTCGTCGGGCCGGCGGTCGACACCGAAGATGGGGGCCGGCCCCGCCGCTTCGCGGGGCAGCGTGACGGTGGCGGTCTCGAACAGGGCGACGTCGCCGTGGCCGCGGCCGGCGTTGCGACCGACGGCCTTCAGCAGGCCCGGGAGCAGCGTGGTGGTCATCGCGGGCTCCTCGGCGGAGAGCGGGTTCGCCAGCCGCAGGACCCGGCGCCGCTCGTCGTCCTCGGGCAGCCCGAGCGCGTCCAGGTCGGGCACGCCGACGAACGGGAAGCTGACCACCTCGACGTAGCCGGCGCCGGCGAGCGTGCGCCCGATCCGGCGGCGCAGTGCCTGCGACCGGGTGAGTCCGCGACCGGGCGGAGCCGGAGGCAGCACCGACGGCACGTTGTCGTAGCCCTCGACCCGGGCGACCTCCTCGACCAGGTCGAACGGGTCGGTGAGATCGGGACGCCAGGCCGGCGGGACCGCGGTGAGCCGGTCGCCGTCGACGGTGACCTCGCAGCCCACCGCACGCAGGGCCGCCACAGCGCGGTCAGGGGGGATCTCCATGCCGGTGACCCGGGCGGCCAGGTCGGCGGCGAGAGTGATGGTCGGCTGCTCCGGCGGCCGGCCGACCACGGTCACCCCGGGCCCGGCCTGGCCTCCGCCATAGGTGGTCAGCAGCTCGACGACCCGGTCGGCCGCGGCCTCGGTGATCTCGGGGTCGACCCCGCGCTCGTTGCGCTTGCCGGCCTCCGAGGTGATCTTGTGGCGCCGGCCGGTGCGGAACATCGACACGGCGTCCCAGTGCGCGGCCTCGACCAGCACCGAGGTGGTGGTCTCGGACATCTCGGTGGTCTCGCCACCCATCACGCCGCCCAGACCGATGATGCCCGAGTCGTCGGTGACCACGAGATCCTCGGGCGAGAGCTCGCGCTCGGTGCCGTCGAGGGTGGTCAGCCGCTCCCCCGTGCGGGCGCGCCGGATGCGCAGCGGGCCGGTGAGCTTGTCGGCGTCGTAGCCGTGGATCGGGCGACCGAGCTCGAGCATCACGTAGTTGGTGACGTCGACGGCCAGCGAGATCGGCCGCATCCCGGCGAGCCGGATGCGGCGAGCCATCCACTCGGGCGTGGGTGCCGCCGGGTCGAAGCCGGTGACCTGACGCGCGACGAACAGCGGGCAGCCGTCCGGGTCGTCGACGATCACGGGGTAGCCGGCGTCGTTCGCGGCGGGCACGGACCGGTCCGCCGGGTCGTGGTAGGCCGCCGCGAAGCCGAGCGCGGCGTCGCGCGCGACGCCGCGCAGCGACAGGCCGTAGGCGCGGTCGGGGTTGATCTCGAACTCGATGACCTCCTCGTCGAGGCCGAGCACCCCGAACGCGCTGGCGCCGGGCTCGCCCGCGTCGGCGGGAAGCACGATGATGCCGTCGTGGTCCTCGCCGATCCCCAGCTCGCGCGAGGAGCAGATCATGCCCGCCGAGACGTGGCCGTAGGTCTTGCGCGCCGAGATCGCGAAGTCACCGGGCAGCACGCCGCCGGGAAGCACGACGACGACCAGGTCGCCGGGCTCGAAGTTGTCGGCGCCGCAGACGATGCCCTGGGGCTCTCCGGTGCCGTTGGCGTCGCCGACGTCGACGGTGCACCAGTTGATGGTCTTGCCGTTCTTCTGCGGCTCGGGCTGCTTGGTGAGCACGCGGCCGACCACGAGCGGACCCGTGATGCCGTCGGCGGCACGCTCGATGCCCTCGAGCTTGAGGCCGAGCATGGTCAGCTTGGCGGCCAGCTCCTCGGTGCCGAGCCCGGCCGGCAGGTCGACGTAGTCGCGGATCCAGGAGACGGGGGTCTTCACGGTTCTCAGATCTCCGTTCCGAAGGCGGTGGTGAAGCGGACGTCGCCCTCGAAGAACCCGCGGAGGTCTCCGATGCCGTGGCGGAACATCAGGGTGCGGTCGATGCCCATGCCGAACGCGAAGCCGGTGTAGCGCTCGGGGTCGACCCCGCAGGCCACCAGGACCCGCGGGTTGACCACGCCGCAACCGCCCCACTCGATCCAGCCCTCGCCCCGACAGGTGCGGCAGGTCGCCACGTCGGGCTCGCGGCCGCGGCACACGAAGCAGACCAGGTCGACCTCGGCGCTGGGCTCGGTGAACGGGAAGTACGACGGTCGGAAGCGCGTGGTGATCCCCTCGCCGAACATCGCGGTCGCGAAGTGGTCCAGCGAGCCCTTGAGGTGAGCCATCGTGATGCCCTCGTCGACCACCAGGCCCTCGACCTGGTGGAACATCGGCGAGTGCGTGGCGTCGTACTCGTCGGTGCGGAAGACCCGTCCCGGGCAGACGACGTAGATCGGCGGGCGGCGGGTGAGCATGGTGCGGGCCTGCACCGGCGAGGTGTGCGTGCGCAGCACGAGGTGGTTCTCGGGGGGCTCGGTCCAGAACGTGTCCTGCATGGTGCGGGCCGGGTGGTCGGGCCCGAGGTTCAGCGCGTCGAAGTTCAGCCACTCGGCCTCGACCAGCGGCCCCTCGGCGACCTCCCAGCCCATCGCGACGAAGATGTCGGCGATCAGCTCGGCGCCCGTGGTGAGCGGGTGCCGGGCCCCGCGCGGGGTCCGCGCGGTCGGCAGCGTCACGTCGACGGCCTCCTCGACGAGCATCCGCTCCTCGTGCTCGGCCTCGAGCACGACCTGGCGCGCGGCCAGCGCCTTGCTCACCGCGCCACGCGCCTGCCCGACCCGCTGGCCGGCCTCCTTGCGCGCCTGCGGCGGAAGGGCACGGATCTCGCGGTTGGCCAGCGCCAGCGGCGAGCGGTCCCCGGTGTGCTCGGTGCGCACCTGCTTGAGCTCCTCGAGGTCGCTCGCGGCGGCGATCGCGGCGAACGCGGCCTCGCGCATCGCCTCGACCTCCTCGGCCTTGAGCGGGGTGACCTCGACGGGGTCGTAATCGGTGTTCGGTCCCGACATGGAGAACCTTCCGGGCTGGGGCTGCGCCGGGTCGGCGCGGGAGCTGGTCGCTGAGCTGGCAGGTGGCCGGTGCCGCCGCGGGCACCGCCGGGCCAAGTCTAGGAACTGCCGGGCATCGGCGGCGAACCGGTTGTCTGTCGGCTGCTCAGCGCGTGAGGTACGCCGCGGCCTCCGCTGCCCAGGTGCGCCCCTGCCGGTCGGTGGCCGGTGGCTCCTCCCCCACGGTTAGCTCGAGGAAGCGGTCGTTGCGCTGGACGACGGCGAGCCGCGCACCGGGCATCCCGGAGAGGACGTCGAGCAGGGGGCGCAGCAGCGGCCACACCCGGGCACCCAGACGGTCACTCGTGAACTCGGCGGGCGGGACCCGGCCGGGGACCTCCAGCGTCAGCGCCACCTCGGCCGGTGCCGCACCGACCAGCACGGAGACATCCGAGACCACCGGCTCGGTGGCCGTGCCCCAGGCCACCGAGGGATCGAGGACCGGCGCGACCGCGTCGGTCAGGTCGCGCCACACCTGGACGTCGCGGGCGTCCAGGCCGTCGCGCGTGGCGAGGGTCGCGACCGGCTTGGTCCAGCCGTCGTCGAGGTGCCAGCCCACCACCCGGATCCCGTCGACACCGGCCAGCACCGGATCGCCGACCACTGCGGCCGCGACGTCCGCGACGCCGGGGGGATCGGGTCTATCGACAGAGAGGTCGAGCTCGGGACGCTGCGGATGCTGGGCATCTCCCGCTACGACGACCTGGGCAGGCGCGAGCACGTCGACGGCCCGGACCAGGAGGTCCGCCCACTCGTCGGGATCGCCGTCGGAGTCCTCGAAGTTCCAGATGCCCGAGGCGCCGTCGAGCACATCCTCGGACCGTTGCTCGAGCGTGCCGGCCCCCAGGTAGACCGTGCTGAGCCAGGGCCCCCGGTCAGCGATCGTGGCCAGGACCGCGCTGACCTCCGCAGCGGTCGCATCGGGCTCGAGGTCGACCCGCACCACCTCCTCGAAGGCGCCGTCCTCGACCTCCTGCTCGCCGACGAACGCGTCGCGCACGCCCGAGAGCGCGGCGATGCCGGACGCCTCCGAGCCGCCGGCCTGTTCGTCCGCGTCGCAGCCCCCGGCCAGCAGCGCGCAGAGCAGGAGGCACCCCCCGACCGAGAGAAGCCGTGGGAGTCCGAAGCCCGGCGCAGCCGCCACGGTCACGGCTCACTCGCTCCGATTGGCCTCTGCGGGCCAGGTGGTGACCACGCGGGCTCCACCGCCGGGCGCGTCGCCGATGGTGACAGTGCCGCCATGAGCGCGCACCAGCCCGTTGACCAGGTAGAGCCCCAGCCCCGAGCCGCCCCGCGCGCCGCCGCGCCAGAACTTGGTGAAGACCCGCCGCCGCAGGTCGGGTGGGATGCCGTCGCCCTCGTCGTCGACGGTGATCCGCACCCCCGAGTGGTCGGCGTCCGCCGGCTGCGGCTCGAGCAGCACCGAGACGGTGCCCTCGCCGTGCCGGACGCCGTTCTCGACGAGGTTGGTGACGACTTGGGTGAACTTGTCGGGGTCGACGACGATCTGAGGCAGCTCTGCGGAGGCCCGAAGCTCGACGGCCCGGCTGGTGCTGGCCTGCACCGAGTCGACGATGCGCCCCACCAGCACAGCGGCGTCGGAGGGGCGGGCGTGCATCTGCAGCCGGCCGGTGTCGATGCGGGCGACGTCGAGCAGCTCGGCGATCAGGCGGCTCAGCCGGTCCGAGTCGCTGCTCACCGTGGTCAGCATCAGCTTCTTCTGCTCGTCGCTGAGCTTCTCCCAGCGGTTCAGCATCGCCTGCACGAAGCCCTTGACCCCGGTGAGCGGCGAGCGCAGCTCATGGGCCACGGTGGCGACCAGGTCGGAGCGCTCCCGGTCCAGGCGGGCCCGGCCGCGCCCGGAGCGCAGGGTCACCGCGACCCGGTGCACCGGTGCACCGGGGCCGTCGCGGTGCAGCCGGGCGACGACCAGCACCTCGGTGCCGTTGGGCAGCAGCCAGGACTGCTCCGGGATCGCGGACCGCGTGCTCAACCCCTCGTAGGGGCGGTTGCAGGCGCACCATGCCCGGCCTTCCTGGTCCTGGAGCGCGAGGACGTCGACGAGCGGCTCCCCCAGGCCGGCGTCCGGGTCGGTCCCGAGCATCCGCGCCGCGACCGCGGACACCAGCGTCACGCGCCCCTCGGCATCGGCCACGACCACCCCGTCGGGCAGGGCATCGGCGAGCTCTCGAGCGCTGGCGAGGTCCCGGTCCACGGCGCACAGCCTACGGTGGTGGTCCGGACCAGTGCCGGGTTCGCCTCGCGACAGGAGCACCATGACCACGAACGACCGTTCACGAGCCCGGTCGCGGACCAGGTACGCAGCCGCGACGACCGCGCTCGCCCTCGGGCTGACGACGGCCTGGACCGCGGTGGCCGGCAGCGGGGCGGCGTCCGGTGAGGAGAGCGCCACCGGCGACGGCCCGATCCGCTACCGCACGATCCCGACGCAGGTGTTCGACGTGCCCGGCACCGGCAGGATCGCGGTGGGCGCGCCGAGCCTGAAGCGGGTGATGATCCAGCGCCAGGATGCTGCGACCGGCGCCTGGGCCGAGCCGGAGGTGCTCCACCAGGAGCCTGGCATCGAGTGCGGCGCCCTGAACGGACGCACCTCGGGCGGCGGGGTCGCGCTGCTGCTGGAGTGCGACTCCAACTGGTCCGAGGACCAGGCACCGGCCGAATCGGTTGCCCTCGTCTCGCAGGACCTCGACACCTGGGCACGGCAGACGCTGCCGGGCGAGGCCTACCTCTCTCCTGGCATCTCACCGAGCGGGGAGCACGCGGTATGGCTGGCCGGAGGGCACGGTGACGTCGTGCGCTGGTCGGCCGGCACCGGCTTCGCACCGCTGCAGAGCACGACCTACGACTACGACTCCGGCGACCCGACGGCGGTGGTCGCCGACGACGGCACGGTCACCGTGCTGGGCGCCGAGCCGGCGGCGGACCGTCCCCGCCGGTGCGTGATCGGTGTTCACGGTCTCGACCCGGACGGCGCGGTCACCACCGATGCCGTCGACCCGGCTCCCGGCCATCGTCTCGGGTGCACGGAGCTGAGGATGGTCGGCCTCTCCAGCACCCGGGTCGAGGGAGTCTTCTGGTCCCCTGCCGACACGTTCGTGATCGGGCGTGACGACGAGACGTCGCCCTGGCGGCTGGTGCAGGTGGCGCCGAGCCATGCGCCCGGCCTGGTCGAGCACGGTTTCCGGCCCTCCACGATGCACACGGTGTTCTCTTGGGCCCGCAACGGACCCATGGTGGCGATCGGCAGCCCCGACGGCCAGCGACTGAAGGCGCAGCTGTACGACGCCGAGGCCCAGGTCTGGGGCCCACCCGGGGTGGTCTACGACCACGGCTCGCCGGACTGCCGCTGGGCGGGGACGACCGGCGGAGCCCTCCGCCCGGTGCACCAGCTGGTGATGAGTTGCGGACCATCCGGCCACACCAGGGCGCTGCTCAGCCATGACTCGGTCTCCTGGGTGAGCGTGCCGCTGCGCGGCAAGCCGCTCGCCGTCGGACGAGGCGGCACACCGGTGGCCGCCCCGCAAGCCCGGCGGACCACGGTGGTCTCCCCGTCCGGAGTGGTCCGGCTGCCGGTGGGCGCCCCGGGCCGTTGCGAGGTCGTCTTCCCCACCGGCCCCGACGAGGTGGTGCGGCTGCACGCCGGACGCGGAGACCGCGGCTGGCCCAGCCGTCTACAGGCACACGATGGAGAGCGGTGGCGCACCATCGACCGGGTCCGGATGCCGGCGCGCGGTCGCTGTGCCGAGGTCGACGCCCTGATGGGCGAGGAGCCCACGGAGTTCCAGTTCCGCAACGGGCAGCGGTGGGTCTTCGTGCGCGTCGTCCGCAGGGGCGAGCGGTGGCACGCGGTCCGCGGCAACGGCTACTGACCGTTCTCAGCGGCCGCGTTGCACCTTCGCGGAGGCGTAGAGGCAGACCGCGGCAGCGGTCGAGAGGTTGAGGCTCTCGGCGCGGCCCAGCAGCGGGATGCGCACCCGGTGGTCGGCCAGGGAGGCCAGCTCGCCGGGCAGCCCGTGGGCCTCGTTGCCGAACAGCCAGGCCGTGGGCGCATCGAGCAGAGCGTCGGCCTCGAAGAGGTCGACCTCGCCGGCGCCCGCGGTGGCGAGGACGGCCAACCCGGCCTCGCGCAGGCTGCGTACGACGGCGGCCGGGTCGGGCGCGACCGCCACCGGCAGGTGGAACAGGCTGCCCACGGTGGCGCGCACGGTCTTGGGGTTGTACGGGTCGACCGAGGTGCCGGCGAGCACGACCAGATCGGCGCCGGCGGCGTCGGCGGTGCGGATCACCGTGCCGGCATTGCCGGGGTCCCGCACGTCCGCACAGACCGCGACCAGGCGAGGGGACCGCTCGAGGAGCGTGTCCAGGGGCCGGTCGAGGAACCGGCAGACGGCGACCACACCGGCCGGGGTGACGGAGTCGCTCAGCGAGGCGAGTGCCCGGTCGTCGACGACGGTCCAGGGCACGCCGGCCGCGGCGGCGGCGGACGCCAGGGCTGGCTGCTGGTCGGTGGCGGACTCGGTGGCGAAGACCTCGACCGGGCAGCCGGGGACGCCCAACGCCCCCTCGACGGCCTTCGGGCCGTCGGCAAGGAACAGCCGCCGCTCGGAACGGGCCGAGCGGCGGCTGAGCTTGCGCGCCTCCTTGACGCGGGCGTTGCCCGCAGTCAACGGGGTGGTGTTCAGGCCGAGGCCTCCGTCTTGGGGGCGTTGACGTCCTCGGGCAGCGCGGCCCGCGCGGTCTCGACGAGCGCGTTGAACGCGGCGATGTCGTTGACGGCCAGGTCGGCGAGGATCTTGCGGTCGACCTCGACACCGGCCAGGTTCAGGCCCTGGATGAACCGGTTGTAGGTCATCCCCTGGGCGCGGGCGGCCGCGTTGATGCGCTGGATCCACAGCTTGCGGAAGTTGCCCTTGTTCTTGCGCCGGTCGTTGTAGCTGTAGACCAGCGAGTGGGTGACCTGCTCCTTGGCCTTGCGGTACAGGCGCGAGCGCTGACCGCGGTAGCCGCTGGCCCGCTCGAGGGTCGTACGGCGCTTCTTCTGGGCGTTCACTGCCCGCTTGACGCGTGCCACTGTCTTACTCCTTGGTGCTCAGTTCGGGTGCCGGGGTCTCGGGGCGGAGCGGACGCTCTCGCGTCGCCCTGCCGGGCCGACCGGCGGGGTCGGTGGGGTCAGAGACCCAGCATCTTCTTGGCGCGCTTCACGTCGGCCTTGGCGACCTCGGTGGTGCCGGACAGGCGCCGGGTGACCTTGGAGGGCTTGCTCTCCAGGTTGTGGCGCATGCCGGCCTTCTGGCGCCGGATCTTGCCCGACCCGGTCACCCGGAAGCGCTTGCTCGCTCCGGAGTGCGTCTTGTTCTTCGGCATCTCTGCTCTCTCTTCTCGTCCAGCGGGTGTGCGGGGCGCGCCCCGCCACGGGGGCGGTCCCGGCGGGGACCACCCGTGGTCTGCTCGTGCGGACCGGGTCAGGCCTCGATCTCGGGATCGAGGTTCTCGGACCGGCCACGCTCCTTCTTCTTCGCGACCGGGCCGGCCGCGTGCGCGGCGTCGCGCTCGGCCTGCTCGGCGGCACGCTCGGCGTCGCGCTCGGTGGCCTTGGCCTCCTTGGCCGCCTGCATCTCGATCTTGGCGTCGGCCTTCTTCTTGTGCGGGCCGAGCACCATGATCATGTTGCGGCCGTCCTGCTTGGGCGAGGACTCGACGAAGCCGAGCTCGGCGACGTCCTCGGCAAGGCGCTGCAGCAGCCGGAAGCCCAGCTCGGGACGGTGCTGCTCACGACCGCGGAACATGATCGTGATCTTCACCTTGTCGCCGGCCTTGAGGAAGCGGACCACGTGACCCTTCTTGGTCTCGTAGTCGTGGGCGTCGATCTTGGGACGAAGCTTCATCTCCTTGATGATCACGTTCGTCTGGTTGCGACGCGCCTCGCGGGCCTTCTGGGCGTTCTCGTACTTGAACTTCCCGTAGTCCATGAGCTTGCAGACCGGCGGACGCGCCGTCGGCGCCACCTCGACCAGGTCGAGGTCGGCCTCCTGCGCGAGCCGGAGCGCGTCGGCGGTGGGAACGATGCCGACGGTCTCGCCGTTGGGTCCGACGAGGCGGACCTCGGAAACCCGGATCCGGTCGTTGATACGAAGCTCGGTGCTGATGTGTCCTCCTGGTTGGCGTGCTCTGTCGGAAGATCACCGCGTCTCGGGCCCACTCGGCCCGAAATCGACGAAGGCTCCCGCCGTCGCAAGCGGGAGCCAGTCATGACACGTCACCCGACCTGGGGTGTCGCACCGCCGGGATGGTCGCCAGGGATCGGCGTCCACCTCGGGACCGGACCCGACGACCTGTGCCCGGTGGTGCTGGACGGCGATCGATGCGGGTGGGAGACGCACATGGCGGCCCCGCTTGTGGATCCTTCCCGTCGTGCGGGCACGGCGGAACTGATCGGTCAACACGCGATGCTAGCCGATCATCGCTCCGCAGGCCCAATCCAGCCGAGGCGCTCGCCGACGCGGACCAGCCGCCAGCCGGCGGCCAGGGCCCGCAGGTCGTCGCCCTCCACCACCAGCCGCGCCGGCCCGGCGACGTCGACCAGCAGTGCGGCCGCCTCCTGCTGGACCGCCGACAGGGCCGCCAGTGAGGCGGTCACCGGCGCCGGACGGGCGTCCGGGTTCCACGCGTGCATGGTCTCCAGCGAGGTGAACGCCAGCAATGCGGTGCGCCCGTCGGCGCCGGTGAGCAGCACCGCCGCCATGTCGCTGGACTTCTCCCGGGCCAACCCGTCGGGGCCGGTCTCCACCTCGCCGAGGACCGCAACGACGGGCACCAGCAGCCTGGTCGGCTGCAGCGCCGCCAGCGCGTCGGCGTACCGGCTCGGGTCCGCGGCGTAGGCCGCCAGCGCGGCGGCCAACACCGGGTCGGCGTCGCCCCGGTCGTCGGGGAACGCCGGGCCCTGCAACTGTCGCGGCGGCTGCACCATGCCCCCATCGTCGCGCATGCCCCCGGCGCGGGCGCGGTGTGGGACGCTGGAGGGGTGGACGACGTGACCTGGGGAGCACTCACGCTGACCCTCACCCTGCTCGGCGGGGCCTGGACCTGGTACGCCTTCCGGCACCGGGGCCTGGTCTCCGGACTGCGCGGTGCGGCCTTCACGCTGCTGCCGCTCGCCGCCTACCTGACCAAGACGCTGCGGATGTTCACCCGCATCGCCGACGCGGTCACCGACTGGGCGGTCTCACTCGCCTTCAACCCCCTGGTGTGGGGCGGCGTGGTCCTGGCCGGTGTGTCCGTGGTGCTCTTCGTGGTCGCCGGGGCGCTGGCCGCGCGCGGCATCGGCGGTGGTCCCAAGGCGGTCGCGCGAGGGAGCACGGGGAAGCGGTCGGGCGAGAGCGCCGGTCCCGGTGAGCTCGACAGCGGCACCAAGGGCCGCGGCAGGACTCCGACCCCCTCCGGCGACCCCGAGCTCGACGACATCGAGGCGCTGCTGCGCAAGCGCGGCATCTCGTGAGCGGCAGGCACTCCGGGGTCTCCGCCGAGGCGGTGCACCGCCATCGGCTGTGGGCGCGGCTGGACCAAGCGGTGGCCGGCCTGCCCTCGCCACCGGCCACTCCCGTGCTCGTCGTCGACCTCGATGCCTTCGATCACAACGCCGCCGATCTGGTCCGGCGCGCGGGCGGCAAGCCGATCCGGCTGGCCTCCAAGTCGGTGCGGGTGCCGGCGCTGCTGCGCCGCGCGCTGGCCGTCGACGGCTTCTCCGGCGTGCTCGGCTACACCCTCCGCGAGGCGCTGTGGCTCGAGGAGCAAGGAGTCAGCGACGACATCGTCGTGGCCTACCCCACCGTCGACCGCGCCGCGCTCGCCCAGCTGGTCGCCTCCCCGACCGCGGCCGCCCGCATCACGCTGATGGTCGACGACGTGGCCCACCTCGACGTGGTCGACTCCGTGCGCTCCTCCCACGCGGTGCCGGTGCGGGTGGCTCTCGAGGTCGACGCCGGCCTCCGGTTGGCCGGGCAGCACGTCGGACCCAAGCGCTCGCCGCTGCACGACGCCGAGCAGGTGGTCGCGCTGGCCCGAGCCGTGCAGGAGCGCCCCGGGTTCCGCCTGGTCGGCGTGATGACCTACGAGGGACAGGTCGCCGGCCTGCCCGACTCGGTCCCCGGTCAGCGGGGGCGCTCGGCCGCGGTGCGAGGGCTCAAGGCCGCCTCGACGGGACAGCTGCCCCAGCGCCGACGGGTCGTGGCCGATGCCCTCGCCGGGGTGCTCGAGGCGCCGCTGGAGTTCTGGAACGGCGGCGGCACCGGCTCGGTGGAGACGACGGTCGCCGACCCGGTCGTCACCGAGGTCGCCGCCGGCTCCGGGCTGCTCGTGCCGACGCTGTTCGACCACTACCGCTCCTTCACGGCCACGCCCGCGGCGTTCTTCGGCGTCCCGGTCGCCCGGCGCCCCTCCCCCGACGTGGTCACCGTGCACGGCGGCGGCCTGGTCGCCTCCGGCGCCGCCGGACCGGACCGGCTGCCCACCCCGTGGGCCCCGCCCGGGCTGCGGCTGACCACCCTGGAGGGAGCCGGCGAGGTGCAGACGCCGCTCACCGGGCCCGCCGCCTCCCTGCTGCGCATCGGCGACCTGGTCTGGTTCCGGCACGCGAAGGCCGGCGAGCTGTTCGAGCACGGCAGCACCGTCCACCTGCTCGCGGGCGAGGAGCTCGTCGATGAGGTCGCGACCTACCGTGGCCACGGCCTCGCCTTCTGACCCCGCGGGCGTCGCCGGGCTGGTGCTGGGCCTCGCCGCCGCACGCCCGCCCACGCTCGGCTCGGGCCGGCTCGTCTGCGTCGACGGGCCCGCCGGGTCCGGAAAGACCACGCTGGCGGCGGCACTGGCCTCGGCGCGGCCCGACGCGACCGTGCTGCACATGGACGACCTGTACGACGGGTGGTCGGGGCTGGCGGCCGGCATCGCCCAGCTGGAGGGACTGCTCACCGAGCACGCGGCCGGCCGCCCCGGCCAGGTGCGCCGCTACGACTGGCACGCCGGCCGCTACGCCGAGACCGTCCACCTCGACCCGGTGCGGCTGCTCGTGGTCGAAGGGGTGGGGGCCGGGGCCGTCGGGCACGCCGATCTCACCGGAGTCCTGGCCTGGGTAGTCGCCCCCGACGACACCCGCCTGCAGCGCGGCCTCGAGCGCGACGGGCCGGCCGTCGAGTCGCACTGGCGGCGCTGGCTGACCACCGAGGCCCGCCACTTCGCCGAGGACCGCACCGCGGAGCGCGCCGATCTGATCGTCGACGGTCTCGGCCTCGCGGCCCCGGTCGTCCGCTGAGCCCGGCCCCGCTCGCCGGTGGTGTCGGCTGGGTCACGGATCGGGCCCGGAGCGCCCCTGCCTCCATAGGGCTCCCTAGGGTGGAGGGGTGCTCCCTCCCAGCGGCGACCAGTTCGAGATCAGTGCCGACGGCTACCACGCCGTCGTCACCGAGAGCGGCGCGGCGCTGCGCAGCCTGACCTACTTCGAGCGGCCGCTGGTCGACGGGTTCGCCCGCGCCGCGATGTCACCGGGCGGGCGGGGTCAGTGGCTGGTCCCGTGGCCGAACCGGGTGCGCGACGGCGCCTACAGCTTCCGCGGCCACGACCTGCAGCTGCCGCTGACCGAGCCGTCGCGGGGCAACGCCTCGCACGGGCTGGTGCGCTGGGCGGCCTGGTCGCTCGTGGAGGCCGAGGAGCACCGGGTCCGGCTCGGCTACCGCCTGATGGCGCAGACCGGCTATCCGTGGACGCTCGACCTGGAGGTGACCTACCGGGTCTCGGCCCACGGGCTGACCGCGATGCTGCGCGCGACCAACCGGTCCGACTCCGCGGCCCCCTTCGCCGCGGGCGCACACCCCTACCTGGCGATCGGCGGGGGTCCGGTCGACCACCTCGAGTTGCTGCTGCCGGCGTCGGTGCGGCTGGTCTCCGACGAGCGCAAGCTTCCGGTGCGCTCGCGCCACGTCGAGGGAAGCTCCTACGACTTCCGGACTCCCCGGGCGATCGGGCCTCTGGTCCTCGACGACTGCTTCACCGAGCTCGAGCACGACAACGGCGGGCACGCGACGGTCGAGCTGCTGGCGCCGGGCGACGAGGAGGAGGGTGTCGCGCTCTGGGTCGACCGGCACTTCCGCTACCTGCAGGTCTACACCGCCGACGACGTGGAGCGCACGGCCCGCCGGTCGATCGCGGTCGAGCCGATGACCTCCCCGCCGGACGCCTTCCGCAGCGGCGAGGACCTGGTCGTGCTCGCCCCGTCGGGCCGCGCGGGCGACTCGATCAACCTCTCGTGGGGCATCCGGTCGCTGCCCTGACCTCCAGCTAGCCGCGGTCGAGCAGCAGCCGCAGCTCGCGCACCGCCTGGCGGGCCCGGGCGCCGTCGCTGCCCTGGATGCCCATCGCCGAGACCGTGCTCCCGTCGGCCAGGTCGAAGGTGGCCCACGGGGCGCCGGGCGGCAGGTGCACCGCGACCACCTCGGCCCAGGCGTACTCGTGGCGGCGGTAGCCGTTGACCACCACGAGCCGCTCGGCCTCGGCCACGACGCGCGAGCGCATCAGCGCATACATCACCGCGAAGATCAGCAGCCCGAGGAAGACCAGCGTGCCTCGCTGGAAGGCGGTGAACTTGGCCCGCGTCTCGGGGTCGAAGCCGAACCAGGCGAAGGCACACACCACGACCAGCGCCAGACCGAAGACGAGCCCGGCGATGCGGGGGCCGAAGGGGCGCCAGCTGCGCGGGAGCTGCGCGCCGGCGGCGCCCGGCTCAGAGGCGGCAGGCATGGATGTCGGTGAGCAGGATGCCGCGGGCACCCAGCTGGTAGAGCTCGTCCATGAGCCGGTGCGCGCCCTCGCGGGGAACCATCGCCCGCACCGCCACCCAGCCCTCGCGGTGCAGCGGGGAGACGGTCGGGCTCTCGATGCCCGGGGTCAGCGCCACCGCGCGCGAGACGTGCTCGCTGCGGATGTCGTAGTCCATCATCACGTAGGACCGGGCCACCAGCACGCCCTCGAGCCGGCGCTTGAAGATCTCGAACCCGTCGGGCAGCGGGGCGCCGCGACGGGTCACCAGCACCGCCTCGGACTCCAGGATCGTCTCGCCGAAGACCTCGAGGCCGGCCTGGCGCAGCGTGCTGCCGGTCTCGACGACGTCGGCGATGGCGTCGGCCACTCCGAGCTGGATGCTGGTCTCGACGGCCCCGTCCAGGCGGACCACGCTCGCCTCGATGCCCCGCTCCTCGAGGAACGCCCGCACCACTCCGACATACGACGTCGCGATCCGGCAGCCGGCCAGCTCGCCGAGGTCGCGGAACGCGCCGCGCGGGCCGGCGAAGCGGAACCGGCTGCGGCCGAAGCCCAGCGAGAGCACCTCGTCTGCGTGGGCGCCGGAGTCGCGCAGGAGGTCGCGGCCGGTGACGCCGATGTCGAGGGTGCCCTCGCCGACGTAGAGCGCGATGTCGCGGGGGCGCAGGTAGAAGAACTCGACGCCGTTGTCGCCGTCGGTGAGCGTGAGCTGCTTGGCGTCGTCGCGCTGGCGGTAGCCGGACTCACGCAGCATCTCGGTGGCCGACTGGGACAGCGAGCCCTTGTTGGGCACCGCGATCCGCAGCAGCCCGGGGGTGGGGGTGACAGACACGGGATCCTCTACAGGTGGGAGTAGACGTCGTCGAGCTCGATGCCGGAGGCCAGCATCAGCACCTGGGCGTGGTAGAGCAGCTGGCTGATCTCCTCGGCGGTCCGCTCGGGCCCCTCGTGCTCGGCGGCCATCCAGGACTCGGCCGCCTCCTCGACCAGCTTCTTCCCGATCGCATGGACCCCGGCGTCGAGCTCACGCACGGTGCCGGACCCCTCGGGACGGGTCCGCGCCTTCTCCCGCAGCTCAGACCACAGCTCGTCGAACGTCTTCACGGTCCGACAGCCTAGGTGGCTCCCCCGCCGCGCCGCCCACCGGGCCGGGGTCAGGCGCCGTAGCCGCGCTTGACCCGGCGAAGCGTCTGCGCGGTGACCAGAGCCGCCGAGGAGGCCTCGTAGCCCTTGTCCTCCTGCGACCCCTCGAGCCCCGCGCGGTCCAGGGCCTGCTGCTCGGTGTCGCAGGTGAGCACGCCGAAGCCGATCGCGGTCTGGTGGTCCAGCGCGACCCGGGTGAGCCCGTCGGTCGCGGCGCTGCAGACGTAGTCGAAGTGCGGCGTGCCGCCCCGGATCACCACCCCGAGCGCGATCACCGCGTCGTAGGCCTGCGCGGCCAGCGCCGCGGCCACGACCGGCAGCTCGAAGGTGCCCGGCACCCGGACCACCACGGGCGCCTCGACGCGGTAGTCGTCGAAGGCGCGCTGGGCGCCGGCGAGCAGCCCGTCCATCACCTGGTCGTGCCAGCTGGCCGCGACCACCGCGACCCGCAGGTCGTGGCAGTCGATCGGCTGCTGCGTGGGCGCTCCGGCTCCGCTCATGGGGTGGCTCCGTCCATCTCGAGGTGCGGCAGGTCGTGGCCCATCCGGTCCCGCTTGGTGAGCAGGTAGGCCAGGTTGTGATCGTTGGGGTGGGGGGTCAGCGGCACCCGGCTGTCGACGTGGACGCCGAAGTCCTCGAGGCTCTCGACCTTGTCGGGGTTGTTGGTCAGCAGCCGGACGCTGTGCACCCCGAGGTCACGCAGGATCTGGGTGGCGGTGCCGTAGTGGCGGGCGTCGGCGGGCAGCCCCAGGTCGAGGTTGGCGTCGACGGTGTCGCGGCCGCCGTCCTGCAGCTGGTAGGCCTGGAGCTTGGCGACCAGGCCGATCCCGCGGCCCTCGTGGCCGCGCAGGTAGACCACGACGCCGCGGCCCTCCGTGACGATGCGCTCCATCGCCTCCTCCAGCTGCGGGCCGCAGTCGCAGCGGTGGCTGCCGAACACGTCGCCGGTGAGGCACTCGGAGTGCACCCGGGTCAGCACCGGGCGGTCTGCTGCGTCGGAGAGGTCGCCGTGCACCAGCGCGATGTGCTCGGACCCGTCGACGGTGATCCGGTAGCCGTAGGCGGTGAAGTCGCCGGACCGCGTGGGCAGCCGGGTCTCGGCCACCCGCTCGACCAGGTTCTCGTGGCGGCGCCGGTAGCGCACCAGCTCGTCGATCGAGATCATCGCCAGGCCGTGCTCGTCGGCGAACTCGCGCAGCTGCGGGCCGCGCTTCATGGTGCCGTCGTCGTTGACCACCTCGACCAGCACGCCCGCCGGGGTCAGCCCGGCCAGCCGGGCCAGGTCGACCGCGGCCTCGGTGTGGCCGCGCCGCACCAGCACCCCGCCCTCGCGGTAGCGCAGCGGGAAGACGTGGCCGGGCCGGGTGAGCTCCCACGGCTCGGTGGCCGAGTCGGCCAGCACCCGCACGGTGTGGGCGCGGTCGGCGGCGGAGATGCCGGTGGAGACGCCGTCGCGGGCGTCGACCGAGATCGTGTAGGCCGTGCGCAGCCGGTCCTTGTTGTGGGGGGTCATCAGCGGGATCTCGAGCCGGTCGAGCATCCGCGCCGGCATCGGCACGCAGATCACCCCCGAGCTGTGCCGGATCGTGAAGGCCATCAGCTCGGGGGTGGCCTTGCTGGCGGCGAAGATGATGTCGCCCTCGTTCTCGCGGTCCTCGTCGTCGACGACGATGACCGCCCGGCCGGCGGCGATGTCGGCGATCGCCCGTTCGACGGGGTCGAGCCGGACGGTCTGGTCGGTGCTCATGCAGCAGCTCCTTCTTCCACCGGGGCGGGCGCCTCGGTGCGGGTGGTGCGCTCGAGGCGCCACCAGGTGAACAGGCCGGCGATGCAGAAGCCGCCGTAGAACAGGTACATCGCAGCGGTCGGGTAGTAGCCGGCCTGGACCAGCGTGGTGACGCCGACGACGTCGACGGCGATCCACACCAGCCAGAACTCCACCCAGCCACGGGCCATCCCGTAGGTCGCGAGCAGCGAGCCCGCCAGGATCCACGCCTCGGTCTCGGGGCCCCACGAGCCGATCCGCACCAGCAGGCCGTACGCCGCGGCGTAGCCGACCGCCGCGAGCACGAGCAGGCCCAGCCGCTCGGGGCCGGTCGCCCAGCGGGGGGTGACCGCGGCGCCGTCGGCCCCGTCGGCGCGGTTGCGCGACCAGCGCCACCAGCCGTAGAGGCCGGCGACCGCGAACATCACCTGCCGCCCGGCCTGGCCCCACAGCGGCTCGGCGACCGCGTTGCTCAGCTCGCCGGAGACGAACACCGTGAACAGCAGCAGGTTGCCGACCAGGCCGACCGGCCACGCCCAGAGCACCCGGCGCATGCCGAGCAGCGCACTGGCCAGGCCGAAGCCGTTGCCGACGACCTCGCGCACCGCCAGCGACCCCTCGCCGACGGGGATCGTGCCGTGCAGCAGCCAGTCGAGCATCAGCCCTCCCCTCGCGCCGCGAGCAGCTTCTCGACGTGCTTGGCGATGACGTCGGCCTCGAGGTTCACCCGGTCGCCGACCGCCCGCCGGCCCAGGGTAGTGCGGGCGAGGGTCTCGGGGATCAGGCTGACGGTGAACCGGTCGACGTGGGCCTCGACCACCGTCAGGCTCACCCCGTCGACGGTGATCGACCCCTTGTCGACCAGGTAGCGGGCCAGGTGTGCGGGCAGGGAGACCTCGACGACCTCCCAGTGCTCGCTGGGGGTCCGCGCGAGGATCGTGCCGACGCCGTCGACGTGGCCCTGCACGAGGTGGCCGCCCAGCCGGGTGCTCAGCGTCGCGGCCCGCTCGAGGTTGACCCGGTCGCCCGGCGTCACACCGCGCAGGCTGGTCTTGTCGAGGGTCTCGGCCATCACGTCGGCGGTCCAGCGCGGCCCGTCGAGCGCCGCGACGGTCAGGCAGCAGCCGTTGACCGCGATCGAGTCGCCGAGTCCGGTGCCCTCGAGGACGGCCGCGGCCTCGATGGTGAGCCGGATCGCGTCGCCCTGGTCCTCGACGGCGGCGACGGTGCCGAGCTCCTCGACGATGCCGGTGAACATGTCAGTCCTCTCCCTGGGTGGTGCGGTCGTGGGGGGCCAGCGTGAAGCGGACGTTGGCCTCCGGGTCGTCGGCGAGCACGGTCACGTCGACGACGCGGGGACGGAACGCGTCGGCGATCGTGGCGATTCCGAGGTCGGCGACGGCGCTGCGCCCGGCGCCGAGCAGGAACGGGGCGACGTACGCCACGACCTCGTCGACGAGACCGGCGCGCCAGAAGGCGGCGGCGAGCGTGGGCCCGCCCTCGAGGAAGACGTGCTGGCGGTCGCGGGCGAACAGTTCGGCGAGCGCCGCGCGCGGGTCGCGGGTGCGCAGGTGCACGGTCTCGGCACTGTCGTCGAAGACCCGCCGCCCGGGGTCGAGGTCGCGCAGCCCCATCACGGCGCGCAGCGGCTGATGGGGCAGCGGCCGGTCCTCGGCGTCGCGGACGGTGAGCAGCGGGTCGTCGACCGCGACGGTGTTGCTGCCCACCAGCATCGTGTCGCACAGCGCGCGGAGCCGGTGCGTGTCGAGCCGCGCGGCCCGCGAGCTGACCCAGCGCGACGTGCCGTCGGCGGCGGCGCTGCGACCGTCGAGGGTGGTGGCGAACTTCCAGGTGACGAAGGGACGGCCGTGCTCGACCGCGAACGACCACACCCGGTTGACCGCGCGGGCCTCGTCGGCCAGCAGCCCGCCGACGACCTCGACACCGGCCGCGGACAGGGTGGCCGCTCCCCCGGCGGCGACCGGGTTGGGGTCGGCCTGGGCGAAGACCACGCGGCGTACCCCCGCCTCGAGCAGCGCCTGGGCGCAGGGGCCGGTGCGCCCGGTGTGGTTGCACGGCTCGAGGGTGACCACGGCGGTGGACCCCCGGGCGGCGCCGCCCGCCCGGGCCAGCGCGTCGGCCTCGGCGTGCGGGGTGCCGGCTCCGCGATGGTGGCCCTCAGCCACGGTCCGGCCGTCGGCGTCGAGCAGCACGCACCCGACCCGTGGGTTGGGGCCGAGGGGGACGCCGGGCGTCGCCGCGAGCTCGAGGGCGCGACGCATCGCGCGCTCCTCGGCGCCGCCGAACCCGGTCCGGCTGTCCATCGCTGTCGTCCCCTCGTGCCCGCTCGCGGGCTCCGGGGCGTGGGACCAGCCTCCGGACGCCTCGCCGCGTGGGCGGAGCGACCGGTGCGTGCGTCTTCCCATCCGGACTTTGACCGTCGGTCCAGGAGTTCCACCTGGTCAACCGGTCACTGGCAATGACCGGGTCGCGGACTTTCACCGCCGGCTCGGAATTTCACCGACCCCAGAGCACGCGAGTCTCTCAACTCGTGGCCCTGAGTCTGCCACAGTCCCCACCGGTCGCGGCGCCGGCTCGTCCCACGGGACGGAACGGCGGGCCCCTGGTTCACAGCCTCGGGTCGACCGGCTCCGACTCCAGCGCCAGCACCCCGGCGACCGCCTGGTGCACCCGCCACAGTGGCTCGCCGCCGACGAAGCGGGTCAACGCCTCCAGGCCGAGGGCGTGCTCGCGCAGCGCCAGCGAGCGCTTCCGTCCCAGGCTGCGCTCGCGCAGGGCGTCGAGGGCGTCGAGGTAGTCGGGCCCGTAGACCAGTCGCAGGTAGTCCCGGCCGCGCACCTTCAACCCCGGCTGCACCCGCGGCCCGACCGGATGCGCGGGCTTGACGACCATGCCCTCCCCGCCGCCGGCGGTGAGCTCCTCCCACCACGCCGTGGCCTCCTGCCGCTCGACCGTGGAGGAGAGGTCGACGAAGCGGTGCCGGGTCGGGACGACCAGGTCGCCCCCCAGGCCCGCGAGCCGCTCCAGGTGCCACGGGTGCGGCTCGGTGAGCGCGAGCGCTCGACCTTGTGCAGCGAGCACCTGGAACGGCGCCACCCGCACCCCGTCCAGGCCTGCCGTCGGCTCGCAGTACGCCGCGTAGGCGTCGCGGAACGCCGCGGCGTTGCCGGCCCGGTGCCGCGACCATGCCGCCAGGTCGGCGACGTCGAGCCCCCGCCCCGCGGCCGCCTCCAGCACCGAGTCCAGCGCCGGGAACGAGGCCGCGGCGGCCGCGCCGACCGCGGCGAACTGCTCCCTGATCAGGCCCAGCGCCTTCGCCGACCAGGGCAGCAGCTCGCAGTCGAGCACCAGCCAGTCGGTCTCCAGCTCCGCGAACAGCGGGCCGCATCGCTCTCGGAGTCGCTCGACCAGGGCGGTGCCGGTCTCGCCGGTGAAGAACGCCCGGCCGGTGCGGGTGTGGACGACGCCGGTCGAGCCGTCGCCGACCCCGAAGCGACGCTCCGCGGCCGAGGGGTCTCGGGCCAGCACCGCGACCGCCCGCGACCCCATGTGCTTCTCCTCGCAGACCACCCGGGTCACCCCCGCGGCGGCGTACTCGGCGAAGGCCTGCTCGGGGTGCTCGAGGAGCCCCTCGCGCGCGGGCGCGGCCGACCCGGACGGCGGGCTCTGCGCCGGAGACATCGTCGGCGGCAGGTAGACCAGCCACCGCGGGTCGACCGCGAACCGGCTGAGCACCTCGAGCGCTGCGGCGGCGTTCACCCCCGGCACCTTCACCCGCCCGGCGAGCCCGGTCTCCACCCACTGGGTGCCGGTGACGTCTCGGACGTCGAGCACCGACGGCTCCCGGTCCGGCACCGCCGGGGCGAGGGGGCGCACCGGCGCGTACCACTCGCGTTCGGCGGGCACGGAGACCAGCTCACGCGAGGGATAGCGCAGCGCGGTCAGCGCGCCGCCGAACACCACGCCGGTGTCGAGACAGATCGTGTTGTTGACCCATTCGGCCGTCGGCACCGGGGTGTGCCCGTAGACCACGGTGGCGCGGCCCCGGTACTCCCGTGCCCACGGGTAACGCACCGGCAGGCCGTACTCGTCGGTCTCGCCCGTGGTGTCGCCGTAGAGGGCGAACGCGCGGACCCGACCCGAGGAGCGGCCGTGGTAGGCCTCCTTGAGGCCGGCGTGGGCCACCACCAGCCGGCCCTCGTCGAGCACGTAGTGGCTGATCAGGCCGTCGAGGAAGCGCAGCGTCGCGGCCCGGAAGTCGTCGGACTCGGCCGCCAGCTGCGCCAGCGACTCCGCGAGCCCGTGGGTGGGCCGCACGGCGTGCCCCTTGAGCGCGCGCACCAGCTTGGCCTCGTGGTTGCCCGACACGCACAGCGCCGCCCCGGAGCCGACCATGCCCATCACCAGGCGCAGCACCCCCGGGGTGTCGGGGCCCCGGTCGACCAGGTCGCCGACGAACACCGCCGTCCGGCCCTCGGGGTGGGCCGCGCCCACCGGTCGCCCCGCCTCGTCCCGCTCGAGCTCCCAGCCGAGGTCGGCCAGCAGTGTCTCGAGCTCGGCGCGACAGCCGTGCACGTCGCCGATCACGTCGAACGGGCCGGTGAGGTCACGGCGATCGTTCCAGGAGCGCTCCGGCACCACCTGCGCGGCCTCGATCTCCTCGGCCCCCGCCAGCACGTGCACGCGGCGGAAGCCCTCCTTGCGCAGACGCGACATCGATCGCCGCAGCTCGCGGGCCTGCCGGGTCACCACGTGGTCGCCGAACGGGCGCTCGGCCCGGGCCCGGTTGCGCGCGATCGCGACCTGCTCGGGGACGTCGAGCACGATCGCGTCGACCAGCACGTCGTGGTCCTTCGCGAGCCGGATCAACGCGGCGCGGGCGTCACGCTGCACGTTCGTGGCGTCGACCACGGTCAGCAGCCCGCGCCGCAGCCGCGTGCCGACGATGTAGTGCAGCACGTCGAAGGCGTCCTTGGTCGCCGACTGGTCGGACTCGTCGTCGGAGACCAGCGCGCGGCAGAAGTCGCTGGAGATCACTTGGGACGGCGCGAAGTGGCGCGCGCCGAACGTCGACTTGCCGCTGCCGGACACGCCGACCAGCAGCACCAGCCCCATCGCGGGCACCCTCACCTCGGCCCCCGGCTCAGTCACGGCGGAACACCCCCAGCTGCGTCGGGGCACCGACCTGGTCGTCCGGCTCCCCGATCCCACGGGCCTCGACGGTGTAGCCCCACTGCGCCCCCACGCGGGCGCACCAGTGTGCGAACTCCGCCCGGGTCCACTCGAACCGGTGGTCGGGGTGCCGCAGGCCGTTCGGCGAGCCGGCCAGGCCCGGATAGCGGACGTTGTACTCGCGGTTCGGCGTGGTCACCACCACCGCGCCCGGCCGGGCCTCGCCGAACACCACCCGCTCCACAGCCTCCAGTCGCGGCGGGTCGACGTGCTCGACCACCTCCATCAGCACCGCCGCGTCGTAGCCGGCGAAGCGCTCGTCCCGGTAGGTCAACGCGCCTTGGAAGAGGGTCAGCCGGGATGCCTGCCGCTCCCCCATCCGGTCCAGGCCGATCCGGCGCTCGGCCGCCTGCAGGGTCCGTGCCGACACGTCGACTCCCGTCACCCGGGCGAACTCCGGGCGGGCCAGCAGCGCCGCCAGCAGCTCACCGGTGCCGCAGCCGAGGTCGAGGACCGACGTGGCGCCGAGTCCGGAGAGCAACGCCACCACCGCCTCGCGCCGCTGCGCCCGCAACGGCGCGCGGACCGGCTCCGGGGAGTCCTCCGCCGGATCCTCCGCCAGGTCGCCGCCGAGCTCGGCCAACCGCGCCAGCGCCACCGAGGCCAGCCCGCCGCCGCGCCCCAGGTAGCGCCGGGTGATCAGCTCCCGCTCGGGGTGGCCGGCCAGCCAGTCCCCGCCGGAGCGCAGCAGCTTGTCGATCTCGTCGGTGCCCTGCCAGTAGTGCTTGCTCTCGTCGAGCACCGGCAAGAGCACGTGCAGCTGGTTCAGGGCATCGGCCAGCCGCACCTCTCCGCTCAGCGTCAGCCGCACATAGCGGGAGTCGCCCCACTCGGGGAACCGCTCGTCGAGTGGCACCGGCTCGGCCTCCACCCGCCAGCCCAGCGGCGCGAAGACCCGGCGGGCCAGATCCGGGCCGCCGCGGCACGGCAGCACCGGCACCTCGATGCGCAGCGGGATCGCGGCGTCGGCGAGCTCCTGTCGCGAGCGGCACCGGCCCGACCTGGCAGTGCCGAAGACGTCGGCGAGCGCGACCGCCAGCAGCGACGAGGCGGCGTACGAACGGTCGTTCACGTGCTGCGCGAGGCTGAAGTCGGGGCTCCGGCGGCCCCGTGAGCGGGCCAGCCGCGCCGGGTCGACCTGCAGCACCAGGGCCGCGGTGCACCGCTGCTCGGACGCCTCGGGGTAGAACACGACCGCCCGGCCGAACGACTGGTCGAACTCCTGGACCCGGTCGGGGTGCTTGTGCAGCAGGTAGCCGAGGTCGGTCGCCGGCTCGTGGGTCGTGGAGATCGTCAGCAGCACGGGGTCAGTCTGCCGGGCCGCGCCAGCCCTTCGCGGCTCGCGCCCGCAGCTCGCCGACCATCCGGTCGGGGTCGTCGGCGGAGTAGACCGCGGAGCCGGCGACGAAGACGTCGGCGCCCGCCTCCGCGCAGCGCTCGATCGTCTCCAGCGACACCCCGCCGTCGACCTGGATCCAGGTCTCCAGGCCGTGCTTGTCCACCAGCGCGCGGGCGCGGCGGATCTTGGGCAGCACCAGGTCGAGGAACTTCTGGCCGCCGAAGCCCGGCTCCACGGTCATCAGCAACAGCATGTCGAGCTCGGGCAGCAAGTCCTCGTAGGGCTCGACCGGCGTCGCCGGGCGCAACGCCATGCTGGCGCGGGCGCCCTTGGCGCGGATCTCGCGAGCCAGCCGGACCGGTGCCCGGGCGGCCTCGACGTGGAAGGTCACCGACCCGCAGCCGGCCTCGACGTAGGCCGGGGCGTGGCTGTCGGGGTCCTCGATCATCAGGTGCGCGTCAAGCGGCAGGTCGGTGCTACGGGCCAGGGCCTCGACCATGGTCGCGCCGAAGGTCAGGTTCGGCACGAAGTGGTTGTCCATCACGTCGACGTGCACCCAGTCGGCGCTGCCGATGCGCGCGACCTCGGCGCCCAGGGCGGCGAAGTCGGCGTTGAGGATGCTGGGCGTGATCTGCAGGTGGGGCACGGGGTGAGAGTCTAGGGACCCGTCGGCCGCCGGAACTCCAGGTCCCCGCCCAGGAACGTGTGCACATAGCCACAGGTGCGGCACACCGCGGCCACCGCGGACCGGTTGGCCCAGTCGAGGCCCAGGAAGCTCATCCCGGTGGTGTTCATCTTCACCTCGCGCCGCGCGAACGCCCCCGCGCCGCACACCAGGCAGGCCAGCCGGCGCCCGGACACGTGGGCCTCGGTCAACTCCTCGGTCGGGGTGGCGAAGCGCTCGGACAAGGGTCCTCCTCCGGGTGGGGTGCCCTCGATCCTACGGCCGCCCGAGTCACCCGTCTGTCGCCGACGCGTCACTCCTTCCCGGGATTCTGCGGCGTGTCGAGGAACGATCGACGCCTCGGGGCGGCCCAGCTCGCCCGGCTCACTCCGGATCGGCCGGTGGCTCCGCCCCCTCCCGCTCGTCGCGCTCGGCCCACTCCAGCAGCGGGGCGAGGTCGAACGGGTGGTCGTCGATGTCGCCGTGCAGGTCACCGAGCTCGGCGAAGCGTTGTGGCACCGTGCGGATCGTGAAGTCACGGGGATCGAGGTCGTCGACCTCTTCCCACCGCACCGGGGTGGAGACCCGGGCGTCCGGGAGCCCGCGGACCGAGTACGCCGCCGCGATCGTGTGATCGCGGGCGTTCTGGTTGTAGTCGACGAACAGTGCCGCCGGGTCGCGGTCCTTGGTCCACCACGTCGTGGTCACCTCGTCGGGGGCGCGGCGCTCGACCTCGCGGGCGAAGGCCAGGGCAGCGCGGCGTACGTCCTTGAAGCCGTGGTCGGGATGGATCCGCACATAGACGTGAAGACCCTTGCTGCCGCTGGTCTTGGGGTAGCCGACCGCGCCAAGCTCGTCGAGCACGTCGTGGACCACGTGGGTGACGCGCTGCACCGTCGCGAAGTCGCAGGCCGGGCCGGGGTCGAGGTCGATGCGCCACTCGTCGGGCTGCTCGGTGTCGGGCCGCCGGCTGTTCCAGGGGTGGAACTCGACCGTCGACATCTGCACCGCCCAGATCACGCTGGCCAGCTCGGTCACGCACAGCTCGTCGGCGGTCCGGTTCCACCGCGGGAAGTGCAGCTGCACGGTCTCGACCCACGGCGGCGCCCCGGCGGGCAGCCGCTTCTGGTGCACCTTCTCCCCCGCCAGCCCCTTCGGGAAGCGGTGCAGCATGCACGGCCGCTCGAAGAGCGCGTTGACGATGCCCGGCCCGACCGCGAGGTAGTACTCGACGAGGTCGAGCTTGGTCGCGCCCATCTCGGGGAAGTAGACCCGGTCGGGGTTGCTGACCCGCACGACGCGGTCGTCGACCTCGATCTCGACGGACGGGGACTTCGAGGTGGCCACGTCCCCAACCTAGCCACGCACCACGGCTCTAGCGTGTACGCCGTGGACTTCGACCAGCCGCCCGTCGTACGGATCACCGCCGACGACCCCGGGAGCCTGGCGCCGGGCCGGTGGCCGATGACGATCCCGGCCGTCGCCCAACTGGTCGCCGAGGGGCTGGACCTGCCGAAGGGCGTGACGTTCCTGGTCGGCGAGAACGGCTCGGGCAAGTCGACGCTGGTGGAGGCGGTGGCGATGGCCTACGGGCTCTCCCCCGAGGGCGGATCACGCCAGGGGATGCACACCACGCGAGCCACGGAGTCGCCGCTGGGTGGTGCGTTGCGCCTGCAGCGTGGCCTCGGTGCGCCCCGGTGGGGGTTCTTCCTGCGGGCGGAGACCATGCACGGCTGGTACACCTACTTCGAGCAGACCGCCAGCGGGCTTCCGTCCGGCCGCCCCCCAGGGCCCAGCTATCACGAGATGAGCCACGGCGAGTCGTTCCTGGAGGTGCTCGAGACCCGGTTCGACGCGCCCGGCTTCTACTGCCTCGACGAGCCCGAGGCTGCGCTGTCGTTCTCCTCGACCCTGGGCCTGATCGCCCGCCTGGCCGACGTGGTGGCGCAGCGCGGGCAGGTGCTGTGCGCGACCCACTCGCCGGTGTTGGCGGCGATGCCGGGCGCCACGATCCTCGAGGTCGGCGACTGGGGGCTGCGGCGTACGACGTGGGAGGAGCTGGAGCTGGTGCAGCACTGGCGGGCCTACCTCGACGACCCGCGCCGCTACCTGCGGCACGTGCTCGAGTAGGCCGACGCGTCGATCGTTCCGCGACACGCCGCAGAAACCCGTGAATGGTTGACGCCTCGGCGTCAGACCTTGCGCAGGAGGGCGAGGAACATCGCGTCGGTGCCGTGCCGGTGCGGCCACAGCTGGAGGGTGCCCGGCAGCGGGCCGGCCGCGTCGGGCACCTGCGGCAGCAGGCCGGCGGCGTCCTCGAGCTCGGCGTCGGGGCGCTGCTGGAGCACCGACTGCACCACGCCGGAGGTCTCGGCGAGCACGGGCGAGCAGGTCGCGTACAGCACGACTCCCCCGGGCCGGGTGAGGTCGAGCGCCGCCTCGACCAGGCTGCGCTGCAGCAACACCAGCGCCAGCAGGTCGTCGGGCTTGCGCCGCCACCGTGCCTCGGGCCGGCGCCGCAGCGCTCCCAGACCGGTGCAGGGCGCGTCGACCAGCACCCGGTCGAAGCCGCCGCGGCGGTACGCCGGGTGGGCGCCGTCGGCGGTGACCACCCCGAGCACGCCGGGGGAACCGGCCAGCGCCCGGGCGACCAGCCGTGAGCGGTGGTGCTGGCGCTCGCTGGCGACCAGCCCGGCGTCACGTTCTGCGGCCAGGGCGGCCAGCAGCGCGGCCTTGCCCCCGGGGCCGGCGCACAGGTCGAGCCAGGTGCGGTCCTGGCCGGTCACCGAGGCGGCGGCCAGCGCCAGCGCGACCAGCTGCGAGCCCTCGTCCTGGACGCCGGCACGCCCCTCGCGGACCGCGTCCAGGGCGCCCGGGTCGCCGGAGTCGAGGACCACCCCGTAGGGCGAGTACGCCGTGGGCTCACCGGGGAGCTCCTCGCGACGGGCCCGGCCGGGCCGGGCCACGAGGGTGACCCGCGGGGCCACGTTGTCGGCGGCGAGCAGGTCGTGCAGCTCCAGATCGCCGACGGCGCGACGCAACTCGTCGACCACCCACTGCGGATGGCTGTAGGCGACCTCCGCGAACCGGCTGGGCGAGACCCGGGGGTCGGGGGCCACCAGTCCGATCCAGGTGGTCAGGTCGTGCTCGGCGACGCGGCGCAACACGGCGTTGGCGAACCCACCGGCCCCGGAGCCGACCCTGTCGCGCACCAGGTCGACCGTGGTGCTGATCGCCGCGTGCGCGGGGACCCGCATCGACAGCAGCTGGTGGGTGCCCAGGCGCAGGGCGTCGAGCACCTTCGCCTCGACCTTGCGCAGCGGGCGGTCCGTGCAGGCGGCGAGCACGGCGTCGTAGGTGGCTCGGCGGCGGAGGGTGCCCGAGGCGAGCTCGGTGACGAAGGCCGCGTCGCGCCCGGCCAGTCCGTGCTCGCGCAGCACCGCCGGCAGCACCAGGTTGGTGTAGGCCTGGTCGACGCGGACCGCCTTGAGCACCTCGAAGGCGGCCAGCCGCGCCGGGTCGACCCGCGAGGCCGCCGGCGTCTTGGACCGGGACGGCCGGCCGCGTCCGCCTCGCTGCGGAGCCTCACTCATCGCCGGCGGACGGTCGGCAGGTCATGCGGCTGACGCTAGGGCCTGGAGCGGTCACTCCGCACCGAAACGGGTGCCCGAGGGCAGCCGGACTCCGCGCGCCCAGTCGGCGGCCGGCATCTGCTTCTTGCCGAACGCCTTGACCTCGCCGAGCCGCACCGCGGTGGTCCCGGTGCCGACCAGCACCTCGTTCTTGCGCACCTCGAGGGTGCCCGGAGCGAGCTGCTCGTCGGTCACGACGACCGGACCGACCTTGATCCGCTGCTCGTCGTGGGTGCTCCAGGCGCCGGGCGCGGGAGTGCAGGCGCGGATGCGCCGGTCGACCGCCACCGCGGGCTCGGTCCAGTCGATGCGAGCGTCGTCGACGGCGATCTTGGGCGCGAAGGTGACGCCCTCGGCGGGCTGGGGACGCGCCTCCAGGGTGCCGTCCTCGATGCCGTCGATGGTGGTCACCAGCAACCCCGCGCCGCCCTCGGCGAGCCGCTCGAGCAGGTCGCCGGCCGTGTCGGTGGGCCGGATGCGCTCGGTCATCACTCCGAAGGTCGGGCCGGCGTCGAGCTCCTTGACGATCCGGAAGGTGGTGGCACCGGTGACCTCGTCGCCGGCCCACAGCGAATGCTGGACCGGCGCGGCTCCGCGCCAGTGGGGCAGCACGGAGAAGTGCAGGTTGACCCAGCCGTGGCGCGGGATGTCGAGCGCCGACTGGGGCAGTAGGGCGCCGTAGGCGACCACCGGGCAGGCGTCGGGCTCGAGCTCGCGCAGCTGCGCCTGGAAGTCGGGGTCGCGGGGGTGCTCGGGCTTGAGCACCGGGACGCCGAGCTCCTCGGCGCGCAGGGCGACCGGGCTGGCGACCAGCCTGCGGCCACGTCCGGCGGGGGCGTCGGGGCGGGTGACCACCCCGACCAGCTCGTGCCGGGAGTCGGCGAGGGCGTCGAGAGCAGGGACGGCGACCTCGGGGGTGCCGGCGAAGACGATGCGCATGGGTCAGGGATCCTCAGAGGCCGAAGCCGCGGGTCGGGTGTGGCGAGATCTTGACGGTGGGCTGTTCGAGGCCGAACCACTCGGACTCGCGGATCGCGCGCATGGCGGCCTTGCGCGCCTCGGCGTCGAGCCGGTCGATGAACAGGATGCCGTCGAGGTGGTCGGTCTCGTGCTGGATGGCGCGGGCGAGCAGCTCGGACCCCTCGATGGTCACCGGCTCACCGTGCATGTCGAACCCGCGCGCGACCACGGAGCGGGCGCGCACGCAGTCGAAGGTGATGTCGGGCAGCGAGAGGCACCCCTCCGGGCCGTCCTGCTGGTCGGCGGACAGGTCGAGGGAGGGGTTGACCAGGTGGCCGACCTCGCCGTCGACGTACCAGGTGAAGACCCGCAGCCCCACCCCGATCTGGGGGGCCGCCAGGCCGGCACCGGGGGCCTCCAGCATGGTGTCGGTGAGGTCCTGGACGAGGCGGCGCAGCTCACGGTCGAAGTCGACGACCTCGACGGCTGGCCGGCGCAGGACCGGGTCGCCGAACAGGCGGATCGGCTGGATGGGCACGAGGCTCCTCGCAGGTGGTGGTCGAGTGCGCGGGGCGAGCGTCCTGCGCCCGCCCCGAAACCATCATCCTAGTGACGCGGTCAGAGCACCGGTGGGTCGACCTGGACCCGCACCGGGTCGAGCTTGCGGGCCGAGCGCAGCCGCTGCAGCTCGGTCAGCGCCGCGGAGAGCTGGGCGCCGCGGGAGCGCGGCGCCCGCACCACGGCGCGCGACTCCGGCTCGGCTCCCCGGCGGCCCGCCAGCGGCACCGGGCCGAGCACCTCGGCGCCGTCGGGGAGCGAGAGCAGGGCCAGCGCGTCGTCGACGGCCCCTGGGTCACCGGTGATCGCGGCCATCCGCGAGGCAGGTGGCAGGTGTGCCTCCTGACGCTGGGCGGTCTCCCGGCGGGCGAATCCGGCGACGTCCCACCGGACCAGGGCCTGCAGGGCGGGGTGGGCCGGGTCGCCGACGGCGACGGCTCGTCCGCCGGGCCGCACCAGTCCGAGCGCGTTGCACCAGCGGCGCAGCGCCTCCTCCTCGGTGCGCAGGTCGGTGCGGCCCAGCAGCAGCCAGGTGTCGAGCAGCACCGCGGCGGCGTAGCCCTGCTCGGCGACCGGCTCGGCCCCGGGCGTGGCGACGACGATGGCCGGCTCGGCGCCGACGGCGGCCCGGACCCGGTCGCCGGAGGAGGTGCGGACCGGGACCCGGGGGAAGGCCCGCCCCAGCTCCTCGGCCGTGCGCGCGTCACCGACGACGGGGGCGCGAAGTCCGCGGTGTCCGCACTCGCCACAGCGCCACTCCGGCGCGGGCGTGCCGCACCACCGGCAGCCCGGCGGTGTGGTGGGGCCGGGCTGGACGAGGGGGCCGTGGCAGGCTGCGCACCGGGCCGGGGCCCGGCACCGCTCGCAGGCCAGCGACCCGGCGTAGCCGGCGCGCGGGGTCTGCACGAGGACCGGCCCCGCCTCGAGTGCCTGGCGCACCAGCGCGTGCACCTCGTGCGGCATCCGGCTGGCGCGGGTCAGCGGGTCGCGCTCGAGATCGCGGTCGGTCGCGCCGGAGACGGCCACGGTGAGCCGGCGACGGAGCTCGTCGCGGTCCGGGCTCAACTCGTGGGCCCAGCCGGTGCGCAGGAGGTAGTCGGCCTCGACGCTGCGGGCGAAGCCCCCGACCAGTGCCGCGGTGCCCTCGCGGGCGGCGCGCAGCAGCAGCGTCTCGCGGGTGTGCGGATAGGGGGCCCGCGGCTCGGAGTGCAGGTCGTCGCCGTCGTCCCAGATCACGACCAGGCCGAGCTCGTGCACCGGCGCGAAGGCGGCGGCGCGGGTGCCGACGACGACCCGGCGGGTGCCCCGGCTGACGGCCAGGAAGTCGCGGTAGCGCTGCGCCGGCCCGGCGTCGGCGACCAGGCTCACGTGGTGCCCCTCGCCGAGGACGGCCAGGAGGGCGGTCGAGACGCGGTCGACGTCCCTGCCGTCGGGGACGCAGACCAGGACGCCCCGGCCGGAGGAGTACGCCGCGGCGGCGGCGTGCGCGACCATCAGCGGCCAGTCGCTGCCGGGGGCGGCGCTCCACACCGCTCGTGGGTCGCCGCCCTGGGCGAGGTGGCCGAGGAACGCCGGAGCCGGATGGTGGCCGCGCCACGCCTGCTCCGCGGCCTCGCGGTCGAAGGACGGCCGGCTCGGGGCGGGCCCGGACGGCTCCTTCTCGACCGTGGCGTGCCGCGGCGGGACGGCGAGGCGCAGCACGTCGGCGCGGTTGCCGGCGTAGCGCTCGGCGACCGCCTCGGCGAGGCCGGCCACCTGGGGGTGCAGCACCGGCTCGGCGCTGACCACCCGGCGGAGCGGGGCCAGCCGGCCGGGGTGGTCGGAGGCCGCGGCGCGGGCCACCAGGAAGCCGTCGACGTCCTGGCCGGCGAACCGCACCTTGACCCGGGCGCCGGGCACGGCGGTCTCGGCGAGCGCCGCCGGCACCGCGTAGTCGAAGGGCCGGTCGAGGTGGGCCAGCGGCAGGTCGACCAGCACCCTGGCCACCGGGTCGACGGCGGCGGGCTCGGCCTCGGCGGCCTTGCGGGCCCGGGTGGCCCGCGCCTTGGCCTGCGCCTGCTTGACCGTGGCGCGGACCATCCCGGGCAGCAGCTCGGGATGGTCCGCGTCGGTCATGGCGACACTTCTACCAGCACCCGGGGACACGGCTGCCCCCGATCGCGAGCGTCAGCCGGCGATCGCGGCCTGCAGCGCCTCCACCCGGTCGGTGCGCTCCCAGGTGAACTCGGGCAGCTCGCGGCCGAAGTGGCCGTAGGCCGCGGTCTTGGCGTAGATCGGGCGCAGCAGGTCGAGGTCACGGATGATCGCGGCCGGGCGCAGGTCGAAGACGGCCAGCACCGCCTCCTGGATGCGCTCGTCGGAGACCGTGCCGGTGCCGAAGGTCTCGATGAACACGCCCACCGGCTGGGCCTTGCCGATCGCGTAGGCCACCTGGGCCTCGCAGCGCCGCGCGAGGCCGGCCGCGACCACGTTCTTGGCCACCCAGCGCATGGCGTAGGCCGCCGACCGGTCGACCTTCGAGGGGTCCTTGCCCGAGAAGGCGCCGCCGCCGTGCCGGGCCATGCCGCCGTAGGTGTCGACGATGATCTTCCGGCCGGTGAGACCCGCGTCGCCCATCGGGCCGCCGACCACGAACCGGCCGGTGGGGTTGACCAGCAGCCGGTAGCCGTCGGAGGGGATGTCGAAGGAGCGCAGCACCGGCTCGATGACGTGCTTCTTCACGTCGGGCTGGAGCGTGGACTCCAGGTCGATGTCGGGTGCGTGCTGGGTCGAGAGCACGACGGTGTCGATGCGCACCGGCCGGTTCTCGGCGTCGTACTCGATGGTGACCTGGGTCTTGCCGTCCGGGCGCAGGTAGCCGAGCGTGCCGTCCTTGCGCACCTGGGAGAGCCGCTCCGAGAGCGTCTGCGCGATCGCGATCGGCAGCGGCATCAGCTCGGGGGTGTCGTCGCAGGCGTAGCCGAACATCAGGCCCTGGTCGCCGGCGCCCTGCTTGTCGAGATCGTCCGCGGAGGAGTGCACCCGCGACTCGTGGCCATCGTCGACGCCGGCGGCAATGTCCTCGGACTGGTGGCCCAGCGCGACGGTGACGCCGCAGGTGGAGCCGTCGAAGCCCTTGTCGGAGTGGTCGTAGCCGATGTCGAGGATCTTCTGCCGCACCAGCTTGGCCACCGGCGCGTAGGCCTCGGTGGTGACCTCGCCGGCCACGACGACCAGGCCGGTGGTGAGCAGCGTCTCGACGGCGACCCGGCTGGCCGGGTCGTGCTCGAGCAGATAGTCGAGGACGGTGTCGCTGATCTGGTCGGCGATCTTGTCGGGGTGGCCCTCGGTCACCGACTCCGACGTGAACAGTCGTCCCGTCATTGTGCTCTCCTCAGGTGCTGGCCCCAGGTGCTGGCGCTGGTGCGGCTGTGGTGGCGCGCACCGCGGCGCGGGCGCCGGAAAAGCCTAGCCGGGAGCCGCCCGGATCCCGCCATCCGGACCGCAGGTCCAGCCGTCGGACACCAGCGCTCAGCGCGGCAACCGCGCCCGCACCTGGTCCCAGACGACGTGGGCCAGCGCGGCCTTCGAGCCGCGCGGCACCTCGACCAGGCCGCCGTCGCGGTCGAGGATGACCGCCTCGTTCTCAGGGCTGCCGAAGACGGCGCCGCCACTGACGTCGTTGACGACCAGCAGGTCGCAGCCCTTGCGGGCCAGCTTGGCTCGGGCCAGGTCGAGCACCGTGCCGGAGTCGTCGCCTGTCTCGGCCGCGAAGCCCACGATCACCGCGTTGGGCCGCGCCCGCTCGGCGCTGATCTGCCGGAGGATGTCGGGGTTCTGGGTGAGTGCGATCGACGGCGCCGAGCCGTCGGCCGCCTTCTTGATCTTGCTCGAGCTCACGTCGACGGGGCGGAAGTCGGCGGGGGCCGCGGCCATCACCACCGCGTCGGCGGTGGCGGCCGCGCCGACGACCTCGTCACGCAACTGTGCGGTGGTCTCGACCCGGACCACGCTCACGCCCGCCGGGTCGGGCAGCGCGACGTTCGCGGCGACCAGCGTGACCTGGGCGCCGCGTGCCGCTGCGGCCCGGGCCAGCGCATAGCCCTGCAGCCCCGAGGAGCGGTTGCCGAGGAAGCGCACCGGGTCGAGGTACTCCCGCGTGCCGCCCGCCGAGACCACGACGTGACGCCCGGCCAGGTCGAGCGGCGTGGCGTCCGTTCCCGGCTCGACGGCCCCGCGCTCGAGCACCTGGCTGCAGAGCTCGAAGAGCTCCTCGGGCTCGGGCAGCCGGCCCTTGCCGGTGTCCTTGCCGGTGAGCCGGCCCTCGGCCGGTTCGACCACGACCGCGCCCCGGTCGCGCAACGTGGCGACGTTGGCGCGAGTGGCCGGGTGCTCCCACATCTCGGTGTGCATCGCCGGGGCGAACACCACCGGACAGCGGGCGGTGAGCAGGGTGTTGGTCAGCAGGTCGTCGGCCAGCCCGTGGGCGGCGCGGGCGAGCAGGTCGGCGGTGGCCGGGGCGACCACGACCAGGTCGGCCTGCTGGCCGATCCGCACGTGCGGCACCTCGTGCACCGAGGTCCACACGTCGGTGGCGACCGCCTTGCCGGACAGCGCGGACCACGTGGGCGCGCCGACGAACCGCAGCGCCGCCTCGGTCGGCACCACGGTCACGTCGTGGCCGGACTCGGTGAACCGACGCAGCAGCTCGCAGGCCTTGTACGCCGCGATGCCGCCGCCGACGCCGAGGACCACCCGCCTCCTGGTCAGCGTCGTCGACTCACTGCTCGGCGCCGGCAGCCGGGCCGGCCGCCATCGCCTTCTCCTCCGCGGCCAGCTCGGCCGGGTCGATGTCCTCGCAGGTGAGCAGGTCGTCGTTGATCTCGCGCAGCGCGATCGAGAGCGGCTTCTCCTGGACGTGCGTGTCGACGAGCGGGCCGACGTACTCCAGCAGGCCCTCGCCGAGCTGGGAGTAGTAGGCGTTGATCTGACGGGCGCGCTTGGCGCTGTAGAGCACCAGCTTGTACTTGCTGTCGGTCTTGGTCAGCAGCTCGTCGATCGAGGGGTTGGTGACACCCTGGGCGTCGATTTCGGGGGCAGACACGCGTGAAGCCTCACAGATCGGTGGGGGAATGCTCGACCATGGGTTGGGAGTCGAACCTCATCAAGGCTACCAACTGCTCCGCGGCCTCGTGAACTTCGTGGTTGACGATGGTGACGTCGAACTCGGTCTCGGCGGCCAGCTCGTCGCGGGCGGTGCGGAGCCGGCGCTCGCGCTCCTCCTCGGACTCGGTGCCGCGCCCCACGAGCCGGCGGACCAGCTCGTCCCACGAAGGCGGCTTGAGGAACACGAACAGCGCTCCGGGCATGGTGCCCCGCACCTGCCGGGCGCCCTGCAGGTCGATCTCGAGCATCGCGGGACGCCCCTCGGCGAGCGCCGCCTCGACCGGCCGCCGCGGAGTGCCGTAGCGCGCGGCCTGATGCACCACCGCCCACTCGAGCAGCTCGTCGCCGGCGATCATCGCGTCGAACTCGGCGTCGGAGACGAACCAGTAGTGCACGCCGTCGACCTCGCCGGGCCGAGGCGGGCGAGTGGTCGCCGACACCGAGATCCAGACCTCGGGGTGACGGGCGCGCACGTCGGCGGCGACTGTTCCCTTGCCGACCGCGGTTGGGCCGGCGAGCACGACCAGCCGCGACGGCCGGACCGGCTCAGTCACGTCCGGCGAACTCGCGCTCCAACGCGGCGACCTGCTTGCTGCCCAGGCCGCGGACTCGACGGCTCTCGGCGATGCCGAGCCGCTCCATCAGCTGGCGCGCCCGGACCTTGCCGAGTCCGGGCATCGACTGGAGCAGCTCGACCACACGCATCTTGCCGATGACCTCGTTGGTCTGGCCCTCGTGCAGGACGTCGACGATGGAGGCGCCTGCGTTCTTCAGCCGGTTCTTCACCTCGGCTCGCTCCCGACGGGAGGCAGCGGCCTTCGCGAGAGCCGCCTGGCGCTGTTCGGGGGTGAGCGGGGGCAGTGCCACGGGCGGGCGTCCTTCGGTCGAGGGGCGGCAGGGTCTGGTCCGCTCAATCTAGCCAGTCGGGTGCGACAGCGGCAATCGCGGTCCCCCACCGGCCCCGAGCGCCGAGGCAGATCAGGGAACACCGCCAACGCAATGCACTCATCGTGCACTAGAGTGCACTCATGGACGCCAACACCGCGGCACTCGCCGGCGCGATCGGCACCCGCGTCCGGCAGGAGCGCCAGGCGCGGCGCTGGACGCTCGACCAGCTGGCCGAGGCGACCGGTCTGAGCCGCCGGGCGGTGGTCAACGTCGAGCAGGGCACCGCGAACCCCGGCATCGGCACGCTGCTGCGGATCAGCGACGCGCTGGGAGTGGGACTGCCCGCGCTGGTCGAGCCGCCGCGGCCGGAGCCGGTGCAGGTGGTCCGCGACGGGACGGGGCCGGTGCTCTGGACCGGCGCCAAGGGCGGGCGCGCGGTCATGGTGGCCGGCACCTCTCCACCCGACGTCGCAGAACTCTGGGACTGGACGCTGGGTCCCGGCGACAGTCACAGCAGCGAGGCACACGCCGCCGGCACCAGGGAGCTGCTCCAGGTCCTCGAGGGCACGCTCACCCTCGTCGTCGGCGAGCGGCCGGTGACGCTTCGTCGAGGGGATGCGGCCTCGTTCCCCGGCGACACCGCCCACGCGTACCGCAACCCCGGCTCCGAGACCACCCGGTTCACTCTCGCGGTCTTCGAACCCGGCGTCGGCGCCATCTCCAAGCAGCTCCCCGCCCAGCAGACCAGCCACCAGACAGCCACGGAGGCCACCCATGCCTGACCACTGCCTCGAACACCTCGATGCCTTCCTGCTCGGCGCCTCCGTCGACCCGGCCGTGTTCGAGCTGCGACCCGACTACCGCGCCCTGCTGCTCGCGGTCGACGGCATCCGGCCCGGTGCCAGCGACGCGCAGAGCGAGGCCCTGCTGGCCGAGGCCGAGGCCGCGGCCCGCGCGGCGACCGCCGACCGACCGGTCGAGGAGCTCGCCCACATCGCCGCCTGGCGCGAGGCCTATCGGGCCTTCGGGGCGAAGCCGCAGCGCACCCGCAACAGCGTCGAGGCGCTCACCCGCCGCGCCAGCTCCGGACTGCCCCGGGTCAACCGGCTCACCGACATCTACAACGCGATCTCGGTGCTGCACCAGCTCCCGCTCGGCGGCGAGGACCTCGATCGTTACGACGGACCACCCAGGTTGGTGCGCGCCACCGGCGAGGAGCCGTTCGACACCACCGCCAACGGCGAGAGCCTCGTCGAGCACCCCGTCGCCGGCGAGGTGGTCTGGTGCGACGCCAGCGGCGTGACCTGCCGGCGCTGGAACTGGAGGCAGACCCCTCGCACCCAGCTCGGCGACGACACCACCACCGCGCTGTTCATCCTCGACGCGCTCGACCCGATGACCGACGACCAGCTGACCGCCGCCGCCGACGACCTGCTGAGCCACCTGGGTCGGCTCGGTCCCGACGTCCGCGCGGCCCGCCGGCTGCTGGCCCGCTGAGGAGCGACGAGATGTTCATCCAACCCTGGGACGCGGCGCTCGAGCCCGCGGAGTGGCAGGCCTGGGTGGCCGGCACCGACCGGTTCGGTGTGCTCGCGGTCAACAACCTCGACCCTGCGCAGGCCCCCTTCGTGATCCCCACCCACTTCACCGTGGCCGACGGACCCGGTGGCGGCGGCAGCGGTGAGCTGCTGCTCCACCTCGCCCGCCCCAACCCGGTGTGGCCGCACCTCGCGGCCGCCACCGAGGTCCGTCTGGCCATGGTCGGGGACTACGCCTACGTGCCGACGCACTGGCGGGCCCGACCCGACGGCGTCGAGACCGACGGGGTGGCCACCAGCTACTACACCGCGGTGCAGTTCCGCTGCCGCCCGACGATCGTCGACGACCCGGCCGAGAAGGCGGCCCTGCTCGCCGCGCAGCTCGCGGACCTGCAGCCCGAGGGCCGCTACGGCGAGATCGCAGCCGACCAGGGTCCCTACGCCCGGATGCTGCCCGGCCTCCGCGGCGTACGCCTCGAGGTGCTCGGGGTCGACGCGAAGTTCAAGTACGACGACCACAAGCCGCGCGAGCACCGGGAGCGCGTCATCGACCGTCTCGAGCAGCGCGGCCAGGGGCTCGACGCCGGTGCCGCGCGGCAGCAGCGGCGCCGTCTCGACGCCGTCGGGGAGACCCGGCGGGAGTGACGCCGGGTGGGCCCGGTTCAGAGCGTGAGCTGGGTCTTGCAGACGTCGCGGGCCTGCTGCTCGATGCCCGCCAGGGCGGCCAGGGTCGCCTCGCTGGCCAGCTCGCGGGCGGCGGCCGCGATCGCGGCCCGCTCGGCCGGCTCGATCCCGGCCGGCGGATCCTGCGCGTCGTAGGTCGCGGGGTCGACACCGGCGTCGTCGAGAGCCTCCTCGAGCACCTCGATCCGCCGCACCAGCAGCGCCCACTCGTCGGCGAGGTCGGAGGGGGCGCGCTCCTCGAGCTCACGGAACAGACCGAGCGCCTCGATCAGCGCGGTGGGCCCGCCCTCGCCCACGATCTCCGACAGCCGCTGCTGCCGCTCCTCCAGGGCCTCGCAGTAGCTCTCGGCGGGGTCGTCGGAGCAGCCGGCCACCAGCACCGTCGACAGCAGCATCCCGCACACCAGCGCGGTGGCCCGGCCGCGCCTCACGAGCCGAGCACCCGGGCGATCTCGTCGTTGGTACGCCGCACCGCGTCGGCCAGCGCGCGCGGGTCGGGCCCGAGGCGCAGCACGTCGCGCGAGGAGCTGGGCAGCACCGAGCGGGCCGCCGCCTTGAAGATGCGGCGCAGGTCGGCCGCGGTGCCGCCCTGGGCCCCGAAGCCCGGCGCCAGGATCGGGCCGTTGACGTCGAGGTCCTCCCCCGTGGCGCCGATGGTGGCGCCCACGACCGGGCCGAACGAGCCGAGCGGCGTCGCGCCGTCGTTCAGCGCCCGGAGGTGGTCGAGCATGGTGCCGGCGACGCTGCGGCCGTCGGCGGCCACCGCGTGCTGCACCTCGGGGCCCTCCTTGTTGGAGGTCAGCGCGAGTACGAAGAGTCCGGCACCGTGCCGGCGGGCGGTCTCGACCATCGGGTCGAGGGAGCCGAAGCCGAGGAACGGGCTGGCGGTGACGGCGTCGGCGGCGAGCGGGGAGGCCGGGTCGAGGTAGGCGTCGGCGTAGGCCTGCGAGGTGGAGCCGATGTCGCCGCGCTTGACGTCGAGCAGCACCAGCGCCCCGGCCTCGCGGGCGGTCGCCACGACCCGCTCGAGGACCGCGACCCCGCGGCTGCCGAACCGCTCGTAGAACGCCGACTGGGGCTTCACCACGCCGGCGTGCGGGGCGATCGCCTCGGTGGCGGTGAGCGCGAACCGCTCCAGCCCGGCGACGTCGTCACCGAGACCCCAGTCGTGGAGCAATCCCGCGTGCGGGTCGATGCCGACGCAGAGCTGGCCGCGGGCCGCGATCGCGGCGTGCAGCCGGGTGCCGAACGGGATGGGGCTCACGGGGGTCCTCCTGGGGTGTCCGGGTCGGGGGTCGGATCCAGCGCGGCGACCAGCCTCGCCAGCGTCGTGGGGTCGTGCAGCTGGGCCGTGCCGACCTGCACCGCGACCGCGCCGAGGTCGAGCAGCCGGCGCGCCTGGTCGGCGGTGGCGACACCGCCGCCGGCGACGACCGCCGCCCGGTCCAGGCCGGCGCACACCTCGGCCACGCACCGGGCCACCACCGGGCCCACCGCCGGACCGCCGAGCCCCGCCGGACGGCCGTCGGGCAGTGCGGCGGCGAGCGGACCGCCGACGACGACCGCCGCCGCTCCGGCATCGGTGACCGCTCGGGCCGACTCGACCACGCGCAGCGGGTCGGGGCGCACCTTGGCGAGCACGGCGACGCCGTCGGGCAGCTCACGGCGCACCGCGGCGACCACGTGGCCGGTGTGCACCGGCTCCCGCACGTCGAGCACCCCCGGGCCGGCCCCGTCGGCGGGCCCGAGGTTGACCTCGACCGCGGCGAGGCCGGGGGCGGTGCCGAGCCGCCGCGCCAGCTCGGCGTACTCGCCCAGCGAGCCGGCCACCATCGAGACCACGACGCGGGCGCCCTGCTGGACCAGCCACGGCAGCTCGGTGGCCAGGAACCCCTGCACGCCCGGGTTCGGGAAGCCGGTGGCGTGGACCAGGCCCGACGGCGACTCGACCACCCGGGGCGCGGCCGCCCCCGGGCGTGGGTCGAGGGAGATGGAGCGGGTGACGAAGCCGCCGAGCGCGGCCAGGTCGACGTACGCCGCGAGCTCGCGGCCGGTGCCGCCGCAGCCGGCCGCGACCAGCACCGGCGAGGGCAGCGGCATCCCGGCGAGGGTCGTCGGTGCCGCGCTCACGGGAGCCCGGCCTCGAGGTCGTGCCAGCGCACCCGGTCGCCGCGGAGGACCGGTCCGTCGTAGCAGGCCCGGGCGCTGCGCGGGCTGCCGTTCTCGGCTACGACCGGCACCGGACAGCCGTGACACAGGCCGGTCGCGCAGGCCAGCGGCTGCTCGACCGCGGTCTGGCTCCAGGCTCCGTGTGCCTCGGCCGCCGCGGCCGCCGCGTGCAGCGTTGCGGTCGTGCCGGTGGCGTAGACGACGGCCGCCTCGGACCTCGCGAGCGCGTCGGGGAGCACGTCGGCCACGGCTCCGCGCACGCCGACCGAGCCGTCGGCGGTGACCACGGTCACGGCGCGGGCCGAGCGGCGGGCCTCCAGCGCCGAGAGCAGCCGCGGCTCGTCGGGGGCGGCCAGGACCAGGCTGACCGGGCAGCCGCGCTCGCGGAGCCGCTCGGCGAGCGGGAACAGCGGCGCCGCGGCGTAGCCCTCCCCCACGAGCAGGCAGGGCACCTGCTCCTTGGGCAGTGCGAACGCGCGGCCCAGCGGCCCGGTGATCGGCACCCTCGCGCCGACCGGGAGTCCGGCCAGCCAGCGGCTCCCGGCGCCACGGGGCTCGACCACGAGCTGCAGGGCGGCCGCGTGGCCGCCCACCGGCCGCACCCGGTGCACCCAGAAGGGCCGGGGCGCCGGCCGGGCCCGGTCGTCGGGGCGGACCGTCACGAACGTGCCCGGGCGGAACCGCTCGCCGACACCGGGGGCGACGATGGTGAGGTGGGTGAACGCGCCGACCCGCTTGGTGGCCAGCACCTCACCGTCGACGTGGATCGCCCCTCTCGCCGGCCCGGTCATCGGCTCCGCGGGTCTCCCGGGAGACCGGCGACCAGCCGCCGTGGCCAGCCCGGCCCTTCGTAGACGAACGCGGTGTAGGCCTGCAGCAGGGTCGCGCCGGCGGCGAGTCGTTCCCGGGCGTCGTCGACCGTGGTGAGGCCGCCGACCGAGACCAGCGTCAGGCCGGGACCGACGCGCCCGCGGAGCAGCCGCAGCACCGCGAGAGACCGGGCGGCGACCGGTGGCCCCGAGAGCCCGCCCGCGCCCACCGCCGCCACCCGGTCGGGCGGGGTGCGCAGGCCGTCGCGGCTGATCGTGGTGTTGGTGGCGATGATGCCGTCCAGGCCGAGCGCGGTCGCCAGGTCGGCGACGGCGAGCACGTCGTCGTCGGCCAGGTCGGGGGCGATCTTCACCAGCAGCGGCACCCGGCGACCGGTGACCACCGCGTCGGCGGTGCGGCGTACCGCCCGCAGCAGCGGGTCGAGCCGCTCGACGGCCTGCAGGGTGCGCAGCCCCGGCGTGTTCGGCGAGCTGACGTTGACCACCAGGTAGTCGGCGAAGGGGGCGAGCAGGCCGGCGCTCTTGGTGTAGTCGGCGAGGACGGCGGCCTCGTCGTCCTCCGGCACCACCTTGGTCTTGCCGATGTTGACGCCGAGCACCGGGCCGCCCCGGTCGTCGAACCGGCCCAGACGCCGGCCGCGCCGCGCCAACCGGGCCGCCACCGCCTCGGCGCCGTCGTTGTTGAAGCCCATCCGGTTCACGATCGCCCGGTCGGCCGGGAGCCGGAACAGCCGCGGGCGCGGGTTGCCCGGCTGGGCCTCACCGGTGACCGTGCCGATCTCGACGTGGCCGAAGCCGAGTGCGCCGAGCGCGTCGATGCCCACCGCGTTCTTGTCGAACCCGGCGGCCAGGCCGAGGGGGTGGGCGAAGGTCAGCCCCATCGCCTCGACCGGCTCGGGTCGCAGCCGGTCGAACCGGCCCAGCGCACTCAACGCGGGGCCGGCCGCCCGGATCGCCCGGAAGCCGGCATGGTGCGCCCGCTCCGGGTCGATCCGGGTGAAGACCGTGTCGAAGAGCCGGGTGTAGGCCGTCACCCGGCCTGCCCGTCGCCGTCACCGTGCCGGTCGAGGGCGCGGCCGGTGAGCGCGGCCCACTCCTGCAGGCTGCGCACCCCGATGTCGCCTCGGCGCAGCGCCTCGATGCCCTGCACCGCCGCCCAGAGCCCCTGGGTGGTGGTGATGCTCGGGATGTTCGCGCGCACCGCCGCGGTGCGGATCTCGTAGCCGTCCAGACGCACCGCCGGCCCGCTGGTCGAGCCGTGCGGGGTGTTGATCACCAGGTCGACCTCGCCGTCGAGGATCGTCTGCACGATCTCCTTCTCGCCGTTCGGGCCCGGCCCCTCGAAGTGCTTGCGCACGACCTCGGCCTGCACCCCGTTGCGGCGCAGCACCTCGGCGGTGCCCTGGGTGGCCAGGATCTCGAACCCGTGCTCGGCGAGCACCTTCACCGGGAACACCATGTTGCGCTTGTCGCGGTTGGCGACGCTGACGAAGACCCGCCCCTCGGTGGGCAGCGAGCCGAACGCCGCCGTCTGGGCCTTGGCGTAGGCGCTGCCGAAGTCGGCGTGGAAGCCCATCACCTCGCCGGTCGACTTCATCTCCGGCCCGAGCACGGTGTCGACCTGGCGGCCGTCGGGGGTGCGGAACCGGTTGAACGGCATCACCGCCTCCTTGACCGCGATCGGGTGGTCGCCGGGCAGGGTGCCGCCGTCACCCTCGGCCGGGAGCACCCCGAGCCCGCGCAGGCTGGCGATCGACTCGCCGAGCATGATCCGGGCGGCCGCGTTCGCCAGCGGCGTCGCGGTCGCCTTCGACACGAACGGGACGGTCCGGCTGGCCCGCGGGTTGGCCTCGATCACGTAGAGCACGTCGGCGCCGAGCGCGAACTGGATGTTGATCAGGCCCCGCACGCCGACGCCCTTCGCGATCGCCTCCGTGGCGGCGCGGATGCGGGCGATCTCGCCGGCACCGAGCGTGATCGGCGGGAGGGCGCAGGCCGAGTCGCCGGAGTGGATGCCGGCCTCCTCGATGTGCTCCATCACGCCGCCGAGGAAGAGCTCCTCGCCGTCGAAGAGCGCGTCGACGTCGATCTCGACCGCGTCGTCGATGAAGCGGTCGACCAGCACCGGGTGCTCCGGGGTGACCTGGGTGGCGCGCTGGATGTAGGCCTGGAGCGCGTCGTCGCTGTAGACGATCTCCATGCCCCGGCCGCCCAGCACGTAGGAGGGGCGCACCAGCACCGGGTAGCCGATCTCGTGGGCGATCTCCAGCGCGTCGTCGAAGCTGGTGGCCATGCCGTGCTTGGGGGCGGTCAGCTTGGCCTCGTGCAGCACCCGGCCGAACGCGCCGCGCTCCTCCGCGAGGTGGATCGCCGCCGGCGAGGTGCCGACGATCGGCACGCCGGCGTCCTCCAGGCCCTGGGCCAGGGAGAGCGGGGTCTGGCCGCCGAGCTGGCAGATCACCCCGGCGACCGGGCCCGCCAGGCTCTCGGCGTGGAAGACCTCGAGCACGTCCTCCAGCGTGAGCGGCTCGAAGTAGAGCCGGTCGGAGGTGTCGTAGTCGGTGGAGACGGTCTCGGGGTTGCAGTTGACCATCACGGTCTCGTAGCCGGCCTCGCTGAGCGCGATCGAGGCGTGCACGCAGGAGTAGTCGAACTCGATGCCCTGCCCGATGCGGTTGGGGCCCGACCCGAGGATCAGCACCGCCGGCCGCTCCCGCGGCGCCACCTCGGACTCCTCGTCGTAGGAGCTGTAGTGGTAGGGCGTGACCGCCGCGAACTCGGCGGCGCAGGTGTCGACGGTCTTGTAGACCGGCCGGATGCCGAGCGCGTGCCGGACCCCGCGCACCACCGCCGGTGTGAGGTTGCGCAGCTTGCCGATCTGGTAGTCGGAGAAGCCGTGCCGCTTCGCCCGGCGCAGCACGTCGGCGGTCAGCTCGGGCGCCTCGAGCACCTCCAGGGCGACCTCGTTGATCAGCGAGATCTGGTCGACGAACCAGGGGTCGATCGCGGTCGCCTCGAAGATCTCCTCCGCGGTGGCCCCCGCGCGCAGGGCGTCCATGACCTTCTTCAGCCGGCCGTCGTGGGGAGTGCGGATCTCCTCCAGCAGCGCTGCCTTGTCGAGCTCGACCCACTGGTGGCTCCAGTCGAAGACCGCCTCGTGGCTCTCGATCGAGCGCAGCGCCTTCTGCAGCGCCTCGGTGAAGTTGCGGCCGATCGCCATCGCCTCGCCCACCGACTTCATGTGGGTGGTCAGCGTCGGGTCGGAGCCGGGGAACTTCTCGAACGCGAACTTCGGCACCTTCACCACGACGTAGTCGAGCGTCGGCTCGAAGCTGGCCGGGGTGCTCTGCCCGTCGGGGCGCACGGTGATGTCGTTGGCCACCTCGTCGAGGGTGTAGCCGATCGCGACCTTCGCCGCGATCTTCGCGATGGGGAACCCGGTGGCCTTGGAGGCGAGGGCGCTCGAGCGCGAGACCCGCGGGTTCATCTCGATCACGATCAGCCGGCCGTCGCGCGGGTTCACGGCGTACTGGATGTTGCAGCCGCCGGTGTCGACGCCGACCGAGCGGATGATGCCGATCGCGAGGTCGCGCATCGACTGGTACTCGCGGTCGGTGAGCGTCATCGCCGGGGCGACGGTGATCGAGTCGCCGGTGTGCACGCCCATCGGGTCGAGGTTCTCGATGCTGCAGACGATGACGACGTTGTCGGCCTTGTCGCGCATCACCTCCAGCTCGTACTCCTTCCAGCCGAGGATCGACTCCTCCAGGAGCACCTCGGTGGTCGGGCTGGCGTCGAGTCCCGCGCCGGCGATGCGGCGCAGGTCGGTCTCGTCGTAGGCCATGCCCGAGCCGGTGCCGCCCATCGTGAACGAGGGGCGCACGACCACCGGGTAGCCGAGCTCGTCGGCGGCGGCCAGGCAGTCGTCCATGGAGTGGCAGATCGCCGAGCGGGCGCACTCGCCGCCGAGGTCCTCGACGATCCTCTTGAACACCTGGCGGTTCTCGCCGCGGTCGATCGCCTCGATGCTGGCGCCGATCAGCTCGACGTCGTACTTCTCCAGCACGCCGTTCTCGGCGAGCGCCATCGCGGCGTTCAGGGCGGTCTGGCCACCCAGCGTCGCCAGCAGCGCGTCGGGGCGTTCCTTGGCGATCACCTTCTCCACGAACTCGGGCGTGATCGGCTCGACGTAGGTGGCGTCGGCGAACTCGGGGTCGGTCATGATCGTGGCCGGGTTGGAGTTGACCAGGATGACCCGCAGGCCCTCCTCGCGCAGCACCCGGCACGCCTGGGTGCCGGAGTAGTCGAACTCCGCGGCCTGGCCGATCACGATCGGCCCGGAGCCGATGACCAGGACCGATGAGATGTCGGTGCGCTTGGGCATGTCAGGCACCCTTCCTGTCGGCCATCAGCGTGACGAAGCGGTCGAAGAGGTACGCCGCGTCGTGCGGCCCGGCGGCCGCCTCCGGGTGGTACTGCACCGAGAAGCTCAGCAGCCCGCCGCCCTCGGAGTCGGGGGCCCTCAGCTCCAGGCCCTCGACGACGTCGTCGTTGAGGCAGACGTGGCTGACCACGGCGCTGCCGTAGGGGGTCTGGACCGGGTGGTCCAGCGGCACGCCCTCGGGCCAGGCGACGGCGAACCCGTGGTTGTGCGCGGTGACCTCGACCTTGCCGGTGGTGCGGTCCATCACCGGCTGGTTGATGCCGCGGTGGCCGTAGGTGAGCTTGTAGGTGCCCAGGCCCAGCGCCCGGCCGAAGAGCTGGTTGCCGAAGCAGATGCCGAAGTAGGGCACCCCCCGCTCGAGGGCGGCCTGGAGCAGCTCGATCTGGTGGGTGGTGGCGGCGGGGTCGCCCGGGCCGTTGGAGTAGAACAGCCCGTCGGGCCCGGCGCCGTCGCCGACGGCGAGCACGTCGTCGAGCGTGGCGGTGGCGGGCAGCACGTGCACCTCGATGCCGCGCTCGGCCATCCGGGCCGGGGTCATCGACTTGATGCCGAGGTCGAGCGCGGCCACGGTGAACCGCTTCTCCCCCCACTCGCCGGGCCGGGCGGGCACCACGTAGGCCTCGCTGGTGGTGACCTCGTCGGCGAGCTCGAGCCCGACCATCTGGGCCGACCCGCGGACCCGGTCGAGCAGCGCCTCGGGGTCGGTCTCGACCGTGGAGATGCCGACCCGCATCGCCCCGCGCTCGCGCAGGTGGCGGGTCAGCGCGCGGGTGTCGACGCCGCTGATGCCGACGACGCCCTGCTCGCGCAGCTCCTCGTCGAGGGGGCGCCGTGAGCGCCAGTTGGAGGGGACCCGGGCGGGGTCGCGCACGACGTAGCCGGCGACCCAGATCCGGCGTGACTCGGCATCCTCGTCGTTGACGCCGGTGTTGCCGATGTGCGGGGCGGTCATCACGACCACCTGGCGGTGGTAGGACGGGTCGGTGAGCGTCTCCTGGTAGCCGGTCATGCCGGTGTTGAAGACCGCCTCGCCGAACGTCTCACCCTCGGCGCCGAAGGCCTCGCCGCGGAAGGCCCGGCCGTCCTCGAGGACCAGCAGGGCGGGCCGGGGGCGCGAGCGGGCCGGATCGGCCAGGGGGGTGGTCACCGAGCTGGTCATCACCGGGGGGTGTTGGGCATGCGAAGGCACGCCTACCTCCTTCTCCGCCTCACGGGACGGATCGTTAAAGGATGTCGGTCGACTCGAGGAGCCGACCCGACCCTACCAGTGGCCGGGCCGTGGCCGGCCGGCCGTCCGCCCCCACCCACCGGGCGGCTCGTCGCCCGCACCGACGATCCCGTCACAGTCGTGCAACTCGGTGTTGCAACATCGCTACGATGCGGCCATGACCACGACGCCACGGCGAGCCCCGCAGACCGACGGACGGCGCACGGCCGCGGCGGCCCGGCGCCGGGCCCGCGAGGCAGAGATCATCGCCGCCACCCGGGCGCTGTTCGACGAGCGCGGCGTCCGCGATGCTCAGATCGACGACATCGCCCGGGCCGTCGGGATCAACCGGGCCATCGTCTACCGGCACTTCTCCGGCAAGGAGGAGCTGTTCGCGCTCACGCTCGTCGGCTACCTCGACGAGCTGCGGGAGGCGCTCGCCGACGCGGCCGCCGGCCCCGGCGGCGCACGCGATCGCCTCGCCGCCCTGGTCGGCGCGTTCGCCGACTACGGCGTGGAGCACCCGGCGTTCGTGGACTGCGCCCAGACCCTGATGCGGCGCAGCGGCCCCGAGCTGCTCGACGAGATCTCCGAGAGCGCGCTGTTCCGGCTGGGGCGGGCGATCTCTGCCTGCCTGACCCTGCTGACCGGGGTGCTCGAGGACGGCGGCACCGCGGGCGAGCTGGACGTCGACGACCCGGTCCTGCTGGCCAACACCCTCTACGCGAGCGGCCTCGGGGCGCTCCAGCTCGCCCGGGTCGGCATCCTGGTCAAGGAGGAGTCACCCGGCGTGCCCACGGTCGGGAGGATCTCCCCCGACCAGGTGCGGGAGTTCCTGGTCACCACCGCCCTGGCCCTGGCCGGTCGCTAGCGACCTCGGCCGTTCCTCGGCCCGCCACCCTTGGACCAGCCCTTGGCCTTGCCGTTGCCGTTGCCCGGCCCGCCGGTCGCTCCCCCCGAGCCCCCACCCGCTCCGCCTCCGGATCCGGCGCTCGTCCGGGTGGTGCCGTCGGCGCCACCGGTCTCCTCGGCCGGGGCGTCCCCGACGGCGCCGGTGACGTCGTCGTCGTCCGGCGGCACCGACACCGTCAGCGTCACCGTGCTGCCGACCGGGAGCCGGCCCACCGGGCCGACCTGGACAACCTGCCCCTCGGCCCCCTCGCGGGCGACCTCCTCGCGGTCCGGGACCAGGCCCAGGTCGGCCAGCGTCGAGGCGGCGCGCCGGTAGCTGCGCCCCAGCACCGACCGGGCACGCAGCCGCACCTGGCCGGAGGCCACCTGGAGCACGACGACGGTGTCCCCGCCGGCCGAGGTGCCCGGCCCCGGGTCCTGGGCGAGCACGGTGCCCTGCCCCGCACCGGGCTCGTCGACCTCCTCCTGGCGGACCCCGAGCTCGGCGTCGACCAAGGTGGCCGCGGCCGCCGAGGCGGGCAGCCCGCGCACGTCCGGCACCGTCGTGGCGTCCGGAGAGCCGACCACGAAGACCACCCCGGCGACGACCAACGCCAGCGCGACCAGTCCCGCGGCCAGCAGCCGGGACGGGCGCCGCCACCAGAGCGTGGACCCCGCCGCGCTCCCGCGCGGCCTGCTCCTGGGCAGCTCGCCGGTGGCGCTCGCCACCACCGGGACCGACGGCCGGCCTCCGGGCCCCGGGGCGGCGCCGACGACGGGGTCGGCGGAGAGCTCGGTGGCGCGGGCCGCGACGACCGCAGCCGTCTGCGGCCGCTCGTCGGGGTCCTTGCGGGTGAGGTCCTCGATCAGCTCCCGTACGCCGGCCGGAATCTCCTCCCCGAGCCCCGGCGCCTCGTCGTTGAGATGGGCGAGGGCGGTCGCGAGCTGGTTCTCACGACGGAACGGCTTGCGGCCGGTGAGTGCCTCGTAGGCGACCAGTCCGAGCGAGTAGAGGTCGGACCGGGGGGAGGCGCCGTGCCCCCGACTCTGCTCGGGACTGATGTAGTCCACCGTGCCGACGATCGTGCCGGTGACGGTCAGCGGCTCGGACTCCAGCGTGCGGGCGATGCCGAAGTCGACCAGCACCGCGCGCCCCGCGGGGGTGATGATGACGTTGCCGGGCTTGAGGTCGCGGTGCACGATGCCGTGGTCGTGGGCGACCTGCAACGCCCCGGCCACCTGCGCGACGATGCCCATCACCTGGCCGGGCGGCAGGGTGCCCCGCTCGCGCAGCAGCTGCGAGAGCGAGGTGCCCTCGACGTACTGCATGACGATGTACGGCGTCGGGTCGGCGCCGGGGGTGGCCGCGGGCTCCTCGCCGAAGTCGTAGACCTGGGCGATGCCGGGGTGGTGCAGCGAGCCGGCGAGGCGCGCCTCGGCCTGCAGCCGGGCGCGCATCGTCGCGTCCTGTCCCGGCTGCAGCTCCTTGACGGCGACCTCCCGGCCCAGCACGGTGTCGCGGGCCCGCCGCACCGACCCGGTGCCCCCCGCACCGAGCAGCTCAGCGAGCTCGTACCGTCCGCCCAGGAGGTCGGGCGTTCCCGTCCCCATGCGCCCCCGGGTACCCCGAACCCGGAGCTCCTACGCCCCGAGCCGGTCGAGGCCTAGCTGTGATGCCCAGCCAGGTTGTCCAACCTGGTGATGGGTGCGGCCTTCCCGATTGCTGAG
>NZ_QZVR01000030.1 GCF_003660455.1 Nocardioides ferulae | reverse complement strand
GGCCACGGGGTGGGGAATTTCAGTGAGCAGAACTGGGGAGATTCACCTGAGCGTCATCAACATTTCTTGTCGGACTTGATCGCTCCGCGCTGCCTTTCGGACGTAGGAGACCGGGAGGACCCGAGGGCTCCTGTCCGATCCGTGGCAGTCGCCGTTGCTTCTCCCCGTATGAGCGCAACCCGCGTTTCAGATTCGAAGGAGTCGACATGTCCATCAAGCCGCTGGGAGTCCCCGACGAGTGGGACGACAACCACATCCTCATGTTCGAGGAGTTCTGCGCGTTCATCCGTACGCCGCAACGGACCGTGCGCGAGTGGCGCCGCCTCAAGCGCGGACCGCGCTGGTGGCGGTTCAACGGCAACGGCCGTCTGTACACGACCGTCGGCGAGCTCCGCCGCTTCCTCCGGGATGGCGAGTGAGATGGGCGCCCAGCCGGCGAGCGACCGGCCCCGGTGGCTCAGCATCCCCGCCGCAGCCGCATGGGTGAGCGTTTCGGTCAAGACGATCCGGCGCCGGATCGCCACCGGCGAGCTTCGGGCGTACCGGTGCGGCAAGAGCATCAGGGTCAAGACCGACGACCTGGAGGCGATGATGCGGCCGGTGCCCTCGGCGAAGGACTGGTGAGTGCTCGGCCCGGCGTCAGACCCGACCAAGGTATCCACGAGAGGTTCGATGTCGCTGCCCCAGCCCGATGGTAGGTGGCGGGGTATTCGTCCATGTGTAAGTTGGCGCTTCCTCTCTCACACTTACACATAGACAACCGGGCTCTGACCTGCGCAAACGTGGCCACGCCCGTGCGCATATGCATATGCACATGCGTAAGACGCAGCTCAGTTACACAAGTTCCCAGCGCGGCTTCTGGGTGCTGCCAGCGTTGCGGATCTGACCGGCTCGGCGCATCTTGGCGAGGAGGTTGGTGATCTTGTTGCGCTTCTGCTCGTCATCGAGAGCGTCGCTGAGCTTGTCCCACAGCAGGTCGTTGATCTCTTGCCGTGACGCTCCACCGAACTGGGTCAGGTAGTCCGTGATCAGTTTCGCGTAGTGAGTGTCGGACTGCGCTCGCGTGCGGATGTAGTCCGCCTTGGTAGCGGCGGCGGCCGCCACGGCGGAAGACACGTGGAGGTTGGGGCTCCGCCCCTCGATCAGGTGCGCGCGCCGCAGGCGCGCCGCGGCATCCTTGCTGATCGGCAGCTTCTTCTGGACACGGTCCAGGGCTAGCACGTCCTCCAGCGGCAGGTCGGTGTGCTGCATCAACTGCTCACTGTAGTTGGTGTCGATCACCGCGCCGTAGATCGTCAGCTTCACCGCGCCGTGCTCGGAGAGGTCGTAGTCGGGGAGTGGGAGGTAGCGCTTGACCTGCGAGAGATTGATCGTCCGGACACCGAGCCCCATGCGGTCGATCATGTTGAGCTCGGTCATGGCATTGACGAGGAACGGGTTCCGATAGCGCCTGGGCATCCGCTCCTCGGTGACGTACTCCTCGGGCGTGCCATCGAAGAACGAGCCCGCGTTCTCCAAGACGACTCTGTCGACGCGCTCGACCACGATGATGCGCGAGCCGGTCCGGTAGTCGGCGTGGGCGACGCAGTTGTGAATCGCCTCAAGGACGCTCTTGCGGTCGTACTTCTGGATCTCTGTCTGAATCAGCGTGCCCGGCTGGAGCAGTCGGACCTGCACATTGCGGATGCGCTCGTTGACCTTGCTTGTGTTGATGAGGAACGGCAGCCCGAAGTGCTCGTACGCCTGCTCTTCGCCGCTCAGCTTCCAGGTGATCTCCGCGAGGAGGGGCGAGAGCAGGTGAGCGGAGGTGTCTCGCCCAAGGAGCAGAACCGCAGCGCGCGTGATCCCGCCCTTGATCGTGAGCTTCGCTCGCTCGAGGAACGTCTCATCGGACCATCCGGCGATCTCGTCCGCATCGAGCCGGGGATGCCGGGTCGCGAAGGCGGCTCGGGCTGCTGCAAGGGCCTCTGGGTCAAGGTGCTCGATCGTGGCATTCGGCAGTACGACCGCTGACCAGTCGTCGCTGGCGTCCTGCTGGCGGATCTCGTCGAGCTTGTTGAGGTCGAGCGGGCCGAGGCTCTCGCCGTTGCGCGCGTAGTAGTGGCCGTTCCAGGAGATCGGGATTCCGCGTGGTGCGGGCGGAACCTCGAAGAGGAGGACCCGGCCCTCGGGGTGATTGAGTTCGTGAATCTCGTGGAACGTCGCTCGCGGTGACGAGCTGTTGGCGATGTCCTGCTTGAGGCCTTGCAGCCGCGCGCGATCACGGCGGTACTTGCTGCCGATGACGGTGCGGGTCTTGTTGTCGACGCCGAAGACGAGCCAGGCGCGGTCGACGCTGCGGAGGTTCGCCTCGTTCGACAGCGCCGAGAAGTATTTGCCGATGTCGGAGGTCGAGAACCCTTCGCCACCACTCTTGAACTCGACGACCTCGTTCTCCCAGCCGTCGATCAAGCTGGCGAGGAGTGCGTTCAGCTCATCGGGACTCATCGCGCGCTCCTCCGGGCCGGGACAGATCGGTGCGTCACTGTCGCACCAATCGTGAGTGGACAACCGTGCATCAAATTGTTGCCCCACTGGGGCAACAATCTGACGGATGGTACGGACAGGACGATCACTCCGACCTCCGCGAGTCACGCCAGGCGTCGTACGTCTGGCCGATCTTCTCGGCCAGCGACCGGTCCCGGTCGAGCGTGGCGTGTTGGTAGATCGCCATCGCGGCCTGCGATGCGTGGCCGGCACGGGCCTGGAGCTCGGCGGCGGTGGCGCCGTGCTGGCCGGCCAGCGTGAGGGCCGTGTGCCGGAGGTGGTGGATCGTGAGGTCGGGCCGACCGGCGGCCTCGCGAGCAGGGCGGTACCGGTCCATCAGGTAGCGGACGCTCATGTGGTCGGTCCGGTCGCCGGGGAAGAGCAGCCCTTTCGGTCCCTCGGCCGTGTGCTCGAGCAGGTGTTCCTGGAGCATCTTCAGGAACGGTGGTGGGACGTGGACGGTGCGCACTCCGCTCTTCGTCTTCGGTGTGCTGATCGGCCGGCCGCACTCGCGGCAGGCGCCGCGGGCGGAACGGTTGGCGTCCTTGTCGACCTTGCGGGTCACGTCGATCCGCCCAGTGACGCCGTCGGCGTCCGAGCGCCGGAGCTCCAGCAGCTCGCCCTCGCGCAAGCCGACGAAGGCGGCCAGGACGATCAGCAGCTTCAGCCGCTCGGGCATCGCGTCGATGATGACCGCGAGCTCGTCGAAGGTGGCCGGCACGGCCGCCCGCTTGACCGGCGCGCTGCTGGCGCCGCGGATCTTCGGGGGAGCCCGGTCGATCAGTTCCTCCTCCTCGGCTGCCTGGAGGAGTGATCGCAGGAGGCGGTAGGCGGCTGCGTTGGTCGACTCGGTCGACGCGTCGAGCGACGCGCGCCAAGCCTTGATCTCCGCGAGGGTCACGTCGCGCAGCGGCATCTCGCCGAAGTAGGGGAGGATCCGCGAGTCGAGCAGGGACTCGTAACCGCGAACCGTGTTTGGGCGCAGGCCGCGCTCGGCGACGTAGCGCTTCGCGAACGCCCGCACGGTGTTGGCCGCGGCCTCCCGCTCGCGCTGCTCGGCGGCAGCCTTCCGCGTAGCCGGGGGCGACCACTCGTCGCGATCGATGAATGCCCGCTCGGTCGAGAGCCAGGCCTCGGCGTCCATCTTCGTCCGGAAGCTGCGGGAGTAGCGCGTGCCGTCGGGCATCGCGTAGCGGGCGCGGTAGCTGACGCCGCTCGCGGTGGACCGCCGCTCGACCTCGCCGAATGCTCGTCGTCGGGCCATCCCGAGACCTCCCATCGAAGCTCCGTGGGGGAGACTTCCCCCACGATTGTGACCCACGGGGCCACCAAATCGCGGATCCTAGGCGTTCTGCCCCTTGCTTGCGCAGCAGCGCCAGGGGGACCTGTGGGGGAAAGGGTGGCACATTATGGCCATCAAAGACCACGTGTGACCTGCGAAAACACGCTCAGATCGCGCACCCCACGGCGGTTGAAGATGCTTTGCAAGCAGGGGGTTAGGGGTTCGAGTCCCCTAGGCTCCACCGACAGAAGCCCCAGGTAGCGCGGCTTCGCCCCGTGTCCGGCAAAGCCGCGCGCTACAGCTCCTGGACGTGACATCTCGCCAGCGCGTCGTAGGTCGACGGACATAACGACGCATCGGGCCCTCCCTTCCCGCGCTCGCTCGCCTCTCGCCACGCGCTTAGGTCCGTCGTGGTACGAGATGACCTCCGCGGCTGCCGCTATCGGCCCCGGCCTGCTTTGATCGGGGATCGACCGCGCGACGGGGCAGGGAAGGAGGCGATCGGCTCTGCGTGTGAGGCAGTGGGGAGCTGACCCGGTTCCGCGAGCCGGCACGGGCGTTCGCAGCGTTCGGCTGCGCGTGGCCATGCTGATCGCATTCGCGTTGGCGCTGGCGGGCTGCAGCGGCAACGACGGGCCTCCGGCGGCTGCACCGGTTACCAGCACGCCCGCGGAGGCGGCCGACTACCGGCCCCTGGCCCCTCCGGCCCGTGCCGTCTTGGCCCTCGTGCCCCCCGAGGCGGCTGTCGTGACCGTCACCGACTACGACGCGCTCCGACGAGAGCTGGGTGTCCCGGACCTCGGCCCCGACGACGACCCAACCCGGCGCGCGACCTTCTGGCGACAGGCGGCCACGCGGGCGCCGCTGCTCACCCGAGGAGTCCTCGCGAACCCCGATGACCGGCTCCGTGCCGACTTCGGATTCGGCCGCGACGACGTGGCCTGGGAGGCGCACGTGAGCGACGCGGACGGCGCCCCGCTCGGCTGGGTGCTGGCCATGCGGCCCGGCGTCGACTGGCGAGGAGTACGCCGGGCGGTCACCGCGGGCGCGGGACCGCTGTTGGGCGCGGCCGTGCGTGCCGAAGACGGCCTGGTGCTCTCGGGTGGGGTCGGGGAGGTGAGCGGCAGCTGGGCCACCACCCCGGAGGTCACCGGCGTGCTGCGTGAGGTGCCCGCTGCGGCAGCCACCTACATCGAGCTCGGCTGCCGGCGCGGCAGCGAGGCGGCGGCGACCTCCGCACTGGAGCCGCTGGCGGCGTACGCGGTGACCTTCGAGGGCGGTCTCGCGACCGCCTGGCTGGGGCCGGACCGCACCGACCTGTTCGCCCGTGCCGACCTCGGAGGGGACGATCCGCTCTTCGTCGCCGGGTTCGAGGGCGGGGTCGGCGACCCCGGCACGGGCCGGATCGGCTTCCGGCTCACCGACCCTGCGGCCGCTGCCCGCTACACCGCGCGGCACGGTCTGCCGGCCGGCGCCTGTGCCCAGGAGTGAGTCGAGTGCCGCTCGCAGGCGCGGTCAGTGCGCGTCGGTGGCGTGGAGCGCGCGCACGGTGGGCGAGGTCGGGACGGTGGCGGGGTCCGGGCAGGTGCCGAACAGCCGGTCGGCCGTGCCGGCCGTGGTGACGGTGAACCAGTAGTGCTCGCTCTTGTAGTGGTGCAGCCGGTGGTTGCGCCACACCGCGCGGTACCACCGAGAGCGCGGCCGGTAGTCGCTGTGCAGCAGGTAGTGGGTCCACTCGTAGCCGGACATGATCGCGAAGACCGAGACGAGCAGCGTGAGCATGCTCGGGGTCGTCGGCATCACCAGCCAGGCGACGCCGACGTAGGCCGGGAACAGCCACAGCTCGACCTGCCAGGGCACGAAGACCAGCGGGATCGCGCGCGGGTCGGCGTGGTGGGCCCGGTGCTTGCGCGAGAGCAGCGGGTCGACGGTGACCGGCCCGACCCGCCGCGGCCGCCAGTGCAGGATGCAGACGTGGACCACCCACTCCACCACCGGCAGCAGGGCGACCAGCCCGGCCGGCACCGCCAGCTCCCACCAGGCACCACCGCCGACAGAGAACCGCGCGGCCACCGAGCCGACCAGCCCGGTGGTGAGCAGCCACGGCGAGGGGTGTCGCCAGAACGAGCGCCACGCCTGCCGCAGCGACACCGGGGTGCGGCGCGGGCCGGTGATCCGCTGCTCGTCGGCGGCCACCCGCCGGGCGGCGAGCTCCTCGACGCGCGGGTCGACCTTGGTCACGGGGCCTCCTCCAGTCGCTCCAGGGCGGACAGCAGCTGGGTGGTCGCCGGGCGCAGCACCCGGTCGGCCGCCGCCCGCGCCGTCTCCGGGTCGCCGGAGCCGAGGGCGGAGGTGAGCAGCCGGTAGGCGTCGACCTGCCCCACCTCGGCGGCCATCAGCGGGGCCAGCGCGTCGAGCGCGGGCTCGTAGGCGGCGCGGAGGCTGTTGAACATCAGCCGGAAGACCATCGAGTCGGCCGCGTCGACCACCTGGTCCCAGAACGCCAGGGCGTGCAGCTGGCGCTCGACGTCGTCGTCGGTGGCGGCCAGCGCGTCGAGCGTCTCGGTGAGCGCGGCGGCCAGCGTGGGGCCCCCGCGCTCCGCGGCGAGCGCCGCGACGGCGGGGCCGACCGCGAGCCTGGCCTCGAGGATGCTGCGCGCCACGTCGGGGACGAGCGTGCCGCCGCGGACCAGGAGACGAGGCAACAGGTCGAGCCCGGCGTGGCGCCGGAAGTCGCGAACCGTGGTGGCACCGCCGTGCCGGACGTCGAGCAGCCGGGTCTGGGCCATCCGCTGCAGGGCCTCACGGACCGCGGGGCGCGAGACGCCGAGCACCTCGGCCAGGCGCCGCTCGCTCGGCAGCGCCTCACCGGGGGCCAGCTCGCCGTCGACGACGCCACTGAGCACCTGGTCGAACACTTCGTCGGGCACCGAACGGCGGTGCACAGGGTGAAGGGGCATGGCCACGAACTTAGGCGGCCGGTGGACAGAGGTCAAGAGGTCAGACCAGTTGTCCCCGGTCCGGTCGTCCTGGGGAGCGCGACGTACCCTGAGGGGGTGTCCCCCTTGCTCGCCCCGCGGTACTGGGGCGTGCACCTGCTGGCTCTCGCCGCCCTCGCGGTGGCGGTCTCGCTGGGGCTGTGGCAGTACGACGCGTTCCAGGCGCATCGGGCCGAGGAGGCCCGCGACCTCACCCTCGGTGAGCCCCGGCCGCTGACCGAGGTGATGGGCCCCGACGACCCGTTCCCGGCCCGGTCGGTCGGTCAGCCCGTGGTCGTCGCCGGGTCGTGGGTCCCCGACGGCACGGTGTTCGTCTCCGGACGCGAGGACGCCGGCCGCGACGGCTTCTGGGTCGCCACCCCGGTCGCGGTCGACCAGCCCGCGGCCGCGGCCGAGGACGCACCGGCGCTGTACGTCGTCCGCGGCTGGACCGAGGACCCGGACGCCGCGCCGCCCGCGCCCACCGGCGAGGTCGAGCTGGTCGGGTGGCTGCAGCCCACCGAGGGCACGGGCGAGATGGACGCCGACCGCAGCGACGACGTGCTCCCGCAGCTGCGCACCGCCGACCTGGTCCAACACGTCGACCAGGACCTCTACGGTGCCTACGCCGTGGTCGCCGACCGGGTGGCCCCCGGCGACTGGCCGGTGGGCCCGGACGCGGTGAACCCCGGCAGCGCCGGCCTCGAACCCGCCGCGCTCGAGCAGCTGCCCGAGGTCCCCGGCTCCACCGGCCTGCGCAACCTCCTCTACGCCATCGAATGGTGGGTCTTCGGCGTCTTCGCCGGCTACATCTGGTGGCGCTATGTGCGCGACGTCACCGAGCAGCGGGCCGCGGCCCAGGCGGTCGCCCGGTCCACCGACGACCACCCGGTACCGTCGGGCTCGTGAAGGCTGCCCTGCTCCGCTACCGCGTGATGGCCACCATCGTGGGCGTCCTGCTCGTCGTGCTCTGCCTGGTCGGGCTGCCGCTGCACTACGGCTACCACCTCGTCGACGCCGCCTTCCTCGAACCGCCCGCCTACAGCGACGGCGACGAGGGCGACCTGGCCACCGCGGGGTGGGGCTACCGCCTCGGCACGAACATCTCCGCCTACCTCGGCGTCGCCCACGGCTGGCTCTACATGATCTTCCTGCTGGCCGCCTTCCTGCTCGCTCGCAAGGCTCGGTGGGAGACCGGCTTCACCGTCGTCACGCTGATCTGCGGCACGATCCCGCTGCTCAGCTTCTGGGCCGAGCACCGCGCCACCCAGCGGGTCCGCCCCCTCGTCGCCGCGGAGGAGGATCAGCCGGTCCCCGCCGGCTGACGGGCGCCCCATGACCACCGCGTTCGTGCTCGGCGGCGGGGGCGTGCTCGGCGCCGTCGAGGTCGGCATGTTGCGGGCCCTCTTCGAGCGCGACATCCGTCCCGACCTCGTGCTGGGCACCAGCATCGGCGCCCTCAACGGGGCGCTCGTCGCCCGCGACCCCAGCCCCGCGGTGATCGAGCGGCTCACCGACCTGTGGCGCGACGCCGCCGAGAGCCCGCGCCAGGTGTACGGCGACCGGCCGCTGCGCACCGTCCGCCGCGCGATGGCGACGGGGACGCACCTCTACTCCTCCAAACCGATCAAGCAGCGCCTCGTCGACGAGCTCGGCGACCTCCGGTTCGAGGACCTCGCCGTGCCGTTGCACGTGTGCGCGGCCAGCATCGAGCGGGCCGCCGAGCACTGGTTCAGCAGCGGCCCGGTCGTGGACGCGGTGGTGGCCAGCGCCGCCGTGCCCGGACTGCTGCCGCCGGCCCGGGTGGGCGAGGAGCACTACCTCGACGGGGGCATCGTCAACTCGATCCCGGTCGCGAAGGCCGTCCAGCTCGGCGCCGACCGGCTCTTCGTGCTGCAGGTGGGCCGGGTCGACCGGCCGCTGGCCGTGCCGCGGCGCCCCTGGGAGGTGGCCCGGGTCTCCTTCGAGATCGCCCGGCGACACCGGTTCGTGCGCGAGCTCGCCGACCTGCCGGACCACGTCACCGCCCACGTGCTCCCCGCGCGGGGGACCAGCGGCAAGGACGACACCCTGCTCGGCACCCGTGACTTCGGCACGGTCCAGACGCGGATCGACCTGTCCTACCAGGCCTCGCGCGACTATCTCGAGCAGCAGCTCGGCCGCGGGCCCGGCGAGCAGTCCGAGCCGGCCGGCGAGCCTCCGGACCGGCCGTGACCTGGCTGCTGCGTCGCTTCGTGGTGGCGCCGCTGGTCATCGTGCTCGCCGTGGCCGCCTGGGTGCTACTGCCGTTGTGGGCGCTGGCCGCTGCCGCGCTGTCCCCGCTGTTGCCCGGCCGCTGGCGGGCGCTGCGGCTGCTGTGGATCGTGGTCCTCTACCTGACCATCGAGGCGGTGGCGCTGGCGGTGATGCTCGGTCTGTGGCTGGCCGCGGGCTTCGGCCGGCGGCTGCGCACGCCGTACTTCGAGGGCATTCACTACGACCTGGTGCAGGGCGTGACCTGGGTGTTCTTCCGCGAAGCGCGACGCGTGCTACGGCTGCGCATCGCCACCGACGGCCCGTCGCCGGCCAGCCACCCCGGCCGGCCGCTGCTGGTCTGCTGCCGGCACGCGGGCCCGGGCGACTCGTTCACGCTGATCTATGCGCTGATGCACTGGTACTCGCGGGAGCCGCGGGTGGTGCTCAAGGACACCATGGCCTGGGATCCCATGATCGACGTCGTCCTGCGCCGGGTGCCGGCCCGGTTCATCAGCCCGGCGCCGGGCGAGGGGGCGGACCTGGAGTCGCAGATCGCCGAGCTCGCCACCGGCCTGGACGCCGACGACGCGTTCGTGATCTTCCCCGAGGGCGGCAACTTCACCCCCGCCCGGCGGCAGCGCGCGATCGACCGGCTGGAGCGGCTCGGCATGCACGCGATGGCGCGTCGTGCCGAGGGCATGATGCACGTGCTGGCGCCGAAGCCCGGCGGCCTCATCGCCGCCCTGGACGCAGCCCCGGACGCCGACGTCGTGCTCGTCGCCCACACCGGGCTCGACCACCTGCTCACCGTGCGGGACCTGTGGCGCGAACTGCCGATGGACAAGCAGATCGTGATGCGCTGGTGGCAGGTGCCGAGGGCGGAGATCCCCGAGGACCGCGACGGGCGCATCGACTGGCTCTACGGCTGGTGGGAGCAGATCGACGCCTGGATAGCGGAGAACCGGCCGGAGGATCTCTCCTCCGGCCGGTCCGGTGCGCGATGACGAGGAGCCTGGGCTCCTGGGTCAGGGAGCCTTGGGCTCGTCGTCGATCGAGACCACCTCGGCCGGGTCGTCCGGCGTGGTGACGGGGTGCGGCTCCTCGGCGCTGTCGGCGATCGCCTCGTCGGGCGCGGAGCCGCCGGTGTCGGTGGCCTCCTCGGCGACCGGCATCGGGGCCGCCGGAGCCGGGGCCGGAGCCGGCGTGGGGGTGTAGGAGGACTGCCAGTTGTCGCTGGCGCCGCCGCCCTGGAGCTTCTTGGCCACGAACGCGACCACGCCCGCCACCACGGCGAACAGGGCCAGCTTCTTGACCTTGCCGCCCTTCTTCGGGGCCGGCTCGCCCTTGAGCTCGGCCACCTTCGCCGCAGCCAGCTCCTTGCCGGCAGCCGCCTTCTCGCCGGCCACCGCGGCGCCGGTCGCGATCAGCGGCGCGGCCTTGGCGCGGGCGTCCGCGAGGGCGGGCCCGGCCTTCTCCCGGGCGTCCGCGAGGGCGGGTCCGGCCTTCTCCCGGGCGTCGTGCAGCCCGGCCACGGCACGCTCGCGCGCCTCGTGGATCACCGGGGTCGCCTTCTCGCGGGCCTCCGCGATCAGGGGGAGCGCGGCGGCCCGAGCGGACGCGACCGCGTGCTCGACCTGCGGCTTGACCGTCTCGACGTACTCGGCGGCCTGCTCCCTGGCCTGCTCGATGAGGGTCTTCTTCTTGCGCAGACGCATCCGTGTCTTCCTCTCGTCGGTTCTCCACATTCGACCACGCCAGGCACGGGGCGACCAGTGTCGCGACCACCCCCCGACCAGCACAGGGGGGCTTGGGCCGTCGTGGGAGGATCAACCCGCATCGGCACGCCGGTTTGCGGCGTGCGACACGGGGTCGTGCGCGCCCGGGCTCCCGGCCGCGCGGCGTACCCCACACGTACCCACTTGCAGCGAAAGGCAGTCATGGCTGACCAGCAGGCCGTCCTGAAGACCAACCGGGGCGACATCACCCTGAACCTGTTCCCGAACCACGCGCCGCAGACGGTCGAGAACTTCGTCGGCCTCGCGCAGGGCACCAAGCAGTACGACGCCGGCAACGGCAAGACGGGCCCGTTCTACGACGGGCTCGGCTTCCACCGCGTCATCGACGGCTTCATGATCCAGGGCGGCTGCCCGCTCGGCACGGGCACCGGCGGTCCGGGCTACACCTTCAAGGACGAGTTCCACCCCGAGCTCGTCTTCGACAAGCCCTACCTGCTCGCGATGGCCAACGCTGGCCCCGGCACCAACGGCTCGCAGTTCTTCATCACCGTCGGCCCCACGCCTCACCTGAACCGTCGCCACACCATCTTCGGCGAGGTGGCCGACCAGGCCTCGCGCGACGTGGTCGACGCGATCGCGACGACCGCCACCGGCCCCGGCGACCGACCGGTCGACCCGGTGGTCATCGAGTCGGTCGAGATCCTCGGCGGCTGACCCTGTTCGACCCCCGCCGCCGATGACCACCCCTCCGGGCCCCACCGGCCCGCCGGACTCCGGGGTCGGGGTGCCGACCTGCTATCGACACCCCGACCGCGAGTCGCACATCCGCTGTCAGCGCTGCGAGCGCCCGATCTGCCCCGACTGCATGCACGACGCGGCGGTCGGCTTCCAGTGTCCGCAGTGCGTCGCGGAGGGCCGCAAGGCCACCCGCACCGGCCGCACGGCGTACGGCGGGCTGCGGCCGACGAACGCCTCGATCACCTCCGGTGTCCTGGTCGCGCTGAACGTGGCCGTCTGGCTGGCGATCCTCGCCACCGGTCGCTCCGGCAGCCGCCTCGTCGACCTGCTCGGCCTGCGGCCCAGCGGGGTGTGCGACCTGCAGAACGGCTACGTCAACGTCTCGGTCGGCGAGGCGGTGTGCTCCCAGGGCGGCGGCCTGTGGCTGCCCGGCTTCGCCGACGGCGCCTACTGGCAGGTGCTGACCTCGGGGTTCACCCACGTCACGGTGATGCACATCGGCTTCAACATGCTGGCGCTGTGGGTGATCGGCCCGCAGCTGGAGATGGTGCTGGGCCGGGTCCGGTTCCTGGCGCTCTACCTGCTCTCGCTGCTCAGCGGCTCGGCGGTGGTGCTGTGGGCCGCGCCCGAGCTGCAACTGACCCTCGGGGCGTCCGGTGCCATCTACGGGCTGTTCGCCGCGTTGATCGTGGTCGCCCGCAAGGTCGGCGCCGACATGCGCCAGTTCTGGGCGCTGATCGCGGTCAACCTCTTCATCACGTTCGCGGTGCCGAACATCTCCTGGCAGGGCCACCTCGGCGGCTTCCTCGGCGGCCTGACGATCGCCGCGATCCTGGTGCTCCCGCCGCGCCGGGTGCGCACGCCGGTGCAGATCGCTGGGCTCGCGGTGCTCGCCGTGCTCCTCGCCGTCGCGATCGTCGTGCGAACGGCCGGGCTGGCCTGAGCTCTCCCGTCGCAGCCCGGTGCCGCCCGTGCGGCGCCGGGCTCTTCGGCGTGCGCTCGTCCGCGGGAGCCCGCCCCGGTTGTCCACAGCTGTGGAATCACATGTGGAGAATTACCTCGATGTAGTTCTCCACAGGAGTTATCCCCAATGTGGAGAACCGGCCGCGGGGTCTGCGGCTACGGGTGATCCGGGTCACGAGCGGTCGTGAGGCGCGATGTAACGCGGTGTTCCGGTAGCTACCGCGGCGCCGCGACACCGCGGTAGCTACCCGGACGCCGCGTTACATGCCGCGGGCAGACCGGGGCACTCCCGAAATGCCCACGGGCCGGCGCGGCGCCCGAAGGCGACCGGCACCGGCCCGTGCGCGACGGACTCGATCGCGGGCTACTCCCAGCGGGTGGCGAAGGCGAAGCCCACTGCCATGAACCCGATGCCGACGAAGAGGTTCTTCTGGCCCAGGTCGTCGAAGACCGGGATGCTGCTCAGGTCGTTGCTGAAGATGTAGAACGTGCAGATCCAGACCAGGCCGATCAGGAAGCAGCCGAGCATGCCGACCACCACGCCGCGGCCGCGGCCCAGGGGGGTGCTCGGATGGGCGCTGATCATCAGGCCCAGGAAGAGGGCACCGAAACCGATCAGGTAGTTCCAGTCGCCGAGGTCGGCCATGAACGCGGGGTTGCCGGCCACGCCGTCGTCGCCGACCCGGGGGACCGCGTAGTAGTAGGCCATCCACGCGATGCCGCCGACCATCAGCACCAGCGAGACGATGAAGCGGGGCGAGAACATCGGAGCGCGCTCCACGGCGAAGGTGTCCTGCTTGGCCTTGAGCTTCGACTGCCTGGCCTTGGGCTTTGACACGGGTGCTCCTCGTCGGGTCGCGCGGTGCGGGCCCGGGTACACGCTCGGGGCCCCCGGCTACCTTAGTGGGCATGGCCACCGGTTCCCACGCGAGACCCGCACACGAGGAGGAGACCCCCTCCCCGCGCGCGGGCTGGCGCGCCCGGCTGCCACGCCGCGCGCAGCACGACCCACAGGGCAGTGAGCAACGCGACTCCGGTCGGCGCCGCGGACTGTGGCGGGTCGGCACGCCCCTGGTGGCCATCGGCAGCGGCGCGCTGTTCGCGGTCAGCGCCGCCAACAGCGACGGCACCGACCTGCGACCCGGCCGCTACACCGACCTCGCCTCGCTGGTCAGCAGCGAGGCCGAGCAGTACGACCGGCTCGAGGAGCGGGTGCGCGACCTCAACGAGGAGGTCGACGAGCTCTCCGCCGAGGTCAACGAGCGCGACGTCAACCGCCTCCGGGCCCAGGCGGCGCGGCTCAGCGACCCCGCGGGGCTCGAGCCGCGCAGCGGCACCGGCGTGCGGGTGACGCTGTCGGACGCGCCCGAGGAGGTCCAGGACTCCTCCACCCAGGACCCCAGACTCCTCGTCGTGCACCAGCAGGACATCCAGGCCGTGGTCAACGCCCTGTGGGAGGGCGGCGCCACGGCCATCACGATCCAGGGGCAGCGGGTCATCACCACCACCGGCATCAAGTGCGAGGGCAACGCGATCCTGCTGCAGGGGCGCCCCTACCCGCAGCCCTACGTCATCGAGGCGGTCGGCGACCCGGCGACGATGGTGAGCGCCCTGGTCACCGACGAGTTCGTCGCGACCTATCGCGAACAGTCCGAGGTCCCCGACGTCGCCGTGGGCTGGGGCCTGGAGACGCTCGCCGAGGTGGAGGCGCCGGCGTACGAAGGACTGCTCGACCTCAGCTACGCCGAGCCGCTCCGCTAGCTGCTAGCTCGGCCAGGCCGCCTCTCCGCCGTCGCTGACCGCTGGCCGATCAGCGGGGACTCGGACTCGGTCGGGGTGTCGGTCGGCACGTCGGTCGGGGTGTCGGTGGGCTCGGTCGGGCTCGGCTCCTCGGTGGGCTCCTCGAACGCCGAGACCACGATCGTCACCTCCGACTTCTCGGCGAGGATCTGGCCCGGCTGCGGGCTCTGCTGGACCACCTCGCCCTTGGGCGCCTCCGCGTTCGGGTCCTCCACCACGAACGGGGTGAACCCCGCGTCGGTGATCGCGCGCTCGGCCTCGGCCCGGCGCATGCCCACGACGTCGGGCACCTCCTCCTGACCGTCGGAGTAGGAGACGGTCACCGTGGCGCCGTGGGGGATCTCGGTGCCGGCCGTCGGCTCGATGGAGACAACCTGCCCGGCGGGCAGGTCGGCCTCGACCTCGCGCATCTGCGGTTTCAGCCCGGCGTTGCGCAGCTCGGCACCGGCGGTCTTGCGGGACTGGCCGACGACGTCGGGCACGATCACCATCGGCTGGCCGGTGGAGACCACAACGGTGACCAGCGAGCCCGGGTCGACGTAGAGGTCGCGGTCGGGGTCCTGGCTGATCACCTCGTCGACCTCGGCCTCCTCGTCGGGGGAGTAGTCGACCTCGACCCGCAGGCCCGCCTCGCCGATCGCCGCGCGGGCCTCGGCCTCGGTCATCCCGATCAGGTCGGGCACCTGCACGTCGTCGGGCTCCGACTCGAACATGCGGGGCAGGAAGTACGCCGCCGCACCGATCAGCAGCAGCACCAGCAGGCCGGCCAGCACCCACCGGCCGACGTGGCGTCGCGGGTCGTCGTCCTGGGCCGGCGGCAGCGGCGGACGCACCGCCGTCGGCTCGGCCGGCGGCGGGACCGGCGCGGTGACCGCGGTCGGCCGCGGCGGGGCCAGGGAGACCTGCACCGGTCGGCCCGCGAGGTAGCGCTCGATGTCGCTGCGCATCGCGGCGGCGGACTGGTAGCGGTCCTCGACCCGCTTGGCGAGCGCCTTCATCACGATCGCGTCGATCTCGGGGGACAACTCGGGGTCGTGGGTCGACGGCGGCTCTGCGGGCTCGCGGACGTGCTGGTAGGCGACGGCCACGGGGCTGTCGCCCACGAACGGCGGCCGTCCGGTGAGCAGCTCGTAGAGCAGGCAGCCGGCCGAGTAGACGTCGGAGCGGGAGTCGACGGTCTCTCCCCGGGCCTGCTCGGGGGAGAGGTACTGGGCGGTGCCGACGACCGCCGCGGTCTGGGTCATCGTCGACGAGGCGTCGCTGATCGCCCGGGCGATGCCGAAGTCCATGACCTTCACGTCGCCGCTCGGGGTCAGCATCACGTTGCCGGGCTTGATGTCGCGGTGGATGATGCCGGCGCGGTGGCTGTAGTCGAGGGCCGCCAGCACGCCGCTGGTGATCTCGAGCGCGCGCTCGGGCAGGATCTTGCGGCCCTCGCGCAGGATGTCGCGCAGCGTCCGCCCGGCGACGTACTCCATCACGATGTAGGGCTGGGCCACGCCCGAGCCGTCGGTCGCGGGCTCCTCGCCGGTGTCGTAGACCGACACGATCGACGGGTGGTTCAGCGAGGCCGAGGACTGTGCCTCGCGGCGGAACCGGGCCTGGAACGTGGCATCGCTGGCGAGGTCGGTGCGCAGCCGCTTGACCGCGACCACCCGGCCCAGCCGGGCATCGGTGCCCTTGCGCACCTCGGCCATGCCGCCCCTGCCCAGCAGCTCGCCGAGCTGGTAGCGGCCGCCGACGCTCGGCTGCTGCGGATCGCTCATCGCCGGACGTCCTCTCGCTCGCTGCGCTCACCGGTGTCGAGGGACGTCGCCGACCCGTCGGCGGCGGCTTCGCCGGAGGGTACGACGCCTTCGCCGTCCGTGCCCGCCCCGTCGGTCGCCGCGGGGGTGCTCGGCGCCTCGGTCGGGGTCTCGGTCGGCTCACCGGTGGGTGTCGGGGACTCCGACGGGGTCTCGCTCGGCGTCTCGGAGGGCTCCGGCTCGGTCGGCTCCTCGGTGGGCTCGGTGGGCGTCTCGGTGGGCTCCTCCTCGGGCACCTCGCCCCAGTAGCTCACCGTCACCTGGTCGCCCTCCTGCAGCCGCCCGGTCGGGTTGACCGCGCTGACCAGGCCGGGAATCTCGTCGCCGGGGTTGGCGACCTCGTCGGTGCTGACCTTCAACCCGAGGTCCTTCAGCTCCTCGACCACCTCGTCGAGCGGGCGGCCTTCGTAGGCGGAGGCGTCGACGCGCACGGTCTCGGCGCCCTGGGTGGGGGTGGGCCGGTCGGTGGGCTCGTCGTCGTCACCGCCACGGGAGACGGCGAAGGCACCGACGGCGATCGCGATCAGCAGCAGGACCACCAGCAGCACCGGCCACCAGTTGCGGCCGCGCTCCGGCGCGGCCGGTGCGGCGCCCTGCGCCGGCGTGGGCGTCGGGTCGACCGGCGCGCCCACACCGGTGAGCACCTGGGTGTGCTCGGCGGGAGGGGGGGCGACCATGGCCGCCGCGGTCGGCGGCATCGCCACGACGGCGGTCGCCGGGTCGCGCAGCGCCGCCGCGAACGCCGCACCGTCGGCGAACCGCTCGCCGGGCTCCTTGGCCATCGCGCGCCGCACCACCGCGGCCAGGTCGGCCGGCACCGAGGCCGGCAGCTCGGGGACCGGGTCGTGCAGGTGGGCCAGGGCGGTCGCCACCGGGGAGTCGGCCTGGAACGGGCGGTGGCCGGCGAGGCACTCGAAGGCCACGACGCCGAGCGAGTAGACGTCGGAGGCCGGCGTCGCCGGGTTGCCGCGCGCCTGCTCGGGGGAGAGGTACTGCGGGGTCCCCATCACCTGGCCGGTCTGGGTCAGGCCGATGCCCTCCGCGGCCCGGGCGATGCCGAAGTCGGTGACCTTGACCTCGCGCCGGGGAGTGACCAGCAGGTTCGCCGGCTTGACGTCGCGGTGCACGATGCCCGCCGCGTGCGCGGCACCCAGCGCGTCGCCGACCTGGGCCAGCAGGTCGCGGACCGCCGCCGGGTCGAGCGGACGACCGCCCTGGAGCAGCGCGGACAGCGGCTGACCGTCGACCAGCTCCATCACCAGGTAGGGCCGGGGAACCCCGGATCCATCGGTCGCGGCGGCCTCGCCGAAGTCGTACACACCGGCCACCCCCGGATGGGACAGCGACGCGGCGTGCCGAGCCTCGGTCTCGAACCGGGAGCGGAACAGCGAGTCGTCGGCGTACTCGCGCTTGAGGACCTTCACGGCCACCTCGCGTCCGAGCACCGTGTCGGTGCCGCGCCACACCTCGCCCATGCCGCCGGTCGCGATTCGGGAGTCGAGCCGGTAGCGACGGGCGTCGTCGACGTAGCCGAGGCCTGCCTCAGAGCCGTTCACTGGATCACCGCCTCCATGATCGCCTTCGCGATCGGTCCGCCGAGCACACCGCCGGCGATCTCGCCGCGGTCGATGTTGGCCTTCTGGATCATCACCGCGACGGCGACCTCGGGGTCCTCGGCCGGGGCGAACGAGACGAACCAGGCGTACGGCGGCACGTCGTCGATGCCGCTCTGCGCGGTGCCGGTCTTGCCGGCCACCGAGATGCCCTCGATCGCGGCCGGGCTCGCGGTGCCGTTGTCGACCGTCTCGACCATCAGCTTGGTGACCTCGCTGGCAGTGGTGGCCGACACGGCGTCGGAGTACTCCTCGGGGTCGATCTTGTCGATCACGTCGTAGTCGGGCGACTGGACCTCGTCGACGACGTAGGGGCGCATCACCGTGCCCTGGTTGGCGATCCCGGCCACCACCATCGCCATCTGCAGCGGGCTGGCCTGCACCTCGAACTGGCCGATGCCGGCCTGCCCGGTGTTGGGCTCGTTCATGTCGTCGGGGAAGTTCGAGGCGGCCTGCGGCCCGAGGTCGCGCAGGTAGTCGCCGTCGTTGAACCCGAACTTCTCGGCGATCTCGAGCATGTCGTCGGCCCCCACCTCGATGGCGAGCCGGGCGAAGGTGGTGTTGCACGACTGCGCCAGGGCCTGGGTGAACGGGATCCGGGTGGTGCCGCAGTCACGGCCCTCGTTGTCGATCAGCCCGCTGTCTCCGGAGGTCTGCGGCAGCTGGAAGGTCGCTCCGCCGGGCACCTGGTCGCCGGCGTCGTAGAGCCCCTTCTCGATCGCTGCCGCCGCGGTGAGCACCTTGAAGGTCGAACCGGGGGGGAGCGTCGTCTGGATCGCCCGGTTCAGCAGCGGCTGCGACTCGTCGCGGTCGAGCGACTTGTAGGTGTCGTCCACGGCCGACAGGTCGTGCGAGGCCAGCTCGTTCGGGTCGAAGGTCGGCGAGGAGACCATCGCCAGCACCTTGCCGGTGCTCGGCTCGAGCGCCACCACCGAGGCCTGGACCGGGCCTCCGGAGCTCTCCGCGAGCCCCTGGATGCCTTCGTACGCCGCGTCCTGGGCCGCGGCGTCCAAGGTCAGCTGCACGCTGCCGCCGGCCTGGGAGTCGTTGCGCAGCAGGTCGACCAGCTTGGTCACGAACAGCCGCTCGTCGTCGCCGGAGAGCACCGCGTTCTGCGACTGCTCGACGCCGGTCTGGCTGAAGAACGAGAAGAAGCCGGTGACGTGGGCGTAGCGCAGCGGCTGGTCGTAGACCCGCTGGAACTCGTACTTGTCGTCGCTCTCGACGCTCTCGGCCACCGGGGTGCGGCCCACCAGGATCGCGCCGCGCTCCCGGGAGTAGGCGGCCTCGATCACCCGACGGTTGCGGGGGTCATCGGCCAGCTCGTCGGCGGCGACGTACTGCAGGTAGGTGGCGTTGGCGAGCAGCGCCACGAACAGCAGCAGGCAGAAGGTCGCGATGGTGCGGATCGGCTTGTTCACGTCGAGAGCTTCACCACCTGGGTGGCGTCGTCGCCGAACCCGTCGGAGTCGTCGTTGCCGGAGAGGTCGGGCACCGGGCGCCGGGCCTGGTCGGAGATGCGCAGCAGCAGCGCGATGATCACCCAGTTGGCGACCAGCGAGGAGCCACCGTAGGACAGGAACGGCGTGGTCAGGCCGGTGAGCGGGATCAGCCGGGTGACGCCGCCGATCACCACGAAGACCTGGAGCGCCAGGACGGCGGCGAGGCCGGTGGCCACGAGCTTGCCGAAGCCGTCACGGGAGATCAGCGCCGCCCGCAGGGCACGCTCGACGATCAGGCCGTACAGCAGGATCACCGCCATCACCGCGGTGAGCCCGAGCTCCTCGCCGATCGCGCCCACGATGAAGTCGGACTCGGCGTACGGCACCCGGTCGGGCTGGCCCTCGCCGAAGCCGCGACCGATCAACCCGCCCCACGACATGCCGAACATCGACTCGACGAGCTGGCCGCTGCCCGGTGACTTGTCGTAGTAGGCCATCGGGTCGAGCCAGATGTTCACCCGGTTCTGGATGTGGGAGAGCCGGCCGGTCGTGGCGGAGAACCAGTAGAGGAAGCCGGCGCCGCCGAAGAACATCAGACCGCCGACGATCAGCCAGCCGGGACGCTCGGTGGCGACGTAGAGCATCACCAGGAACAGGCCGAAGAACAGCAGGCTCGAGCCGAGGTCGCGCTGCACCACGAGGATGCTGAGGCTGACCGCCCACATCGCCAGGATCGGGCCGAGGTCGCGCCCACGGGGCAGGTCGATGAAGAGCACCCGGCGTCCGGCCAGGGCGAGTGCGTCGCGGTGCAGCACGAGGTAGCCGGCGAACATCACCACCAGCAGCACCTTGGCGACCTCGCCGGGCTGGAAGCTGAAGGGTCCGACGTTGATCCAGATGCGGGCGCCGTTCACGGTGTTGCCGATGCCGGGCAGCATCGGGAGCAGCAGCAGCGCCAGGGCGCCCAGGCCGGAGGTGTAGGTGAAGCGCTGCAGCACCCGATGGTCGCGCAGCAGGGCGATCGTGAGCACGAACAGCACCACGCCGAGCGTCATCCAGGTCAGTTGCTGCTGGGCGAAGTCGTGCTGGGACTTGCCGGCAGCCTCGTAGGCCAGGTCGAGGCGGTGGATGACCGCGAGCCCGAGCCCGTTGAGCGCCGCCACGATCGGCAGCAGCACCGGGTCGGCGTAGGGGGCGAAGAAGCGCACCACGACGTGGGCCAGCACCACCAGCGCCGCGAGCCAGCCGCCGTAGCCGACCAGGTCGGCCGGGACCTCCTGGTCGACGCCGAGGCCGACCGCGGCGTAGCCACCGACGCCGACGGCCAGCGCGAGCACCAGCAGGAACAGCTCGGCGCCGCGGCGGCGCCGGTGCACGAACCCGATGAACCCGGGGCCGGGGGCGTTGCCGACGGCCTGGGGGGAGGGGTAGGAGCCGGCCACCTCAGGAGCCACCCTCGGGCTCGGGCTCCTGCTTGGCGGCGAGGTTGTCGACGGTGTGCCGCGCGGCGTCGAGGTCGGCGGCGTCGATGCCCTCGCGGACCTTGCCGGCGTCGAAGTCGGAGAGCCGGTCGAGGTCGACGTCGGTGGTCTCGTAGGGCTCCGACAGCGACACGCCCGGCAGGTCGAGGTTGACGCCCCGGAAGATGACGACCTGGCCGCCCTCCTCGCCCACGTAGTACTGCCGCTGGCTCCACGACCAGGCGGCCGCGACCGCGATCCAGAGCAGCCCGACGATGACGACCAGGGCCAGGAGCCGGCGCAACCAGGCGAAGCGGCGCGGTGGGCGCGGCGCGTAGCGGGCGGCCTCGGGGTCCAGCGGGTCGGCGGCCACCGCGAACTCGACACCGGCGGGCAGGTCGTCGGGGATCTCGTCGGCGATCGGCTCGAGCTCGCCGGTGTCGCCGGCGCGGTGCCCGCGGAAGAGGCCGCGGCCGGTGCCGCGAGGCAGCCGGCGGCGCAGTTCGGCGGCCGCGCCCACGAGCAGCGGCTCGGGGTCGGGCTCGGTGGTCTCGGCGTCGGCGGGGACGACGTGCGCCACCACGCAGGTGACGTTGTCGGTGCTGCCCGCCTCGAGGCTGGCGCGCACGAGCTCGACGGCTGCGTAGTCGGGGGTGCCGGAGCCGAGGATGTCGGCGAGGCGCTCGTCGCGCAGCACCCCGCTCGCGCCGTCGCTGCACAGCAGCAGCCGGTCGCCGGCCTGCAGCTCGAGCACGAAGAGGTCGGGCTCGACCTCGTGGACGCCGTCGAGCGCGCGCAGGATCAGGTTGCGGTGCGGGTGCACCCGGGCCTCGTCCTCGGTGATCCGGCCCTCGTCGATCAGCGTCTGCACGAACGTGTGGTCCTGGGTGAGCTGGGAGAGCTCGCCCTCGCGCATCAGGTAGGCGCGGCTGTCGCCGACGTGGCCGATGCCGATCTTCGACCCGTCGAAGACCGCGACGGTGGCGGTGGTGCTGGTGCCGTTCAGCGCGGGGTCCTCGTCGACCAGCTCGGCGATGCGGTCGTGGGCGCGGTGCAGGGCCCCGGCGATCAGCCCGAGGAGGTCGTCGGCGGGTCGCTGGTCGAGCCGACGCAGCTGCTGGACCGCGGTGCCGGAGGCGACGTCGCCGCGGGCCGCGCCGCCGACGCCGTCGCAGACGGTGAGCAGCCACGGGCCGGCGTAGCCGGAGTCCTGGTTGTCCTTGCGGACCCGGCCGACGTCGGAGAGCGCGGAGAAGTCCAGCCGCAGCGGGGGCGCGCCCGTCGCTCCCGCGGACCCGGTGGGGGGAGTGGTCACTTGCGCAGCTCCAGGATCGTCTTGCCGATGCGGACCTGCGTGCCGGGGGTGATCGTGGTGGGCTGGGTGATCCGGGCGGTCCCGATGTAGGTGCCGTTGGTGGAGCCGAGGTCCTCGACGAACCACTGGTCGCCGGAGGCGGCGATGCGCGCGTGCCGGGTCGAGACGTAGTCGTCGTCGAGCCGGATCGCGGCGTCGCTGCCGCGTCCGATCAGGATCGGTGCCTGGTCGAGCTCGGCGCGCTCGCCGGCGTTGGCGCCCTCGGTGACGAGCACGTGGGTGGGGGCGCCGCGCCGCTTGGACGGCTGTCTGCCGGTCTTCGGCGCCTTGGGCGTGGCGCCGCGCCGGCCGCCCTCGCGGGCCGCGGCGGGCACCCGGGCGCCGAACATGTCGGAGCGGATCACCGAGATCGCCGAGAGCACGAAGATCCACAGGATCGCCAGGTAGGCGAGCCGGATGAGGAAGAGCGTCAGCTCAGACAACGACGTCCTCCTCGACGACGCGCAGGGTCATGGTCGTGTTGCCGACCCGCACCACCGACCCGTCGTGCAGCCGGGCGCGCTGCGTCTTGTGCCCGTCGACGAGCACACCGTTGGTGGAGCCGAGGTCGCGCGCCTCGACGACCAGGTCGGAGCCGTCGGCCGCATGGCCCGAGACCGCGAACTCCACGTGGCGCCGGCTCACGCCGGGGTCGTTGATGCGCACGTCGGCATCGGTGCCGCGGCCCACGACCAGCCCGGGCGGGTGCAGCGGCTGTTGGGTGCCGTTGACCTCGAGCAGCGCCCGGGCGCGGCGTACCTGGGTGTGCGTCGCGTGGCCGGTGACCTTCGCCTGGGCCCGGCCGCGGACCCGGAACCGGCCGGTGGTGAGGTCGTGGGCCTCCTCGAACCCGATCGTGATCGGGCCGGGGAAGGAGTAGCCCTGCTGGCGGGCGTGGTCCTCGAGCTGGCGCACCAGCTCGGTCTCGAGCGCCGAGTCGTAGGGCGAGAGCCGGTCGAGGTCGGAGGCGGACAGCTCGACGTGGAACGCGTTGGGGACCAGCCGTCGCTCGCGCGAGAGGATCTGGGCGTTGTTGTCGCACTCGCGCTGGAGCGCGGCGGCGATCTCGACAGGCTGGACCGCCGAGCGGAAGGCGCGCGCGAACGCGCCGGAGACCAGCTGCTCCAACCGCTGCTCGAACCGCTGCAGGCCGCCCACATCGCCTCCTTCTCGCTCGTCGTCGGACTGGGGATCGTCGGCTCGATCCTGCCGGGACCAGGCAGGCGTGACCAGCCCGGCGCGCAGGCAGGCCTCGACGATCGTATCCAGGCCGGGGTGAGAGCCGTCCGGCGCACGGTCCCGGGAGCCCTGGAGCACCTCGCCCGGCAGCAGGTGCCCGGTTTGGGGATGCGGCAAGCCCTGGGATAGCCTGCCGTTGCTTCACGCGCGAGTGGCGGAATAGGCAGACGCGCACGGTTCAGGTCCGTGTGCCCGAAAGGGCGTGGGGGTTCAACTCCCCCCTCGCGCACGTGAGGTCGGTTTAGGTAATACCGGCCGAGCGGTTTAGGTAAAAGAAGGGCCCCTGGCCTGCGGAGACGCAGACCAGGGGCCCTTCTTCTTCGATCGGAGCGGCGAACGATGCGAGTGACTAGCTGCCCGTGATCAGCGACCACAACTGGGCGTCGCTCGTACCTCCGAGCACGAGGTCGCCGACCTGCTGGTCCACGCGTACGGCGGCCTCCTCCGCGTCCCGCCACGCCCAGAGGCGGCCGGTGAAGTGGTGCAGGGTGTGCTCCTGGGTCAGCCCCATGGCGCCGTGCAGCTGGTGAGCCAGCGCAGCGACCCGCGTCGCCGCGCCGGCCGCCACCGATCGGGCCGCCAGGGCGGTCCCGGTCGTCGGCCGATCGAGAGCCTCACGGATCGCGGCGTAGGCGAGGTCGCGTTCGGTGGCCATCTCGGCGACGGCGTGGGCGACTGCCTGGAAGGCGATCAGCGGCTTACCGAACTGATGCCGGGTCGCCACGTGCTCGACGGTCATTGAGGTGGCGCGGTCGATGGCACCGAAGAGCGCTGCTGCTCGCAGGACCAGTCGGCGCCGGGTGTCCTCCTGCGGCTCGAGGCCGGCCGCGTCCAGGGCCTCCGGCCACACCTCGACCGGGGAGGCGTGCCGTCCGACACCGGCAGAGATCTCGGCCAGGTCGGCCAGCGTTCCGCCGTCCTCCTCGTCGGTGCTGCCCACCTCGAACCAGCCGAGATCGGTCAGGGTCCTGCGGAGGACCTCGGCGTCTGCGGACCAGGCCTCATCCAGAACGTCGTCAACCACGGGTCGCAGCTCCGGGGAGAAGGAGCGCAGGGGCCTGGCTGGGCCTTCGGACCGACCGATGATCGACCGCATGACCTCACTGGTGCCGCCGCGGATCGTCGCGGCAGGCATCGCGGTGATGCCCTGCGCCAACAGGCGATCGAGCTCCTCGTCCGAGCCGCACACGCCGGCGATCTCCCTGGCAGCCTCGACGACGTCCTGCTCGAGGAGCGTCCCCAGCAGCTTGAGCTCCGCCGCCAGGAGGGCCGACACTTGGCCTTGGTCGAGGGAGTGGGCCAGGTCGACGTTGAGTCGGCGCAGTGCCACCATCCGGGCCGCGATCGCGCCGAGACGGACGGACAGGCCTCGGTCCGAGAAGGACCGGGCGCGATCCAGCGCGGCGACGAGTAGGGGGTAGGAACTCAGGTAGCGCTCGGCACCGCCGCGCTCGAAGGCGAGGGTGTCGGCCACCTGCTGCCAGCCGTTGCCCACCTCACCGATCACGCGGTCGTCGGGCACGAAGACCGACTCGAAGATCATCTCGTTGAAGTGGCACTCGCCGCTGAGTTCGGTGATCGGACGCACGCTGAGACCGGGGGACGTCATATCGACCAGGAACTCGGTCAGGCCCTCCTTGCGGCCGCCGGCTTCGCCCGTGCGGGCCAGGAGGTAGGTGACGTCGGCCGCGTGGGCCGAGGTCGTCCAGACCTTGGTGCCGTCGATCGTCCAACCGCCCTCGACGCGTCTTGCCCGGGTTCGGATCGCTGCCAGGTCCGAGCCGGCGTCGGGCTCGGACAAACCGATGCCGCAGATCAAGGACCCTTGGCGGATACGTGGGAGGAACTCCTCCTGGAGTTTCACGCTGCCATAGCGGATGAGGGACGGGCCGATCTGGCGGTCGGCCGTCCAGTGCGCGCAGACCGGCGCGCCCACCCGGAGTAGCTCCTCGGTGAGGGCGAGCCGGGCGAGCTGGGAGGCGCCCTCGCCGAAGGGAGCGGGCCACGTCATGCCGATCCACCCCGCCGAGCCCAGCGACCGCGAGAGGTCTCGGTCGAGACCCCTCATCCAGCTGTCGAGCATCGGACGGTCGTTCCGTCCAGCCAGCAGTGCACGCACCGCGTCGCGGATCGCTTCAGCCTCGAGCACTCGAACCTCCTTAGTTGACGTCATAGTCAAGTTAACGCATCGAGTGCGCGTGCTCGCATGCTGGGCGAGGGTCACGTGTTCCGCTTGGCGCTTCCCGGATAGCCGAAGAACTTCTCGAAGTTCTCGTCGTTGATCGGCTGCCGTTGGTTGCGCGCCACGGCCTCCTCGAGGTCATCGAGCCGGGCGCGGGCAGCGGCGGCGGCCGCAGCATCGCCCGCCTGCTCGAGGCGGCGAACGAGCTCGCGTTGCTCGCGCACAGCCTCGTCGAGGCGGAAGCCGGCCTCGCCGTAAGTGAGGAGATCGTGGTCGTCCTCGTCCTCGCGCTCGACGGGTGCAGGGTCGGTCATGGCTCCTCCTAGGGTGTCGTGAAAACGGTGGATGACGAATGTGTCAACAAGGTATACCCTCTGCTGTGAGCGGGGCCACATTTCAAAGGCGCCTGACCAAAGTGCACCCCCTGGATCAACGAGGAGACCTCCATGCCGCTGCGGGACCACCACCAGATCGTCTCGGTCGACGACCACCTCATCGAGCACCCCCGCGTCTGGCAGGACCGACTGCCGGAGAAGTTCAAGGAGCGCGGGCCGCGGATCATCGAGAAGGACAACAAGCACATCTGGGTGTACGACGGTGACGTCTACCCCACGGTCGGCCTGAACGCCGTCGTCGGCAAGCCGCCGGAGGAGTGGGGCCTGGACCCGGTCCGCTACGAGGACATGATCCCCGGCTGCTACGACCCGGCGGCGCGGATCAAGGACATGGATCTCGACGGCATCCAGGCTGCCATGCTCTTCCCGTCGTTCCCCGGCTTCGGTGGCGGCGTCTTCTTCCGCGCCAAGGACAAGGAGCTCGCCCTCGCGGGCGTGAAGGCGTGGAACGACTACTACTCCGAGGAGTGGTGCAAGCCGTACCCTGACCGCTTCATCCCGCTGTGCATCGTGCCGTTCTGGGACATCGAGGAGACGGTCAGGGAGGTCCACCGCTGCGCTGCGATGGGCGCCCGGACGATCTCGTTCCCGGACAGCCCCGTGCCGATGGGGCTCCCGAGCTTCCACAACGCGCACTGGGAGCCGCTGTGGAACGCGTGCGAGGAGACCGGCATGGTCATCTCGCTCCACTTCGGATCCTCGGCCTACGTCCCCGGCTTCTCCTACTCGGCGATGCAGGCCGTGCCCGGCCAGATGTCGATGCCGGACGCCCCGTTCGCGGTCGCCATCACGCTGTTCTCGACCAACCTGATGTGGAGCACGGTCGACCTGCTGTTCTCCGGTGTGCTCCAGCGGCACCCCAAGCTCAGGTTCTCACTGGCTGAGGGCGGCATTGGCTGGATCCCCTACATCCTCGAGCGCAGCGACTTCGTGTGGGAGCGTCACCGTCACTACATGAAGAACATCGACTTCCACACCCGCCCGTCGGACCTCTTCAGGGAGCACATCTGGGGCTGCTTCATCGACGACGTCTTCGGTGTCAAGAACCTCGACCTGATCGGGCACAACAAGGCGATGCTGGAGATCGATTACCCCCACTCGGACTCGCTGTGGCCCAACAGCCGCAAGCGTGCGGCTGAGGTGCTCGAGGACCTGCCGGACGACGTCGTCACGAAGGTCACCGAGACCAACGCCCGCGAGCTGTTCAACTTCCCGCGGATCGACGGCACGACGCCGGGGCAGTGACCGGCCGTCCCGGATAGGGATCGCACGCACGGGGCCCGGCCGCATTCAGCGGCCGGGCCCCGACGCGCTTTTCGAGGCCTGGGCAGTGGACAGGGGCGCCTCGGAATCAGGGCCGTCAGCGCACTCCGTGCTCGGCAGCCTCGGTGACAGCGGTGTCTGCATCGCCCCACCGCGAGTGCGTGCCCTGCTCGTGAAGGTCGGGGATGGCCAGGGCGGCGACCGCCGCGCCGACCATCGCGACCGCCAGAACGGCAAACCCGGCGGTGTAGCCGACCTCGGCCGGGAAGCCGTCCGGGTTGATGCGCGCCGTGATGATCCCCGCCATCACCGCCGACCCGAGGGCCCCGCCGATGGTCCTGATGTTGGCGTTCATCCCGCTCGCGACGCCGGTCTGGTGTCCGGGGACGGACGAGAGCACCACGCCGGCGAGGCTGGAGAAGACCAGACCGGAGCCGATGCCCTGAAGCGTCGTACCGAGGTAGAGCTGCCAGGTCTCGTCGTGGCGGAACGCGATGATCGCGAAGGCGCCCGCCATGACGAGGGCGCCGGTCATGATCACCTGACGGGCGCCGAACCTTCTCACCAGGGGCGCTGTCCAGAAGCCGATCAGGAAGCTGGTCACTGCCGAGGGCAACAGGAGGTTTCCGGACTCGCTGATGGTGGCGTCGAACCCGTACCCGGCTTCAGGCGGCGTCTGGAGAAGTTGCGGCAGGAATCCGAACGAGGCGAACATCCCGAACCCCACGAAGGCGGCAACCAGGTTGGCGGCCCAGACGCCTCGGATCCGCATCATGCGCATGTCGATCATCGGTACCGGGACCCGTCGTTCAGTGACGACCCACGCCGCCGCGATGACGAGAGCGGCTGCGAGCAGTCCGATCGTGATCGGCGTTGCCCACCCCCACTGGTTACCCTTGCTGAGGGCGAGGAGGAGCGATGCGAGCCAGCCCGCGAGGAGCAGTGCGGGAACCAGCGGCAGGCGTGCGGGCGTCGTGACCGGCGACGGCGGAACGAACAGGCCGGTCGCCACGGCAGCTGCGACAGTCGCGATCATCGGCAGCCAGAAGAGACCGTCGTAGCCGAGGTGGTCGACGATGGGTCCGGCCGCGACGATCCCGAACCCGAACCCGACGGCCGTGAGCGACGCCAGGATGCTGACGGCGGTGGTCATCCGGTCCCGGAACTCGTCGTGGGCGATGCCGAACGCGAGGGGGAGGACGCCTCCTCCAGCGCCCTGCACGACGCGCGCGACGATCAGCCAACCGATGTCGGGCGCCAGGGCTGCCATCAGCGAACCGAGCGAGAGGGCGGTGAGGGTCACCGCGAGCATGCGCGTCTTGCCGACGACGTCGCCGATCCGGCCGAGCAACGGCGTCGCGATCGACGCAGAGAGCAGGTAGCCGGTCAGCAGCCACGTGACCGTCGCCTGGTCGGTGTCGAACTCGCGCTCCAGCTGCGAGAGGACCGGTACGACCAACGACTGCAGCAGCGCGAAGGAGGACACCGAGACCGCGAGCACGCCGAAGGTCACGACGCTGCGGACCCGGCTCTCCGCCGGCACGGCAGGATCTGCGGTCCGGACGCCGCCCTTCTCGGCCAGGTCGGGGTCGCTGGACCGCACCGCTGGTCAGTCGACCCGGATGACGACCGCGCTGCCCTGTCCGCCACCGGCGCACATCGCGGCGACGGCCGTACCGCCGCCACGGCGACGGAGTTCGTGGACGAGCGTGGTCAGCATCCTCGCCCCGGTGGCCGCCACGGGGTGCCCGAGGCTGCAGCCGCTGCCGAAGATGTTGACGCGGTCCTCGTCGATCCCGTGGGCCCGGCACGCAGCCAGCGGGACCGAGGCGAAGGCCTCGTTGATCTCCCACAGGTCGATGTCGGTGATCTCGAGGCCGGCGCGCTTGAGTACGACGGGGATCACCTCGGTCGCAGCCATGCCCGTGCGGTGCGGCGCGACGCCGACGCTCGCCCAGGCCTCCACCGTCGCCAGGGCCTCGGCGCCCTGCTCGTGCGCGATCCGGTCGGAGGCGACGACCAGGGCGGCCGCCGCGTCGTTGACGCCGGCGGCGTTCCCTGCGGTGACGCTGAAGTCAGCGATCTCCGGGTGGAGCGGCTTCAACGAGGCGAGCTTCTCGGCGTTGGTGCCCCGCTTCGGGTGCTCGTCGACCGTGAAGTCGGTCGGTCCGTCCGGTCCGGCCACGGGCACGGGGACGATCTCGCCCTCAAACACTCCGGCGTCGATCGCTGCGATCGCCCGCTCGTGCGAGCGCAGCGCCCAGGCGTCCACCTCTGCCCGCGTCAGCCCGGCCTCGACGGCGGTGTTCCACCCGGTCGAGATCGTGACGTCGTCGTCGGCGCCCTCGTAGTGGGGGAAGGTCGGCGGCATGGCCGACGTCCTCGTCTCCTGCGTGCCCGGCACGCGCCAGGTCAGTTGCGGCGACAGCGAGGTCGACATCGCGCCGCCCGCCACCAGGACCTCGTCCATGCCCGCGCGCACCGATCCGGCGGCCATGGAGACGGCAGCGAGACTTCCGGCGCAGTGGCGGTTCAGTGCCACCCCCGGCACGTGCGTCAGGCCGGCTGCGACCGCCGCGTAGCGCGCGAGGTCGCCGCCGCCGTACATGGACTCGGCGAGCAGTACGTCGTCGACGGACTCCGGCGCGAAGCCGGACCGCGCGACGGCCTCGCGCACCACGATCTCCGCGAGCTGCTCGGCGGGAGTGTCGCGAAGGGTGCCCTTGAAGGCGGTGCCGATCGGTGTGCGGACGGCGGAGACGATGACGGCCTGGGGCATCAGGATTCCTTTGTCAGTGGAGTGACGGGGCGGTAGGAGGAGAGAAGGAGTCCGGCGGAGGCGACGACGCCGAGCGCGAGGGCGCTCAGGGCCCAGCCCACGCCGGCCAGGTCGAGCCCGAGGACCTCGTCCAGTGACCAGGCGCCAGGGCCGAGGCAGGCATAGCCCAGCGCGACCATCGCGACCAGGACGGTGTATTCAGCGCCGCCCTTGAAGACGAAGTAGCCCTTGCCCCGGTGGTCGGTCAGGGTGGCCACGAGCATGAGGCCGACGAACGCCGCCGCGGTCAGTCCGCTGAACAGGCCGAGCACCATGAGAGCGCCGGCGGCCATCTCACTGAAGGCGGCGACGCGCGCATGCACGGCGGCCGGCCGGAGCCCGAGTCCTTCGAACCATCGCGTCGTGCCGGCCAGACCGCCCGCGCCGAACACCTTGTTCCAGCCGTGGGCCACGAGCATCGGGCCGAGGGCGAGCCTGAGGACGAGTGCCGCGACATCCAGGTCATGCCCAGTCATGCTGCGGCCGTTCGGTCGCCAGGGGTCGGCGGTCGGCGCAGCGATCCGGCTGCATGATCTGCTGGTGCTCGCATGGCGCCTCCTTGTGTCCTGCTTGACCGCTCGGAAGGGCAACCTTGGCCTAATCTGACACTTTCGTCAAGTCTGATCGCCGGGCTCCTTCGCTGTCGACCGGCGGTCGTCGTACGACGGCGTCCGCTTCCCGAGGAAGGCGTGCACCCCCTCAGGCCCGTCCAGCCCGGCTTGACGGCGGATGGAGAGCGCCTCGTGACGCAGGAGCGTCTCGGGCGCGGGCTCGGCGGCGTCCCGGATGAGTTGTTTGGCGGCGGCCAGTGCGGGCCCCGAGCCGGCGAGCAACGATGCGACCAGGGCGTCGACCGTCCCGGCCAGCTCGCCATCGGGTACGACGCGCGCGACGAGTCCGACCTCCCGGGCTTCGGCGGCGGTGAGCGAATCGTTGAGCAGAGCCAGGCGCAGCAGCGTGTGCAGGCCGAGGGTGTGGACGAGCAGGCTGGTGCCCCCGTCGGGGCTGAGTCCTACCTTCGTGTAGGCGAGAGTGAAGGAGGCCGACTCCGCCGCGACCACGATGTCTGCGGCAGCGGCCAACGGGAAGCCCGCGCCGGCTGCCGGGCCCTGGACGGCACTGATCACGACAGCCGGCGACCGCATCAGCTCGCTGATGAGGCGGTGCAGTCCGTCGGCCAGGTCATCGATGTAGCCGGGCATGTCGTCAGCGGCCCCGAAGGCCGCGAGATCCCCGCCCACCGAGAAGAAGCGGCCCCCGGCGCTGAGCACGATCACGCACGCGCCGTCGGCGTGGGCACGTCGGACCGCGCCGAACAGGGCCGCCACGGTCGGTTCGTTCAAGGGGTTGCCGCGATCGTGCTCGGCGAGCGTGATCCGCGCGCAGCCGCGGTCGAATTCGTAGGTCACGGAGGTCATGACCCCGCACCTTGACACAGTGGTCAAATCTTGCCGGAATCCGTCGGGTCCCCGCGCAATGCGCCATGCTCTGCGAGATGGAGATTCCCGACGACGTCCCACCCGGTCCGGCCCGGGTGCTGCTCGACGTCTTGGAGACGACGGCGGACCTGACGGTGCGCCAGGCCCTGATGGTCGAGGCCCTCGCCTACTCGACCCTGCTCGCGGGTCCCGACTTCGCCGCGTGGCGGGGGCGCACCCCCGTACGGGGAAAGCCGGAGGTCGGCCCGGATCCGGTGGTGCTCGAGCGCACCGGCGACGAGCTGCGCATCGAGTTGCACCGCCCCGACCGGCACAACGCGTTCGGTCACGCGATGCGTGACGCCCTCGTCGATGCCCTGGAGCTCGTCCGGCTCGACCCCACCATCGGCTCGGTCGAGCTGGTGGGGTCGGGTCGATCGTTCTGCTCCGGCGGTGACCTCGACGAGTTCGGCACCACGCCGGACGTCGTCACGGCGTACCTCCTCCGGATGCAGCGGCACCCGGGGCTGCTGGTCCACGAGCTGCGCGATCGCGTCCGCCCGCTCCTCCACGGCGCATGCATCGGCGCGGGGATGGAGATGCCCTCCTTCGCCACCCACGTGCGGGCCCGGCGGGACGCCTGGTTCCAGCTGCCGGAGCTGCGGATGGGGCTGATCCCCGGCGCAGGTGGAACCGTGAGCATCCCGCGGCGCATCGGGCCTGACCGGACGGCCTGGCTGGCGCTCAGCGGCGAACGCATCGACGCGACGACGGCATACGCGTGGGGGCTGGTGGATGAGCTCGTGTGAGGTGGCCGCCTGGGCCACCTCCGGCGCGATGGCCCTCTCCGGCACGCCGACGGGACCTCCGTTGGTCGCGCCGGGTCAGCCGGCGTCGACGGTCGCCGCCCACCTGGCTGCCCTGGGCATCGATCGGCCGGGGGTGCTAGCGGAACGGGCAGCGCACGCGGGCCTCGGCCCCAACGCGCCGTGGTCGTGCGGCGGCGCGATGCGGATCCTTCCCGCCAGCGATGGAGAGAGCCTTGCGCTCTCGTTGCCACGGCCCGAGGACCGGTCGCTCATCCCGGCGCTCGTCGAGGATGACGTCATCGAGGAGTGGACGGCGGTGGCGGACTGGCTCGCCAGGACGAGCGGGGAGGATGCCGAGGCCCGGGTGCACTTGCTGGGTCTGGCCGGTGGCCTCGTGAGGCACCGGCCGGCGCCACCGATCCCTGCGATGACGACGAGACCGGATCTGCGCGGGGCGCTCGTGGTGGACCTCACCGCCCTGTGGGCGGGACCCCTGTGCGGCGCGCTCCTGGGCGAGCTCGGTGCGCAGGTCATCAAGGTCGAGTCGCGCCAGCGTCCCGACGGCGCCCGCAGCGGCCCGCCTGCGTTCTTCCAGAGCCTCAACGGGGCCAAGCGACAGGTTCAGATCGACCTGCGCACGGAGCTCCACGAGCTGCGCTCACTCGTCGCATCCGCCGACCTGGTGCTGGAGTCCTCGCGTCCGCGAGCACTACGACACCTCGGCCTCGATGCGGAGGAGGTGGTGGCGTCAGGGACGAGCTGGCTGTCGATCACCGCCCGCGGACGCGCGTCCGACACGATCGGGTTCGGGGACGACGTCGCGGCGTGCGCCGGCCTCGTCGGCCGCTCGGACGGTGCCCTGGTCCCCGTCGGGGACGCCCTCGCCGACCCCCTGACGGGCGTGCTCGCGACCACCCTGGCCGGCGCCGCTCTCACCGGACCGACGGCCACCCTGGTCGATGTCTCGATGCTCGATGCCAGCGCCTCCACGCTCGGCCCGACCGAGTCCCACGAGATGGAGCGGACCGGCGACGGATGGCAGGTCACCTGCGCCCACGGGACATTTCCGGTGACACCCCCGGGGCTGACGCGATGATCCTGCACGACGTCGAGGTCGAGGGCCGGCGCGTCGACGTCCGGATCAGCGGCGGCCGGATCGCCGAGATCGCGGACCGCCTGGCGGACGACGGCGTGGACGACGTCGACGGGTACGGCGGGGCTCTCCTGCCTGGTCTCCACGACCACCACGTCCATCTCCTCGCCACCGCGGCGGCCCGCGCCTCCGTGGACTGCAGCGCAACCCTGGAACCCCTGCGAGACCTCGTCGGCGAGGGGTGGATCCGTGGAACGGGTGCCGCCGAGTCGGTGGACCGCCACGTCCTCGACGGCCTGGTTCCCGAGCGTCCGGCGCGGGTCCAGCACCGCAGCGGGGCGTTGTGGATGCTCAATTCCGCAGCGCTCCGGGCCGTCGCCCACGTCCTCGACGACTCGGCCGACGTGGAGCGAGGCCCCGACGGCGAGCCCACCGGTCGACTCTGGCGCTACGACGAGCGCCTCCGTCCGGCACTACCCGACGCCGTACCGGATCTGACGGAGCTCGGCGAGGAACTCCTGGGCTACGGCATCACCAGCGTCACCGAGGCGACTCCAGGGCTCACCGCGCTTCCCGGGCCGCTGCCTGTCGGCGTCACGTTTCTCGGGCGACGCAAGCTCCTGCTGCGCGACCACGACCTGCCCTCCTTCGACGACTTCGCCACGACGATCTCGGAGACGCACGCGGAGGGCCTGCCCGTCGCGGTCCACTGCGTCACGCGGGAGTCCTTGCTGCTCACGCTCGCGGTCCTGGACGAGGTCGGTCGCCTGCCGGGGGACCGCATCGAGCACGCGTCCGTGGTGCCGGATCCTGGCCTGCTCCAGGACCTGCACGTCGTCACCCAGCCGGCGTTCGTCACTACGCGGGGCGACTCCTACCGCCGCGACGTTGACCCCGATGACCTCCCGCACCTCTACCGGTACGCAAGCCTGCTCGAGGCGGGTGTCGCCACCTACCCCAGCAGCGACGCGCCGTACGGCCCGCTGGATCCCTGGGAGGTCATCGTGGCCGCCGCGTCGCGGGACCTCGGCCCGACGGAGCGAGTGACACCCCGGGTGGCCCTGGCCGGCTACCTGACCGATGCCCGCTTCCGTCCGCGTCGGATCGCGGTGGGTGCACCGGCGGACGTCGTACTGCTGGAGTGTTCGCTCGAGGAGGCGCTCGCTGCCCCGGATAGCGGGTTTGTCCGGCACACCTGGACAAGTTGACAATAACGTCAACTAAGATGCTGGGCCTATCGCCGGACGCCATCCGGCAGGACCCGAGAGAGGTGCCTCCCGTGAGCGCGCGAGCCCAGACCATCCTTGACCTGCTCGAGCTCGAGCGGATCGATCGCGACCTGTTCCGGGCGTGCGCCACGACCGGGGAGTCGGTGTCGCTGTACGGCGGGCAGGTCGCGGCGCAGGCCCTTCGAGCGGCAGGGCTCACCGTCGATCCGCGTTGTCGCCCGCACTCGTTGCACGGCTACTTCCTGCGGAAGGGGGACTCGGCGGCACCCACCGTGTTCCAGGTCCACCGGGATCGTGACGGCCGATCCTTCCAGGCCCGCCGCGTGGTCGCCCTGCAGGACGGCGAGGTCATCTTCAGCATGGCAGCGTCGTTCCAGGACGCGGACGAGGAGTCAGCCGTCAGTCAGGTCGAGCCAGCGCCCGTCCTCAGCGGTCCCGAGGGTCCGGTGTACGACGACTTCCTCTTCCTGGTCTCCACCGAGGTCCGCGTGCCGGAGCAGCCCCATCCGTCGGCCCTGTGGCCGACCCGGGCGTGGGTCCGGTTCACCGTCGACCTGCCGGAGGACCCCCTGCTCCACGCCTGCCTGCTGGCCTATCTCTCCGACATGACCACCGGCAACCTGCCCTCCGCCGACGGGGCGCGCCCCGGCCCCAGCATCGACCACGCGGTCTGGTTCCACGCTGCAGCGGACATGGCCCGCTGGACCCTGGTCGACTGTCATCCCCGGGCGGCCGGCGGCGGTCGCGGCTGGTATGTCGGCTCCGTCTTCGACGACGCGGGAGGTCTCCTGGCGAGCCTCGCGCAGGAGAGCCTGCTCCGCGTGCAGCCTGCCGCGCCTGGAACGGGGGAGTGAGCCGTGACCCAGCAGCAGTCACCGCAGCGCGGCGACGCCACAGCGCCCTCGATCTCCGAGATCGTCGCGGTCGAGCAGACCGGCGAATTCCGATTCCGCGGCGGGATCGCCGGGCGGGCGCCGAGACGGACCTTTGGTGGGGAGGTCGCCGGGCAGGCGGTCCTGGCCGCGTCCCGCACGGTGCAGGACCGTGACATCCACTCCGCCCACATGCACTTCCTGCGACCGGGCGACGCGTCGCGGCCGGTCGATCTCCTGGTCGAGGAGACCCGCGACGGAGGGTCGTTCAGTGCCCGGCGCGTCCAGGTCGTCCAGGGCGGTCAGGTCATCTTCACGATGACCGCCTCGTTCCAGGGCGCCGAGGTCGGCCTCGAGCACCAGGTCCCCGACGTCGACGCTCCCGGTCCGTCGCAGACGCTGCCGCCCGAGGTGATGTTCGCTGACGACCCGGAGGACCTCGCCTGGATCCAGGCCTTCTCCGCATCATTGGACCTCGAGGTCAGGTTCCCCGAGATGCCGGTCCGCGCATCAGCGGGGCGCGGACTGCGGGTGCCGCCCCGACAGCGGATGTGGCTGCGGGCGCGGCGCGCTGTGGGCACATCCCGGGCCGAGCAGGCCGCGTCGCTGGCCTATGTCTCGGACGTGATGCTCCTGTCGACGGCCCTCGGGCCGCACGGGCTCTCCTACCACGACCACAACGTGCAGTTCGCCACCATCGACCACACCGTCTGGTTCCACTCGCCGCTGCGGGTCGACGACTGGTTCCTCTACGAGCAGGAGTCCCGGTGGGCTGCCGGCGGCCGGGCCCTCAGTCGGGGCGAGATCTTCGACCGGCGCGGGCGGCTCTGTGCGACGACGATGCAGGAGGGCCTCCTGCGGGTTCGTCGGTGACGGCCCTCAGCACAGCGGCCCTGCTCAGATGTCGGTGACTCAGATGTCGGTGACCCGGATGCCGGCGTGCGCCTTGTAGCGTCGGTTGACGCTGATCAGGTTGGCGGTGAGGGCCTCGACCTGACGCGCGTTGCGCAACCTGCCGCCGTAGACACCGCGGACGCCGGGGATGGTCGCCGCGAGCTCCTGGATCACGTCCGTCGCCTCGCGGACGTCGCCGACGACGAGGACGTCGGTGTCGACGGAGGCGACCTCGGGATCCTCGAGCGTGACGGCACTGACGTTGTGGAAGGCGCCCACGACGGTGGACTCCGTCAGGATCGACTGGGCCTGCTGTGCCGCGGATCCTTCCTCGACGTGAAGCACGTAGGCGCCCTGCTTGTCGAAGCCGAGCGGGTTGACGCAGTCGACGACGACCTTGCCGCGGAGCGATGGCGCGAGCTCCTTGAGGAGCTCGCCGTGGCCGTCCCAGGGCACGGCGATGACGACGATGTCGCCGGCCTCGGCCGCGCCGACGTTGTCGCTCCCGGTCAGGTCGCCTCCCACCGCATCGCGCAGCGCCGTCGCCGTCGTGGCGGCCCGCTCGGCGCTGCGACTTCCGATCACCACCCGCAGTCCGGCTGCGGCGAATCGACCGGCGAGGCCGCGTCCCTGCGGCCCCGTGCCGCCGAGGACGGCGATCGTCTTCCCGTTCAGTGACGTCGGCAGGTCGGTCATGAGGCGTACTCCTTCAGGGATGCGATGTCCTTCACGCGGTGCTCGTGCGTGGTGGCGAGGGGGGTGGCGTTGATCGTGGTCACGCCGGCAGCCGCGAAGGCGGTGACGCGTTCGGCGACCCAGCCGGGGGAGCCGACCAGGGCGACGCCCTCGACCAGACCTGCCGGCACTGCTGCAGCCGCCTCGGTCCGCTTTCCCGCGAGGAACAGGTCCTGGATCTCGCGGGCAGCGTCGGAGAACCCGAAGCGACCAGCGAGGTCGTTGTAGAAGTTCTTGCCCCGTGCACCCATGCCGCCGATGTAGAGCGCCAGGTGCTCACGGACCTGCTGCTCGCCTGCGGCCTTCTCGGCCGGGTCGTCGGTGATGAGGACCTTGGTGTCGACCGTGATGTCGAGCGGTGCCAGGTCTCCCGATCGCTTCGCGCGGCCCGCGGCCAGGGCGTCGCCGAACGCGGCGTCAGCCCGCTCGGGCAGGAAGAAGATGGGCTCCCACGCATCGAACAACTCGGCTGCGAGCTCCACGTTCTTCGGACCGAGCGCCGCCAGCATCAGGGGGATCTGCTGCCGGACCGGGTGGTTGATGAGCTTGAGCGGCTTGCCCAGCCCGCTGCCGCCGCGCTCGGGCGACAGCGGCACGTCGTAGTACTTGCCGTTGAACGCGACGGGCTCGCGCCGCCAGACCTTCCGGCAGATCTCGGCGATCTCACGGGTGCGGCCGAGCGGGGCGTCGTACGGAAGGCCGTGGAACCCCTCCACCACCTGGGGGCCGGACGCTCCGATGCCGAGGATGAAGCGGCCCCCGGAGACGTAATCGAGACCGGCGGCGGTCATGGCGAGGAGCGTGGGGGTGCGCGAGTAGATGTTGAGGATGCTGGTGCAGAGCTCGAGGCGCTCGGTCTTCGCCGCGATGTAGCCGAGCTGGCTCACCGCGTCGAAGGAGTAGGCCTCAGGAAGGAGTACGACGTCCAGCCCGACGTCCTCGTAGGTCCGCAGCCCCTCGACCGTCTCGATGAACCCGCCGGCGTAGGACAGCGGCATGCCGATCTTCACAGCTGCCCCCGCAGGGCGCGCAGGACCTCGTCGCTGATGGTCACGGCGCCCATCAGGGGAAAGAACTCCTCGATCCGTCGGGCGTGGGATTCGGCGGAGGAGCCGGCTGTGCAGTCGGTCGGCAGGACCACGCGGTAGCCGCGGTTGACCGCCTCCAGTGCGCCGCCGGTGAGCGCGACATCGGTCGAGACCCCCGTGAGGATCACGGTCTCGATCCCTTCCGCACGAAGGATCGGGTCGAGGTCGGTTCCGTGGAACGGCGTCAGTCCGTGCACGCGCGTGATGACGACGTCCCGGTCATCGACGGTCAGGCCCGGGGTGAGTGCCACCTCTTCCGTGCCCGTGGTGAACGACCAGCGGTGCAGGAGGGACATGAGCGGGCTGTTGCGGCCCGTCCCGATCCGGTCGGCTCGCGGCACGATCAACGACCAGATGACCAGTACGTCGAGCTCTCTTGCGGTCCGCACCAGCCGGTCGATCCGGTCCGTGACGGACCGGGAGGCGACCTGCTCGGCCAGGCCGGGCAGCTGGCTCATGGTCGGGTCGACGATCCCGCGCTGCATCTCCGAGACGATGATCGCGGCCCGGTGATCGGAGCCGAGGCCCGGAATCGGCGTTCGTGGTCGGGGCAGCGTCATGCCCACCTCTTCTCGATGTCGTTGGCCCGCGCCTGCCATGCGACTCAGAGCGGCGTCGCCTGCGGAACGTACCGACGGCATGACGCAACCGTCAACCCGCGATTCACGTGTGGAAACACGGCTTTCCGGCTACTACTTGGCACTTTCGTCAAGATACATTAGTGTCCGAACTCACGTCCCCGAACCAGAGAGCTGAGCCCGCCATGACAGAGGAAGCCGTGCCCACTCCCGTCCTCGACGGCATCAAGGTGGTCGAGCTGGCCGCCTGGACCTTCGTCCCCACCGCAGGCGCCGTCCTGGCCGACTGGGGTGCCGACGTGATCAAGCTGGAGCACCCGCAGACCGGCGACCCGCAGCGGGCGCTGATCAACTCGGGCATGGTTCCGGGCGCCGGCCAGATCAACCACTTCGTCGAGCAGCCCAACCGCGGCAAGCGCAGCGTCGGCCTGGACGTCGCCAACCCCAAGGGCAAGGAGATCCTCCTCAAGCTCCTGGAGAACGCCGACGTCTTCATCACCAACCTGCTCCCGGACTCGCGCCGCAGGCTCGGAATCGAGCCGGAGGACCTCCGCGCCGTGAACCCCAAGCTCATCTACGCACGCGGTCACGGCTACGGCTCGAAGGGCGACGAGGCCGAGCGCGGTGCCTTCGACCTCGCCGCCTACTGGTCGCGCGGCGGTGTCGGCGACGCCTACTCGCCGCTGGACGGCGGCTACCCGCCGCCGCAGCGCCCCGCCTTCGGCGACCTCTTCGGGGGCTTTGCCATCGCCTCGGGTGTCGCCGCCGCTCTGTTCAAGCGCGAGCGCACCGGGGAGCCCAGCACGGTGGACGTGTCGCTGCTCGCGCTGGGGATGTGGCAGACCGCGACCGACGTGGTCGCCGCCGGTGTCACCGGCCAGCCGATGCCGAAGTTCGACCTCAGCGAGATGCCGAACCCGGTCACGAACTTCTACCGCACCCAGGACGGCCGCTTCCTGGCGTTCTCGCTCCTCCAGGCGGACCGGTTCTGGGGAGACTTCTGCGCGCGGATCGACCGGAGCGACCTGGTGACCGACGAGCGGTACGCCACCGCGCCGGTGCGCTTCCAGAACCGTGCCGCGTGTATCGCGGAGCTGCGGGCGACCTTCGAGTCGCACGACCTCGAGCACTGGAAGAAGGCCTTCGCCGACTTCGACGGCGTCTGGGACGTCGTGCAGAACTCTGCCGAGCTTCACCAGGACCCCGCCGTCCTGGCCAACGGCTACCTGCCCCGACTGACGGACAACGCCGGCAACGAGTTCGCGGTCGTCGACAGCCCGGTGCAGTTCGACGAGCGCCCCAACGCCAAGCTGCGCGCCCCTGAGCACGGCGAGCACACCGAGCTCGTCCTGACCGAGGCCGGCTACTCCTGGGATGACCTGCCGGCACTGAAGGAGTCCGGAGCCATCCTGTGACGATCCAGTCCGCCGCACGACCGGATCTCGCCCTGGTGCACGCGGTGCTGCACTGCAACGTCAACACCCTGCACCTGGCCGAGGCGGGCGCGTTTTGGACGGCGCTCGGTCTGCGGGAGCGGATGCGCTCGCACTCCGACGACACGGATGCGCGTCCGCTCGGCCTGGTGGACCACACCGTCAGTGACACCGTCTTCCACTGGGACGAGCGTGGCCCCCGGGCAGCGCCGGCGGTCGAACTGGTGGCGTGGTACGAGCCGATCACGCAGGCGCGCGTCGTACCGTCCGACCATGACGGCCGGGTGACCGGCTTCCATGCGGTCGGGATCCGCGCGGCGGAGCCCGCGGACCTCGTTCCGGAGGCTGGCCTTCGTGAGGAGGTGGTCGTCCAGGGCCGGCGCGTGCCGGCGCTGCTCCTCACCGACCCCGACGGAGATCCCGTCGAGGTCGTCCAGGTGGATCTGGGGACGGTCGACGAGCCGGCGGGAGGCAAGTTCTCCCACGTCCGGCTCGTCAGCACCGACCTCGCCGCGACCGCGGCCTGGTACGCGTGCCTGGGGTTCGAGGTCGTGCCCGGTCCGGCCGGCACCCTCAGCCTGCGGCTGCCCGAGGACCCGACGTTCTCCCTCGAGTTCACCGAGGACCGCACTGCAATGCGCCACCCCTGGCAGGCCAACACCCAGGGCTTGTACCGCATCGCGCTCGCCGTCGAGGACGTCCACGACGCCCATCGCTCGCTCGTCGACCAAGGGCTCGCTGTTCCCGACCCGGTGTGGATCCCGATGGCGGACACCCCCACGGGCGGCTTCACCATCGTGGTGCTCTCCGATCCGGACGGCGCTGTGGTGGAGCTCGTCGAGCGGCCTCGCGCCGAGGTCCGCCGGCCCCTGCTGCCGCGCGGGGACGGCTGATGGCGACCGACACCTCCGAGCGCGCGGAGCTGGCCGCCCTCCTCCGCGGTCTGTTCGAGAAGCACGCGACCGACGCCGACCTCCGGCGGGCGATGGAGTCGCCCGCCGGTTACGACGACGACCTGTGGCGGCTGCTCTCGGACGAGGTCGGGCTGCCGGGCCTGATCGTCCCCGAGGAGTACGGCGGAGCCGGTGCCGGGCCTGCGGAGCTGGCTGTCGTGATGGTGGAGCTCGGCCGCTCGCTCGCCTGCGTCCCCTACCTGTCCACGTCGGTCCTCGGTGTCCGCGCGCTCGTCCTCTCCCAGGAGGCTGAGATCTGTGCACGCTGGTTGCCGGGCGTCGCGGACGGCACCGCGCGCATCGCCGTGGTGCTGGCCGACGAGCGCCGCCCTTCGGCGGAGGTCTCGCTGACCGCCATTGAGACGGGTAGCGGCTGGACGGTGTCCGGCGTCGCGTCCCACGTCCTCGACGGCGCCGCCGCCCAGGCAGTGATCACCGCGGCTCGCCACGGCGACGGGGTGAGCCTCTTCCTGGTGGAGACGGAGCACGCCGGCGTCCGGGCGAACGAGCGTCGTACCTCTGATCAGACGCGGCGGCTCGCGTCGGTCTCGTTCGACGCAGCGCCCGCCCGGCTCCTCGCCGAGGACGGTCCGGCGGTGCTCGGTCGCCTCATCGACGAGGCCAGTGCAGCGCTCGCCCACGAGCAGGTGGGAGGAGCCGCGGCCGCCCTCGACATGGCGGTCGACTACGCCCGCACGCGGCACCAGTTCGGCCGCCCGATCGGGTCGTTCCAGGCGGTGAAGCACCGCTGCGCCGACATGCTCGTCCGGCTCGAGGGTGCTCGATCGGCTGCCTGGGCAGCGACCCGCGCTGTCACCTCGCAGAGCGACGACCTCCCGCTCGTGGCGACCATCGCCCGGCTCGTGTGTGGCGACGCCTACGTCACCAACGCCTCCGACAACGTCCAGGTCCACGGCGGGATCGGGTTCACCTGGGAGCACCCGGCCCACCTGCACGTCAAGCGCTCCCGCGGCTCGGCGGTGCTCCTCGGATCGTCCGCCGAGCACCTGCGCGCCCTGACCCAACAAGTACCCCTGCTGACAGGAGACCCGAAGTGACTGCCGCCAACGCAACCGCGATCGACCCCGAGGCGGTCCCGATCGCCGAGGACCTGTTCACCTGGCCGGCCGAGGAGCCGGCGCTGATCGGTGGCAAGGCCTCGGACGGCAGCGTCGTCTTCCCCTATCGGGCCAGCCGCCTGGTGGCGGGCAAGCGTGAGGAGCTGGAGAAGATCGAGCTGCCGCGCCGCGGCGCGCTGTGGACCTTCACCAGCCAGGTCTTCCGGCCCACCTCCCCGCCCTACGCCGGCGAGGACGACGCGAAGTCGTTCCAGCCCTACACCGTGGGCTACGTCGAGCTGCCGGGTGGCCTGCGGATCGAGGGCCGGCTCACCGAGCCGGACCCGGAGAAGCTCACCATCGGTCAGGAGATGGAGGTCGTGGTGCTGCCGTTCGCCCATGACGCCGAGGGCAAGCAGACCGTGACCTACGCCTTCCGCCCCGTGGACGGCACACCCGCCCCCAAGCAGACCAAGGAGCAGGCTCGATGAGCACGTCAGGCGACATCGCGATCATCGGCGTCGGGCTGCACCCGTTCGGCCGCTACGACGGCAAGTCCGCGCTGCAGATGGGTGAGGACGCCGTCATCGAGGCCCTCGGTGATGCCGGCGTTTCGTGGGACAAGGTCGACACCCTGTGGGCCTCCTCGATGGAGGTCAAGAACCCCGAGGCCATCACCGGCCTGCTCGGCCTGACCGGCATCCCGGCCCGCTCGACCTTCACCGGCTGCGCCTCCGGCGGCAACACCCTCGCGCAGGCGGCCAACTCCCTGCGCCTCGGTGACGCGAACGTCGCCGTCGCGGTCGGGCTCGACAAGCACCCGCGTGGTGCCTTCTCCGACCACCCGTCGGTCTCCGGGCTGCCCGACTGGTACGGAGACCTCGGCCTCTTCCTCACGACGCACTTCTTCGGCATGAAGATCACCCGCTACATACACGACTTCGGGATCAGCCACGAGACCCTCGCCCGGGTGGCCTCCAAGGCCTTCGGCAACGGCTCGCGCAACCCGCACGCCTGGCGCAACAAGCCGCTCAGCGTGGAGGAGGTGCTCGCCTCGCCGGTGCTGAACTGGCCGCTGCGCCAGTACATGTACTGCGGGCCCGACGAGGGCGCAGCCGCCGCCGTACTCGTGCGGGCCGAGGATGCCAACAAGTACACCGACACCCCGATCTACCTCCGGGCCTCGACCCTGTTCTCCCGGCGCGACGGCGCCTTCGAGCTCCTGTCGCCGTCGCTGCCGAGCACCGGCGAGCAGAGCCCGACGGTCTACGCGTCGAAGGCTGCCTACGAGCAGGCCGGCATCGGTCCGGAGGACGTCGACGTCATCCAGCTGCAGGACACCGACGCCGGCTCGGAGGTCATCCACATGGCCGAGAACGGGTTCTGTGCCGATGGCGACCAGGAGAAGCTCATCGCGGAGGGCGCGACCGAGATCGGCGGCTCCATGCCGGTCAACACCGACGGCGGCCTGCTCGCCAACGGTGAGCCGGTCGGCGCGTCCGGCCTGCGCCAGATCTACGAGATCGCCAACCAGCTGCGGGGCCGCTGCGGCGAGCGTCAGCTCGACGACCCGAAGGTGGGCTACGCGCACCTGTACGGCGCCCCCGGCACGGCGGCCGTCACGATCCTCTCGGTCTGAGGGCCGCGATGGGCACGGACCAGGAGGTCCTCACGGGCTTCCGGGCGGAGGTACGCCGATGGCTCGCCGAGGCGCCCCGCCCGGAGGGCCTGCACGACTACGGGCCGACGCCGAGCCCGGAGGACGTCCCCACCGGTCGGGTCTGGCAGCGCCAGCTGCACGACGCGGGCTACGCCTGCCTGCACTGGCCCGCCGAGCACGGCGGTCGCGACGCGAGTGTCGCGGACCAGGCTGCCTTCGCCGAAGAGTGCGCGGAGGCCGACGTCCCCCGGCAGCTCAACATCGTGGGTCCGGACCTTGTCGGTCCGATCCTGATGCGCTTCGGCACCGAGGCGCAGAAGGAGCAGTTCCTGCCGCAGATCCTGACCGGTGCCGACATGTGGTGCCAGCTGTTCTCCGAGCCCGATGCGGGCTCGGACCTCGCTGCGGTCCGCACCCGGGCCGCACGACAGGCCGACGGCACCTGGATCGTCGACGGGCAGAAGGTGTGGACCTCCGGCGGCGTCGGCGCAGACTTCGGCCTGCTGCTGGCCCGGACCGGTGGATCCGGGCACGGCGGCCTCTCCGTCTTCGTCGTACCGATGGCGACCGACGGCATCGAGATCCGTCCGCTGCGTCAGATGGACGGCGAGGCGAAGTTCAACGAGGTCTACTTCACCGGTGCGCGGCTGCCAGCCGATGCGATCGTCGGCGAGGAGGGCGGCGGCTGGAAGGTCGCCACGGCCACACTCGGTCGCGAGCGCCTCTCGCTGGGGGCCAACGCGGTCGGCATGTTCCGAGCGCTCGCGGAGATCCTCGAGGCCGCTGACCAGCGGGGCCGACGCGACCTCATCGCCGACGGGGTCGCCTCCCTCTGGGTGCGGACCTGGCTGCTGCGGACGACGTGGGAGCGAGCGATCGAGGAGGGCGCGGAGCCCGGCGCCCCCGCCTTCTCCGTGCTCAAGCTGCTCACCTCGGAGACCTATCGAGAGATCGGCGACCTCGGCACCGAGGCGCTCGGAGCCGACGCGGCCTGGTCGGAGGACGACGAGCCGCTGGTGCGCCGGATGCTGGTCGCGCACGCGCAGACGATCCTCGGCGGCACCTCCGAGATCCAGCGGAACATCCTCGCCGAACGGCTCCTGGGGCTTCCCCGTGAGCCGGCCCGGCAGCCGTGACCGGTCGATGTCACTCGCCGAGCTGATCCGGCCCGGCGCCACCGTGGCCATCGCAGATGGCATGGGGGCGCCGCGCACGGTCTCCGCGGAGTTGTCCGCGATCGCCCGGGAGGTGGGGGACGTCCGGCTCGTGCTCGGCTGGCTCCCCACACCCGACGATGCTCTCGACGTCACCGCGTTCGCCGATGTGCGGGTGCTGATGGGCGGATGGGGGATGCGCGGTCCGATCAAGGACGGCACGGTGACCCAGGTCCCGTGTCGCTGGTCGCAGGCCCCTGTCCTGATGGAGTCCTCGCTCCGCCCCGACGTCGTGATCGCGTCCGTGGTCGAGGCCCGCCGAGGCGGCTGGACGCTCGGTGCCGCGGTCGGCTGGGTGCCGGCCGCGCTGCGCGCCGGAGCGACCCTCGCTGCGGTGGTGACCCCCGAGCTGCCCCGGGCAAGCGTGGCCGGACTGGCCGCCTCCGCCGTCACCATCGTCGGTGAGGACGAGGCGCTGCCCGCGACCCTGGAGTTCCCGGAGCCGGAGGACGTTCACCGCCGTCTCGGTGAGCAGGTGGCGTCGCTGATCCCCGAGGGTGCCCGGCTCCAGGTCGGTCCGGGTGCGCTTGGCACCGCTGTCCTCGATGCTGTCCGGGCTCCGGTCAGCATCGATTCGGGGCTGCTCCCCGGTGCCGTGGTGGACCTCGAGCGCCGCGGTCTGCTCCTCGGGAACCCCATGGGCACCTATCTCGCCGGCGACGCCGAGCTCCTCGCCTGGGCACACGACCGGCCGCTGCTGCACCCCATCGATTTCACCCACGACGGAACGAGGCTGGTGTCCTCGGGGCCGTTCGTCGCGGTCAACACCGCTCTGGAGATCGACGACCAGGGGCAGGTCAACGTGGAGGGACCGCGGGACCGGCCGATCGCCAGTCCGGGCGGGCATCCGGACTACGCCGCCGCAGCAGCGCGCTCCCCGCAGGGACTATCGGTGATCGCTGTTCCGTCGACCCACCGTGGCCGCCCGACGCTCGTCGACCAGCTCTCCGGGCCGGTCTCCACGCCGGGGTACGACGTCGACGTCGTCGTGACGGAGAACGGCATCGCCCACCTGCGGGGCCTGGGTCGAGACGAACGAGCCCGGACCCTCCGGGCCCTCTGGGAAAGGTGATCACCGATGGACATCCAGGAGATGAACCGCAAGGTCATCGAGCAGTTCCGCGCTGGTGAGGAGTTCACCGTGCAGGGCATGACGCGCGACCAGCTCCTGCTGCTGACGACCGTCGGCCGGCAGAGCGGTGAGCCGCGCACCAGCCCGATGATGTTCCACCGCAGCGGAGGCCGGATCTTCGTGATCGCCTCCGCCGGCGGGGCCAGCAAACACCCGGCCTGGTTCCACAACCTCGACGCGAGCCCGTCGGTGCGTGTCGAGGTGGGCGAGGAGGACTTCACCGCCGAGGGACGCGTGCTGACCGGCGCCGACCGGGCTGCGATCTGGTCCGAGCTGCTGGCGACGTACCCCTTCTTCGCCCAGCACGAGCGGCGCGCTGCTCCGCGCGAGATCCCCGTCGTCGAGCTCGTCCGCTGACCTGCGGGAAAGCGCCGACTGCGTCAGCTGCGGTGTCGGGTCGGCTGCGTCAGCCGGCGACGTCGTAGAACGAGTTCGCCCAGCGCCGGAGCCGGCGGAAGCCCGCGGCCTCCGAGGTCGCGAGGCCGGGCGGCTCGAGGTAGATCTGGGTGTGCCAGATCGAGATGTCCTGGTCCAGCGCCGCCTTCGCCTGGACGAGACGCTCGGCGTGGTCCTCGGCGCCGTCCTCGATCCAGTAGGTCGCGAAGATGTCGGAGTACTGGTCGTCCACGGGAGTCGTGCAGATCGCGATGATCCGGGCCGCGGCGTCGTCGCCCCGGCCGAGCAGCTCGCCGTTCCAGGACGTGCCGATGCCGGACCACATGATCTGGATCGTGTTGTCGTGGTCGTCGGGCCGGTCGACCCCGTCGCTCCACCGGCGCCCGAAGCCCACCTTGGCCTGCCAGCGAGCTCCGTCGGTCTCCTCGTGGAGGACAGTGGGGGAGATCGGGGTCTGGTGGACGAACCGGAAGTGGTGCGGGTCGACGGCGTTCTCGGCGATCACCTGGGGGTGCACGCGGATGCCGGCCTTGAGCGAGCGCTCGTCTGGGCCGACGGGTGCGAACTTCCGCTCGGCGATGTGGGCGCCGAGCTGCTCGCGCACGTTCGGGAGCTCCCACCGAGGAGGGCCGCCGTTGGGGTCGTGCCAGACGAAGATGCCCTCGTCCTGCTCGGCCACCGGCCAGGAGCGGATGCGACGGGCTTTGTTGGGCCGGTCCTGGTAGGGGATCGACACGTTGCGGCCCTCACCGCTCCAGACCCACCCGTGGAAGGGGCACTGGATGTCGTTGCCGACGACGCAGCCCCCACCCAGATGTGCGCCGAGGTGCTGGCAGTGCGCGTCCAGCACCGCGACCGTGCCGTCCTCGCGCCGGAAGGCGACCAGGTCGGTGCCGAGGTAGTGGAGGGACTTCACCTCGCCGATCGTGATGTCGGCGGACCATGCCACCTGGAACCAGCCGGTGGGCCGCATCGGCGGCAGTCCCCTTTGGTCGCTCACTTCGTGCTCGTCTCGTTGGTGACGCCGAGCCTCTCCAACAGGCGCTCGTAGTACGTCGCCGGGCCGCCGAACATCAGCTGGTCGGCCTTCGCGCGGCGGAAGTACAGGTGGGCGGGGTGCTCCCAGGTGAATCCGATGCCCCCGTGGACCTGGATGGTCTCCATGGCGACGAACATGAACGCCTCCGAGCAGACCGAGTGGGCGACCGCCGCCGCCTCGCCAGCCGGGGGAGCGTCGTCACGACCGTCGATGGCGCGGGCGGCCTCGGTGGCGGCGGCGCGGGCGAGCTCGATGCGGGCGAACATGTCGGCGCACTTGTGCTTGACCGCCTGGAAGGAGCCGATTCGGCGTCCGAACTGCTCGCGGACCTTGGCGTAGCCGACCGCCATCTCCAGGCACGCCTCCGCGCCGCCGACCTGCTCGGCAGCGAGGGCGGTCGTCGCCCGGTCCAGCACCGCGTCCAGGAGGTCCGTCAGCGTGCCTGGCGCACCGACCAGGGTGCCGGACGCGTCATCGAGATCGAGTCGGCCGATCCGGCGGGTGATGTCGAGCGTGCGCAGCGCGGTCCGCTCGACGCCGGCGGTCGCGGTGTCGACGGCGAACAGGGCGTCACCCTCGGGAGTGCTGGCGGCGACGAGCACGACGCCTGCCGACAGCAGATCGGGCACGATCGCCTTGGTGCCGGACAGGGACCAGCCGTCCCCGCTGCGCTCAGCGGTGACGGTGAAGCCCTCGTGGCGCCAGTGGCCGTCGGGCTCGATGACCGCGAGCGTCGCGACGGTGCTGCCAGCTGCGATGCCGGGGAGGTGCTTCTCCATGGCGGCCTGGTCTCCCGAGGCGACGAGGGCACCTGCGGCGAGCACCACGGTCGAGAAGAACGGTCCCGGTACGACGAACCGACCGAGCTCGCCGAGGACGACCGAGAGGACCTCCATGCCGTATCCCTCGCCGTACGGCGTGGGCAGGGCGAGGGAGTGGAGACCGAGCTCGGTGGCGAGACGGTCGTACAGCTTCTCGTCGTACCCCGTCTCGCTCTCGACCACCGCGCGCACGGCCTCCTCGTCGGAGGCCGACGTCAGCAGGCCCCGCAGGGAGCTGCGCAGGTCAGCGAGGTCGCTGGCACTGATCTGTTCGGGGACGACGCTCATGCCGGCTCCTTCGGAAGGCCGAGCACGCGCTCGCCCAGGATGTTCTTCATGATCTCCTCGGTGCCGCCGAGGATCCGGAACGCAGGAGTGCCGAGCAGGAGCTCGTTCCACGAGAACGTGCCCCAGTCGCCGGTGTCGGCGAGCATGCGGGGCCCGGTCATCTCCGCGGCGAGGTGGGCGATGCGGGTGAGGTTCTGGCCGAACATGAGCTTGCCCACCGAGGCCTCGGGGCCTGGCAGGTCACCGGCCCGCGCCCGGCGCATCATCTGACTCGTGAGGTACTCGGTCGCGGCCTGGTCGGCGATCACCCGGGCGAAGTCGCGGCGTACGCCGCCATCGGTGTCGCGGCCGGTGGCCTTCAACATCGCCAGGAGGTTGGCACGCGACGTCGGCCGCGTCGCCGGGCCGGCACCTTCGCCGCCGACGGAGGCACGCTCGTTCAGGAGCGTCGTCATGGTCACCCGCCAGCCGTCGTCGACCTCGCCCATCCGGTGGGTGTCGGGCACCCGGACGTCGTCGAGGTAGACCTCGTTGAACTCCGCACCCCCGCTCATCTGGCGCAGGGGCCGGACGTCGACGCCCTCCCACGACATGTCGATGAGGAAGGTCGTGATGCCCTTGTGCTTGGGGACCGAGGTGTTCGTCCGGCACACCGCCATCCCGAGCTGCGCGTGCTGTGCGCCCGAGGTCCACACCTTCTGGCCGTTGAGCACCCAGTCGTCCCCGTCCCGCACCGCCTTCGTCTGCACGTTCGCGAGGTCCGAGCCGGCGTTGGGCTCGCTGAAGAGCTGACACGCGATGGCGTCGCCGCGGAACATCGCCGGCAGGTACTGCTCGTTGATCTCCGGGCGCGCGTGGGCCAGCATCGTCGGCGCGATCATGCCGAGCCCGATCAGCGAGATGACGCCGGTGTCGGGGACGTCGTACCCGGCCTCGAGACCGTCGTAGACCAGGTCGTGCGCGATGCTCAGCTCGCGGCCGCCGTACTGCTTCGGACCGGTGATCCAGCCGAAGCCGTTCTCGAAGCGGGTCCGCTGCCAGTCGCGGGCAGCCTGGACGTTCGCCTGCTCGACCTCGAACGGCTCGTCGCTGAAGTAGGTGACCCGGTCCGGGCCCTCGCCCCAGACCACCGCGCCATCGGACGCACGCGGTGTTGCATGGGCGTCGAGGAAGGCCCGGGCCTCGTCGGCGAAGTCGGCCAGTGACGGTGTGCTCATGGGGTGTCCTCCCAGATCTGTACGACCGGATGTGCGGGCGTGCCGGTGAGCAGGTCGCGGCCCGTCTGCTCCACGAGCTGCCCATGGCTCCCGAGCAGCTGGTCGAGGGTCGCGCCGCGCTCGACGAAGCGGTGCATCGGGCCCTCCTCGGTCAGGCCCATCGCGCCGAGGACCTGCACCGTGCGTCGCAGTACGACGTCCTGTGCCGAGCCCGCCTTCGCTTTGGCCGAGCGCGCCGCCCACGGCGCCAGGGCAGGATCGGCCGAGACGGTCCAGGCTGCCGAGAGCGCCGATGCGGCCGCCTCGATCGCGGCGTAGGACTCGGCGAGCTGGTGGCGGACCGCCTGAAACGAGCCGAGCGGCCGGCCGTACTGACGTCGGTCCCTCGTGTACTGGACCGCGAGGTCCAGGGCGGCGCGACAGACACCGATGATCTCGGCGGACACGGCGCGCCTGCCCGCGGCCTCGGCTGCGACCCAGTCGCCCGCGACGCGCTCGCCGTCGGGGAGTGCTCCCACCACGACCTGCCATGCGGAGTGCCGGTCGAAGCCGCCGAGAGGGCGGAGCTCGAGAGCGGCGGCGGGAACGGAGCGCACGCCACGGGCGTCGGGGACCAGGACGCGCTCGAGGTCGTCGACAGGGCCGAGCAGGACGCCGGCACCCACCGAGGTGAAGGAGGGATACAGCACGCCGTGGCCCGTCAGGGCGGGATCGAGGGCGCCGACGACGACATCGTCGAGCAGGCTCGTCGATGCGAGCGCGCGCCCCTGCTCGATGAAGAGCATGGTCGTCGCGGTCTCGGGGTCCTCGTTGACGACCTCGTCCCAGCCGAGCTCGTCCAGGCGGGCCGCGAGGTCACGGGCTGAGTCGTCGGCGAAGACGTCGCGGAGTGACTCGGCGACGGCCGCGCGGGCTTCGGTGTCGAGCACGGTCACGCGACCCCTTCCTTCGGCAGGCGGAGAACATGGTCGGCGAGGATCGTGCGCTGGATCTCGCTGGATCCGCCGAGGATCGTGGCGGAGCGGCTGTACCACCACTCGTCGCGCCAGGCGGTGTCGACGACATCGGTGCCGGCGAGGAAACCGGCACCGAGCAGCTCGCGGGCGAGGTCGTAGAGACCGATCTCGACGGCCGCGAGCAGCACCTTGTCCACGCTCGCCTCCGGACCGACGGGCTCACCGGCCGCGAGGCGTCGTACGGTCTGGGCGGACTTGGCACGCAGCGTCATCACGTCGGTGTAGACCTCGCCGAGTCGCCGGGTGAGGCCGTCGGGGATCCCGGATCCGGCAGCGAGGTCCGCTGCGGCGATCACCAGCTCGCGGACCCGGGAGAGGGCCACCGCGGCGCACTGCCAGCCGTAGACCGATCGCTCGAACTGCAGCAGGTACATGGCGACGCTCCAGCCGCCGTCGACCGCGCCGACGATCTGGTCGCCGGGGATCCGGACGTCGTCGTAGAACACCTCGGCCAGCTCGCTGCGGCCGCCGGCGATCGCGATCGGACGCACGGTGACGCCGGGCGCATCCCGGTCCACCAGCACCATGGAGAGTCCCTTGTGCCGGGACTCCGGCGCGCCGGTGCGGACCAGGCAGACGAAGCGGTGCGCGGTCTCGCCGTGCGACGTCCAGAGCTTCTGTCCGGAGACGACCCACTCCTCGCCGTCCCGGGTCGCACGCGTCCGGAGCCCGGCGAGGTCGCTCCCGGCGTCGGGCTCGGAGAAGCCTTGGCCCCACCACTCCTCGCCGCGCAGGTAGGCCGGCAGGTGCCGTGCCGCCAGGTGCGGCGCGAAGCGAACCAGGGCAGGGCCGAGCGTCTCGAGCATGAGCGTCGGCTGGGGGATCGGCAGCCCGGCGGCGGCGAGCTCGTCGTAGAGCGTCGCGCGGTGGACCAGCCCGCCGCCGAGGCCCCCGACGGACTCAGGCCATCCCCAACGGCTCCAGCCCGCGTCGTGGAGAACGCCCATGAGGCCGGCCTCGTGACGGATCCGGTCGGCGGTGGTCTCGTAGTGGACCGACCGCCACTCCTCCAGCGCTGCCGTGGAGGTCAGGAAGCTCCGAACTCCGACGGCGTAGGCGCGGAGGTCGACGCCGAGCTCGGGGGCGAATCCGTCCACGCACTCACGCCGTCCGTGCGGAGCGGGCCTTCGCGCGCTCGAGGAATCCCGTGACCAGCGCCTGGTGCTCGGGGGTGTCGAACGACGCGTACTCCTCGGCGAGGGCGTACTCGAGCACGCCCGCCATGGCCTTCTTGATGTGGATGTTGAGGGCCTGCTTCGTGCTCTGGATCGCCTGGGGCGGCTGGGCGGCGAGCTTCTGGGCGACCGCGATCGCCTCCTCTACGACGGTGCCGTCGGCCACGACGCGCGTCGCCAGCCCGAGCTCCGCCGCCTTCGCGGCGGGGATCCGCTCGCTGGTGAGGAGGTACTCCTTGGCGCGGAGCATGCCCATCAGCAGCGGCCAGGTCGGGGCGCCGCCGTCGGCAGCGGTCAGCCCCACGCCCACGTGCGGGTCGGAGAAGTACGCCGACTCCTCGATCAGCACGATGTCGCTGCACGCCGCGATGCTGCAGCCCAGCCCGACCGCCGGCCCGTTCACCGCGGCGACGAGGGGCAGGCGGAAGTCGACCATCTCCTTCAACAGGACTCCGGCGCTGTCGATCTCGGTCCGGCGCTTGTCGCGGTCGGTCCAGAGGTCGACGAAGTGCTGGAAGTCGCCACCCGCGCTGAACGCCCGGCCGGCGCCGGTGATCACCACGGCGCGGGCCTCCTTGTCGGCGGCGAGATGGCGCCAGACGGAGACGAGCGCGTCGTGGAGCGCCTCGTTGGTCGCATTGAGGTGCTCGGGTCGGTTGAGCGTCACCAGGCGGACCGCGCCCCGCTCCTCGATCAGGAGCTCGGGCTCGAAGGGGTTAGTCATGGGCCCATTCGAGCGTGAGTTGACGATTCTGTCAAGAATCCCTAACCTCGGCCCTGTCCGGAGGTTCGTTGAAGGGATGTGCGCGTTGCTGTCAACCGATGGCCTGCTCGATGGCCGTGTCGTGATCGTGACCGGGGGTGGTCGCGGGATCGGGCGCAGTCACTGCCTGGAGCTCGCCTCCGCCGGCGCCACCGTGGTGGTCATGGATCTAGGCGTGGGACTGGGCGGTGATGCGAGCGGAGAGCACCCGGCCGACGAGGTCGTGGAGACGATCACCGCTGCGGGCGGAACTGCTGTGGCGGACGGCGGAAGCGTCGCCGACTGGGACGGTGTCGCTGCCCTGGTGGGTCGCACGGTGGACCGGTTCGGCAGACTCGACGCAATTGTCAACAACGCCGGGATTCTGCGCGATCGCACCATCACCTCGATGACAGAGGCCGACTTCGACAACGTGGTCGACGTCCACCTCAAGGGCACCTTCACGATGACCAAGCACGCGTGCGACCACTGGCGCGCCGAGCACAAGGCAGGTCGCCCCGTCGCTGCGCGGATCGTCAACACCACCTCGGGCACCGGTCTCGCCGGCAACGTCGGGCAGGCGGCGTACGGCGCAGCCAAGGCCGGCATCGCCAACCTCACGCTGACCACCGCGATGGAGGGTGCCCGCTACGGCGTCACCGCCAACTGCATCTCGCCGGTGGCAGCGACCCGGATGACCGCCTCGGCCGGCATCGCGGCCGAGGAGGGGAGCGGCTGGAGCCGCCTGGACCCGGAGAACTCCTCACCCGTCGTCGCCTGGCTCTGCTCGGAGCAGTCCGGCTGGCTGACCGGTGCGGTGCTTCGTGTCGACGGCGCAACGCTCGCACCCACCCGCCCGTGGTCGGTCGGTGCCGGCTATCGGTCGCAGGGCGGCGAGAAGCTCTCCGTCAGCGAGATCGACGCCGGGCTGCGCGGTGTCTTCGGCATTGCGCCTGCAGGCATTCCGGGGCTCACCCCCACGGCCCTCGGCGGGGTTGCCCGATGAGCCGGCTCACTGCGATCGGGACCGTCCTTCCCGGATGGTCGGACGGCAAGCGACGCGTCGTGGGTCTGGACGAGGACGCCGTGACACTGGGTGTGGCAGCAGCACGGGTCGTGCTGGAGAAGGCGGGCACCGTCCCGGTCGATCGCGTCGTCTTCGTCTCGCACGACCTTCCGCTCCTGGAAGGTGGGAACGCAGCGCCCCTGCTGGCCGGTATCGGCCTCGATGAGTCCGTCGTCGTCGTCGAGCAGGTCGGCGGTGCGCCAGCTGTCCTCGACGCGGTGGCCGGCGCCCTTCCCGGCACCCTGGTGATCGCCGCCGACCTGCTCCCGGCTGGAGCCGGCGCCGTGCTCGTCGGCGAGACGGGACCTGAGCTGTCGGTCGAGGGCCGGGTGGTCCGGAGCATGCCGACGCAGTCGCGCGCGGCCGACGGCATCGTGCGGGAGTACGACGACCCGCGGCTGCTGTGGGAGCAGGGTGTGCGTCGCTCCATCGAGCAGCTGGAGCTGACCGAAAGGCCGACCGTCGTCGCCGGCCTCGCCGCGAAGCAGGCTCGTCAGGTCTGCAGCGGAACGCCCCCCGAGCTGCCGGTCATTGGCGGGGCAGCTGCGGTCTTCGCGCTGGCCGCGATCGCCGACCCGGGCGGAGCCCTGGTCCTGGCCGTCGAGCAGGCGAACATCACCGCTGCCCGCGTCGACGGCGTGCCGACGGTCGCCAGCGTGGCACCGGAGGTGCGGCCCCTCCCGCGCACCCGGACCACGCCGGGCCCGGACATCGCCATCTCGCTGGCGGCCTACGACCGGGCGTTCGAGCCGAAGCTGCGATGGGAGGCCGGCTCCTGTGACGCCTGCGGAACCCTCGCGCTGCCGCCGCGCCTGCGCTGCCTGGAGTGTGGGTCGGAGGAGGGCTGGTCCCTCGTGCCGCTGCCCCGCACCGGCGAGGTCTACACCGGTGTGACCGTCCACGTGCCGGTGCCGGGCCTGCCGACGCCGTACTCCCTCGTCATCGTCCAGCTCGACGACGTGGACGTGCGGGCGCTGGTGAAGGTCACCGGTGTCGAGGCCGGCGCGATGCAGATCGGAGATCGGGGAACGCTGGTGTTCCGCCGGATCTCCACCCGAACCGGCATCCCCGACTACGGGTACGCCTTCCTTCCGGAGGCGGACGTCGAGGCAGCACAGCACCGAGAGGAGGCATCGGCATGAGGCGAGTCGCTGTGGTCGGAGCCGGGATGACCCCGTTCCGCGAGCACTTCGGCCTGGGCATCAAGGACCTCGTCCCCATGGCCGTCTCGGAGATGGCCGCCCACGTCGACAAGGGTCTGGACCGTTCCGACATCGAGGCCGCCTGGTTCGGCGAGCTCAGCACGACCGACGGGTTCCCGTCGGGGATCCTCGCGGACACGTGTGGCCTGCTGGACATCCCGGTCACCCGCGTGGAGAACGCCTGCGCCACCGGCAACGACGCTGTCCGCAACGCGACCTACGCCGTCGGATCCGGCGCGGTCGACGTCGCCCTGGTCGTCGGTGCCGACAAGGTGCGCGAGTCCTCCACACGGACGACCTTCTGGGAGTGGGCGGGGATGACGCGCGACTCGGCCTGGGACTACCCGCTCGGCCTGATCGCGCCCGCCAACTTCGCGCTCCACGTCGCCAGGTACCTCCACGAGTCGCCCGCGACGCGGGAGCACATGGCCATGGTGGCGGTGAAGAACCACCGCCACGCTCTGCCCAACCCGAAGGCACAGCTGCGCTTCGAGATCACGATCGAGCAGGTCCTTGCGGCCCCCACGGTCGTCGAGCCCTTCGGCCTCCTCGACTGCACGCCGCAGAGCGACGGTGCGGCCGCGCTGCTCCTGGTGGCCGAGGACGTGGTCGACCGCTACACCGACCGCCCGGTCTGGGTGCGTGGCGTGGGCCTCGGACTGGACCGCGTGATGCACCAGCACAAGCGCGACATGACGTCGTTCCCGCCGACGGTGAAGGCAGCCCGGGCCGCCTACGCCATGGCGGGCATCGGGCCCTCGGACATCGACGTGGCCGAGGTGCACGACTGCTTCAGCGGCGTCGAGATGATCTCGTACGAGGACCTCGGCTTCGCCGAGCGGTTCGGTGCCCACAAGCTCCTCGAGGCGGGGGAGACGAGCATCGGCGGTCGGCTGCCCGTCAATCCCAGCGGCGGGCTCAAGGCCAAGGGCCACCCGCCGGGGGCGACCGGTGTCGCGCAGTGCGTCGAGCTGTTCGAGCAGCTGCGTGGCGAGGCAGCCAACCAGGTCGACAACGCCCGCATGGGGCTCGCCCACAACGTCGGTGGTCCCACCGCGGTCTCGGCCGTGACCGTGCTCGGGATCGGGAAGGACTGAGATGCCCTACACCCGGCCGGAGTTCCGGCTGTTGCCCACCGCATCCGGTTACACGGAGGCCTTCTGGACCGGCGGTCGGGACGGCCACCTGCTCGTCTACCGCTGCGAGAGCTGCGAGCAGTTCTTCCACCCACCCGGCCCGATCTGCTGGCGCTGCCGCAGTCGCGATGTCGCGCCCGCCCCGGTCTCCGGCCGCGGCCGCGTCGCCACCTTCACCGTCAACGCCCAGCCGTGGCTGCCGAGTCTCCCGCCGCCGTACGTCGTGGTGCTGGTGGAGCTGGAGGAGCAGCCCGACGTGCGGATCATGAGCCAGCTCGTCGACATCGACCCCGCTGAGGTGGCGATCGGCATGGAGGTCGAGGTGTTCTTCGAGCATTGGAGCGACGAGCAGCGCGGCGACATCTGGCTGCCGCTGTTCCGTCCAGCAGGAGGTGTGGCATGAGCAGGGGACCCTTCGACGGTCGTGCGACCATCAGCGGCATCGGCCAGTCCGCGGTCGGCCGCCGACTCATGCGCGACGGCCTCGACCTCACCATCGAGGCGATCGAGCGCGCAGTGGCCGATGCCGGCCTGTCCTTCGACGACATCGACGGTGTCGCCAGTTATCCCGGGCCGGGCGTTCCCGCGCCTGGCTTCACTGGAGCGGACGTCTCGCAGGTCCAGACGGCGCTGGGCATCCGGAGCCGCTGGTACATGGGCTCGATCGAGACCGCGGCCCAGGTGGGTCCCGTGATCGAGGCCTGCATGGCCGTGGCCCTCGGGCTCGCGCAGCACGTCGTGGTGTTCCGCTCGGTCTGGGAGGGCACGGCGCAGGCCGGGGGCGGCCGCGCCTCCGCGCTGGTGCCCGGCGGCGAGCTGCCTCCGCACCTGCAGTACTCCGCGCCGTTCGGTGCGCTGTCGGCGGCGAACTGGCTCGGGCTGCCGGCGACGCGCTACATGCACGATCACGGGCTCACCAAGGAGCAGCTGGGCCAGGTGGCGCTCAACGGACGCCGCAACGCGGCCCTGAACCCGGCGGCGATCTACCGCGACCCGATGACGATGGAGGACTACCTCTCCGCGCGGGTCATCTCGACGCCGTTCGGGCTCTACGACTGCGACGTGCCGTGTGACGGCGCGACCGCGATCGTGGTCTCCCGCGCCGGATCCGCCGGTCTGCGTCGTACACCACTGGTCGTCGAGTCCGTCGGCACCGGCATGTACGAGCGACCGACCTGGGACCAGCGGGCCGACGTCACGTCGATGGCTGCCTACGACGCCGCCGCGTCGATGTGGGAGCGCACGAGCCTCACTGCGGCCGACGTCGACGTGGCACAGCTCTACGACGGCTTCACCTTCCTCACCGTCAGCTGGCTCGACGCGCTCGGCCTGGTCGAGCACGGCCGCGCAGGCGACCTGCTCGACGGCGGTGACCGGATCGCCCGCGACGGCGACCTTCCGTTGAACACGTCGGGCGGCCAGCTCTCCGCGGGCCGGCTGCACGGCTTCGGCCACCTGCACGAGGCGTGCGTCCAGCTCTGGGGTGAGGGCGGCGAGCGTCAGGTCGCCCGCCAGCCTGAGATCGCCGTGGTCGGTGCCGGTGGTGGCCCCGTCGCGGGCTGCCTCCTGCTGAGCAACCGGGAGGCGTGACGTGACCCGGATCGACCTGACCGACGCCGACCAAGCGCCGACCGACGCGGTCATCTACCGCGGGATGGCCGACTTGGAGGCCGCTGTGGGCGACGAGATCGGGCCGACGCCCTGGCTCGTGGTCGACCAGCAGCGGATCGACGGGTTCGCCGACGACACCCTCGACCACCAGTGGATCCACGTCGACCCGGAGCGGGCCGCATCGGGCCCGTTCGGAGCGACGGTGGCCCATGGATTCCTCACCCTCTCGCTGGTGCCGTACTTCGTGAACCAGCTGCGCCGGATCGACGGTGCCGTGATGGGCGTGAACTACGGACTGGACCGGGTTCGCTTCCCCGCGGCTGTTCGCGAAGGCAGCCGGATCCGGGCGCGGAGCCTGATGGCCTCCGTGGAGAGGATCGGGGAGAGCGCCGTCCAGGTCGTGACCCGGACGACGATCGAGCTCGAGGGCTCCGTCAAGCCTGCGTGTGTCGCCGACCTCGTCGCCCGCTACTACTTCGGGGAGACGTCGTGACCCAGACGCCTTCGTGGCCCTGGCAGATCGCCAGCACCACCTTCGACGGACTCGTCCGCGCCCGCGCCTCGGCGACTCCGGACGCGACCTTCCTGATCGGCGACGACGGCGAACGGCTCACCTTCGGCGAGTACGACGCCCGCGTGGACCGGGTCGCCGCCGCGCTGTCGCGCGAGGGGATCGGGCAGGGGAGCCGCGTGGCGTGGACCCTGCCGACCCGTGTCTCCACCGTGCTGGTGATGGGAGCCCTGCGCCGACTGGGCGCGATCCAGGCGCCGATCATTCCCCTCTACCGTGAGCGCGAGATGGGCGCCGCGGTGCGGACCTCCGGTTCGGAGACCCTGCTGGTGCCGGGCACCTGGCGGGGGACCGACTACCTCGAGCTCGCCGCCAGGCTTCCGCTGGAGGGGCATACCTCGCCTCTGGTGCTGGAGATCGGCGCCGTCGCGCCGGAAGCCGACCCGGTGGCCGGCCTCGGGGAGCCCTACGACGCTGACGACATCCGCTGGATCTACTTCACCTCGGGCTCCACGGGCACCCCCAAGGGCGCGCGGCACACCGACGACACTCTGCTCACGACGGGGCTCGCGTTCGGCGGGATCGGCGGCCTGGGACGAGAGCCCGGGGAAGTCGCCGCGATGGCCTTCCCCATCGCTCATGTGGGGGGCATCGAGTACCTGATCGCCGCCCTCGCCGGCGGATATCCGGTGCTGCTGGTCGAGGCGTTCGAGCCCCAGCCCACGCTGGCGCTGTTCAAGGAGCACGGCGTGACGACGACCGGCGGCGCGCCGCCGTTCTACCAGGCATTCGTCGGGTTCGCTCGTGCCGCCGGCGGCCCGCCCCTGGCGACCCTGCGCACCCTCAAGGGAGGCGGTGCACCCTGCCCGCCACACCTGTTCCACGAGGTCACCGCCGAGGTCGGCTGCCGGCTCGCCCACGACTACGGCATGACAGAGGCGCCGATGATCGGGGTTGCCAACCCCGACGATGCCGACGAGATCCTCGCTGTCACGGACGGCCGCGTCATTCCGGGCAGCCAGGTTCGCCTCGTCGACGCTGACGGTATCGAGGTCGGCCCCGGTGAGGCCGGCGAGATCCAGGTGTCCGGCCGCGGTGTGTGCCGCGGCTACTGCGACCCCGCAGACACTGCCGCCAACTTCACCGAGGACGGCTGGTTCCGCACCGGGGACCTGGGACAGCTTCGCCCGAGCGGTCACCTCGAGGTGATCGGCCGCCTGAAGGACCTGATCATCCGCAAGGGCGAGAACATCGCGCCGTTCGAGATCGAGACCGTCCTGATCGCGCGGCCGGAGGTCGCCGAGTGCGCCGTCATCGGCCTGCCGGACGAGGAGCGCGGCGAGCTGGTCTGCGCCGTCGTCGTACCTGCGGCCGGCTCCCAGCCCACGCTGGTCGAGCTCAAGGCATGGATGGCCGAAGCAGGCCTGATGCCCCAGAAGGTTCCCGAGCGGCTCGAGCTGATGGACGAGCTCCCCCGCACGGGCCTGGCGAAGGTCGCCAAACAGCAGTTGCGCCAGCAGCTCCTCTCCACCACGACAGAAGGGTCTCGATGATGACCGACAACAATGCCTCCGCGATCGTCACCGGCGGTGCCGGGGGGCTCGGCGAAGCCACCGTCCGTGCCCTGATCGACCAGGGGACCGCCGTGGTCATCGCCGACCTCGCCGACGACAAGGGCGAGAAGCTGGCAGCCGAACTCGGCGACCGGTGCACCTATGTCCGCACCGACGTCAACGACGACGACATGGTCGGCGCCGCCATCGCCGCCGCCGAGGCACTTGCTCCGCTGCGCTACCTCGTCACCGCCCACGGAGGCTGGGGCGTTGCCGAGAAGGTCGTCCAGAAGGACGGGTCGCCGGCGAGCATGGACTCCTTCCGCAAGACCGTGGACCTCTACCTCAACGGCACCTACAACGTGCTCCGGCTCGGCGCCGCGGCCATCGCCCGGCAGGAGCCCGGCGAGGACGGCGCGCGGGGCGCGATCGTGACGACCGCGAGCATCGCGGCGTTCGAGGGACAGATGGGGCAGAGCGCCTACTCGGCCGCGAAGGCCGGCGTCGTCGGCCTCACCCTGGTCTCCGCCCGCGACCTGAGCGCGGTCGGCATCCGGGTCTGCTGCATCGCACCCGGCACGATGCGGACCCCCATCATGGAGTCGGTCGGCGAGGAGGCGCTCAAGGCGTACGGCTCGGCCGTGCCGTTCCCGAAGCGGCTCGGTCAGCCGTCGGAGTTCGGCGATCTCGCCGTACACCTGCTGTCCAACACCTATCTCAACGGCGAGGTCGTTCGTCTCGACGGCGGCCAGCGCTTCGGTCCGCGGTAGACCCGTGGACTACCGGATCGCCGGCAGGACGGCCCTCGTCGTCGGCGGCAGCAAGGGCATCGGACTCGAAGTCGCCAGGATGCTTGCGGCCGAGGGTGCGCGTGTCGCGATCGTGGCGAGGACGCAGCGGCACATCGACACGGCCGTCGACGCCATCGTGAGCAGCGGCGGCGACGCCATCGGGGTGTCGGCCGACATGACCACCGAGGCCGGCATCAACGCAGCCGTCGCCGAGGTGACCCAGCGGCTGGCCGCACCGGAGATCGTGGTGACGCAGGCAGATTTCCACGTCCGGGGATTCTTCGCGGAGATCGAGCGCGCCGAGGACTACGTCGACTCCTACCGCGCCTACACGTTGAGCCAGGTTCACCTGCTGCGCGCCGTCCTGCCCGCGATGCAGGAGCAGGGGTGGGGTCGGTACGTCCACATCGGATCGGCCACGGCGAAGGAGCCGCAGAGCAAGCCGCCGCACACGGTGGCGAACGCGACGCGTCCCTCGACGGTCGGGCTACTCAAGAGCGTCGCCGACGAGTACGCCCGGTTCGGGATCGCGATCAACACGGTCGCGCCCGGCTGGATCGCCACGAAGACCACGAACTGGTACCTGGAGACGCACGAGGGGCTCACCGACCCCGACGACCGCCGAACGTGGATGATCGAGACAGCGGGCGTGCCGGCCGCACGGCTGGGTGAGCCCACGGAGATCGCGTCCACGATCGCCTATCTCTGCTCGGACCAGGCCGGTTACCTGACGGGGCACTACATCGCCGTCGACGGCGGGCACCACCGCTCAGCGTTCTGACGGCCTGCGGCCCGTCGCTCAGCTGACGGTGCCGGTGAGGTTGTGCAGGATGCTGGTGGCAGCGGCGTTGATGATGTCGGTCTCGCTG
>NZ_QZVR01000029.1 GCF_003660455.1 Nocardioides ferulae | reverse complement strand
TTCAGCGCCGATGGTACTGCAACCGAGAGGCTGTGGGAGAGTAGGACGCCGCCGGACATCCTTTGACGAAGGGCCACCCAGTTCGCTGGGTGGCCCTTCGGTCATTTCTCTCCCCCGGGTGTCTGTCCACAGCGGAGCCTCGTCTCGGCCTGTCCCCAGGCGAGCATGTGTCGGCTGGCGGGCTCGCGAGGCGAGCCGGGACCCTGGGCATGGAGGTGGGTGAGATGAACGAGGTTCGACTCTCCGGACGGGTGTCGGTGGATCCCGAGGAGCGGGTGCTGCCCAGTGGCGACCGGCTGTGGGTGTTCCGGCTGGTGGTGCAGCGGGCGCCGCGCGCCGGCATGCGGCAGAGCGTGGACACCCTCGAGTGCGCCGCCTGGACCCCGCGTCTGCACCGGTCGGTGTCGGCATGGCGGGCCGGGGACGAGGTGGAGATCTCCGGTGCGCTGCGCCGACGGTTCTTCAAGGCGGGCGGCGGGGCCGCCTCCCGGGTGGAGGTCGAGGTCGCGACCGGCCGCCTCATCCGTCGGGCAGCGACCTCATGAGCACACCGACGCTCGGCTTCGGCTGGAACGAGGTGGCCTTCTCCGGAAGGAGCCGTCCGGACTCGACGACGCGCTGCACCAGGGGGAACTCGGGGGCGGGCAGCAGCACGGCCGTTGCCGGGCGGTCGGTCAGCGCGGCCAGAGCCGCCTCGACCGAATGGTGGTGCCCGATCCGCGCCGGCGGGGTGTCGAGTGCCGGGAGGAGGCGCTCGTGCAGCCGCTCCACCGTGGTGCACTCGCGGGCCGCCGGCGTGCGCACGGTGGCCCAGGCGGTCCCGTCGGTCGCCACCATGGTGCCGGGGCCGAGCGCGGCGACGGCCTGCTCCTGGTCGCACCGGTGCAGGGCGCTGGCGGTGCGCTCGGCAGCGACCTGGAGGTCGTCGAGGCTGACACCGGGCAGGACGCGGTGGATCGCGCCCAGGAACAGGGGAGTGTCGTCCTGGTCCACCAGCATGGCGAGGCCGCGGTCCGCGGCGGTGCCCGGCGCCCGCTCCTGCAGGCGTAGGTAGGCGCCGTAACGGTGGTGCCCGTCGGCGATGAGGGCGTGCGCCTGGCCGAGCTCGCGTGCGATCGCGGACAGTTGGTCGGATCGCCGGACGGCCCAGACACGGTGCTGCTGGCCGGCCCGGTCGCGCAGGTCGAGCACGGGGGAGGTCTCGCGGATCCCGGTCAGCAGGGTCCGGAGGGGATCGGTGGCCCGGTGCACCAGCAGGATCGGTGCGGGGTTCAGCTGCATCTGCTCCATCCGCCGAGTCAGTTCGTCGGCCTGCCCGGGGTGGATGCCCTCGTGGGGGAAGACGGCGGCCCGCTCCGGATCGCCCGTGCGGCGGGTGACGTCGAGGGCGCCCACGAGCCCCCGGATCGTGATGCCGCCGGCGGTGTACTCGTGCAGATAGAGCCCGGGGCGGGGGTCACGCCACAGGGTGCCGCGTTCGGCCCACTGCGCGAGCCGCTCGGTGACCTTGCGGTAGGGCCGCGCGAAGGCGCGGGCGGTGGCCGGCTCGCCGACCCGTGAGCCGGCGATCGACAGCCCGTGGAAGGGGAGGAGCCGCAACGGCGCTGCCGCATAAGGCGGGGTGACCACGCTGTCTTCCACCGCTGCATCGTAGGGTGCCGCCGATGCCGTTCCGAGGAGGCACCGCATGCTGCACGCGTCTGTCCGTCCGCTGTGCGACGAGCACGACCTGGCGATGCTCGACCTCGACGGCGTCGTCTACGTCGGTGGCGCCGCCGTCCCGTCCGCCCCCGAGCACCTGGACCGGGCCCGCGGGCGTGGAATGCGACTGGCCTACGTCACCAACAACGCCTCCCGGACGCCCGAGCAGGTCGCCGCCCACCTGACCGACCTCGGCGTGCCGGCCGAGGCCACCGACGTGGTGACCTCCGCCCAGGCCGCCGCCCGACTGCTCGTGGACCGCCTGGGCGCCGGGGCCAGAGTGGTGCTGCTCGGCGCCGACGGCCTGGCCGGTGCCCTGCACGCCGAGGGGCTGGTCGCCGTCGGCGTCGACGACGACGCGCAGGCCCTGGTCACCGGCTACGGGCCCGACGTGCGGTGGGGCGAGATCATGCGCGCCGCCGTGCGGGTCCGGGACGGCCTGTGGTGGGTGGCCAGCAACGGTGACCTCACCTTCCCCGCCCCGTTCGGGATCGCGCCCGGACACGGCGTCCTGGTGGAGACGCTGCGCCGGTTCACCGGGGTCGAGCCCGTGGTCGCCGGCAAACCGCAGCGCCCCCTGCTCGACGAGACCGTCCGTCGCGTCGGAGGGGAGAACCCGGTGATGGTGGGCGACCGGCTGGACACCGACATCGCCGGAGCCCGGGCCGCCGGCCTCGCCTCCCTGCTCGTGCTGACCGGCGTCACCGGCCTGCCTGAGCTCGTCGACGCGCGGCCCGAGGAGCGGCCCGGCTACCTCGCTCCCGACCTCGCCGGGCTCTTCGAGTCCCATCCCGAGGTGGCGCCCGCCGAGGGAGCGGACGGAGAGCCGATCGCGGCGGTCCGCGGCTGGAGGGCCGCGGTCCGAGACGGCGTCCTCGAGGTCTCGGGCGAGGGCGCCGCCGGCGACTGGTGGCGCGCGGTCGCCGTGGCCGGCTGGGCGCATCGCGACCGATCCGGCAGCCCCCCCGACGTCTCCGGGCTGGTCGCCCCGACCGGCTGAGCGGCCAGAGGTTGCGGGTAGCCTCGGCGGCATGAGCGAGATCCCCGGGAGTCCTGCGGAGCCGGCCGTGCGCACCGGTGAGCCGCGCGTCGACGAGGTGATCTCGGCGGTCGAAGGGCTCGAGGAGCGGCCGCTGGAGGAGCACGTCGCCGTGTTCGAGCGGGCGCACGACGAGCTTCGCCGGGCACTCGACGCGCACCGCGACGAGGCTCGCGACCGCCACCACCCGGCCTGATCTGCCGTGCCGCCTCGACGCCTGCGTCTCGACGCCGAGCTGGTCCGGCGTGGCCTGGCTCGCTCCCGTGAGCACGCCAGCGAGCTGATCGCCGCCGGGCGGGTGAAGGTGGCCGGAGCGGTCGCCACCAAGCCGGCGACCGGGGTCACCACCGACCTGGCGATCCTGGTGGCCGACGACCCGGACCGCCCCGACTACGTCTCTCGCGGCGGGCACAAGCTGGCCGGCGCGCTGGCCGCCTTCGAGCCGCTCGGGCTTCGGGTCGCCGGTCGTCGGTGCCTCGACGCGGGGGCGAGCACCGGCGGCTTCACCGACGTGCTGCTGCGTCACGACGCCGCGGAGGTGGTCGCCGTCGACGTCGGCTACGGACAGCTGGCCTGGCGCCTGCGGCAGGACCCGCGGGTCCGGGTGCACGACCGCACCAACATCCGCGAGCTGAGCGCCGAGCTGATCGGCGGGCCGGTCGACCTGGTCGTGGGGGACCTCTCGTTCATCTCTCTGGCGCTGGTGCTCGACGCGCTGCTCGGGGCGACCCGCCCCGACGGTGACCTGGCGCTGATGGTCAAGCCGCAGTTCGAGGTCGGCAAGGACCGGGTCGGCCGGGGCGGCGTCGTCCGTGATCCCGCCCTGCGGGCCGAGGCCGTGACCGGGGTCGCCGCCGCCGCGGCCGCCCGTGGCTGGGGGGCTCGGGCCGTGGCGGTGAGCCCGCTCCCCGGGCCCTCGGGCAACGTCGAGTTCTTCTTGTGGCTGCGGCAGGGGGCCGCGACGATCGGCGAGGAGGAGATCGCGGCGACGGTGCGAGCCGCCGACCCGGGCGGCGCGGCGGGTGAGAGGGTGGAGCAGTGAGCGACCCGACCCCCACCCCCAGTGGACCGCGCCGAGTGCTGGTGCTCACCCACACCGGGCGCGACGACGCGCGCGAGGTGGCCCGGTCCTCGGTCGAGGCGCTGACCGGGCACGGCCTCGTGGTCCGGCTTCCGGTGGCCGAGGCCAGGGACCTCGGGCTCGACCCGGCCTCCTACGACCCACCCCTGGAGCTGGCCCACGACGAGTCGGTCGCCAGCCGCGACTGCGAGCTGGTGCTGGTGATCGGCGGCGACGGGAGCATCCTCCGGGCGGCCGAGATCACCCACGAGACCCGCACCGCCGTGCTCGGCGTCAACCTGGGCCACGTCGGGTTCCTCGCCGAGGCCGAGTCCGACGACGTCGCCTCGACGATCGAGGCGATCGTCGAGCGGCGCTACACCGCCGAGGACCGGATGACGCTCGACGTGTCGGTGATGCACGACGGTGAAGTGGTCGCCAGCACGTTCGCGCTCAACGAGGCGAGCGTGGAGAAGGCGGCCCGGGAACGGATGATCGAGGTCGTCGTCGAGGTCGACGGGCGACCGCTCTCCCGGTGGGGGTGCGACGGGGTCGTCTGCGCGACCCCGACCGGCTCGACCGCCTACAACTTCAGTGCCGGCGGGCCGGTGGTCTGGCCCGGCGTCGAGGCGCTGCTGATGGTCCCGATCAGTGCCCACGCCCTGTTCGCACGCTCGCTGGTGGTCGCTCCGACCTCGGTGCTTGCCGTCGAGGTGCTCGCCCGCACCCAGGGGGCGGGCGTGCTGTGGTGCGACGGGCGCCGCACCGTCGAGCTGCCGCCGGGCGCCCGGATCGAGGTCCGCCGCGGGGCCCGCCCGGTGCGCCTGGTGCGCCTGCACCAGGCCCCGTTCACCGATCGGCTGGTGGCGAAGTTCGACCTGCCCGTCGAGGGATGGCGCGGGGCCGCCCAACGCCGCCGCCGGGGGGACCATGCTTGAGGAGATCCGGATCTCGTCGCTGGGGGTCATCGACTCCTCGGTCCTGGCACTGGGCCCCGGGCTGACGGTCATCACCGGTGAGACCGGGGCCGGCAAGACCATGATCGTCAGTGCCCTCGGGCTGCTCCTCGGTGGCCGGGCCGACAGCGGCGCGGTCCGCTCGGGGTCCCGCGGAGCCCGGGTCGAGGGACTGGTCGACGCCGGTGCCCTCCCGGCGTTCGCCGAGGCGGTCGAGGCGGCCGGGGGCGATATCGAGGACGGCCGCGTCGTGCTCGCCCGCAACGTCTCCGCCGAGGGCCGCTCGCGGGCCTTCGTCGGCGGCGCCTCGGTCCCGGTCTCGGTGCTCGCCGAGGTGGCCGAGCCCCTGGTCGCCGTGCACGGCCAGTCCGACCAGCACCGGCTGCTGCAGCCCCGGGCCCAGCGCGAGGCGCTCGACCGGTTCGGCGGCACGTCCCTCGCGGCCCGGCTCGACGACTACCGGTCCTGCCACGCCCGCCTCGAGGAGGTCGAGGCCGAGCTGCTCGAAGTGGTGGCGACCGCGCGCGAGCGCGCCCGCGAGGCCGACCTGCTGCGCTTCGGGCTGAGCGAGATCGAGGCGGTCGCGCCCGAGCCCGGCGAGGACGCCGCGCTGGCCGCCGAGGAGGGCAGGCTCGGGTTCGCCGACACCCTGCGCACCGCCGCGGAGCAGGCCCGCGAGGCCCTCTCCAGCGACCAGGACGCCCCCGACGCCCTGGCCACCACCGCGGCCGCCCGCACCCTCCTCGACGGCGTCCGCGAGCACGATGCCGAGGCCGGCGAGCTCGCCGACCGGCTCGCCGAGATCACCTACCTGCTCTCCGACGTGACCGCCGACGTCGCGTCCTACGCCGCGCGCATCGAGATCGACCCCGCCCGGCTGGCCACGGTCTCCGAGCGCCGGGCAGCGCTGACCGCGCTCACCCGCAAGTACGGCGACACCGTCGACGAGGTGCTCGCCTGGGCCGAGCGCTCCTCGCGGCGTCTGCTGGAGCTCGACGGCACCGACGAACGCATCGAGCTGCTGCGCGCCGAACGCGACCGGCTGCGGGCTGAGCTGGCCGAGACGGCGGCGGGGCTGAGCCGTGCCCGCGAGGAGGCCGCGGTGCGCCTGGGCGCCGAGGTGAGCGCCGAGCTCGCCCTGCTGGCCATGCCACACGCCCGCCTGGTGGTGACCGTCCGCCAGACCGAGGCGCCGGCGCCCGCCGCCGACGCCGACCACCTCGAGGCCCGCGCGCCGCTGCGGGTGGGGGAGCGGTGGCTGCGCTACTCCGGCTCCGGCGTCGACGAGGTCGAGCTGCTGCTGGCGGCCAACACCGGTGCCGAGCCACGCCCGCTGAACAAGGGCGCCTCCGGAGGCGAGCTCTCCCGGGTGATGCTGGCCCTCGAGGTCGCCCTGGCCGGCACCTCCCCGGTCCCCACCTTCGTCTTCGACGAGGTCGACGCCGGTGTCGGGGGCGCCGCCGCGGTCGAGGTCGGCCGCCGACTGGCCCAGCTGGCGCGCGACGCGCAGGTGCTGGTGGTCACCCACCTGCCCCAGGTCGCGGCGTACGCCGACCGGCACGTCGTCGTCGAGAAGTCCTCCGACGGGTCGGTGACCAGCTCGGGCCTGAGCGTCCTCGACGACGCCGAGCGGGAGCGCGAGCTGTCCCGGATGCTGGCCGGACTCGCCGACTCCGACACCGCACTGGCCCACGCCCGTGAGCTGCTCGAGGTCGCCCAGGCCGCCCGCCGGACGGACTGACGCCCGCGGCCCGGCCGACTCGCCCGGCTCGCGCCGGTGCCGGGGATCGACCCGCCCGTTTGTCACCATGGACCGGTCATGAGGCTGCCCGCACGAACCCGTCCCGAGACCGCCCTGCCCGGGCTCCGCGGCACCGCCCGCGTCGACCGCCGCACCGAGGCCGTGCTCGCGCGGCTGCGCCCCGGAGACATCGCGGTCCTCGACCACGTCGACCTCGACCGGGCCACCGCCCAGGCGCTCCTGGACGCCGGTGTCGCGGCGGTGCTGAACCGTGGCCCGTTCATCTCCGGCCGCTACCCCAACCTGGGCCCCGAGCTGCTCTGTGCCGCCGGGGTGCACCTGGTCGACGGCATCGGCGACCAGGGCAGCCCCCACCTGCGCGACGGGGTCACCCTGCGCGTCGACGGTGGCCGGGTCTTCGTCGGCGAGAGCGCCGAGGGCGGCGGTGCGGAGCCGGTGGCCGTCGGCCGCGCGGTCGAGTCGGCCACGATCCGCGAGGACCTCGCGCTCGCTCGCCTCGGCATGGCCGCGCAACTCGACACCTTCACCCACAACGCCACCGAGTTCCTGCGTCGCGAACACGATCTCCTCCTCGACGGTGATGGACTGCCCCGCCTGTCGACCTCGATGCGGGGGCGCCCGGCGGTGGTGGTCGTCGACGGCCCCGAGTGCGAGGCCGAGCTGCGCCACATCGGCGCCTACCTGAGCGAGCAGCGGCCGGTGCTGATCGCCGTCGACCGGGCAGCCGAGGTGCTGCGCCGGGCGGGGCACCGCCCCGACGTCGTCGTCCTCGACGCCCGCGGCGAGCTGCCGTCCGGCTCGGCGCTGACACCGGCCCGCGACGTCGTCGTCCGCATCGAGCCCGGCGGCGACCGCTCTCGGCTCGAGCAGCTCGAGCGTCTGGGTGTCCGGGCCGTGCGGCTCGAGTCGACCGCGGCCACCGAGGACGCGGCGCTCCTGCTCGCCGACGCCGGTGAGGCCGAGGTGATCGTGGGCGTCGGGCTGCACGCCACCCTGGTCGACTTCCTCGACCGGCAGCGCGCCGGCCTGGCCAGCACCTACCTGACCCGGCTCAAGCTCGGGCCGCGGCTGGTCGACGCCACCGCCGTGCCCCGGCTCTACTCCGGCCGGGTGCGGCCGCGCCACCTGATGCTGGTGATGCTCGCCGGCCTGATCGCGCTCTCGGCCGCGGTCTCGGTCACCCCCGTCGGCCAGGAGTGGGCGGAGACGGCCACCGCCGCCCTCGCCGACCTGTACGACTCCCTGCACGGACTGCTCTAGAAGGACATCTCGGTGATCACCTACCGCCACCACATCGTCTCCCTCGTCGCGGTGTTCTTGGCCCTCGCGGTCGGCATCGTCCTCGGCGGCGGCCCGCTCAGCGAGCTGGGACGCCACGAGGCCGCCACCGCCCGGGCCGCCGAACGCACCGACCAGGCCCGTGCCGTGGCGAGCTTCGGCGACGACTTCGCCGCCGCCACCGCCGAGAAGCTCTACGCCGGCAAGCTGGCCGAGCACCCGGTGGCGATCCTCGCCGCGCCCGGCGTCGACGAGCAGGCCGTCGCGGCCCTGTCGGACCAGGTGGCGCTCGCCGGGGGCAGCGTCACCGCCCGCTACGACCTGGCCGAGGCGCTCCTGGACCCGAGCGAGAAGTCGCTGGTCGACACGCTCGGCAGCCAGCTGATGACCCGGCTCGGCGAGGGTGCCGTCGACGCCGACGCGCCGACGTACACCCGGCTGGGCGAGCTGCTGTCGCTGGCCGTGGCCACCGACGAGGAGACCTCCGTGCCCGCCGGTGCGTGGTCGACGTCGGTGCGGGAGAGCCTGTCGGCCGCCGACCTGGTCGTGATGCCGAAGGGAGACCCGGGCAGAGCACCGCTGGTCCTGGTGGTCCTCGGGGACGACCTGGGCGCCTCCGCGACCGAGGACGCCGCCGACGCCACCGAGGCGGCCGCGGACGAGCGAGCCCGCACCGCGATCCTGTCCGGCCTGCTCTCCGGGCTGACCGAGAAGGCAGCCGGTGTCGTGGTGGCCGGCTCCACCGACGGCGGCAGCGACGGCTCGCTGGCCGCCCTGCGACGCGAGGCGGTGGCCGCCGAGCTCACCACCGTCGACGGCGTCGAGTCACCGCTCGGCCAGGTGACGACCACGCTCGCGCTGGTGCGGGCGTTGAGCGGGCAGCGGGGCGCGTTCGGGGCATCCGGCGCCGACGGGGCCGTGCCCTTGACCTGAACCGGGCTCGGTCTGGGATAGCATGGAGTCCCGTGAAGAACCCGACGCCCACCAAGCACGTGTTCGTGACCGGAGGCGTCGCCTCCTCGCTGGGCAAGGGTCTGACGGCCTCCAGCCTCGGTCGTCTGCTCCGCTCCCGCGGTCTGCGGGTCACGATGCAGAAGCTGGACCCCTACCTCAACGTCGATCCCGGGACGATGAACCCGTTCCAGCACGGCGAGGTCTTCGTGACCAACGACGGCGCCGAGACCGACCTCGACATCGGGCACTACGAACGCTTCCTCGACACCGACCTCAACCAGATCGCCAACGTCACCACCGGCCAGGTCTACTCCAGCGTGATCGCCAAGGAGCGCCGCGGCGACTACCTCGGCGACACCGTCCAGGTGATCCCGCACATCACCAACGAGATCAAGGACCGGATCCGCCTGATGGGCGACGCCCAGGAGGACGGCGAGCGGGTCGACGTGGTGATCACCGAGGTCGGCGGCACCGTCGGCGACATCGAGTCGCTGCCGTTCCTCGAGGCGGCCCGCCAGGTCCGCCACGACGTCGGTCGCGACAACTGCTTCTTCATCCACGTCTCGCTCGTGCCCTACATCGGTCCGTCCGGCGAGCTGAAGACCAAGCCCACCCAGCACTCCGTCGCCGCCCTGCGCCAGGTCGGCATCCAGCCCGACGCGATCGTGTGCCGCGCCGACCGCGAGCTGCCCGAGAGCATCAAGCGCAAGATCGCGCTGATGTGCGACGTCGACGAGGAGGCCGTGGTGACCGCGGCCGACGCGCCGTCGATCTACGACATCCCCAAGGTGCTCCACCGCGAGGGCCTCGACGCCTACCTCGTGCGCCGCCTCGACCTCCCGTTCCGTGACGTCGACTGGACGGCCTGGGACGACCTGCTGCGCCGGGTGCACCACCCGCGCGAGGAGGTCACGATCGCCCTGGTCGGCAAGTACGTCGACCTCCCCGACGCCTACCTCTCCGTCGCCGAGGCGCTGCGGGCCGGGGGCTTCGCGCACGAGGCCAAGGTGCACCTGCGCTGGGTGCCCTCCGACGAGTGCGAGAGCCCGACGGGCGCTGCCCGGCTGCTCCACGACGTCGACGCGATCTGCGTGCCCGGTGGCTTCGGCGTCCGCGGCATCGAGGGCAAGGTCGGGGCCCTGCACTACGCCCGCACCCACAAGATCCCCACGCTGGGCCTGTGCCTGGGGCTTCAGTGCATGGTGATCGAGTTCGCGCGCAACGAGGCCGGCCTCGAACGCGCCGACTCCACGGAGTTCAGCCCCGACGCGGCCGAGCCGGTGATCGCCACGATGGAGGAGCAGAAGACGATCGTGGCGGGCGCCGGCGACCTGGGCGGCACGATGCGGCTGGGCCTCTATCCGGCCGCGCTCAAGGACGGCACCGTCGTGCGCGGCGCCTACGGAGAGCCCACGATCCAGGAGCGGCACCGGCACCGCTACGAGGTGAACAACCGCTACCGCGACCGGCTGGAGGCGGCCGGGCTGGTGTTCTCGGGCACCTCGCCGGACAACAACCTGGTCGAGTTCGTCGAGCTTCCGGCCGAGGTGCACCCCTACTACGTGTCCACCCAGGCCCACCCCGAGCTGCGCTCGCGGCCCACCCGGCCGCACCCGCTCTTCGCGGGGCTCGTCGGCGCGGCCATCGACCGGCAGCGCGAACTGCGGTTCCCCATCGACGAGTCCGCGCTGCGCCGCGAGCCCGTCGAGGACTGAGCCGTGCCCGCGCCCCAGGACCGTCCGGAGCGGTGGCCGGCCGAGACCGTCGGCTACCCCTACGACGGGGGCGGCTGGGTGGTGCGGCTGCGTGAGGACCGGGTCCGCCGGCCCGGGCCCGGCGAGGAGGAGCCGTTCACCCGGCTGGTCGTCGAGCATCCGGGAGCGGTCATCGTGCTCGCGCTCGACGACCGGGACCGGGTGCTGTGCGTGTGGCAGTACCGCCACGCGGTCTCGGCCACCCTGGTCCAGCTGCCCGCCGGACTCTGCGACGTCGAGGGCGAGCCGATCGTCGAGGTCGCCCGGCGTGAGCTGGTCGAGGAGACCGGCTACGAGGCAGCCGAGTGGAGCCACCTGGCCTCGACCTACTCCTCCCCGGGCTTCTCCTCCGAGCAGAGCCACTTCTTCCTGGCCCGCGACCTGCGCGAGGTCGGGCGGGGAGACTTCACCCCCGAGCACGAGGAGGCGGAGATGGAGCTCGGCTGGGTCCCCTTCGCCGACCTCCACGCGGCGGTCCTCGCCGGGCGGCTGGCGGACGCGCACCTGGCGGCTGCCGTGCTGTTGGCGGCCGCCCGGGGCGAGGTTCGCGGGTTCCCGCGCGCGGGGCACGTCGCGGAGTAGTGTCGCCGCGGTAGCGATCGCCACAGCGTGGTGGCGACCCCGATCCGAGGAGCACAGCAGGTGAAGGTCGGCGTCCCGAAGGAAGTCAAGGTCCACGAGTACCGCGTCGCGATCACGCCGGTCGGCGTGCACGAGCTGGTCGCGCACGGGCACGAGGTGCAGATCCAGCGGGGGGCCGGAGAGAGCTCCTCGGTCACCGACGACGAGTACGTCGCGGCGGGTGCGACCATCCTCGACGACGCCGACGAGGTGTGGGGCACCGCCGACATGGTGCTCAAGGTCAAGGAGCCGATCGCCGAGGAGTACCACCGGCTGCGTGAGGGCCTCACGCTCTTCACCTACCTGCACCTGGCCGCCGACAAGCCCCTCACCGAGGCACTGCTCGCGAGCAAGGTCACCGCGATCGCCTACGAGACCGTGCAACTCCCCTCTGGCGGGCTGCCGCTGCTCTACCCGATGTCGGAGGTCGCCGGCTGCCTGGCTCCGCAGGTGGGTGCCTACGCGCTGCTCAAGGCCCGCGGTGGCCGGGGCGTGCTGATGGGCGGGGTCGGAGGCGTCGCCAACGCGAAGGTCGTGGTGATCGGAGCCGGCGTCGCCGGGCAGAACGCCGCGAACATCGCCCTCGGGATGGGTGCCGACGTCACGCTGCTCGACACCGACCTGGACAAGCTGCGGATGTCGTTCTGGCGCTACAACAACCGGGTGCACGGCCTCGCGTCGTCGCGGCTGGCCATCGAGCAGCAGGTCAAGGAGGCCGACCTGGTGATCGGCGCGGTGCTGGTGCCGGGCGCGCGAGCACCCAAGCTGGTCAGCAACGACCTGGTCGCGCAGATGAAGCCGGGCTCGGTGCTCGTCGACATCGCCGTCGACCAGGGGGGCTGCTTCGAGGACACCCGGCCCACCACCCACGCCGACCCCACCTACCCGGTGCACGGGTCCACGTTCTACTGCGTGGCCAACATGCCGGGTGCGGTGCCGAACACCTCGACGTACGCGCTGACCAACGCCACGCTCCCGTACGCCGTCGCGCTGGCCGACAAGGGCTGGCGGCAGGCCTCGCTCGACGACCGCAGCCTGGCGCTGGGCCTGAACACCCACGCCGGGCTGCTGACCAACGCCCCGGTCGGCGACGCGGTGGGCATCGGCTCGGTCCCGCTCGAGACCGCGCTCGGCACACCGGCCTGAGGTGAGCACCGCGACGACCGAGCAGCAGCAGCCGCCCGAGCAGCGGGCGGGCGGCGTGAGCCGCGCCGTGCGCGCCTACCTCGACCACCTCACGGTGGAGCGCGGCCTGGCCACGAACACGCTGTCGTCCTACCGGCGCGACCTGCGTCGCTACCTGGCCTTCCTCGCCGCCCGGGACATCGCCGACCTCGGCGCGATCACCGAGTCGACGGTCACCGACTTCCTGCTCTCGCTACGCGAGGGCGACGCCGACCACCCGCCGCTCAGCGCGACCTCGGCGGCGCGCACGGTGGTCGCGGTCCGGGGGTTCCACAAGTTCGCGGTCCGCGACGGGTTGACCGAGGCCGATCCCGCGGCCGCGGTGAAGCCGCCCGCACCGGCGAAGCGGCTGCCGAAGGCGCTCCCGCTCTCCGACGTCGAGGCGATCCTGGACGCCGCGGGTGCGCCGGGGACGACCCTGGCACTGCGCGACCGGGCCCTGCTCGAGCTGCTCTACGGCACGGGGGCTCGGATCTCCGAGGCGGTCGGCCTCGACGTCGACGACCTCGATCTCGTCGACGGCACCGTGCTGCTGCGCGGCAAGGGCGGCAAGGAGCGGCTCGTGCCCGTCGGGTCCTATGCCCGTGAGGCGGTCTCCGGCTACCTGGTGCGGGCCCGGCCCGACCTGGTGGCAGCCGGGGTCTCGGGAGGCACCACCGAGAGGGCCGGAGCGCTGTTCCTCAACGCCCGCGGCGGCCGACTCTCACGGCAGTCGGCCTGGACCGTGCTGGTCCGTGCGGCCGACCGGGCCGGAGTCACCCGCGACGTGTCCCCGCACACGCTGCGCCACTCCTTCGCCACCCACCTGCTCGACGGCGGCGCCGACGTGCGCGTGGTCCAGGAGCTGCTGGGCCACGCCTCGGTCACCACGACGCAGGTCTACACGCTGGTCACCGTCGACAACCTGCGCGAGGTCTTCGCCACCGCCCACCCCCGGGCTCGGGACTGAGCGGCCGGTTCGGGCTGGCGACCCGCACCAGGCAGGATGGGGCGCGATGACAACTCTGCGTGCCGTCTCTCTCCCCGCCGACGACCCGGCGTTGGCCGAAGCCGGCCGGGCCGCCCGGGAGACCTTCCGCTTCTGCTGGCGCCACGTCTCCTGGCGGCAGCGGGGTGTGGACCCCGGTCTCGGTCCGGCCATGGTCAAGGCAGCGTTCCCGGGAGCACCGGGCGAGCCGGGGACGGAGCACCTGTGGGTCGAGGTCGAGAGCTTCGACGGCGTCACGGTCGCCGGTCCCGTCCTCAACGAGCCGATCGAGAACTCGGCGCCGTCGGCGGGCACGCCGGTGGAGATCCGCCTCGCCGACGTCGAGGACTGGCTCTACAGCGTGGACGGCAAGGCGTGCGGCGGCTTCACCGTCCAGCTGATCCGCCTCGCGATGGGTCGCCGGCAGCGACGCCGGCACGACCGGACCTGGGGCCTCGACTTCGGCAGGACCGGCGTGATCTCACTGGTCCCGGACGAGGCGATGCGGGCCGACACCGACGAGCATCCGCTCTCGGTGGCGGGTCGGGACCGGCTCCGGCAGATCATCGCCGAGGACCCCGCGGTGGCGACCCGCGCCGACGAGAACGGCTGGACCGTGCTGCACCAGGAGGCGGTGGCCGGGAACGCGACGCTGGTCGAGGTGCTGCTCGAGCACGGCGCCGACCCGCACGCGCGGCTGTCCGGGCCCGGCTCGCTGTCGGGGGCGACCGCTCTCGACCTGGCCGTCGGCATGGGCTGGGAGCACGTGGCCGAGGCGTTCACGACCCGGGGAGGGGCCCGGTGAGCGACCTCCTCGACGACATCACCACCGCCGTTGCCGAGCGCGGGCTGGAGCTCTACCCGCACCAGGAGGAGGCGGTGCTCGCGCTGCTGGCCGGCGACAACGTCGTGCTGGCCACGCCGACCGGCTCGGGCAAATCGCTGGTGGCCGAGGCAGCGCACCGCGCGGCGCTCGCCGAGGACCGGGTCTCGTTCTACACCGCGCCGATCAAGGCGCTGGTGAGCGAGAAGTTCTTCGCGCTGTGCGAGGTCTTCGGCGCCGACAACGTCGGCATGCTCACCGGCGACGCCGCGGTGAACTCCGACGCCCCGATCATCTGCTGCACCGCCGAGGTGCTGGCCAACATCGCGCTGCGCGAGGGCTCGGACGCCGACGTCGGGCTCGTGGTGATGGACGAGTTCCACTTCTACGCCGAGCCCGACCGGGGCTGGGCCTGGCAGGTGCCGCTGCTCGAGCTGCCACAGGCACAGTTCCTGCTGATGTCGGCGACCCTCGGTGACGTCTCCGAGCTGGCCGACGACCTGACGCTCCGCAACGGCCGCGCCACCACCGTGGTCGACGACGCCGAGCGCCCCGTGCCGCTGACGTTCAGCTATGCACTCACCCCGCTGGCGGAGACGCTGGAAGAGCTGGTGACCACCAAGCAGGCACCCGTCTACGTCGTGCACTTCACCCAGGCCGCGGCCGTCGAGCACGCCTCGGGCCTGCTCAAGGCGGGCTGGGCGGGCGCGGACCGGGAGGCGCGCGACGCGATCGCCGAGCGGCTGGCCGGCTTCCGGTTCGGGGCCGGGTTCGGCAAGACGCTCTCGAAGCTGCTGCGCCGCGGCCTCGGGGTGCACCACGCCGGCATGCTGCCGCGCTACCGGCGTCTGGTCGAGCAGCTGGCCCAGGCCGGACTGCTCACGGTGATCAGCGGCACCGACACGCTCGGCGTCGGCATCAACGTCCCGATCCGCACGGTGCTGTTCACCGGGCTGGCCAAGTTCGACGGCAGCCGGCAGCGGGTGCTGCGCACCCGCGAGTTCCTGCAGATCGCCGGCCGCGCCGGCCGCGCCGGGTTCGACACCGCCGGCTATGTCGTGGTCCAGGCCCCCGAGCACGTCATCGAGAACGAGCGCGCCAAGGCGAAGGCGGAGGCGAAGAACGCCGCCGAGAACCGCAGCGCCAAGCGCAAGAGCAAGGCGCAGCTGAAGAAGGCTCCCGAGGGTGCGGTGGTGTGGAGCGAGCAGACCTTCACCAAGCTCGTCGAGGGGGTGCCCGAGCGGCTGGTGTCGCGGATGAAGGTCGACAACGCGATGCTGCTCAACGTCATCGCGCGCGACGAGGACGCCTTCCCGGTGCTGCGCCGGCTGCTCACCGACAACCACGAGGAGCGCCGCAACCAGCTGCGGCTGGCCCGGCGCGCGCTCCGGTTGGCCCGCAGCCTGGTCCGGTCGGGGGTGCTGGTCCGGCTCGACGAGCCCGACGAGCACGGCCGCCGCTACGTGCTCACCGTCGACCTGCCCGACGACTTCGCCCTCAACCAGCCGCTGGCCCACTTCGCGCTGGCCGCCCTGGACGTGCTGGACCCCGAGTCCGAGGAGCACACCCTCGACATCGTGTCGGTCGTCGAGTCGGTGCTCGAGGCGCCGCGACAGATCCTCTTCGCCCAGCAGTTCACCGCCCGCGGCGAGGCGGTGGCCGAGATGAAGGCCGACGGCATCGAGTACGACGAGCGGATGGCGCTGCTGGACGCCGTCACCTGGCCGCAGCCGCTCGCCGAGCTGCTCGGCGCGACGTACGAGATCTACCGGCAGACCCACCCGTGGCTGCCCGAGGACGCCCTGGGCCCGAAGTCGATCGTGCGCGAGATGTTCGAGCAGGGCATGTCGTTCACCGACTTCGTGAGCCGCTACCAGCTGGCCCGCTCCGAGGGGCTAGTGCTGCGCTACCTGACCGACGCCTACCGGACCCTGCGGCACACCGTGCCCGACCAGCACCGCACCCCCGAGCTGGAGGAGCTGATCGAGTGGCTGGGGGAGACCGTGCGGCAGACCGACTCCTCGCTGCTCGACGAGTGGGAGGCGCTGAGCGATCCGGCGGCGGTGCACCGGGTGGCCCAGGAGCTGGCCGAGCACCGGCCCCCGCCCAACCCGCGCCCGATCAGCCGCCAGGAGCGCGCCTTCACGGTGATGGTGCGCAACGCGATGTGGCGCCGCGTGGAGCTGGTCGCCCGCGACGACCTCGACGGGCTGATGGCGCTCGAGCGGGCCGCGGCCGACCGCACCGACCCGGCGCGCGAGGTGGTGATGACCCGATCGTCCTGGGACGCCGCGATCGAGGACTACTACGCCGAGCACGACCGGCTGGCCACCGACGCCGACGCCCGGAGCCCGAAGCTGCTCGAGGTGGAGGCGACGACCGGCGAGCCGGTGGGGGCACCCGAGGGGACCACCGCCAGGCTGTGGCGGGTGCGGCAGACCCTGGCCGACCCCGACGGCCACCACGACTGGGTCGTCGACGCGGTCGCCGACCTCGACGCCTCCGACGAGGCCGGCGAGCTGGTGCTGGCGACGGTGGCGATGCACCGGCTCGGCGGCTGACGCCCCGCGTGGTGGTCAGCGCAGGCGGCAGGTGCCGCTGGCGCACTGCTCGTCGAGCCAGGCGCGGCCCCCGCGCAGCGAGGAGAGCTGGCGCAGGTGGCGGGGATCGTTGCCGGCCAGGTCGTCGAACCAGAACATCGCCCACACCGGGCGGATCTTCCGAGCCCGGAGCGTGCGCGTGACCACGGCCGGGTCCCACCGGCCGGTGGTGCTGTCGTAGGGGCCGACCTCGGTGAGCGCCATGCGCTTCACCTTGCCGGCCAGCTCGCCCCAGCCGGCGAGCGGCAGCCGGTCGCGCCGCACGCTGCGGTCGCCGTCCTCGAAGTCGTAGCTGTCGAGGCCGGCCAGGTCGACCCGGCCGGCCGGCAGCAGGGAGACCGGCTTGCGCACCGTCTGGTCGTTGACGACGTTCGCGGAGTAGGCCCACACGATGTTGTGGACGCCGGCATCGCTGGCGCGGTCCTGCATCCTGGCCCACAGCTCGCGGTAGACGTCTCGCTTCGGGTGACCCCACCAGAACCAGCCGCCGTTCGCCTCGTGCAGCGGCCGGAAGACCACCGCGGCGGGGGAGTAGCGGCCGTCCTCGCCGGATTGGAGGCGGGCCAGGTAGCCGAGCATCGTGTCGTAGCCGGCCCAGAAGGCCGCGGCCTCCGTGGTGTCGCGCAGCAGCGCGCCGAGGTCGTGCCAGCTGCGGTCGGCGAAGCTGTTCTCGGCGCCGGTGTGCGGGTTGCGGGCGTGCCAGGTGGCGACCAGCACCGCCCCCTCACCGCCCGCCGCGCGCGGCGCGGCCAGGGTGAGCAGCTCGGCGAGCACCGCGTCGTCGGAGGGGTACTCGTGGTTGGCCGCCTGGTCGAGCTCCTCGAGGTCGAAGCCGACGACCGGCACCGGCCGGTCGCCGAGCTCGTCGAGCGGCGCCGTCGGATCGCCGTTGGAGACGTTGAGCTGCTGGCCCACCGCCATCCGCCGCTTCGCCCGCCACCGGTCGAGCCGCGCGGCCAGGCAGCGGGCCTCCGGGGTCGCGTCGGGGTCGACCAGAGCCGGACGCGGCGTGCAGTCGTCGACGGCACCGTCGACGGAGCCGGGCGGCGCCGGCGTCACAGGGACCGCCGGGGCGACCGGGGCGAGCGCCAGCGTCGCGGCGCCGACCGCGAGCGCAGCGGCGTACCGGAGCGGACGCAGACTCTGGCGTTGCACCAGGCCATTGTCACCAATGGCTGGTCGGCTGGGGAGCGAACGACCCACGGCCGTTCGTGGGACCGCTCCGTAGGGTGGGTCCATGAGCGACGTTTCGACCCGAGACAACCCGGACCGGCAGCGCTACGAGGCCTACCTCGGCGAGGAGCTGGCCGGCTTCGCCGACTACACCCTCGACGAGGGACGGATCACCTTCACCCACACCGAGGTCGGTGACGAGTTCGGCGGCAAGGGCGTCGGCTCGGCACTGGCCCGGGGGGCGCTCGACGACGTCCGCGCCCGCGGCGGGCGCCAGGTGGTGGCCCGCTGCGAGTTCATCGCCGGCTGGATCGGCAAGCACCCCGACTACGCCGACCTGCTGGCCTGACGTCCCGGCCGGAACCCTTGCGGCGCGCCGCGCGTCGTCCCGTGTCTAGAAGTCGACAAATGCTTGACTGAGCCGTGAGGCCAGGCAGGCCTCCTGGGTGCGATGCGAGGAGCGACGGATGAGCGATGGCGGGTTCGCAGGGTTCACAGGGAGCAGCGCCCCACAGATGCCTCCGCAGGTGTCCTCTCCGGTCCGTCCACGTGAGGACCAGGCGTCCGAGGCGCTGCCGTTCGAGCGTCCGCTGACGCCGGCCCGCCCCGCCTCCGCCGGCGCGAACGGCGCCGTCGCCGAGCTCGGCCCGACCGGCCGGCCGGTCCCGGACCTGCCCGAGCCGCCGCCGCGCTCCCGGCGCGGCGACGCCCGGGTGATCTCGATGTGCAACCAGAAGGGTGGCGTCGGCAAGACGACGACCACGATCAACCTCGGTGCCGCGCTCGCCGAGTACGGCCGCAAGGTGCTGCTGGTCGACTTCGACCCGCAGGGATCGCTGTCGGTGGGCCTGGGGCTGAACCCCCACGAGATGGACCTCACCGTCTACAACCTGCTGATGGAGCGCGACGTCACCCTCGACGACGTGGTCGTCCCCTCGGGCGTGCCCGGCATGGACCTGCTGCCCTCCAACATCGACCTCTCCGCGGCCGAGGTGCAGCTGGTGCACGAGGTCGCCCGCGAGCAGACCCTGCAGCGGGTGCTGGCTCCCGCGGTCGAGAAGTACGACGTGATCCTCATCGACTGCCAGCCCTCGCTGGGCCTGCTCACGGTGAACGCGCTGACCGCCTCCGACGGCGTGATCGTGCCCTTGGAGTGCGAGTACTTCGCGCTGCGCGGGGTGGCGCTGCTCAAGACCACCATCGACAAGGTCACCGAGCGGCTCAATCCCAAGCTCCAGATCGAGGGCGTGCTCGGCACCATGTACGACGGCCGCACGTTGCACGGCCGGGAGGTCATGGAGCGGCTGGTGCAGGCCTGGGGCGACAAGGTCTTCCACACCGTGATCCGCCGCACCGTGAAGTTCTCCGACTCCACGGTGGCCGGCGAGCCGATCACCACCTACGCCTCGGCGTCGGCGGGCGCCGACTCCTACCGTCAGCTGGCGAGGGAGGTGCTGGTCCGGTGCCCCGACGCGTGACCCTGCCGTCGGCCGACGACCTGTTCCGGCCGACCAGCCCCGAGCCCAAGGCGGTCCGGGCGGTGCCCGACCAGCCCGAGTCGGCCGAGCCGGAGCCCGAGGCCCCCAAGCGGCCCAGCGGCCGGGTGCGGCACGACGAGAAGATGACCGTCTACGTCACCTCCGACGAGCTGCTCGACATCGAGCACGCCCGGCTGTCCCTGCGCCGCGCGCACGGGCTGGCCATCGACCGCGGCCGCCTGGTCCGTGAGGCGGTGGCGATGGTGCTGGCCGACTTCGAAGCCGAGGGCGAGCGCAGCGCCCTGGTGCGGCGGTTGACCGAGGAATGAGCGGCGCCCCCGCCGCTCCCGAACCGACGCACGCCGGCGACGGAGCGGAGACCCCGGGCTTCGAGGTGCGGCTGGTCAACTTCGAGGGGCCGTTCGACCTGCTGCTCTCGCTGATCGCCAAGCACAAGCTCGACATCACCGAGGTCGCACTCTCGACGGTCACCGACGAGTTCATCGCCCACGTCAAGGCCGGCGGCCCGGTGTGGGACCTCGAGCAGACCACCTCGTTCCTGCTGGTCGCCTCCACACTCCTCGACCTCAAGGCCGCACGGCTGCTGCCGAGTGGCGACGTCGAGGACGAGGAGGACCTCGCGCTGCTCGAGGCCCGCGACCTGCTCTTCGCCCGGCTCCTGCAGTACCGCGCGTTCAAGCAGGTGGCCGCCGTCTTCGGCAACCGGCTGGTCGAGGAGTCGCGCCGCCACCCCCGCGCCGTCGGGATGGAGGAGCGGTTCGCCCGCCTGCTCCCGGAGGTGCTGATCGGCATCGGGCTGGGCCAGTTCGCCCAGCTCGCGGCGAAGGCGATGGAGCCCAAGCCGGTGCCCGAGGTGTCGCTGCAGCACATCCACGCGCCGAAGGTCAGCGTCCGCGAACAGGCGGCGATCGTGGTCGACCGGCTCCGCCGCTCGCGCACGCTCACGTTCCGGTCGCTGTGCGGCGACTCGCCCGACACCCTGACCACCGTGGCCCGGTTCCTCTCGCTGCTCGAGCTGTTCCGCGAGGGCGCGGTCGCCTTCGACCAGGTCTCGCCGCTCGGCGAGCTCACCGTGCGATGGACCGGTCCCGACGACGCCGACGTCGACGACCTGATCCACGACGAGTTCGACGGCGCCCCACCCGAGGCCGACGGCGCGGCGGCGACGCCCGGGGAGCCCGACACCGCAGAGGGAGGCCACACGTGAACGAGCACGACCACGAACCGGAGGTGTCGGCAGAGGTGCCGGCGGAGACGCTCGAGGTGCCGCTGGCGCCGTTGCGGCCCGCCCTCGAGGCGGTGCTGATGGTCGCCGACCAGCCGCTCGACGTCGCCACCCTGGCCACCGCGGTGGGCCACCCGGTCTCCGACGTCGACGCCGCGCTGAGCGACCTGGCCGAGGAGTACACCGCCCAGGGCCGCGGCTTCGAGCTGCGCAACGTCGCCGGCGGGTGGCGCTACTACACCCGCGAGGAGTACGCCGCGGTCGTCGAGGGGTTCGTGCTCGAGGGCCAGCAGGCGCGACTCACCCAGGCCGCGCTCGAGACCCTCGCGGTGGTCGCCTACAAGCAGCCGGTCTCCCGGGCCCGGGTCTCGGCCATCCGCGGCGTCAACGTCGACGGCGTGATCCGCACCCTGCTGGCCCGCGGGCTGGTCGAGGAGGCCGGCCACGACGCCGACACCGGCGCGCACCTCTACCGGACCACGGGATACTTCCTGGAGAGGATCGGGATCGGCTCGCTCGAAGAACTGCCCGAGCTGGCCCCCTACCTGCCCGAGATGGACGACCTGGAGGACGAGTTGGCCGAGATGTCCGGACCCCCCGCACCCGAGCCGACGCCCGCACCGGGCAGCGAGGCGGACGCCGAGACGCAGCACGCCCCGCACCCGGCCCCGCACAACGGGCCCGGCACCGAGCCCGACGGCGGGACCGAGCCCACGTGAGCGAGCCGAGCGACCCCGTCGGCACTGGCGGCACCGGTGACCGGTTGGCCGCCCTCGGTCTGGTCCCCGACGACCAGGGGCTGGTCCGGCTGCAGAAGCTGCTCGCCCAGTCCGGTGTCGCCTCCCGGCGCCGCTGCGAGGAGCTGATGCTCGACGGCCAGGTCGAGGTCGACGGCGAGGTCGTCACCCGGCTCGGCACCAAGGTCGACCCCAGCGCCGCGGTGATCCGGGTCGGCGGCAAGCGGCTGCCCCCGGTGAGCGCCAAGGTCTACCTCGCGCTCAACAAGCCCCGCGGCGTGGTCTCCACCATGTCCGACCCCGAGGGTCGGCGCACCATCGGCGACCTGGTGGCCGACCGGCCCGAGCGGCTCTTCCACGTGGGCCGGCTCGACACCGACACCACCGGGCTGCTGCTGCTCACCAACGACGGCGACTTCGCCCAGCGCCTCGCCCACCCGTCGTACGAGGTCGACAAGGTCTACGTCGCCGAGGTCGAGGGCACGGTCAGTCGCGGCACCGTGAAGCGGTTGCTGGCCGGTGTCACCCTCGACGACGGTCCAGTCACGGTCTCGAAGGTCAAGCTGGTCGGCGGCAGCGAGCCCGCCGCCGGGCGCTCCATCGTCGAGCTGGTCATCCACGAGGGCCGCAACCGCATCGTGCGCCGGCTGCTCGACGCCGTCGGACACCCGGTGCGCCGGCTCACCCGCACCGCGATCGGGCCGGTGCGGCTGGGCAACCTCAAGCCCGGCGAGCTGCGCGACCTCACCGCCGACGAGCTCGGCGCGCTGCTCGACGGCGTCGAGCTCTAGAAACGCGCCCTGACCCGCCGTACCTTCGGCGGGTGAGCCCCCACGACCCGCGGCCGGACCCGCACCCGGCCCTGCGCGGGCACGTGGTCAGCCTGACGGCGTACGACGTCGACCTGGGCGGTCCGGGCGTGCACCGCGGGCTGCCCGGCACCACGTTGACCCTCGTGCTGCCGGTCGGGGAGCCGCTCGACGTGGGCTGGAGCGGTGACGACGCCAGCCGGGCCGCTCGCTGGGGGACGCTGGCGGGGCTGCACACCGGACCGGCGGCGATCCACCACCTCGGACACCAGGCGGGCGTGCAGCTGGAGCTCACGGTGACCGGGGCCCGAACACTGCTGGGGGCGCCGGCGGCGTCCCTGGCGGGCACGATCGTCGATCTGGAGGACGCTGCTCCGGCGCTGCGGCACCTGCCGGAGCGGCTCGCCGCAGCCCCGGCCGCCAGTCGCAGAGCGGTGGTGGAGCGGGCTCTGCTCGGCGTCCTGCGAGACCGCCCGAGCCTGCCTCGCGCCGAGGTCGCGTGGGCGCTGAGACAGCTGCGGCGCGGCGCAGGGGTCGGCGCGGTCGCGGCCGAGGTCGGCCTGAGCCGCCGGCACCTGGGCACGCTGGTGCGCCGCGAGTGCGGTGTGTCGGCGCGGGACCTGCGGCGGCTGGGCCGGTTCGAGCAGGCTCGGGCACTGGTGGGCCGGATCCCCCTGGCGGAGGCCGCCTATCGAAGCGGCTTTGCCGACCAGGCCCACCTCTCGCGGGAGTGGTCGGCGCTGGCCGGCTGCACGCCCTCGACCTGGCTGCGGGAGGAGTTCCCGTTCGTGCAAGACCGGGACGCCGACTCGGTGCCAGGGTGAGTCGATGAGCAACCCGACGCAGACCCGAACCTGGCCCGCACTGACCTTTCGAGACACCGGGGCGATGATCGCCTGGCTGAGCGCGGTCGGGTTCGTCGAGCACCAGACCCACCGCGACCCCGAGGACCCCGACGTCGTGGTGCACGCCGAGTGGCTCTGGCCCGAGGGCGGGGGCGTCATGTTCGGCAGCGAGCGGCCGGAGGGAGCGGTGACCAACGTCGGCGGCTCCGCGGTCTACCTCGTCACCGAGGACCCCGACGCGGCGTTCGACCGAGCAGTGACGGCGGGTGCCACGGTCGTGCGCGGCATGGTCGACCAGGACTACGGCGGCCGCGGGGGATCGGTGGTCGACCCCGAGGGCAACAGCTGGTCGTTCGGCAGCTACCAGCCCGGTTGAGACGCGGCTGCCGGCTGTGTCGGCGGGGTCGATAGCCTTGCCCCGTGGCAGTCAGGGCAGTGCGAGGAGCGACCCAGCTCGACGACGACGTGCGTGACCACATGCTCGAACGGGTCGCCGAGATGGTGACCGAGGTGATGACCGCCAACGGGCTCGAGGTCGACGACTTCATCTCGGTGCTGTTCACCGCCACCTCCGACCTCCACTCGGAGTTCCCGGCCTACGCAGCGCGGCGGCTCGGCTTCAGCGACGTGCCGTTGATGTGCGCCCGCGAGCTGGAGATCGACGGGTCGATGCCGCGGGTGGTGCGGATGATGGCGCACGTCGAGACCGACCTGCCGCGCGCCGACATCACCCACGTCTACCTGCACGGCGCCGCCGCGCTGCGACGTGACCTGTCGCGCACCCGTGACGTCCCCGATGCCTGACCGGGAGGGCCGGGAGGCTGCCGGAGACGTCACCGGTCCCGTCCACATCGTCGGGGTCGGCCTGATCGGCACCTCGATCGGGCTGGCCTGCCGCCGCGCCGGGCTCGAGGTGCTTCTCAGCGACGTCTCCTCCGAGAACGTGCGCACCGCGTCCGGGCTCGGTGCCGGACGCCCGTTCGTCCCGGGCGACCGGCCGGGTCTGGTGGTGGTGGCCGTGCCGCCGGACCACCTGGCCGCCGAGATCCTGCGCGCGCTCGACGACGGGTCGGCGACGGTGACCGACGTGGGCAGCGTGAAGAGTGGCCCGTCGGCTGCCGTCGAGCACCACCCCGGCGCCGCTCGCTACGTCGGCAGCCACCCGATGGCGGGCAGCGAACGGTCCGGTCCGCTGGCCGGCAGCGCCGCGCTCTTCGACGGTCGGCCGTGGGCGGTCACCCCCCACCCGGGGTCGGCGGCCGAGGCCGTGGCGGCGGTCGACGCCCTGGCGCGGCTGTGCGGCGCGGTGCCGGTGCGGCTGAGCCCCGCCGAGCACGACCGCGCGGTGGCCCGCACCTCGCACGTGCCGCACCTGCTGGCCTCGCTGGTCGCCTCCCGGCTGGCCGAGGCGCCCGCCGACCACCTCGCCCTCTCCGGGCAGGGGGTGCGCGACGTGACCCGGGTGGCCGGCGGCGACCCTGCGCTCTACGGGCAGATCGTGGCGGCGAACGCCGACGCCGTGCTCGACCTGCTCGGCCAGGTGCGGGCCCAGCTCGACGCGGTGATCGACGCCGTCGCCTCCCACGACCGCGAACGCCTGGTGGGCCTGCTGTCGCGGGGCGTCGAGGGTGCGCGGGCGATCCCGGGCAAGCACGGGGCGCCGCGGCGGCCCACCGGCACGGTCTTCGTGTCCGTGCCCGACGAGCCCGGCGAGCTGGCCCGCCTGTTCGCCGAGGCCGGCGCCAGCGGGGTCAACATCGAGGACGTGCGCATCGACCACGACCCCGGCCGGCCGGTCGGCCTGGTCGAGCTGGTCGTCGACGAGACCCGCGCCGACCACCTGCTGGCCTCCTTGGAGTCGAAGGGATGGGTCGCGCACCGGTAGGCTGACCCCCCGTGAGCGCCACCCCCCACCCCGGTCAGTCCAGCCCCGTGCCGAGCCGCGAGGTCCCCGCTGACCTGCACGGACTCGTGGTGGCGGTCGACGGCACCTCCGGCTCGGGCAAGTCCAGCACCTCGCGCGGGGTGGCCGCGAGGTTGGGGCTGCGCTACCTCGACACCGGGGCGATGTTCCGGGCGATGACGTGGTGGATGCTGCGGCACGGGGTCGACGTCCACGACGCCGACGCGGTCGCCGCCCGGTGCGGTGAGCCCGGGCTCGAGTCCGGCACCGATCCGTCGGGCCCGACGATCACCGTCGACGGCGAGGACGCCGCCGCGCCGATCCGCACCGAGGAGGTCACCCGCGCCGTCTCGCCGGTGAGCACGGTGCCGGCGGTGCGGGCCCGGCTGCTCGGGCTGCAGCGCGAGATCATCACCGCTGCGCTGGACGGCCCCGGCATCGTCGTCGAGGGCCGCGACATCGGCTCGGTCGTGTGGCCCGACGCCCCGGTCAAGCTCTACCTCTCCGCCGACCCCGCGGCGCGGGCCGAGCGACGGGCCGCCGAGGAGGGCGGCGCCGATCTCTCCGCGACCCGGCAGCTGCTGCTCGACCGTGACCGCATCGACTCCTCACGGGCCACCGCCCCGCTGGTGATGGCCGACGGGGCGGTGCACCTCGACACCACGCCCTACACGCTGGACGAGGTGATCGCGCTGGTCGTCGGGATGGTGGCCGAGGCCTGCTCGTGAGTCCGCATCGGCTGCCTCCGCGCAGCGACCGGGTGCGGCATCCGTGGCGGGTCCTCCTGGCCAGCCCGCTGCGTCCGCTGGCCCGGTTCCTGATCCGGTTGCTGGTCCCGGTGCGCGTGCACGGTGCCGACCTGGTGCCGCAGAGCGGGCCGGTGATCTTCGCCGCGAACCACATCGGGGTCGCCGACGGCCCGCTGCTGGCGATCTTCGCGCCGGGCCGACCCGTGCACGCCCTGACCAAGGCCGAGATGTTCCGGGGCTTCCTGGGGCGGTTCCTGCGTGCCTCGGGCCAGATCCCGATCGACCGGTTCCACGTCGACGCGCGGGCGGTGCGGGAGTCGCTGCGCGTGCTGCGCGACGGCGGGGCGATCGGCGTGTTCCCCGAGGGACGCCGCGACGCCGGCGACCTGTCCCGCTTCCACCGCGGCGCGGCGTACTTCGCGCTGGTGACGGGCGCGCCGGTGGTGCCGGTGATCATCCTCGGCACCCGCCGTCCCGGGGGGCACGCGGGCGAGCTGCCGCGGCGCGGGAGCCGCGTCGACCTGGTCTTCGGGGCCCCCATCACGCTGGAGCCGCAGCCCTGGCCACGCACCAAGGAACAAGTGGGGCGGGCCTCGATGTTGCTCCGGGAGCACATGCTGGTCCACTTGGACCATGCGCGGACGTTGACCGGCCAGCAACTGCCTGGGCCACTGCCGTCCGCTGAAGTCGAACCAGACCCCGCCACCGGGGTCACCGAGCAAGGAGCACCATGAGCCAGGACCTTCCCGTCGCGCGTCCCGAACCCGGGGCGGAGGTCGACGGCACCGCAGATGCGCCCCTCGGGCCGGTGCCGGTGCTCGCGGTCGTCGGCCGCCCCAACGTCGGCAAGTCGACGCTGGTGAACCGGATCATCGGCCGCCGCGAGGCGGTCGTGCAGGACGTCCCCGGGGTCACCCGCGACCGGATCTCCTACGACGCCACCTGGAACGGCCGCGCGTTCACCGTGGTCGACACCGGCGGCTGGGACCCGGACGCCCGCGGGCTGGCGGAGCGGATCGCCGCGCAGGCCGAGGTCGCGGTGACGCTGGCCGACGCGGTGCTCTTCGTCGTCGACGCGACCGTGGGCATCACCGACGCCGACGAGGCGGTGGTGAAGATCCTGCGCCGCTCGGGCAAGCCGGTGGTGCTGGCGGCCAACAAGGTCGACGACATGCGCGCCGAGGCCGAGGCCTACGGCCTGTGGAACCTCGGGCTGGGGGAGCCGTGGCCGGTCTCGGCGCTGCACGGGCGGGGGTCGGGCGACATGCTGGACGCCGTCCTCGCCGCGCTGCCCGAGCCGCCGCCCGAGCGCGAGGTCGAGGTCGGCGGGCCGCGGCGGATCGCGATCGTCGGCAAGCCGAACGTGGGCAAGTCCTCGCTGCTGAACAAGCTGGCCGGCTCCGAGCGGGCGGTCGTCGACAACGTCGCGGGCACCACCGTCGACCCGGTCGACGAGCTGGTCGAGCTGGGGGGCAAGACCTGGCGGTTCATCGACACCGCCGGCATCCGCAAGCGGGTCAAGGAGGCCTCGGGCCACGAGTACTACGCCTCCCTGCGCACCTCCACCGCGATCGACCGGGCCGAGGTCGCGGTGCTGGTCATCGACGGCGGTCAGCCGATCTCCGAGCAGGACCAGCGGATCATCCAGACCGTGCGCGAGGCCGGCCGCGCGCTGGTGATCGCGTTCAACAAGTGGGACCTCGTCGACGAGGAGCGCCGCCACTACCTGGAGCGAGAGATCGAGCGCGAGCTGGTGCAGGTGCAGTGGGCGCCGCGGATCAACGTCACCGCCCGCACCGGGTGGCACATCGACCGGCTGGTGCCGGCGATCGAGCGGGCCATCGAGGGCTGGGAGACCCGGGTCGGCACCGGGGCGCTCAACGGGTTCCTGGGCCGGCTGGTCGCCGAGCACCCGCACCCGGTGCGCAGCGGCAAGCAGCCCAAGATCCTGTTCGGCACCCAGGCCTCGACCGCGCCGCCGACGTTCGTGCTGTTTACCAGCGGCAAGCTCGACGCCGGCTACGAGAGGTTCATCGAGCGGCGGCTGCGCGAGGAGTTCGGCTTCGTCGGCACCCCGATCGTGCTGCAGCAGCGGCCGCGGGAGAAGCGCAAGCGCTGAGCCCTCGTTCCGGCAGGACTGCCGCATCCTCCCGGCGTACCGTCGGGGGATGCGGCGTCGTGCGTGGTCTCCGGTCCTGCTCGCTCTGGCGGGGCTGCTCGCCGTTCCCCTGCTGGCGGGGGCGACGCCGGTGGAGGCCCCGCGCGGCCCGGCGAGGCCGGTCGCGGGCACTGGTTGCGCGGTGTTCCCCGACGACAACTGGTGGCACGCCGACGTGCGCGGGCTGCCCGTGCACCCGCGGAGCAAGCGGTGGCTCTCGCAGATGTCGACCGAGCGCGACCTGCATCCGGACTTCGGGCCGAACGCCGGCCCCGGGCCCGACTACGGCATTCCGGTGACCGTGGTGGGCTCGGAGCACCGGCGGGTCAAGGTCCAGTTCCGGTACGCCGCGGAGAGCGACCGGGTGCGCTACCCGTTGGGCCGCGACACCCGGATCGAGGGCGGGCGCCGCTCTGACGGGGACCGGCACGCGATCGTGGTGGACCGCGGCCGCTGCCGGCTCTACGAGACCTATGCGACGAGGGTGCGCGACGGCCGGTGGCGGGCAGGGTCCGGGGCGGTGTGGTCGCTGCGCAGCAACGACCTGCGGCCGGACGGGTGGACCTCGGCGGACGCGGCCGGGATGCCGATCCTGCCGGGGCTGCTGCGCTGGAACGAGGTGCGTGCCGGGGAGGTCGACCACGCGATCCGATTCACCACCGACGTGACCAGCAGCCGCCACCTGTGGCCGGCCCGGCACGACGCCGGCGCGACCGAGAGTCGCGCCTACCCACCGATGGGGGCGAGGTTCCGGCTGCGGGCCGGGTGGCGCCCGCAGGGGTTCTCGAAGCACGCGAAGGTCGTGGTGCGGGCGATGAAGCGGCACGGATTGGTGCTGGCGGACAACGGCTCGCCCTGGTTCTTCCAGGGCGAGCGACACCGGCGCTGGCCGGCTCGGATGATCGCCGACCTCAAGCGCATCCCGGCCCGGGCGTTCGTCGCCGTCGACACCTCGGGTCTGATGGTCGATCCCGACAGCGCCGAGGTGAAGCCCGCCGGATGACCGCCGGATCGGCTGCCGAAGAGGTCAGAAACTGACCTATTGGGCTCCTAGCGTTGCTGTCATGACGATCACCGAGAGCCACCCGACGACACCGACCGCCACCGCAAGCAGCGAGCGCGCCGACCTCCTCGAGACGCTGCGCAAGCACCGCGACTTCCTCCGCTTCACCGTCCGCGGCCTCACCGACGAGCAGGCCGGGCTCACCCCCACCGCGAGCGAGCTCTGCCTGGGTGGCCTGATCAAGCACGTGACCGCCGTGGAACGGAAGTGGGCCGACTACATCGTCAACGGCCCGGCCGAGCCGACGTTCGACTGGGCGACCGTCGACTGGAGCAACCCGCCCGAGGAGATCCGGGCCCGGATGGCCGACTTCGCCATGCAGCCGGGGGAGACCCTCGCCGGCGTGCTGGCGGCGTACGACGAGGCTGCCGCGGTCACCGACGGGCTGGTCGCCACCGTCGACCTCGACGCCCGGCACCCGCTGCCGAAGGTGCCGTGGTTCGAACCGGGTGGCAGCTGGTCGGCACGCCGGGTCTTCCTGCACGTGATCGCCGAGTCGTCGCAGCACGCCGGCCACGCCGACATCATCCGCGAGACGATCGACGGTCAGAAGACGATGGGCTGACACGGCGCGCGACACGGCCCCCGGTTCGGTGCCATGCGCTCGGCTGCGGTAAGGTTCACGCGGTCCGGTGGTCGACGACCGCCGGTCTTCGGGCTGTGGCGCAGCTTGGTAGCGCACTTGACTGGGGGTCAAGGGGTCGCAGGTTCAAATCCTGTCAGCCCGACAAAGAAACCGGCTCCGACCTGCGGGAACGTAGGTCGGAGCCGGTTCTGTCATTTGAACCCGAAGCCGCTATTCACGACTTATTCCCGAAGTATTCGGATCTGCCTCCGCCAGCTCGTCCAGGACGTGTGCGACGTCAGCGGCGATCGCCGGCTTGGAGATGTAGAACTCGCGGGTGATGGCGGGGGAGGAGTGGCCGAGTTGCTGGGAGGCGGTCTCAGCGTCGACCCGCTCCGAGATGAGGGTCGCCACGGTCTTGCGGAACGTGTGGGGCGTGACCCAGTCGAGGCCGGTGTCCTTGCGGATCTGCCGCCAGCGGCGCTCGACGTTGTTGACCTGTTGCCAGGTGCCGTTGCGGGTCGGGAACACCGCGTCATTCGGGTTCTCCCGCGCTGCCGCCTGGCGACGCTTGAGCACTGCGATGGCGAAGTTCGGAAGGACGACCGTTCTCACGCTGGCGTCCGACTTCGGGCTGGCCTTGCGGTATGTGCCCCTGCCAGGCTCGGTCTTGATCGTTCCGTTGATGGTGAGGGTCGGACGGGCGGCGTCGAGTGCGACATCGACCCAGCGCACGGCAAGGATCTCGCCGATCCGAGCCCCGGTGGCCAGCATCAGGTCGATGATGTCGGCCATGTCGCTGGACGCCTTTGGCCCGGGGCGCTGCTTGGCCGTCCACGCTCGGAGAGCTTCGCGGACGGTCGTGAGGTCCTCGAGTGTGAGCGACCGGGTCTCGGACCTTTCACGGTGGATGCGTGAGGTCTGCTGGACCGGGTTCACGGCGAGCGCGTCGTGACGCACAGCCAGCCCCAGCATCGCGCCCATCACCACCTTGGTCTTCCGTTGGCGGCTGACGCTCGTGGCCCGGAGTCGGACGAGGAACAGATCCAGTCGACTGGTCGTCACCTCTCGAAGACGGAGGCCACCCAGTTCCGGAATGACGACCTTGTCGAGCACGCGCTCGTACTCGTTGATGGTGGTGGCTTCGATCCGGCCCTCGGCGCGGAGGAAGGTCAGCCACAGGGCTGCGAGGGTCGCAATCGTGGTGTCGGCGGTGATCGCCTGTTGCGTCGGCGTCGCCCGATCGACGAGCTTCTCGCGCAACGCACGCTCCGCAGCAGCAATCGTGGTGCCCGTGGCTGTGACCTCGCGGGGAACGCCGTCCTTGTCCCGGATCCGGGTGCGAGCCCTGTACACACCCTCGCGGACCCGCGTCGTCCGGATCGTTCCCCAGGTGCCCAGCGATGTCGGTGGTCGTCCGCGTCCCATCTCGCATCCCCTTCAGCGCGGCCGGCTCGCTCGGGACAGCGAGACGCCGTCTCCCGCTCGCTGCTCCGGGACGGCCGGGGTGTCGTCGAAGCTCTCCAGGTGTTCGGCGACCCAGGCGTCCAGGTCGGAGCGGCGGTAGCGCAGGCAGCCCCCGAGCTTCACGGCCCGCGGCCCGAACCCCGCTCGCCGGGTCCGCCAGGTGTACAGCGTCGCCTTCGGAATCGCGAGGTACGCCGCCGCCTGGTCGATGGTGAGGATGGCGCCCTCGATGTTGGTGTCGACCGTCGTGCTCATGATGTGCTCCTTCGTCGGGACGAGAACAGGTTTGTCCTCGTGACTGAAGGTGTGCAGCGGGAACCGCCCTACCTGTGGAGAACCCCCTGATGAAGTGACGCCATGCAGGATCAGCGCTCGCCGCGCCGCGAAGTTCGTCGGAAGGTCGAGAACACCTTGGCTCTGACCGGCGACGGCATGATCTGCCGTGATCTGGTTTGCTGTGGCTTGATCTCTTAGCCAGAGGTCGCAGGTTCAAATCCTGCCCCCGCTACCAAATTCAGGCTCGGTTCCCTCTGGGAACCGAGCCTGAAAGCATTTGAACTTGACTCGGTCATCAGAAAGTCATCACCAACTCGTCCTGCAGGTGCGTCTCGCGGCCCGGTCCAGAAGCGGGCATGGACTGTCTCGGAACGTCTCGGAGCCACTCGGGGCGGCGTGGCCACCTAGTTGGCATGAAAACCCAACTCGAACCGATCAGCGGGCTCGACCCGTTGCTGAGCATCGAGGACCTCGCCGAGTACCTGGGCGTTCCAGTCGCGACGATCTACGACTGGCGTGTGGATGGGAAGGGACCCTGCGGGGTTCGGGTCGGTCGCCACGTGAAGTTCACGAAGCGCGACGTGCTGGCGTGGATCGAGGCGCACCGCGAGTCTCGCCCAGGCCAGTTGCCAGAGAGTCGGTGAGCTGAGATGGGCCGACCACGCACCGCAATCGGCACGTTCGGCGAGTTCACGTATATCACCGCACCGAACGGCAGGATCAAGGCGCGCGTCCGCTTCCGTGACGACGATGGGCAGCTTCGCCTCGTGCAGGCCACTGGCGACACCCGCAAGGGCGCTGAACGCACCCTGAAGGAGAAGCTGACACGTCGCGACGGGTTCGCAGCGGGAAGCCGCGATCTGTCGGCCGACAGCACGTTCTCTCGGCTGGTCGATGTCTGGCTCGCCGACCTCGATCTGACGGACAAGCTCGCCCCGAGCACGCGAGCCCTCTACGAACGGAACATGCGCCAACTGGTGATGCCAGCCTTCGAGAACTACACGTTGCGCGAGATAGACGTGCGCAAGGTAGACCAGTTCATCAAGCGGCTCGCGTCGTCCAAGAGCTACAGCACGGCGAAGCAGGCGCGGACAGTGTTGAGCCTCGCTCTCGGCTTGGCCGTCCGGTATGGCGCGCTCAAGGAGAATCCCGTGCGCGGGATCGCCAGGATGCACAAACCGGCATCCCAGGCGATGGCTCTCACCATCGACGAGGTGGATGCGATCCGCACGGCCGTCCGGTCCTGGCGTCGCGAGGGTGGCCTCTCGGGCCCGAAGCCGGACGGACAGCTTGAGCAGATCATCGAGGTGATGCTGGGCACGTCGGCTCGGATCGGGGAGGTACTCGCGCTGCGCAAGTGCGACGTGGACGTCACCAAGACGCCGGCGACTGTGCGCATCTGCGGCACGATCATCTCGCCGGCCGGGCGTCCGACGTACCGGCAGCACCATCCGAAGACCGAGAAGTCGACGCGGGTTGTGTCCGTCCCAAGCTTCACAGCGGAGGTGCTTCGGCAGAGACTGGTCGTCGTCGCACACGAGCCGCCGGAGCACCTGCTGTTCTTCACGAGGAACCTGACACCGCTGACGACGAACAACGTGCGTCGGCGGCTTCGGACGATCCTCGCGGAGGCAGGGATCTCAGGAGTGACACCACATGCGTTCCGGCGCACTGTCGCGACTGTGCTCGACCGAGCGAGTGGGCCGGATCTCGCCGCGGAGCTGCTGGGCCACACGTCCTCGAAGATCACGAAGGCGCACTACATCCAGCCTGATGAGGAGGTTGATCCGGTGACCGCGGAGATCCTCGAGTCGCTGGCACCCAAGCAGGCAGAGCAGTAGCCGCGGAGGGGATGCCTGATCACAGGGACAGGTCGGCGTTCGCTCGGCGTGGCTCTGGTCGGTGCACGAGAGCTGCTGCGAGTTCTTGGCGGCTAGAAGCTGCCGTCGTCGGCGCGTGGCGGACTGCCTGCCTTGGAAGTAGTTCGCTCCGCACGATGTCGAGGAGCTCTGGACACACGTTGGTGGTGATGGGCGTGTACCGCTGGCGCGTGGGCTTAACCAGCCCGGCGGCGTCGCGCTCGATCCGAGGCAACGGCACCCTGGTGAAGTAGAGGCGCTCCCGCGCGCCGCGTTGGATCGTCCCCGCGACTTGTTCGTCGATCTGCTGACCGAGTCTCGTAAGGTGCCGCAGTTGGTCCGGGTCGACCGCGGTGTTGCCGGATGTGGCGGAGCGCGCGAAGTCCTCCATTCGGCTTGCTGCCAACGCGGCCTCCCCGGCCGCGGCGCCACCATTGCCGATGATCCCGCCGATGTCGTGCGTGGCACGGATGAGCTTGAGGTAGGTCGATGCGCGCCGGGACCAGCCTGCCGATTCATCGGGATCGATGTTTGCGGCGTCGCGTGACACGATTCGCTGGGAGTCGAGCACGAACCGCAGGCTTCGAGCCTCCGGGAAGTCGGCGAGGTGCACGAGCAGGTTGTGCTGGGCCTGGAGCACGCCTGTGAGTCCGGGAAGCGCCGGTCCTTCCACCAAGGAGAGGCTGGGTTGCCAGCCACGCAGGTCGATCGTGTAGTCGGGTTCAGATTGTCCGGCGACGGTCGAGCAGGTCTCAGCTGCGCGGGCGAGCCATCCGGCGTTCTTGAGGTGTCGCCAGCCGGGGATATTGGAGTAGCGGCGGTCGAGAGCGACCAGTGCTTGGGCGACGTCGGCGGCGTCCTTCAGCAGGGTCATGCACTGGGCGGCCGTCAGGCTGCCATGTCCAAGCCCGGCGTCGAAGTCGTGCTCGCCAAGCGTCGTTGCTCGAGCGACGTGCCGCCAACTCTCAACCATCGCGAAGGCTTGCTCGGTCGTCAGCTCGTCGAGGCTCGGCGGCCCGCTGGAATGCGTGATCGCGGCTTCAAGTCGGTGTCGCAGTTCTCTTGCTGGGCCACTGCGGCCCGTGCTCGGGCCGTCGCGGTGCATGTGGGGGTTGGCTGCCCGAACGGCCTGTAGGCACCACGCCAGCGCGGAGTGCCTGTAGCGCCCGATCTGCTCGCCGAGGAGTACCCGCTCGTCGACTGTGGTCGTCTCTTTGATGGTGTGGCTGCCGGCGCCGCCAAGGCGCTGCTGAACTCGGTGCTGGCGCAGCAGGATGCTGAACTCGGCGCGTAGACGTCCGCCGTTCTCGGCGTACATCAGCTTGCGTCCAGGGCCTTGGCTGCGTCGAGCATGTCGAGAACGAGCTCGACCTGGAGGGCGTCGATGCCGTGGCCGACGAGGTCTTCGATCGCTTGCTCGGCGATGGCAAACAGCACGTCGCGGTGTTCGCCGGGGACCTCGGTGATGCCGGGGACATAGTCGCCGTGGATCCAGTCGAGCTGCAGCAAGACGCGCTCGTACTCCGCGGAGGCGTCCTCCGAGCTCGCCCGGTCTGCCAGCGCCGCGACGTACGAGCGGGCCTCGGCGAGGGTGACTGCGTGTGCGAGCAGCATGAGTGATTCCTTTCGACGAATCTGCTTGTTCAGTTCAGGTGGCCGGTCGCCGGTGGCGTGCTGTGAACCGTCTGGCTTGTGGATGGACGCGCCTGAGTTCCAGCGGTGCAGTCATCCCGCGAGGCTGGCTCTGACCCGCTCCTCGATCCGTCGTCGTGCGGCGATGTCCTCGACGACGAACTCGATGAAGTCCGCACCCCGGTCCTCGATGACTACTTCTGCCGCGGGCGGCTGCGGATCCTCGCCTGGCCACGACGTCTGGCGAGTCGCTCGGTCCTTCTCGAGGCGGGTGCCGCAGGTCGCGACCCACTCGCGAAGCCGATGGCGGGCGTCGGCGAAGTCGCGGTGCCACATCAGTGGCGCGGACGGCGATCCATCGGGGTCGTACGAGTTCAACCAGTGCAGGTGAAGTGCCGAGAGTTCCCAAACGAGCTCGTCGTGCCGATGCCAGAACGGCGGGATGACCGTCGGCGGCAGCCCGTAGGTCGTCCGGAGCCAGTCGACCCAGGCGTTGAGGTCGAGCCACTCCGACTCCGCCTCCTCGCTGGACAGGAGGTTCCAGTTGAGCGGCCGGAGCGGCTCCTCGGGGTCGTCAGGCCCGCCGTACTCGGTCGAGCCTGCGAACATCGAATGGACGCTCCCATCGAAGGCGGGCGCGAACAGTGACTCCTGTCCGTCGTTCTCGGGCATCTCCGGACTCCGTCAGAGGCCGACGACCCGGGGAGGCTCGCTGGCGACTGTCATCTGGTCGCTCGGCGGCTCGGGCTGGTTTGACGGCGCCCGGTCGACGGCGTAGCGCGTCCAGGTCGTGTCGTGGCCGATGTGGCGTGCGACGAACTGCTCGCGCGTCACCGTCTGCTCGTTCCAGGTCGACTCGTACTCGGTGACGTAGCCAGACGCCACGAACTGGTCGCCGACCCGGAACCGTGCGTACGCACGCTTGGCGGACTCGCCGTACATGACGAGGCTGTGGAAGCTCGGATCGAGCTTCGTGAACGAGCCGTCCGCCTCCTTGCGCCAGTGCTCGACGCCGATGCGGGCGAAGAAGCGCGCGTCCTTCGAGTCGGGCTTGCTCAGCTCAGGCGCGGTAGCGATGAACCCATGGAGGCTCAACTGCGTCGGAATGGTCATCTTTCGACTCCTGCGGTCTCGCGGAGCCTCGGGTGGCTTCCGCTCTCAGGAATCAGGTGGGCCTTCGGGCCCGCGGTCGACGGCCGCCACGGTTCTGATGCTCCTATTGGTGTCAAGCGGCTTTGAGCCAGTTTCGGTAGCGTTCGGTGAACTCCCTGTCGTGGGTGATTCCTCGCTCGATGCGGCTGATGTGGATCTGGCAGGTGCCGAGTGCTTCGACCGCTTTGCGCAGTGGCAGGTTCTTCTCGCGGCGGAGACGCCGCAGGTCATCGATGCCGGCGAGGGCATTGGGTTCTTGGAGAAGTTTGAAGACTTCCCGGGCGATGGCGCGCTTGAGGATGCGCAGGAGCTCGGGATTGCTTCGCTGCTTGGCCCGTTGCGCGGCGACGAACTGGCGAGTGCGGGGGTCGCAGGACATTCGCACGGTGGCGATGGTGTGCAGTGCGGCGTTGGCGTGACGGTCTCCGCCGCGGGAGAGCCGATACCGGGTCGTCTTCCCCGACGACGCGGGCACCGGTGCGGTGCCGCACAGTGCTGCGAACGAGGCCTGGCTGGTCAGGCGCTGGGGGTTGCCTCCGGCGGTGACGAGCAGTTGCGCGGCGGTCACCGGTCCTATGCCGCGTGCTGAGAGCAGGTTGAGGTTCACGGCGGCCACGAGGTCGCGCAGCTGGTCCTTGAGCAACTGCGCTTGCTGGGTGAGGAACCGGTGCCGTTGGGCCAGCATCTTCAGCGCGAGCAGGACGTTTGCCGCGACGCCGGAGCGCGCCCTTGGCCGGCAGGTCGCGAGAGCGTCGACGAGTCGTTTGTCGCTCAGTTGCCGGTACTTCTCGCGGACCTCGGCGGGCGCAGTGATCATCTGGGCGTGGATCTGGTTCATCGCCGCGGTGCGTGCCTTGCCCGCTGACCGGTGGGCGTTGAGAAGAGCTCGGAGGCCCTCGATGTCGTCGTCCTTCGGGGCGGTCTTGGCGCGACCTGTCAGCGCGGCGCGGGCGGCTTGGTATGCGTCGATCGGGTCGGACTTCCCCTGCATCCGGCGCACCGTCGCTTCGGGTCTGATGACTTCGCGGACCTCGATAGCTGCCGTGCGGGCGGCGACGGTCAGGCCGGCGCCGTAGGAGCTCGTTCCCTCGATGCCGAGGATCTCGACCGATCCGAACGACCCCAGAAACGCTAGAGAGTCGCTGTAACCCGCAGGCGTGGTCGGGAACTCCCGATCCCCGAGTTCGCGCCCGAACCCGTCGATCGCCGCAACGTGGATCGTGTCGGCGTGGGTGTCAGCGCCGCCGAAGACGGGCGAGGCGGCTGGTGGTGCCACTGTCATGATGGAACTGCCTTCCGTGTCGATTCGGTTGGTCGACGCCGGTCGGGCGAGCAGACAGGACATTGATGAGGCGCTTGCCAGGCTCTTATTAGGTCATGTCCGCCCGGCCGGCGCGCGGACCCCGACCGCCGGCCGGACCACAAGATGGTCAACCCAGCAGGGCGACAGTCGGCGGCTGAGACACGACGGTCGGGGCAGGAACATCATCAATGTCGGTGGTCACGGTCATGATCGGAAGCGATCGGACGAACGAACGAGGACAGAGACGATGACGCAGGACCGAATCACGCAAGCCGACCTCGAGTGGTGGCTCTCCCTTGCCGGCGAGCTCGAGTGGACCTTCGCCAAGACGTACGCCGAGACGGCACCGCACCACTACGTGGTGGAGAACCGCACGCCCGGCGTGACCCACGACGACATGGTCCGTGCCGCGCGCGTGATCCACACCTTCGGTCAGCCGGGCAAGTACTACTCGCTGACGAAGATCTACCTGGTCAGCCCCGATGGGAAGTACCGCTGGTGGACCGAGGATCGACACTTCACTGACACGACGCTGGTGAACAGGGCGACGACCTCGCTGTTCTACGGAATCCAGAATCAGCAGGCCACGCTCACCGAAGTCGAGTCGCCGTACGACGGCATCGCGACATGGTGGGACGCTGAGCACCCGGTTGACGACAGCGAGCCCGAACGGGTCAAGCAGCTTCTCGCAAGCGTTCGCGGGACGTACCCGCCGCACGTGCTGGACATCGGCTGCGGCACCGGGCGCGTGCTTGACCTTGGGATCGTTGCGCCTGAGCGCTACGCAGGCGTGGATTCGAGCCAGGCAATGCTCAACCTGCTGCTTCGCAAGCACCCGAAGGCCGCCGCTGTGTACCCAGCCGACATCCGGAACCCGCTGCGCGCTGGGACGTTCACGCCGGGGCAGTTCGACTGGGTCGTCGTGGACGCGTCTGTTCAGCTGACTCGCGCTGAGCGGCAGCAGGTCGAACAGATCGCTCGTCTCGCCGTGATTGATGTTGACGGAGGCGATTGGGTGGTCGAGGACGTGTCAGAGGCGTCTGTTCAGCGGATCCGTGCACTTCGGGATGCCTCATGACGCTCGGTGCAGCGACTGAACTCTTGCCGGCTCCCGTCGTGTCGGTCGGGGTGGATGCGGAGTCGTGGCTTGCGAACCTCACGGCGGTTAGCCCGGAGCGGCCCATCGTCTGGTGCCCTCACGGTTACCGCCACGGCGCTACTTCCGTGCGCAGTGTGGTGCACCTGTCAGTGCTCGTGTCGAGCCTGCCAGAGCCTGGTGAGTGGGCAGTCGTCGAGTGGTCGGACGGAGACGTACGGCGGTGGTGCCAGACGATGCGATACCCCACTGGCTGGGTCGTTGACGCTCACGACGGCACCCCTGACGGCTTCGCCAAACGCGTCTACCGCGGTGGCCCGGGCGACTACCCGAAGCCGAGCGGGCGCCGCCCGGCATTCGACTTCAAGCTCTGGCAGTCGTACGCCGCAGCAGACCTGATGTGGACCTGGCTGCACGGCAGTCTGCCCGAGGGATGCTCGCGGACCATGCGGCACATGATCAGCGGAGTCTTCGACCACGGACTCGGCTGATCGCCGATACGGTGATGACGGTCGAGCAACGACAAGCAGGAGAACGCGTGGAGGCAACTCTCGAGCCGAGACTGGTGATGAAGGGCGAGGAGGGCAAGCCGTTCGTCTCCGGGGACTTTTTTGTCGCCGCATACCAGCGCGGGTACCGCTGGGGCCGGGACGAGGTTCACCAGCTTCTCGACGACATCAAGGCGCACGCACGTGCGGCCGAGAAGCGCCGCGAGCTTCCTTCCGACTACCTCCTGCAGCCGATCGTCGTGCTCAAACGCGACGACGGGACATGGGAACTGGTCGATGGGCAACAGCGCCTCACCACCTTGTTCCTGATCACGAAATTCGTCGCCACGAAGTTCGCTGACGCCAAGGTTGAGTACAGCCTGACCTACGAGACCAGGGACGCCAGCCGGAAGTATCTGGAGGATCTGGATCCTGCCCGATCCGACGAGAACATCGACTTTTTCCATATCGCCAAGGCGTACGAGGCGATCGTCGAGTGGTTCGGCAAGCAGTCGAGCGCGGGACAGGCGGCGATCGACGTGCACTCGGCGTTGTCGAAGTGGGTGCACGTCATTTGGTACGTCGCGCCTGCGGGGACGAATCCCAACGAACTCTTCGCGCGTCTCAATCGTGACCGGATCCCCTTGACTGACTCTGAACTGATCAAGGCGCTCGTGCTCTCGAAGAGCGGCGCTGCGGAGGGCAGCGCGAACCGACAGCAGGAGATCGCGGCGCAGTGGGACAGCTTCGAACGAGACCTTCGAGATGATGACTTCTGGGCATTCCTGACGGGATCGACCAAGCGCAGGTCAACTCACATTGACTTCCTGTTCGAGACCATGACGCCAACTTCGGGATCGGGATCGCGACCCCGCTACTGGACGTTCGGCGAAGTCTGGAAGGACATCGACCGGCGAGGCGCTGGCGCGTTCTGGCGCGATGTCGTCGAGCGCCATGGCTTGTTGATCGGCTGGTACCGCGACCGCTTGCTGTATCACCGGATTGGGTATCTCGTCGCCACTGGGGCGTCGATTCCCGCCTTGATCGCTGAATCCCGATTGCAGACCCACTCGTGTTTCGCTGACGGACTGGTCGAGCGGATCCGTCAGCAGCTCGATCTGACGCCAAGTGCTGTCTCGCTGCTCAGGTACGACAATCAAAGGGAGAGCGGGAAGTGCAGCGACGTGCTGTTGCTGATGAACGTCGAAACGGTCCTCCGCAGTGAGGACCCAGGCAGCCGGTTCTCGTTCCACGCTTACGGTGCCCAGGGGTGGTCGCTTGAGCACATCCACCCGCAGAACTCCGAAGGTCTCAAGACCGAGCCGGAGCGGCGCGACTGGCTGCGCGCTCACCGGACCAAGATACGTGCCACGGACTGGGACGCCACCGTGCAGTCGGAGGTGGATGGCGTCCTCGGGCTGATGGACGCTCACTTGGCGATGGCACCCAACAAGACGAACGATCTTCAATTCCAGAACATCCACCAGCGCGTGCTCACCCTCTTCAGCGCGCCGGGGATGGGCCAGGACGGGGGAGACATGCATGGGCTCCGCAACCTGGCCTTGCTCCAACGAGACTTCAACAGCAAGCTGAACAACGCTGTGTTCGCCATCAAGCGGGAGCGCATCCTGGAGCTTGACGAGGCGGGTGCGTACATCCTCCCTTGCACCCGAAACGTGTTCCTCAAGTACTACACACCGAGCGCAAAGCAGCAGTTGTCGCTCTGGAGCCCGCAGGACCAAGACGCCTACTACGAAAAGCTCATGACGACGGTCAGCAACTTCCTGCTCCCTGACCAACCTGCTGGCGACGACGAGTCGATTTCGGAGGACGAGGTGGCATGACCGACCATCCCACGTCGGGCTACAAGACCACTTTCCTTGGCCTGTTCGATCAGCCGGATCAGGTCCGGCCGCCGATCCATGCGATCGAGATCCCGATCATTCAGCGTGACTTCGCGCAGGGCAGGCGTGACGACGAGACAAGCACAATCCGCGATCGTTTCGTTGACGCCATCGTCGACGCACTCACGTCCGACCGGAGCATGGGGCTCGACTTCATCTATGGCGATGTCAAGGACGGCGTGCTCCGCCCGCTGGACGGGCAGCAGCGCCTCACGACCTTATTTCTCCTGCACTGGTACATCGCCTCGCTGGCGGAGGAGCTGCAGCCGAACCTGCCTTGGCTGCACTTCAACCCGAACGAGGCGGCCTTCTCTTATGCCACAAGGCCAACGGCGCGCGACTTCTGCACCGCGCTAGCGGAGAACCCGTATCCGACCGATGCGGCGACCCCATCCCTTTGGATCACGGATCAGCCTTGGTACGTCTACCCCTGGCGGCAAGACCCAACGATCACTTCCATGCTCGTGATGCTGGACGCAATCCATGACCGGTTGCGGCCGGCCACGACAGACTTCCGTGCCCTCTGGAGTCGGCTCTCCCAGCGGACGTCTGAAGATGCCGATGGTGCGATCTGGTTTCTCTTCCTCCCGGTCGTCGATGCCGACCTTGGTGAGGACCTCTACATCAAGATGAACTCCCGGGGGAAGCCGCTCACCACCTTCGAGGTTTTCAAGGCTGACTTCGAAAGCATCATGAAGTCTGTCGATCCTGGGAGGCACAAGCACCTCGTCGACAGCATGGATGGGTCGTGGGCCGACACCCTCTGGCAGTACGAACGGCGAAACGGCGGCGACTTCAAGACGGACGACGAGTTCGAGCGGTACCTGACGTTCATCATCGACATCTGCGAATGGCGCGATGCGGCCCCGGAGCGCAAATGGCATGACAAAGCCACGCGACGCACCTGGCCGATCGAGAAGCGAGCGGAGCTCGCCTTCGCAGACGCCGCGAATCCGAACGCCGAGCGAAACCGCGACTTCTTCTTCCATGCGTTCGACACGTGGGTGAACACCGATCCCCGTGCCGAGTTGGAGCAACTCTTCAAGGCGGGAGGCGTCGGCGACGGCCCACTCCCGCTGTTCTCCGCAACCTCCGATCTATTCGGTTCATGCATCTCCACGTACGGCGCGGAGTTCTCGCTACAGGAGACGTTGCTGCTCTTCGCGGTTCTGCTCGCCCGGCAAGGCAGCAGCGCCACCACCGCCGAAGACGTCTCGATGCGACTGCGATCGCTTCGCAATGTCTCAGCTGCCTTCCTCGATCGCGAGCGCATGTCGAGCTACGTCGCATCGACCGAGACGCTCATTGTCAGCGGAGAGTTCCCCGATCAGCCTGGGTTCCGTGAGGCATGGGTGGCCGACGAGATTCACAAGTGGGAATGCCTCGCGGCGGAGCCCGCAATTCAGGCCGCGGTCCACCAGCTTGAGGACGACCCACTGGTTAGAGGACGAATCATGGCGTTCGACCTCGACGCAGAAAAGGTGTCCTCCCGCGCGAACGCATTCGGGGCAGTCAGTGACCCCGAGCTGCGCGATCTGCTCGCGGCGGCGTTGCTAACGAAGGGTGACTACTCCCGCGACGTGGGTTGGGATGGGCAGAAGCGCCAACTGGGTAGCTCCAAGAAGAGTGACTCGTGGACCGACCTGCTGACGACCGGCACGCGAGCAGCACTGGACAACATCAGAGGTCCCCTGATGCTCCTGCTGGACGACGTCGCCCACCGGGCTGCAGACAGTCCGGATAGCACGGCAGAGGACCTCCTCCAAGAAGTCTGCGACGCTTGGCTTGCCGAACGGGAGTCCCGCAACTTCTATGACTGGCAGTATTACCTCGTGCGCTATCCGGGAGCCCGGAGCGCAGAGGGCAACGGGTACTACAACGGCCATTACGATGCCGCGTCAGGCTTCAGCTACGGCCAACTTCGAATCCTGCATGGCGATCACTATGGCGCGTCGTACACCGACGCAATGTTGCACGCGGCTTGGGTGGATGGCGCCCTTGGGGCCTATGCCGATCCTCCCACCTGGTGGCAGCCAGAGGCCCGGCAAGGCCGTGACAACCCTGGGCTCACTCTGAAGCGGTCCTCGGTCGAGGTTCGCTGCAACGACGACGCGCTCGAACTTGTGCTGCGGACGGATGATAAGGATCTTGAGGCGAGAATCCGGCAAGCGGTAGTGAGCGCCGGCCTTGCGCTTGATGCGTGGAAGGTCCCGGTTGAACAGAACGCAGATGGCATTCGGCTCGTGGATTGCGAGGACCGTGTCCAACTCTGCACGCGGCTTGTGAAGGCACTGGTTGCCGCGGAGTTGTGATCTCTCAATCGCCTCGTCGTGGCGTGGTGCTTCATCGGCGACGGAGCGCAGCCTCGATCGAGGAACGGTCCGCGGAGAGCGCATCAGCATCGCGACGCTTCGTCCACGGCCGCAGGTCCGTCACGATCGGCGGCGCACTGCGGAGCAGCACGAGCGCGGTGCCGAACGGCAGCGTTCGGATCACCTCGGGCGGCATGACCGGGACGCGCCTCATCGATCGCTGTAGGGAGCGGGAGCCGTAATCGCCAACAGAGATCGTGTCGGTGCGTTCGTCGCGCTCGCCGATCAGGGATGACAGATCCTGGAGGTCGCGTGCCGCCGAGGTGCCGCCGAGGACGACTTTCACGATCGACGCGTCCCAGATCGCGCCCGCAGCGTGGTCACCCCACTTGTCTCTTGCCTGCGAGAGCGACTGCAGCACGGGCATTGTCGTGATCCCGGTGCCGCCGCCCTCTGCCATGAGCACTGGCAGGGAGGGGAGTGGCGAGAGGTTGCCGATCTCGTCGAGCGCCATCAGCAGGGGCGGGTCGAGCCGCGCCCCAGGTGAGGCGGCGGCGAGGTGCCGAGCTGTTTCGACGAGGTCCTCGACGAACGCCGCGACGAGAGACCACGACGCGCCGGCGCCCGCGCCGGTTGCGAGCAAGTAGAGCGTGCCGTTGCTGGTCAAGAACTCGCTCGGATCGAACTCCTCGCCGGGGCCGGGGGAGACGGCGTCGAGGACCCTCGGGTCCGCGAGACATGAGAGCGCGAGCGATACTCCCATCCAGATCGAATCCCGTGTTCGTGGGTCGGAGTGGATCATCGACTCGAGCGAATCGGCCCATCCGGGGGCGGCGTCCCTGTGGCTGCTCAGGATGGCGACCGCGTCCGCTGCGGCCGACGGGGAGAGTGTCCATGCGAACAGTTCGGCGGGGCTGCGTCGGTCAAGCGCCGCCGCGTGAAGGAGCGACTGCAGCGCCGTCCGCGTCTTGCCCTCCCAGAAGCCGCCGGACTCAACTCCGCCGGTAGAAAGGCCCGTGGCCGAGGCGAGCCCTGTTGCCCGGATCATCGCGGTGAGTGGGTCCTCGCATCCGCGCACAGGGGACCACCGCAGCCCTGCAGGAAGACCGTCGGCCAACCGTTGCGGGTCGAACACTGCGACCGGTCCGCGAGCGCGGCGGGCGGAGATGGTCGCAGCGATGTTGTCGGGGCGAGTGGCGGTCGTGATGACCGCGCCGGGGGCGTCGAGGATCGAGTTGATGACCAGGTGCAGGCCCTTCCCCGAACGTGGCGGGCCGAGCAGGAGCACTGAGTCTTCGACGGACGCCCAGACCTCGGTGCCGCGGGCGCGCCCGAGCAGGTACCCGACATCGGCCGCCGATGGGTGCGGTAGAGACGGACGGAGTGTCCGCCCGCGACTGAGCAACGCCTTGCGCGAGGCGGTCGCGCGGACGTCGTGGTGGGAAGCAACACCGGCCAGACGGTGCGGGTCCCGCCGGTTGCGGGACTGAAATCGGCTCACTCTGCGCCATGCCACCCAGGCGGTTCCTACGACCGCGGCGATCAGCAGCGCCATGACGCCCCAGTACGCCCAAGCTGAGAGCTCTGGAGTGCCGAGCGCCACGCCAGGAGATCTGGGGTCCGCGAGCACTCGGAGGCCGGAACTCCAGCCACGAATCGGCTGGTCGGCGCCCGTCACCCAGGCGGCCAGCGTTCCCGCAAGTCGCAGGATGGCGGCGAGCAGACCTGTGAAGGCGATCGCGATCAGCCCGAGGTTGACCAAGTCGTTGTCGACCGACTGGCTGTGGGTGTTCATTCGCCGAGGACCCTGATCGCACCGGATGTACGACCAACCAGAACGACATCGCCTCGGTGGGCTACCAGGAGCGCCGGCGGAATTCGAGGGGCATCGCCTGCGTCGCCGCGCTGCCGGGCGACAACGACGGCGACAGAGACCTCCTCGTCCGGCAGAAACGGCTGCTCGCTCTGCTTTCGGGCCGGGCGCTTCGGCGGCGCCGTGCGCTCTGGTGGCCTTGTTGGCGTGACGATGTCGGTGAAGGCGGAGCCGTCGGTTTCGTGGACTTCGACGCGCAGCGGGGTTCCGAGGTCGTTCGCGATTGACTCGAGTGTCGACTTAAGGTCGTTGCGGTGGAGGGCGCCGTCGGGGGAGTAGGGCTCCCGGTCGAGGCGGACGTCAAGATGGCCTCGGTCGTCAACGGTGACCTCAACGAGCGGCATGACGACGGGCACGCGCAGGGTCGCGTTCTCGTCGCGCCGGTACGGCGTTGTGCTGTTCAACATCGCTAGATCCCCAGTGCTTCGCTCGTCTGGCGTCGAGCGGCTGGCGCGTCGACTGCCGTGGTTCCTCGCTGGGCGCCGATGGAATCTCTGTCGAGGCCAGGTGGCGTGCCGTCGCCGATCTTGGCCGTCGGGAGGTTCTCGAGGATCTTCAGCGATGCGGCCCGCACCCTGTCCGCGGTGGCTTGAACGACCTCGACCGGAGACTTGCCCGGGACATCGCTGGCCCAGGTCGACACGTAAGGGACCGTGTAGCTCGACGTGTCGAGTCCGTGCGCAGCGCCGACCATGAGAGCGACCGACTCGGCTTCCACCTCCGCCACGCCGCGGTGCATGACTGCATCGATGTTGTCGGGTCCGTGGAGCAACACGTGGCCGAGTTCGTGGGCCAGCGTCTTCACCTGGGCGGCGTCGTCCATGTCCATCCGGACCGACACCTCATGGGTCAGGTAGTCGGTGAGGCCGTTCGCGCCGCCGATCGACCGGGAGCTCGACACCAGTCGGAGCTCGAAGCCGGCGGCAACGATCTGGTCGGCGAGACCGTCCCAGAGGCCGTCGGGTGCCTGGCCCTGTAGGAGCGCGGGCCGCAGAGGCTCGGGGATCGGATCTCCCTCGGTTTGGCAGATGTCCCAGACGTGCGCGGGCTTGAGCCCGACCAGCCGAGATCGAACGGATTCGCCCCACTTTGGTTTCTCGCCCCGCGCGAGCCGCCGCCAGGACTCCGGGTTCTCCGGGCTGGCGGAAGCGAAGCGAGCCGTGACTGGCGCCAAGATCGCGTATCCGCCCTGGCCCTTCATGACATGGCGGTTGAGGCTGAGCCACTGCTTGAAGCCGGCGACGTACGTCGGGACCGGGCTGGGCACTCTGCCCTCTTGGTACGCCGCGTTGTGCTGGCTGTAGATCAGGAGCGTGTTGTTGAACGACCGGGACCGGAACCGTGCCGCGAACTCCAGCGCGCGGCGCCAGTCCTCGCCCGTTACCAGTGCGCTGACTGAGTCCGTGAGCTTCTGGTGGAGTGCGTCGAGCTTCGCTTCACGCGCCTCGACATCTCGTGTCTGCGTCCGCATCACAGGCCTCCGTCCGTCGTTGCCTCACCAGCGAGGTGTCCGGACGGTGCCGTTGTCTCTATGCATGGCGGTTCGCTCTGCGGTTCTGGGGATGGAATCCGCGTTCGCGCAGGTGGTGCGGGTTCCTGAGATTGAGACGATTCATTGATCATCGGTCGCCTTTCCTGACGGTTTAGACGTATCCTCGGCGCATGGCCGACATTGACGAACTGAGTTCCTGATGAGCCTGCGCGTCCTGCCAGGCGGTGCGGCCGTGTATGTCCTCGCGACGCCGCAGGAAGTCGAGGACTTCGAGCAAGAGCTGGTCGACCAGTACGCGCTGGCGATGGTGGCCGCGGGTCTGAGCGACGGACACATTCGCAACAGCCGCGCCATCGTTATCGAGTTCGCCCGATCGATGACCGGCCCGCTGTGGGCAGCGACGCCTCAGCACGCTGACCAGTTCCTTGCCGAGCAGCGGCGGCTGGGACGCAGCGTGTCCACGCGTGCCGGCAAGGCGGGCACGCTGTCGGTTTTCTACGAGTTCGTCATCGACCGCTACGCCGGAGACATCCGCCGCGCGACCGGAGTCCAGGTTGAGCAGCCGATCGACGAGTACAACCGCCAGTCCGGCACCTCCCTGGGGAATGTTCGGGTGCCGCCGTCGGATCAGGAGGTCGACGCGCTCTTCACCGGGTGGCGTGAGTCGGTCCCGCACGCTCGGAAGTACCTCCCGGCTGCTCGGGACTACTTCGCAGCCTCGCTGTGGCGTCGACTCGGGTTGCGGATCAATGAGTCCGTGATGCTCGACATCCGCGACTGGCGGCCCGACCTCGGCGGATGCGGCAAGCTGCACGTCCGCTTCGGCAAGGGCAGCCGCGGCCGCGGACCCAAGCCGCGCCTGATCCCAGCCATCAACGGCGCCGACCAACTCATTGAATGGTGGCTGGCCGAGGTCCGCCCGCAGTACGGCGCTGACTGGGCAGACCCCGACGCGCCGTTGCTGCCCTCCGAACGACTCGACCACGAGCTCGGGCGCTGCCGTCGCGCCCGTGCCGACGTCCTCCGCAGGACACTCAACAGCCAGGTCGACCAGTGGCTCCCAGCCTGGTCGGGCCGGATGACACCGCACGTTCTGCGGCACTACTGCGCGTCCTCGTTGTACGAGGCGGGGATGGACCTCAAGGCCATCCAGGAACTCCTGGGCCACCTGTGGCTGGCGACGACCTCGGGCTACATCCACGTGCGCAGCGACCACATCCAGCAGGCCTGGGACCAGGCCAACGAACGACTCGAGAACCGCTTCGGCCAGCGACGCCTGACCGGACCACCGACACCCTGACCCGGCCGACAAGCCCGAAGAAGCACCGAGGAAAGAGAGGAAGCAGATGCAGTGGAATCTGCGGCTGCGTGCCGCCGAGCGAGGGATCTGGAAGTCCGCCGAGCTGCGCCGGATGCTCGCCGAAGCCGGCCTCGAGATCTCCGCGGGGAAGATGTCATCGTGGTGGGCCGGCACCCCGATCACGATGCGCTTGGACGACCTCGACGTGCTGTGCGATGTGCTGGGTTGCACGATGAACGACCTGATGAGCCCTGAGCCCGACAAGGTCGCGGCCCGTCGGCCCCACGCAGCCGACGCAGTCAACGGCGACGACCAGCCAGCAGGCAGCAGTCCGAGCCAGACACCGGTACGGCCGCGGCCGGGCACACCTCGCTCGACGCCGCCGCTGTAGACGCGGACATCTCGGGTTCGGCGGATGGGACGGGACGTGGGCTGATGCCAGGACCTGGGCCGAATGCTCCGCTGAGGTTGCCTCCCAAGTGCACTCGCTGTCAGATCAACCGCGTCGCGTGGACCAGTCCGCGGGTCGACTTCTGCTACGGCTGCCTGCCCGGTGGACCGTTCGCGGCGCCGCCCTGTCAGCGATGCGGGGGCCGGGCCGACTACTTCAGCCAGGGCCTGTGCAGTCGCTGCCATCCCCGCAGTCCGGAGCACATCGACGCCTGCAAGGGCTGCTTGGCTTGGGGCGTGTACCCGCGTTACAACTGGACCTGCTGGTCCTGCAAGTGGTGGGAGGGCCACTACCCGAAGGGGACGTGCAAGCACTGCGGCCGGGTCACCCACGTCAGTGACACCCGCGCCTGCCGCCTGTGCCTGGAGAACGCTCGCTTCGACCAAACGCCCGGCCGCGCGCCCGACGTCGCTGGGGCGAACAGGCACAGCCAACAGCTGTTCTTCGCCAACATGGCCTTCAAACGCCGCGTGAGCGAGCTGCCCGCCTACGTCGCTTGGGACGGCCGCTGGTCGCAGAAGAACAAGAACCAGCTGCCCCACCAGCCGGGCACTCGGTTCGATGAGGACGCGCCCGAGCAGCTCATGCTGTTCGCCGTGGACCCCGATCCCGAGGTTCTGCGACAGCGCATCTTGATCGAGGACAGCGATCTCACCCGCTACTGCGCCGCGATCCTGGCTGACCACGCCCGCCGGTACGGCTGGAGTGTGCGGCAACGCAACGCCGTCATGCAGACCCTGCGGATGCTGCAGACCGTCCGGCCCACCCCGACCGCGTTGATCCGCGCCAGCGACGTCGTCGCGATGCGCCGCTACGACGGCACGATCTCCTCGACCATGGACGTCCTCGCCGAAGCGGAGCTCTTGATCGAGGACGTCCCAACCCGGGTCGAGCGCTACTTCAGTACCAAGTTCATCGACTCCGGCGCTCTGCCCGACGCCATGCGCCAGAACCTTGAGCTGTGGCTGCAGATCATGCTCGGCGGGTCTCGGCACGCGCCCCGGCAGTTCCCGCGCGAACCAGAGACCGTCGAACTGCACATCCAGGGGCTCGCCCCAGTCGTTCAGGCATGGGTCGAGGTCGGCCGCCGGTCGTTCGCCGAGATCACCCAGAACGACATCCGCAGCGCCCTCGCGGGCCTGCCGAAGAACACGAGCCATCGGCACTTCGCCGAGAACGGGCTGAAGTCGCTGTTCAAGATCCTCAAGGGCCGACGCCTCGTCTTCGTCAACCCCATGCGCGGCATCGACCTGACCCGGGTCGCCACCAACATTCCACTCCCGCTCGACACGCAACTGATCCGCGCCGAGCTCGACTCTCCGAACCCCGCGACCGCACTCGCCGTTGCCCTGATCGCCTTCCACGCCCTGACCGGCAAGCAGGTCCGCGAGCTCCAGTTGACCGACATCGTCGACGGTCGACTCCGCCTCAACGGCCGCGACATCCCGCTCGCCGCACCCGTGAGGAGTCGGCTCGCAGCTTGGCTCGACTACCGCAAGCGAACCTGGCCGAGCACCGCCAACCCGCACCTGCTGATCAATCGACGCACCGCACCGCGGCTCGTCCCCGGCGGCCACTCCTTCCCCTGGAAAGACAGCGCCATCCGACCGAGAGCCCTGCGCGAGGACCGCATCCTCCACGAGATCCACGCCACCGGCGGCGACGTACGCAGGATCTGCGACCTGTTCGGCATGAGCGTCGAAGGTGCCACCCGCTACCTCGCGACCATCGAGCACCCTGACCTGACTGGTGAGGACCGACGCTGACCCGCTGAAAAACGCTCCCCGCCAAGCGGCTTTAGGGTGGGCACCGTGGAACCGTGGGGAGCAGCCTTGTTCGGCGAACCGTGTCGTGAATGTGGCTTCGGGTGGTCGATTGCTCCACCAGAGGCCGTCGCCTGGGTGCGCGCCTTCGAGGACCATGCTCGGGACGCGACTGGCTACCTGACAGGTGAGGAGCGCCTCGACGGCTGGTCGGTCGCCGAGTACGTCTCCCACGTGGGAGACAACCTCCGCCAATGGTCCGAGCGGATCCAGGCCGCGCGGTTGACAGGGCGACCCGACGTAGCCGGATACGACCCTGACGCCCTCGCCGAAGCGAGAGGCTATGCCTTCATTCCGCTCGAAGTCGGACTGTGGTCGGCGGGCAACGCTGCCCAGCGATGGGCAGATGCGCTGGCAGCTGCCATCGAGGAGGGTGTGGAGTTGCAGCACGCCACGCGGGGGCTGCAACGCGCGGAAGACGTCGTGCGCAACAACTGCCACGACGCCTACCACCACATCTGGGACATCAGGCGAATCGCTGAAGCATCCGCGTCCAACGGCCGCCGACCGCTCATGGCCGAGCCGCCGAATCACTACCTCGGAGCCGACCCGATCGTCCAGAGCGACCACCCCGACGTCGTCGCTCTTGGCCAGGAGTTGCGTGACCGGCATGCTGGCGACGCCGAGTTCGCCAAGGCCGCCTTCAACTGGGTCCGCGACAACATCGCCCACGCGTACGACGCCCAAGACCACCGCGTCACCCTCACCGCATCCCAGGTACTCGCCGAGGGCGTCGGCCTCTGCTACGCCAAGTCGAACCTCCTCACTGCGATCCTGCGCAGCCAAGGAATCCCCGCCGGCCTCTGCTACCAACGCCTGGGCGACCCCGAGGAAGGACACGTCCTCCACGGCCTCGTCGCCGTCCACCTCGACGGCGCCTGGCACCGCCAAGACCCACGCGGCAACAAGGCCGGCATCGACGCGCAGTTCTCGCTGGGGAATGAGCAGCTTGCCTACGTCATTGACGAGAGAAAGGGCGAGCGGGACTACCCGCGCCTGTACTTTTCCGCAGCGGATGAGGTCGTCGAAGCCCTGGGGAAAGCCACCGACGTGCTGGCCTGCCCGCTCCCTTCCGACCTGAGCGCCGGTTAGGTTGGGCGCATGATCACGGGACTCGACCACGTGCAGGTCGCCATTCCAGTTGGCGGCGAGCCGACCGCGCGCGAGTACTACGGCACCGCCCTGGGGATGGAGGAGATCGCGAAGCCGCCCGCACTCGCCGTGCGGGGCGGCTGCTGGTTCAGCTCCGGCAACGCCGTCCTCCATCTTGGAGTCGAGGAACCATTCGCTCCGGCCAAGAAGGCCCACCCGGCCTTCCTGGTCACCGACCTCGACGCCCTTGCCGCAGAGCTTGAAGAAAGAGGGGCGAGCATCACCCACTCCGACGGCGAACTGCCCGGCACCCGCCGCTTCCATACGTTCGACCCGTTCGGCAATCGCCTCGAGTTCCAGCAGACATAGGCCATGGACTACTTCTGCTATCACCGCGATCGGATCGGGTCGATGACGCTCAGGCACGAACTGCTTGAGCAGCACTGGGCCTATATGGACCAGTTCGATGCGGTAATGGTGGCTCGCGGACCAACGTTCACCGAGGACGGCACGTTGACAGGCAGCGTGCACATCCTGGACCTGCCTGACTCGGACGCCGCTCGCTCGTTCGCCTTCAACGAGCCCGGATACCAGGCTGGGGTGTATCGCGACGTACTCCTTCGCCGATGGCAGAACCTCCAGGGCGCGACGATGTGGGACTACGCCGGCGACCCCGACGGAAGTCGGTACCTCGTTCTGGGCTTCACCTCCGCGCTTTGGCTGGGCGATTTGCAGTGGTCGGCCGATGAAAGCTTCATTGCATCCGGACCGCTGCTGTCGGACGACGGCACCCGCATGCTCGGGGCCGCTGCGCTCCTCACCGCCCCCGACGCCGAAGCGGCTCGCAGCGCGCTGAACGCTGGGCAGTACGACGGGATCGAAGTCCATCAGTGGCGACCAGGCGGTCGACCCGCCTGACTCCGTTACATGGACCGCTGGCGCGGTAACGATGAGATAGTTCGGTGAACTTGCATCAAGACGCGGCGAACCCACGCCGAGGATGTGACAGTTCGACGCGAAACCTTCAGAAATCCAACGAACAGTCATAGGGCTCCGGTCATCCGTCCGGTGGTGTCGAAGAGGTCGAGCTCGGCCGGGTGCATCTGGTGCTGGACGACGAAGGAGCGGTGCTTGATCCGCCACAGTCCCTGGCCCGTGCCCAGGGTGGGGATGAGGGACTGCTCGGTGCCGGTCAGCCCGAGCGCGGCCGAGGTGGCGCCGAGCTGGTCGGACTCCTGGCGGTAGACGATCCGGGTCTCGGCGTTGGCCAACAGCGACGACGCGAGCGCGCGCATCGCGGACCCCTGGTCGCCGACGTTGTCGAGGTCGGTGAGCTTGTGGAAGATCAGCATGTTCGCGATGCCGTAGTGGCGTGCGAGTCGCCAGTGGGCGTCCATCCGTCGCAGGAGCGCGGGGTGCGACATGAGCCGCCAGGCCTCGTCGTACACGACCCAGCGCTGACCGCCGGCGGGGTCCAGGAGCGCTGACTCCATCCACGCGGAGGCACAGGTCATCAGCACCGAGATGAGGGTCGCGTTCTCGGTGACGCGGGAGAGGTCGAGGGAGATCATCGGCAGGGTCGGGTCGAAGGCCACCGTCGATGGCCCGTCGAAGAGGCCCGCGAGGTCGCCGGCGACGAGCCGGCGCAGGGCGTGTCCGACGAGTCGGCCGTCCTCGGTGAGGCGCCCGTCGGGGTCGTCAATCTGATCTGGGGCGAGGAGCCGGTCGACCACCATCGGAAGGACGGGGACCTCGCAGCCGCGGACCGTGCGGTCGATCGCGATGTCGACCGCGGTGTGCTCCAGCGGGGTCAGCCGCCGGTCGAGCACGGTCTCGGCGAGCGCGCCGACGAGGTCGCGGCGGCGGGCGGCGATCTGGCTGGCCCACTGTGCGTCGTCGAGACCGGAGGGGCGGTGGCCCGCGTCGAGTGGGTTGAGCCGGTTGGCCATGCCGTGGCCCAGCGCGATGGCTCGACCGCCGACGGCTTCTGCGACCGCGGTGTGCTCGCCTTTGGGGTCACCGGGCACGTACACGCGGCGTCCGAAGGGGATCGACCGGGTGTAGAGGCTCTTGGCGAGGCAGGACTTGCCGGATCCGACGATGCCGGCGAGGACGAGATTCGGGGCGGTGATGAGGCCGCGGGCGTAGAGGATCCAGGGGTCGTAGACGAACGAACTGCCCGAGTAGAGGTCCTGACCGACGAACACGCCCTCGCTGCCCAGGCCGCCCTCGGCGAGGAACGGGTACGCGCCAGCCAGGGTCGCCGAGGTGTCCTGATGGCGCGGCACACGGAACCGCCCCGGGGTGCGTAGTGCCGCTGGCCCTGGCTCGCCGGAGCGGGGGAGCGTGACGGTCGAGCGCTTCTCGGCGACGAGCTCGTCGGCCCTGCGTCTCGCCTCGGCACGCCGGGCCTCGCGGTCGGCGGCCAGCAGATCTCGCGCCGCCGCCTTGCGGAGCTTCCGCTCACGCCGTCGTTCCCGGCCGGGGGAGACCAGGACGGCCGAGTGCAGGCGTCCGTCGTGCCACCCGGTCACAGCGACAGCCCCGGCTGGTCGCGTCGGGGCAGCTGGGCGGCCATAGCGCGGGCGGGCGAGTCGTAGGCGATCGTCGCCTCGATCTCGTGCGCCCGGTCCACGCACTCGGCAACCTGCTGGACCATCTCTGCCGCCCTGTGGAGCTCCCAGGACTCCCGATACGCCGCCGCGCGGCCAGCGTTGGCATCGTTCCTTGTCGCGGCCCATTGGGCTGTAGGCCCGTCATGGACGGCGCCGATCTGGTGCAGCGACTGACTCAACGACGCGAGCGCGGAGCTTACCGAGCCGAGCACCGCGTAGATCGTGGCCGGGTCTGCGATGGAGCGCGTCGCGTGGGCGAGGCCGCGAACCGCCTCCCGGAGCTCGTCCGCGTCGGCCACCGGATCGGTGAAGGTCGGCATCGCAGCCTCCTCGGTCGATGGGTTCTCATCGAGAAGGTGCGCGCGGCACGCCGCCGCGTGCGCCCCCAGAGGCGTGCTCGCCGACCTACGCTGTGACGGTGGCTGATCTGACAGAGCCCTGCCCGAACTGCGACACGATGATGCGCTGGGAGACCTCCCATGAGCGCTGTGACGGTTGCGGCTACATCCGTCCGTGCTGCGAGGGCGCTCCCTGCAACTGAGCGTGGCGAGTCTTCAGCGGAATCGTCCGCCGTCGGCGGCTGGGTCGGCGGCTGGGTCGGCGGCTGGGTCGGCGGTGGGGACGATCACGCACGGGCCTCAGGCGCGCTGCGCGTAAGTCAGGTAGCGGTCAGTGAATCTGGCCTGCCAGTCATCGTGGCCCTGCACGGATGCGACGACGTCCTCGATCGAGCAGAAGCGAAGTCCGGCCGGCTCGGCCAGTTCGGCAGCGACGGTCGCGGTCACTTCCCGGGCAGAGTGATCGGCCGCGCATGCAACTACGGCGCTGAACCCTTCGTCATAGTCACCCGAGGAAAGGACGACTTGGGTGAGGAGTTGGTTGTACCAGAATTGGCGAAGCTTGGGCTTGTCGAGCCGCTCCACAGCCCCGGTCTTCCAGAGACCGGTCAGCGTAGGGCTCTTGTACTTGTCGCTCGCCGGCTTGCGTTGCGCTGCGGCCAGGTCCTCGGCGTACTTGACCTCGACCCCGATGAAGCCGTGGTCCCCGCCGACGGTCCTATACGCCACGAACGCATCGAAGGCGGAACCACCCAGTGTCCCAGTCGCGGGTGCCCACTCGAGCCGGACGTCCTCGATGGATGCAGCCTCCGGCTGGATGGTTCGAGCCCACGGCAGTAGCGAATGCCGGTGCGCGCCAAGGTAGCCAAACAGGTTGAAACACATTGGCTGAGAGGACAGAAGGTTGCGCCGGAGCCGCTCCTCCTGGATTAGGCCCGGGCGGCCCTCTGTCTTCAGCGCCACGAGAGCGTTCTGCGCTGCATCGACGGCCTCGGGCCACATGAGGTTGATTGAGAGGTCGACGTCGCTGGGAAGCATCGACGACACGAGGCGACCATCGCCGACTCGTGGTCCGGCGGGCAGCCCGAGACGTTCCTCCCTCCACCATGCTTGCTGTCGTCGGAGTTGCGCCTGCCACGTGTTGTCCGCGCGCTCTGACCAAGCAGCGTCGTTCCAGGGCAGCAGCGACGGATCGATGGCGCTCATGGGCCATGTGTACCGCAGGTGTCGGCAGGATGTACCTGTTCCAGTTGCCGCCCTGGTGCTCCTGTGGTTTAGAGGCCTCTGCATAGAGGTAGTGCCGCCGCTGCGAATCCTTGAGCCTGCTGTCCCCAGAGCCGCCGTGTCTCGCACGAGGCCTGGATCGCGGCCTGCTCGATGGCTGCGACCGCTCGCTCAAGCTCGTCGGGATGGGATGCGCTGACGGCGACCAGGCCGGTGCAGCGGAGAACGCCGTGGCCGGCGGTGAGGTCGGCCTCCTGCTGAAGGACGTCTTGGTACTCGGCGGTCTGCTGGGCGTCCTCGATCTGGCCGATCTTCTGTCGCTGGGCGGCGTCGGAGATGTACTCGGTCTTCTTGCGGCGGATGTCTCTGGCGGCGCGGTCGGTGCGCATGGGCGTGTAGAGGAGCGTGAAGGTGCGCCGGATGCCTGAGGAGAGGAGAAGTGGGGCCAGGAACCCCGGGAACACGAGCGAGCGTGGCCACTCGCTGATCCAGAGGACGCAGTGGTGCGCTGAGTCGCTGCGGAGGCTGCCCCAGGACTCGGTGACCGCGACCGGGCCGGCGGTGGCGAGGTCGCGGCCGACATCGCCGTGCCGCTCGAGCGCACCCGCGACGGCGGGGTCGTAGGCCGACCGGAGGATGATCGCGAGGTCGCCTGGGGTGAGCCAGTCGGAGGGGGAGAGGTCTGCGGATCGCAGGGCGGCGAGCATCGTCGACATCTCCTGTCGGAGGACGGCTCCGGCGCCGCGGTTGCCGCCGCCCGCGGCCCGGATCGCTCGTCCGGCGGACTTGAGGTCGAGGCAGAGCGAGATCGTGCTGGCGTGCCGTTCACCGGCAGGTCCAGCCCGGTCGACGAGTTCGCCGTACGTCGTCGAGGCCCAGGCATCCGTGCGGTTGCCGTGCTTCTCCCACCAGTCCGTGAGGCCCTTGCCGGAGTCCGGGAGCGTGCGCTCCATCACCTGGAGGGAGGCGAGACGGCCGGATCGGCAGGCGGTCGCGAGCACGCGTCCCCAGCTGACCACCCGGCGTTCCTGCTCGGCCGGGTCGAGGAGTACGAAGGCGGGGTGGGAGACGCCGACGATCGCGGTGAGCGTGGCGGCGTGTGGGTCGTGCACCATGACCGCGCCGGTCTCGGGGTCGATCCACTGCCTGAGCCGGGCGGCGTCGCCGGGCAGTGCCAGCGTCCCCGCCGGGCGGGGCTTGACCACGCGACGGCGGTACAGCAGCTGGCCTCCGGAGGAGCGCCAGAGCCAGATCGCTGCGATGGGTCCCCACTCGACGAGCTTCCGGCCGCCGACGCCGAGGAACCCGAGCGCGACGAAGACGAGGATGATCGGGAACGCCGCGATGACCGTGCCGAGGTAGAGCCCGAGGATCAGGGCGGTGGCGGCCAGGCTCGCCATCACGAGCTGCGGGCCCGACAGTCCGACTAGGACTCCGCGCTTGGTGAGGCGGGAAAACTTGACCGGCGTCAGGGACGGTTCCGCGCTACTCGAGGTGCTCACGGACGATCACCTCCGTCGAGCAGGTTCGCCGAGCGTCGACTCCGCGGCCGGTGGCGGAACCGTCGAGGGTGCCGCCGACTCGTTTGCCTGGGCCTGTCCAGTCGCCTGGGCAGCCACGAACCCTCCGAGACGGGGTCCGGCGGCCGCCGCCTCCTTGGCGACGACCGCGCCTGCCGCGACCGCACCGCCTGCAGCGGCTGCGCCACCCGAGCCCCCTGCAGCCGACGTACCGCCACCAAGACCGCCCGGGGCGCCTCCAGCCGAGGTGGCACCGGAGGGCGCACCACCGCCCGGGGTGACCGCGGGCGACCCGCCGCTCGTCGTACCGCCCCCGCCTTGGAGGATCTTGGCGGGCTCGCTGCCGGCGCGGCGCGACAGCGGGATCGGCATCGGGCGGTTGAGGGAGGCTTTGGCTTCCTGCTCGGCCGACATCGCGTGGTACATGTCGAAGCCCATGAAGGCGATCGCTTTGTAGGTCAGGTACGGCGCGAAGCCGGCCATGAGCATGAGGACGACTCCGGCCATGGGTTGGCTGACGGACTCGAGGTCCGCGTCGATGGGTGCGGAGACCTGCGCGGTGGCCAGCAGGAAGATCACGACGAGCACGACCTTCGACAAGATCATCGCGATCACGAAGGTCGCCCACCGGGCCAGCCAGCCGCGGGTGTGGTCCCAGCTCGACCCGGCGAGCGCGATGGGTGCGAAGACGATCGCGATGAGCAGCAGGGCCTTGCGGATCAGCAGGCTGATCCAGACGACCATCGCGCCCATGATGGCGAGGCTGGCGAGGAAGATCGTCAGGATCGAGCCGGCCCCTGGGGCGGTGAGGTTGATGGCGCTCAGGCCGGCAGCGAGGACGGCGACCTTGTCGCCCATCTCGTTCATGTTGGTGCCGGCGGCGTTGACGATCCCGATACAGAGCTGGTCGGTGATCTCGAGGGCGGTGCCGACGAGGGCGAGCACGACGAAGGGCCCGAGGATCGACTTCGCCAGTCCCAGCGCGGCTCTCGACAGGGCGGCTGGTTCGCGCCGGATCATGCCGCCGATGACCTGCAGCATGAAGAAGCCGAGCATCACGAACACGCCGACGCCGAACATGATGTTGTAGACCTTCGTGTACTCGCCGCTGGTCACGTCGACGTACGTCGTGGAGTCGATGACCTTCCAGACGGAGGTGAACATCCACTCGGCGGCGCCGCCCATGCCCTGGGCGAGCCAGTCGAACGGCGCCGTGACCACGGCACCGGCCGCGTCGCCGGCGGTGTTGCACACCGAGTGGATCACCGGCACGTCGCAGACACCCATGACCTGACGCCTCAGACCTGCTGGCCGACGTTCCAGAAGAAGTTCACCAATGTCACCGAAGCCCCGCAGACGATCGCGGCACCGAGGGCAACGAGTACGCCGAGCTTGCCACGGCCTGCCAGGTGCGGGTTGGAGGAGTTGGCGCCGAGCGCCCACACGATCGCCGCGAGGATGAGCGCCAGCACCGCGAGGATCAGGCCGATCGTCATCGAGGCGCCCACGATGTTGCGCAGCTGCTGGATGCCCGGCAGGCCGTTCGAGTTGGGACTGATGCTGATGTCGAGTGGGAGCAGGAGGACGGGTGCGGGAAGGCTCATCGGGGGCTCCTGACGTCAAGGGCGGACGTTCTAGAGGTGTGCGCCGAGGTCCATCAGCCAGTTCGCCCAGGTGAGCGCGGCACCGGTCAACGCGGCGCCACCGATGGCCACGAAGCAGCCGGTCTTCGCCTTCTGGGCGGTCTGCCAACTGCCCGAGCTGGACGCGATCGCCCAGGCCGCTGCGGAGACGACCACCATCAGGACGGCGATAATCAGGCTGTAGGTCAGCAGCGCACCGACGATCAATCGGAGATCGCCTGCGCCCCTGACGGCGCCGAAGTCTGGGCCCACGTTTGCGACAGGGGGTGATTCGTGGTTCATGGTGCCGAGGTGTGCATCGTCGGCCGTCGACGTTCCTCCACGTGCGATGATGCGGCCTTACCCGATCCGGACTGGCTCGGTGGTCCGCGACTATGAAGAGGCAACGATGTCCACACCGCTCAACTCCGACCACCAGATCGTGCTTCGACTCACGACGACCACTGCGATCGGGCGTCTCCAGGACGAGGGCATGGGGCCGATGGAGGCCGCTGAGTTCCTGGTTGAATCCGCCGCCCGGCACGTTCTCGGGCTCGATGGCACTGGACGCTTCTTCCCCGCGTCCTCCGTTGGCGATATGACACAGATCCTTCAGGCGGCCGTGTCAGGTGCATGGGAGGGAGGCTTCATTACCGATGAGCAGCACGACGCCGCGCTGACATACCTGAACCGGGGTGAGCCTCTTCACGGGGCCAGTTGAGTCGATGACCTGAGCCCGGCGCCGTCCTCGCTGAGTGCCGGTCACTAGCCGAGGCGTCGAACGGTGACGACCTCGCCCGCGAACTCGCCGATCTTCCCGTAGCGGACGACGTCGCCGGTCCGGGGTGCGTGGAGGATCCTGTCGCCACCGACGTAGATGGCGACGTGGTGTGGTCCGCTGGCTCCGGGGTAGCTGAAGAAGATGAGGTCGCCGGGCTGCTTGTCGTTCCAGGCGATGTCTTGGCCGGCGTGGATCTGGGAGCCGCTGTAGTGGGGGAGTCGGATTCGGCCGCCGGAGGCTTGGTAGGCGGCGTAGAGCACGAGGCCTGAGCAGTCGTATCCGCCTCCGGTCGGTCCGTTGAAGTCGCCGCCGCCCCAGACGTACGGGGTGCCGAGTTGCGAGGCCGCTGCGGCGATGAATGCCCCTGGGAAACCGGGCGGGAGGTCTGCGGGTGGGTCGCCGGCGGGCTGTGCGCAGTCCAGGTCGCTGGTGAGCGAGGCGCCGCTGAGTGCGCTCAGGACCTTCTCCGCGACCGGCTGGTTGACGGCGTACCGATCGGGATACGCGGAGACCTGCACCGCTTGGGCTGCGGCGCCGGGGTCCATGGACTGCCAGCCGTCGATGTCCAGGAGTCCGCGGGGGGAGCCGTGGTTGGGGCCGGTCGGCCCGCCGTAGAAGGCGCGGGATGACCAGACCGGGTCCATCAGGTTCTCGACGGTGCCCCACCCGGCGGCGGGTCGCTGTTGGAAGAGCCCGACCGAGTCGTGGTCGCTGCCGTCGCCGTCGTTCGGGATGTCGGCCGAGGCGGGATAGGCGCTCGTGTTCGACAGGACCCGCAGGGAGGATTCCGTCAGGGCGGTCATGATCGCGATCAGCTGACCGCGAGCGGGGATCTTCTCGGTGTTGCCGACGGCGATGACCGTCGCCGCGCGGGTGAGCTGCTGCTTGCTCAGGGTGACGGTGTCGCCATTGGTGTTGATCGCGGAGAGCCCTTCTGGCACAGGCCCGGTGACGCCGATGCTGCCGGATGCCTGCTCGTCCCACAGGCAGCTGCCTGATCCGGCGGCTGCTGGGCTGATCAGTGTCGCTACCCCGAGGGCTGCGGCCCCGGGGGCGAGCAGTATCGCGGCCGCGGTGCCGGCGGCGATGATCTTCATGCCCATCGCTGACTCACTCCAGTGGGTTGTCGAGCTCGGACAGGCGCAGGACGTGACAGCGGTCGAAGGAGGGCTGACAGGCGACGAAGACCGTGAAGGAGACCGGGTGGGAGGACTCGACGTCGTCGTCGTTCCAGGCTCCAGTGCGGTGGCGGGTGCCGGTGATCGTCACGGCGGTCGTCCCGGGGCGCAGGTGCCCGTGGGCCTGCTCGACGGCGCTCGCCCAGGAGCGGGGCACGAACGCCTGGTCGATGTTGATCGACTGCACGACCTCGATCGCCCCCAGGCTGAGCCACTGCTCGACGGTTGGCAGGTACGTCGCGACGTCGTCGAGCAGGCCGGGAGTCTCCTCCCCGGACGGGTCGGCGTCGGCGAGGACGGCCGCGGTGTAGTCGGTCGGCAGGAAGCCCGCCGTGGTGTCCCAGTCGAACAGCGAGGCCGCCACCGCCCGTGCGTAGGCGACGGGATCGTTGGTGTGCGGGAGGGACCGTGCCCGCATCGCAACGTCGGCGTTGGCCGGAGTCGCGAGGGTCTCGAGCTCAGCCGGCTCTGCGGTGGGTGAGGCAGCGGTCGTGCCGGCAGGTCCTCGTGCCAGGCCGTAGATGCCGACGGCGGCGGTGACGAGGGCGAGCGCACAGCCCACGAGGAGGATGACCTGGCGGCCGGTCAGGTTGGACATCGCAACTCCCGAGGGACGGCGGGACGGGACGTGCGATAGGTGCGTCGGCTACGCCGAGGCCGCGGCCTCGCGTCGCGCCGCGACGAGCTGGTCGCGGAAGGCGAGCGTGGCGGTGACGACGCGGTCGAAGCGCTCCCAGTCGCTCGAGGTGAGCTGCGCGGCGAGAGCGTCGACGTCGTATAGCTCGGTCCAGCCGTCGAGCTCGCTCCAGGTGAGGTTGAACGACCGGATGCTGCGGAAGTGGCTGCTCGATCCTTGGTTGCGTTTGAGGTTCTTGCGGCCCTTCTCGCGGACTTCGCGTTCGGCGCGGTCGCGTGCCTCCCGTGCCTGCCGAGCAAGGTCGGTCTCGAGGTCGGGTTGCGGCTTCTGGCTCTGGTCGAGCGCCTCCTTGACCTGGAGGTAGAGGGGCTTGACCGGTTCGCCCTGCTCGATCTTGCGGAGGGCGTCGTTCGCCATGGCTCGGATCGCTGGCGGTGTGGCCTTGCGGGTTGCCCAGTCCATGAGTGCGCAGACCCGTTCGTGGGTGTTGTACGACGCCTTGCCGGTGATCGCCAGCGCCGCCTGCGCGCGGGCGTCGCCGTGCTCGCCCGGCTCCGCACCGGGTGCGGAGCCGGAGCTTCCGCCGGTTCCCTGCGAGCCGAACTGGGTCGACCGCATCCGGCGCTCGGCTTCTTCGGCGCGTAGTGCCTTGAGCTCGCGGTAGAGCGCGGCCTTCTCGAGTTCGTTGAGCGGCTTGTGGAGCTGGTTCTCGTCCTGCTGGGCGAGCAGGCTCTCGAGCCGGTCGGAGATCCCGGAGCGGACCCAGACCTTCATCGAGCGCCAGCCGAGCCGGCGTACGGCCTCCAGGCGCCGCCATCCGCAGACGAGGACGCCGTCCGGGGTGATCGTGACCGGCTGCAGCAGACCGAGCCGCTCGATCGACTCCATGAGCGTCGCCAGGTCACCGGGATCCTTGCGATGCCGGACTCCCACGGTGATTGAGTCGAGGGCCCGGTCGAGCTCGATGTGGCCCCGTGTCTCAGGCATGGATCCGAGCCTTCGGACGCGGGGCGCTCTCGCTGATCTCGAAGACCAGCAGGTCGTCGTCGAGGAGCTCGGCGACCGGGTGCCCGACCAGTAGGCGCAGGAGGACGCCGTGCCCGTCGGAGGTGCAGACTTCGTCGGGGTTCGGGTTGCCGAGCACGACGCGCAGGACGGTGGACCAGGAGTCGCGGTCGATGTCGAGGAGGGCACGCGCGGTGTTGTCGCGCCGCAGGGCCGCATGAGCCTTCGGGCGCGATCCGGACTCGACGAGGCGGGCGCAGATGTAGTCGAGCGTGCAGGTCGCCGTGTCCCGCGGCCACCCCAGGGCGGTGAAGAGATCGATGGTCGCGTCGAGCGCTTCGTACGCGCCGGTCGGTGGTGTCTGGTCGGGGTCGAACGGCTCGACGGCGAGCGCCGGGAGGAACTCGGGCAGGTCGGCCTCGGTGTCGCAGAAGCGACGTACGTCGTGGTGCCGGGAGATCTCCGGGCGCCGGGCCTGGTCGACCGAGCACAGGAGCCCGTCGGCGCGTTCCTCGGCGATCAGGGTGACCTTGACCGCCATGGTGACGACGGCCCACGGGTCGTCGGCGGCGCGGACGGCGTAGGTGCGCATTGCCTCGAAGGCCGCGGCGGCGCCGGCGGTCGGGTCGCAGCGGTGTTTGACCGCCAGGGCTTCGCACTTCTTCGCGGCGTAGCGCATGAGGTCGTGGGCTTCGGGGTCGTGCTCCCAGGCGTGTGGTCCGGAGACTCGAAGGCGCATGAGGAGCCGGCGTAGCCCGGTCGCGGTCTCGAATGAGTGGTTCACAGCGACGGTCCTTCCGTTCGCGTTGTCGATGGGGTGGCTGCCGGAGAGTGGGGGATGCCTCGCTGTAGGACGCGGGCGGTGGTGGAGGGAGTGCGGCGTGAGCGGCGGATCAGCTCGGCTTGGAGGTCGACGCCGCGCCCGACCAAGGGTGTGGAGTACGCCGCGAGCTCGGTCGGGCGGACCCACGCGAGGCTCTTGGCCGTCGACGTCGGCGGTCTGTTCGGGGACAGTGACGGATCGCGGTGGTAGGCGAGTTCACTGGTGACGCTCTGGGGGGCATGCGTCGGAGCGGTCGGCTCGGCGGCCCGGTAGGCGTGGCGGCGGTACGCGGCGTGGCTGTTCACAGCTGGATCGCCTCACTCCGTCGGGTAGGGCCCAGGCCGCTCTGGCCGAGCCGGGCGGCGATCCGATACGCGGAGTCGATCGTCGACTCGATCTCCCGCTCGGGAAGGCCGGCGTGTTGGGCGGCGGGCATCAGGTAGCTGACGGCGTCTGCCCGGATCTGGCCGTCCTCCGCCATCCGGCACGACGCCCAGAACAGCGCGCGGTTGCGACCGCCCTCGGGGGTTTGCGCCACCACCCTGGCCAGCGCCTCGGGTCGGCATCCTTTGAGCGGAAGACCGGAGGCTGGATCGACTGGCTTCGGTCGGGGAGGCTCGAGGAACTGGCGCAGCTTCGCTGCGTCGACGGGCTTGGCTGGCCGGGTGGCCGTGGCAATGACCTCGTACGTCTGCGGGATGCCGTCGACCTCGAGGCGCGACGGGGGAGCGATGACGTAGCCGCCGTCGCCACGGAAGTCGACGTGGGCGGACGGGACCTGCCAGGAGCGCTGTTCGTGCCCGGTCGCGGCGGGGTAGTAGGCGTGGACCCCGCCCGATGGCGTGCGGACCAGCCAGCCCCAACCGTCGGCGAGCCCATCGGAGCGTGCTCGCTCGAACGCCGCGAACCCGCTGCCCCCGGGGTGGACGTCGATGTCGACCACCAGGACGCCGGTGCTGAGGCCTGTGGGCAGCCCGATGTTCGCGTCGGGGGTTCGCTGCCACCAGGCGTGGACGACGCGAGCCGACGATGTCGCGTCGTGGAAGCCGTTCGGCGTCAGCGGCTGCTTGCCCGCGGGAACGCAGGGGAAGACCGGGATCCCGAGGTTGGCGTACCGGACCGCGGCAAGGGCCAAGCCCGGCTCGGCGGCGACGCTCTGCATCGTAGACCGGTCCCAGTCAGGGGTAGCGCGGTTCGGGTTGAACATGCCCGCAGACTGCTCGGGGAGGGTTACCACCCTCCGGTAACAGCGAAGGGGAACCCGGGACCTTGGCACGTGTTTGCGCAGGTCAGCAGGGTTCCCTATCCGGCTGGCCCTTTGACTGCGAAGTGGTGCCCGTTAGCGCAAGGACTTCGCTTTGCTCGTGCGTTGGGGGGTGGCGGGCTGTCGGGGGTCCTGCGGCTCAACTCAGGACTTCCGTGCGGCACTTGACCTCAACAGGATGGGCGCTTCCCGACTTCTGACGGCTTCATCACGCCTGTGTCGACGCAGTGTGCGACCCTGCAGGCATGGCTGCGGCCTTCGAGGACGACATGGTGCTGACGGGCGATGTCATGAATCTCGGAGAGCTTGAACGCCACTGGGCCGACCTGGACAGGGCCTATCGCCGCTACCGCCGGCTTCCTGAGAGCAGCCGCATGGTCAGATTGACGGCCCGTCGTTTTGACGAAGCACAGCCGGCGGGTCATCGAGCCTACTTCGCAGCCGAGCGGTACCTCGGCGTTGCCATGGACAACCATTGGGCTCTCTTGGCGCTTTTGAAACACCACGGCGTCACCCCGTCGGCGCCGTGGAGCCTCCTACGGCCGTCCTTCGAGTGTTCGTTCCTTGCAGGCTGGGTGCTCGACCCTTCAGAAGGCCGGCAGCGGCGTATCAGAGGCCTCCGCCTAGAGATCCTCGATGAGCGGGAGCGGCTCAGCCACACACGCGCGTTCGAAAGACTCCCCGAGGTGGCCGAGATGATCGACGATCACTCGAGGGGCGGAAGAAGGCAGAGGCTGCATACCGACGTGACGCTGACGCACTGGGTGTGAACTGGAAGCAGGTGAGCCAGAAGGTCAACGTGGTTGACGAGCTTCCCCGCCTGTCCTGGATCGCCGCGGAAGAGCCGCTCGTGCAGGCGACCATGGTCGCGCAGTGGCGGATGCTGTCGGGCTTTGAGCACGGGCTTGGGTGGGCAATGCTCCGCGGGTCCGACGCCACCGAAGAGGTGGCCATTCCTGGTGGCGCTCAGATGCGGCTGACGATCAACGACGACGCCTTCAGTGTGGCGGCTCAGTGCGTTGTGTGGCTCATGCGCAGTGCGCTGGCTCGACTCGAGCGCCTTCACATGGACCCCTAGTCGGACGGCATACGCCTGCGCCGTGGTCACGTTCTTTCGGTTCTGGGTGTAGTGACCTCTCGCCCAAGCCGTGCAAGCCGTCGCACTCGTTCGAGCCAGGTGACTGTGAGGGGGGCGTGCGGCGCTATGGCGGGGGGTGGACTCCATGCAGTCTGAGTACATCTGGTCGGCACCTACCAACCTTCTCCCGAAGACGGAAGGCGTCGAGGTCAGGGAAGAAGATGTCTGCACCGCCCCCAGAGAGGGCCCATTTGCCAGTCGTCGTCAGGAGGACGTGGGACTGCTGCAGGTCAAGTCCCGGGGCGTGGTGTACGAGGTTGATCCTTCGGTTGGGCGTGTCGGTCAGG
>NZ_QZVR01000028.1:0-67500 GCF_003660455.1 Nocardioides ferulae | reverse complement strand
TACTACTCGTGTCCCGGTTTCGGGGTGTGGGTGTGGAACCTGTGCGGGGGTCTGGTGGGGGATGGTTGGTGGCACACTGTTGGGTCCTGAGGACTCAGGCCGGGTGACTGGTTTGGTGGTTCTTGGTGCCTTCTTGGCTGGTGCCCTCTTGTGGGGTGGCTGGTCTTGATGGGTTGGTTGTTTGTGAATTGAACAGTGGACGCGAGCATTAAAATTTGTAGTTCTTTTGCAGTTTTTGTTGAGTGTTTGTGAGACAAGCTGTGAAGGGCACATGGTGGATGCCTTGGCATCAAGAGCCGATGAAGGACGTAGGAGCCTGCGATAAGCCCCGGGGAGTTGGCAACCGAGCTGTGATCCGGGGGTGTCCGAATGGGGAAACCCAGCTGGAGTCATGTCCAGTTACCTGCCGCTGAATATATAGGCGGTGTGGAGGGAACGTCGGGAAGTGAAACATCTCAGTACCGACAGGAAGAGAAAACAATAGTGATTCCGAGAGTAGTGGCGAGCGAAATCGGATCAGGCTAAACCTACTTCGTGTGATACCCGGCAGGGGTTGCGGAGTGGGGGTTGTGGGAGCACATGATCGAGTCTGCCGGCTTGGTACGCAGTAAGAAACTCATGGTGAAGCGAAAGCCCATTGGAAAGTGGCGCCGTAGAGGGTGATAGCCCCGTATGTGTAAGCCGTGAGCTGTGTTGTGTTTTCCCAAGTAACACGGAACCCCTGAAATTCCGTGTGAATCTGGCGGGACCACCCGTTAAGCCTAAATACTCCTTGATGACCGATAGCGGACAAGTACCGTGAGGGAAAGGTGAAAAGTACCCCTGGCGGGGAGTGAAATAGTACCTGAAACCGTGTGCCTACAATCCGTCGGAGCCTTACGGGGTGACGGCGTGCCTTTTGAAGAATGAGCCTGCGAGTTTGCGTTGTGTTGCGAGGTTAACCCGTGTGGGGCAGCCGTAGCGAAAGCGAGTCCGAATAGGGCGTTTTAGTAGCACGATCAAGACCCGAAGCGAAGTGATCTATCCATGGGCAGGTTGAAGCGCGGGTAAGACCGCGTGGAGGACCGAACCCACTTAGGTTGAAAACTGAGGGGATGACCTGTGGATAGGGGTGAAAGGCCAATCAAACTTCGTGATAGCTGGTTCTCCCCGAAATGCATTTAGGTGCAGCGTTGTGTGTTTCTTGCCGGAGGTAGAGCACTGGATAGCCGATGGGCCCTACAAGGTTACTGACGTTAGCCAAACTCCGAATGCCGGTAAGTGAGAGCGCAGCAGTGAGACTGCGGGGGATAAGCTCCGTAGTCGAGAGGGAAACAGCCCAGACCATCAGCTAAGGCCCCTAAGCGGTGACTAAGTGGAAAAGGATGTGGAGTCGCAGTGACAACCAGGAGGTTGGCTTGGAAGCAGCCACCCTTGAAAGAGTGCGTAATAGCTCACTGGTCAAGTGATTCCGCGCCGACAATGTAGCGGGGCTCAAGTCATCCGCCGAAGCTATGGCATTCACACATGAGCCCTAACGGGTGTGTGGATGGGTAGGGGAGCGTCGTGTCGCGGGTGAAGCAGCGGGGTGACCCAGTTGTGGATGCGACACGAGTGAGAATGCAGGCATGAGTAGCGAATCAAGTGTGAGAAACACTTGCGCCGAATGATCAAGGGTTCCAGGGTCAAGCTAATCTGCCCTGGGTAAGTCGGGACCTAAGGCGAGGCCGACAGGCGTAGTCGATGGACAACGGGTTGATATTCCCGTACCGGCAAAGTAGCGCCCATGACGAGGCTGGTGATGCTAACCGCCCGAAGCTGCACATGACCGATCCCTTCGGGGTGAGGCGGTGTAGTGGAGCGCGGGACCCGAGCTGGTAGTAGTCAAGCGATGGGGTGACGCAGGAAGGTAGTCGGACCGTACCGATGGTTGAGTACGGCTAAGCGTGTAGGGAGTGGCCTAGGCAAATCCGGGTCGCTGTGCTTCGAGCACGATCTTGAGACGTGATGGGGACCCCATATGGGGGAAGCCGATGATCCTATGCTGTCGAGAAAAACCTCTAGCGAGCTATGCGCCGCCCGTACCCCAAACCGACTCAGGTGATCAGGTAGAGAATACTAAGGCGATCGAGTGAACCATGGTTAAGGAACTCGGCAAAATGCCCCCGTAACTTCGGGAGAAGGGGGGCCGGATCCGTGAACCACTTTGCGTGGGGAAGCGGTGATGGCCGCAGAGACCAGGCCCAAGCGACTGTTTACTAAAAACACAGGTCCGTGCGAAGTTGTAAGACGATGTATACGGACTGACTCCTGCCCGGTGCTGGAAGGTTAAGGGGACGGGTTAGCTCACCTTTGGTGGGTGAAGCTCAGAACTTAAGCCCCAGTAAACGGCGGTGGTAACTATAACCATCCTAAGGTAGCGAAATTCCTTGTCGGGTAAGTTCCGACCTGCACGAATGGAGTAACGACTTGGGCGCTGTCTCAACCATGGACTCGGCGAAATTGCAGTACGAGTAAAGATGCTCGTTACGCGCGGCAGGACGGAAAGACCCCGGGACCTTTACTATAGTTTGGTATTGGTGTTTGGTTCGGCTTGTGTAGGATAGGTGGGAGACTGTGAAGCATTCACGCCAGTGAGTGTGGAGTCATCGTTGAAATACCACTCTGGTCGTACTAGATGTCTAACCTAGGTCCGTAATCCGGATCAGGGACAGTGCCTGATGGGTAGTTTAACTGGGGCGGTTGCCTCCTAAAATGTAACGGAGGCGCTCAAAGGTTCCCTCAGCCTGGTTGGCAATCAGGTGTTGAGTGTAAGTGCACAAGGGAGCTTGACTGTGAGACAGACATGTCGAGCAGGGACGAAAGTCGGAACTAGTGATCCGGCCACGGCATGTGGAAGCGTGGTCGCTCAACGGATAAAAGGTACCCCGGGGATAACAGGCTGATCTTCCCCAAGAGTCCATATCGACGGGATGGTTTGGCACCTCGATGTCGGCTCGTCGCATCCTGGGGCTGGAGTAGGTCCCAAGGGTTGGGCTGTTCGCCCATTAAAGCGGCACGCGAGCTGGGTTTAGAACGTCGTGAGACAGTTCGGTCCCTATCCGCCGCGCGCGTAGGAAACTTGAGAAAGGCTGTCCCTAGTACGAGAGGACCGGGATGGACGAACCTCTGGTGTGCCAGTTGTTCTGCCAAGAGCACGGCTGGTTGGCTACGTTCGGAAGTGATAACCGCTGAATGCATCTAAGCGGGAAGCACGTTTCAAGATGAGGTTTCCCACCCACTTGATGGGGTAAGGCCCCCAGTAGAACACTGGGTTGATAGGCCGGAGGTGTACAGCAGTAATGCCTAGCCGACCGGTACTAATAGGCCGAGGGCTTGTCTTACAAACCCTCAACAAAACCTGCCAAAAGACACGCGTCCACTGAAGCAATACACGATCGATAACTGAATCGACACCGAGCTTGACCACCCCTCCCCATGCCACACGGTTTTGCGTGTGTGTGGGTGGTCGCAAGAGTTACGGCGGCCATAGCGAAAGGGAAACACCCGGTCCCATCCCGAACCCGGAAGTTAAGCCTTTCAGCGCCGATGGTACTGCAACCGAGAGGCTGTGGGAGAGTAGGACGCCGCCGGACATACACCCCGTAGAGGCCACCAGGTTCCTGGTGGCCTCTACGCTATTTCGCGTGGGCTGAGTGCAGGACGCTGCCCCCCTCGCGACATCGAACACCACAGAGGAGTCACATCGTGGCCGAGCAACGGCGCAGCCAGGGTCCCCGGCACGGGGACAGTACGAGCCGGTCGTCCGCGCCCCGCAGCGGGGAGCGGCGTGGCGCACCCGGCGCGAGCGGCCGGGGCCCGGGGAAGCCCGCGCGCGGCGAGAAGGGCGGCGCCCCCGGCAAGGGTGAGCGCCGGCAGGGGGAGGGCAAGCGTCCCGCCCGCACCGGTGACTGGAAGCGCCCTGCCGACAAGCAGGCGCCGCGTACCGAGAAGCAGGCCGTCTACGACGGGCCCCCGCTCCCGGAGGAGGTCACCGGACGCGAGCTGGACCGCGCGGTGTCGGCCCAGCTCAAGGGGCTCCCGGAGAAGCTGGCTGCCCGGGTGGCGCGGCACTTGGCCGCCGCGGGGCTGCTCGTGGACGAGGATCCCGAGACCGCCTACCAGCACACCCTCGCGGCGCGGGCCCGGGCGCCGCGGCTGGCAGTCGTCCGCGAGGCCGCCGGCGAGGCCGCCTATGCCGCCGGCCACTACGCGGAGGCGCTCTCGGAGCTGCGGGCGGCCAAGCGGATGAACGGCGCCACGGCCTACCTGCCGATCATGGCCGACTGCCACCGTGCGCTGGGCCAGCCGGAGCAGGCCCTGAAGCTGGCCAAGAGCCCGTCCGTGGCCAACTTCAGTCCGGAGGCCAAGGCCGAGATGACGATCGTCGAGGCGGGTGCGAGACGCGACCTGGGCCAGTTCGACGCCGCCCTGCGCACCCTCGAGCTCGCGCCCCTCAACTCCAAGAGCCGGGCTCCGTGGGTGGTCCGGCTGCGCTACGCCTATGCGGACACCCTGGAAGCGGCGAGCCGCGAGACGGACGCGCTGGCCTGGTTCCACCGCACGCATGCGATCGACGCCGACGAGCTCACCGACGCGGCGGAGCGGGCCGAGGCGCTGGAGCGCCGGGTCGGCGACGCCTGAGCCAGGTCACCGACCCACGACCGTGACCAGCGCCGGGGCCCCCGCCTCCTGCGTCGCGGCCCGGAGGCCGTCGCGGTAGCCGATGCGCACCCGGTCGACCACCACGACCAGGGGGTGGTCGGCACGGACCTCGAGCACGATGCTGTCGCCGGCCCCCAGCTCGGCACCGGCCGGGTCGACCAACGCGGAGCAGAACGCCTCCGGATCGGTCGTCACCCCGGGGGCGCCGTCCTGGCACAGCCAAGGCACCAGGGTCACCTCCGCGCTGCTCGTCGCCCGGACCTTCACGCCGTCGACCTCCAGACGCCGCCCGAAGTCGGCGGGAGCGCCGAACACGCCGAGATAGACCGGCTGGTCCACCGCGGTGGTCGCGGTGATCCGCTGCTCTTCCACCGGAAGCGCCGGTGGGTGGGTGAGGAACCACCACGCGACGAGCGCGACCACGGCGGCCAGCACGCCCGCCCCGACCGCGAGCAGCCATCGAGGCCGGCGCAGCTGCAGAGAGTCGGTGGGGCTCATGTCGGGGATCGTAGGGCACCGCGGTGCCCGACCAGTCGTCGCTCGGCAGCGCAGGCGTCGGGTGACGTGCGACACTTCGGTCCGTGAGCAACGTCCGGCGCCCGGCCCTGGAAGGCACCATCGCGGTGCGTGACGAGCGACGGCTCAGCTTCGCGGAGTACGGCGTGCGCACCGGGCCGGCGATCGTGTGGATGCACGGCACGCCGGGTGGGCGTCGTCAGATCCCGCTCGAGATCCGGGCCATGGCGGAGGCGGAGGGCCTGCGCATCATCGGTATCGACCGGCCCGGCATCGGCTCCTCGACCCCCCATCTCTATGACCACGTCCTTGACTGGACCCGGGATCTCGAGATCGTGCTCGACACCTTGGCGATCGACACGGTGCGGCTGATCGGGCTGTCGGGCGGGGGCCCCTACGCCATCGCCGCCGGCGCCGCGCTGCCGGATCGGGTGCACGCCGTCGGCGTGCTGGGCGGGGTCGCCCCGACGGTGGGGCCCGACGCCACCGACGGCGGTCCGATCCAGCTGGCCGTGCGGCTCGCGCCGGTCCTGGAGTTCACCCGGATCCCGGTGAGCATGGTGCTGACCCAGATGATCCGGGCGGTGCGTCCGGTCGCGGGGAGCATCCTGGACCTCTATGCCTCGGTGCAGCCGATCGGCGACAAGCGGATGCTCGCCCACCCCGACTTCAAGGCGATGTTCGTCGACGACCTGCTCAACGGCAGCCGCTTACAGGTGCTGGCGCCGCTGAACGACCTGGTGCTGTTCACCCGGGACTGGGGCTTCCAGCTCGCCGACGTGACGATCCCGGTGCGAGCGTGGCACGGCGACGGCGACCACATCGTGCCGTTGCGCCATGGGCAGCATGTCGTGGACCGCCTGCCCGACGCCGCGATGACCGTGGTGGCGGGGGAGAGCCATCTGGGCGGCCTCGGGATCGCGCGCGAGGTGATCACGACGCTGATGGAGCTCGGCCCACGGCGGCAGGCGGCGGCCGGCAGCTGATCCGGCCCGCTCCTCGCGACACGAGACGGGGTTTCTCGTCGACTGCTGGTGCGCAGACGCATCATCGGTCACAATGGTGTGCACAACTACATCGTTGTCACTTCATGACCACCCGCTTCACACGAGACCGCTGGGGAAGGCGTAGCTCGCGCCGAAGAAGGAGGAGGTCACAGTGACCGCACGCACTGCCACCCGCACCGCGACGAGGGGCGTTCTCTACGTCCACTCAGCGCCATCCGCGCTGTGCCCCCACATCGAATGGGCCGTCGCCGGTGTGCTCGGTGCTGCCGTGAGCATGGACTGGACCCCTCAGCCCGCTCAGGCCGGCAGCTACCGCGCCGAGCTCTCCTGGACCGGCGAGGTGGGCGCCGCCGCCGCCATCGCCTCGGCGCTGCGTGGGTGGAACCACCTGCGCTTCGAGATCACCGAGGAACCCACGGCCTCCACCGAGGGCGCCCGCTACTCCTACACCCCCGAGCTCGGCGTCTTCCACGCCGTCACCGGCGTGCACGGCGACATCATGATCCCCGAGGACCGCCTCAAGGCCGCGGTGGTCAAGGCCGCGCTCGGCGACACCACGCTGCTCGTCGAGATCGACAAGCTGCTCGGCAAGCCTTGGGACGACGAGCTCGAGTCGTTCCGCCACGCCGGCGAGGGCGCCCCGGTGCGCTGGCTGCACCAGGTGGTCTGAGCCTCTTCAGTAAGCGCCGTCGGCTCCGGGTGCGGTCCGGAGAGCCGGCCGGCGCTCACCGGGTGGGCTTACGCAGCCGGAAGTACGACGGCTTGACCCACCCGGTGTGCGGCTCACCGTCGACTTCGTACCAGGTCACCTTCATCCTGATCTTGAACCGGCCGGGCGAGGTCGACGCGCGGCAGAGCCGCCACCGGGCCTTGCCCCGATTGGCTTCGGAGTCGGAGTCGAAGGTGCCCGAGCCCAGCCGTCGGCCGCGCGGGTCGACGAGGAACGTCTCGATCTGCCAGTCGTCGCGCGGAGGGTCGACGACATAGCGGTAGGGGTAGTAGTTGCAGCCACGCTTGAGCGTGCCGTCGGGTGCCCGGGTGTGGCCCCAGTCCTTGTGGGCCTGGGCCGGGGCCGCGACCAGGACGGTGCACGCCAGCGCCAGGGCCGGCAGGGCTGCGGCGGTCCGGGCGGTCCGGGCGGGCCGGGAGGTCCTGCGAGTCATGGGAGTCGTCCTCCGAGGTGTGACGGGCGTCTCCTGTCCAACGTAGCCGCCCGCGCCTCGTTACGTTCGCGGCGTCCTCACAGCGGGATGTTGCCGTGCGCGCCGCGGCGTACCCCGTCTCGCTGCACCGCGTCGGCGAGTGCCCGGGCGATCGCGCTGCGCGTGTGGACCGGCGAGACCACTTCGTCCACCACCCCGATCTCGACGGCTCGCTCGATGCCGCCGGCCAACCGCTCGTGCTCGGCCGCGAGCTCCGCCTCGACCTGGGGGCGGATCTCCGGGGAGACCTCCGCGAGCCGCCGGCGGTGCAGCACGCGGATCGCGGCCACGGCGCCCATCACCGCGACCTCCGCGCCCGGCCAGGCGAAGACCCGCGTCGCGCCCAGGGAGCGGGCGTTCATCGCGATGTAGGCGCCACCGTAGGTCTTGCGGGTCACCAGCGTCACCCGGGGGACCACGCACTCGCCGAAGGCGTGCAGCAGCTTCGCGCCGCGGCGGACCACGCCGTCCCACTCCTGCCCGACGCCCGGCAGGTAGCCGGGCACGTCGACCAGCACGACCAGCGGGATCCCGAAGGCGTCGCACATCCGCACGAACCGGGAGGCCTTCTCGGCCGAGAGCGAGTCCAGGCAGCCGCCCAGCCGCAGCGGATTGTTCGCGACCACCCCGACGGTGCGGCCGCCGAGACGCCCCAGAGCGGTGACGATGTTGGGCGCCCAGCGGGCGTGCAGCTCGAGCATGGTGTCGTCGTCGAGCAGCGAGTCGACGAGCGGGTGCACGTCGTAGGCGCGCTTGCGCGACTCGGGCAGCACCGCGGCGAGGTCGCGGTCGACGACCCCGTCGGCGTCCAGGCTGCCCTGGTCGCCGAGGAGCGCGGCCAGGGTCCGGGCGCGGTCGAGAGCCTCCTGCTCGGAGTCGGTGAGCACGTGCACGACCCCCGAGCGGCGCCCGTGCGGCTCAGGACCGCCCAGCCGCAGCATGTCGACGTCCTCTCCGGTGACGGAGCGGACGACGTCGGGGCCGGTCACGAAGATGCGCCCCTCCGGCCCGAGGACGACGACGTCGGTCAGCGCCGGGCCGTACGCCGCGCCGCCGGCGGCCGGGCCGAGCACCACCGACACCTGGGGGATCACCCCGGAGGCCTGGGTCATCGTCTGGAAGATCCGGCCCACGGCGTGCAGGGAGAGGACGCCCTCGGCGAGCCGGGCGCCGCCCGAGTGCCACAGGCCGACGATCGGCACCCGGTCGGTCAACGCCCGGTGATAGGCGTCGACGACGACCCGGCAGCCGGCGTCGCCCATCGCGCCGCCCATGACGGTGGCATCGGAGCAGAAGGCGACCACCCGGGTGCCGTGCACCAGGCCGATCGCGGCCAGCATGCCCGAGTCGTCGTCCGCCGAGATCAGCTCGAGGCTGCCCTCGTCGAGCAGCGTGGTGAGCCGGCGCAGCGGATGGCGCGGGTCCTCCTCGCGGGGCAGCCTGGTCGGCCTGGGGGTGGTTGCGGCAGTCACGGTCGCCGGTGTCCTTCCGGGTGCGTCAGTTGCTTGCGAACACGACGGCCACGTTCGCCCCGCCGAACCCGAAGGAGTTGTTGAGGGCGGCGATGTCACCCAGCCGCAGGTCGCGCGGCTTGGTCGCGATGTCGAGGTCGACCGCGGGGTCCTGATCGTCGAGGTTGATGGTCGGCGGTGACACCCGATGGTGGAGCGCCAGCACGGTGGCGACCGCCTCCAGCGCCCCGGCTCCGCCCAGCAGGTGCCCGGTCATCGACTTGGTGCTGGTGACGACCACGTCGGTGGCGTGGGCGCCCAGGGTCGCGTGCAGCATCAGCCCTTCGGCGATGTCGCCCTGTGGCGTCGAGGTCGCGTGGGCGTTGACGTGCGCGATGTCGCCGGGGGAGATGTCGGCCTCCGCCAACGCCCGGCGGATGGCGCGCGAGCCGCCGCGCCCCTCGGGGTCGGGCTGGGCGATGTCGTGGGAGTCGGCGGTGATGCCCGCCCCCAGCACCGAGGCATAGATGCGGGCGCCGCGTGCCAGCGCGTGCTCCTCGGACTCGAGCACCAGGACGCCAGCACCCTCGCCGAGGACGAAGCCGTCACGTGCGGTGTCCCACGGCCGCGAGACCGCGGTGGGGTCGCCACCGTCCTCGCCGCTGGCGGTCTTCGAGAGCGCCATCATGTTGGCGAAGGCCGCCATCGGCAGCGGGTGGATCGCCGCCTCGGTGCCGCCGGCCAACACGACGTCGGCCCGGCCGAGCCGGATCTGGTCGATCGCCAGGGCGATCGCCTCGTTGCCCGACGCACACGCCGAGACCGGCGTGTTGACCGCCGCGCGCGCCCCGACGTACAGGCTGATCTGCGCCGCTGGCGCGTTGGGCATGAGCATCGGCACCGCCAGCGGGGAGACCCGCCGGGGGCCCTTCTCCCGGAGCGCGTCGTAGTTGTCGAGCAGCGTCGTGACACCGCCGATGCCCGACGCCATTGCGACACCGAGCCGGTCGTGGTCGAGGTCGGCGTCGACCAGCCCGGCGTCGGCCCAGGCCTCCATGGCCGCGACCATCGCGAACTGCGAGCTGCGGTCGAGTCTGCGAGCCTTGACCCGCTCCAGCACCTCACTGGGCTCGACGGCGATGCGGCCGGCGATCCTGACCGGCATCTCGGCGGCCCAGTCGTCGCTCAGGTAGCGGACGCCCGAGCGCCCGGCCATCAGGGCGTCCCAGGTGCTGGGGACGTCACCGCCGACGGGACTGGTGGTCCCGAGGCCGGTGACGACGACTCGCTTCGACATGGTGCTCCTCGTTGCTGGTGGTGGTGCGGCGGTGCCGCCAGGACCGACGGGGCCGGTCACGCGTCGGTCAGGCCTGGGCGCGCTCGATGAAGGCGACGGCGTCGCCGACGGTCTTGAGGTTCTTGACCTCGTCGTCGGGGATGGAGACGCCGAACTTCTCCTCGGCCGCGACCACGACCTCGACCATCGACAGCGAGTCGACGTCGAGGTCGTCGACGAAGGACTTGTCGAGCTGCACGTCGTCGGTCTCGATGCCGGCGACCTCGTTGACGATCTCGGCGAGGTCGGCGCGGATCTCTTCGGTGGTGGCCATCTGCTGGTTCCTTCCGGTGGGCGCCGCGGTCGCGGCGTCGTGGGTGGTGGGTGGTGCTTGGGACAGTCGGTGGCGAGCGAGGTGGGCGTCGACTAGGGGACGCGGACCACCTGGCCGGCGTAGGAGAGGCCGGCGCCGAAGGCGATGAACAGGGCCAGATCGCCCGAGTGCGCCTCGCCGTCGGCGAGCATCCGGTCCAGCGCCAGCGGGATCGAGGCGGCGCTGGTGTTGCCCTGCTCGGCGATGTCGCGGGCGATGCGCACGTGGTCGGGCAGCTTCATCGTGCGCGCCATCGCGTCGGTGATCCGCATGTTCGCCTGGTGCGGGACGAACAGGTCGAGGTCGTCGACGCCGATGCCGGCCCGGTCGAGAGCCTGCTGGGCGACCTTGGCCATGGTGAAGGATGCCCACCGGAAGACCGGATTGCCCTGCATCACCAGGTGTGGGATGGCCGGGTCGGGGGAGGCGAGCACGTCGCGCCAGTCCTCACGCTGCCGGATCAGCTCGGACTGCTCGCCGTCGGAGCCCCAGACCACTGGGCCGATGCCGGGGTCCTCGCTCGGGCCCACCACCGCGGCGCCCGCGCCGTCGGCGAAGATGAAGGCGGTGCCGCGGTCGGTGGGGTCGGTGATGTCGGAGAGCCGCTCGACACCGATCACCAGCACGTGGCCGGCGCTGCCGCCCCGGACCAGGTCGGAGGCGAGAGCGACGCCGTGGCAGAAGCCGGCGCACGCGGCCGAGATGTCGAAGGCCGCCGCCTGGTCGGTGCCCAGCTCGTGTGCGACCAGGGTGGCCAGGGCCGGGGTCTGCAGGAAGTGCGTGACCGTCGCGACCACGACACAGTCGATCTGGCGCGGGTCGAGGCCGCTGCGTTCGAGCGCGGTCCGGGCCGCGCTCACCGCCATCAGCTGGACGGTCTCCTCGGCGGTGGCCCAGCGACGCTCGCGGATGCCCGAGCGCTGCTGGATCCACTCGTCGCTGGAGTCGATCGCCGCCACCAGGTCGGCGTTGGGGACGACCCGGGACGGCCGATAGGCACCGACCCCGAGGATCGCGGCGTGGGTCGCGCCGGTGGCCGTGGCGAGCCGGACGTCGCTCACGCCGCGCCCTGGGGGTGCAGCCGCAGGAGCGGCTGCCCGGGGGAGACCAGGTCGCCGTCCTCGACCAGCCACTCGACCACCTGGCCGCCGTGCGCGGCCGTGACGTCGATGCGGTCGCGCAGGCTCGCGACCGCCCCGATCGAGGAGCCGGCGGCGAACATCGCCCGGTCCGCGGCGTCGCGAGTGAGGTGGAAGGTGCCCTTCGCCGGCGAGACCACCATCCGCCAGGTGGGCGAGGTCTCCAGCAGCGACTCCTCGCCGTGCCGGTCGCAGAACGCACGCGCCTCGTCGAGCTGGTCGGGAGTCTTCAGGGCGAAGGTCTCCACGCCCTTCAGGGCGCGCTTGGCGATGCCGGTGAGGGTGCCGGCGGGAGGCATCTCGAGGATGCCGGTGACGCCCAGGTCGGCCATGGTCTCCAGGCAGAGGTCCCACCGCACCGGCCGGGCGATCTGGCCGACGATGCGTCGGAGCACCTCGCGGCCGTCGTGGACGACCTGACCGTCGCGGTTGGAGATCAGCCGCGTGCGGGGGTCGTGCACCGAGACCGAGCGCGCCAGCCGGTCCAGATGCCCGACGGCCGGCTCCATGTGTTCGGTGTGGAAGGCACCGGCGACGCTGAGCGGCATCAGCCGCGCCTTCGGCGGCGGATCGGCCGCGAGCGCCTCGAGCTGGCGCCGGGTGCCGGCCGCCACGACCTGGCCCGGGCCGTTGTCGTTGGCGGCGGTGAGGCCGTGCCGCTCGAGCGCCTCGGCCACCTGGTCCCGGTCGCCGCCGAGCACGGCGGTCATCCCCGTCGGGACGGCCGCGGCGGCGGCAGCCATCGCGTGGCCGCGCTCGCGGACCAGCACCATCGCCTGCTCGGCGGTGATGGCGCGAGCGCCCGCGGCCGCGGTGAGCTCGCCGACGCTGTGGCCCGCGACCGCGCCGACCCGCGCGAACGCCTCGCCCGGGTGCGGGAACAGGTGCAGCGCCGCCACCAGCCCGGTCGCCACCAGCAGGGGCTGGGCGATCCGGGTGTCGCGGATGGTCTCGGCGTCGGAGTGCGTGCCGTGGTGGGCCAGGTCGAGGCCCGCGACGGTCGACAGCCACTCGAAACGGGACGCGAACACCTCGTCCTCGAGCCAAGGGGCGAGGAATCCGGGCGACTGGGCTCCCTGACCGGGAGCGACGATGACGAGCACGGGGCAACTCTGCCGGGTCCCCGCCCCGGTCTCGGACACCGACGCCGACGAAACTTGGCGGCGCGGCGTTGTAGGAACCCTACAAAAGGGTCCGCTGTCAGTCGGTCTCGTCGGGGTCGTCTTGGCCACTGCCGCGGCCCGCCTGACGGCCCGACTGACGGCCCAGCACCAGCGCGAGCTGGAGCGCGAGCGCGTCTCGAGGGTGGCTCGGCACCAGGCCGGTCGCGGCGGAGGCCTGGCGCAGCCGGTATCGGACCGTGTTCGGGTGCACGAACAGCTGGCGGGCCGCCCCCTCCAGGGAGGCCCCCGACGCGAAGTACGTCGACAGCGTCTCGGCCAGGGTCCCCCGGCTGCGGACCAGGGGGAGGTAGACCTCCTCCACGAGCTGCCGACGGGCATGGCCGTCGCCGGCGAGCACCCGCTCGACCAGCAGGTCGTCGGTGTGCACCGGCCGGGGAGCCTCCGGCCACCCGGAGGCGGCCCGCAGCCCCGACAGCGCAGCCCGCGCCGACCGATGCCCGTGGGCCAGGTCGTCGGCCGTCGGCCCGACCACCACCGGCCCCGGGCCGAAGTGGGCCACCACGACGGACGCGGCCGCCGACGGGTCGTCCACGCCACCCAGCAGGACCACCAGGCGGTCGCCCTGCACCGCGCAGAGCGCATCGAGGCCCGCGGCTCTCGCCGAGCGGCGTACCTCCTCGAAGAGGTCGGTCTCGGTCCGGCTCGCCGGCACCCCGCCGATGACCACGGCCACCCGTCCCCGGTCGGTCCAGCCCAGCGCGCTGGCCCGCGAGAGCACGGACTCGTCGGCCTCCGAGCGCAGGACGGCGTCGACGACGAGCGCCTCCAGCCGTGCGTCCCACGCGCCGCGCGCCTCGGCGGCCCGGGCATAGACCTCCGCGGTGGCGAACGCGACCTCGCGGGCGTAGCGCAGCACGGCCGCGTGCACCGCCGGCGCGTCGGCGGGATCGAGCAGGGCGTCGACGTTGCTCTCGACGACCTCGATCGAGAGCCGCACCAGGTCCACGGTCTGCTGCAGGGTGATGACGCCGGCCAGGGCCCGCGGCGCGGCCCCGAACACCGAGGTCGCCAGCTCCGGCCCGGTCGGGGTGGGGGAGTCCCCGCCCCGGCGGTACCAGTCGACGAAGCCGCGGATGCCCGCCTGGACGATCAGGCCCACCCAGGAGCGGTCCTCGGCGCTCAGCTCGCCGAACCAGGGCAGGTCGGACTCCATCCGGGCGGTGGCGGCGGTGCTCAGCGCGCCGGTGGACCGGGCGAGCGCCTCGGCGCCGCCGACCGGGGGCTGGCTCGAGGCACGGCGGGGCACGACCCGAGGCTAGTGGGTGCCGCTGGGAGCCCGTCTGGGCGGAGGGACTTCGGGCGGTGACCACCAGTGGTCACGCCCGTGGCTGTCCGAGGGGTGGGCGATCCGCCCCGAAATGCGGCCAAAGTGCCCGAAACCCTATCCCTGGCAGCGATTGTGCCGTTCACTGCGGTTGAACGCCCGGTGAAGAGGGAACGTGTTCTCGTCGAACGCGGTCCCCTCGCGGGGGACGCCACCACACCGCCTTGGGAGGGATCGGTGACCGGTCACCAGCACGAGGTCCAGTACCTCACCGTGCACGGCCACCGCCGCGCCTACGTCAAGGTCGGCCAGGGGCCGGTGCTGCTGCTGCTGCACGGCCTCGGCTGCGACCACACCACCTGGGAGCCGGTGATCGACACCCTCGCCCGGCGCTACACGGTGATCGCGCCCGATCTGCTCGGGCACGGGCGCTCCGCCAAGCCGCGCGCCGACTACAGTGTCGGCGGCTACGCCAACGGCATGCGCGACCTGCTCACGGTGCTCGGGGTCGACAAGGTCACCGTCGTCGGCCACAGCTTCGGCGGTGGCGTCGCGATGCAGTTCGCCTACCAGTTCCCCGAGCGCACCGAGCGCCTGGTGCTCGTCGGCTCAGGCGGCCTGGGCCCCGAGGTCTCACCGGCGATCCGGGCGGTCACGACCCCCGGCTTCCACCAGCTGATGGGCCTGCTGACCCTGCCCGGCGTGCGGCACCTGGGCAAGGCCGGCATGCGCGCCCTCGCCGCGACGCCGTGGAAGCACACCCGCGACCTCGACGAGGTCGCCGAGATCTTCGACTCCTTCAAGGACCCCTACGCCCGCGCGGCGATCCGCCACGTGGTGAGCGCGGTCGTCGACTGGCGCGGCCAGATCGTCACGATGGCCGACCGGGCCTACCTCACCCAGGAGATGCCGATGGCGGTGGTCTGGGGCCGCGACGACACGGTGATCCCGGTGCGACACGCCAACAACGCCGCCCGCCTGGCCCCGAACGCCCGGATCGAGGTGATTCCGAACGCCGGGCACTTCCCGCACAAGGACCACCCGCACCGGTTCGCGAAGATCCTGCACGAGTTCATCCGCTCGACCGAGCCCGCGACCTACAGCCGGGCGCGGTTCCGCGCGCTGCTCAAGGCGGGCCACACCGAGCGGCCGATCGCGACCGTGAGCCGGATCAAGGGCGCCTGACGCGGGACGCGCCAGCGGACCGCGTCGTTGGTGGTCGAGCAGCGCGCACGACCGAGGGACGAGGTCGTGACCGCGCGTGTCGAGACCTGGGACGCGCCAGCGGACCGCGTCGTCGGTGGTCGGGCTTGCCCGGTGGTCGAGCTTGCCGAGACCCCGGACGCGAAGCAGGGCGGCGACCATGGTCACCGCCCCGCTTCAGGAGTTGACGCCTTCGTCCCTCAGGCGTCTCCTCCTTCCTGCTTCACCCCGGCCACGGCCGTCGGGTCGTCGATCCGGTAGCGCTCGAACGCCTCCTTGACGACGTCCGCGCCGATCTCACCGGCGTCGGCCAGCGCCTGCAGGGCCTGCACCGTCACCGACTCGGCGTCGACGTGGAAGAAGCGCCGGGCGGCGGGCCGGGTGTCGGCGAAGCCGAAACCGTCGGTGCCGAGCACGCGGTACTCGGCCGGCACCCACGGTGCGATCTGCAGCGGGACCGCGCGCATGAAGTCGGAGACCGCCACCACCGGTCCGGAGACCCCGGCCAGCTTGTCGGTGACGTACGCCGTGCGGCGCTCCTCGCCGGGGTGGAGCAGGTTCCACTCGTCGGCGGCGATCGCGTCGCGGGCCAGCTCGTTCCAGGAGGTGACCGACCAGGTGTCGGCACGCACGCCCCAGTCGTCGGCGAGCAGCTGCCGGGCCTTGTCGATCCAGGGGTAGCCCACACCGGAGGCCATCAGCTGCACGCGGGGACCGTCGCCGTCGGCGACCGAGACCCGGTGCATGCCGCGCAGGATGCCCTCGACGTCGACGTCCTCGGGCTCGGCCGGCTGCGGCACGGGCTCGTTGTAGACGGTCATGTAGAAGATGACGTTCTCGGGGTCCTCGCCGTACATCCGCTCCAGGCCCGAGCGCATGACGTGCCCGACCTCGTAGGCGAACGCGGGGTCGTAGTGCACGACCGCCGGGTTGGTCGCGGCGAGCAGCGGCGAGTGGCCGTCGGCGTGCTGCAGCCCCTCGCCGGTGAGCGTCGTGCGGCCCGCGGTGGCACCGATCAGGAACCCGCGCGCCAGCTGGTCGGCCATCGCCCAGATCGAGTCGCCGGTGCGCTGGAAGCCGAACATCGAGTAGAAGATGTAGAACGGGATCATGTGCTCGCCGTGGGTGGCGTACGCCGACCCGGCGGCGGTCGCCGAGGCCAACGCGCCGGCCTCGGAGATGCCCTCGTGGAGCATCTGCCCCTGCGCGGACTCCTTGTAGGAGAGCAACAACTTCCGGTCGACCGCTTCGTACTGCTGGCCGGCCGGGTTGTAGACCTTGGCGCTCGGGAACATCGCGTCCATGCCGAAGGTGCGGTACTCGTCGGGCGCGATCGGCACGATCCGCTGACCGATGTTGGGGTCGCGCATCCACTCCTTGAGCAGCCGCACGGCCGCCATCGTGGTGGCGATCGCGTGCTTGCCCGACCCCTGCTTGAGCTCCTTGTAGGCCTCGTCGCCGGGCAGCGTCAGCGACTTGGCCCGCACCACCCGCTTGGGCAGCGAGCCGCCGAGCTGACGACGGCGCTCGAGCATGTACTCGATCTCGGGAGCGTCGGCGCCGGGGTGGAAGAACGGCGGCGCACCGGTCTCGTCGAAGGAGCGCTCGAGGTCGCGGTCGGAGATCGGAAGGTAGAGCCGGTCACGGAACTTCTTGATGTCCGCGGGGGTCAGCTTCTTCATCTGGTGGGTGGCGTTCTTGCCTTCGAGGGCGTCGATCGTCCAGCCCTTGATGGTCTTGGCCAGGATCACCGTCGGCTGCCCGACGTGCTTGGTCGCCGCGTCGAACGCGGCGTACACCTTGCGATAGTCGTGGCCTCCGCGCGGGAGCTTGCGGATCTGCTCGTCGCTCATGTGCTCGACCATCTTGCGCAGCCGCGGGTCGGCCCCGAAGAAGCTCTCGCGGATGTAGTCGCCGCTCTCGACCGAGTAGGTCTGGAAGGCGCCGTCGGGCGTGGTGTTCATGCTGTTGACCAGCACACCGTCGACGTCGCGGGCCAGGAGCGGGTCCCACTCGCGGCCCCAGACGACCTTGATCACGTTCCAGCCGGCGCCGCGGAAGTTGGCCTCGAGCTCCTGGATGATCTTGCCGTTGCCGGTCACCGGGCCGTCGAGCTGCTGCAGGTTGCAGTTGACGACCCACACGAGGTTGTCGAGCTCCTCGCGCGCGGCGGTGCGGATCGCGCCCAGCGACTCGGGCTCGCCCATCTCGCCGTCGCCGAGGAACGCCCACACCCGCTGCTGGTCGGTGTCCTTGATGCCGCGGTTGTGCAGGTAGCGGTTGAACCGCGCCTGGTAGATCGAGTTCAGCGAGGTCAGCCCCATCGAGACCGTGGGGAACTCCCAGAAGTCCGGCATCAGCCGGGGGTGCGGGTAGGACGGCAGCCCCGCGCCCGGACCGTGCTGCACCTCCTGGCGGAAGCGGTAGAGCTGCTCCTCGGTCAGCCGGCCCTCGAGGAAGGCGCGGGCGTAGACGCCGGGGGAGCCGTGGCCCTGGATGTAGACCTGGTCGCCCCCGCCGGGGTGCTCCTTGCCGCGGAAGAAGTGGTTGAAGCCGACCTCGTAGAGGCTGGCCGAGGACTGGTAGGTGGCGATGTGCCCGCCGACCTCGAGGCCCTTGCGGTTCGCGCTGGAGACCATCACCGCCGCGTTCCAGCGGATGAAGGCGCGGATCCGCCGCTCGGTCTCCTCGTCGCCGGGGAACCACGGCTCGCGCTCCGGCGGGATCGTGTTGATGTAGTCGGTGCTGCGCAGCGCCGGGACGCCCACGGAGGCCTCACGCGCGCGTTCGAGCAGCCGCAGCATCACGTAGCGGGCGCGTTCGCGGCCGCGCTCGCTGATCAGCGAGTCGAAGGAGTCGAGCCAGTCGTGGGTCTCGTCCGGGTCGATGTCGGGGAGCTGGGTCGGCAGTCCCTCGTGGATCACGGACGGGACCGATCGGCTGCCCGGTGTGGAGGTTTGCTCTTCGGTCACCCCCTCATGGTTGCACGCGGCCCGAAGGGCCCGGACGCCGCCGGGGCTACCTGCGGGTAGCCCCGGCGGCGGCGGCCGCCCCGGCCCTCGGCGGCCCTCGCCGGCCTCCCGAACGGTGCGCTGGCCGGGCCACTCGCCTGGCCCCGGCGGGGCCACCGCGGGGCCACCGCGGGGCCTCAGCGCGGCCTCAGCGGGGCTCACCAGGCGACCACGGGTTGCGCGGCGGGCTCGACTCCGCTGGACTACTGCACACTCGACCGGCCGTCCATCGGGGCGGCCGCCCGGACGATCGGAGGAATCGGTGAGCGCGACCGCGGGTGGTGGGTCCACCCAAACAGGACCGACCACAGGGCCAGCGGCCCGACTGGGACTCAAGCCGGGCGTGGTGGTCCAGGAGCTCGGCTGGGACCAGGACAGCGACGACGACCTGCGGGTCGCCATCGAGGAGGCGATCGACGCCGACATGGTCGACGGCGACTACGGCAACGTGGTCGACACCGTGCTGCTGTGGTGGCGCCGCGAGGACGGAGACCTCGTCGACGGTCTCGTCGACGCGCTCACCGACCTCGTCGGTGGCGGGGCGATCTGGCTGCTCACGCCGCGCGTGGGCCGGCCCAACGCCGTGGACCCGGCCGACATCGCGGAGGCGGCGCCGATCGCGGGGCTCGCCCAGACGACCACCGCGTCGGTCAGCAAGGACTGGGCGGCCACCCGGCTGGTGGCGCCCAAGCACCCCGCCTGAGCCGAGACCCGCTGCCCGACATCCGCTCCGACGATCAGGACCGCCGTGGCCGACCAACACGTCCTCGACAGACTGCGCCTGCGCGCCGGTGCCGCGGGCACCGGCCTGAAGGTGCTCGGCACCGCCGGCGTCATCCGGCCCTACTCCCCGCGGGTGCTGGCCGGACTGGCCCGCACCCTCAGGACCTGGGGGACCGGCCCCGCGGGAGGCTTCGCCTCCCTCGCGCTGCGCTTCCCCGACCGTCCCGGAGTGGTCGACGAGCGCGGCTCGGTCACCTTCGGTGACCTGCACCGGCGGAGCAACGCCCTGGCCCGCGCCCTCGCCGAGCTGGGCGTGGGCGAGGGCGACGGAGTCGCGCTGATGTGCCGCAACCACCGGGGCTTCGTCGAGGCGTCCATCGCCGCGACCAAGCTCGGCGCCGACCTGCTCTACCTCAACACCGCGTTCGCCGGTCCGCAGCTGGTCGACGTCCTCGAGCGGGAGCAGCCGCAGGTGGTGATCCACGACGAGGAGTTCACCGAGCTGCTCGCCGACGCCGAGTCGCCCCAGCGGGTGCTCGCGTGGACCGAGGAGCAGGACGCCTCGGGCTCGCACCACTCGGGCACACTCACGGTCGAGGAGCTCGTCCAGGGCCGCTCCGACGCCGACCTCGACCCACCGGACCGGCACGGCCGGATCATCATCTTGACCTCGGGGACCACGGGCACCCCCAAGGGGGCGCCTCGGGCCGAGGCGGGCATCGACGCCGCCGTCGCGCTGCTCTCGCGGATGCCGCTGCGCCACGGCTGGCGCACCCACGTGGCCGCGCCGCTGTTCCACACCTGGGGCTTCGCCCACATGGCGCTGGCCATGCTGCTCGGCTCGACGCTGGTGCTGCGCCGCAGGTTCGACCCCGAGGACTGCCTCGACGTCCTCGAGAGCGAACGCTGCGACTCCCTGGTGGTGATCCCGGTGATGCTGCAGCGGATCATGGCGCTGCCGGAGGAGCGGCTCGCGCGTCACGACCTGACCCGGGTGCAGGTGGTGGCCTCGTCCGGGTCGGCGCTGCCCGGCGATCTCGCGCTCTCCTGGATGGACCACTTCGGGGACAACCTCTACAACATCTACGGGTCCACCGAGGTCGCCTGGGCCTCCATCGCCACCCCCGAGGACCTCCGGGCGGCGCCCGGCTCCGCCGGCAAGCCGCCGTACGCCACCGTCGTGAAGATCCTCGACGCCGACGGCCAGGAGCTCCCGGTCGGTGAGTCGGGGCGGATCTTCGTCGGCAACGGACTGCTGTTCGAGGGCTACACCGGCGGCGGCCACAAGGACATCGTCGACGGGCTCATGTCGACCGGCGACGTCGGTCGGTTCGGCGACGACGGACGGCTCTACGTCGAGGGCCGCGACGACGAGATGATCGTCTCCGGGGGCGAGAACGTCTTCCCCAAGGAGGTCGAGGACTGCCTCGCCCGCCACCGGGCGGTGCACGACGTGGCCGCGGTCGGCGTGGACGACCCCGGCTACGGCAAGCGGCTGCGCGCCTTCGTCGTGCTCGACGACGGCGCCTCCTGCTCCGAGGAGGACCTCAAGGACTGGGTCAAGCAGAACCTGGCCCGCTACAAGGTCCCGCGCGAGATCGTGTTCCTGCCCGAGCTGCCGCGCAACGCCACCGGCAAGGTGCTCAAGCGCGAGCTGCTCACCCACGGCGAGCACGACGAGCAGGACGAGCCGGGCGACCGGGGCGGGAGTCGGTGACGTCGGCGGCAGGTGCGAGGATGACGGGCATGCAGCAGCCGCATCCCACCTCGGGCCGATGACCGGCCTCACGATCGGCGGCCCGGCGCCGGACTTCACGCTCCGCGACCAGTTCGGCCAGGACGTGACGCTGTCCGACTTCCGGGGGCGCAAGGCCGTCGCGATCCTCTTCTACCCCTACGCGTTCTCCGGGGTCTGCACCGGCGAGATGTCCGGTGTCCGCGACCGGCTAGCCGAGTTCATGACCTTCGACAGCGAGGTGCTGGCGATCTCCTGCGACCCGATGTTCTCGCTGCGGGCATTCGCCGACTCCGACGGCCTGAACTTCCCGCTGCTCTCCGACTTCTGGCCCCATGGCGAGGTCGCCCGCGCCTACGACGTCTTCGACGAGCGCACCGGGGCGGCCCGCCGCTCGTCGTACGTCGTCGACAAGCAGGGGCTGGTCCGGTGGGCGGTGCACAACGCCATGCCCGACGGGCGCGACCTCGACGAGCACCTGCGGCAGCTGACCGCGCTCGCCTGAGCCGAACCCGCCGACTGGTCTGGACCGGCATCGGCCAAATCCGCCGATCCGCTCCCGACCTCACCGGGCCCTGCCTAGGCTTGTCCATGTCGAGCCGCTGGTGACCCGAGACGCCAGCGGCTCGACCCATCTCCGCGGGCGCTCGTCCCGCGACCGCGCCTCGGTTGCGCGCCCGCCCGACGTGTCGCGTAGCCTGACCGCGCCTCCGACGAGCCACGCCGCCGGAGCCAGGGCGCATAGCTCAGCGGTAGAGCACTGGTCTTACAAACCAGCGGTCGGGGGTTCGATCCCCTCTGCGCCCACCGAGACCCCGTGTCGCTGGCATCACCCTCGTCACGGGGCCGAGTCCCTCGGGTTTCTCCTTCGCCTGCCGATGGTGGAGACGTGAAGACCTGGTGGCGTGAGACACCGTTGACCCACCAACCCGTGGCCCGATGCAGTGAGTGTCACAAGCTCATCGTGGACGTGCCCGAGGTCGGGTGGCTCGACCCCGACTTCGGAGACGCCTACGACATGTGCGAGGCGAACCCCTACGGCAACCACCTCCCGGGGCGGCCTGGCGGTGCAGCGGCAGGAACCCCGACCGAGGGCGTCCGCCGGTCGGCGTAGCGTCGGACCGTGGGTGGGGCGGACGACGGACTGGTGAGGCGGCTGCGCGCCGCCCTGGCCGAGCGGGCAGACCCCGCCCGGGGCGAGGCCCAGCAGCACTACATGAAGTCGGCGATGCCCTTCCTCGGGCTGGGCTCGCCGCAGCTCCGGGACGCCCTGCGGCCGGTCCTCGGACCGTGGCGGCCCCCTGACCGGCCGACGTGGGAGGCCACCGTGCTCCTCCTCTGGGAGGAGGCCACCCACCGCGAGGAGCGGTACGCCGCGATCAAGCTGGTGCGGCACCGGCAGGCCCGCGGGTGGCTCGACCCCGAGGCGCTGCCCCTGCTGCGGCACCTCGTCGTCACCGGCGCGTGGTGGGACCTGGTCGACGAGCTGGCCACGCATCCGATCGGCGACGTGCTCGCGGCGTACCGTCCCGAGGTCACGCCGGTCATGCTGGGCTGGGCCGACGACCGGGACCTGTGGACCCGGCGCGCCGCGGTGCTCTGCCAGGTCGGCGACAAGGCCGAGACCGACGCCGGGTTGCTGCGCGCCGTGGTCGAGGCCAATGCCGAGGACCCGACGTTCTGGCTGCGCAAGGCGATCGGCTGGGCGCTGCGCGACTATGCACGCACCGACCCCGACTGGGTGCGGGCCGAGGTCGATCGGCTCGGGGACAGGTTGTCCGGCCTCTCGCGGCGTGAGGCCCTCAAGCATCTCGGGGGCTGACGTGCTCCCCGGTCGGCGGGGTCGTGCGGCTCAGGTGAGGAGCGGCTCTCCGAGCCAGGAGCCCTTCTCGAAGCCGGGCAGGATGGCGAAGGCGGCCGATCCGATCGCGGTGGTCCACTCGTTGAGAGCGTCGAGCTCGTCGACGGTGCGCTGGACCCGCACGAACTGGTCGGTCAGGTCGGCCTGGAAGCTCTGGAACAGCAGCCCCGACTCGACCCGGAGACCCCCGTCGGTCCACTCCTCGACGGAGTAGTTCGCGCCCTTGCGGAAGATCCGCCGACCCTGGTTGCTCGCGGGGTGGGAACGACGGACGTGGGCGTCGCGCGCGACCACGAAGCGGCCGTCGGCCCGGGCGAGGAGGTCGACGTCGTCGGACTCCACGCCGCCGGTCAGCGGTGCCCCCGCGGCCAGGTCGCGGCCGGTCGAGCGCTCCTGCTCGTCGCGGGTCAGCTCGTCCCACGTGGCCAGGTCCATCCGGATCCGCCGCAACGCCAGCGTGGTTCCGCCGGCCCATGCTCCGCTGCGCACCCACACCGTCTGGTCGAACAGGTCGGTGCCCGGCTGCGGGTTGCGGGAGCCGTCGACCTGCCCGAACAGGTTGCGACCGGTGACCGGCCGCTGCTCGCCGTCGAGCCCGTTCCAGGATCCGTGCTGGCGCCAGCGCAGCCGCGCGAACGGCTCCGCGTCCGCGGTCAGGCGGCGTACGGCGTGACCGACGGTGGTGCCGTCACGTCCGCCCACCGAGACCAGCAGGTCGCCACCGGACCACCGCTCCTCGAGCCGGTCGTGGCGCATCGGTGGGATCTCGCCGAACCCGTCGAGCCCCGGCAGCAGACCGGCGCGCACCGGGCCGGGACCGACGCCCACCGTGACGGTGAGGTCGGCCCCGGCCGTGGCCAGCCACGGGGTGGTGTCGCCGGGCGCGCCGCGCCCCTGGGTGAGCGCCTCGATGTCGCCGGTCCACAGCCGCAGCAGCCGCGCCAACGCGTCCCGGTCGACGCCGGATCGCAGGTCCAGCGCGACCAGGGTCACCGCCTGGGGAGTCGGTGCCGCCACGCCCGGCTGGTGCACGCCGTACGGCGAGTGGCTGCGGCCGGCGGGGGAGGCGCCGGTGGCCGGGTCGGCCGGATGATCCTGCTCCTGCGACCAGGCGACGGCCCCGGCCGTCCCGGCGACGGCGGCGCCCGCCGCGGCGGAGCCGGCGTAGCCCAGCAGGGCCCGTCGGCCGACCCGGGCGGTCACGAGTCGCCGTGCCCGCTGTCGGACATCGACTCCTCGGAGGAGTCGTCGTGGCCGTGCTCCTCGGTCCCGGGCTCGTGGTAGTGGCCCTCCTCCTCGGTGAACTCCTTGACCGGCGCGGTGAGCGTCTGCTCGGAGCCGTCGGAGAACTCGAGGGTCAGCTCCACCTCGTCGCCGGGGGCGAGCGGGTCGGTGAGGCCCATCAGCATCACGTGGTAGCCGCCCGGCTCGAGCACCTTGCCCCGGCCCGCGGTGATGGTGATGCCGCCGTCGACCTGCTGCATGACCATGTCGCCGTCGACCATGGCCATCTCGTGCAGTTCGACCATGCCGGAGACGGGGGAGGCGGCGCCGACCAGGTCGACGTCGTCCTCGCCATCGTTCTCGAGCACCATGAACGCGCCGGTCATCGACGGGTCCTCGCTGCCCTCGGTGGCCCGGACCCAGGCGTCCTGGACCACGATGCCTCCGGTCTCGGCGGCCGTGGTCTCGGGGGTGGCGTCGCCGTCGTCGTCGCCGCAGGCGGCCAGGGTGAGGGCCAGGGCGAGCGCCGGCAGCAGTCGGGCCGCTCGGCGGACTCGGCGGCCGGTGCCGCGAGCGCGCACGGGGCCGGCCGCAGGGGGGTGGCTGTGGTGGGTGTGGTCGATGGACATGGGTCTCCTCGGGTCTCTGGGTGGGGGACGCCGCCGCCGGCCCGGCCGGGGGCCGCGACGGGGCGTGCGTCCGGCACCGTCCCCGGGGGATCGGGGCGGCGCAGGGGGCGGTGGGCTGTGGTCAGCCCGCGAGGAGAGCCGGAGGACCGCGCCGGACGACCACGCGGCAGGGCCGCCGGTGCAGGGGGGTCACTGCCGCCGGGGCCACCGCCAGCGGCGGCCGGACGAGCCGGCGCGGTGCCACCGGTGCGCTCGACCAGGCGGCGAACGCCCGGGTGAGGATGCCGCGCACCCGGGTGCGCGCTGCGGCGAGGTGGATCAGGTGCCACAGCGCCCGTTCGCCCAGGGCGAGCCACAGCGCCAGCGCTACGGCTCCCGCGACGTGGGCCGCCAGCATGAGCGGCGGCTGGGCCGTGGTGTGCTCGACCAGGTGGTGCGCCCAGCTGGTGAGCGACCCGGAGAGGTCGGCCGGCGGGCCGGTGGCAACGGCATGCCCGGCCTCCCACTGGTCGACGAGGGAGCCGACCCGGTGACCGTCGGCGTCGGTGGTGGCCGCGATCGCGTGGACGTCGGGGCGGGCCGTGCCGGCGGCTGCGGGCGCAGCGGCAGGGTCACCGCGGTGGCCGGCCAGCCCGGACAGCGCCAGGTGCACCAGCGTCTGGCCGGAGACGACCAGCACCGTCACCCGCAGCGCGGAGGCCGCGCGGTGCAGGAAGCGAGCCCCCGCCAGCGTGGCCACGCCGAACAGCGCCAGCATCGCCATCGCCCCGGGCAGTCGACCGCCGGCAGCCACGTGTGACACCGCTCCGGTCGTGAGCACGGCGCAACCGAGCACGGCCGCGCGCCCCCACACGAACAGGGGCGTCGGTCGGTCGGGCCAGCTCGCGCTGCGGACGATCGTGGGCTCCAGAGGTGGGCGGGACGGGCGACACCAGGGTAAGGGTCGATGAGAGGCCTCTCATCCGCGGCTCATGGACCGTTCACGGGAGGGCGGCACTGTCGTCGTCGTAGGGGACGCCGGGGCCACGGCCCCACCACCCGGAGACGAAACGGAGAGGCACACCATGAGCACCCTGAACACGAAGGTGATCACCACCGGCACGCTCGGTCTGGCCGGGCTGGTCGCCACCGGCCTGATCGCGTTCACCGCGCCGAGCGCGCTGGCCGAGGAGGGGCCCGACCGCTCCGACGTCGTGCTCAAGCGCGACGACGACACCGCCGATGTCGTCACCACCGTCGACGACGATGACGACGACGACACCGGCAACACCAACACCAACACGGGCACCGGCGACAGCCGTTCGCGCGCCGACAACACCAACAGCCGGGTCACCGCGGTCAGCCGCGACCGGGACCGCAGCCGCGGAGACCTGACCAAGGACTTCACCCGCGACGGCGGCGACCGCACCCGGGACTGGTCGAAGAACTCGACCAACGACAAGTCCCGCAACGACACCCGGCGCTGACCCGCGACCCGAGACGACCGAGGCGAGGACGCAGCGATGAGCGAGAACAGCTGGCACTTCCGCGAGGGCGACCAGATCACCGCCGACCTCACCGCCGTGAAGGTCCTGGGCGGTGGCTCGTCGTACGAGGCGGTGCTCGCCTTCGACGAGATCACCTACCTGCCGGTGGTGGTGAAGGTGCTCCGCCCCGGCCTCGTCGACGACCCCGCGAGCCTGCGCGGGCTGCGCCGCGAGGTCGAGGCGCTCGCCACGGTTAACCACCCGGTCGTCGTCCGGGGCCTGCGGCACCGGCTGGACGGTGAGCGGCCGCACGTGGTGCTGGAGCAGATCGACGGCCCTCGGCTCTCGACCCTGCTCCGGCGCCACGGCCCGCTCCAGGAGCAGCAGTACCTCCCGCTGGCGATCGAGGTGGCCGCGGCGCTGCACTACCTGCGGCAGGTGGGATGGGTGCACCTGGACATCAAGCCCAGCAACGTGATCATGGCCGCACCGGCCCGGCTGATCGACCTCTCGGTCGCGCGGCCGCTCGCGGCTGCCGAGGCGCTCACGTCACCGATCGGCACCGATGCCTACCTCTCCCCGGAGCAGTGCCTGCCGCCGGAGACCGGGGTGCCCGGGCACGCCAGCGACGTGTGGGGCCTCGCGGCGACGCTCTTCGAGGCGGTGGCCGGCTACCGGCCCTTCGACGAGGGCGACCTGGACTCCGACGACGTGCGTCGTCGCTATCCGCAGCTGGTCGAGGAGCCCTACGAGCTGCCGGACCGGGTGCCGGCCGAGGTGGCGAAGATCGTCGTCGCAGGGCTCGACAAGGTCCCGGGCAACCGGCCGCTGCCGGCCGAGTTCGCCGAGGCCCTCGAGCCGGTGCTGGCCCGCCAGCCGCGTGCGCGGCTGGGTGGCTTCAAGGTGCGGTGACGCACCCGGATCAGGAGGCCGTCACCCAGTCGGTGAACGTCTTGGTGTCCGGCACCCAGTCACGGTAGGCGTCCACGCCGGGGCTGTAGGTGACCCGCAACGCGACCCGCACCTTGCCGGGCTCGCCCAGGCAGGTGCGTGGAATCGAGAACAGGGCCACCTGGTCGGGGCCGGCGCTGAGCCTGGCCTCCCACCGCGCGCAGGCGTCCTTGCCGGCCGTTCGCCAGCCGCGTACCCGTTGGACGGGCTCGTAGCCGGCGTCGGGGATCATCGAGGCGGCGTACCAGACGCCGCGGCGGTCGCCGGGCCGGTCCAGCCACAGGTTGAACCGGTCGCCGTAGTCCACCTCCCCGGCGCGCACCCGCACCACGATGCGGCCCTTCGACGCGGCGTCGGGGTTGGCGCGGTGGTTGACCAGGATCCGGCTGACGTCGGCGGCGGACTCGGACTCGTTGTCGTCGGCGACGACGATCTTCTCGGCCGAGGCGAGGCCGGCCGAGGCGAGCAGCAGCGCGGAGGTGGCGGCCGTGAGTGCCGCGGCCCGGCGCGCTGCGCGGACGGGACGACGGATGGTGCTCATGGTCGCCACGGTAGGCCGATCCGGCCGTGGACGACAGGTCTGGTGGCCCTCGGGACCGGTGGGCGGCGGATTCAGGGAGTGAACCGGTAGCCCATCCCGCGGACGGTGGTGATCGCCGAGGCCCCGAACTTCTTGCGGAGGTAGCCGACGTAGACGTCGACCACGTTCGAACCGGGGTCGAAGTCGAAGCCCCACACCTGGTCGAGCAGCTGCTCCCGGGAGAGCACCTGGCCCGGGTTGAGCATGAACATCTCGGCCAGCGCGAACTCGCGGGCCGACAGGTCGACCTCGCGGCCGGCCACCCTGGCCCGACGGGTGCGCAGGTCGAGGTGGATCGCGCCGGCGTCCAGCGCGTCGGGGGTGCCGGCGGCCGTCTCGGCCTGCCCGTGGCGCAGGCGCAGCCGGATGCGGGCCTGGAGCTCGGCGAACCGGAACGGCTTGGGCATGTAGTCGTCGGCGCCACCCTCGAGCGCGGACACGGTGTCGGTGACCGAGTCGCGGGCGGTGAGCACGATGACCGGCACTCGGGAGCCCTGCGATCGCAGCTGGTCGAGCACCTCGAACCCGTCGAGCGTGGGCAGCCCGATGTCGAGCACCACCAGGTCGTGGTCGCCGCTCAGCGCGGCGTCCAGGCCCCGCTGCCCGTCGGCCTCGACGGTGACGAGGTGGCCGTCGGCGCGCAGCCCCTTGGCGACGAACGAGGCGATGCGCGCCTCGTCCTCGACGATCAGGATGCGGGCCACGATTCCTCCTCGTGCGGCGGCGGACGCCGGTCCGGAGCGGGCAGGGTGAGCACGAACCTGGCGCCGTGCGGCTCGGCGTCCTCGATGGTGACGCTACCGCCGTGGGCCACCGCGATCGCGCGGACGATCGACAGGCCGAGGCCGAAGCCTTCGTCGGTGGGGCGCACCTGGCTGCGGCCGAAACGTTCGAAGACGTGGTCGCGGTCCGCCGGGGGGACGCCCGCTCCGGTGTCTCGGACCCACAACCGCACGGAGCCGGCGTCGGACGCCGACCCCACGGCCACGACGGAGCCGGGATCGGTGTGCTTGACGGCGTTGTCGGCGAGCTGGAGCAGCGCCTGGGTGATCCGCTGCTCGTCCATCTTGGCGACGATCTCGGCGGTGCCGTCGAGCCGCCAGTCGCGGTCGCCCAGGCCGCGGGCCTTGGCCAGCACGCCCTTGGTGAGCTCGCCGACGTCGACCGGCGCGGGCGTCACGAAGTCGGGCCGGTCGCTCTTGGCCAGCAGGATCAGGTCGCCGACCAGCCGCGACATGCGGTCGACCTCGTCGAGCAGCAGCGCCTTGGTCTCGGCGACCTCGGCGGGGCTGCCGGTGTCGAGCAGTTCGAGATGGCCGCGCAGCACGGTGAGGGGGGTCTTCAGCTCGTGGCCGGCGTCGTCGAGGAACTGCCGTTGGCCCAGGAACGAGGCCTCCATCCGGTCGAGCATCCGGTTGACGGTGCGGGTCAGCGCGGTGATGTCGTCGTTGCCGCGCACCGGGATGCGCCGGGTCAGGTCGGCGTCGGTGAGCTCGTCGGTCGTCTCACGGAGCACGCGCAACGGCGCCAACAGCCGACCCGAGAGCCAGCTGGCCACCGCGGCCACCAGCAGCAGCGACAGCGCGGCGACGATCGCGTAGGTGCGCATCGTGTCGCGGAGCTCTCCACGAGTGGCGTCGAGGTAGGTGGCGACCACGAGGGCGCCCTGGGTGGTGCCGTCGTCGGCGGACTGCACGGTGATCAGCACCTCGCCGTCCGGGCCGGTCAGCGTGGTCGAGCCGTTCTCGCCGACCAGCGGGGCGACGGCGGCGGCGAACTCCGGGCTCGCGGCCAGGGGGTCGCTGGGCGAGCGGAGCTTCGCCGCCCCGTCCCACCAGGCGACCAGCAGCTCGTCGTCGTCGGGCACGTTGCGGCTGAGGAAGAGCCGCAGGGCGCCGGGGACCGAGCCGGGCAGCGACGCCGGGTCGGGGTCGTCGCGGGTGTCGGCGACGCCGTCCGGGCCCGCGGGGTCGCTGAGCACCCGGAACTCGGCGAGCTCCTGGTCGACCGCGCGGGTGACCGCCTCCTCGATGCGCTGGGCCTCGATCGCATAGACCACCAGCCCGGCGAGCGCGAGCGTGACGGCCACCACCAGGGCTACCGCCGCGGTGATCCGGGTGCGCACGGAGACGCCCGACCGGATGGGCCGGGCGTCGTCGTGGAGGGCGCGCTCAGTCGTCGTCGTCCCCGTCATCGCGGTCGTCGTCCCGGTCGTCGTCGTCCCCATCGTCTCCGTCGTCCCCGTCGCGGCCGTCGTCGTCACGGTGATCGTCGATGTCGTCGGGGCTGGGGGTCACGTCCTCGATGCCGTCGCCCCGGTCGTCCGTGCCGTCGTCTCCGTGGTCGTCGTCGGACCGCTGCGCCGTCGGGGAGGGCGTCTTCGAGGGCCGGGGGGTGGGGGAGCCGGTCGCCGTGCCCGACGGCCCGGGCGAGGTGGAGACCCGGTCGATCTGGATGGTGTCGCGGGGAGCCGGGTCGTCGGCGGCGGAGGCCAGCAACGACCCCACCACGAAGCCGCCGAGCGGCAGCACCAGTGCCAGGGCCAGCAGGGACTTCCACAGGTTGCTCATGACGACGACGATCCTGCCGCATCGTGGCGGGAGCGTGAGATGCGGATGAGAGCCCTCTCATCTGCGCCGTCGCGGGCAGAGGGGGCAGGGTCAGACGGTGACCGGCTGACCGCCGGTGACCGCAAGCACCTCCCCGGTGATGTAGCTGGCCTCGGCGGAGGCCAGGAACACGAAGGCGGTGGCCACCTCGGCGGGCTGGCCGACCCGCCCCATCGGGGTCTGCTCGCCGAACGACTCGACCTTCTCCTCGGGCATGGTGGCCGGGATGAGGGGTGTCCAGATCGGTCCCGGTGCCACCGAGTTCACCCGGATGCCGTCCTCGGCGACCATCTGGGCCAAGCCGCGGGTGAAGTTCGCGATGCCGGCCTTGGTCGCCGCGTAGTCGAGCAGCGGAGGCGAGGGGGAGGAGGCCTGCACCGAGGAGGTGTTGATGATGCTCGCGCCCCGGCGCATGTGGGGCAGGGCCTTCTTGCACAGCCAGAACATCGCGTAGAGGTTGGTCCTCATCACCCGGTCGAACTGCTCGGTGGTGATGTCGGCGATGCCGCCCGGCTGCGCCATCTGGTAGGCCGCGTTGTTGACCAGGATGTCGATGCGGCCGAACTCCTCGACGGTGCGGTCGACCAGCTCCTGGCAGAAGTCCTCCGAGGTGAGGTCGCCCGGCACGAGGACGGCGCGGCGGCCGGCGTCTCGGACCAGCGCGGCGGTGCGCTCGCCGTCCTCCTGCTCGCTCTCGAGATAGGTCAGCACCACGTCGGCACCCTCGCGGGCGTAGGCCAGCGCGACCGCGCGACCGATGCCGGAGTCGCCGCCGGTGATCAGCGCGACCCGGTCGGCCAGCTTGCCGGTGCCGACGTAGGAGTCCTCGCCGTGGTCGGGCTCCTCGTCCATCCGCGCGGTGACCGACCCTTCCTTCCCCGGCCGGGGCAGGTCCTCGCCCTCGGTGTCGGGCTGGGGGTGCTGGGCCTGCGGGTCGGTGGTCTCGGGGCGCTGGTCGGTCATGTCTCTCCTCGGAGTCGCGGTGCCGACCCGTCGATCGTTCACCGCGACACGGCGTGTTTGCGGGAATCTGTGACGGGTCGGCGGACCGGTCTCCCGGATGGTGGACGCCGAAACCCGGTGCCGCGGGCCGCCGGGCGCAGGCCGCCTACCGCTCGGCGCGCATCGGCGGCGGTTCGCCGACCCGAGTGGCCGGAGCCGGTCGCGAGCGGTCGAGCCGGCCGGCGAGGCTCACTACAGTGGCGCGAGTCACACACCTGCCGTCCCGGCTGCGGGGAAGCTCACCAGGAGGCCCGATGTTCGTCCCGTTCAGCATCTCCGACTTCATCGACCGTGCGGTCGCGGTCTATCCCGACCGCACCGGCGTCGTCGACGAGCCCCAGCAGCCGGCGCCGTCGCTGGGCACCCTGACGTACGCCGAGATCGCGGCGCTGGCCCGTCGGCAGGCGGCGAAGCTCGACGAGCTCGGGATCGGGGTGGGTGACCGGGTCGCGATCGTGAGCCACAACAGCGCCCGGCTGCTGACGGCGTTCTTCGGGGTGGCCGGGTCGGGCCGGGTGCTGGTGCCGGTGAACTTCCGGCTCAGCCCCGAGGAGGTCCGCTACATCGTGGGCCACTCGGGCGCCCGGATGCTGCTGGTCGACCCCGAGGTCGCCGACCACCTCGCCGGCGTCGAGGCGGAGTTCAAGCACGTGCTCGGCGACGACGACGCGATCTACGCCGCCGAGGGTGTCGAGCCGCGGCCCTGGGAGCCCGACGAGGCCGCGACCGCCTGCATCAACTACACCTCCGGCACGACCGCGCGCCCCAAGGGCGTGCAGATCACCCACCGCAACATCTGGGTCAACGCGGTGACCTTCGGCCTGCACGCCGGCGTCACCGACCGCGACGTCTACCTCCACACGCTGCCGATGTTCCACGCCAACGGCTGGGGGATGCCGTTCACGATGACCGGGCTGGGCGTGCCGCAGGTGGTGATCCGCAAGATCGACGGCGCCGAGATCCTCCGGCGCGTCGAGGAGCACGGCGTCACCGTGATGTGCGCGGCGCCAGCGGTGGTCAACACCGTGCTCGACGCGGCCCAGTCGTGGGAGGGCGAGATCCCCGGTCGCGACCGGGTGCGGATCATCGTGGCGGGGGCGCCGCCGCCGACCAAGACGATCGTGCGGGTCCAGGAGGAGCTCGGCTGGGAGTTCATCCAGATCTACGGCCTCACCGAGACCTCGCCGCTGCTCACCATCAACCGCACCCGCGCGGAGTGGGACGACCTCGCCGCCGAGGAGCGCGCCGCCAAGCTGGTGCGCGCCGGTGCCCCGGCGCTCGGCTGCCGGTTGAGCATCGACCCCAAGGGCGAGGTGCTGGCCCGCTCCAACGTGGTGCTCGAGGGCTACTGGGAGCAGCCGGAGGAGACCGAGCGCGCGCTGGAGGGCGGCTGGTTCCACACCGGCGACGGGGGCGAGATCGGCGACGACGGCTACCTGACGATCCAGGACCGCAAGAAGGACGTGATCATCACCGGCGGCGAGAACGTGTCCTCGATCGAGGTCGAGGACGCGCTGTTCTCCCACCCCGACGTCGCGGAGGTGGCGGTGATCGGGGTGCCCGACGAGAAGTGGGGCGAGACGATCAAGGCGCTGGTGGTGGTGGCCGAGGGCTCGACGGTCACCGAGGCCGACCTGATCCGGTGGTGCAAGGACCGCGTCGCCCACTACAAGGCGCCGACGTCGGTGGAGTTCCGCGAGCTGCTCGACCGCACCGCGACCGGGAAGCTGCAGAAGTTCAAGCTGCGGGCGCCCTACTGGGAGGGGCGCGAGCGGCAGGTGAACTGACCCGCGCCGGCCTTCACCCGGCCGGGTGAGGATCCCCACAGCCCTCCGGGTGGTTTTCCGACAGATTGTCGGCAAGAGTGTGGGGCGTGTTCCTGGCCTTGCGTGAGCTCAGCTTCGCGCGCGCCCGCTTCGCCCTCATGGGTGCGGTCGTCGCGCTGATCGCGATCTTGATGGTGCTGTTGTCCGGGCTCTCGGTGGGCCTGGTGAACGACGGCGTCTCCGGACTGAAGAAGGTGCCGGCGACCTCGTTCGCCTTCGCCGACGGAGTCGCGCACGACGCGGCCTTCTCCCGCAGCGTCGTCGACGTCGACGCGGTCGAGGCCTGGCGCGAGGTCGACGGCGTCCGGGACGCCGCGCCGTACGGCAACCTGCTGGTCAACGCCCGCAGCGACGCCGGCGTCGACATCGACCTGGCGCTCTTCGGTGTGGAGAGCGACTCGTTCATGGCGCCCGAGCCGACCGAGGGCGAGCCGCTCGGCGACGCGCCGACCGGCGTGGTCGTCAGCGAGACCGCCACCGACGAGGGCATCGAGATCGGCGACACCCTGACCCTGGCCCAGGTCGGCACCGAGCTGACCGTGGTCGGCGTGCTCGAGGGGCAGCACACCTTCGGCCACGTCGACGTCGCCTACGTGCCGCTGCGCACCTGGCAGGAGGTGAAGGTCGGTGCCTCGCCTGACGACGTCGCGGCCGGCGACCTGCCCGAGCGCACCTACCGGGAGGTGACCGCCGTCGCGGTCCGGGCCGCGGACTCCGCCGACCTGGCGGCCGCGGACCGCGCCGCCGGCACCGAGTCGCTCGCGCTCGAGGAGTCGTTCGGTGCCTCGCCGGGCTACACCGCCGAGACCTCGACCCTGCTGCTGATCCAGGTCTTCCTCTACGCGATCGGGGCCCTGGTCGTCGGTGCCTTCTTCACCGTCTGGACGATCCAGCGCAGCCACGAGCTGGCCGTGCTGCGGGCGATGGGGGCACCCACCGGCTACCTGCTGCGCGACAGCCTCGCCCAGTCGCTGGTGCTGCTGGTTCTCGCCACCGGCGTGGGGGTCGGCATCGGCGTCGGAGCGGGGGCGCTGATCGGGTCGACTCCGATGCCGTTCGCACTCGACACCGGAGCGATCACGCTCGCCGCGGTGCTCCTGGTGGTGCTCGGCCTGGCCGGCTCCGCCGTCGCCGCCCTCCGTGTCGCCCGCATCGACCCGCTGACCGCGCTGGGAGGCCACCGATGAGCAGCTCCGCCCCCGAGACCACGACCGGTGAGGCCGGCCTGCTGCTGGAGGGCGTGACCCTCCAGCTCGGCGACGGCGACGACACCGTCCGGGCGCTCGACGACGTCTCGCTGCGCGTGGAGCCCGGCGAGCTCGTCGCCGTGGTGGGCCCCTCCGGCTCGGGCAAGTCCAGCCTGCTCGCCGTCGCCGGCGGCCTCACCGTGCCCACCTCGGGCACGGTCCGCGTCGGCGGCCACGACCTGGTCGAGGCGAACCGGCGCACGCGCGCCCGCCTGCGGCGCGAGCTGATCGGCTTCGTGTTCCAGTCCGGCAACCTGCTGCCGGCGCTCACCGCCGCGGACCAGCTGCGGCTGCCGACCCGCTTCGCGCGCAGGTCGTCCTCGGCGAGCGAGCGCCCCGAACGCGACCCGCACGCGCTGCTGGCCGAGGTCGGCATGGACCACAAGGCCGACCGGCGGCCCCACCAGCTCTCCGGCGGGGAGCGTCAGCGGATCGGGATCGCCCGGGCGCTGGCGACCCATCCCCGGCTGCTGCTGGTCGACGAGCCGACCGCGGCCCTGGACCGGCAGCGCAGCCAGGAGGTGGTCGCGCTGCTGGTCCGCGAGACCCACGAGCACAAGGTGGCGACCGTCATGGTCACCCACGACCACGACGTGCTGCACCACTGCGACCGGGTCTGCGAGATGGTCGACGGCCGGCTGACCCCGGCTAGTCCGGCTACTCCTGGCCGGGCTTGACGTCGAGGACCACCTCGAACTCGAGCAGGTCGGCCCCGGTCGCCACCGGCTTGGCCCGCTCGCCGGCGTGGGCGGCCCGGGCGTCGCCGTCGCGCCAGGCGAGGAAGGACTCCTCGTCGGCCCACTGGGTGACCACGAAGTAGCGCTCCTCCCCCTGGGTGGGCCGCAGCAGCTGGAAGCCCAGGAAGCCGGGCGAGGCGTCGATCGTGTGGGCCCGGTGTGCGAAGCGCCGCTCGAGCTCCTCGTGGGCATCGGCCGGGACAGTGATGGCGTTGATCTTCACGACGGACATGGAGGGCAGCCTACGACCGGACGCACTCGGCACGTGGCCGTCCTCCACACCTGCAGGGGGTCCTAGCCTGTGGTCATGCCCACCTTGAAGGAGATCGTCGGCCTGCTCGACGCGTGGTACCCACCCCGCACCGCGGACGCCTGGGACGCGCCCGGGCTGGTCTGCGGCGACCCGCAGGCACCGGTGCGCAGGGTGATGTTCGCGGTCGACCCGACGATCGAGGTCGCCCGGGAGGCCGCCGAGTGGGGCGCCGACCTGCTCGTGGTCCACCACCCGCTGTTCCTCAAGCCCGTGCACGGGTTCCCCGCGACCACCCCCAAGGGGCGCACCCTCGCCACGCTCGTCGCCGCCGGCTGCGCGCTGCTCACCGCGCACACCAACGCCGACCACGCGGTCGAGGGGGTCTCCGACGCGATGGCCCGGGCCCTGGGCCTGACCGACGTCGCGCCGCTGGCGCCACACGCGTTCGACCAGCTCGACAAGCTCACCGTCTTCGTGCCCGCCGCCGACGCCGACCGGGTGCGGGCCGCGCTCGCGGACGCGGGCGCCGGCCGGCTCGGCGACTATGCGGCGGCCTCGTTCAGCGCCGCCGGGGAGGGGCGCTTCCGGCCCCTCGAGGGAGCCAACCCGGCGATCGGCGCGGTGGGCGAGCTCGAGGTCGTCGACGAGGTGCGTGTCGAGGTCGTGCTGTCCCGGCAGCGGCGCGCCGCCGTGGTCGAGGCCATGCTGGGCGTGCACCCCTACGAGGAGCCCGCCTACGACGTCGTCGAGCTCGCCCCCGCCGCTCCGCCGGCCACCGGCGCCGGCCGGATCGGCACGGTCGAGGAGCAGACCCTGCAGGCCTTCGCCGCCCGGGTCGCCGAGGCACTGCCCGCGACCGCCCACGGGGTGCGCGTCGCCGGCGACCCCGACCGGACCGTACGCCGGGTCGCGCTGTGCGGCGGATCCGGCGACTTCCTGCTCGACGACGTGCTGCGCACCGACGCCGACGTCTACGTCACCAGTGACCTGCGCCACCACCCGGCGGGCGAGTTCCTCGAGAAGGACGGCCCCGCGCTGGTCGACGTCGCGCACTGGGCCGCCGAGTGGACCTGGCTGCCACTGGTCCGGGCACGACTGGCCGGCGCGGTGGGCGATACGGTGGAGACCCGCGTCAGCACCCGGTGCACCGACCCGTGGACCTTCCGGGCCTGAACCGGCCCGGGCCTCCGCACCGTCCGGCACCATCCCAGAGGAGAACGCCCTGAAAGCCGACCCGACCGCCCAGCTCAAGCTGCTCGACCTGCAGGAGCTGGACGCCAAGGCAGACCAGCTGCGCCACCAGCGCACGCACCTTCCCGAGCTGGCCGAGATCGCCAAGCGCGAGCAGGAGCGGCGTGCGCTCGACGACCGGGCCCGTGACGCCCGCATCGTTGTCGGCGACCTCAGCGCCGAGCAGGCCAAGGTCGACGCCGACGTCGAGCAGGTGAAGGCCCGGCGCACCCGCGACCAGCAGCGGATGGACCAGGGACTGATCACCAACCCCAAGGACCTCGAACGGATGCAGCACGAGCTGGTCTCACTCGAGCGCCGGATCGGCTCGCTCGAGGACGACGAGCTCGAGGTCATGGCCCGCCTCGAGGACGCCCAGCGCGACCTCGACGACCTGGAGCGGCAGCTGGCCGAGGCCGACACCGCGCTCGCCGAGCTCGCCGCCGCACGCGACGAGAAGACCGCCGACATCGACGCCCGCCTGCTCGACGTCGAGGCCCAGCGCGGCCCGTCGGTCGAGGGGCTGCCCACCGACCTGCTCGCGCTCTACGACAAGCTGCGGGCGAGCAAGGGCGGCATCGGCGCCGCCGAGCTGCGGGCCCGCGAGTGTGGCGGCTGCCGTCTGGGTCTGGACGCCGCCGAGATCAGCCGCATCCGGTCCGCGCCCGCCGACGACGTGATCCGGTGCGAGGAGTGCTCGCGGATCCTGGTGCGCACCCCCGAGTCCGGCCTGTGAGCGAAGCGCGAGGCCGCTGCGGCCGTGAGTCGGCCGCGGGTCGTGAGGGTGCGGCCGAGCTGCGAGTGAACGGATCGATGCTGTGAGCGAAGCGCGCCGGTACCGCTCGGTCGTGATCGAGGCCGACGGCGGCTCGCGCGGCAACCCCGGCCCCGCGGCGTACGGCGCCCTGCTGCGCGATGCCGACACCGGTGAGGTGATCGCCGAGGAGGGCACCACGATCGGGCGGGCGACCAACAACGTCGCCGAGTACTCCGGTCTGATCGCCGGGCTCAGGCTGGCCGAGCGGTTCGCGCCCGAGGCCGACATCGAGGTCCGGATGGACTCCAAGCTCGTCGTGGAGCAGATGTCGGGCCGCTGGAAGATCAAGCACCCCGACATGCGCCCGCTGGCGACCGAGGCGAACCGGCTGGCGCCGTTCGGCACGACGTACACCTGGGTGCCGCGCGAGCGGAACAAGTACGCCGACCGGCTGGCCAACGAGGCTCTCGACGGCAAGCGCGACGGGGTCACCGTGCGCGCCGTGGTCGACGAGGACTCCCTGATCGAGGAGATCGAGAGCCCCGAGGCGGCCGCCCAGGGCGAGGAGCCGGCGTCGATCCAGAGCCAGTCCCGCGGATGGTCGGCGGGCACCGGTGCGCCCACCACGCTGGTCCTGGTGCGCCACGGTGTCACTGCCCACACCGCCGCCAAGCGCTTCTCCAGCGGCCTGGGTGGCGACAACCCTCCGCTGTCCGAGGACGGCCGGGCCCAGGTGCGCACCACCGCCGACTGGCTGGCTCCCATCGCCGGCCGCGTCGCGGCGGTGGTGGCCTCGCCGGTGCGGCGCACCCGCGAGTCGGCCGAGATCGTCGCCGACGTCCTCGATGTCCCGCTCACCGAGGAGCCCGGCTTCGCCGAGATGGAGTTCGGTCACTGGGACGGCCTGACCTTCTCCGAGGTCGCCGACCGCCACCACGACGAGCTCGACGCCTGGCTGGGCTCGCTCGACGCCGCCCCCGGCGGCGGCGGTGAGTCGTTCCGCCAGGTCGAGCGGCGGGTGCTCGCCGGGCTCGAGCGGGTGCTGGACCGCCACGCCGGCGAGACCGTGGTCGTGGTCAGCCACGTCACCCCGATCAAGACGCTGGTCGCCCACGCCGTCGACGCGCCGCTCGACGCGGTGTTCCGCATGGAGCTGACCCCCGCGTCGGTGACCGTGCTGTCGTTCTACCCGCCCGACCAGGAGGGGGCGGCGCCGCGCGCGTCGATGCGGATGTTCAACGCGCTGCCGCCGGGGCGCGATGCGTTCGCCGGCGCCGGCTGGTAGCAGCCCTACACTCCGGGCCATGTCGATCCGCCCCGAGTTGCTGGAGGTGCTCGCACGCCGGGCGCTGACCGAGGACGCCGCCCGCCCCGAGGCGGTGGCCCGGCTGCACGCGAAGGGCGGTCGCACCGCCCGGGAGAACCTCGCCGCGCTCGTGGACCCCGGCAGCTTCGTGGAGTACGGCAGGTTCGTGACCGCCGCCCAGGAGGACCGGCGCGACACCGACGACCTGCTCGACCGGACCGTCGCCGACGGCATCGTGGGCGGCCTGGCCACGATCGGGGGCCGGGCCTGCGCGGTGCTGTCCTACGACTATCTGGTGATGGCCGGCACCCAGGGCATGCGCGGGCACCGCAAGACCGATCGGCTGCTCGACGTCGTGGAGCGGCTGGCGCTGCCCACGGTGTTCTTCGCCGCCGGTGGCGGTGGCCGGCCCGGTGACACCGACATCCCGCTGGTCTCCGCGCTCGACGTCACCACGTTCGCGGCCTGGGCCCGGCTCGCGGGGCGGGTGCCGCGGATCGCGGTCGTCGACGGCTACTGCTTCGCCGGCAACGCGGTGATCGCGGGCTGCGCGGACCTGGTGGTGGCCACCGAGCGCGCCTCGCTCGGCATGGGCGGGCCGGCGATGATCGCCGGCGGCGGGTTGGGCGACGTCGCCGCGCCCGACGTCGGTCCGTTGGGGGTGATGACCGCCAACGGCGTCGTGGACCTCGCCGTGGAGGACGAGGACTGCGTGCCGGCCGCGCGTCGTCTGCTGGGCTACTTCCTCGGTCCGGTCGACGACTGGGCCGTCCCCGACCAGGCGCCGCTGCGGGAGGCGGTCCCCGAGGGCGAGCGCACGGCGTACGACCCGGTGCCGGTGGTGGAGACGCTCTGCGACGAGGACTCCGTGACCGTGCTGCGCCCGGAGTTCGCGCCCGAGCTGGTCACCGCGCTGGGCCGTCTGGAGGGGCGCACGGTCGGGGTGATCGCGAACGACACCCGGCACATGGCCGGTGCGATCACCGCCGGTGCCGGCGACAAGGCGGCGCGCTTCCTGCAGCTGTGCGACGCCCACGGCTTCCCGGTGGTGTCGCTGGTCGACACCCCCGGCATGATGGTGGGGCCGGACGCCGAGCGCACCGGCATGGTGCGCCACACCGCGCGGCTGCTCGTCGCCGGCGCGCAGCTGACGGTGCCGCTGGTGGGGGTGGTGCTCCGCCGCGGCTACGGGCTCGGCGCCCAGGCGATGCTCGGCGGCAGTACCCACGAGCCGCTGATGACGCTGGCCTGGCCGGGCGCCCACCTCGGTGCGATGGGGCTCGAGGGCGCGGTGCGTCTCTCGATGCGGGCCGAGCTCGAGGCGATCGAGGACGACGAGGAGCGGGAGCGACAGGTGCGCGAGCTCACGGCCTTCGCCCAGGCGCAGTCGTCCGCGCTCAACGTGGCCCGCTACTTCGAGATCGACGACGTCATCGACCCGGCCGAGACCCGCTCCGTCGTGGCCCGGGTGCTGGCCGCGGCGGAGCGAGAGGGGCGGTTGCGGGGGAGCGGGCGGTCGGTCGACACCTGGTAGCCGGACCGACGGGCCGTGGGAGTCTGTCCGTCGTGAACGTCCCCGCTCTTCGCCCGGCCACCGAGGAGGACCTGGAACGCCTCGTCGAGGTGGAGGTCGAGGCCGGGCGGCTGTTCCACAGCGTCGGCATGTCGGAGATGGCCGGCGACGTGCCGGACCGCCGCGAGCTGCTCGAGGCGATCCACGGCGAGCGGGTGTGGGTGGCGCAGGTCGGCGCGCAGGTCGCGGGCTACGTCATCGCCGAGGTGATCGACCAGAACGCGCACGTGGCCCAGGTGTCGGTGGCCACCGAGTTCGCCGGTCGACGCATCGGGCAGGCCCTGATCGAGCTCGTGGAGGCCTGGGGTCGCGCCGCAGGCCGCCCAGCCACGACGCTCACGACCTTCCGGGACATCCCGTGGAACGGGCCCTACTACCGCCGGCTCGGCTACCGCGAGCTCGCCGACGAGGAGATCGGGTCGGAGCTGGCCCGGACGATCGCGGACGAGGCCGGGCTGCCCGGCGTGGACGGCTCCCTGCGCTGCGCGATGATCAAGCCCAACAGCACGGAGACCGTCCTGAGCCCGGTCAGAGGGCGGTGACCACCACGTCGAGCTGGGTGCCCTTCGGGGTGGCGGTGCCGACCTCGACCAGCCAGCCCAGGTCGCGCAGGGCGTCGGCGAGGGCTGCCGGAGTGCGCGGGGCCCGGCCGTCCTCGAGCAGGGCCCGCACGATGCGGCCCTTCGTGGCCTTGTTGAAGTGGCTGACCACCTTGCGCCTGCCGTCGTGCCAGTGCAGCACCCGGACCGTCGCCACCCGCGGTGCGAGCTCGGCCGGCGGCCGCCAGAACGCGGCGTACGCCGTGGAGCGCAGGTCGACCAGCAGCCCGCCGCCGAGCGCGTCGGTGACCGCCGGTCCGAGGTGTTCGCGCCACACGCCGGCCACCGGGCCGCCGGCGGGCAGCGCCGTGCCGCCGGAGAGGCGGTAGGCGGGGATCCGGTCGGCGGGCCGGACCAGGCCGAACAGGGCGCTGGCCACGGCGACCCGGGAGCCGGCCCGGCGCTTGGCCGCGGGCGAGAGGGTGGCGACGTCGAGGGCGTCGTACAGCACACCGGTGTAGACGCGGTCCGCGCGTGCGGTGGGGGCGGTGCGCAGGTCGGCGTTGCGGGCGACCAGGTCGAGCTGGGTGCGGCCCAGGTCGAGGACCTCCGCGGCCTTCTCGGCGTCGTCGCGGCACAGCGCGGTCAACTCGTCGAGGAGCGCCTCACGGGCCTCGGTCAGGGTGGGGAAGCTCAGGCCGGCGAGATCGAGGGGCGCGCCGCGGCGGGGCTCGGCCTTCCCCTCGCTGGGCGGCAGCAGGATCAGCACGAGGGTCAAGCCTAGGGAGCACCTCGTGCACGTTCGCCTTGACCCCGCCTCGTTAGGGTCGGGTCATGCCGAGCAGTCGTGTGGTCCGTCTCCGCAGCGTCGACGACGGCGTCGCCGCCCACGCCCTGCGCGAGGGTGTCACCCGGATCCGCAGCGAACTGGGGGTGACCCCCGACTTCCCACCCGACGTCGAGGCGGCGGCCGCAGCGGCGGCAGCGGCACCGCGCGTCCCGACGCTGGACCGCACCGAGCTGCCGTTCGTGACCATCGACCCGCCCGGTGCTCGCGACCTCGACCAGGCGCTGCACCTGGAGCGGCGGGGCAGCGGCTACGTGCTGCACTACGCGATCGCCGACGTCGCCGCGTTCCTCACCGCCGGCGACCCGGTCGACCTGGAGGCGAACCGGCGCGGGGAGACGCTCTACGGGGCCGACTCGAAGGTGCCGCTGCACCCGAAGCCGATCTCCGAGGACGCCGCCTCGCTGCTGCCGGGCGTGGACCGGCCGGCGGTGCTGTGGACCATCGAGACCGACGCCGACGGCAGCCGCACCGACGTCCGCGTGGAGCGGGCCATGGTGCGTTCGCGGGCCCAGCTCGACTACGAGGCCGCGCAGCGCGCCATCGACGGCGGCCATGCGGAGGAGTCGCTGATGCTGCTCGCCGAGCTCGGCCGGCTGCGGCTGGCACGGGAGGCCGAGCGCGGCGGGGTGTCGCTGCCGCTGCCCGAGCAGGAGATCGAGGCCTCGGGCGACCGCTGGCGGCTGCGCTTCCGCGAGCTGCTGCCGGTGGAGGAGTGGAACGCGCAGATGTCGCTGCTCACCGGGTTCGCGGCGGCCTCGCTGATGGTCTACGCCCGCGTCGGGCTGCTGCGCACGCTGCCCACCCCCGACCCGCGCGACGTCCAGCGACTGCACCGCACGGCTCGCGCCCTCGGCCTGGACTGGCCGGCCGAGCTGCTCTATCCCGACTTCATCCGCTCGCTGGACCCTTCGCGGGCCGAGCACGCGGCGATGCTGGTGGCCAGCACTCGGTTGCTGCGCGGCAGCGGGTACGCCGCGTTCGACGGCGAGATGCCGGCCGAGCCGCAGCACGCCGCGCTGGCCTCCGAGTACGCCCACGTCACGGCGCCGCTGCGCCGGCTCGGAGACCGGTACGCCGCCGAGGTCTGTCTGGCGCTGTGTGCCGGTGGGGAGGTGCCCGAGTGGGTGCGTGCGGCGCTGCCCGGACTGCCGGCCACCCTCGCCGAGTCGGGCCGGCGCGCCAACGCCTACGAGAACGCGATCGTCGACCTGGTCGAGGCGGGTGTCCTGCGGGACCGGATCGGTGACACCTTCGACGCGGTCGTCGTCGACGTCAACGACAAGGACCCCCGCCGCGGCACCGTGACCGTCTCGGAGCCGGCCATCGAGGCCCGGGTCTCGGGCGAGCGGGAGCTGCCGCTGGGCACCGACGTGCGAGTGCGGCTGGCGGTGGCCGATGTGGAGTCGCGGAAGGTGGAGTTCACGCTGGCGTGAGGATGCGCTCGGGGTGTGCCGGGGTCCATCCTGGGTGCAGCCGCTACCGACGGGAGTCACGCATGAGCCAGGACCTCGCTGCGCGGTTCGTCGACGCGATCGCCTCACACGACCGGGCTGCGCTCGCAGCCCTGCTCGCCCCCGACGTCGACTTCCGTGGGCTCACGCCCGGACGGTCGTGGGAGGCCAGCGACCCCGCCCAGGTCGTCGGTGTCCTTCTCGACCACTGGTTCGAGGACACCGACCGGATCGAGGAGGTGACCAGCGTCGAGCACGGGGAGGACGTCGCCGACGTCGCTCGCGTCGCCTACCGGTTCCAGCTGCTCAATGACGCCGGGCCACAGGTGGCGGAGCAGCAGGCCTACTACCGGGTGGCCGACGGACGGCTGTCGTACCTGCGCATCATGTGCTCGGGGTTCCGGCCGCGGCCGAAATAGCGCTTCGGGTGCCGTCGAACAGCCGGCGGCTGGCCACGCGGGCCGACCTCAGGTGTCCCACGGGTCGACGAGTTGTACCCCGAGAGGCTCGAAGTGCTTGGTGTTGCGGGTCGCGACCACGAGCTCGTTCGCTTGTGCGACGGCAGCGATGAGGGCATCGTCAAGCGGGGCTTGCTCGGGAACTCGGTAGGTCGCCAGGACGCGTGCTGCAGCCAGATCGAACGGCAGGACGCGACCAGCGAAGGCGGGCAGCACTCGATCGGTGAACCAGCGGCGGAGCACCACTCCTTGTTGGGTGTCGGACCGCTCCAAGGCGGCCACACCACGTTCGATCTCGGCAACCGTGGTCGCGGTGACGAACTGGTCGTCGATGGCGACGGACGCAGCCCAGGCTTCGACTGCCGGATTGCGTCCGCGCACCCGCAAGGCCGAGACCACATTCGTGTCGAGCAGGTACCTCACAGCTTGGGCAGGCGGGCCGTGAGGCCGAGGCGGCCGGGCTCGAAGTCGATGTCTGCGCCCTCGTCGGTGCTGAGAAGGTCGACCAGGGTGAGGGGCTCGCGCTCCAGGGCTTCGATGAGGATGGCTCGCACTTCAGCCTCGGTGTTTCGACGATGCTGGCCAGCGCGAGCCTTCAACTTGGCCTTGGTGCCAGGCGGCAGGTTGCGGATCAGGATCTGCTCCACGGCGATCACCTCCGATATCTACCCGACGATATCACCCAGCCTCCAGTCGGTGCGAGGCGCTGATGTCAGTTGTCGTGGTCGCGCCGATGCAGATCAGATGGGGTGGTGCGGACGGGCTGGCCTGTAGGCCGGGTTCTGTACCCGACCCCCTCGCGAGGGGCGGGCGGCGACCATCCATCTACGGCTGCCGTTGCCGACAGCCTCCAGCGGTCTACCCGCGCACTCGGGCGGGCCGCCCTCGAACGTGCGCGCGCCGGGTGCCCGGAGGCACTCGACTTCTTGACCTTGCTCCAGGTGGGGTTTGCCGAGCCGGCCCGGTCGCCCGGGTCGCTGGTGGTCTCTTGCACCACCGTTTCACCCTTACCGCCGCGGGCCGGAGCCTGCGGTGGCGGTCTGTTCTCTGTGGCACTTTCCCGCGGGTTGCCCCGGGTGGGTGTTACCCACCACCTTGCCCTGTGGAGCCCGGACCTTCCTCGACGCCGGCTCCGAGGAGACGGCGGCGCGATCGCCCGGCCAGCCCATCCGCATGCTGAGGATAGCCGGTCACGGCCTCACCGGCCGGCGCGGTCGAATCCGGCGCAGGCCCGGAGGCCGGCCAGGCGGCTCTGGAAGTCGGGGGCTTCGGGGCCGGTGACCTCCTCGGGCAGTCCGCTGGCGCCGATGCGGGCCGGCGTCCATGACGCGTCGGCAACCCGCGCGCGCCCGGCCGGAGCGGCTGCGGGTCGCACGGTGAGGGTCAGCACGCCGGTGGCCTCCTCGGAGGGGGTGTACCAGGCGTAGTTGCCCAGCCCGTAGGCAACGTAGCCCGGCCCGACCCGGCCGTCGCCCTGCAGCCGGTGGGCGTGGCTCCCGACGATGATGTCGGCGCCGGCCCGCACCAGCCGGGTGGCGAGGGTCCGCTGCCCCTCGGTCGGGCAGGCCTCGCCCTGGACTCCCCAGTGCAGGTAGACGAGGACCACGTCGGCCGACCGGGCGGCGGCCCTGGCCGAGCGCAGCAGCCGGGTGGGGTCCATCGCGTCCGCGGTGCCGGGGGAGTCGACCGTGGCCGCCCAGTGCCCGGTCCGGTCGGCGGTGGGGTCGGTGTCCGCCAGCGTGGCCCCCAGGGTGGCGACGACCGTGCCGTCCACGACGTGGCGGGAGGGCCGGAAGGCCTCGCGGACGTTGCGGCCGAGGCCCACGACGCTGAGCCGGGGGTCGGCGGCCCGGGCCTCGCGGATGGCCGAGAAGACGCCCGGCAGCGGCTCCCGGCCGAAGTCCAGCGCGTGGTTGTTGGCCATCGTGGCCACGTCGACGCCGGCCTCGCGCAGGGCCGCGAGCGCGCTCACCGGCGCCTGGAACGGGTATCGCTTGCCGGGCTCGGGCCGACCGCCGTTGCCGAGGGAGGTCTCGAGGTTGACCACGGCCAGGTCCGCCGCGGCCAGGGCGCGGGTCGCCGGGGCCAGGGCCGTCGTGGGGTCGGCCAGACGCCCGCGCAGCGCCCCCTCGAAGTGCACGTCGCCGGCCACCGCGATGGTCAGCGGTCGCGGCGGTTGCTCCGGTGTCGCGTCCGGGGCGGACGGGGAAGCGGTGGCCGGAGAGGTGGGCGAGGGTGCCGGTGAGGGATCGGGCGACCCCTCGGGCCGCTCGGCCGAGCAACCGACCCCGACCGCCAGCAGGACTCCGGCCAGCACCGCGACCGCACGGCGGCGGCGACGACGTTGGCGGTGGCCCGGGAGCATGCGGCGACGATAGCCATGAGGTGCGAGGCAAGACGGGGCTCGCGCGGGTCGCTAACTTGGACGCGTGACCGATGAGAACGACCAGGCCGATCAGATCGACCAGGCAGAGCTGCAGGCACCGCCGCTGGTCTTCCCCGGCCAGGGCCACGAGTCGGCGTACCGCGTCGCCCACGACCTGCTCGCCCGCCGCGCCCCGCGCGAGGCCCTCGAGGTGATCGAGCCCGCGCTCGAGGCCGACCCCGGCAACACCGGGCTGCGGTCGCTGCGAGCCTGGGCGTTCCTGCTGCGCGCCCAGCTGCAGCGTGCCGAGGAGGAGCTGCGCGGGCTGGTCGAGGAGAACCCGGACGACGACTGGGCGCGCCACGCGCTCGGCCGCAGCCTGGAGCGCCAGTCCCGCTTCGCCGACGCCCTCCCGCACCTGCGCCTGGCCGCCGCCATGAGCGGCGACCCCGAACACGAGGTCGCGGTGCTGCGGGTGGAGCGGCGGCTGGCCGAGATCGGCGAGGCGTCGTACGACGAGCTGCGCTGACGCGCGAGCACGCACTTCGCGGGCCCACTCAACCTGCGAGCCCGCTCGCGGCTCCTTGTTCATCGTGACCATCACCTTGATCACCACCGTGACCAGCTGCGAGGCACCATGAGTGCGCCCGAGATCCGGTTCGAAGACTTCATGGCCGCCCGCTACGGCCCGCTCTTTCGCACCGCGTACCTGCTGGCCGGTGATCCCGTGCAGGCCGAGGACCTGCTGCAGGACGCGCTGGCCAGCACCTGCGCTCGCTGGGGGTCGCTGCGCGACAAGGGAGCCGCCGACGCCTACGTCCGGCAGGTGATGGCCCGGGCCGTGCAACGGCAGTGGCGGAGGCGTGGGCGCGAGGTCAGCACGGCCGAGCTGCCCGACGCCGGGCACGGTGGTGGCCTCGACGTCCGCGCCGACCAGCTCGCCCTGTGGGCCGCGGTCCGTCGGCTGCCGCCGCGGATGCGGGCGACGCTCGTGCTCCGGTACGTCGATGACCTCAGCGTCGAGGACACCGCCCGGGTCCTCGGCTGCTCGACCGGCTCGGTGAAGAGCCAGACCCATCACGCGCTCAAGCGGCTCCGCGTCGCTCTGCCCGACCTCCAGCTCGCCGCCGTCTCCGAGGAGCAGTCATGACCCGAACCGAGATCCGTGACGCCCTGACCGCTGTCCACGATGCCGTCGAGGTGCGCCCCGTCGACCAGGTCGCCTTCCAGGCCCGGGTGCGTCGAGCACGGCGGCAACGGGTCGCGGGCCGGGTCGCCCTCGCCGTCGGGGCGGCAGCGGCGGTGGCGGTGACCGCGGTCGTCGTGCCCCAAGTGACAGAGGAGGTCGGCGCCGACGCCCGATTGCCGGCGGACCGCCGCGAGGCTGCGGACACCAACCCCCTCACCGCCACGCAGTGGTTCGTGCTGGACCACGGGCTCACGGCCCTCGACCCCGGCGGGACGGTCCATCGTCTCCCCATCCGGGTCGAGTCGGTCGCCGGCTGGGACGAGGAGCACGTCTACGCCACGGGCGCCGAGGGCGAGATGGTCGTCGTGGAGCACTGGGTCGACGACGACGGCCGGTTCGGCCAGCAGAGGGAGGAGCCACCGAGCGGCGGCGCCGACGGCTCCCTGGTCCGCTCCGACGACGGCCGCTACGTCGCCTGGGTCGCCGACGGGCAGGCCGTGGTCCGTGACAACGATGGCGACATCGACCACGACGTGACGCCCGGCACCGAGCAGCGGTTCCCGGTCGACGCGAACACGGCCCTGGTCGACGTCGGCGCCGAGGGCGTCCTGCTCTCCGAGGACGGCGACCTCAAGTTGCGGGACGGTGAGCAGGTGCTCGGCCTCCCGACCACCGGCGACGGCTACGGTGTCGCCGCCCAGCTGGCCGGCGGGCGCGTGCTGGTGCCCGACCGCGACGGCCGCAGCCGGCTGTACGACGTCACCGGGGGCCAGGCGCGCCTGCTCGCCACCGTCGACGGCATGGGCTACCTCTCGCCGGATGGTGACCGGATCGCGATCGTGTCGCAGGGCGGGCTGGCGATCTGGCAGGACGGGCGGGCCACGCCGGTCGGTGACCTCGGCGCTGGTGCGGTCGAGCCGGTGCGGTGGGCGGCCGGCGCCGACAGCGGCGCGGCGCTGCTCGTGAGCACGGCGAGCGACGGGTTGTTGACCTGCGAGGTCGCAGCGCTCAGGTGCACGCGGCTGCCGGTCGAGGGCGACGTGGGGCTTGGGTAGCGACCCCGCTGGTCAGGAGACGCAGAGGCAGAACGGGTGACCGGCGGGGTCGAGGAACACCCGGAAGGTCTCGCCCGGCTGGTGCTCGTGCTTGGTGGCGCCGAGCTCGAGCACCGCAGCCTCGGCGGTGTCGAGGTCGTCGACCATGACGTCGAGATGCATCTGCTGAGGCACCTCCTGGCCCGGCCACTGCGGAGCCGTGTAGGCGGCGACCTGCTGGAAGCAGAGCACCTGGCCGTAGTCGGCGCGGACCTCCGCCCAGTCGTCGTCGACCTTGGGCTCCCAGTCGAGCAGCGCGCCGTAGAAGCGCGCCATGGTGCCGGGGTCGGGGCAGTCGAGCACGAGGCTCGGGAAGCGTGCGATAGCCATGCGGCGAGGCTAGACGCGGTTCCGGACGATCGCCTTCCGCCATTCCCGCTTCGACTGCCGGCCGAGGGCGAGGGTGGCCTCCAGTAGACCGGCCGCGCCTCAGGGCAGCGTCAGCACCTCGGCGCCGTCCGGCGTGACCACCAGCGTGTGCTCGAACTGCGCCGAGCGGCGCCGGTCGCGGGTGATGACGGTCCAGCCGTCGTCCCACATCTCCCACTCGTGGGTGCCGAGGTTGATCATCGGCTCGATCGTGAAGGTCATGCCGACCTCGATCAGCTCGTCGTGCTCGGGGTCGTCGTAGTGCGGCACGATCAGCCCGCTGTGGAACGCGGTGCCGATGCCGTGCCCGGTGAACTCGCGCACCACCCCGTAGCCGAACCGCCTGGCATACGACTCGATCACCCGGCCGATCACGTTGATCCGGCGGCCCGGTCGCACCGCCTTGATGCCGCGCTCGAGCGCCTCGCGGGTGCGCTCGACCAGCAGCCGCGACTCCTCGTCGACGTCACCGGCGAGGAAGGTGGCGTTCGTGTCGCCGTGCACGCCGTCGAGGAACGCGGTGACGTCGATGTTGACGATGTCGCCGTCCTCGATCGGCCGGGCGTCGGGGATGCCGTGGCAGACCACCTCGTTGACGCTCGAGCACAGCGACTTCGGGAACCCGCGGTAGCCCAGCGTCGAGGGGTAGGCCCCGTGGTCGCAGAGGAACTCGTGGCCGATCCGGTCCAGCTCGTCGGTGGTGACGCCCGGCGCGACGTGGCTGCCCACGAGCTCGCGGGCCTGTGCGGCGAGCCGGCCGGCGACCCGCATCTTCTCGATCGTCTCGGCGTCCTGCACGAACGACCCGGTGTAGGGCGCGGGCGCCTCCCGGTCGACGTACTCCGGTCGCGCGATGGAGGCCGGGACGGCCCGACGAGGAGAAACGGTCGCAGCGGCCACGGGAGTCACGGCGGCGAGTGTAGTTCCGGCGTGTAGTTTCGCCCCCATGGCTGAGGCGGAGTTCTGGTTCTGCGTGAAGCACCACCGCGTCGAGACCGGCGACGAGATGTGCCCGGCGCGCGACCGGCTCGGGCCCTACCCCAGTCGGGCCGAGGCCGAGCGGGCCCTCGAGACCGCCGAGGCCCGCAACGAGGCCTGGGACAACGACCCGGCCTGGAACGACGACCTCGACGAGTCGTGACGCGTCCCGGCCGGCGGCCGCGTGCGGTCGAGCCGTGGCCCTTCGTCGGCATGATCGGCGTGGTCGCGATGTTCTTCCCGTACGCCGCCAGCGGACTCGTCGCGCCCTGGTGGGGGGTGGCCCTGCTGGTCACCGTCTGGCTCGTGCTGTTCGTGCTGGCCTGCCGATGGTGGACACCGCACCCGAAGCGGCTCGTGGTGCTCGCGGCGCTCTCACCGGTGCCGTTGTTCGCGGTGGTGGCCGCCGGCGGCGCCTGGTGGGGCTGGAGCGCCTGACCCGTCAGCTCGTCGGCGTCTCGCCCAGCGGGCGCACCGACAGCCGGGTGATCCGGCGCCCGTCGACCTCGGCGACGACCAGCTCGTGCTCGCCCACCGGGACCGTGTCGCCGACCTCGGCGAGGTGACCCAACCGGGCGAGCACGAAGCCGGCCGCGGTCTCGTAGGGGCCGTCGGCCAGCTCGACGCCGCTGGTCTCGGCGAAGTCCTCGATGGTGAGCCCGGCGTCGATCCACGACGCCCGCTCGGGGTCGCGCACGGTGATCGGGTCGACGTCGTACTCGTCCCAGATGTCGCCGACCAGCTCCTCGACGAGGTCCTCGAGGGTCACCAGGCCGTCGGTGCCGCCGTACTCGTCGACGACGACCGCGATGTGTGCGCCCTCTGCCCGCAGCTGGGTCAGCGTCGGCAGCAGTCGATTGGTGGAGGGCAGGAACGGGATCGGCCGGACCAGCTCCTCGACCCGAGCGCCGGGCTCCACCTCGAGCAGGTCGCGCACGTGCAGGAACCCGCGGACGTCGTCGAAGTTCTCACCGATCACCGGGTAGCGCGAGTAGGGGTTGCGGCGCACCGTCTCGCGGGCCGCGGCGACGTCGTCGTCGATCCGCACGGAGGTGATGTCGGCGCGCGGCCGCATCACCTCGCTCAGCGTGCGGTCGCCGGCGTCGAAGACGTCGACGACGATCTGGCGCTCCTCGTCGGGCAGCCCCTCGTGGGTGCCCACCAGCGAGCGCAGCTCCTCCTGGCTCATCTCCTCCGAGGTGGCCGACGGGTCGCCGCCGAGCAGCCGGACCACTGCGTCGGTGGAGACCGAGAGCAGCCAGATCATCGGCCGCATCGCGGTGGCGAACCGGTCCAGCGGCGGCCCCACCATCGTCGCCACGCCGGCGGAGCGCTGCAGGGCGAGCCGCTTGGGCACCAGCTCGCCCAGCACCAGGGACAGATAGGCGATGACCAACGTCAGCACCACCAGGGCGACGGTGTCGGAGGCCCCCTCCGGCAGGCCGAGGCCCTCGAACAGCGGCGCGACATCGGGCGCGATCGCGGACGCGCCGTAGGCGGCCGAGAAGAACCCGGCCACGGTGACGCCGATCTGCACCGCGGCCAGGAACCGGTTCGGGTCGCGGGCCACGGCGGCGACCCGGGCGCCGCGTCCGCCCTGCCGTTCGAGCTCGTTGATCTGGCTGTCGCGCAGCGAGACCAGCGCGATCTCGGTGCCGGCGAAGACGCCGCCGAGGACGATGAAGACCAGGACCAGCAGCCCGGCGATCAGTGTTCCCTGGTCCATGGCACCTTCCGCGTGGGGGACCCGTCACCCCCGAGCATGCCCGACGGCTGGTGGTGCGGATCCGCCCGGGTCAGCGGCGCGGCGTGACCTTGAGGATCGCGTCACCGTCGCCGTTGTCGGTGGTGACCAGGAGCGCGCCGCCGGGGGCCTGGGTGACGCCGCGCAGCCGACCGTACTGGCGCAGCGCCTTGGGGGCTCGGGCCCGCTTCAGCCGGCCCTTGCCGTCGAAGGTCAAGAACAGCACCCGCTCGGCCTTCTGCACACCCACGGCGAGTGCGCCCCCGAGCGCGCCCCACTTCCTGCCGTAGACGAACGTGGCGCCGCTGGTGGCCAGGGTCGGCTCGCCGGAGCGCCAGCGGGCGGAGACCTGCTTGCCGGGCAGGCCGTGGTCGGTCATCGGGACGCTCTCGTCGTAGCCGGGCACGGGGTGCCAGCCGTAGTCGCCGCCCCGGCGCAGCCGGTTCACCTCGTCGTCGCGCCAGCTGCCCTGCTCGACCGACCACAAGGTGCCGTCACGACGCTCGGCGAGACCCTGGACGTTGCGGTGCCCGAAGGTGAAGACATAGCGCTTGGCGGCGTTCTTGGCGTTGCGCCACGGGTTCTTCGGCCACGGCTTGCCGGTGAACCGGTTCAGCCGGAGCGTCTTGCCACCCAGCGAGGTCTTGTCGCGGGGGTTGCTGCCTTGGGCGGCGTCGCCGGTGCCGACCAGCAGCGACCCGTCGCGGGTGACCTCCAGCGCGCAACCGCCGTGCCGGCCGCTGCTGGTGGGGAAGCCGGTGACCAGCGGCTCCACGAGCCGGGCGCGGGTCAGGGCCTGGTTGAGCCTCCAGGCCACGACCCGCACGTCGACGCCGTCGCCCTGCTTGCGCCAGCCCGAGCAGGTGTAGACCCGGCGGTTGCGCTGGAAGCCGGGGTCGACCTCGACCGACATCAGCCCGGTCTCGCCGGAGGTCCAGATGCGGTCGCTCGGGAAGCGGAGGGTGCGCGAGCTCCCCTTGTGCCACACCGAGAGGGTCGCCCGGTCCCGCTGGGTGAAGATCAGCCGCCCGCCGGGCAGCGGCTGGACGTCCCAGGGGCGCTCGAGCCCGGTGATCAGCCGCCGCACCCGCAGCGTGGGCGCGACGCGCCTCTCGGCCACCGCCCGGGTGCTCTCGGTCCGCTCGCCGGCCCCGCGGCCGGTCGCGGTGTCGGCCGCGGCGGCGGGCACCGCCGGGGCGAGCAGGGACAGGAGCAGGACCACCGGGACCGGGCGCATGCCGGCCACCGTACGGCGGGCAGGGGCGCCGCGGAAGGGTGCGGCTGGTGGGCGTCGGCTCGGTGGGGATGCGGCTCAGCGCGGCCGCACCAGCAGCACCGCGTCGCGCCCCGAGCCGTTCGAGGTGGTGACCAGCAGGTCGCCGTTGCCGAGCCGGGTGACCGACCGCAACCGGCCGTGCCGCCGCAGCGCCGGCGGTGCCCAGGAGCGCTGGAACCGGCCGCGGTCGTCGAAGCGGAGAAAGAGCAGCCGGCTGCTCTTGAGCGCGGCGACGGCGAGCGTCCCGTCGAGCGCGCCCCACCGCTCACCGTGCACGAAGGTCGCCCCGCTGGTGGCGAGCGTGGGCTTGCCCGACCGCCACCGGGCGCGCACCTGCCGGCCGGGCAGGCTGTGGTCGGTCATCGGGACGCTCTCGTCGTAGCCCGGACCGGGCTGCCAGCCGTAGTCGCCGCCGGGGCGCAGCCGGTTCACCTCGTCGTCGTGGTGCGGGCCGTGCTCCACCGACCACAGGGAGCCGTCGGCCCGCTCGGCGAGGCCCTGGACGTTGCGGTGGCCGTAGGTGAAGACGTAGCGCTTGCGCTCGTTGCGCGCGCGTGGCCAGGGGTTGTCCGGCCAGGGCTCGCCGGTCATCCGGTCCAGGCGCAGGGTCTTGCCGCCGAGGGAGCGCAGGTCGCGGGGCACCCGGGACCGGGCGGCATCGCCGGTGCCGACCAGCAGCGAGCCGTCGCCGAGGATCAGCAGCCGGCAGCCGGCATGCCGGCCGGTCGAGGTGGGGAAGCCGGCGACGAGGGTGCGCAGCCGCTTGGCGCGGCGGCCGTCGGGGGAGAGCCGCCAGGCGTTGACCCTGACGTCGTGGGCGGCCGGGCCGCGCCCGGTGCGCCAGCCGGAGCAGGTGTAGAAGCGGCGGTTGCGGGCGAAGCCGGGATCGACCTCGAGCGAGGCGAGCCCGGTCTCACCGGAGCGCCACACCTTCCGGCTCGGGAAGCGCACCCGCTGCTTGCCGCCGCGCCGGGTCACCAGCCACAGCCGGGCCCGGTCCCGTTCGGTCACCAGGAACCGGCCGCCGCCGACGGGCTGGACGTCCCAGGGGACGTCCAGGGCGGTGACCATCCGGCGTACCCGCAGTGCGGGGGGCTGCGCGCGGGCGCCGGCCTCGGGTCCGGAGGACGCCGACACGGTGGACGGGCTTGGGTCGGCGACCCCCGGGACCGGGACGAGCAGCAGCAGGGCGAGCAGCAGCACCGAGATCGCACGCATGGGCGGCACCGTACGAGCCGAAGCGGGTCAGCGGAAGGGCCGTCTCCGCGCCGAGGAGTCAACCGTTCCTCGACACGCCGCCGAAAGGCGGGAATCGTTGACGGGTCGGCGTCAGAAGGTGTGCTCGGGGCCGGGGAAGGTGCCGGCGCGGACGTCGTCGGCGTAGTCGCGGGCCGCCTGCAGCAGGACGCCGCGCAGGTCGGCGTACTGCTTGACGAACCGCGGCATCCTGCCGGTGCGCAGGCCGAACGCGTCCTGCCACACCAGCACCTGGCCGTCGCAGCGGCTGCCGGCGCCGATGCCGATGGTCGGGATCGACACGGCCGCGGTCACCTCGGCGGCCACGTCGCCGGGCACCATCTCCATCACGACCGCGAACGCCCCGGCGTCCTCCATCGCGAGGGCCTCCTCGACGACCTTCTTCGCCGCCTCGCCACGGCCCTGCACGCGGTAGCCGCCCAGGTTGTGCTCGGACTGCGGGGTGAAGCCGATGTGCGCCATCACCGGGATGCCGCCCTCGGTCAGCTTGCGCACCTGCGGCGCCATCTCGACCCCGCCCTCGAGCTTCACCGCGTGGGCGCCGGCCTCCTTCATGAACCGCACCGCGGTCAGGTAGGCCTGCTCCGGGGAGGCCTGGTAGCTGCCGAACGGCAGGTCGGCCACGACCAGCGCGCGGCGCACCGACCGCGCCACCGCCCGGGCCAGCGGGATCAGCTCGTCGACGGTCACCGGCAGCGACGTCTCGTTGCCGAAGACGTTGTTGGAGGCGCTGTCGCCGACCAGCAGCACCTCGACGCCGGCCTCGTCGAAGACCTGCGCGGCGTACTGCTCGTAGGCGGTGAGCATCGCGAACCGCTCGCCGGCCTGCTTCATCTCCCGCAGGTGGTGGGTGCGGATGCGCTTGCGCGCCGGCGGCCCGGAGGGGGCGGCACCGGTGCCGTAGGGGGCGGTCTCCTCGCTCATGGCGGGCTCCTTCGAAGGCGTCATCTCGCGGCTCCCTGATGGAGTCCACGGACCGCGTTCAGGCTAGCCCGGGAAGTCGCTCGGGCACCGCGTGAGGCCGGTCACCTCCGGGCCCGGGCTCGATCAGTCGACCGGGACCACGCGCACCTTGAGCTGGCGCGCGGGGCAGCGCCGCGCGGTCTTGCGCAGGAACCGCTTCTCCGCTCGGTCGACCGACAGCCCCCAGCGCAGCTTCACCGCGACGTAGCCGCGCACGTAGCGGCACCGGCCCTGGTCGGGCATCCACTCGGCCGGGTCCTGGTCGCCCTTGCTGCGGTTGGACGAGGCCGAGACCGCGAGCAGCGAGCGCCGGTCGCCGAGGTCGTTGGCGAACCGCTCGCGGCGCTCGTCGTCCCACGAGCGGGAGCCGGAGTCCCAGGACTCGGCCAGCGGCACCACGTGGTCGATGTCGAAACTCGAGGCGTCGACGGTCTCGACGCCGTCGTAGGCCGAGTGCCACCGACCCGAGACCGCGCAGTCCTCGCCGACCTCGGCCTCCTCGAGGCTCTCGTCGATCAGCACCACGTCGCGGGTGTCGCAGCCGTCGCCCTGGCCGATCCAGTGGTTGAACTCGTCGCGGTCGTAGCCGTCACGCACCTCGCGCCGCACCGGCAGCGCCGCGACCGCCTCGGGGTAGCTGCCGCTCCAGGCCCCGGCGCGGGCGGACGGGCTCGCCGGGGAGGTGGCCGGAAAGGGGGCAGGGGAGGGGGCCGCGGGGCCGGCCAGGGGCAGCAGGGTCAGCAGCAGGACCACGATCGTCGGCACGAGGCCATCGTGCCCGCCGGCGCCGACATCCGTGACCGGATCAGGCCATGCCGTAGTCGCGGGAGACCGTGGCCACCCGCACCCGGTAGTCGGCGTACCACTCCGTGCGTCCCCGCTGCTGGGCGACGAGGTGCTCGGCCACGCCCTTCCAGGCACGTGCCGCGGCCTCGTCGGCCCAGTACGACACCGAGATGCCGAGCCCGGCATCGCGCGCCGACTCGATGCCCAGGTAGCCGGGCTGCTCGGCGGCCAGCTCCTCCATCCGCCGCGCGGTGTCGAGGTAGCCGTCGGCGTCACCGCCGCGGCGTACCGAGGAGAAGATCACGGCGGTGTACGGCGGGTCGGGGGTCGCGGCGAAGGGCACGGGCTGCTCCGGGTCTCTGTCGGCGGGGGCTCGTCAGACTGCCCGTCCGGCGCCCCCCTCGCCACACGTTTGCCAGAGCCGATCAGACCGGTGCGGCCTGTGCGGCCGCCGCCTCGAGGTCGGCCACCACGATCCGGCGCATGCTCAGCATCGCGGTCATCGCCGCGTTGGCCCGGGCCGGTTCGGGGTCGGAGAGGAGCTCGTAGAGCCGGGTCGGCACCACCTGCCACGACAGGCCGAACCGGTCCTTGAGCCAGCCGCACATCGACTCCTCGCCGCCGTCGACGAGGCTGTCCCAGTAGTAGTCGACCTCGGACTGGTCGCGGCAGGCGATCTCGAACGAGATCGCCTCGCTGAAGCTGAACTGCGGACCACCGTTGATCGCGTGGAAGGTCAGGCCGTCCAAGGTGAAGTCCGCGGCCACGACCGTGCCGGTCTCGAGCCGGCTCGCCTCGGTGTTGCGCAGCACGTTGCCGACCGAGGAGTTGGGGAAGATGCCCGTGTAGAAGGCCATCGCCTCCTCCAGGTCGTCGTCGAACCACAGGCAGGGACTGATGGAGGTTCTCACGGTGGCCATGGCGGCCCGCCTCTCTGATCGGTCTGGCGTGGGTGATGTGGGGAGACCGCCGGCGTCCGGGGGAATCATCGGAGCGCGGATGGGAAACTCCCTGGCGTGGACTTCTTCTCCGCCTACGCCCAGGGGTTCGTGCGCGTCGCGGCGTGCACGATCCCGATCCGAGTCGCCGACCCCGCCACGAACTCCCGCACCGTGCTCGAGCAGGCGCGTGCCTGTCACGACGACGGCGTCGGCGTCGCGGTGTTCCCCGAGCTGTGCCTGACCGGCTATGCCATCGACGACCTCTTCCTCGCCGACACCCTGCTCGACGCCGTCGAGGACGCCCTCGGCGAGCTGGTCGCCGCCTCGACGGACCTGCTGCCGGTGATCGTGGTCGGCGCCCCGATCGCGCACGGCAACCGGGTGCTGAACGCCGCGGTGGTCATCCATCGCGGGCGGGTGCTGGGCATCGCCCCGAAGTCCTACCTGCCGACGTACCGCGAGTTCTACGAACGCCGCTGGTTCGCCCCCGGCGACGAGGTGCGGGGCACGCACGTCGTGGCCGGGCAGGAGGTGCCGATCGGCCCGGACCTGCTCTTCCGGGCCGAGGACGTGCGCGGTCTGGTGCTGCACGTCGAGGTCTGCGAGGACATGTGGGTGCCGGTGCCGCCGAGCGCCGAGGCCGCGCTGGCCGGTGCGACCGTCCTGGCGAACCTCTCCGGCAGCCCGATCACCATCGGGCGCGCGAGCGACCGCCACCTGATGGCGCAGAGCGCCTCCAGCCGCTGCCTGGCGGCCTACGTCTACGCCGCGGCCGGTCAGGGCGAGTCGACGACCGACCTGTCCTGGGACGGGCAGACGATGGTCTACGAGAACGGGCAGTTGCTGGCCGAATCCGAGCGGTTCCCCGACGGCCCGCGGGCCTCGGTGGTCGACGTCGACCTCGACCGGCTCCGCTTGGAGCGGCTGCGGATGGGCACCTTCGACGACAACCGTCGCGCCGTCGGTCGCGACTTCCGCACCGTCGACTTCGAGCTCGCGCCGCCGACCGGCGACCTCGGGCTGCGCCGCAAGGTCGACCGCTTCCCGTTCGTGCCCGACGACCCCGAGCGGCTCGCACTCGACTGCTACGAGGCCTACAACATCCAGGTCTCCGGGCTCGAGCAGCGACTGGCGTCGATGACCAGCGCCGACTTCGCGCCCAAGGTGGTGATCGGCGTCAGCGGCGGCCTCGACTCGACCCACGCCCTGATCGTCGCGGCGAAGGCGATGGACCGGCTCGGCCGGCCGCGCTCCGACGTCCACGGCTTCACGCTGCCCGGCTTCGCGACCGGCGAGCGGACCAAGGGCTACGCGTGGAGCCTGGCGGAGTCGCTGGGCATCACCATGCAGGAGATCGACATCACCGACGCCGCCCGGACGATGCTCACCGACCTCGACCACCCGTTCGCCAAGGGTGAGGAGGTCTACGACATCACCTTCGAGAACGTGCAGGCGGGCCTGCGCACCGACTACCTCTTCCGCCTCGCCAACCATCGCGGCGGACTCGTGCTCGGCACGGGCGACCTCTCCGAGCTCGCGCTCGGTTGGTGCACCTACGGCGTCGGCGACCAGATGTCGCACTACAACGTCAATGCGGGGGTGCCGAAGACACTCATCCAGCACCTGATCCGCTGGGTGGCCGGCAACGGCGAGTTCGAGGAGGCGACCAACCGGGTGCTGCTCGAGATCGTCGAGCAGGAGATCACCCCCGAGCTGATCCCCAGCCGCGAGGACGACCTGCCGCAGTCCACCGAGGCCTCGGTCGGCCCCTACTCGCTCCAGGACTTCACGCTCTTCCACGTGCTCCGCTTCGGCCACTCCCCGAGCCGGATCGCCTTCCTCGCCTGGCACGCCTGGCACGACGCCGCGCAGGGGGAGTGGCCGCCGAACTTCCCGGACCAGCGGCGGCTGGAGTTCGACCTGCCCGAGATCCGCCGCTGGCTCGAGGTGTTCGTGCGGCGCTTCTTCGCCAGCCAGTTCAAGCGGTCGGCACTGCCCAACGGACCCAAGGTCAGCCACGGTGGCACGATGTCGCCGCGCGGTGACTGGCGGATGCCGTCGGACGCCAGCGCGGCGGCCTGGCTGGCCGAGCTGGAGAACGTGCCCCGGGAGTGACTCGGCCTCAGCCGTCGAGCAGGTGCCGGAACCGCCGCGCCATCACTGCCTCGGCGACCTGGTAGTGCACGGTCGCCGAGGGGCTCGCGACGAACCGGTGCGCGGGTGGCTGCCCGACCTCCCAGAGCCACAGGTCGCCGCCGGGCCAGTCGTGCACGACGAGGTGGTCGTCGTCCAGCCAGGCCTGGGCCCCGAGGCGGCATCGTCGGTGTGGGCTGGTGAGCATCGCCTCCGCGGTCCCGGAGGTCGGGTCGACGACCACGACGCCGTTGTCCAGTTCCGCGGAGCGGCCCCGGCACTGGGCGAACGCCACGTGGCGCGCAGCGGCCGGGCCGCCGGCGGTATGGGCGAGGGTCCTGACACGAAGGGGCGTCACAGTCGGTGGGCCGTCCGGAGGGTGGGTGACGACGCTCCCGCCGCGGTCGCCGGCGGGGCTCTGCATCTCGACCACGGCGCCGAGGTCGTCGTACGCGGCGTAGAAGACGTTGAAGGGCACTCGGGTGAGCTGGCCGGTGGAGACGTCGAGCCGGCAGCCCGTCGGACCGCAGGGACGTCGCCGGTCGTGCCGGTCCTTGAGCAGGAGCGAGGAGCCGTCGGGCGACCAGGCCAGCGCCACGGCCTCGTGGACGGGCGGTTCGAAGCGCCGGAAGGTGCCATCGCGGAGATCCACGGTCACGACGCCGGAGGGATCGGCGAAGGCCACGGATCGGCCATCTCGGGAGATCGCGGACGACAGCTCCGCGTAGACGGGTGACTCGAGGCCGTAGCGGTCCAGGTCGAACGTGCGCCATTCTCCGTCGGCGGTCAGGAGGAAGGGCTCGCCCTCGGCGAACGGCGCAGCGGGGTCCGACCAGCCGAAGGCGCCCAGTTGCACGAGCAGCATGCCGGCGTCGACGGGTGCTTCGCCGATGCTGGGTGCGCTGGCGGCCGCGACGAGGTCGATCACGATGCCGTCGTCGACCAGGTCCGCGGACGGAGGAAGGCGCTCGTGCAGGCGCTCGGGGATCGGGCTCGGTGGGGGAGTGGGCGTCGGCACTTGGGACCCGCCTCCACCGACCGATGGACGCGGTGCGGGAGGCGGGGCATCTGCGCTGGGCGCCCCCGTGCAGCCCGAGAGCGCCAGCAGGGCGCTCGCGATCGCTGTGACGACGATCTTCCGCTTCGGCACGTGGCTCCTTCGGGTGGCCGGGCTCCGGTCGGTCAACGCGTCGGGCTCGCTCGAGGGTTGGTGCGAGCTGCCCCCGGCCGCGTCCGCTCGTACGGCGACGGACACAAGGGCGCCGAGAAGGTCCCGGAGACGCTCAGCGGGGAGGCCACGTCGGTCACACCAGCGCCCTTCCTGGGCCGAAGAAGGGCGCTGATGTGACCGACGTGCTCACCGGACGGAACAGAGAGCGCCCCGGACCAGACCAGAGCCCCCGCCGACGCCGGCCGCGCAACCGCGCCGCGCGGCCCGGCGTACTCCTCGCACACCGCCACCGCGGACCGACCGGGTCCGCGCCGGCAGACCGAGGAGAGAGCCCAGACCATGAACCCCACCCGCCCCGTGCCGCGCCGTGTCGCGGTCCTCGTCGCCGTCGCGGCACTGTTCTGGGGCCTGCTCGTCGCGACCTCGCCGACCGAGGCGAAGCCCGCCGCGCGCCCCGCCGACAGCAGTGCCCGAGCCAGCGTCGATGAGGGCAAGACCGTGGTCACCTTCAAGGTGCCGAACTGCAAGGGCTGCGTGTTCCAGCTCGACCAGGGCTACGAGACCGGGAACCCCGCGGACCCCTACTCGTTCTGGTCCTCGAAGGAGAAGCAGGTCCGCAAGGGCAAGGTCAGCTGGCGGATCGACACCCTGCACACCGTGGGCATGTCGGCCACCGTCGAGGCACCCTGGGAGGGGCACACCGGCTACCTCACGACCGTGGCGTTCCGCTACGGCCAGGAGGACGTCGGCTCCCGCATCGACCTGGAGAAGGCACAGGGCAAGCGCCGCGGCACCGCCTGCTTCGCCGGCACCCCGGAGCGGCGGCTGACCCTCCTCGTGCGGGTGCGCAAGGTGCCCGTCGAGGGCGTGCACGACCGGGTGCTGGGCAGCATCGCCTTCACCCAGCGCACCCAGCCCTGGACCAAGCCCATGCGACGGGTCTTCGGCGGCGTGCTCGGCTCGCAGGAGATCAACCTGTGCGAGGTGCTCTGACCTCTCGCCCGTAGGCCCGACACGACGGTGACCTCCGGCCCCCAGCGGCGGGCCGGAGGCCGCCGATAGGCTGCCGCCATGGGCAAGCAGGAAGACTTCGTACTCCGGGCGCTCGAGGAGCGGGAGGTCCGGTTCGTCCGGCTCTGGTTCACCGACGTGATCGGCTCGCTGAAGTCGGTCGCGGTGGCGCCGGCCGAGCTCGAGGGGGCGTTCGCCGAGGGCATCGGGTTCGACGGCTCCGCGATCGAGGGCTTCGCCCGGGTCTTCGAGGCCGACATGCTGGCGATGCCCGACCCCTCGACGTTCCAGATCCTGCCCTGGCGGGGCGAGGGGCCCGCGACGGCGCGGATGTTCTGCGACATCGTGATGCCCGACGGGTCGCCGTCCTACGCCGACCCGCGCCACGTCCTCAAGCGGACCCTCAGCAAGGCGGCCGACCGCGGCTTCACCTTCTACACCCACCCCGAGATCGAGTTCTACCTCATGAAGGGGCTGCCCGAGCACGGCGCCGAGCCGGTGCCGGTCGACCGCAGCGGCTACTTCGACCACACCGCGCAGTCGATGGGTGCCGACTTCCGCCGCGAGGCGATCACGATGCTCGAGTCGATGGGCATCTCGGTCGAGTTCAGCCACCACGAGGGCGGCCCGGGCCAGCAGGAGATCGACCTGCGCTACGCCGACGCGCTGACCACCGCCGACAACATCATGACCTTCCGCACGGTCATCCGGGAGGTCGCGCTCGGCCAGGACATCTGGGCCACGTTCATGCCCAAGCCGTTCACCACCCACCCCGGGTCCGGCATGCACACCCACGTGTCGCTGTTCGAGGGTGACCAGAACGCCTTCTACGAGGCCGGCGCGCAGTACCAGCTCAGCCAGACCGGACGCCGCTTCATCGCCGGCATCCTCAAGCACGCCCCCGAGATCAGCTGCGTCACCAACCAGTGGGTCAACAGCTACAAGCGGATGATGTTCGGCGGCGAGGCTCCCTCCTACATCTGCTGGGGCCACAACAACCGCTCCGCCATGGTGCGGGTGCCGATGTACAAGCCGATGAAGGGGCAGTCGACCCGCGTCGAGGTGCGCACGATCGATGCCGCCTGCAACCCCTACCTGGCGTTCGCGGTGCTGCTGGCCGCGGGCATGAAGGGCATCGAGGGCGAGTACGAGCTGCCGCGCGAGGCCGAGGACGACGTGTGGTCTCTCACCGAGCGGGAGCGCACCTCGCTGGGCATCGAGCCGCTGCCGCGCAACCTCTACGAGGCGATCAAGATCGCCGAGGACTCCGAGCTGCTCGCCGAGACCCTCGGCGAGCACGTCTTCGACTTCTTCCTGCGCAACAAGCGAGCCGAGTGGGACGAGTACCGCGTGCAGGTCTCGCCGTTCGAGCGCGACCGGATGCTGCCGGTCCTCTGACCGGCTGACCCGCCATGCCGGCCCCGACCGTGCTCGTCGTGCAGCACGAGGCGGACTGCCCGCCCGCGCTGCTCGGCGACTGGCTGCTCGACGCCGGGTGCGCCCTCGACGTGCGCCGGCCCGACACCGGCCAGCCGCTGCCCGCCGGCGGCGAGGTGACGTCGTACGACGCGCTGCTGGTGCTGGGCGGGTCGATGGACGCCGACGACGACGCCGCCCACCCGTGGCTGGCGACGACGCGGGCCCTGGTGCGCGCGGCGGTCGACGCGGGAGTGCCGGTGCTCGGCGTGTGCCTGGGCCACCAGCTGGTGGGGCTCGCGCTGGGGGGCGAGGTGGGGCGCAACCCCCGAGGCCGGCAGGTCGGCCTGCTCGAGGTGGGCTGGACCCCGGCGGCGCGCGCCGACGTGCTGTTCGGTCCGCTGGCCACGCCCCGCAGCGGCGTCCAGTGGAACCAGGACGTCGTCACCGAGCTCCCCGCCGGGGCCACGCTGCTCGCCGCGACCCCGCAGGCCGAGGCGCAGGTGGTGCGCTTCGCGGCCCGCGCCTGGGGCGTCCAGCTGCACCCGGAGGTCGACGACGAGGTGTTGCGCCGGTGGGTCGAGTCCGACGAGGGCTCGCACGACGACCCGACCCGCGCCGACCACGAACAGCAGTCCGCAGTGCTGCAAGCCGTCCGCGAGGCGAGTGAGCAGCTGGTGGCGTGGTGGCGCCCGCTCGGCGAGGGCTTCGCCGGGCTCGCCGCCGCGCGCCGGCACGAGCGAGGGCAGGCCGCGGAGGCGGTCACGTGACCCGGCGCCCGACGGGCAAGGGCCGGCTGCTCGCGCTGGGCTTCGAGGAGCCCGACCGCGCCGCTCAGCTGCTCGAGACGCTGGACGAGACCGGCCCCGTGCTGTTGCCGCTGCTGGCGCGCACCGCCGACCCGGACCTGGCACTGGCCGGCCTGGTCCGCCTGGTCGAGTCCGCCGCCGACGGCGACCGGCTGCTGCGGCACCTCGAGGACGACGAGGGCACCGCGATGCGGTTGCTCGGCGTGCTCGGAGCCAGCGACGCCCTCGCCGGCCACCTGGCCCGCCACCCCGAACAGTGGCACGAGCTGACCGACCCGACGCTCGGATCGACCCGGCCGCCGGCGTTCGCGCTGCGCGCCGACCTGTTGCGGGCCGTGGGCGCGGACGCCGCCGACCCCAGCCCGACCGCCACCGTGCCCGACGACGCGGCCGTCGGTGCTCTGCGCGTCGAGTACCGCCGGCTGCTGCTGCGGCTGGCCGCCCGCGACCTCGCGCACCACGCGTCGGTCGACGACGTCGCCGCCGAGCTCGCCGACCTGGCCGCCGGCACCCTCGAGGCGGCCCTCGCCGTCGCCCGGCAGCGGGTCGGCGACGCGGCCCGGACGACCCGGCTCGCCGTGGTCGCGATGGGCAAGTGCGGAGGCCGGGAGCTCAACTACGTCTCCGACGTCGACGTGATCTTCGTCCACGAGCCGGGGCGGACGAGCGAGGGCGAGCCGGCGGTCTCCGACCACGCGGCCACCCGGGTCGCCGGCCAGCTGGCCGGCCACCTGATGCAGATCTGCTCCGACCACACCGCCGAGGGCACGATCTGGCCGGTCGACGCGGGGTTGCGCCCGGAGGGCAAGACGGGGCCGCTGAGTCGCACTCTGGCCAGCCACCGCGCCTACTACGAGCGGTGGGCCAGCACCTGGGAGTTCCAGGCGCTGCTCAAGGCCCGGCCGGTCGCGGGCGACCTCGCGCTCGGGCGCGAGTACGTCGAGATGGTGGCGCCGATGGTCTGGCGCGCCGCCGAGCGGGAGGGGTTCGTGGCCGACACTCAGGCCATGCGGCGCCGGGTGCTCGAGAACATCCCCGCCAAGGACGCCGAGCGTCAGCTCAAGCTGGGCTCCGGGGGACTGCGCGACGTCGAGTTCGCCGTCCAGCTGCTGCAGCTGGTGCACGGGCGCGGCGACGAGCGGATCCGGCCGACCGCGACGCTGAGCGCGCTGGCCCGGCTCACCGAGGGCGGCTACGTCGGCCGCGAGGACGGGGAGGCACTGCACGAGGCCTACGCGTTCCTGCGCACGCTCGAGCACCGGATCCAGCTGTTCTCGATGCGGCGCACCCACGTCGTGCCCGCCGACGAGCCGTCACTGCGCCGGCTCGGCCGGAGCCTGGGCTACCTCAAGGACTCCGTGGCCCAGCTCGAGCGCACCTGGCACCACCACCGCCGCGAGGTGCGGCGGTTGCACGAGAAGCTGTTCTACCGGCCGCTCCTCCAGGCGGTGGCCAAGCTGCCTGGCGCCGAGGTGCGGCTCTCGCCCGAGGCCGCGGGCGACCGGCTGGCCGCGCTGGGCTATGCGGACCCGCGCGCCGCCCTGCGCCACCTCGAGGCGCTCACCTCGGGGGTCTCCCGGCGCGCGGACATCCAGCGGGCGCTCCTGCCGGCGATGCTGCAGTGGTTCGCTGAGGCGCCCGACCCCGACGCCGGGCTGTTCGGGTTCCGCCGGCTCAGCGACTCCCTCGGCGACACCCACTGGTATCTCAAGACGCTGCGCGACGAGGGCCAGGTCGCCGAACGGCTGGCGCACCTGCTGGCGACCTCCCGCTACGTCACCGACCTGCTGGAGCGAGAGCCCCAGGGTGTGCGGATGCTGGGTGGCGATCTCGCGCCGCTGAGCTCGGAGGTGCTCACCGACGAGATGCTCGCGGCCACCGCCCGCCACGAGGACGACCCCGAGAAGGCGGTGCGCACCGTGCGCGCGGTGCGCCGCCGGGAGCTGCTGCGGATCGGAGCCGGGGACGTCCTCGGCCTCACCGACGTCGCCGACGTGGGCGCCGGGCTGTCTCGACTGACCGACGCCACCTTGGAGGCGACCCTCGACATCGCGGGTGCGGCCGTGCGGGAGCAGCGCGGACTCCAGAGCGCGCCGTCGGTGATCGCGATCGTCGCGATGGGCCGCTACGGCGGGTTCGAGCTCTCCTACGGCAGCGACGCGGACGTGCTGTTCGTCCACGACCCGGTGCCGGGCGCCGACCCTGGCGATGCGGCGTCGTACGCCCAGGCGGTGGCCAACGAGGTACGCCGCCTGCTCGCCGCGCCCGGGCCGGATCCGGCGCTGGCCGTCGACGCCGACCTGCGTCCCGAGGGCAAGCAGGGGCCGCTGGTGCGCACCCTGGAGTCCTACGCCGCCTACTACGCCCGCTGGTCGAAGGTCTGGGAGTTCCAGGCGCTGCTGCGTGCTGACGCCGTGGTCGGCGACGTCGACCTGCGGCGCCGCTTCGAGGAGCTCATCGACCCGTTGCGCTTCCCCGAGCGCGGCATCTCCGAGGACGACGTGATCGAGGTGCGCCGGATCAAGGCCCGGGTCGACAAGGAACGCCTGCCGCGCGGCGCCGACCCGCACACCCACCTCAAGCTGGGCCGTGGCGGGCTCGCCGACATCGAGTGGACGGTCCAGCTGCTGCAGATGCGGTACGCCGGGCAAGTGCCGGGGCTGCGCACCTCCCGCACGCTCGAGGCGCTCGAGGCGGCCCGGGAGGCCGGCCTGGTCGACACCGACGACGCGGCGGTGCTCAACGAGGGCTGGCGCCGGGTGAGCCGGATCCGCAACGCGGTGACGCTGGTGCACGGCAAGGCCGGTGACCAGTTGCCCCGCGACATCCGGGAGCGGGCGGCGGTCGCGCGCATCCTGGACTACCCGCCCGGCGCCACCGACGAGATGGTCAACGACTATCTGCGATGCATGCGCCGCTCCCGCAGCGTGGTCGACCGCGTCTTCTGGGAGTAGCCGCGGCTTGCGCGGCTCTTGAGCAAACGCTGCGGCTACACGTGCGGGAACCCTGAGCCGGGGCGGGCAGAGTTGTCTCATCGAGCAGCACCGGCGGTGACGGCACCGCCGCCTTGATGAGGAGTCGACCGTGGGCCGCAACCGGCTTCGCACCTCGCCGCGTCGCCGGCGCGCCGCCAGTGCCGACCGGCGGCAGGGTCGGATCCCGCGTTCTCGCGGTTTATGCATGATCGAGGCGACTTTCTGCGCGCCGCTCTCGTCTCGGGCCGTTCTCGGCGTTAGGGTGTCGCACGGCCCGGAGTCGGTCCGTCCGAACCCCGCGGACGGGCGCCGGGTCTGCGGCGCCCTCGGGTCCGGCGGCCGCGACACCCCTGGACACGGAGGAGTGGCCCGATGACCGGTTCGACGATCTGCGCGCTCGACCCCGGAGTGCTCGGCCGGCTCGGCCACGACCTCGACGACGCCCGGTTCGCCCACGACCTGGCGGTCCGCTACCGCTCGATGCTCACCGGTCGGGTCCGCCGCGTCGAGCAGGCGCTACGCGGCGACGACCACGCGGAGACGATCGAGGCGGTGCTCAGCCTCAAGGCGTCCTCCGGCACCATCGGTGCCTGCGAGCTGGTGGCCGTGGCCACCGAGCTCGAGCAGGCGGTACGGCGACTCGACCTCGGGTCGGCGATCGCCTCCGGCCTCCAGCTGGGCCCGGCCGCGGCGCGCGCCGACCAGGCCCTCGCGGCGTACCTCGCCGAGTCGGAGACTCAGCCGGCGTCCATCCGGTAGCCCACACCCCGGACCGTGCGGATGTAGCGCCGATCGCTGGACTCGCCGAGCTTGCGACGCAGGTTGCCGATGTGCACCTCCACCAGGTGGGTGTCGGTGGCCCAGTCGGTGCCCCAGACCGAGCGCAGCAGCGACTCGCGGCTCCAGACCCGCGCGGGTGCGCGCATCAGCTCGGTGAGCAGGTCGAACTCGGTGCGGGTCAGCGTCAGCTCGACGTCGTCCTTGAACGCGCGCCGTCCGTCGACGTCGACGCGCAGTGAGGCGTGGGTGAGGATCTCGTGGTCGGTGGTCTGCGGCGCGGGCGTGGTCGCGGTGGCCGCCACCCCGCTGCCGGTGTGGCGGGGGCGCCGGAAGAGGGCGTTGACCCGGGCCTTGAGCTCCCGCACGCTGAACGGCTTGGAGAGGAAGTCATCGGCGCCGGTCTCGAGCCCGATCAACCGGTCGATCTCGTCGTCGCGAGCGGTGATCATCACGACGTAGGCGTCGGTGATCTCGCGCAGCCTGCGGCAGGTCTCGATGCCGTCGATGCCGGGCAGGCCGAGGTCGAGCGTGATCAGGTCGGGGTCGTGCTCGCGGACCGCGTCGAGCGCGGCCAGGCCGGTCTCGACCGCCACCACCGAGAAGCCCTGGGTGGCCAGCGTGAACTCGATCAAGGAGCGGATGTCCTCGTCGTCCTCGACGACGAGCGCCTTGCGGTTCAGTTCCGAGTCAGCTGACACGGGGCCGATGATGCCAGACGGACTGCTGGTATCGAGTCTTTACCCGCGGGGCGCAGGCGCGGACTCTCAGTGCGTCGGGTCCGATGCGCTGCGAGGGCTGAGCCGGGCCGGGATCCAGCGGTTGAGGGTGGTGTGGACGGCGTCGGGGGTGACGGGTTTGGCGATGTAGTCGTCCATGCCGGCGGCCAGGCAGCGTTCGCGGTCGCCTTCGATGGCGGCGGCGGTCATC
>NZ_QZVR01000027.1 GCF_003660455.1 Nocardioides ferulae | reverse complement strand
GGCAGTCCATGAGGACGGCGTCGTAGGCGGTGTGCTCGAGGGCCTCGAGGGCGGCTTGGCCGTGGGGGGCGACGTCGGTGGTGTAGCCGAGGTGTTCGAGGATGCCGACGGCGACGAGCTGGTTGACCTCCCTGTCCTCGACGACCAGCACGTGGCCGCGCCCGGGGCGGCGCGGCCCCACCGGTTCGGCGCCCTGGGGGTGCTCTGGTGTCGCGTCCGGGACCGCCTCGGACCGCTCGGCCGGCCGGGCCAGGGCCTCTCGGACGGCATCACGCAGCAGCCGCTGCTGCACGGGCTTGGTGAGCCGGCCCGCCAGCCCCGCCTCGCTGGCGGCCTCGGCGCCGACCTCCGGCCCGGAGGTGAGCAGCAGCAGCGACGTAGCGGCGGTCAGCGGGCTGCGGGAGGCCCGGCGGGCGACCGCCAGACCGTCGGTGCCAGTCAGGCTCAGGTCGAGCAGCGCCAGGTCGTAGGGGGTGCCGGCCTCGGCCGCCTCCGCGAGCAGGCGGAGGGCCCCGGGGCCGTCGGGCACGAGGTCGACGTGCAGGCCCCAGGCGGTGAGCTGCTCGTGGAGGATCAGGCGGTTGGTGTGGTTGTCGTCGACGACCAGGACCCGGTGGCCGGCGAGGGGGTCGGGGCCGTGGTCGGCGGGGGTGGTGGGGGTGGGTTGGTGGTGGGCGAGGGGGAGGGGGAGTCGGACTGTGGTTCCCCCCGAATCGTGGAGGGCTTCTCTATGCGGCTTCCCGGTCGGGGGCCGC
>NZ_QZVR01000026.1 GCF_003660455.1 Nocardioides ferulae | reverse complement strand
CTCGCTGATATGTAGGTGCCCGCTGTCAAGGGCAGGGTGAGGCGCCCGTCGTGGATGCCTCCTCGGCGGGCGCCTCGTGCTTCGCTGCTGGGGGCTGGTGAGCGTGTCGTTGGCGACGCGCGGGGTCATGCTGATATCCGCGGGTTGGTTACCGCAGGGCGGTGGTTCGGCTGGAGTGGGACCGCTTGTCTAGGGACGAGCGTCGCCGCCGTGGGCGGCTGCTCATAGCGAGGTCGCGGGTCCACTCCATGCGCTGCCACCAGCCCTTCGGGCAGCGGAGCAGTTCGTGGGTCAGTCGTTCATCGCGGCCAGCGACCAGCACCAGCCGGCGAGCTCGCGGGCGATGGCGACGTCGGCGGTGGTGTTGGGTTTGCGGCGGTCGATGAACTTGACCCAGCGTTGGTGAAGACGCCGGTTGCCCTTGTCGCCGCGGGCCCTGGCTGCGGCGGGGGCCAGGTCCCAGCGGGCGCGCATGGTGGCGCCGATGGTGTAGCGGGGTCGGTGGTGCCAGGCGGCCTCGACGAGGAGCCTGCGGGCGTGCCCGTTGCCGGTCTTGGTGATCGATCCCTGGCTCCTGGTGCCGCCTGAGGAGTGCTCGGTGGGGACCAGGCCGACGAATGATCCGATGGTGTTGCCGGTGAATCGGTGCCAGTCGCCGATCTCGACGGCCAGCGCGAACCCGGTCAGGGTGCCGATCCCGCGCAGGCAGCCCAGCCGTCGCACGACTGGTGTGAACTCACTGTCGGCAGCCAGTTCCTCGATCGCGGCATCGAGCCGGTCACGTCGGGCCTTGGTGGCGAGCACGGTCTCATAGCCGGAGTCGAAGGCCAGCCTGGTCGAGTGCGTGGTCAGCTGTGGGAGCGCGTCGGTGCGCAGCCACTGGTCGTGTTTGGTGGTCCAGGCGTTGCCGCCGTAGTAGACGATCCCGTGCCGCAGCAACAGCTTGGACAATCGGTGCCGAGCGGCCATCAGGTCACCGCGACAGTCTTCACGGGCACGGACCAGATCCCGGGCGGCTTCCTGGTCGACGGTCGGGATCGCGACCGGTGTGATCTCGTCCAGTCGTAGCAGCCGGGCCAGGTGGACCGCGTCCTTGGCGTCGGTCTTGACCCGGTCACCGGCCGGCTTCTGCAGCTTCGACGGTGCGACGACCTCACACCGGATCCCCGCAGCTCTCAGGTGTCGGTACAGGCCGAAGCCGGTCGGGCCCGCTTCGTAGGCCACCGCGACCGGACCCGGCAGCTCCTTGAGCCAGGAACCGATGTGGTCATGGGCTGGGGTCAGCTTGGTCTGGAACAGCTCGCCCGTGGCACCGTCGATCGCTGCTGCTGCAACAGATCGGGCGTGCACGTCGAGCCCGACACTCGTACGCTCGGTAAACACCGGGGCCTCCCACAATTGTTGGATAGGCCGAGCAGGCAGGCCCTGCTCGGTAACCCACGAATCTTGTGCGTGAGGCCCCGGCCTACAACCCCCTCCCGACTTCGGGGCGCGGGTTCCGCCAGTTCCTCGATCGAGGCGAACCAACCGACGGGTGGGACGGAGTCAACGTGGAGCACGCGCAGCGCAGCGAGCATGAACGACGTTGACGCCGGCCCGCACGTCGGCTTGATCATCACACCCTCGAGGAATGGCCTCGAGCTCCACGACACCAGCGCCGTGCGGTCACTCCATACCGTCTAGGGCGTTTGCACTCGCCCCTCCCGAGTGCTAAACATGACGTTGGCACTCTCGCCATGAGAGTGACAGCCACCACGGGTCGGCGAGTTGAGGTCTGCAGCGACGGCGGGAAGGGTCCGCCGGATCGGCCAGGCCGTCCGTCGCGGGCAACGAGCCGGACCGTCCCCGAACTCTGGATTGCGAAGGATCGCAGGAGTTATGTCGAAGCTGATTGCTTTCAACGAGGAGGCCCGGCGCGGCCTCGAGCGTGGCATGAACACGCTCGCTGACGCCGTCAAGGTCACGCTCGGCCCCAAGGGTCGCAACGTCGTCCTCGAGAAGAAGTGGGGCGCTCCCACGATCACCAACGATGGTGTGTCCATCGCCAAGGAGATCGAGCTCGAGGACCCCTACGAGAAGATCGGTGCCGAGCTCGTCAAGGAGGTCGCCAAGAAGACCGACGACGTCGCGGGCGACGGCACCACCACCGCCACCGTGCTGGCCCAGGCCATGGTCCGTGAGGGCCTGCGCAACGTCGCGGCCGGCGCGAACCCGATGAGCCTCAAGCGCGGCATCGAGTCCGCCGTCGACGCCGTCGCCGAGCAGCTGCTCGGCATGGCCAAGGACGTCGAGACCAAGGAGCAGATCGCCTCCACGGCCTCGATCTCCGCCGCCGACACCACCGTCGGCGAGATCATCGCAGAGGCGATGGACAAGGTCGGCAAGGAAGGCGTCATCACCGTCGAGGAGTCGAACACCTTCGGCCTCGACCTCGAGCTGACCGAGGGCATGCGGTTCGACAAGGGCTACATCTCGGCCTACTTCGTCACCGACCCCGAGCGCATGGAGACCGTGCTCGAGGACCCCTACATCCTGATCGCCAACTCGAAGGTCAGCAACGTCAAGGACCTGCTGCCGCTGCTCGAGAAGGTCATGCAGTCCGGCAAGCCGCTGGTCATCATCGCCGAGGACGTCGACGGCGAGGCGCTCTCCACCCTGGTCGTCAACAAGATCCGGGGCACCTTCAAGTCGGTCGCCGTCAAGGCCCCCGGCTTCGGCGACCGCCGCAAGGCCATGCTCCAGGACATCGCGATCCTCACCGGCGGCCAGGTCATCTCCGAGGAGGTCGGCCTCAAGCTCGAGTCGGCCGGCATCGAGCTGCTCGGCCAGGCCCGCAAGGTCGTCATCACCAAGGACGAGACCACCATCGTCGAGGGTGCCGGCGACGCCGACCAGATCGCCGGCCGGGTGAACCAGATCCGCGCCGAGATCGAGAAGTCCGACTCCGACTACGACCGCGAGAAGCTGCAGGAGCGGCTGGCCAAGCTGGCCGGCGGCGTCGCGGTGATCAAGGTCGGCGCGGCCACCGAGGTCGAGCTCAAGGAGCGCAAGCACCGCATCGAGGACGCCGTCCGCAACGCGAAGGCGGCCGTCGAGGAGGGCATCGTCGCCGGCGGCGGCGTGGCCCTGGTGCAGGCCGGCAAGGAGGCCTTCGGCAAGCTCGAGCTCGAGGGCGACGAGGCCACCGGTGCCAACATCGTCAAGGTCGCCATCGAGGCCCCGCTCAAGCAGATCGCGGTCAACGCCGGTCTCGAGGGCGGCGTCATCGCCGAGAAGGTGCGCAACCTCGACGCCGGTCACGGCCTCAACGCGGCCACCGGCGAGTACGTCGACATGCTGGCCGCCGGCATCATCGACCCGGCCAAGGTCACCCGCTCGGCGCTGCAGAACGCCGCGTCGATCGCCGCGCTGTTCCTCACCACCGAGGCCGTCGTGGCCGACAAGCCGGAGAAGGCCGCCCCCATGGGTGGCGACCCGTCCGGCGGCATGGGCGGCATGGACTTCTGATCGGAGCGCGGGGCGGTCCGGCAGTCGGGAGGCTGCCGTGACTGTCCGGGCGAGGTGAGGAAGTCCGTCAGGCATGGACTTTTGACCGCCGGCTCCCCGAGCTCCGCTCGGGGAGCGTCAGGCGGTCAGGTTGAGGAGGGTCGGCGAGCTCCCGCAGCGAAGCAAGGGAGATCGCGAGCCGTCTCGAAACCGGACCACCTGGTCGGAGGCACCACCCCGCTCGACCACGTTCACCAGCACCACCAGCAGGGCCCCCGCTCCGGCGGGGGCCCTGCTGCGTTGCCGGGTGGTCCGTGGCTGCTCCGTGCTCAGTCGCGCTTCGTGGGCCGTCCGGGCGCGAGGTCGGCCTCGCGCAGCAGGTCGGAGACCAGCTTGTGGCCCTCCTCGAGGGTGGCCTCCAGCAGGCCCAGCCCCTCGGCGTACCGCTCGGCCTCCAGCGCCCACTTCGCCGCCGACATGCCCTGGATCAGGTTGTCGCTGATCTGGGCGGCGTCCCGGTGCCGTTGCGCGGCGGCCTCGAGCTCGAGCTGACGCTGCTCAGCGGCGGCCTGACGCTCGGCGGCGTCGCCGATCAACAGCCCGACGAGGACCAGCGGGACGATCCGCGTCGTCCAGCCCACCCACGACAGGTCCACGTCGGCGGCCAGAACCCACACGCCGACCAGAGCCACCGCGACCAGCCCCGCGCCCAGGCCGGCCTTGCGGCCGAACGCGGTGGCGATCAGCGCCACCGGCAGCACGTACAGCATGCTGACCACGTCACCGACCGCGTCGCCGTCGACGAAGCGCAGCACGATGACCGTGGCGAACAGCGCCGATGCGACCGCGAGGGTGCCGACGGGGTGCCGCAGGAACCACGGTGCAGCCGACGGCGCTGGGTCCTGGACGGGCCGGAGAAGTCGCATTCGGCCACTCTGTCAGACCGACGCGCCTCATCCTCGGGCCATTCTTCCCACGTTCGGTGGGCCAATGTCCCGGACTCCGATCAGCGTCGCGGACTCGCGGACACCGCCGACGGTGCCGGCCGCCCCAGCAGCACCACCCGGACGACGTGCGCGAGCATCGCGACGAAGACCACGGTGCCGACGGCGAACGCCAGCCACAGCTCGACCCGCCCGATCCAGCCGACCACCGGCAGCCGGTCGGCCTCGCCCAGGTAGATGCCGGCGACGGCGTACATCCCCAGCGGGAACACCATGCTCCACAGGGTCGGCTCGTAGCGCAGCGGGACTCGGCGGACGACGTGACGCCACCAGCCGGCCGCGAAGAGCACCGGGATCAGCCAGGTCGCGAACGCCCAGAAGACCACGGCCAGGCCGGCGATGAGACCGCGGGTGGCCGTCACCATCGGCGCGTCCGCCATCTCCACGATGCGAGCGCCGGCCAGCACGGTGATGGCGAGGGCGCCCATCGCCACCCAGTACGGCGGGTTGAGGTCCTCGGGACCGAAGTCGTACTGCATGAGCCGCAGCGAGACGAAGATGCCCGCGGCTGCGTACAGGAAGACCCCCACCGACCACGACACCACCGCCAGCAGGGCCAGCTCACGGCGGCCGGTCGTGAAGACCGGCTCGATCGAGGCCGCGGCGACGGCGACCGACTGGCTGGCGACCACCCAGATGAACCAGGTGCCGTTGGCGGTCGCGACCACCGGCCGCGGCTGCGGCCCCAACGCGGCGGTCCAGGGGACGACGTAGCCGAGCACCAGCCAGGCCGCGAACGAGACGGCGAGCAGCCCCGCGGTGACCTCGGGCCAGCCCGCCATGCCCAGGCGGACGCCGAGCACGTTGGTGCCCGCGACGAAGGTGAAGAATCCGAAGCCACGGCGTGGGTCGAGGAAGTCGTCGTTGGTGGCCTGCCGATAGGCCACGAACCGCCAGAGGGTCAACGACAGCAGCACGACGAACGAAGCGGCACAGATCCCGAGGAGGCCCCGGGACAGCCAGGTGTGCCCCTCCAGCTGCATCCCGACAGACAGGATGCCGCTGGCCATGACGAGGGCGAAGTACCCCGGCGTCAGGCCTTCGACCGCACGTGAGATCCGGTGGTGGAGTGTGTGCCCCATCGCGGCAGGGTATCCAGCCCGCTACAGTCCCAAGGACTCGTCCAACGCTGCTCGACCACGCTGGGAGGCGTCACGCAATGACGACGGAGATCCGTCCTGAGGGCAGGAGCAAGGACCGGAAGGCGGGTCTCGACGGCTCCCTGACGGACGCGCTGGTGGGCACCCGCCGCTACTTCACCAAGGGCGCCGTCTCGGCCGACCTGCGCACGCTGACCAAGAAGGGCGGGCGGGAGGCCGACGCGTTCTACCGCGACCGGTGGAGCCACGACAAGGTGGTGCGCTCCACCCACGGGGTCAACTGCACCGGCTCCTGCTCGTGGAAGGTCTACGTCAAGGACGGGATCATCACCTGGGAGACCCAGCAGACCGACTATCCCAGCGCCGGCGCCGACCGCCCGGAGTACGAGCCCCGCGGCTGCCCCCGCGGTGCCGCCTTCTCCTGGTACACCTACAGCCCCACCCGCGTCCGCTACCCCTACGTGCGCGGGGTCCTGCTGGAGATGTTCCGCGAGGCCAAGCGGCAGTACGGCGACCCGGTCGTCGCCTGGTCCTCGATCGTGCAGGACCCCGAGAAGGCGCGCCGCTACAAGCGGGCGCGGGGCAAGGGCGGGCTGGTCCGGGCGACCTGGGACGAGGCCGCCGAGATCGTCGCGGCCGCCCACGTCTACACCGTCAAGCGGTGGGGGCCCGACCGGATCGCGGGCTTCTCCCCGATCCCGGCGATGTCGCCGGTCTCCTACGCCTCCGGGGCGCGGTTCCTGGAGTTGATCGGCGCGCCGATGCTGTCGTTCTACGACTGGTACGCCGACCTGCCGAACGCCTCGCCGCAGATGTTCGGCGACCAGACCGACGTGCCGGAGTCCGGCGACTGGTGGGACGCCGGCTACCTGTTCATGTGGGGCAGCAACGTGCCGGTGACCCGCACCCCCGATGCGCACTGGATGACCGAGGCCCGCTACCGCGGCCAGAAGGTCGTGGCGGTGGCCCCCGACTACGCCGAGAACGTGAAGTTCGCCGACGAGTGGGTCAACCCGGCCCCCGGCACCGACGGCGCGCTGGCGATGGGCCTGGGCCACGTCATCCTCAAGGAGTACTTCACCGGCACCCTGCCGCCGTTCTTCGCCGACTACAACAAGCAGTACACCGACCTGCCCTACCTGGTCACGCTCGAACCGGTCTCGGCAGGCTCGACCACCGACGGCGGCTCGACCACCGGGGAGGCGGCGTACCGTCCCGGCAAGTTCCTCGTCGCCGGCGACCTCGGCCACGCCGAGGGCGGCAGCGAGAACCAGATGTGGAAGCCCGCGGTCATCGACGCGGCCACCGGCGAGGTGCGGATCCCCAAGGGGTCGATCGGCCACCGCTTCGGCGACGAGGGCGTCGGTCAGTGGCACCTCGACCTCGAAGACATCGACCCCGCGCTCACCATGTATCCCACCGCCGACGGCGGGGCGAGCGAGAGCGTCGTCGTCGAGCTGCCGCGCTTCGACGGCGCCGACGGCAAGGTCGCCCACGAGCGCCGCGGCGTCCCGGTCGCCCGGGTCGGCGACCGGCTCGTCACCACCGTGCTCGACCTGCTGCTCGCGCAGTACGGCGTGCACCGCGACGGGCTGCCCGGCGTGTGGCCCGAGTCGTACGACGACCCGTCGGTGCCGGCGACTCCGGCCTGGCAGGAGACGCACACCGGGGTCCCGGCCGCCCAGGTCACCCGGCTGGCGCGGGAGTGGGCGCAGAACGCGATCGACACCGAGGGCCGCGGGATGATCCTGCTCGGCGCCGGCGTGAACCACTGGTTCCACTCCGACCAGATCTACCGCGCGATCCTGCTGCTGACCACGATCACCGGCACCCAGGGACGCAACGGCGGCGGCTGGGCGCACTACGTGGGCCAGGAGAAGATCCGCCCGATCATGGGCTTCCAGCACATGGCGTTCGCGCTCGACTGGCACCGGCCGCCGCGGCACATGAACCAGACCGCGTACTGGTACGTCAACACCTCCCAGTACCGCTACGACACGTTCAGCGCCGACGACCTCGACGCCGGCACCGGCGTCTTCAAGGGCAAGACCGTGATGGACCTGCTCGCGCAGTCCGCGCGTCTCGGGTGGAGCCCCAGCTATCCGACCTTCGACCGCAGCTCGCTGCAGCTCGCCGACGAGGCGGGCGCCGCCGGGATGGAGGCGCCGGCGTACGTCGCCCAGGAGCTGAAGGAGGGCCGGCTGAAGTTCGCCGTCGAGGACCCCGAGGCGGAGGAGAACCATCCTCGGGTGCTCTCGCTGTGGCGCTCCAACCTGCTCGGCAGCTCCGCCAAGGGCAACGAGTACTTCCTGCGCCACCTGCTCGGCACCGACAGTGCCGCGACCGCGAAGGAGGCCTCTCCGGAGCACCGCCCGAGCTCGGTGCGGTGGGCCGACGAGGCGCCGGAGGGCAAGCTCGACCTGCTGATGACCATCGACTTCCGGATGACCAGCAGCACGATCTTCAGCGACGTCGTGCTCCCGGCCGCCACCTGGTACGAGAAGCACGACCTGTCGACCACCGACATGCACCCGTTCGTGCACTCGTTCAACCCGGCGATCGCGCCGCCGTGGCAGACCCGGTCGGACTGGGACGCCTGGAAGACCATCGCCAAGCGGTTCTCCGAGATGGCCGTCGACCACCTCGGCACCCGCAAGGACGTCGTCGCGAAGCCGCTGTGGCACGACACCCCCGAGGCGATGGCCAGCGAGCACGGCGTGGTGCAGGACTGGCGCACCGGCGAGGTCGACCCGATCCCCGGCAAGACGATGCCGGTGATCGCCGTCGCCGAGCGCGACTACACCGCGATCCTCGAGAAGATGACCTCGATCGGGCCGCTGATGGAGAAGGTAGGCATGCTCACCAAGGGCGTCGCCTACGACGTCAAGCGCGAGGTCGACATCCTGCGCACGCGCAACGGCGTGGCCCGCGGCGGTGCCGGTGAGGGCCAGCCGAAGATCGAGACCGACGTGCAGATGGCCGACGCGATGCTGCACCTGGCCGGCGTCTCCAACGGCCACCTGGCCACGCAGGGCTTCAAGTTCCTCGAGAAGCGCACCGGCCAGAAGCTCGCCGACCTCTCCGCCGAGCACGAGGGCAAGCAGATCACCTTCGCCGACACCCAGGCCCAGCCGGTGCCGGTGATCACCTCACCGGAGTGGTCGGGCTCGGAGTCGGGCGGCCGGCGCTACAGCCCGTTCACGATCAACATCGAACGGCGCAAGCCCTTCCACACCCTCACCGGCCGGCAGCAGTTCTACGTCGACCACGACTGGTTCCTCGGCATGGGCGAGATGCTCCCGGTCTACCGGCCACCGTTGAACATGACCCACCTGTTCGGTGAGCCCGAGGTGGGCACCACCGGTGAGCTGGGGGTGGCGGTGCGCTACCTGACCCCGCACAACAAGTGGTCGATCCACTCCGAGTACCAGGACAACCTGTTCATGCTCTCGCTCTCCCGCGGCGGGCAGTCGGTGTGGATGTCGGACCGCGACGCGGCCAAGATCGGCGTCGCCGACAACGACTGGATCGAGATGGTCAACCGCAACGGCGTGGTGGCCGCCCGCGCCATCGTGAGCCACCGGATGCCCGAGGGCACGGTGTTCATGCACCACGCCCAGGACCGGCTCATCGACGTGCCGCTCACCGAGCGGGACCGCAAGCGCGGCGGCATCCACAACAGCCTGACCCGCATCCTGATGAAGCCGAACCACATCGTCGGCGGCTACGCCCAGCTGGCCTACTTCTTCAACTACATCGGGCCGATCGGCAACAACCGCGACGAGGTCACGACCATCCGCAAGCGCACGGCCCCGGTGGAGTACTGATGCCACCCCACGAAGTCCTCCGCTCGTTCCTCGCTCCGGAACTTCGCGGGGGCCCCGGCGGCTCGGCCCATGTAACCCCCTGCTCGCTCGCCCGGCCGGTCTCGGGCCGGCGTACCCCCCTCGCTCAGGAAGGCGGTATCTGATGCGCGTGATGGCCCAGATGGCCATGGTGATGAACCTCGACAAGTGCATCGGGTGCCACACCTGCTCGGTCACCTGCAAGCAGGCGTGGACCAACCGCGCCGGCACCGAGTACGTCTGGTTCAACAACGTCGAGACCCGGCCGGGGCTCGGCTACCCCCGCACCTACGAGGACCAGGAGGAGTGGAAGGGCGGCTGGGAGCTCAACAAGCGCGGCCGGCTCACCCTCAAGGCCGGTGGCCGGTGGAAGAAGCTCGCCACGATCTTCTCCAACCCCAAGCTGCCCTCGATCCAGGACTACTACGAGCCCTGGACCTACGACTACGAGACGCTGACCAACTCGCCGGCCACCGACAACTTCCCGGTGGCCCGCCCCAAGTCGCTGATCACCGGCAAGGACATGAACGTCGAGTGGTCGGCCAACTGGGACGACGACCTCGGAGGCTCCAAGGAGCACGCGTCGCGCGACGTGATGCTCAAGGGCATCGAGGACAAGGTGAAGATGGAGTTCGAAGAGACCTTCATGTTCTACCTGCCGCGCATCTGCGAGCACTGCCTCAACCCCTCCTGCGCGGCGTCCTGCCCGAGCGGCGCGATCTACAAGCGCTCCGAGGACGGCATCGTGCTGGTCGACCAGGACCGCTGCCGCGGCTGGCGGATGTGCGTCTCGGGCTGCCCCTACAAGAAGATCTACTTCAACCACCGCACCGGCAAGGCCGAGAAGTGCACGTTCTGCTACCCGCGGATCGAGGTCGGCATCCCGACGGTCTGCTCGGAGACCTGCGTGGGCCGGCTGCGCTACATCGGGCTGGTGCTCTACGACGCCGACAAGGTGCTCGAGCAGGCCTCGATCGAGGACGAGCAGGCGCTCTACCAGGCACAGCGGGAGTGCTTCCTCGACCCCGAGGACCCCGAGGTCCAGCGCGCCGCCGAGGTCGCCGGCATTCCCGGTGACTGGGTGGAGGCCGCGAAGCGGTCGCCGGTGTGGGCGTTGATCAACAAGTACGAGGTCGCGCTGCCGCTGCACCCGGAGTACCGCACGATGCCGATGGTCTGGTACATCCCGCCGCTCTCGCCGGTGGTCGACGTCATCAAGGACACCGGCCACGACGCCGAGGACCACGGCAACCTGTTCGCCGCGATCGACGCGCTGCGGATCCCGGTCGAGTACCTCGCGAACCTGTTCACCGCCGGCGACGTCGAGACGGTCAACAAGGTGCTGCGCCGGCTCGCCGCGATGCGCGCCTACATGCGCGACATCAACCTCGGCCGCGACCCCGACGACTCCATCCCGGCGAAGGTCGGCATGGACGGCGAGACGATGTACGACATGTTCCGGCTGCTGGCGATCGCGAAGTACGAGGAGCGCTACGTGATCCCCTCCGCGCACGCCGAGCAGGCGCATGCGCTGGAGGAGATCGCCACCGAGTGCTCGCTCAGCTTCGAGGGCGGTCCGGGCATGTACGAGTCCGGCCCGTTCGGTGAGGGCTCCGGCCGTCCGGTGCCGGTCGCGGTCGAGAACTTCCAGATGCTGCGCGACCGGCAGACCTCCGACACGCTCGCCGCGCCCGAGGACAAGTCGACCCGGGTGAACCTGCTCAACTGGGACGGCAAGGGCGTGCCGTCGGGCCTGTTCCCGCCGAAGCCCGACGCGCAGCCCGACGTGCCCGACGCCGGGCTGACCGGCGGCACCGGAGGCCAGGGCTCGCACCCGCCGGGCGACCGGCCGGGTGAGGACTCCGGCCGCGGCAAGGGGGCCTGATGCCCGCGCTGAAGGCCCCGCTGCGGCGCGGCCGTCGCAAGGCGGGCGCCCTCGACGACGCCACCGTGCGCGCGACCTGGCAGGTGGCCTCGCTGCTGCTCGACTACCCCGACGAGGGCCAGCCGCTGGACGTCGTGGCGCAGGCGATCGAGGCGCTGCCGGCGTCGGTGGCCGAGCCGCTGGCGCGGTTCCTGGAGCACCGGCGCGGCACGCCGCTGGGGGCGCTCCAGGCCGACTACGTGGAGACCTTCGACACCCGGCGTCGGTGCACGCTGTTCCTCACCTACTTCCTGCACGGCGACACCCGCAAGCGGGGGATGGCGCTGCTGCGGTTCAAGCAGGCCTACCTCGCCGCCGGGCTCGAGCTCGACGACACCGAGCTGCCCGACCACCTCGCCGTCGTCCTGGAGTTCGCGGCCACCGCCGACCTCGAGGAGGGCCGCCGGCTGCTGCTCGACCACCGCGCCGGCCTGGAGCTGCTCCGGCTCTCGCTCACCGACCTCGGCTCGCCGTACGCCGACCTGGTCACCGCGGTCTGCGCCGGCCTGCCCCCGGTGGGCGGCGACGACCTCGAGATGGTGCGCAAGCTGGCCGCCGAGGGGCCACCCGACGAGGAGGTCGGGTTGACGCCGTACGGCGAGCCCGGCTTCGACGCCGCGCTCACCGACCCGCGCTACCGCCCGGCTCCGGCTCCGTCGGGGCCGGTCGACCTGGGCCTGCCCGCCATGCCTTCCGCTGCCCCGTCCGGACGAGGAGCCTGAGATGGACCAGTTCCTGTGGGTGGTCGTGCCCTACCTGTGCCTGGCGGCGTTCGTCGTCGGCCACTTCTGGCGCTACCGCTACGACAAGTTCGGCTGGACCACCCGGTCCTCCCAGCTCTACGAGGACCGGCTGCTGCGGCTCGGCTCGCCGATGTTCCACTTCGGCATGCTCGGGGTCGTCGGCGGTCACGTGATCGGCCTGCTGGTGCCGAGGTCGTGGACCGACGCGGTCGGCATCGACGACCACCTCTACCACTACCTCGCCGTCGGGGGCGGTCTGCTGGCCGGTGTGCTCACCGTGGTCGGCATGGTGATCCTGATCTACCGCCGCCGCATGGTGGGACCGGTCTTCTCCGCGACCACGGTGATGGACAAGGTGATGTACGCCTTCCTGGCCGCCGTGATCGTGCTCGGCATGTGGAACACCATCGCGGGGTCGATCTTCACTCTCGGCGGTGAGTACAACTACCGCGAGGGCGTGTCGGTCTGGTATCGCTCGTTCCTGGCCTTCCAGCCCGACGCCGACCTGATGGCCGACGCCCCGATCGGTTTCCAGCTGCACGCGCTGGTCGCGTTCGCGCTGTTCGCACTGTGGCCGTTCACCCGGCTGGTGCACGTGTTCAGCGCCCCGGTCGGCTACATCACCCGCCCCTACATCGTCTACCGCTCGCGCGACGACGTGCAGCTCGGGTCGCACAGCCCGCGGGCCGGCTGGGAGCGCGTCGGGAAATAGGGGCGACCAGCGACGCTAGGCGTGGGAGTGCGCGTGGGTGTGGTCGCAGGCGTGCGCCTCGGCGACGGTGTCCCACCCGGTGTTGGTCAGCGTGACCACCGCGACCGGGAAGATCCCGAGGTTCTCCTGGTCGATGTGCTCGGCGAGCTCGGCGAGCAGCCGTTTCACGTCGGCGACGAAGGTGGGGGAGGCGGGGTCGAGCGTGTCGAGCATCGCCTCGAACGAGGCGTGCTCGCCCTCCAGCTCGTCGACGGCCTCGACGAACTCGCCCTGGGCGCGGAGCGCGGCGAAGATGCCCCGCTCCTCGCGGGTGCCGTGCGGCACCAGGATCTCCCGCAGCTGCGCGAGCAGCTCGAGCGTCGCGGCGTGGTCGCCCACGGCCAGCGGCGCGAGGATCCGGTCGCTGATCTCCAGCAGCTCGAAGTGCTCGTCCATCAGCTGGGCGATCGGCTCGACGCCCCGGCAACCGCAGTGCTCACACATGCCACCAGCCTGACCGGCGTACGCCGTGCACCGCAGGGACCAAAGTCCCGGCTGAGCGTGTCGTGTGCCTCAGGAAGCAGTCCGGGCCGGACGGCGACCACGAGGGTCACCGGCCGGCCCGGAGGAGGACGCCGCGCGGGTCAGGACTTCTTCGGCGCCCCCGGGCGGGCGTAGCGCATCCAGGTGATCGCCACGCACATGACCGCCCAGACGATGCCGATGACGTAGAAGACGGTCGGACCGAGGGTGGTGACGCCGACCCCGAAGAAGAACGGCCCGAAGGCGGCGATCGCCGCGGTCCAGCCGATCACGCCGCCGGCCTGGCGCTTCTCGAAGATCATCGGCATCTGCTTGAACGTCGAGGCGTTGCCGATGCCGGTGAACAGGAAGATCGCGAGCATGCCCCACAGGAACTGGTTGAACCCGCTGTCCAGGGTCGCCGCGGAGGTGGTGTCCGGAGAGAGCGCGGGGATCGTGAACGCGATCGAGACGACCAGGCCGATGCCGGAGATCAGGGTCCAGATCGCACCGCCCATCCGGTCGGTGAGCGGGGCGAAGACCACGCGGGCGCCGGCCCCGACCAGCGGGCCGAGGAAGACGTACTTGACCACGTCGGGCACGGCGTACCCCTCGATCAGCACGACCGCCTCCGCGCCCGTGCCCCGCACGATGTCCTCGTTGCCGATGCCGTAGAGGTCGGCCATCAGCAGGCCGAACTGGGCGGCGAGACCGGAGAAGGTGCCGAAGGTCATGATGTAGAGCAGCGTCATCAGCCAGGTGTCGCGGTTGCCGAAGATGTCGAACTGCTGCTTGATGTTGGCCTTGATCGGCACCGACTTCAGCATCGTCCAGGCCAGGATCGCGGCCAGCACCATCAGCGGGATCCAGACGAACGCCGCGTTCTGGTACCACACGTCCTGGGCGGGCTTGCCCGGCATCGAGATCGACTGGGTGCTGCCGAAGAAGGCCAGCCAGGAGAAGCCGATCAGGTACGGCGTGAGCAGCTGCACCGCCGAGACGCCGAAGTTGCCGAGGCCGGCCTGGAGGCCGAGCGCGGTGCCCTGCTTGCGCTTGGGGAAGAAGTACGACGTGCTGGGCATGAAGCCGGAGAACGCGCCGCCGCCGATGCCGGCCAGGAAGGCCAGCACCATGAGCTCCCAGTAGGGGGCGGTCGGCTCCTGCACGCGGACGCCCCAGCCGACGGTCGAGAAGACCAGCAGCAGGGAGGTGAGGGCGACCATCTTGCGGGTGCCCATGATCGGCGGCAGCACCATCCACAGCAGCCGGAAGAGACCGGCCGAGAGGCCGGGCATCGCCGCCATCCAGTAGAGCTGGGTGCTGCTGAAGCTGTAGCCGAGCGGGTTGAGCTTGGGGATCAGGGCGCTCGGCAGGAACCAGGCGACGAACGCCAGGAACAGCGCGAACGTGGTGATCCACAGGGTCTTCCAGGCGAGCCGGTTGTCCCAGGTCTCCTCGTTCTCGGGGTCCCAGTGGGTCAACCACTCCTTGCCGGAACGGCCGGCCTCGCTCGGTGCCGTGCTGCTGCTACTCATCGGGTTGCCGCCTCCAGGGGCTCGTTGCCGGCCTCGGGGCCGGGTGTGACGGTGGTGGTGTCGTGGTCGTGGGCGTGTTCGAACTTGTGCCGCAGCTGCGGGGACTCCTTGGTCAGCAGGTGCACGACGGTGTGGTGCATCCACAGCGCGCAGACCAGGGTGAGCAGGAACAACACGCCGAAGGTGGCCGAGGGGAAGCCGGTGAAGTCGGTGGCGTAGGCGAACAGCGGCGGCAGGAAGAAGCCGCCGAGCCCGCCGAGCATGCCCACCAGTCCGCCGACCGAGCCGACCTCACCGGGGAAGTACTCGGGGATGTGCTTGTAGACCGCGGCCTTGCCGATGCCCATCGAGCAGCCGAGCAGGAAGACCAGCAGCACGAACGGCACCAGGCCCATCGAGAACGGCAGCACCTCGGCGCTGCCGGTGGCGCTGCGGGTCTCGCTGACCTCGACCACGACGTGCCCGTTGGGCATCATCAGCAGGCCCGACGCGACCAGCATCAGGCCGAACGTCCAGTACATCACCCGACGGGCGCCGAGCTTGTCGGAGAACCAGCCGCCGAGCGGGCGCAGCAGGCTGGCGGGGAAGATGAACGTCGCGGTCAGCAGCGCCGCGGTGGACAGCGAGACGTCGAAGTTGTCGACGTAGTACTTCGGCAGCCACGACGACAGCGCGACGTAGGCGCCGAAGACAGCGACGTAGTAGAGGCTGAACCGCCACACCCGGACCTGCTTGAGCGGCACCAGCTGCTCGCGGATCGGCCGGCCGGCGCCCGGGCGGGGGTCGTGGCGCGGGGTGCCGACCCACATCGCGGCCAACACCAGGAGCAGCAGCACCGTGTAGATGACCGGGATCAGCCGCCAGCCACCCTCCACGAACCCGAAGTACGTCGTGCCTGCGGTGGCCGTGATCAGCAGCGGGCCGAGGAACTTGGTGACGGACGCACCGACGTTGCCGGCCCCGAAGACGCCGAGGGCGAAGCCCTGCCGTTCGCGGGGGAACCACGACGAGTTCCAGCTGATGCCCGCGGTGAACGAGTTGCCGGCGAAGCCGACCAGGAACGCCGCCACGAGCATCATGCCGTAGCTCTCGACCTGGGCCACCAGGAACGAGAACGCCGCGGTCGCCAGCAGCAGCACGGTGAAGACGATCCGCCCGCCGAACCGGTCGGCGAGGATGCCGGCCGGCAGCCGCCACAGCGAGCCGTTGAGGATCGCCACGGCGGTGATCCAGGCGAGCTCGACGTCGCTGAGCCCGAGCTCGTCGCGGATCGGGACGCCGAGGACGCCGAACATCATCCAGGCCGCGAACATCAAGGTGAACGCGATCGTCGAGAGCGTGAGCACCCGGGCCGCCCCTGCTCCGCCTTGGTGTTCGACCGGTGTCTCCGACACCGCGTGGGCGGTGTGGGCAGGCTTGGTCACGGTGATGGCCTCCGGTGAGCAGGGTGTGGATCCGAGAGTGCTCCCCTCCGGAGCATGGTGACCATCCTCAGGGCGGTCCATGCACGCTCGGCAGGGACCTTGGTCCCGGCTGAGCCTGGCCGCGGTCACCATCTCTGCACGTCAGCGAGGTCACACCGGCCGTTCCGCAGGGTCGGAGGTCCCGGGCCCCGGCGGACGGCGCCCCGGTCGACGAGGCCGTCCGCTCACACCTCCGTGCGGCCGGCGAGCGCGTCCTGGAGCGCGATCGCCGCGGGGAAGAGGATGTTGTTCTCCTTGTGGATGTGCTCGTGCAGGTCGCGCTCCATGGTCTGCAGCCCCTCGAGCATCGCCCGGTAGGAGCCGCACGCGTCCGGCGGCGCGGCGTAGCCGCCGGTGGCGGTGGCCAGCCGGCCGAACAGGTCGCCGACCGCGGCGTGCTCCTCGACGAGCTGGTCGATCTGCTCGGCCAGCCGCCCGTCGGGGCCCGGGGCGCAGGTCTTCTCGAGCCGGCTGATGGCCGGGAAGACCGAGCGCTCCTCGGTGGTCATGTGCGGCGCCAGCGCCGCCACCGCCTCGTCGAAGAGCTCGTGCACCCGGGCCAGCTCGGGGTGGCGGTCACCGTGCACCCGGTGCACCTTCGCGACCAGCTCGGCCAGCCTCGGCATCTCCTCCCACATGTAGGCGTGGTGGGTGTCGACGATGTCGTGGGCCAGCTCGGCCTGCTGCCGGGACCCGGTCGGCGCCGCAGCGGGGGCCTGCGCCGGAGGCTCCGGGAGGTCGAGCGCACGGCGTACGTCGTCGACGTCGAGCCGCGCCTCGGTGGCGGCCTGCTCCAGGGAGCGCTGGCCGTGGCAGCAGTAGTCGAGGCCGAGCCGCTCCAGGACCGCGGCCCGGCGGCCGTCGGCGATGACCAGGTCGGCGAGGCTGGTGGTGGCGTCGATGCTCATCGGAGCTCCTGTCGGTGGGGGTGTGCGGTCGTCCGCACGGGAGGTCGGGGGGTCACCGGGTGACCGCGAAGGTGCCGTGGGCGCCGCGCTCGGCGTCGACCATGACGTGGGAGACGAACGGGTAGTGGCCGGCCTCGGGGAACGCGAGCTCCACGAACCCACCCTGCGCCGCCTGCAGGCCCAGGCTCTGGGCGCCGCCGTCGCCGGTGGCGCCGCCGTCGCGCAGCAGGTAGTCGCCCTCGGCCCAGGTGGTGTCGAACTGGCCGCCCACCACGTGGAAGGACGTGGGCCGGTTGGGGCCCGCGTCGAGCACCCAGACCCGCACCCGTTCGCCGACGCGGGCCGGCAGCGGGTCGTGGTCGTAGCCGAACGCGTAGCCGTTGAACACCACCGCGTCGGGGCTCTCGGCGGCCAGCTTGTCGGCGTCGACCGGGCCGCTCTGCGGGCCGTAGTACATCTCCGACTGCACCAGCAGATAGCTCCGGTCGACGGCCGGAAGGCCCGCGGGCTCGATCACCACGGCGCCGAACATGCCGTTGGCGATGTGGGTGGACATCGGCATCGTCGAGCAGTGGTACATCCAGATGCCGGCCCGGGTCGCGGTGAACCGGTAGGTGAGCGACTCGCCGGGCTGGATCGTGCGCATCGGCCGGTCCGGGGCCAGCGCGCCGGCGTGGAAGTCGATGGAGTGGCCGATGCTGCCGTCGTTGACCAGCGTCACGACGAACCGGTCGCCGACCCGGCCGTGCAGGGTCGGGCCGGGCGCGCTGCCGTTGTAGGTCCACAGCGTCTGGGTGACGCCGGGGGCGACCTCGACCTCGGTCTCGGAGACCGTCATCGTCACCCGTCGCACCCGCTCGTCGCCGAGCGGCGGCAGCACGGCGTCGGGGGCCGCGAACCCGGCCCCGGGCTCGGCCATCGGGTCGAGGGAGGCGGGCTCGCCCGTTCCCGCGTGGTGGGCGTGGCCGTCGGTGCCGCCGTGATCGTGCGCGCCATCGGTGGAGGAGGTCGAGCCGTCGGCGGTGGTGGAGCCGTCGCCGGTGGTCGAGCCCTCGGCGGTGGTCGAGCCGTCGGCGGTGGTCGAGCCTGCCGAGACCACCCGCACCTCGAGGGTCATCCCCATCTGCCGGTGGCCGACGACCGAGCACCATCCGTCGAGGTCGCGCCCCACGACGCCCACGTCGATCGTGGCCCGGTCGCCCGGGGCCAGGTGGCCGCTGTCGGCGCCGGTCTCGAAGACCAGGTCGTGCACGTCGTCGCCGGCGTTGGTGATCTCGACGACCAGTCGGTTGCCGGCCGGCACGTCGATCACGTCGGGGGTGAATCGCATGCCCTCGGCGACCACCTCCACCGTCGTGGTCTCCCCGGTCGCTGCGGCGTCGCCGGCGGCCGAGGCGGGGGCCGCCATCGTGGTCACGGCGGCCGGGTCGAGCGCGGCACCGGCCGCGACCGCGAGCACCACCGCGGCCAGGCCGGCCGCGGCGGCACCCAGCACGCGGCCGCGCTGCACCGCCGGCAGCGGCACCGTGGGGCGGGTGGCCGCGGTGCCCTCGGCGACCGCGGCGGCGACCTCGGTGCGCACCCGTCGCGAGGTCCGGATCGCGGCGACCAGCAGCGGCAGCGTGGCCGCCATCGCGACCAGCACGACCAGCGAGCAGAGCACCCGCACCAGGCTCGGCACCGGCAGCGCGCACAGCACCAGTCCCGCGTTGGTGGCGACCACCCGCGCGGCCCCGCCTCGCGAGGTCACCGCCGTCGCGGCGCGCACCGCGCTCGGGCCGCCACCCAGCGCGGACGGCACCAGGTGCGACAGCGCCCCGAGCAGCACCTGGGCGGCGAACCCGGCGGCCAGGAAGGGCGCCAGCCCACGGAAGTGGTCGAGCGCCTGGCCCCAGTCACCGGCCAGCAGCACGCCGCCGGCCCACACCGGCACCAGCACCGCCCACCAGACGAGACCCGCCCCCACCGACCAGGCAGGGAACGACGACGGGGGAGTACGCCGCGTGGCGCGCGCCAGCGGGACGGCCACCACGGCCAGCCCCCCGGCGTACAGGATCAGGCCGGCGGCGAGCGCCGGCCGCAGCCCGGCGAGGGCCCCGCCCGCGGCGACCAGCACGCCGGCCGCGAGCACCGGCAGGCCACGCCGGATCGCCGTGTCGCTGCCCTCGCCGAGGCGGGTGCGCAGCATCGTGGGCCACAGCGTGAGCAGGGTGCCGGCGACGGTCAGCCCCACCCAGCCGAGCAGGTTGACCACCGTGTGCGCCAGCAGCACCCGGGCGTGCCAGGGGTCGGCCAGCCCGCGGGCGAGGAGCACGCCGAGCACCGCCCCGACCGGCAGCAGCAGCGCCGCCGTGACGTAGTAGCGGACCACGGCGCCGAACCGGGCCGGCAGCGCGTGGCGCAGCTGTGCGGCCAGCGCGAGCGCGTGCCAGGTGACCGCCGCGGTCACCGCGGTGGCGCCGGCCACGGTCAGCGGCCAGGCGACGACCTGGGTGCCGACGACGACCGCGACCGTGCCGAGGGTCAGGAGGGCGAGCCGGCGGGAGCGGGCGCGCAGCGCGGGCTCCTCCACGCGGGTGTGCAGCAGGGCGTCGGTGAAGTACTGGCTCCACACGACGATCGCGTGCGTGACCGCGCCGAGCAGCAGCAGGTGCAGCATCAGCCAACGCGGCTCGGGCACCCACGGGTGCACCAGCGTCGAGAGCACCACGGCCAGCAGCCAGCCCAGCACCGGCAGGTCGCGCCACGGCGAGAAGCCGCGGCGGCGCGGGACGGGCGCGGAGGAGATGCTCATCGGGGTTCCTTCGTGGGTCGGCGGCTCGAGCCGCTGGTGCGCCAGACCACGAGGCCGGCGAAGAGCAGGACGCTGGCGATGTTCAGCACGCTGCCGGTGCGCCAGGCGGCGTCGACGCCGAGGGCGTCACCGACCCACACCCGCAGCACCAGCGAGCCGTGCAGCAGCACCACCGGCAGCCACAGCAGCGGGTGGTAGGGCAGCGGGCGGCGCAGCACCGCGGGCAGGATCACGGGTGCGTGGGCCATCACCATCGAGATCGTGAAGCCGAGCATCACCGCGTGCACGACGGCGTCGTAGGCCACACCGGCGGCCGCGGGGCCGCCGGTCAGCCAGACCGCCCCGGCGACGCCGAGCCAGGAGTAGCCGGCGAGCATGCAGGCGGCCATGTAGCGAGGGAGCCCGTGGCTGCGGACGGTCCGGCGGGCCACGTCGTGGACGGCCAGCCAGCCGCCGAACGCGAGCAGGGCGGCGCCGAGCAGCACGGTGCCGGGCTCGGGCCACAGCAGGGAGGCGACCACGCCGGCGCAGAGCGCGGCGGCGAGCCCGACCAGGGTCGGCCCGGCGGTGGGGCCCATCGCGAGGCGGGCCAGCTCGAGCCGCTCGCCGCCGATGGTCAGCACCAGGAAGCCGACCAGCCAGGGGAGCAGCGCGGGTACCGCGGCGCCGCCGAGCCACAGGAGCGCCCCGCCGGTGGCCAGCACCGCGCCGAGGGCCTGGACCAGCACCGACTCGTCGGCCTGGCGACGCCACAGCGGCACGTAGACGCCGACCAGCGCGGCGGCGCCGAGCACCAGGGCGGTGCGGCCCACCCAGAGCGGGGCGGGGGAGAGCAGCAGCAGCCCGCCGAGGCCGAGCAGCGCGGGCGCTGCGAAGCCCGCGGGACGGCGCAGCGCCACCGCGCGCTCGAGGGCGATCAGGGTGCCGACGAAGCCGAGCACGAGCAGCACGCCGTGCACCAGCGGCAGCCGCTCGGAGGTGACCGGGGCCGGCAGGTCGAGCAGCAGCAGCGCGGCGTCCAGGCCGGCCAGGAGCGAGAGCCCGGCGGGGAGCAGGAAGGCCACCCGGCCGAGGCCCGGGCGCCCCCCGGCCCGGGTCTCGGCCGGCGGCGCGGCGGTGGGGCCGCCGGTCTGGGGGTCCGCGGCTCGCTGGACCTCGAAGGTGCTCATCGCGGGGCCGGGCGCAGGTGCAGCAGGCAGGCGCCGGGCTCGGCGAACGGCACCAGCTCGCTGCCCGAGCCGTCCTCGCCGTAGACCTCCATCGCGCCCTCGGCGATGCCGAGGTGCACCGAGCAGACCACCTCGCGGTTCTGGTGGGCGGCCTCCAGCAAGGGGCATCGGGTCAGCCGCATCGTGGTGGCGTCTCCGTCGTCCTCACTCTCGGGCTCGAAGCCCATCTGCTCGAAGATGCGGCCGACCTGCCGGCGGGCGGCCTCGGGTCCGGGCGCGTCGGGGGCGCCGGCGTCCTGGGCGAGCCGGCGGCCCCAGTCGGCCCCGGCGGCGCGGGCGTCGCGGGCCGGGTCGGGGCTGGTGCGGGTGACGACCGCGGCGAGGGTGGCGGCCAGCCCGGCGTACTCGGGTCGCTCCGGCTCGCCGCCGCGGTGGGTGGCCCGGTAGAGCCAGCCGGGTCGCCCGCGTCCGGAGGGGGGCGCCTGCTCGCGGGTGACGAGGCCGCGGCGGATCAGCGCGTCGAGGTGCTCGCGCACCGTGTTCGCGTGCAGCCCGGTCATGGTGACCAGCGCCTGCAGGCTGGTCGGGTCGGGCTGGGCCTGCAGGGTCTCGAGCAGCGCCGCGCGGCTGGGCGACATGGCCCGGCCGGAGGCGCTGCGCGCCGGCCGGGGGCCGAGGGCTGTATTAACCACGGAGTTAAGTGTGGCAAAATAGCGGCGCGCTGTCATCTCGACGGCGCGTGATCCCGCAGACATCGCGGAGAACCCCCGGCGAACAGCGCCGGGGTCCGCGAGCAGACCGAAGCGATCCGCGGCGCAGCCGCGACAGGAGGAAGCATGAGCACCGACCAGCACCAGGACCTCGGCCTCACCGAGGCCCCGAAGCAGGGCGGCTGTGGCGGGGGCGGTGACTGCGGCTGCGGTGGCAACGCCGGCGCCGCCACGCTGCCGGAGTTCGACGCGACCGTGGTGCCGCCGGCGCTGCGGCACGCCAGCATCTTCGGCGCCCTCGACTCGATCCAGCCCGGCGGGGGCATGGTGCTGGTCGCCCCGCACGACCCGATCCCGCTGCTCGCCCAGGTGGAGCAGCGCACCCCGGGCCGGTTCACCGTCGAGTACGTCGAGCGCGGGCCGGCCTGGAAGCTCGCCTTCCTGCGCACCGGCGCCTGAACGCCTGAACGCCTGAGCGCCTGAGCGCCTGAACGATTGGGTGCTTGATCCCTGAGCCGGGGACGGGAGGAGGCCGGGCCGGTGCCCATCCGCACCTGGTCCGGCCTCCTCTCACGTCTAGAGTGGCTCGCCGAGTCGGCGCTTGTGCAGCGTCCGCCCTCCGCGCGGCCAGGCATGATGGGTTCGTGAGACCCGCCCCGGATCCGCCGCCGTACCTCGACGAGCACCACCTGCTCGTCGACGCGCCGCGTGAACGGGTGTGGGCGGCACTGGAGACGTACGCCGCGCAACGGCTGCGGGTGGGCGGTCCGGTCGCCCGGGTGCTGGGCACCCACCCGCCGGCAGGATTCGCGCCGACGATCGTCGATCCCGGGGAGCGCCTGGAGCTCTCCGGGCGGCACCGCTTCTCCCGCTACCGCCTGACCTGGCTGCTCGCGGACTCCCCGGGCGGCACCGAGCTGCGGGCGGTCAGCCACGCGGAGTTCCCAGGCGTCCACGGAAGGGTCTATCGCTGGCTGGTCGTCCGGACCGGTCTGCACGCGTTGGTCACCCGGCGGCTGGTGCGCGAGGTGGGGCGGCGCGCCCTGGAGGAGGGCACCGGTTGAGCGCAGCGACGTCCGACTGCCCGTTCTGCGCCATCGACGCGTTGCCGGTCATCGACCGGGAGGGCGGCTGCTTCGCGATGCCGAGCCTGGACGGGCCGCAGGGGTCGGTGATGCTGCTGCCGTTCGCGCACCGGGTCGCGCCGTGGGACCTCACCGAGGAGGAGTGGCGCGACACCCGGCTGCTGCTGGCCCGGCAGCAGCAGCGGATCGCGGTCGAGCACGGCCCCGCCGGCTGGAACGTCGGCTGGAACGTGCTGCCCACCGGCGGCCAGTCGGTCCCGCACGCCCACCTCCACCTGCTGCCGCGCTACGCCGACGAGCCGTACGCCGGGCGGGGTCTGCGCTGGTGGTTCAAGCACCGCGACAACGCCCGGCCGCACGAGACTTCCGGCTCCGACCGGTAGGGGCCGAGGGCCTGCACCAGCGCCGGCTCGGCGTCCGTGATTCAGCGGGGGAGGGCGGAGTCTCGGACATCGGAGGGCGTGCGGGAGGCGGTGGGGGCGTTGCCCGGGCGGCCGCGGTAGACGACGTAGGGGCGCCACAGGTAGGCAAGCGGCGCCGACCACACGTGCACCAGTCGGGTGAACGGCCACAGCGCCATGAAGAGGAACCCGCTGACCGCGTGCGCCTGGTAGACCAGCGGCGCGTCGGCCATCAGGTGCGACTCGGGCTGCAGCCAGAAGATCTGGCGGAACCACACCGCGAGCTCCTCGCGGTAGTCGTATCCCTCGCCGAAGATGTTCACCCCGACGGTCGCGGTCATGCCGAGCAGGATCATCCAGCCCATCGCGGCATAGAGCAGCTTGTCGGTGCGGGTGGTCGCCCGGAACACCTTCGGCGTCATCCGCCGGCGGATCACCAGCAGCACGAACCCGGCCGCCAGCATCAGCCCGCTCACCGTGCCGCCGCCGACCGCCACCACGTGGTAGGCGTGCTCGGAGATCCCGACCGCGTGGGTCCACGAGGCCGGGATCAGCAGCCCGATCACGTGGCCGCCGACCACGCCCAGCGCGCCGAGGTGGAACAGCGGCGAGGCCAGCCGCAGCAGCCGGCCCTCCAGCAGCTGGCTGGTGTGGGTGGTCCACCCCATCTGGTCGTGGCGCCAGCGCCACACGTGGCCGACGACGAAGACGGCCAGGCACAGGTAGGGCACGACCACGAAGGCCAGGGTGTTCACGGGTCAGACCTCCGGGGTGGCGGGGTGGGCGGAGCAGGGGGCGAGGGACCCGGCGGTGGGTCCGGCGGGGGCGGGGCCGAGTCCGACGCCGGCGAGCTCGTCGCCGTACGCCGCCAGGCCGACCGCCTCGACCGGGGGTCCGTCGGCGGCCAGGGCGGCCACGGCCTCCCGGTCGGCGTCGGTGAGCGGCGGCAGCGCGAGCACGACCGCGTCGAGCAGGTCGCGGTAGGGCGAGCCGGCCTCGACCAGCGCCAGCCGGAGCAGCTCGAGCCCCTGCCGGTGCTGGCGCAGCGGCGCCTCCCCGTCGCCGGGGCCGGCCACCGCGGCGAACTCCAGCACCACCGGGAGCAGGTCGGGCAGCTCGCCGTCGCGCAGCCGCAGCCCGTGGGCGCGGTAGCGCTGCTTGAGCGTGAGCAGCGCCAGCCCGCGCTTGCGGGTGTCGCCGTGCAGGTAGTAGGTCAGGTAGAGCCCCGAGCGGCGGCGCAGGTCGAAGGTGCGCACGTAGTGCTGCTCGACGTCCGCGCCCTCGCTGGCGGCGAACCAGACCAGGAACCGGGTCAGCTGGCCGCGCACCTCGTCGTCGCCGATCTCGGCGACCGCGGCGGCGAGCTCCGCGGCGGCGCCGCGCAGCTCGGCGTCGGGGTAGGTCAGCAGCAGCGAGGCCACCTCGAACAGCCGCGCCCGGTCGGCCGGGGCGATCTCGCGCTGGCGCGGGTGCACCCGGGCGCTCACGACGCGCCGCCGGGCATCGGGTCGAGCGAGAGGCCGAGCCGGCCGTCGCTGCGCCGCGACTTCCACGGCGTCCGTCCGGGACGCACGCCGTCGTCGTCGGCGACCAGGTGGAACTTCTCGACCGTGGCGGTGGTGGCGCCGCCGGAGCCGCCCATGCCGGGGCCGCCCTCGCAGTCCAGCGAGCAGTCCGACGTCGAGGCCGCCTGGGCCTCCAGCGCCGCGGCGTCCTTGGTGTACGCCGTGGGGATGACGTAGCGCTCGTCGTACTTCGCGATCGCCAGCAGGCGGTACATCGCCTCGACCTCGTCGGCGCTCATGCCCATCTTCTCCAGCAGGTCCTCGGCGACGGTGCCGTCGAGCGTGCGGGACCGCATGTAGGAGCGCATCGCGGCCAGCTTCATCAGCACCCCGGCAGCGGCGTCGGCGTCACCGGCGGTGAACAGCTCGGCGAGGTACTCCACCGGGATCCGCAGGTCGCGGATCGTGTGGAACACGTCGTCGGCGTCCGCGTCGTCACGGCCGGCGGCCCCGACGGCGTCGAGCACCGGCGAGAGCGGCGGCACGTACCAGACCATCGGCAGCGTGCGGTACTCCGGGTGCAGCGGCAGCGCGATCTTGTAGTCGCTGATCAGCCGCCACACCGGGGAGGCCTCGGCGGCGTCGAGCCACTCCTGCGGCATCCCGGCCTCCCGCGCGGCCTGCTGCACCGCCGGGTCGTGCGGGTCGAGGAAGACCGCGCGCTGGGCGTCGAGCAGGTCGTGCTCGTCCTCGACGGACGCGGCAGCCAGCACGGCGTCCTCGTCGTAGAAGACGATGCCCAGGTAGCGCAGCCGGCCCACGCAGGTCTCCGAGCAGATCGTCGGCTGACCGGCCTCGATCCGCGGGAAGCAGAACGTGCACTTCTCGGCCTTGCCGGTGGCGTGGTTGACGTAGACCTTCTTGTAGGGGCACGCGGAGACGCACATCCGCCATCCGCGGCACTTGTCCTGGTCGACCAGGACGATGCCGTCCTCCTCGCGCTTGTACATCGCGCCCGAGGGGCAGGCCGAGACGCACGCGGGGTTGAGGCAGTGCTCGCAGATCCGCGGCAGGTGGAACATGAAGGTCTTCTCGAACTCGAAGCGGACCTTCTCGCTGGTGGCCTTCTCCATCGCGACGATGTTGGGGTCGGTGTCGGCGCGCTCGTGCGCGCCGCCGAGGCCGTCCTCCCAGTTCGCGCCCCACTCGATCGCCATCGGCTCACCGGTCAGCGCCGAGCGCGGCTGCTTCACCGGGGTGTCGAGGAGGCCCTCGGGCGCGTTGACCAGGATGTCCTTGTCGAACGTGGCCGGCTCGTAGTAGTCGGCCAGCGACGGCAGGTCGGGGTTGGCGAAGATCCGGGTCAGCCGCTTGGCCCGCCCGCCCGAGCGCAGCACCAGCCGGCCCTTGCCGTCGAGCTTCCAGCCGCCGTGCCAGCGCTCCTGGTCCTCGTAGTGCTTGGGGTAGCCGATGCCCGGCTTGGTCTCGACGTTGTTGAACCAGACGTACTCGGTGCCCTCGCGGTTGGTCCACGTCTGCTTGCACGTGACCGAGCAGGTGTGGCAGCCGATGCACTTGTCCAGGTTCATCACCATGGCGACCTGGGCGCGGAGCTTCATCAGTGGGCGACCTTCGCGTTCTGGGGGGTGAGCGGGTGGGGGTGGTGGAGCCGGGGGTGCAGCAGGGCGCACATCAGTAGCTGACCTCCTGCGCGCGGCGGCGGATGACGGTGATCTCGTCGCGCTGGCTCCCGATCGGGCCGTAGTAGTTGAAGGCGTAGGTCAGCTGGGCGTGACCGCCGGCCAGGTGGGTCGGCTTGACCAGCAGCCGGGTCATCGAGTTGTGGTAGCCGCCGCGGCGGCCCTTGCCCTGGCCCTTCTCCTCGGTCTTCGGCACGTTCACGGTGCGCTCGGGGGAGTGGTACTGGAACACCGTCCCCTCCGGCATCCGGTGGCTGACCACCGCGCGGGCGACCACGGTGCCGTTGCGGTTGTAGGCCTCGACCCAGTCGTTGTCGGCGACGCCGATCTTGCGCGCGTCCTCGACGCTCATCCAGATCACCGGGCCGCCGCGCGAGAGCGCCAGCATCAGCTCGTTGTCGTGGTACATCGAGTGGATCGACCACTTCGCGTGCGGGGTCAGGAACCGCACGGTCACGCCGCCGTCGGCGACCTCGCCGGGCTTGCCGAAGTGCCGCGCCATGTTCAGCGGCGGCCGGTACGCCGGGAGCTGCTCGCCGAGCTCGGCGACCCAGTCGTGCTCGACGAAGAAGTGCTGGCGGCCGGTGAGGGTGTGCCACGGCTTGTCGCGCTCGACGTTGATCGTGAACGGGCTGTAGCGGCGGCCGTCCTTCTCCGAGCCCGACCACTCGGGGCTGGTGAACACCGGCTGCGGGGCGCGCTGGGTGTCGGCGTAGGTGACGTGGTCGCGCTCGTGGCCGGCGACGAAGTCGACGAACGGCTGGCCGGTCTGCTGCTCGAGGTGGCGGAACCCCGCCTCGGCGACCCGGCCGTTCGTGGTGCCCGACAGCGCCAGGATCGCCTCGGCCATCCGGTCCGCGGTGGCCAGCGACGGGCGGCCCGCGAACGGACCGTCGGCGATCACGCCGTTCTGGTGCTTGAGGTAGGCGATCTCCTCGGTGACGTCGACGGTGATGCCCTTGGTGGTGGTGCCGACCTTGTCGAGCAGCGGGCCGACCGCGCGCATCTTCGCGCCGATCAGCGTGTAGTCGCGCTCGACCTCGACCAGCTTCGGCATCGTCACGCCCGGGATCGGCTCCACCTCACCGGTGCGCCAGTCGCGCACCCGCCCGCCGGGCGTCGCGAGCTCGTCGGGGGTGTCGTGCTGCAGCGGCGCGGCCAGCACGTCGCGCCGGGTGTCGAGGTGGCCGACGGCCAGCTCGCTGACCTTGTCGGCCAGCGCCAGGAACGCGTCGTAGTCGGTGTGCACGTCGCCGGGCGGGCTCACCGCCGGGCTGAACGCGTGCACGAACGGGTGCATGTCCGTGGTCGAGATGTCGTGCTTCTCGTACCAGGTGGCCGCCGGCAGCACCACGTCGGAGTGCAGGCCGGTGTTGGTCATCCGGAAGTCGATCGCGGTCAGCAGGTCGAGCTTGCCGGTGGGCGCCTCGTCACGCCACACCACGTCGCGCGGGCGCTCGTCGGGGCCGCACTCCTCGGCGGTGGCCAGCGAGTCGATGCCCAGCAGGTGGCGCATGAAGTACTCGTTGCCCTTGCCGCTGGACCCCAGCAGGTTCGCCCGCCACAGGGTCAGGCAGCGCGGGTGGTTGCGCCGGTTGTCGGGGTCGTCGGCGACCGGCCGCAGGTTGCCCGCCTTCAGCTCGCGCACGACGTACTCGGTGGTGCTCAGGCCCTCCGCGGCGGCCTGGTCGGCCAGGTCGAGCGGGTTGCGGTCGAAGAACGGGTGCCCCGGCGACCAGCCCATCCGCTGGGCCGCGGCGACCGTGTCGGCGAACGTCATGCCGTCCAGCAGCCCGCTGCCCAGCGGCGAGGCCAGCTCGTCGGCCGGCACCCGCTCGTAGCGCCACTGGTCGGTGTGCAGGTACCAGAACGGGGTGCTCGCCTGGTGGCGCATCGGCCGCTGCCAGTCGAACGCGAACGACATGTGCTGCTGCCCGGTGATCGGGCGGGCCTTCTCCTGGCCCACGTAGTGCGCCCAGCCGCCGCCGTTGACGCCCTGGCAGCCGGTCAGCGTGACCAGCGAGATGAACGCCCGGTAGGTCATGTCGGAGTGGAACCACTGGTTGGCGCCCGCACCCATCGCGATCATCGAGCGGCCCTTGCTGCGCTCGGCGTTGCGGGCGAACTCGCGTCCGATCTTGGCCGCCAGCGTCGCGGGGACGCCGGTGAGCCGCTCGGCCCACGCGGGGGTGTTCGGCGACTCGGCGTCGTCGTACCCGGTCGGCCAGGCGCCGGGCAGGTCCTCGCGGTGCCGCACGCCGTAGGTCGCCATCACCAGGTCGAAGACCGTGGTCACCAGCCGTCCGCCGACCTCGCGCACCGGGACGCCGCGCCGCACGGTCGCGCCACCCTCGGTCTCGCCCTCGTCGAAGCGGGCCAGGTCGATCTCGACCGCGCCGGTGGCGTGGTCGCCGAGGCCGAGCGCCGGCACGACGCCCTCGAGGTCCAGGTTCCAGCTGCCGTCCTCGCCGTCCCAGCGGTGGCCGAGCGTGCCGTGCGGCACCACCGGCTCACCCGTGGCGTCGTCGAGCAGCACGGTCTTGTGCCCGGCGTGCTCGGTCTGCTGGCCCAGGTCGGCCGCGGTGAGGAACCCCTCGGCCGCGTAGCCGCCGTCGCGCTCGCGCAGCGTCACCAGGAACGGCAGGTCGGTGAAGCGCCGCACGTAGTCGGTGAAGTAGGGCACCTGCCGGTCGACGAAGAACTCCTGGAGCACCACGTGGCCCATCGCCATCGCCAGCGCGCCGTCGGTGCCGGGGTGCGGGGCCAGCCAGTCGTCGGCGAACTTCACGTTGTCGGCGTAGTCGGGGCTGACCGCGACCACCTTGGTGCCGCGGTAGCGCGCCTCGGCGAGGAAGTGGGCGTCGGGGGTGCGGGTGACCGGGATGTTGGAGCCCCACATCACCAGGTAGGTGGAGTTCCACCAGTCCCCGGCCTCGGGCACGTCGGTCTGGTCGCCCCACACCTGCGGGCTCGCGATCGGCAGGTCGGCGTACCAGTCGTAGAAGCTGAGCAGGGTGCCGCCCAGCAGCGCGTGGTAGCGGGTGCCGGCCGCGAACGAGGCCATCGACATCGCCGGGATCGGGGAGAAGCCGACCACGCGGTCGGGGCCGTAGGTCTTGGTGGTGTGCACGTGGGCGGCGGCGACCATCGTGATCACCTCGTCCCAGCCGGCGCGGACGAAGCCGCCGCGCCCGCGCTGGGACTTGTAGGCCTTCGCCTTGTGCGGGGTCTCGACCACGTCGGCCCAGGCCAGGACCGGGTCGCCGAGGCGGGCCAGCGACGCGCGGTACATCGTGATCAGCGAGCCGCGCACGTAGGGGTGGCGGACCCGGGACGGGGAGTACTCGTACCACGAGAACGAGGCACCGCGCGGGCAGCCGCGGGGCTCGTAGTCGGGGCTGTCGGGGCCGGTCGTCGGATAGTCGGTCGCCTGGTGCTCCCAGGTGATCAGGTCGTCCTTGACGAACACGTTCCACGAGCAGGAGCCGGTGCAGTTGACGCCGTGCGTGGAGCGGACGACCTTGTCGTAGCTCCACCGGTCGCGATAGAAGGAGTCCCACGCGCTCGGATCCACCTGGTGCAGGGTGCGGCCGTCGGCCCCCACGGTCTCGTGGGTCAGGAACCGGCGCGCTGCCAGCAGCGGGCCCGCTCCCGGGACACGGTCGTTCGAGGGGCCGCCGCGGCGGCCACCCTTCCGGCGGGGATCTGCGGGCACGCGGACGCTCCTGGCGCTGGGGGAGATGGGGGTGAGGGCACGACAAAACCGGGGCCGGCTCCCGCGAAGGGGCCCGACCCCGGTGCCCGCAACTCTCTCGCCCCCACCACCGGTGCGGCAGGGGGCGAGCGTCACCGCTGCGTCGGGACCAAAGTCCCGGTTGAGCGCGGCGGGCCGTGTGGGCCCGGACACATCGAGCCGCGATCGGGGGCGGCCGGGTGCTCGCGTCGGTGATCGCGGCGTGTGAGGGTACCGACGTGGACGTGGACACCCGACGCGCCCGGTTCGAAGACCTCGCGCCCGCCCTCGTCGACCCGTTGCGGCGCTTCCTGGCCCGGCGTACCGACCCCGACACCGCCGAGGAGGTGCTCTCCGACACGCTCCTGGTCTGCTGGCGCCGGGTCGAGCAGATGCCCGACGAGCCGCTGCCCTGGGCCTACGGCGTGGCCCGCAACTGCCTGGCCAACGCCGAGCGCGGCGCCCGCCGCCGGAGCCGGCTGACCGCCCGGCTGGTCAGCGTGGCACCGCCGCAGCCGGTGCCCGGCCCGGGGGAGGAGCCCGACGACGCCGGCCTGGTCGAGGCGATGGCGGCGCTGCGACCCGAGGACGCCGAGCTGCTGCGACTGTGGGCCTGGGAGCAGCTGGGGCCGGCTGAGATCGCCGTGGTGCTCGACACCACCCCCAACGCGGTGAGCATCCGGCTCACCCGCGCCCGGCAGAAGCTGCGCACCAGATTGGAGCGGACCCGAAAGAGTGCCGGGCCTGCCGGACATGAGGAGTCGAGAGAGGGGAGACGACCGTGACCGAGCACCAGCGTGGCCCGGCCGGCGCCGGCGGCCCCGAGAGCCGCGAGGACGCCGAGCTGCGCGCCAGGCTCCGGGGCGCGGACCCGGCCGCCTCCCTGCCACCGGCCGATCCCGATCGGGTGGCCAGACTCCTGGAGGCGACGATGCGCGACCACACCACCGACGAGCTGTCCGAGACCCGCGAGAGCGGCACCCGGGGCCGCAGCCCGCTCACTTGGGCGGTGGCCGCGGCCGCCGTCGTGCTGATCGGCGGCGTCGCCACCTTCGCGATGGTCGGCTCCGGCGACGACCAGACCGAGCCGCCGATCGCCGGGGGCTCGCCCACGCTGGCCGAGCCCAGCGTCACCGTGCTGGCCGCGCCCGAGCCCGACGCCGGGCGCTGCATGGTGCCCAACGCCGAGGCGCTGGCCGGCCAGTCGCTGGCCTTCGAGGGCACGGTCACCGAGATCGCCGACGGCGTCGTCGTGCTCGAGCCCGAGCGGTTCTACACCGGCGAGGTCACCGACCTGGTCGAGGTGCAGGCGCCGGCCAGCGAGCTCCAGGCGCTGCTCGGCGCGGTGCAGTTCGAGGTCGACGGCGACTACCTGGTCTCGGCGACCGACGGGCGGGTCACCCTGTGCGGGTTCAGCGGCCCGGCCACCGACGACCTGCGGGCGCTCTACGACGAGGCGTTCCCGGGGTGAGGTGCTCGTCGCCGCTGCGGGCGGCGATGATCGTCCGGTGACCGTGCACGGGCTGCTGCTGGCCGCGGGCGCCGGGAGCCGGATGGGCCGGCCCAAGGCGCTGGTGTCCGACGACCGCGGGCCGTGGCTCGTGTGCGGTGTCGAGACGCTCCTGGCCGGAGGGTGCGACGCGGTCACCGTGGTGCTCGGGTCTGGTGCCGACGCGGCCGAGGTGCTTCTCGCCGACCCGTCACAGATTCCCGCGTTTTCGCGGCGTGTCGGGGAACGATCGCCGGGTCGGCCGGCGGTGACCGTGGTCCGGGCCGACGACTGGGCCACGGGCATGTCCGCCTCGCTGCGCGCCGGTCTCACCGCGTTGGAGGTCACCGACGCCGAGGTAGCACTGCTCCACCTGGTCGACCTGCCCGACGTCGGCCCCGAGGTGGTACGCCGCCTGCTCGCCGACGGCGCCGGGCACGCCGACCTGCGCCGCGCGGCGTACTCGGGCGTGCCGGGGCACCCGGTGCTGCTCGGGCGAGAGCACTGGGCCGGGGTGCTGGCCACGACGACCGGTGACGAGGGGGCGCGTGGCTACCTGCGCGCCCACCCCGCAGACCTGGTCGAGTGCGGCGACCTGGCCACCGGCCGCGACGTCGACCACCCGGCCGGTCACGCGACTGATCACGGGCTCGACCAACCGGGGGCCAACCGCCTGCCTGGCTAGCCTTGCTCCATGGAGCCCCAGTCCACCCGCGTCCCCGTCGGCGACCCGGACAGTGCCGACGACGTCGCGGCCCGGCTGCGGGCCACCGGCTACCTGTGCGACGACGCGCTGGCGACCGTGACGTTCCTGGCGCTGCGGATGCAGCGTCCGCTGCTGCTCGAGGGCGAGCCGGGCACCGGCAAGACCGCGTTGGCCGAGGCAATCGCCGAGACCCTCGGGCTGCCGCTGGTGCGGCTGCAGTGCTACGAGGGCATCGACGCCACCCAGGCGCTCTACGACTGGGACTTCCCGCGCCAGATCCTGCACCTGCGCGCGCTCGAGGCGGCGGGGGCGAGCGGCCTGGCCGGCGCCGACGACGGCCCCAACACCGTGGCCGAGGCCGAGAAGAGCCTGTACGACGAGCGGTTCCTGCTGGCCCGCCCGGTGCTGGCCGCGCTGCAGCAGAGCCCGGCGGTGCTGCTCGTCGACGAGGTCGACCGCGCCGACGACGAGTTCGAGGCGTTCCTGCTCGAGGTGCTCTCCACCTACCAGGTGTCGATCCCCGAGCTCGGCACGGTGCGGGCGAGCGTGCCGCCGGTGGTCGTGTTGACCTCGAACCGCACCCGTGAGCTGCACGACGCGCTGAAGCGCCGCTGTCTCTACCACTGGATCGAGCACCCGGGCCTGGAGCGCGAGGTCGAGATCGTCCGCTCGCGGGCCCCCGAGGTGTCGGAGGCGCTGGGCCGGCAGGTCGTGACGCTGGTGCAGCAGCTGCGCGACGCCGGGGACCTGCAGAAGCCGCCGGGCGTGGCGGAGACCCTCGACTGGGCGCGGGCGCTGCAGCACCTCGGCACCACCGAGCTCGACCTCGCCACCGCCGCGGCGACGCTGGGCGCGCTGGTGAAGTACCGCGAGGACGCCGAGCGGGTGCGGCAGTCGCTGGAACGGATGTTGACGTGACCACCACCGGCGCGGCCGCTGCCCGCCGACCCGTCGATCGTTCCCCGACACGCCGCGAAAACACGGGAATCAGTGACGGGTCGGCGTCCAACCACGGGCCGGAGACCGTCCTGCTCGGGTTCACCCGGGCGCTGCGGGCGGCGGGGGTGGCGGTGACCCAGGACCGGGCCCAGGGGTACCTCGCCGCGGTGGCCCTGCTGGGCCTCGACGACCAGCGGGCGACCTACCACGCCGGCCGGGCCACGCTGTGCGCCTCGCCCGACGACCTGGCCCGCTACGACCAGGTCTTCGAGGCGTGGTTCGGTTCCCGCGACGGGCTCCCGCGCACCCGCCCCGCGCAGCAGCGCACCACCCTGCTGAGCCAGCTGCCGCAGTCCGAGCGCGACGGCGACGCCGACGGCGAGACCGCGCTCGACGACGTGGTCCGGGCCCGGGCCAGCGACACCGAGGTGCTGCGGCACCGCGACGTCGCCGGCCTCACCGCCGCCGAGAAGCAGCGTCTCGCCGCGATGTTCGCGAGCCTTCGGCCGCGCGCGCCCCAGCGGCGTACCGCCCGGCACCGCGCCTGGCACCGCGGCGACGTCGACGCCTCCCGCACCCTGCGGGCCTCGCTGCGCCGGATGGGCGAGCCCGCCGACATCGCCTGGCGCCGCCGCGGCGTCCGCCCGCGTCGGGTGGTGCTGCTGGTCGACGTGTCCGGGTCGATGAGCGGCTACGCCGACGCGCTGCTGCGGCTCGCACACCGGTTCACCCAGGCCGGCCGCGACGCCGGCGGCCCCGCCGGCATGGTCGAGACGTTCACGGTCGGCACCCGGCTGACCCACCTCACCCGCGCGCTGCGCCAGCCCGACGCCGACCGGGCGCTGGTGGCCGCCGGCGAGGCGGTGCCCGACTGGTCCGGCGGCACCCGCCTCGGCGAGACGCTCCAGGTGTTCCTCGACCGGTGGGGGCGCCGCGGCATGGCCCGTGGGGCGGTCGTGGTGGTGTTCAGCGACGGATGGGAGCGCGGCGAGCCGACGCTGCTCGCCGAGCAGATGGCCTGCCTGCACCGCATCGCGCACCGCGTCGTGTGGGTGAACCCGCACCGCGGCAAGGCCGGCTACGAGCCGGTCCAGCAGGGCGTGGTCGCGGTGCTGCCGCACGTCGACCACTTCGTCGCCGGCCACTCGCTGGCGACCTACGCCGAGCTCGTGGAGGTGGTCGCGGGTGCGTGAGGTGCTGCCCCAGCTGCTGGCCTGGTGGGAGGCCGGCGAGACCGTCGGCATGGGCACGGTCGTCGCCACGTTCCGGTCCGCGCCCCGACCGCCGGGCGCCTCGATGCTGGTCGGGCCCGACGGCACCGCGGTCGGCTCGGTCTCCGGCGGCTGCGTCGAGGGCGCCGTCTACGACCTCGCCCAGACCGTCGTCGAGGCCGGTGCCCCGGTGCTGGAGCGCTACGGCGTCTCCGACGACGACGCGTTCGCGGTCGGGCTGACCTGCGGCGGCATCCTCGACGTCTACGTCGAGAAGGTCAGCCGCGAGTCGTTCCCCGAGCTCGGCGAGATCGCCGCCGACCTCGACGCCGGGCGCCCCGTGGCGGTCGCCACCGTCGTCGAGCACCCCGACCCCGCGTGGGTGGGCCGCCGGATGCTGGTGCGGCCCGAGCAGCCCGCGGCGGGCAGCCTCGGCTCGCCCCGCGCCGACGACGCCGTCCACGACGACGCGCTCGGCCTGCTTGCCGCCGGCCACTCGGCCACGCTGGGCTACGGCCCCGACGGCGAGCGCCGCGGCGAGGGCATGCGGGTGTTCGTCTGGGCGTTCGCGCCCAAGCCGCGGATGCTCGTCTTCGGCGCGATCGACTTCGCCGCGGCGGTGGCCCGGGTGGGCGCCTTCCTCGGCTACCACGTGACCGTCTGCGACGCCCGGCCGGTCTTCGCGACCGCCACCCGGTTCCCCGAGGCCGACGAGGTCGTGGTCGAGTGGCCGCACCGCTACCTGGCCGCCGAGCGCGACGCCGGGCGCGTCGACGGGCGCACGGTCGTCACCGTGCTCACCCACGACCCCAAGTTCGACGTGCCGCTGCTCGAGGTGGCGCTGCGGCTGCCCGAGGTCGCCTACGTCGGGGCGATGGGGTCGCGGCGCACCCACGACGACCGGCTCGACCGGCTGCGCGAGGCGGGGCTCGCCGACGCCGAGCTGGCGCGGCTGCACTCGCCGATCGGCCTCGATCTGGGCGCCCGCACCCCCGAGGAGACCGCGATCAGCATCGCCGCCGAGATCGTCGCCGGACGCTGGGGCGGCACCGGCGAGCCGCTCGCCGCCACCAGTGGCCGGATCCACAGAGCAGAGCCCCACGAACCCCCAGCCACGGAGGCACCATGACCAGCACCACGTCCCTGACCGCGCTCGCCGACAGCCAGCTCGCCATCGCCCGCGAGGCCTCCGCCGGCCGCAGTGCGGTCACGGTCTTCGGCGGCCAGGAGCACGACCTGCGGCAGACGCTGATCGCCCTCGCCGACGGCCGGACGCTCGGCGAGCACGAGTCGCCGGGGGAGGCGACCCTGCAGGTGTTGAGAGGACGGGTGCGGCTGCACGCCGGCGACGACTCCTGGGAGGCGGCCGAGGGCGAGCTGCTGGTGATCCCTGCCGCCCGCCACGACCTGACCGCGCTCACCGACGCGGCGGTGCTGCTCACCGTCGCCACCGGGGCCATCCCCGCCCACTGACCGACCCATGACCGGGCCGGGGCGACCGACGCGGCGGCTCGTGGCGAGCCTGGTGCTGCTGCTCGTCGCGCCGCTCGCCGGGTGCAGCGACGACGGCGAACCGGCCGCCGACCCCCCGTCCGGTACGCCGACCGCGTCCGGCCCGCCGTCGGCCTCACCGCCGCCCGGCGAGCCGGCCGAGCCCACGCAGGCGCCCGAGACGACCGGCCCGGGCGAGCGGCTGCCGCCCGTGCACCACCGCGTCTCGCTCCCGGCGCTGATGCGCGAGCAGGTCGGCGCCGGCCGGATCCGGCGCACCGAGCGGCTCGGCGGCACCGACCGCTGGACCAGCTGGGCGGTGACCTACACGGTCGGCGGCGCCGCCGGTGGGGCCACGGTCTCGGGCGAGCTGCTGGTGCCCACCGGCCCCGGCCCCTTCCCAGCGGTGGTGCTCGCCCACGGCTACATCGACCCCGCGATCTACACCCTCGGCCGCGGCATGTCGCGCGAGCAGGAGTGGCTGGCCAGCAACGGCTTCGTGGTGCTGCACACCGACTACCGCGGCCACGCCGGCTCCGACCCTGTCGGCGACCTCGACCGCGAGTCGCGCCTGGCCTACACCCGCGACGTGATCGCCGCCGTCGGCGCGCTGCGCAAGGAGAAGGACGTCGACGGCGACCGGGTCGCGCTGGCCGGCCGGTCGATGGGCGGCGGGGTCGTCTACAACGCGCTGGTCACCCACCCCGACCTGGTCGACGCCGCCGTGGTCTTCGCCCCGGTCAGCTCCGACCTCGTCGACAACCTCGAGCGCTGGACGCTGCCGCAGCGGCCCGAGGCCGCCCGGGCGCTCTTCGACCGGCTCGGCGGCGACCCGCGGCAGGCGCCCCGGCCCTACCGGGAGCTCTCCGCCCGCAGCTACTTCGACCGGGTGCGCGCGCCGGTCCTGATCCACCACGGCACCTCCGACGACACCTGTCCGATCGCCTGGTCGCGCGAGACCCACCGGCTGCTCAACCGCGCGGGGGCGGACAGCACGCTGGCGGTCTACAGGGGGGAGGAGCACGCGTTCGGTCCCCGCTTCGCCGACGCCATGCGGCGTACCGTCGCGTTCCTTCGGCGGCACCTGTGATCGCCGTCACTCCCGGTGTACGGTGGCCGCCCCGGACCGCCTCCACCTCCCGGAGCCGCGATGACCACGACCGACCTGCAGGCCCGCCGCCTCGACGCGGTGCGTGCCTGGACCGCGTTCGTCGAGCACGGTGACGCCGCCGAGGCGCTGGTGCGCCCCGAGATCCTCACCAGCTGGACCCGCTCGGAGGCCAGCGTGCCGACCGACGTCGCCGAGGCCCCGCTGGCCGACGAGAGCGAGACCGCGTCCTACTGGCAGGGCTCGCCGCTGCAGATCGCGGTGTCGCGGGTCGAGACCGAGCTGCGCCGCACCGCCGAGGACGGCGACCTGGTGATCGCGGTGACCGACCCCGACACCCGGGTGCTGTGGACCTACGGCGGGCGGGTGATGCGCCGCAAGGCCGAGACGGTCAACTTCGTGCCCGGCGGGCGCTGGGACGACCGCTCGGTCGGCACCAACGCGCTCGACCTGGCCAACCGGCTCGACCGGCCGGCGATGGTGTTCAGCGCCGAGCACTACGCGCCGATCGTGCACAACTGGGTCTGCTGGGCGGCGCCGGTGCACGACCCGCGCACCGGCGCCCACCTCGGCGTGATCGACCTCTCCACCACCTGGGACCGCACCCACCCGATCGGGCTGGCCACCGCCCGGGTGATGGCGCGGCTGATCGAGACCGCGCTGCCGGCCACGGCGACCCCGGCCGGCCCGGGAGCCCCGGAGGAGGAGCCCGGCCTGGTGCTGCGACTGCTCGGCACCGCCGAGGCCCGGCTCGACGGCGAGCGGCTGCTGCTCAACCGCCGCCAGACCGAGGTGCTCGCGCTGCTGGCCATGCACCCCGAGGGGCTGTCGCTGGAGCGGCTGCACGCGCTGGTCTACGGCGACCAGCCGGTCACGTTGTCCACGCTGAAGGCCGAGGTCTCCCACCTGCGGGCCGCCCTGCACGGCCAGCTCTCCTCGCGCCCCTACCGGCTGCCGATGCCGGTCACCACCGACGTCGAGCGGGTGCTCGGGCTGCTGCGACGCAGCGACGTGGCCGGCGCGGTCGAGGCCTACGGCGGCGACCTGCTGCCCGGCACCAACTCCCCGGCGCTGAACGAGCTCGCCGACTACGTCGCGGTCGCGCTGCGCGAGGCGCTGCTGGCCGACCCGCGGCCCGAGGCGGTGGTCCGCTACAGCGAGCGGGCGCCGTACGACGCGGAGGTGCTGGAGGTCTGCCTCGCCGACCTGGCGGGCCGGCCGCACCCCGCGGTCCCGCTGCTCAAGGGGCGGCTGGCGGTCGCCCGCAGCTGAGCCATGCCTTGACAGGCATATGCCAGATTGCGAATATAGAACGGTGAGAGACGCCTTCTCGGCCCTGGCCGAGCCGGTCCGCCGCGACATCCTCGACCTGCTCCGCCAGGGCGAACGCCCGGTCGGCGAGCTCGTGCGGCTGCTCGGCGTCGCGCAGCCCAACGTGTCGAAGCACCTGCGGGTGCTCGCCGACGCCGAGCTGGTGCGGGTGCGGGTCGACGGGCCGCGCCGCATCTACGCCGTGGCGCCGGAGCCGCTGCGCGAGGTCGACCGATGGCTCGCGCCCTACCGCCGGGCCTGGGCGGAGCGTCTCGACCGGCTGGAGACCCACCTCGACCGGATGGAGGACCGATGACCACCGACCGACTGGGCGCCGTGCTCGCCGACGGCGAGCGGCGCGGCCTGCGCTTCGAACGACTGCTGCGCCACCCGCCGGAGGCGGTGTGGCGCGCGCTGACCGAGTCCGAGCACCTCGCCGCGTGGTTCCCCGCCGACATCGTGGGCGAGCGCCGCGCCGGCGCCGAGCTGACGCTGCCGTTCTGGCCCGAGCACGTCGCGGCCTACGACATCGAGCAGCCGGTGCTCACCGGCCGGGTGCTCGCCTGCGACCCGCCTCGGCTGTGGGAGCTGACCTGGGACTCCGACGTGCTCCGCTTCGAGCTGCACCCCGACCCCGCCGGCACCCGGCTGGTCTTCACCACCTGGCTCGGTGCCCAGAGCCTCGACGGCCCCGCCGGGCTCGCCGGCACCGCCGCCGGCTACCACGTCTGCCTCGACGCCCTCGAGCGGCGCCTCGACACCGGGGCCGACGGCTCGCTGGTCGACGTCGACGTGGCACCGCTGGAGGCGGCGTACGCGGAGCTGACCTGACTCGGCCTCGCGGGAGGGCCTCGTATCTCGACGGAGGGAAGTCTCCGGCTCACCCCCGCACCCTCGCCCGCGAGCTCGTCCCTCGCTGCCGCGGCCTGCTGGTCTCGACTCGCTGCCGCGCCCTCGCAGGCTCGGCCGCGCCGCTCGCTCGACCGGGACAGCCTCGCCCGCGAGCTCGTCCCTCGCTCGGGGGCGGCCTGCCCCCAACCAACTCCCAACCCTGCGCTCCTAGCGTGACCCGGGTCACACCCCTGCCGACAGGAGCGTCATGACCCGGATCAACCTCACCGTCGACGGAGCGCGGGTCTCCGACGACGTCGAACCCCGCACCCTGCTCGTGCACTACCTGCGCGAGCAGCTCGGCAAGACCGGCACGGTCATCGGCTGCGACACCAGCAACTGCGGCGCCTGCACCGTGCACCTCGACGGCACCAGCGTGAAGTCGTGCAACATGCTCGCGGTGCAGGCCGACGGCCACGAGGTGACCACGATCGAGGGGCTGGCCACCGACGGCGAGCTGCACCCCGTCCAGGAGGCGTTCCGGGAGTGTCACGGCCTGCAGTGCGGCTACTGCACCCCCGGCATGATCATGCAGAGCGTCGACCTGCTGAAGGAGAACCCGCACCCGAGCGAGGAGGAGATCCGGCTCGGGCTCGAGGGCAACCTGTGCCGCTGCACCGGCTATCACAACATCGTCAAGGCGGTCCAGCACGCCGCGGAGCACGGTGGCGCGGGCCAGTCCGGCGGCAAGCACGCCGCGGAGGTGCCGGCCTCATGACGGCGACCCAGGAGCGCCCCGCCGCCGAGATCGGCCGCGACCGGCGCCGCAAGGAGGACCAGCGGCTGATCACCGGCCGCACCCGCTGGACCGACAACATCGTGCTCCCGGGCATGCTGCACCTGGCGATGGTGCGCAGCCCGTTCGCCCACGCCCGGATCACGGCCATCGACACCTCGGCGGCCAAGCAGGCGACCAACGTGGTCGGGGTGTTCACCGGCGCCGACTTCGGCGAGTCGCTCGGCGTCAACATCAACGCCTGGCCGATCACCCCCGACCAGGTGGCGCCGGTGCACTCGCCGATGCCCACCGACCGGGTGGCGTTCGCCGGCGAGGTGGTCGCGGTGGTCGTGGCCCGCAGCGCAGCCGAGGCGCGCGACGCCGCCGAGCTGGTCGACGTCGACTACGACGAGCTGCCCGCCGCGCTCGACCTGAAGGCCGCCGCCGCCGACGAGGTGCTGGCCCACCCCGACCTCGGCACGAACAAGTCGGCACTGTGGCGCTTCGACTCCGCCGAGGCCGGCACCGGCGGCAACGTCGACGAGGCGATCGCGAAGGCGCGCACCGACGGCATCGTGATCGAGCGGGAGTACCGCCAGCAGCGGCTGATCCCGGCGTTCATGGAGCCACGCTCGGTCGTCGTCGACCCGACCGGGGAGCAGCTGACCATGTGGTCGGCCACCCAGATCCCGCACATCCTGCGGTTCGCGCTCGCGGCGACCACGGGAGTGCCGGAGTCCAAGATCCGGGTGATCGCCCCCGACGTCGGCGGTGGCTTCGGCGGCAAGCTGCAGACCACCCCGGAGGAGTGGATCGCCTGGGCGGTGGCCCGGCGCCTGGGCAAGCCGGTGAAGTACACCGAGACCCGCAGCGAGTCGCTGCTCAGCGGCCACCACGGTCGCGACCAGTGGCAGAAGCTGACCCTGTCGGCCGAGAAGGACGGCACCGTCACCGGGTTCAAGGTCGAGCTGCTCGCCGACCTCGGCGCCTACGTCTCGCTGGTCGGCGGCGGCGTGCCGGTGCTGGGCGCGTTCATGTTCAACGCGATCTACAAGTTCCCCGCCTACCAGTTCAACTGCCAGACGGTGCTGACCAACAAGACCTGGACCGACGCCTACCGCGGTGCCGGCCGGCCGGAGGCCACGTTCGCGATCGAGCGGATGATGACCGAGCTGGCGGCCGAGCTGGGCGTCGACCCGCTCGAGATCCGGGAGAAGAACTGGATCACCCACGAGGAGTTCCCGTTCACCACGGTCGCCGGGCTGGAGTACGACTCCGGCAACTACGAGGCGGCGACGGCCCGGGCCAAGGAGCTCTTCGGGTACGACGAGCTGCGGGCCGAGCAGCGTCGGCGCCGGGAGGCGGGCGACACCGTCCAGCTCGGGATCGGCGTCTCCACGTTCACCGAGATGTGCGGCCTGGCCCCGTCGCGGGTGCTCGGCCAGCTCGACTACGGCGCGGGCGGCTGGGAGCACGCCTCGGTCCGGATGACCGCCACCGGCAAGGTCGAGGTCGCGGTGGGCGTCTCCCCGCACGGCCAGGGGCACGAGACGGCGTTCAGCCAGATCGTGGCCGACCGGCTCGGCGTACCGTTCGAGGACGTCGAGATCCTGCACGGCGACACGCAGATCTCGCACAAGGGCCTGGACACCTACGGCTCGCGGTCGCTGGTCGTCGGCGGCGAGGCCGTGGTGCGGGCGGCCGACAAGGTGATCGAGAAGGCCCGCCCGATCGCGGCGCACCTGCTCGAGGCGTCGGTCGACGACCTGGAGTTCGCGGGCGGCCGGTTCACCGTGCGCGGCACCGACCAGGGCGTCGGCATCGGCGAGCTCGCCACCGCCGTCTTCACCGCCCACAACCTGCCGGACGGGGTGGAGCCCTCGCTCGACTCCGACGCGACCTTCGACCCGGTGAACTTCAACTATCCGCACGGCACCCACCTGTGCGCGATGGAGGTCGACACCGAGACCGGTCAGGTGCGGATGCGCAAGTACACCTGCGTCGACGACATCGGCAACATCATCAACCCGCTGATCGTGTCCGGCCAGGTGCACGGCGGGCTGGTGCAGGGCATCGCGCAGGCGCTGTGGGAGGAGGCGGTGTACGACGACGCCGGGACGCTGGTGTCCGGCTCCTTCGTCGACTATCTGCTGCCGACCGCGGCCGACACGATCAGCTTCGAGATCGACCACACCACCTCGCCGGCCACCACCAACACGCTCGGCACCAAGGGCGTCGGCGAGGCCGGCACGATCGCCTCCACCCCGGCGGTGGTCAACGCCGTGGTCGACGCGGTGCGGCACCTCGGCGTCGACGACATCACGATGCCGTGCACGCCCGAACGCGTGTGGCGCGCGATCAACGCGGCCGGCTCCGGCGGCACGACCGAAGGGGCGGCGATGCCGCACTTCGAGGCCGGTGGTGCCGCGGGCAACCAGGAGACACCCGGCGCGAGCAGCACCCAAGGAGGCCTGCAGTGATCCCCACCCAGTTCGACTACCTCGCCCCGACCACGGTCGAGGAGGCGCTGGCCGCGCTCGCCGAGCACGGCGACGACGCGAAGATCATGGCCGGCGGGCAGAGCCTGCTGCCAGTGCTGCGGATGCGGCTCAACGCCCCCGAGCTGGTCATCGACCTGGGTCGGATCGAGGCCCTGAGGGGGGTCCGCGACGACGGCGACGCGGTGGTGATCGGCGCGATGACGCCGCACGCGGCCGTCGGCAAGGACCCGTTGCTGGCCGAGCACGCCGCGCTGATCCCGAAGGCGGTCGAGCACCTCGCCGATGCCCAGATCCGGCACCGGGGCACCTTCGGCGGTGCGCTCGCGCACGCCGACCCCGCGGGAGACCTGGGGGCGCCCGCGCTGGCGTTGGGCGCCCAGTTCGTGATCGCCGGGCGCGGGGGCACCCGCACGGTCGCGGCCGACGACTTCTTCGTCGACCTGTTCGAGACCGCGATCGGCGAGGACGAGATCCTCACCGAGGTGCGCATCCCCAAGCACACCGGCTGGGGGGCCCACTACGAGAAGTTCGTGCGGGTGGCGCACCAGTGGCCGATCGTGGCGGTGGCGGCCGCCGTGCGCGTCGAGGGAGGCACGATCGCGGAGGCCCGGGTCGGGCTGACCAACATGGGCAACACACCCTTGCGGGCGCGGGCGGTGGAGGAGGCGCTGGTCGGGCAGCCGGCCAGCGAGGACGCCGTGCGCGCCGCCGCCGCGCGGGCCGCCGACGGCACCAGCCCGCCGTCCGACCTCAACGGCGACGCCGACTACCGCCGGCACCTGGCGACCGTGGTCACCCGCCGCGCGGTGCTGGCCGCCGCGGGAGCGTGAGGCGCCCGTGGAGCTGACCCATCGCTTCACGGTCCCCACCGGCGTCGAGGAGGCCTGGGCGCACTTCAACGACATCGCGTCGGTGGCCGAGTGCTTCCCGGGAGCCCAGGTCACCTCGGTCGACGGCGAGACCTTCTCGGGCTCGGTGAAGGTCAAGCTCGGGCCGATCGCGCTGGTCTACAACGGCACCGGCACGTTCCTGGAGAAGGACGAGGCCGGGCACCGGTTCAAGGTCGAGGCCAAGGGCAAGGACAAGCGCGGCAACGGCACCGCGGGCGCCCACGTCACCTTGACGATGACGCCGTCCGGCGACGGCGGTGCCACCGACGTCGAGGTGCTCACCGACCTGGCGATCACCGGCAAGCCGGCGCAGTTCGGACGAGGGGTCATGCAGGACGTCTCCGACAAGCTGCTGGGGCAGTTCATGGACTGTCTCGAGCAGCGGCTGGGAGAGCCGGAGTCCGGTCCGGCGGCCGAGTCCGGTCCGGCGGCCGAGTCCGGTCCGGCGGCCGAGCCCGGTCCGGCGGCCGAGCCCGGTCCGGCGGCCGAGTCCGCCGAGACCCCCGCCGCCGACGAGGTCGCGCCGGTGACCTCGATCCCGGGCCCGCGCGGCCCCTCGCCGTCCGAGCGCGTCGCCTCGGCGGCGCCGCCCCCGCCGCGTCCCTCCGCCGACCACATGGACCTCGGGGCGACTGTGCTGCCGGTGCTGGCCCGCACCTACTGGAAGCAGGGCCTCGGCACCCTGCTGGTGCTGCTGCTGGTGTGGCGGTGGGTGCGCCGCGGCGACGACTGATCCGCCCGCGCCGGCGCCGTCACTCGCCGCGACGGCGCCGGTGCAGGATCCGGGTGACGTGACGATCGACGTGCTCGCCGAAGTGCTCGTCGAAGTCGCGGGTGAGCCGGCCGGTCACGTCCTGCCCCACCTCGGCGCTGAGCTCCTCGCGGCGCTGACGGCGCTCGGCGCGCAGCAGCAGCCGGTGCTCCCCTGAGACCGCCCGATAGGTGGCCAGGCACATCCCCACCATCACGAAGCTGAACGGCAGGGCCGTGATGATCGCGCCGGTCTGGAGGGCGACCAGGCCACCGGCCAGCAGCAGACCGATCGCGAGCGCACCCGCGAGGCAGGCCCACATGATCCTGCTCCACTTGGGCGGGTCGAGCTCTCCGCCCGAGGCGATCATGTCGACGACCAGCGACCCGGAGTCGGACGAGGTCACGAAGAAGATCACGACCAGCACGATGGCCACCCCCGACAGCAGCCCGCCGAGCGGCAGGTCGCCGACGAGGTCGAAGAGCACGTTCTCGGACACGATCGACCCGTCGGCACCGACCAGACCGCCCTCACCGAACAGCTCGCGGTGGATGGCGCTGCCGCCGAACACCGAGAACCACAGGAACGTCACCAGCGTCGGCACGAGCAGCACCCCGGCGACGAACTGCCGGATCGTGCGGCCGCGGGAGATCCGCGCGATGAAGACGCCCACGAACGGCGCCCACGAGATCCACCAGCCCCAGTAGAAGGTGGTCCACGAAGCCTGCCAGGCCTGACCCTCGGCGCCGGTGAAGGCGCTGGTGTTGAAGGTCATCGGCACCACGTCGCGCAGGTAGACGCCGATGCTCTGGACGAACTCCCGCAGCAGGAACAGGGTCGGCCCCAACGCCAGGACGGCCACCATGAAGACCCCGGCCAGGATCAGGTTGGTGTTCGACAGCCACTTGATGCCCTTGTCGACGCCGGTCACCACCGAGAACACCGCGATCGCGGTGATCACCGCGATCACCCCGACCATCAGCAGGTCGCTCGCCTCGTCGAAGAGCCCGAGGTGGACCAGGCCGGCGGAGATCTGCTGCACGCCCAGGCCGAGGGAGGTGGCCACGCCGGCCACGGTGCCGACGACGGCGACGATGTCGACGGCGTCGCCCAGCCTGCCCCGGGCCCGGTCGCCGATCAGCGGCTCCAGTGCCCAGCGGATCGAGACCGGGTGGCCCTTGCGATGGATGGCGTAGGCGAGCGCCAGGCCCACGACGACGTAGATCGCCCACGCGTGGAAGCCCCAGTGGAGGTAGACCTGCGACATCGCGGTCTGGGCGAGCTGGGTATCGGTGCCGGCGACGCCCGGCTTGGGGCTCTCGAAGAACGTCAGCGGCTCCGCGGCGCCCCAGAAGACGAGACCGATGCCCATGCCGGCCGCGAACAGCATCGCGAACCAGACGGGGAGGCTGAACTCCGGCTCGTCGTCGTCGAGACCCAGCGTGATGTCTCCGAACCGGCTCAGCCCCATCCACAGCGCGAAGATCACGAACCCGGCCACCAGCAGGGAGTAGTACCAGCCGAAGCCGCCGACGATGTCGGTCTGGATCCGGCCCAGCACCTCGCCGGTGCGGTCGGGGAAGACGATCGCGAGCGCGACCGCGGTGCCGAGCACGGCGAGCGAGGGCCAGAGGACACTGGGGGAGATGCTGGAGCGGCGCTGGGCGGGCGCGGTCGCTGGGTGGTCTGCCGGGTCGTCCACGGCGACCTGGGGGTGCTGCTGGTCGCTGCTCACCCGGGTCCTCCTCGTCTTGTCGGGTTCGGGGCCGGCAGCCGGTACCCGGAACTGCGCGGCCTACCCGGTGCGTCGTCGTTGCGGTGACCGGTCCAGTCCAGCCCGGAACGGCGCCGGTGTGCATCGGGGTGCCTCCGGGTTCCTCCAGGTGCACCCCGGCGCCGTTCCTGCATTAACGGCGGCCCCGGGTGCCGCGCGCACTAGCGTGCGGAGCATGAAGCGACTGGTGGCCACCGTTGTCGGCCTCGCCGTCCTGGCGGCGCTGCTGTTCCTCCCGGCCGCCTTCTGGAACCTCGGCAGCGAGGACCAGGACCCGGAGACCACCAGGATCATCGACTACCGCGCCGACTTCACCGTCGACGAGGACGGTGACCTGACGGTCGAGGAGACGCTCACGGTCGACTTCCCCTCCGGCAAGCACGGCATCTTCCGGTTCTTCGACAGAGCCGACTCCAGCGCACCGAACGCCCGCCGTACGCCCGAGGACATCGAGGTGACGATGGACGGCGGCCCGGTGGAGTTCGAGGTCCTCGAGGAGGACCACGGCCGGCTGGTCACCGCCAAGATCGGCGACCCCTACTCGACCGTCGCCCGGGGCGAGCACGTCTACCGCATCGGCTACACCATCGACGGCGTCCTCGAGCCGGGCACCGACGGCGCCGACACCCAGCTCTACTGGAACCTGATCCCCAGCGGCTGGCGACAGGCCATCGACCGGGCGACGTTGACCGTGCACCTGCCGGCACCGGCCGAGGGGGTCCGGTGCGCGGTCGGCGTGGGCGAGACCAGTGGCTGCGACGTCGCCGGCGATGGCACCGACACCCTCACCGTCCGGGCCACCGACCTGGCGCCGAACACCCCGGTGACCGTGAAGGTCGGCCTCGACATCCCCACACCGGAGGCCGGCGAGACGCTGCCGTGGACGGCGCGCTTCGACCGGGTGCTCGGCTCCAGCGTGGTGCTGCTGGTGATCGTGGTGCTGCTGGCGGCGCTGGCGGCGATCGGCGGCTGGATCCTGGCCGCACGCACCAAGGAGACCGAGCCCGGCTTCCCGCTGATGTACGCCCCGCCGGACGGGGTCGGGCCCGCCCAGGTGACCTACCTGCTCGAGGAGGACGTCGACGAGGAGACCTACGTCGCCACGCTGATGTACGCCGCCGAGCGCGGTGCCATCGACCTCGACAAGTCCGACGACGCCTGGACGGTCACCGACAAGGCCGGTGCTCAGGGGTGGGCCGGCCTCGACCCGATCACCGGCAGCGTCGCCCACCTGCTCTCGGGGCCGGGCAGCACGTTCGTCGCCTCGCCGAAGGACGTCGAGGCGGGCAAGCGGCTGAAGAAGGAGATGGAGTCCTTCGAGGAGAAGACCGAGGCCTGGGCCGAGGAGGCCGGGCTGGTGGTCAGCGCCGGGCTGGGGGCCTTCGGCGCCATCCTGGTGATCGCGGCCGCCATCGCCGCGGGTGCCGCGCTGATCTGGAACCCGTTCTCGATGACGATGGTGGGGCTGGTGCCGGGCGCGTTCGCGGTCTGCGCCCTGCCGCTGCTGAAGACCGGCGCGGCCACCAAGCGCACCCCCGCCGCGCGCGAGCTGTGGTCGCGGGCCGGCGGGTTCCGCCGGGTGCTCTCCACCCCCTCGAGCGTGCAGCGCTTCGACTTCTCCGGCCGCGAGGAGCTCTACACCAAGTACATCCCCTGGGCGGTCGCCTTCGGCTGCGCCGACGAGTGGGCCGAGAAGTACCGCACCGAGATGGCCGCCGAGCCGCCCCGACCGTCGTACTTCGCGCACTCCTACGCCGGCGCCTACACCGGCGCGATGGTCGGCTCCATGGTGAACGACTTCAGCAGCACGCTCTCCAGTGCCGTGTCGGCCTACCAGGCCACCCAGAGCTCCTCGTCGTCCGGTGGCGGCGGGTTCTCCGGCGGCGGCGGTGGCGGCGGCGGTGGCGGCGGCTCCTGGTGACCTCCCCGCGCCTGAACTGACACACTCCCAGCAGACCCAACAGAGAAGGACTGATCCATGCTGATCGCGATCATCGTCGTGGTGGTGGTGCTCGTCGCCCTGGTGGGCTTCGTCATCGTCGGCTTCAACAAGCTGCGCACCACCGACATCGGGGCGCAGGAGGCGCTGGGCGGCATCGACGTCCAGCTCACCCGTCGCGCGGACCTGATCCCCAACCTGGTCGAGACCGTGAAGGGGTACGCCGCGCACGAGAAGGGCGTCTTCGACGAGGTGACCCGCGCCCGGGCCGGGCTGGCCTCGGCCGCGAAGGGCGACGACGTCCCGGCCAAGGCGGCCGCGGACGCCGAGATGCAGCAGGCCCTGGTCCGGCTGAACGCGGTCGCCGAGGCCTACCCCGACCTCAAGGCCAACCAGAACTTCATGCAGCTGCAGAAGCAGCTCGCCGAGACCGAGGACCAGATCGCGTTCGCCCGGCAGTACTACAACGACGCGGTCGCGACGCTGAACAAGCTCACCCAGACCATCCCGTGGATGTTCCTCACCGGCATGGCCAGCGTGCACAAGCGCGAGTTCTACGACGCCCCCGAGGGGCACGACCAGGCGCCGCAGGTCAGCTTCTGACCGGTACGCCGTCCCGCACGGTTCAGTGCCGCGGCTGGTCGCCGCCGGTGACCCGGCGGGCCAGGTTGCGGGCGATGCCGACCAGCGCGTTGCCCGGGTCTCCGGTCAGCGCGTTGCCGGTCTCCTGGGAGACCAGCACGTTGCCCTCGGTCGGCTCGACCGGCCGGCCGAGGTCGGTGGCGCCCACGGGGAAGATCGGGCCGACGATCCGGTCGTAGACCCAGGGCAGGGCGCTGAAGCCGAACCGCAGCACGTCGTTGGTCAGCGTGAGCTGGGCGCGCAGCCAGGGGTGCTCGATCCGGTTGAGGATCTGCCGGGCGATCCGCTCGGGCGAGGCCACCGGCGGCGGCGGGCGGCCCACGAAACCGGCGTAGTTGCCGGCCTGCTGGTAGATCGGGGTGTCGACGCCGCCGGGGGCGACGTAGCCGATGTGCACGTCGTCGAGGTCGCGGTTCTCCAGCACCAGCTGGCGCGCCAGCGAGCGCACCCCCCACTTGCTGACGACGTAGGGGCTCATCGAGGGCACGTTGACGTGGCCGACCACCGAGCCGACCAGCAGCAGCGTGCCGCGGCCCTGCCGGCGCAGCACCGGCAGCACGTGGCGGGCGATGTTGGCCGACCCCAGCAGGTTGGTGCGCAGCACCCCGTCGAAGACCGGGGCCGGCACCTCCTCGGTGCGTCCGTAGGCCACCACCCCGGCCGCGTTGACGACCGCGTCGATGCGGCCGAAGCGCTCCAGGGTCTCGGCGATGCACCGCTCGACGGCGGCGTCGTCGCCGACGTCGGTGGGCAGCACGGTCGTCGAGGCCGCCCCGGCGAGCTCGCACTCGTCGGCGACCTCCTTCAACGACACCTCGCCGCGGGCGACCAGCACCACGTGGTCGCCGGCCGCGGCCGCGCGCAGCGCCGTGGCGCGCCCGATGCCGCTCGAGGCGCCGGTGACCAGCAGGACCTGGGGATCGGTGCTCATGGGCGGGCCGGTACCCGGCCCGTTCCACGGGGAAACGGGCCGGGCGCCGAGGTCACGCGACCGAGACCGGGAACCGCTCCCACACCCGGTGCAGCGCCATTTGCTCGCTCACCTGGGCGAACACCGTCGCCGGGTCGTCGCCGGTGACGACCCCGGGCGAGCCGCCCAGCAGCCCGGCCTCCGTCAGCGCCCGGACGCCGTCGCCCCAGGCGCCGACCACCTTGCAGTGGCGGTAGCACTCGTCGAGCAGCAGGTCGACCCGCGGGTCGAGCGGCGTCGCCCCCTCCCCGGTCGCGGCGCCGCCCTTCGCGTCGCGGTGCGGCAGGGCGTCGGGAGCGGGGGCTGGCGCCCCCGCGACCAGCAGCACGTCGAACTCGACCGACCGGGCGGTGGCGAACGTGCGCTGCACGGGCATGCCGTCGACCATCCCGCCGTGCGGTGCGATGAGCAGCGGGACCAGGCCGGCCGCGTCGATGGTGCTGCGCAGCGCGTCGACGCCGGTCAGGTCGCCGTCGGGGTCGACCACGATGCCGACCATCCGGCCGTCGGGCGGGAAGGGCTTGCCGACCTGCGAGAGCGCCGGGCTCGGGTCGAGGTCGACGAGCGGCACGGTGGGCTCCGGCGCGGGCAGGCCGAGCCCGGTCGCCACCTCGGAGCAGAGCACCGGGTCGATGTTGGCCAGGCACTGCAGCTGGCGCTCCTTGACGGCCTGCTCGTAGCACTTGCCGAGCTCGAAGGTGTAGGCCCGGATGATGTGCTCCTTCTCGACCGGGCTCATGCTCAGCCAGAACTGGCGGGTCTGGCTGTAGTGGTCGTCGAAGGACGCCGGGTTGGCCCGCTCCTTGACCGCCTCCGCGACGCGCACGGGGGTGTCCGCCATCGCGCTGACCGCCTCGTCGCCGGCGCCCGCGAAGAACGGGCAGCCGCCGTCGAGCGAGTTCGGCTTGTACGGTGCGACCCCGCCGTGCACCGCGTGCTGGTGGAAGCCGTCGCGGAACATGTCGTTGACCGGCGCGTGCGGCCGGTTCACCGGGATCTGGTTGTAGTTGGGGCCGCCGAGCCGGGTCAGCTGGGTGTCGACGTAGGAGAACAGCCGGGTCTGCAGCAGCGGGTCGTCGGTGACGTCGATGCCGGGAGGCAGGTGACCGACGTGGAAGGCGACCTGCTCGGTCTCGGCGAAGAAGTTGGTGGGGTTGGCGTTGAGCGTGAGCAGCCCGACCGGCTGCACCGGGGCGAGCTCCTCCGGCACGATCTTGGTCGGGTCGAGGAGGTCGATGCCCTGGAAGGTCTGCTCGGGGGTGTCCTCGAAGACCTGGACCCCCAGCTCCCACTGCGGGAACGCGCCGGCCTCGATCGCGTCGTAGAGGTCGCGGCGGTGGAAGTCGGGGTCGAGCCCACCCAGCAGCTGGGCCTCCTCCCAGGTGAGGGAGTGCACGCCGAGCTTCGGCTTCCAGTGGAACTTCACCAGCACCGTGCCGCCCTCGGCGTTGACCAGCCGGAAGGTGTGGACGCCGAAGCCCTCCATCATCCGGTAGGAGCGGGGGATGCCGCGGTCGGACATGTTCCACATGGTGTGGTGCTGGGCCTCGGTGTGCAGTGAGACGAAGTCCCAGAACGTGTCGTGCGCGCTCTGGGCCTGCGGGATCTCGCGGTCGGGGTGCGGCTTGCCGGCGTGGACGACGTCGGGGAACTTGATGCCGTCCTGGATGAAGAACACCGGGATGTTGTTGCCGACCAGGTCGAAGTTGCCCTCGTCGGTGTAGAACTTCGTCGCGAACCCCCGGGTGTCGCGCACGGTGTCGGCCGACCCCCGCGAGCCGAGCACCGTCGAGAAGCGGGTGAAGACCGGTGTGGTCACGCCCTTCTTCAGGAAGCCCGCGATCGTGATGTCGTCGGCGGTGCCGTAGCCCTCGAACACGCCGTGCGCGCCGGCGCCGCGGGCGTGGACGACCCGCTCCGGGATGCGCTCGTGGTCGAAGTGGGTGATCTTCTCGCGCAGGTGGTGGTCCTGCAGCAGCGTCGGGCCACGCGATCCGGCCTTCAGCGAGTGGTCGCTGTCGCGGACGCGGGTGCCGGTGGCGGTGGTGAGATAGGCGCCCTGCTGCCCGGCGTCGGTCGGCTTGGCACCGACCTTCGCGCCGGTGGCGGTGCGCTGGTCGGGCGTGCCCTGGTCGGCCTTGGGCGGCAGCGGCGGCTTCGGCGCCGTCGGCTCCTCCAGCGGTGCGGGTGCGCTGCCGGGCGTGCCGGGGATCTTCACGCCCATCATCTCCTGGGCCTTCGCGGCCGCGGTCTGCGCGGCCTCCTTGACTGCCTCGACGGGCTTCTTCGGGTCCATGTGCTCCCCCTACGGGCTTCGGTGGACGTGCTCCTCCCCGGTGCCCATCGAGGGCCGTCTCACCGGTCCTGGTCCGCCCTCGTGCTTCGGGCGTCCCGGTCTCGACACGCCGGTCGCGACCTCGTGCCTCGGGCGTCCCGGCTAGAACACGTTGCGCGGCCGGAACTGCACCGAGATCCGCGGCCCCGCCGCGGCGACCTTGGGCACCGCGTGCTCCCAGGTGCGCTGGCACGAGCCGCCCATCACCACCAGGTCGCCGTGGCCCATCTCGATCGCGATCGACTCGCCGCCGCCGCGGGGCCGCAGGCAGAGCCGGCGCGGATCGCCGAAGGAGACGATCGCGACCATGGTGTCGTGCGACCGGGCCCGGCCGACGCGGTCGCCGTGCCAGGCGACGGAGTCGTTGCCGTCGCGGTAGTAGCAGCAGCCGGCGGTGACGAAGCGCTCGCCGAGCTCGGGCTCGTAGTGGTCGCCGAGCGCCTCGCGGGCCTCGGTGAGCACCGGATGGGGGAGCGGCTGCCCGCCCAGGTAGGTGTGCACCAGGCGCGGCACGTCGACCACCCGGTCGTACATCTCGCGACGCTCGGCCCGCCACGGCACCTCGGAGACCAGCGCGGCGAACACCTCGTCGGCCCGCGGCACCCAGGTGCGCAGCACGTCGACCCAGGCGCCGCGCGTCAGCACCCGCCGCTCGAGCGCGGTGAAGTCGGTCAGCCCGGCGGCCGGCGTCTCGAAGAGCGTCGACTGGAAGTCCATGGCGACCACTGTACGACGGGCTCGAACACATGTTCGATCGCCTGGTCGGGCGAGTCCGGGTCCGGGACGCTCTCAGGGCCGGCTCGGGGTCAACCCGGTGGCGGGGCGGAGCCGCAGCCGACAGGGTAGAGCCATGACGGTCACCCCCACCGCCGCCCCTGCGGCGCGCGTCGTCCACCTCACCAAGACCTACGGCACCGGGCAGGCGCTGGTCCGGGCCCTCGACGACGTCACGCTCGACCTGCACGCCCGCCAGTTCACCGCGGTGATGGGGCCTAGCGGCTCGGGCAAGTCGACGCTGATGCACTGCTGCGCCGCGCTCGACACCGGCGACTCCGGCTCGGTGTTCATCGGCGACGCCGACCTCACCACGCTCAAGGACAAGGCGCTGACCCGGCTGCGCCGCGACGAGGTCGGCTTCGTCTTCCAGTCGTTCAACCTGGTGCCGACACTCACCGCCAAGGAGAACATCCTGCTGCCGCTCTCGATCGCCGGTCGCAAGCCGGACCCGGAGTGGTACGACACCGTGATCGCCACCGTCGGGCTCGGCGACCGGCTCGACCACAAGCCCAGCGAGCTCTCCGGCGGTCAGCAGCAGCGGGTGGCGGTGGCCCGGGCGCTGGTCAGCCGGCCGCGCATCGTGTTCGCCGACGAGCCCACCGGCAACCTCGACTCCCGCTCCGGCGCCGAGGTGCTCGACCTGCTGCGCAGCGCCGTCGACCAGCACGGGCAGACCGTGGTCATGGTCACCCACGACCCCGTCGCGGCCTCCTACACCGACCGCGTCGTCTTCCTCGCCGACGGCAAGGTCGTCGACGAGCTGACGCACCCCACGCGCGAGCAGGTGCTGGAGACCATGGCCCGGATGAGCGACCCGGGCGCAGTCGGGCCGGTGCACCGATGATCCGCACCGCCCTCAAGAGCCTGCTCGGGCGCAAGCTGCGCCTCTTGATGAGCACGTTCGCGATCGTGCTCGGCGTCGCGTTCGTGGCCGGCACCCTGGTCTTCTCCGACACGATGAACCGCAGCTTCACCGCGCTGTTCGCCTCGGTCGTCGGCGACGTCGTGGTGCGGCCCGAGGCCGCGTCGGCCGAGGACCAAGAGGTCTCCACCGAGACCATCCCCGCCACGCTGGTGCGGGAGCTCGCCGAGGTGCCCGGCGCGGCCCGGGTCGACGGAAACGTGTCGGCCATCGGCGTCTTCGTCATCGACAAGGACAACAAGGTCGTCGGTGGCCTCGGCCCGCCCGCCCTCGGCGGCAACTGGACCGACGCTCCGGCCGGGCACGGGCTGACCGGCCTGGAGATCGCCGACGGCCGCCCACCGCAGGGCCCCGGCGAGGTCGTGCTCGACGACCGCACGGCCGAGCGGGCCGGCTACGCGCTCGGCGAGGACGTCACGATCATCACCTCCTCCGGCGCCGAGGACGCGCTGCGCCTGGAGCCGACGCTGGTCGGCATCGCCGACTTCCCCGAGGGCGGCTCGCTGAACGGGGCCACACTGAGCCTCTTCGACACCGCCACCGCGCAGGAGCTCTTCCTCGGTGGCGAGGACGCATTCAACGACCTGTGGGTGACCGCCGAGGACGGCGTCTCCCAGGAGCAGCTGCGCGAGCGGGTCGCCGAGGTGCTGCCGGAGCGGTTCGAGGCGCTCACCGGCGACGAGGCCGCCGACGAGTCGGCCACCGTACTGATCGACAACCTGGGCTTCCTCACCACGTTCCTGCTCATCTTCGCCGGCATCTCCCTGGTGGTGGGAGCGTTCCTGATCGTCAACACGTTCTCGATCCTGGTCGCCCAGCGCAGCCGTGAGCTGGCGCTGCTGCGGGCGCTGGGGGCCTCGCGCCGCCAGGTCGTGTGGTCGGTCCAGCTGGAGGCCTTCGTGCTGGGGCTGCTGGGCTCCACGGTGGGCCTGGGGCTCGGCGTCCTGCTGGCCTTCGGGCTGCGCTTCCTGTTCGGCCAGTTCGGGCTCGACATGTCCGGCCAGTCGCTGGTCTTCGCGCCGCGCACCGTGATCGCCGCCTACGCCGTCGGGGTGCTGGTCACCATGGTGGCCGCCTGGCTGCCGGCACGACGCACCGGCCGGATCGCCCCGGTCCAGGCGCTGCGCGACGACGTCGCGATGCCGGAGTCCTCACTGCACCGCCGGCTGCTGCTCGGGATGGCTCTCCTCGGGCTCGGCGCGGCCGCGCTCTTCGCCGGCCTCTTCGTCGACGTTCCGCGCGCCGGTTGGTTCGTCGGGGCCGGGGTCCTGGGCATCCTGCTCGGGGTCGCGTCGGCGAGCCCGGTGATCAGCCGCCCGTTCCTGGTGGCGGCCCGGGTCGTCTACGCCCGTGTCTTCGGCAGCGTCGGAAATCTCGCCGGCCAGAACTCGCTGCGCAACCCGCGGCGCACCACCGCCACGGCGTCCGCGCTGATGATCGGACTCGCGCTCGCCTGCACCATGGCGATCGTCGGCGACTCGGCGAAGGCCAGCGTCGACAAGTCGGTCGAGGAGAACTTCGTCGGCGACTACATCGTCAGCAACGTCTTCGGTGGCTCGTTCTCGCCGGCGATCGGCGACCAGGTCGCCCGGGTCGAGGGTGTCGACCAGGTCGTCCGCGAGCGCTTCTCCGTCGCGCGCCGCGACGGCGACCAGCAAGGGGTGGCGGCCACGGGCGCCGACGACCTCGATGCGCTGCGCCTCGAGGTCACCGACGGGTCGGCGGACGGGCTCGGCGAGGGCACCGTGCTCCTGCAGCGGTCGTGGGCCGAGGACGAGGGCTACGCGGTCGGCGACACCGTCGAGCTCGACACGCCCGGCGGCGAGCAGGCATGGGAGGTGGCCGGGGTCTTCGAGGACAACCCGGTGGTGTTCTTCCCCATCCTGACCACGCCCCGGACCCTGCTCGAGGCCGGCTACCCCGACAAGGACAACGCCCTCATCGTCTTCGCCGAGACGGGCGGCGCCGCCCGGGGGCTGCAGGACCGTCTCGACCGGATCGTCGAGGAGCTGCCGATCGTCACGGTCAAGGACGAGGCCGGCTTCGCCGAGGAGCAGCGCGAGCCGATCGACCGGCTGCTGCTGATGATCTACGCGCTGCTCGGTCTGGCGCTGGTGATCGCCGTGCTCGGCATCGTCAACACGCTGGCCCTGTCGATCATCGAGCGCACCCGCGAGGTGGGCCTGCTGCGCGCGATCGGGCTCAGCCGCGGTCAGCTGCGCCGGATGGTGACGATGGAGTCGGTGGTGATCTCGCTGCTGGGCGCCGTGCTCGGCGTGCTGCTGGGCCTCGGGTTCGGTGCGGCGCTGATGTACGCCGTGCGCGACGAGGGGCTGGAGGTGATCAGCGTGCCGGTCGGGCAGCTCTCGTGGTTCCTCGGGCTCTCGTTGGTGATCGGCGTGCTGGCGGCCGTGCTTCCGGCGCGTCGGGCGGCCCGGCTCGACGTGCTGCGCGCGATCGCCACCGAGTGAGTCGGCACCGATGCGTCGAGCCGGCGACGCTGGCCTGGGCCGGGGTTGAGAGGGACCTCAATCCCGCTGTATAGGGACCTAGTTCCTACAAACACGCGGACGAGAGGGCTCCGGGCCCTTAGTCTGCAGGGGTGGACGAGGCTCTGGTGACCGACGGGCGCGCGCTGAAGCACGTCCAGGTGCGCGAGTACGTCCGCTCGCTGGTCACCGGCAGCGCCCCCGGGTCGCCGGCTCCCTCCGAGCGGGAGCTCGTGCATCGTTTCGGGGTGGCGCGGATGACCGTGCGGCAGGCGATGGACGCCCTCGTGGTCGAGGGGCTGCTCGAGCGGATCCCGGGTCGGGGCACCTTCGTGGCCCGGCCGCGCCGCACCGCCAGCCGGATCACCAGCTTCACCGAGGAGATGGGCCGGCGCGGGCTGCTGGCCGAGTCCTCGACGCTGCTGGCCCGCCGCGAGCAGGCCGGCCCCGGCGTCGCCAGGGCGCTGAGCCTCACCGAGGGCGACGCGGTGATCCACTGGCGTCGGCTGCGCCGCGCCGACGGCGTCCCGATGTGCCTCGAGGACGCCTACCTCAACGAGGTCCTGCTGCCGGGCTTCCTGCAGAGCGGCATGCCCACCAGCCTCTACGAGGCGCTCGACCAGCGCGGCCTGCGGCCGACCTGGGCCGAGGACTCGATCACCGCCGACGTGCCGAGCCCCGACGAGGCCGCCCTGCTGGAGTGCGACCCCGGCAAGCCGGTGTTGCGCCACTCGCGCCGGGCGATCGCCGGCGAGAAGGTCATCGAGGTCTCCCGCACCGTCTATCGGGCCGACCGGTTCACCCTGTGGGTGCAGCTGGGCCACGAGAGCTGAGACGCCCCAGCTCGGCCACGGCGCGACCGCTCTCCTCGCACACCCACTCCGGGTCGGGCCCCCCGAGGTCGGGGGAGATGTAGAGCGCGTGCGCCGGCGCGTCACCGCACTCCTCGCACAGCGGCCACCGGCCCACGGTCTCGAGCAGCGCGTCCTGGACGTCCTGCGCGACCAGTCCGGCGACGTACACCTCGCCCTGCGGCCACTGCTCGGCCCACCACCGGCGCGCCGAGCAGGCCTCCTCGAGCACCGACACCGCCGCGGCGTCCGCCCGCCCGCACGCGGTCAGGTCGGCGAGCACCCGGGCCCGGGCGTCGAAGAGCAGCGCGTTGTCCACGACCTCCATTGTCCGGCCCGCTCAAGGGCCTACCGTCGGGACATGGCCGAGGTCGGGCACGAGAGCAGCCGCGAGAGCAGGACCGAGACGCTGCTCGAGGTGACGGTACGACGCCCGCGCGATGTCGCGGGTGCCCGCGAGGGCGGCGCGGACCGGCTGCACCTGGTGGCCGAGACTGCCGCGCAGCCCGACCGGGTCGGCACCTCGCCGGAGCCGGCCGTCGTGTCGGCGGTGTGCCGCGAGGCGGACCTCCCGGTCTTCGTGATGCTGCGCCTGGGTGACTCGTGGACCACCACCGGCGGCGAGCTGGCCCGACTGGTCGGCCTGGCCGAGAGCTATCTCGGCGGCGGCGCGGCAGGGGTCTCGTTCGGCTTCCTCGACGCGAACCTGGAGGTCGACGAGGAGGTCTGCGGCCACCTCGCCGAGCGCCTGCGCGGGGTGCCGTGGACCTTCCACGGCGCCGTCGACGACGCCCTCGACCCGCGACGCGCCTGGCGGGCACTGCTGCGCCTGCCCGGGCTGGTCGGGGTCTGCTCGGGCGGATCGCCGCAGGGGCTCGCCGTCGGGTACGACGACCTGCTCGCGGCCGCGACCGACGACCCGCGGGTCGCGGCGCTGCTGCTCCCCGGCCCGGGCCTGGTCGCCGAGCAGGTGCCGTGGCTGGTGCGGGCCGGAGTGCGCCAGTTCCACCTCGGTCCGCAGGCGCGCCCGGGCGGCAGCCACCGCGCCGACGTCGACGCCTCCCTGGTCCGGTCCTGGCGGCTGCTCGTCGACAGCACGGTCGCCCGGCTGGGCGGCCGGCCGGCGGTGGAGCGGTGAGCGTGCTCGTCGATCCGCCGCAGACGCCCGGCCACGGCCGCTGGTGGTCGCACCTGGCCAGCGACGCCTCGTTCGAGGAGCTGCACGCGTTCGCCCGGCGGCTGGGGATCCCGGAGCGCGGCTTCGACCGCGACCACTACGACGTGCCCGCCGAGGCCTACGAGGCGGTGGTCGCCGCGGGTGCCGAGCCGGTCTCGAGCCGCGAGCTGGTCGCCCGGCTCCGCTCTGCCGGCCTGCGCCGGCCGCGGTCGCCGGCCGTCGGGCCCGGTGGCTCGAGCCGTCGATCGTTCACCGACACGCCGACCAACCGCGGGAGTCAGTGACGGGTCGGCGTCAGGCCGGCGAGCTCGCGCTCGATGTTGCTGCGCGCCGCGGCCTCCCAGCGCTCGCGGGCGTAGTCGGTCGCGAACAGGTGCGGCCTGGCGGTGAGGCTGTGCAGCACCCGGGTGCGGCCCTCGCGGAACGCCTCGTCGTCGAGGTGGGCGAACTCGCCGCGCACCGCGGCGACGTACTCGTCGTAGCGATCCTCGGGCGCCGCCAGGATGGCCAGGTCGGCGTCGGAGAGCACCGACCCGTTCGCGTCGCCGGGCTCGGGGTGGTGGGTCTCGGTGAGCCGGACCAGCCGGGCCACCTCGGCGACCGCCTGCGCGGTGAGCAGCCCGGCCAGCGCCTGCTCGGCCCAGACCGCGGAGCGCTCCTCGGCGTCGCGCTCCCCGTCGTAGACGCCGTCGTGGAACCACGCGGCGAGCAGCACCGGGAGCCGCTCGAAGCCGATGCCGGACGCGCCGAGCTCGTCGATCCGCGCGAGGACCTCGGCCAGGTGCCGGGTGTCGTGGTAGCCCCGGGCCGGGTGGTCGTAGGCGCGCAGCAGCTCCTCGCGCAGCTCGGTGAGGTCGGGGAGGGGCCAACTGTCGCCGAGGTCCACGCCCGACATTCAAGCATCCGCTACGGTGCCGCGGAACGCCCGCACGAGAACGCGTTCTACCCCGACGTCATCAGGAGGTACCACCATGGCCGCGAGCAACGAACGGATCCGCGAGGTCGTCGAGGCCTACGTCGCGCTCGTCGGAGACGGCACCGCCGACCAGGTGGTGGCGCTGTACGCCGACGGGGCGACCGTCGAGGACCCCGTCGGCAGCGACGTGCTCACCACCCGCGAGCAGATCCACGCCTTCTACGCCACGCTCGAGGGCCTGGAGCAGGAGACCCGGCTGCTGGAGGCCCGCATCTGCGGCGGCCAGGCCGCGTTCTGCTTCGAGGTGCGCACCAAGGCCGAGGGCGCGACCTACGTGCTGGCCCCGATCGACGTGATGACCTTCGACGACGAGGGCCGGATCACCAGCATGCGCGCCTTCTGGGGCGAGGGCGACATGCGCGTCGAGGGGTGACCGGGCGCGGTCAGCGGCGGCGCCGGGGGGCCTCGCCGACGAGGCAGTGCGCGGGGGTCCCTTCGTCGATGACGTGCGGCAGCACCACGTCGCCGAGCTCCGTCTGTCGGCCGGTGGTCACCGCCAGGTCGTCGAGAGCGGTCGACTCGAACTGGCACCAGAACTTGCCGAGCATCCAGCCGCCCGCGTCGGCCAACGGGTCGACGACGACGGTGAGCCCCTGCTGGCTGGTGAGCTGACCGTCCAGGGTGAACCGCCCGTCGTCATCGGTGCTGGTGCGGTCCAGCACCGTGCCGTAGCCGTCGAAGAGCCGGACCTCGGCGCGCTTCATCACGACGGTCGGGTCGAGCTCGTCGACCACGCGGCCGGTCAGCCAGCCGCCGCGGCGGGTCAGCCGGAAGTTGCCGAACGCGGGTCGGCGAGGGGTCACCCGGCCCTTCTCGACCGCGCCCTCGCGGCCCAGCCAGATGCCGGCGCCGGGCACGACCATCCGGTAGCGGCCGGGGGCGAGCCCGGTGAACCTCGCGGTGCCGCCCCGGGCCTTGGTCACCCAGTACTGCCCGGTGCGCCGGCTGACCGCGGTCACGAACACCGACTGCCGGAGCTGGCCGCGGGGTGTGAGCAGGTTGACCAGCAGGCTTCCGGCCCGCTTGCTCATCCGCAGTGAGGTGTTGACGACGTGCCCGGCCTCGAGCTTCGGCACCCAGCTGCTGGGGCCGACCCAGGTGGCGGCGCGGTCGTAGCCGAACACCGAGTAGCTGCCCGCGGGCAGTCCGCCGATCGCGAACCGCCCCCGGCCGTCGGCGCGGGTCTCGAAGGAGCGCTCGTCGGTGCTCGCCGCGACTACCCGGGCCTTCGACGCGGGCCGGCCGTCGGCCAGCACCGTCCCGGTGATCGCCGCTCCCGGCTGCATCCGCACGTGCTTGATCGTGACGTCGCCCGCGCGGACCCGCACGAAGACGTCCGTGGGGGCGTACTTGGTGACGTCGTAGGAGGGGCGCAGATCGGTGAACTGCAGCCAGTAGCCGCCGGCCGGCAGCGAGACCGAGTAGACGCCGCCGAGCTGCTTGCGGGTGCCGAGGTAGCGCCAGTCCGCGGTGAACCAGGTCATCCGCACCCGCGGGGCGCCGCGCTGCGCGCCGGTGATCGCGCCCTGGACCTTGCCGGGGCCGACCCGGCTGCCGGACCCGGTGTCGGCATCCGACACCTGGGAGGCGTCCTCCGCGTGCGACGCCGGGGACGGCGCGACTGCGAGCAGGAGCGAGGCCAGCAGCGCCAGCACCAGCGAGACGCCGGTACGGCGGGGCAGCGAGGTCGCGGCGTGGGTCACGGGGGCTCTCCGGGGGGTGGCCGGGGTGCATCCCCAGCGGCGTACCCACCCTAGGAACGCCGGCTTCAGTGGCGCTCAAGCGCGGCTCAGCCTTTGCTCAAGATCGCCCCATCCACGCGCGATGACCGGGCAGCGTCACGAATCCGGGGGACCTAGGTCCCGACGGGTCCCGAGGCGTTGCCTCGGGTTGACGGGCGGTGCAAGGGTGGGGGACATGACGGCCCAGGTCGAACAGGTGCAGGCGGACAACGAGAGTGCGGGCGCCGCGAGCCCCGCGAAGCGCGAGGTGGGGGTCACCGAGCTGGCCCTCCGAGACGCGCACCAGAGCCTTATGGCCACCCGGATGGCGTTGGAGGACATGGTCGACGCGTGCGCCGACATCGACGCCGCCGGCTACTGGTCGGTGGAGTGCTGGGGCGGCGCCACCTACGACTCCTGCATCCGCTTCCTCAACGAGGACCCCTGGGTGCGGCTGCGCACCTTCCGCGAGCTGATGCCCAACAGCAAGCTGCAGATGCTGCTGCGCGGCCAGAACCTCCTCGGCTACCGCCACTACGAGGACACCGTCGTCAACAAGTTCGTGGAGAAGTCGGCCGAGAACGGCATGGACGTCTACCGCACCTTCGACGCGGTCAACGACGTGCGCAACGTCCGCGAGGCGATCAAGGCCGTACGCCGCGTCGGCAAGCACGCGCAGGGCACGATCTGCTACACCGAGAGCCCGCTGCACACCGTGCAGGGCTACGTCGACATGGCCCACGAGCTGATGGAGCTCGGCTGCGACTCGCTGTGCCTCAAGGACATGGCCGCGCTGCTGCGTCCCCAGCCCGCCTACGACATCGTCAAGGCGATCAAGGACTCCCTCGGCCAGGACGTCCGCATCCACGTGCACTGCCACGCGACCACCGGCGTCACGCTGGTCAGCCTGATGAAGGCGATCGAGGCCGGCGCCGACGTGGTCGACACCGCGATCTCCTCGATCTCGATGGGCCCGGGCCACAACCCCACCGAGTCGCTGGTCGAGATGCTCCACGGCACGCCGTACACCACCAACCTCGACGACGCGCGGCTGCTGAAGATCAAGGACCACTTCGCCGGCATCCGGCCGAAGTACACCGAGTTCATGTCGGCGATCACCGGTGTCGAGACCGAGATCTTCAAGAGCCAGATCCCCGGCGGCATGATCTCCAACATGGAGTCGCAGCTGCGCCAGCAGGGCGCCGGCGACCGGCTCCGCGAGGTGCTCGAGGAGGTGCCGCGCGTCCGCGAGGTCGCCGGCTTCCCGCCGTTGGTCACCCCGTCCAGCCAGATCGTCGGCACCCAGGCGGTCTTCAACACGCTGATGGGCCCCTACAAGGTGCTCACCGCCGAGTTCGCCGACCTGATGCTCGGCTACTACGGCGCGACGATCGGTCCCCGCGACGCCGAGATCATCGCGGCCGCCCAGGCGCAGACGAAGAAGGAGCCGATCGACGTCCGGCCGGCCGACCTGCTCGAGCCGGAGTGGCAGAAGCTCTGCGACGAGGCCAACGCGCTCGAGGGCTCCGACGGCACCGACGAGGACGTGCTCACCTACGCGATGTTCCCCGGCGTCGCCCCGAAGTTCTTCCTCGAGCGGCCCGAGGGCCCCAAGAACGTCGGCAAGGACCCCGCCGAGGTCGCCGCGGAGAAGCTCGCCGCGTCCGCCCCCGGCACCGGCCCCGTCAAGGGCCCGATCAACTACTCCGTGACCCTGGACGGGCGTGCCCACAGCGTCACCGTCGAGCGAGCCTGAAAGGGGCCTCTCGTTGAGCAAGCACAAGCACCACGTCGCCACGATGGAGGAGCGCACCGCCGAGCTCCTCGAGAAGCGCGCCAAGGTCGAAGCGGGCGGCGGTGAGCGCCGCCTGCAGAAGCAGCACGACCAGGGCAAGCTGACCGCGCGCGAACGCATCGACGCGCTGCTCGACCCCGGCACCTTCGCCGAGACCGGCATGTTCGCCATCCACCAGTCCACCTACTTCGGGCTCGACAAGGCCGACATGCCCGCCGACGGCGTCGTCACCGGCGAGGGCGCGGTCCTCGGGCGCCCGGTCCACGTCGCCAGCCAGGACTTCACCGTCGCCGGCGGCTCCGCGGGCGAGGTGCACTCCGACAAGGTCGTCGCGGTGATGGAGGCCAGCCTCACCACCGGCACGCCGTTCGTGTTCATCAACGACTCCGGCGGCGCCCGGGTGCAGGAGGGCATCGGCTCGCTGGCCGGCTACGGCCGGGTGTTCTACACCAACGTGCTGCTCTCCGGTGTGGTCCCGCAGGTCTCGATCATCTCCGGGCCCTGCGCCGGCGGCGCTGCGTACTCCCCGGCGCTGACCGACTTCATCATCCAGACCCGCAAGGCCCACATGTTCATCACCGGGCCGAACGTGATCGCCCAGGTCACCGGCGAGCAGGTCACCTCCGACGCGCTCGGTGGCGCCGACGCCCACATGGCGCGCTCGGGCGTGACCCACTTCGTCGCCGACGACGACGAGCAGGCGATCCTGATCGCGAAGAAGCTGCTGAGCTTCCTGCCGCAGAACAACACCGAGGACCCGCCGATCGTCGACCCCGACGACACGATCGAGGCCGACCCCGAGCTGCCCGCGATCGTGCCGGTCTCCGACAAGAAGGGCTACGACGTCCGCGAGGTCATCGGGCGGATCGTCGACCGGGCCGACTTCCTCGAGGTGCAGGCCGGCTACGCCCCCAACATCGTGATCGGCTTCGGCCGGATCACCGGACGCACGGTCGGCATCATCGCCAACCAGCCCAGCGTGATGTCGGGCGTGCTCGACATCAACGCCTCCGACAAGGGCTCCTGGTTCGTCCGGTTCTGCAACGCCTTCAACATCCCGCTGGTCACCCTGGTCGACGTGCCCGGCTTCCTGCCGGGTGTGGCGCAGGAGCACGGCGGCATCATCCGCCACGGCGCGAAGATGCTCTACGCCTACTCCGCGGCGACCGTTCCGAAGGTGACCGTCGTGCTCCGCAAGGCCTACGGCGGCGCCTACCTCGCGATGTGCGCGAAGGACCTCGGGGCCGACAAGGTGTTCGCGTGGCCGACCGCCGAGATCGCGGTGATGGGCGCCGACGGCGCGGCCGAGATCGTGTTCCGTCGCGAGATCGCCGATGCCGAGGACCCCGTCGCCAAGCGCGCCGAGCTGGTCGAGGAGTACCGCTCCACGTTCAACACGCCCTACGTCGCCGCCGGGCGCCGCCTGGTCGACGACATCATCGAGCCGGCCCGCACCCGCGAGCACATCTCGAAGGCGCTGGAGATGCTCGCCTCCAAGCGGGCGCTCCGGCCGGCCAAGAAGCACGGGCTGGGCCCGACGTGACCGGCGGGGTCGAGATGGCCGAGACGACGGTCGCCGAGCTGCTCGACGCGGTCCGCGGGCTCACCGCGCGGGTCGAGCAGCTGGAGGCGGAGCTGGCCGAGGTGCGCGCCCTGCAGGCGCAGGACGTGCCCGAGGACGTGCTGCTCGCGATCTCCGCGGCGGTCGCGGCCTTCCTGGGCCACCGGGCCAAGGTCAAGCAGGTGCACTTCCGCACCGGCCAGGCCTGGGCCCAGCAGGGCCGCGTGGCCGTGCAGGGGCACCACATCATCCACGGGGCCCGTTGAGGCCGGGAGGACAGACATGCAACTCAAGGTGACCGTCAACGGCCAGTCCTACGACGTCGAGGTGGAGGTCGAGGAGGAGCCCAAGCCGACCCTCGGCGCGATCTTCATGGCCGGCGGCAGCTTCTCGGCCCCGCCCGCGGCGGCGGCCCCGACCGGCGGCGACGGTGACGGGGTGCGTGCGCCGCTGGCCGGCACCGTGGCCCGGATCCCCGTCGAGGAGGGCCAGCAGATCGAGGCCGGCGCGGTGCTGGTCGTGCTCGAGGCGATGAAGATGGAGACCGAGATCACCGCGCCCGAGGCGGGCACGGTCGGAGCGATCCTGGTCAAGCCCGGTGACGCGGTCACCGGCGGCCAGGTGCTCGTCGAGCTCTCCTGACCACAGGCCTCACCCGCGGCGTCGTCCCAGACGCCCCCAGACGCCGGAGGTCCGGGCCCCCCGGCCCGGCGCCATTGCCCACCGGAGCGACCCTCCGGTGGCGACGGTGCCGAGTGGGCCCGGACCGCCGTGCGAGATCGACCTCGGCTCGGCTCAAGCCTCCAGGGTCATCGCGGCGCGCGCCTGCCGGCCTGGTGTCATCGCCCACCGGATCGTGCCGGTCGCGGCGGTGCCGAGCGCCCGGACGACCGTGCGCTCGGCGACCGGCAGCCACGGCAGCCGCAGGTGCGGGCGGGTCCAGGCCGGCATCAGGCCGACCGCGGCCGCGACCAGCACGGCGTACGCCGGTCGGGCGGGCAGCGGCAGCGGCGGCTTGAACAGCAGGTAGCGGACCGCCTCGCGGGCCTCGGGGGTGCCGCGCAGCTCGGGACGGTACGCCGCGAGCGCGGCCGCCAGCTCCGCCTCGCTGGTCGGCGGGTCGACCACGCCCAGGCGGCGCGCGACCTCGCCGATCTGGGCGACGTACTCGTCGCGCTCCGCCTGGTCGAGCGGTGCGGCTCCGTAGGCGGTGTGCGCGCGAAGGAAGCTGTCGGCCTCGGCCACGTGGACCCAGCGCAGCAGGTGCGGGTCGGAGGCGGCGTAGGGGGTGCCGTCGGCCATGGTGCCGGTGACCCGCTCGTGGATGCGCCGCACCGCGTCGACGGCGGCCTGGGCGTCGGCCTCGTGGCCGAACGTGGTCACCGCGAGGAAGGTGCTGGTGCGGTGCAGCCGGCCCCACATGTCGCCGCGGAAGCCCGAGTGGTCCGAGACCGCCTTCATCGCCGCCGGGTGCAGCGTCTGCAGCAGCAGCGCGCGGATGCCGCCGACGAACATCGAGGCGTCGCCGTGCACCCGTCCGATCGGGCTGGCCGGGTCGAACCACCGCGGCCCCGGCCGGCCGTGGATGCGGGCCGCCTGCCGCGCTCCGTCGGGCCCGGCGACGCGCAGGAACAGCGCCTCGCCGAGGCGGTCGCGCACGGGGCCGAGGGTGCGCTCGCGCACGGTGTGGAGAGCCGCGGGGGCGGACAGGGTCGCCATGGTCCGAGGGTAGGCGGTCGCCGGTGGCGGGTCAGCGCTCTGCGAGCAGCGCGGCCACCCCGGCCTGGACCTCGAGCCAGCGCCGCAGGAAGGCCGCCTCGTCGCGGCGCCGCCGTCGCAACCACGAGGTGACCTCGTCGTTGCACTTGCTGGCGTTGCAGGGCCCGCAGGCCGGCACCACGTTGTCGAGGGTGTAGCGGCCGCCGCGCGAGATCGGCAGCACGCAGTCGCGCTGCAGCGGACGGTCGGTGGCGCCGCAGTAGGCGCACCCTCCCCACGCCTGCTGCAGCACCCTCCACTGGGCGTCGGTGAGGTCGTGTTCGACGCGGCCCATCCGCGTCTGCCGGCGCCGGGCCGCCCGCTGGCGCTGCCGCTGGCTGGGCCTGCGCACCACGCGCCGGGGGGTCGTCACAGCCACCAGGCTACGAGGCTCAGACCTCCCAGCTGCGCAACCAGATGCCGTGTGGCGACTCCTCGAGGTGCTGCAGCGAGATCTCCGAGAGCGGCTCGGCGGCGTCGGTGACCACGTAGCCCAACTCGCCCCGGGTGGAGAGGTACTGGCCGGTGACGTTGTCGTTCTGCTCGGCGAGCACCTGGTTGAACGCGGCCAGCACGCCGGGCACGTTGTCGTGCAGGTAGCCCACCCGGAACCCGGAGTGCAGCTTCGGCGCCTGCACCTGCGGCAGGTTCACCGACAGCGCGGTGTTGCCGCCGTGGTGGAACGCGGCCAGCTTGTTGGCGACGAAGTAGCCGATCTCCTCCTGGGCCTCCTGGGTGGAGCCGCCGACGTGCGGGGTGAGGATCACGTTGTCGAGGCCGCGCAGCACCGACTCGAACGGGTCGCCCTGCGCCTTCGGCTCGACCGGGAACACGTCGAGCGCCGCGCCGGCGATGTGGCCGGACTCGATGTGGGCGCGCAGCGCCACGTCGTCGACGACCATGCCGCGCGAGGCGTTGATGAACAGCGCCCGCGGCTTCATCTTCTCGAACTGCTCGGCACCGAACAGTCCGGCGTTGCCCGGCCGGCCGTCGACGTGCAGGCTGACGACGTCGGCCTCGGCCAGCAGGGCGTCGAGCGTCGGCATCCGGCGGGCGTTGCCGTGCGCCAGGCGGTCGGCGGTGTCGAAGAAGATCACCCGCATGCCCATCGACTCGGCCAGGTTCGACAGCTGGGTGCCGATGTTGCCGTAGCCGACGATGCCGAGCACCCGGCCGCGCACCTCGTGGCTGCCCTTGGCCGACTTGTCCCACACCCCGGCGTGCATCTTCTCGCTCTTCTCGTGCAACCGCCGGGCGAGCGCGATGATCTCGCCGATGACCAGCTCCACGACGCTGCGGGTGTTGGAGTAGGGCGCGTTGAACACCGCCACGCCCTGCTTCGAGGCCGCCGCGAGGTCGACCTGGTTGGTGCCGATGCAGAAGCAGCCGACCGCGCGCAGGTCGGGCGCGTTCTGCAGCACCTTCTCGGTGAGATGGGTGTTGGAGCGGATGCCGAGCAGCTCGACGCCCTCGAGCGCGGAGACCAGCTCGGTCTCGCCGAGCGAGTGGGAGCGCAGGTCGACCTCGAACCCGCGGCCCTGGAGGACCTCGACGGCGACCGGATGGATGTTCTCGAGCAGCAGCGCCTTCACGACCACCCACCCTAGGTCTCCGCGGGCGCCGCGCCGATTCGGCGCCGTACCGCGGACACGGCGATAACCGTTCGCGCGCGTGTGCATGCGGGGCGCACCATCGGGCCATGGACCTGACCGAGGACGCCTTCCGGGCGCTGGCGCAGAGCTCGCCGTGGCGCTGGCGCAGCCTGCACTTCGCGCACCGCTCCCGCTGGGGGCGGGTGGAGGCCTGGGTGCGGCGGCCGGGGCTGATGCGCGTGCGGGACTCCGGCGGCCGCGAGCACCGGGTCGACGAGCAGGAGCGGCGCGATCGAGGCCGGGTCTACTTCTTCGTCAGCGACGATCCCGGCTTCGTGCCCCCGGCCCCTCCTGAACCGCGCTGGCCGCACGAGGTCGAGCCCGTGTGGCGCGACGACGGGCTCGTCGGGGTGCGGCCCGACTCGAACTCCTCGCCGGTCGAGTACGACGACCCGATGTGGCAGTCCTACGACTGGGTGGCGATGCTCGACCCGGTCGAGCTCAGCCACCACACGGGAGTGTCGGGGCTGCGCGAGGAGGAGCGGGCCGGGCGGCGCACCTGGTGGGCCCGGATGACGGCGCAGGAGGGCTACCAGCCGCGGTGCGGCTGCTGCGCGCTGCTGTGGTCGTGGTTCTCCGACCGCGACGAGTACGCCGACGAGGACGACGACTCGTGGGTCCCCGCCCCCGGCACGGTCTACCCCGACGCCTACGACGTCGCCCTCGACGTGCAGACCGGCGTCGTGGTCGAGCTGCGGCCGATCGGTGGCAAGCGCGAGGACCTCGGCTTCTCGGTCGAGATCCTCGAGGTCGACGCCGACCTCTCGGAGCTGGTGCCGGACTGACCGGCGCGGACCGGTCTGGGCCTGCTCAGCGCAGGAGGGACGCCGGCCGCACGGTCACGGCGTACGGCGTGGCGGCGGTCCACTCCTGCTCCGGGCCGACGTCGGCCACCTGCTCGTAGCGGCCCTCACGCAACTCCCAGGCGAGCAGCCGCGGCTCGTCGGGGTCGACCGCCCAGTACGCCGGGCAGCCGGCGGCCTCGTAGCGCTCCCGCTTCAGACCCAGGTCGAGGCGCCGGGTGCTGGGCGAGAGGACCTCGACCGCGAGCAGCGGGGCGCCCGAGATGTCGCGCCGGGTGACGTGGCGTCGCCTGGTCACCAGCAGGTCGGGCTGGAGCACGTCCGCGGCGCCGAGCACGACGTCGACAGGGGCGAGGAACACCTGCAGATCACCGGGGCAGGCGCTGCGCAGGAGCAGGTGCAGCTCGCCGACGACCACCTGATGTCGTGGCACCGGCGCCGGGGTCACGACCAGGACCCCGTCGATGAGCTCGTGGCGACGCCCGTCATCGGGCAGCGCGTCGAGCTCGTCCCGCGTCAGCGGGCCGGTGTGGGGGCCGGTGCGGGGGAGCGTGGTCACGAGTTCCATGGTGCCTCACGACGTCGGGACGGGTCACCGGTCGATGGTGACCCGTCCCGACGGATCGTGCAGCGGCCCTCCACAGGCCCGATGGGTCGGCAGCCGTGTCAGCCGATCTGCGGCAGCCGCGCCATCGCCGCGGCGACGGCGTCCTCCGAGAGCGGGTCGTCCTCGAGGTGGCCGGACAGGTAGGAGTCGTAGGCACCGAGCTCGAGCAGCCCGTGTCCCGACAGCCCGACGACGATGACCGGCTCGGCGCCGGTCTCGGCCGCGGCCAGCGCCTCGCGGCGTACCTGGGCGAGGGCGTGGGAGGACTCCGGCGCCGGCACGATGCCCTGGGTGCGGGCGAACTCGATCGCCGCGGCGAAGCACTCGTTCTGGTGGAGCGCGGTGGCCTCCATCAGGCCCTCGTGGACGACATGGGAGATCAGCGGCGCCATGCCGTGGTAGCGCAGACCGCCAGCGTGGATCGGCGACGGCACGAAGTCGTGGCCGAGCGTGTACATCTTCATCAACGGGGTGAGCCCGGCGGTGTCGCCGAAGTCGTAGCGGTACTCGCCGCGGGTCAGCGTCGGGCACGACGACGGCTCGACGGCCAGCAGCCGCGGGCTCTGGTTGCCGGCGAGCTTCTCCCGCAGGAACGGGAACGCCAGGCCGGCCAGGTTCGACCCGCCGCCGGCGCAGCCCACGACGAGGTCGGCGCCGGACTCGCCGGCCTTGGCGAGCTGACGCACGGCCTCCTCGCCGATCACCGTCTGGTGCAGCAGCACGTGGTTGAGCACCGAGCCGAGCGCGTACTTCGCCTCCGGGGCCTGCGCGGCCAGCTCGACGGCCTCGGAGATCGCGATGCCCAGCGAGCCGGGGTGGTCCTCGGCGAACGCCTTGCCGGCCTCGGTCATCCGGCTGGGAGAGCGGTGCACGGTGCCGCCGAAGACCTCGATGAGCGTGCGGCGCTGCGGCTTGGAGTCGAAGGACGCGCCGACCTGCCACACCTCGCAGCCGAGCCCGAACAGCGAGCAGGCGTAGGCGAGCGCGGTGCCCCACTGGCCGGCCCCGGTCTCGGTGGTCAGCCGGGTCACTCCGTTGAGGGCGTTGTAGTAGACCTGCGGCACCGAGGTGTTGGTCTTGTGCGACCCGGCGGGGGAGACCCCCTCGTACTTCACGTAGATGCGCGCGGAGGTGCCGAGCTTCTCCTCCCAGCGGCGGGCCCGGATCAGCGGCGAGGGGCGGTACTGCGCGTAGACCTCGCGCACCGCGTCGGGGATCTCGATGTAGCGCTCCCCGCTGACCTCCTGGGCGATCAGCTCCGGTGGGAACAGCGCGGCCAGGTCGTCGGGGCCGACCGGCTGCTGCGTCGCGGGGTGCAGCGGTGGCGGCGGAGGCGTGGGCAGGTCGGCCACGATGTTGTACCAGTGCGTCGGCTGCTCGGACGCGTCCAAGGTGTAGCTGACCTGCTCCATGGGTTCTCCCCTCGTCGACGGATGGGCCCGAGCCGCGGGCATCGTATGCCCGCGGCGTCCTGCCGGCGCGGACGATCTCACAGCACCGACGTGCCGAAGTCCGCGCGCGGGGCCGGACCGGTGGCGTAGGTTCACGGCACGGCGTCCCCGACGGAAGGCTGCCCCGGAGCACGGCCATGATCTGCCCGACCTGTCAGCGGCCCACCGACGGCGTGCGGTTCTGCACCCTCTGTGGCGCACCGCTGCCCCCTGCCGCGTCCTCCGCCGCGCCGCCTCCGGGTCCCCCGTCCGGGCCGCCTCCCTCCGGGCCGCCGCCCGGGTGGTCGCCGCCACCTCCTCCGGCCGGACCGCCGCCGGCCGGACCGCCGCCGGCCGGACCGCCGCCCGGGTGGTCACCACCTCCGCCGGGGTCGCCCGGCTCGGCGGCGCCCGGACAGACCTCGACGGGCGGCGACTACGACTATCTGTTCGCCGACGGGGCCGCGACGGCGTCCGCTCCGGCACCGACCGGCCCGCCCGCTGCGCGGCGCGGCCGGGGGCCGGTCCTCGGCGCCGTCGCGGCCGGCGTACTGCTGCTCGCGGGGGCGGCGACGGCCGCCGGCCTGCTGCTGACGGGCGGCGACGACGACGAGGAGTCCGCTCGGCCCGAGGTGACCCGAGCGCCGTCGAGCGACACCGCGAGCCCGAGCGAGGCGGACCCGCCGACGGCCGAGCCCAGCGAGCCCACGGAGCCGAGCGAGCCCAGTGAGACCGCCGGGCCGCAGCCGCAGGGGCAGCTCACCGCGCGGGTGCGCCGGCTCCCTGGAGGGCTGTCCTGCGCCGACCTGGCGGCCCGCGACCTGACGTTCCCGCTCGCGGTCGGCTACTGGAACCTGCACCAGCGGCCGATCTCGATGGACGGCGACGCCAACGGCATCCCCTGCGAGACCGTCTATCCCCCCGAAGCGGTGCGGGCGCTCTTCGGCTCGCTCGTCGACACCGCCGTCCCCGACGTCACGCTGCTGCCGGCCGGCCTGGACTGCGCCTACTTCACCCGCTTCCAGATCGACTACCCGTACGCCGTGGCCTACTGGCGCGACGAGCCCGACCTGGCGGTGATGGACGCCGACGGCAATTCACGCCCCTGCGAGGACGCCTACCCGCGCCGCGCGGTCGCGGAGTTCTGGCGGTGACCGGTCCCCGGCCCCGGGGTGCGCGTCCACTCCCGGTGCTCGTCGCGGTGCTCGTCCTGGTCGGCGTGCTTGCCGGCTGCGACGGGTCGTCGGACGAGACGGCCGGCGCGCCCGAGGCCTCAACCGCGGCGACCGGGGCGTCCTCCCGCGCCACCGGCGACCGGACCGCCCCGAGGCCGTCGCCGAGCGCCACGCCGCCCGCGGCGTCCGCGCGGCTGCGCTACGCCTTCCCGATCAGGGGCTGCGAGGTCAGCTATGCCACGGTCCACCACCACTACCCGGCGGTCGACATGTTCGCCGAGCGCGGCTGTCTCTTCGTCGCGCCCGTCTCCGGGCGGGTCGACGAGGTCACCCGCGTCGACACCTGGTCGGCGGCGGTCAACGACGGCGCCACCCGGAGCGGCCGGTCGGTCTCGCTCGTCGGGGACGACGGGGTCCGCTACTACGGCTCGCACCTGGAGGCCGTGCTGGACGGCGTACGCCCGGGCCGGCGCGTGACCGCCGGCACCCCGTTGGGCCGGATCGGCGACAGCGGCAGCGCCGCGGGCACCGGCACCCACCTGCACTTCGGGATCAGTTGGCCGACGCCGCCGGAGCACTGGTGGATCCGCCGCGGCACGGTCGCGCCGCAGCGCTACCTCGACGCCTGGCGCGAGGGGCGGCAGGCGAGCCCGGCCCAGGAGGTGCGCCGCGCTCAGCGGCGGTTCGGCGACGACTCGGAGTGCCGCACCTACTGCTGACCCGACGGTCGGCTCGCCTCGGCCAGGCGGAGCTCCCGCGCTCGCAGGCGGTGCTGGAGGAGCGGGTCGTGGGTGACCACGACGGCCGTGCCGGGGTAGCCCGCCAGCGCGCGCTCGAGGTCCTCGACCAGCGCCGGGGAGAGGTGGTTGGTGGGCTCGTCGAGCAGCAGCAGGTCGGCGGGGCGAGCGAGCAGCCGGGCGAGGTCGACGCGCCGGCGCTGACCGACCGAGAGGGTGGCGATCGGCCGGCGCAGGTCGTCGGCGTCCAGCAGCCCGAGGTCGAGCAGCTCCCCGGCGAGGTCCTCCGGGTGCAGGCCGCGGCCGTGGGCATAGGCCGCGAGCACCGTCGTCCCCGGTGGCCATCGCGTGAGCCCCTGGGCGAGATAGCCGACGTGGCGCGGGACGAGGACGGATCCGGAGGTGGGTCTCACGCGTCCGGCCAGCACACCCAGCAGCGTGCTCTTGCCGGCGCCGTTCGGGCCCGTCACCAGCAGCCGCTCACCCGGGTGCAGGCGCAGCTGCGACAAGCTGAGCCGGCGTTCGACGACGAGGTCGCCCACCAGCACCGCCGGGTCGTCGCCGCACGCCCCATCGCTGGTCTCGAAGGCGGCGGCGAGGGAGAGGGGCGCCGGCGGCGCGGGGACGGGGTCGGCGAGCAGCCGGCGGATCTGTTCCTTGGAGCGGCGGATCCGTCGCGTGGCGCCGTGGTCGCGGCTGCGGGCCCGGAAGGCGCCGTGGCCGAAGCCGTCGAGCTCCTGCTTGCGCGGGATGGCCTCGGTGCGGGCGGCGTTCGCCGCGACCAGTGCCCGATGCCGCTCGAGGTCGCGTCGCCAGGCCTCGTGGGCCACCCGCTGGCGCTCCCGCTCCACCGCCTTCGCGGCCAGGTAGCCCCGGTAGCCGGAGCCGTACCGGCGGGCCCGGCCGCGGTCGAGCTCGAGGATGCCGGTCGTGAAGCGGTCGAGGAAGCCCCGGTCGTGGGTCGCGACCACGACGGTGCCGCGGTGCCGGGCGAGCCGTCCCTCCAGCCATGCCAGGGCATCGGCGTCCAGGTCGTTGGTCGGCTCGTCGAGCAGGAGCAGCTCGGCGTGTGCCGACAGGGCGACCGCGAGCGAGAGCCGGGCCTGCTGGCCCCCGGACAGCGTCTCGACCGGTCGGCCCCGGTCGAGCCCGCCCAGCCCGAGCGCGGTCAATCCCGACTCGACGCGCAGGTCGGCGGTGCGTCCTTGGCGCGCGTCAAACGCCGCGGTCAGGGCGGCGTACCGGTCCAGGAGCGTCGGGAGCCGGGTCTCCGGGACGGTGCCCATCTCGACCTCGACGGCGCGCATCTCGGCCTCGAGACGCCGCAGGTCGGCGAGCAGGTGGTCGACGGCGTGCTGCACGGTGCTGCCGGGCGGCAGGTCGAGCGTCTGGCCCGCGTGGGCGAGGCCGCCGGGCACCACGACGCGGCGATGGCCGGCAGTGGGCGCGAGCTGCCCCGCCAGGAGGGCGAGGAGCGTGGACTTGCCGGATCCGTTGTCGCCGACGACGCCGACGCGTTCGCCGGGTCGCAGCGTCATGTCGATGCGGTCGAGGACCAGGCGATCGGCGTACCTGAGGGAGGCGCCGGCCAGGGCGATCTGGGTGGGTGTGGCTGCAGGGGTGGTCATGGGGGATCCGTTCCCGGTCGCGCCCCGGCGCGGCCGAACGAAGAGCACGAAGACGGTCGCTCGCGCCGGCCCCGCGAGGGCAGGCGCGCTCAGGACCCGCTGCGGCGTACGCCGACCGGGGCCGTCAGGACGACGGCGTCAGCGGCGGCGAGAGGGACGCAGCGTCCCGGTCGTGCTCTTCAGAGTTCCCATCGGGAAGAGGGTAGGCGGAGAGCGCGGCATCGCACCATCGATTTGTGTCCTCGGAGTACACGGTCAGGGCGAGAGGGCATCGAAATGTGCGACGGCAGCGGCATTCCACTCACAGTGGGGCATCTAGGGGTTGTATTCA
>NZ_QZVR01000025.1 GCF_003660455.1 Nocardioides ferulae | reverse complement strand
CGAGGTGCTGGCCCGCGCCGAAGACGCGGTGGTGCGGCGGCGGGCGGTGCTGGTCGAGGACCTCGAGCTGTGTCTGGCCTGGGCCGACCTGCACGGCGCGCTCCCGCCGGACCCGGTCGAGTGGAAGGGCAGGCGTCCCGACGGGACGCCGCGGCTGGTCCGTCCTGGCGGTGAGGGCACTCCCGAGCTGGTCGACGTGGCGCTGTTCGAGCTCTCGATCGCGCGTGGTGTCCACGTCCACTCCACCCGCACCGTGCTCGCC
>NZ_QZVR01000024.1 GCF_003660455.1 Nocardioides ferulae | reverse complement strand
CGACTACGACCAGGCCTGGGCACCCGACGGCACCGTCACCTTCACCCGACTCCGCAGATAGGCCGGCTTACCGCCGTCCCCTCATCACACTTAGCCGTCCAGCACACCGCCTACGACCAGCCGGATTCTGGCGCGCACGGATCCTGCGGTGCTCCGTCCCCACAGAGAGACTTCTGCACGTGACACGCTGGCGTGTGTGGACGAAACAAGACTGGTCGTTGCCGCCGCCGAAGCGCGAGCCGCGGCACTCGCCGACGGGGATGGCGCACGCCTGGCCGACCTCCTGCACGAGGACTTCAGGTGGACCAGTCACCTGGGCGAGACCTACCGGCGCTCGGACTACATCCGCCGCAACACCGAGGGCCACACCGTCTGGCGGTTGCAGCGTCTGGTCGACCCCGACGTGGTGGTCGTCGGCGACACCGCCGTTCTCCGGGCCGAGGTCGAGGACGTCGTGCTGTCGCACCGCGGCGAGCCGGAGACCTTCTGCATGCCGGTGACACAAGTGTGGGTGCGCGCGACCGGCACCTGGCGGTGCCTCGCCGGTCACGCCGGTCCTCGCCGCTGAGGGGCCAGACGCGTCCGGCACGTAGCCGCCGCAACGGTCCGATCAGCTCCCGCGCCCCGCGTCCCAGTCACCCGGCAGGTCGGCCAGCGCGAGCTTGGCGTAGCCGCGGCGAATGTCCAGGACATGGTGGGAGAGGTCGTGCAACAGGTGCCGCGCGATCCACCCGGCAGACACGTCGTGGGAGTAGGTCCCCGTATGGCGGGCGTCCCGCCACACGCCGGTCAGGGCCGGCAGCACCCGCGCCGAGGCCGCTCGGGCCGAGGCAAGGTCGACGCTCTCGTCTTGCGGCCCAATGCCGGTGACGTCAGTGATCATGCCGAGGAGCCCTCGGGTCACCTCAACGCAGTGACCGACGTACTCGACGGCCGAGAAGATCTCCGGCTCGGGACGCAGTTCCCGGTACGAGTGACGCAGCAGCCGTTCGAGGTGGGCGAACACCTGATCCAGCTCCGCTGGCTCGTCGGCGACCGTCCTCGCGTCGAAGCCGCACTCGTCGCACAGCTCGACTCCGCCGAGAGGAGCATCGGCAGGTTCCCGCCAGCCGTAGGCCACGACGGCACCCTACGGCGCCGAGGCGCGCCGCTCAGCCTGAATCCACCGTTGGGGGCGTCGGGGTGAGCGTGGCGTAGAACGAGAATGCCCTTGCTGGGCGGGAGAATCGGAGTTCTCACACAACCGTTTCGCCACCGAGCAAGGGACACCTCGTAAGTGCAACCTTCCCACAAGGTCCGGCCCGTGTTCGATGACCCCAACCTGGTGTCGTCGGCTGGTCTGGTTCCCGCGCTGCGGCTGGCCGAGTCCGCTGGCCTGTACGACCTTCTCGCCGGGGTGACGGTGCCCTCGCCGAACGCGTCGGCGAAGGCGGCGTGTGTGGTGGGCGGGATGCTGGCCGGTGCGGACTCGATCGACGACATGGACCTGCTGCGGCACGGCGGCATGACTCGGTTGTTCGGCGGGGTCCGGGCGCCCTCGACGCTGGGGACGTTCCTGCGCTCGTTCACCCACGGACACGTCCAGCAGCTCGACGCTGTCAACGCCGCCTTGCTGGCGGGGCTGACCGAGCGGGTCCCGGGGCTGCTTGCCGGTGGAGACGGGTTCGCCACGGTCGACCTCGACGACACCGTCCGCGAGGTCCACGGCCACGCCAAGCAGGGCGCCGCGTTCGGATACACCCGGCAGCGGGGCCTCAACATCCAGCTCGCCACGATCTCGACGCCGCTGGCCGCGCCGGTGATCGCCCGGGCGAGGCTGCGGTCGGGGAACACCGCCTCGGCCAAAGGTGCGGGACGGCTGCTGGCCCAGGCCATCACCACCGCTCGTGCTGCCGGGGTGAGCGGGCAGATCCTCGCGCGAGCGGACTCGGCCTACTACGGGTGGGCGTTCGTCGGCACCGCCCTGCGGCACAAGGCGTGGTTCTCGGTGACCGCGCGGATGACCAAGACCGTCACCCGCGCGATCACCGCCATCCCCGCCGGAGCCTGGAGGCCGATCGAGTACCCGAACGCGGTGTTCGACGAGACCGAACAGCGTTGGGTCTCCGACGCAGAGGTCGCCGAGATCGGCTTCACCGCGTTCACCGGCCGCCGCAAGGCCGAGCACGTCACCTGCCGCCTCGTGGTGCGCCGCGTCAAACGACTCCAGCCACTGGCCTCCGACGGCACCGCGCAGGGTGAGCTGTTCGCTGCCTACCGCCACCACGCCTTCATCACCAACACCACGCTGCCGACGGTGGAGGCCGACCAGCATCACCGCGACCACGCCATCGTCGAGCAGGTCATCGCCGAGCTCAAGGACAACGCCTTGGCCCACCTACCGTCGGGGAAGTACACCGCGAACGCTGCCTGGGTCGCGCTCGCGGTCACCGCGTTCAACCTCGCCCGCGCCACCGGCGTCGCCGCATCGCTGCACCGCGCACGATGGGCCACCCTGCGCAAGAAGCTCATCGACGTCCCGGGCCGCATCGCGGCCACCGCCCGCCGGCTCGACCTGCACCTCCCCCTCGGCTGGCCATGGGCATCCGCCTGGGAAGCACTGTGGGCGACCGCGACCGGCCCACCAGCCCCAATCACGACCTGACCACCCAGCCCGCCCGGGCGTCACCCAGAACCACGTGGAAGAGCCGGACAGACCGGCGGCCACCCCCTGCCCAGCCACGCCCCAGGCCTCTCAAGCGCCGTTCAGGGCCGACGAGAAATCATCCATGGTGGATCCGGGCTCAGTCAGCAACGCCCCGCGGCCCCGGCACCGTGAGCGCCGCGATCGCGGTGGTCAGTGGCACCGAGAGCACCAGGCCGATGCTGGTGGCCAGGGTGCGGACGACCTCCTCGGCGCGGTCCTGGTCGGGCCAGAGCAGCACCATCGCCACCAGCGTGACGACCGCGGCCAGCAGCAGACCCGACAGCAGCGCCGCCCGCGGCCGGCGTCCCACCTCGAACGCCGCCGCCGAGTGGCGCGGCGCCCGATGGCTGTGGCTGTGGCCGGCGCCCATCAGCGGGCAGCCGCCCGGGTCAGTGCGCGGAGTCCCACAGCGGGAGGCCCTTCAGGCCACGTGCCAGCTGCTGCAGCCGCTGATCCTCGAGCTCGGGGTGCGGGTCGAGCACCGACATCATCGACTCACCGTCGAGCAGGTGCACGATGCCCAGCAGCACGCTCTCGAGCTGGTCGTCGGGCACGCCCGCCGCCGCGGGCAACCCGCGGCCGAGCTCGACGATCTCCTTCATGTAGCGCGTCGCCATCGGGGCGAGGGCGTCGTGCAGGTCACGGTCGGTGCGCGCGGCCACGACCAGCTCGTACCAGGCGGCGTTCATCGGTGCCCGGCAGGCCTGCCGCAACAGCACCAGGCAGTCCTCGGCGGTGGCGTCGCCGAGCCGCTCGAGCGCGGCCGCGAACGACTCGAACTGCCGGCGGCGCACCTCGTCGGCCGCGGCCACCATCAGCTCGTGCCGCGTCGCGAAGTGTCGGAACAGCCCGCCCTGGGAGACGCCGGCCCGCCGGGTGACCTCCTTGGTCGTGGTCGCGGCGTACCCCAGCTCGACCAGGGAGGAGACGGCGGCGTCGAGCAGCGCGGCGACCGTGGTCGCCCGGCGCTCGGCCTGGGTGCGGCGAAGTCGGGGCGGCATGACCCCCTTACTGTGTCACCGGCTCCCGAAGCCTGCGCATCGGGGTCACGCTGCCGCGCGGCTCGGCGCGGCGCAGGAACCGTCCGGTCGCGAACTCGCGCCCGTAGCCGTCGACGAACTCGCCGTCCCGGAAGACCAGGTGGCCGCCGACGACCGTGGCCGCGACCGCGGCGTCGTTGCGGTTGACGATGCGCGAGAGGTTGCCGAACTCCGGCATCACCGCCTCGTGGTAGTCGTCGACGCCGGCGTCGAGGCCGGCCGGGTCGACCACGACCAGGTCCGCCCGGTCGCCGACCTGGATGCGGCCGGCGTCGAGCCGGTAGAAGTCGGCCAGCTCGCCGGTGAGCTTGTGCACCGCCTGCTCGACGGTGAGGAACGGCCGGCCGCGCCCCTGGGCCTCGTGCACCCGGTGCAGCAGCCGGATGCCGAAGTTGTAGAACGCCATGTTGCGCAGGTGGGCGCCCGCGTCGGAGAACCCGATCGTGACCCCGGGGGTGGTGACGAGCTTGTCCTGGACCGCCGGGCGGGTGTTGGCGATGTTGGTCTTCCACCGCAGCTTGGTGCCGTGCTCGACGACGAGGTCGAGGAAGCAGTCGACCGGGTGCACGCCGCGCTCGCGCGCCACCTCGCCGATGTGGCGACCGATCAGCGCGTCGTCGGGGCACTCGGTGATCTCGGCGTCGTCGAAGTCGCGGTGCCATACCCGCGGGGAGAACCGCTTGTCGAAGTCCTTGCGGAACCAGCGCCGGTAGGCCTCGTCGGAGAGCAGCGCGTTGCGGCCCATCTCCTCGCGCAGGTGCAGGGCCTCGCGGCCGGAGCCGAACTCCTCGAAGACCACCAGGTCGATGCCGTCGGCCCACACCCGGAACGTCGTCGGCAGGTGCTGCCAGGTGAACTCGCCGCCGCCGATCCGGTTGGCCAGGAACGCCAGCGGCCCGAAGATGCGGTGCACCCACGGCTCGGCCTTGGTGTCGGCCGCGGCCAGCAGCGAGACCCGCAACGGCTTGCGCACCCGCCCCATCGAGGTGAACAGGTAGAACCCCACGTCGTACTTCTTGTTCAGGTTCGGCACGCCCTGCAGCACACCCTCGCGGCGGCGCAGCACCCGGCTGATCCGCCGGAACTCCTTCCAGCTGGCGAAGGTGGAGGGCAGGGTGCGGGAGCGGTAGCGGTCGCCGTCGAGCTTGTCCCAGGGGTTGGTCATCGTGGAGATGCCCAGGAAGCCGGCGTCGAGCGCCTCCTCCAGCCGGCGCTCGACCTCGCGCATCTCACCGCGCTCGGCCTTGTGCGCCTCGTCGGTGGCCCGGCCCAGGCCCATCACCGAGGCCCGGACGTCGGAGTGGCCGAGGAACGAGGCGACGTTCGGGCCCAGCGGCTTGCGCTCCAGCGCGTCGACCCACTGCTGGGGGGTGGTCCAGCTCTTCTCCTGCTCGAACGCCGCGAGCACGTGCGGGCGGGGCAGCGCCTCGACCCGGCTGAACAGGTCGGCGGCGTCGGTGGGCGAGGAGTAGACCGCCGAGATCGAGCAGTTGCCCATCAGCACCGTGGTCACCCCGTGCCGCACCGACTCGTTGAGGCCGGGCGCGACCTGCACCTCGGCGTCATAGTGGGTGTGGGCGTCGACGAAGCCCGGCATCACCCAGCGGCCGGTCGCGTCGACCACCTCGGTGTCGGGCCCGGCCGTCAGCGGCGGGTCCGAGGGCCCGGCGACCGCGACCACGCGTCCGCCGCTGATGCCCACGTCGGCCAGGACGCCGGGGGCGCCGGTGCCGTCGAAGTAGGTGCCGCCGCGGACCAGGAGTTCGAGGGTCTGGGACATGGGGTGACCTCCGTCACGTTCACAGGTCCGCCGACCGTAACAAAAGAGAGCGCCTGCTCGCTATGTCTGGACCCGGGCGACTTCGGCCGGTACCCACCGCGGCCGGTTTGTCGCACGCAGTGAACGTCACAGCCGCAGGCCGGGCCACGCCGATACGGTTGCGCCCATGTTCTCCAAGGTGCTGGTCGCCAACCGCGGCGAGATCGCGATCCGAGCTTTCCGTGCGGCGTTCGAAGTCGGCGCGCGCACAGTGGCGGTGTTCCCCTGGGAGGACCGCTGGTCCGAGCACCGCCTCAAGGCCGACGAGGCCTACGAGATCGGTGAGCGGGGCCACCCGGTCCGCGCCTATCTGGACCCCGAGGCGATCGTCGCGACCGCCCTGCGCGCCGGCGCCGACGCGGTCTATCCCGGCTACGGCTTCCTCTCCGAGAACCCGGCGCTCGCCGAGGCCTGCGCGGCCGCCGGCATCACGTTCATCGGCCCCACCGCCGAGGTGCTCACGCTGACCGGCAACAAGGCCCGGGCGATCGCGGCGGCCAAGGCGGCCGGCGTCCCCACGCTCGCCAGCGTCGAGCCCTCGACCGACGTCGACGCGCTGGTCGAGGCCGCCTCCGACCTGCCCTATCCGCTGTTCGTGAAGGCCGTCGCCGGCGGCGGCGGTCGCGGCATGCGCCGCGTCGACCGGCCCGACGACCTGCGCGAGGCCGTGCTCACCTGCATGCGCGAGGGGGAGGGCGCCTTCGGCGACCCGACCGTCTTCATCGAGCAGGCCGTCGTCGACCCGCGGCACATCGAGGTGCAGATCCTCGCCGACGGCGAGGGCAACGTGATGCACCTCTTCGAGCGCGACTGCTCGCTGCAGCGCCGGCACCAGAAGGTCATCGAGATCGCGCCGGCGCCCAACCTCGACCCCGACCTGCGGGAGCGGATCTGCGCCGACGCGGTGCGCTTCGCTCGTGAGATCGGCTACCGCAACGCCGGCACCGTGGAGTTCCTGCTCGATCCCGACGGCAACTACGTGTTCATCGAGATGAACCCGCGCATCCAGGTCGAGCACACGGTGACCGAGGAGGTCACCGACGTCGACCTGGTGCAGAGCCAGCTCCGCATCGCCGCGGGCGAGACGCTCGCCGACCTGGGCCTCTCGCAGGAGACCGTGACGCTGCGCGGAGCGGCCCTGCAGTGCCGGATCACCACCGAGGACCCCGCCAACGGCTTCCGGCCCGACACCGGCACCATCACGACGTACCGCTCCCCCGGCGGCGCCGGCGTCCGCATCGACGGCGGCACCGTCTACACCGGGGCCGAGGTCTCCGCGCACTTCGACTCGATGCTGGCCAAGCTCACCTGCCGGGGCCGCACCTTCGACAAGGCGGTCGAGAAGGCACGCCGCGCGGTCGCGGAGTTCCGCATCCGCGGGGTCGCGACGAACATCCCGTTCCTGCAGGCGGTGCTCACCGACCCCGACTTCACGCAGGGCCGGGTCACCACCTCGTTCATCGAGACCCACCCGCAGCTGCTGCAGGCCCGCGGCAGCGGCGACCGGGGCAGCAAGCTGCTGCACTACCTGGCCGACGTCACCGTCAACAAGCCGTACGGCGAGGCGCCGGTGTCGCTGCACCCCGCCACGAAGCTGCCGCCGACCAACCTCGAGGTGCCGGCGCCCGACGGCACCCGCCAGCAGCTGCTGAAGCTCGGCCCCGAGGAGTTCGCCCGCCAGCTGCGCCGGCAGGACCGGGTCGCGGTCACCGACACCACGTTCCGCGACGCCCACCAGTCGCTGCTCGCGACCCGGGTGCGTACCGCCGACCTGCTCGCGGTGGCGCCGCACGTCGCGCGCACCACCCCGGAGCTGTGGTCGGTGGAGGCCTGGGGCGGGGCGACCTACGACGTGGCGCTGCGGTTCCTCGCCGAGGACCCGTGGGAGCGGCTGGCCGCGCTGCGCCAGGCGCTGCCGAACGTGTGCCTGCAGATGCTGCTGCGCGGCCGCAACACGGTCGGCTACACGCCCTACCCCACCGCGGTCACCGACGCCTTCGTCGAGGAGGCGGTCGCGACCGGGCTCGACGTGTTCCGCATCTTCGACGCGCTCAACGACGTCGAGCAGATGCGTCCGGCGATCGAGGCGGTGCGCGCGACGAACACGGCGGTCGCCGAGGTGGCGCTGTGCTACACCGGCGACCTGTCCGACCCGGGCGAGAGGCTCTACACCCTCGACTACTACCTGCGGCTGGCCGAGCGCATCGTCGACGCCGGCGCGCACGTGCTGGCGATCAAGGACATGGCCGGCCTGCTGCGCGCCCCGGCCGCCCGCCGGCTGGTGACCGCGCTGCGCGAGAACTTCGACCTGCCGGTGCACCTGCACACCCACGACACCCCCGGCGGCCAGCTCGGCACGCTGCTGGCCGCCATCGACGCCGGCGTGGACGCCGTCGACGCGGCGTCCGCCGCGATGGCCGGCACCACGAGCCAGCCGCCGCTCTCGGCGCTGGTCTCGGCCACCGACCACTCCGAGCGCGAGACCGGGCTGTCGCTCGACGCGGTCTGCGCCCTGGAGCCCTACTGGGAGGCGACCCGGCGGGTCTACGCCCCGTTCGAGTCCGGCCTGCCCTCGCCCACGGGGCGCGTCTACACCCACGAGATCCCCGGGGGCCAGCTCTCCAACCTGCGTCAGCAGGCGATCGCGCTGGGCCTGGGCGAGAAGTTCGAGCAGATCGAGGACATGTACGCCGCGGCGAACGCGATCCTCGGCAACGTGGTCAAGGTGACCCCGTCCTCGAAGGTGGTCGGCGACCTGGCCCTGCACCTGGTGGCGGTCGGCGCCGACCCCGAGGAGTTCGCCGAGAACCCCGCGAAGTTCGACATCCCCGACTCGGTGATCGGCTTCCTCAACGGAGAGCTGGGCGACCCGCCCGGCGGCTGGCCCGAGCCGTTCCGCAGCAAGGCGCTGGAGGGCCGCACCTGGACGCCCCCGGCCGCCGAGCTCACCGCCGAGCAGGCCGAGGGGCTGCGCACCGACCGCCGCGGCACCCTCAACGAGCTGCTGTTCCCCGGGCCCACCCGCGAGTTCCGCGAGGCGCGGGCCACCTTCGGTGACGTCTCGGTGCTGCCGACCCCGGAGTACCTCTACGGCCTCAAGCACGGCGTGGAGCACGAGGTGCACCTGTCCGAGGGGCTGAAGCTGATCCTCGGTGTGCAGGCGATAGGCGACGCCGACGAGCGCGGCTTCCGCACGGTGATGGCCACCGTCAACGGCCAGCTCCGGCCGGTCAGCGTGCGCGACCGCAGCGTCTCCTCCGAGGTCGCGGCCGCCGAGAAGGCCGACACCAGCAAGCCCGGCCACGTCGCCGCGCCGTTCCAGGGCGTGGTGACGATCGCGGTCGAGGAGGGCCAGCAGGTGGCGGCCGGCGACACCGTCGCGACGATCGAGGCGATGAAGATGGAGGCCTCGATCACCGCGCCGGTCGCCGGCACCGTCGAGCGGCTGGCGCTGTCGGGCACGCAGGCGGTCGAGGGCGGCGACCTGGTGGTGGTGCTCGGCTGAGCGCGGACTGAGGCACGGCGAGTGACGTGAACCGCAGGTCACGGCGGCCTGCCGGCCTGCCGGTCACGTCACTCGCGGGTGGGCACGGCTCCTAGCGCCGCACCCGGAACGTGAACCAGGTCGACCGCAGCCCCAATGCCGAGCGCATGGCGTCGCCCGAGACCACCGCCCGGCCGGACGAACCGACCAACGTGAGCGACCCGACCCGGCCGCCCCAGTCGCCGTTGCCGTCGCGCCGGGTGACCCGGATCGACCGCAGGTCGCCCACCGCCGGGAAGGCCCGCTCGAGGGCGGCGTCGGTGATCGTCACCGACCAGGTGTGGTTCGGGTTGCCCGACCACCCGTCGTACGGGTCCTCCTGGGCGACCAGGTAGGGCACCGAGCCGGCGGCGGTCCAGCCGCCGCTGCTCGAGCCGAACTGCGTGAACGCCGGCTCGCCCTTGTGAGTCAGCACCCGCCCCCGGGTGGCGCGGACCGCGCGGTTGGAGGCGGGGTGCTCGGCGTCGACGCCGCCGTAGACCTGGCAGGACCAGGTGTCGCACAGCTGGTACGCCGGGGAGCGCGGGTGGGCGCGCTCGTAGCCGGCGTAGGTGCGGGCGGCGACCGCCTGGGCGCGCACCGCCTCGGTGCTCCACAGCGCGGGGATCTCCAGGGGCACCACGCCCTTGAGGTAGTCCTCGAGGGCGACGTCGTTGACGGTGACCCGGTCGGTGCCGACGGGGGCGGCCCGGAGCCGGCCGCGGTAGGCACGGTCCCCCGCCGGGGTGACCAGCGTGACCGGGCGCTCCCCCGCCGCGAACTCGCCGCTGCCGGTGAGCTCGCGCCAGGCCCGCCAGCGCTTCTTGGCACCCCCGGGCTGGTAGGCCACCCAGGTGGAGCCGTCGCGCCGGTCGGCCACCCGCCACAGCGCCGCGCCGTTGTCGGGGAGCTCGACCGGCTCGCTGTCGCCGCCGGTGTCGCGGACGGTGAGCCCGGCACGGGGCCGGACGACGAGGTCGTCGGTGGCGTCGGCGGTGATCTGCACGGTGACCCGGCCGCGGGCACGGCCCCAGCGCAGGCCCGGGTAGTAGAACTCGGCGATCTGCTCGTAGGTCAGGCCCTCGCGGGCCGCGCCCTCGGCGCCGTACTGCGACATGCCGTGGCCGTGCCCGTAGCCGTGGCCGCGGACCACGATCGTGGCCGGTGAGGGCACCTGCCACCGGTCGGGGGCGGCCGTGGCCGGTGGCGCCGTGGCGAGGGTCGCGGCCGCGACGGCGCCCGCGACGAGCAGGCGGGGCAGGCGCATAGGGGGCTCCGGCGGTGCGGCCCCACGAGCTCCGTGGGGCTGGGGTGGCTGGTGTGACACGGGCTGACCCCGCCATCGTCGCCGCGGCGGGAGCCGGCCACCAGTGGTTCGGCGGAACTACGAGTCTGTAGTTCGCAGCCTGCTACTGCACGGTGAGGTCGAACAGCGTCGACCGCAGCCCGAGCGCCAGCTGGAAGGTGTCGCCGGAGACCTCGCGGGTGGCCCCCGACTCGCTGGTCAGCCGCAGCCGGGTCACCCGGCCGCCGTCGTCCCCGAAGCCGTCGCGCTCGAGCACCTCGACGGAGGCGAGCGGGGCCACGGTCGGCCACTGCTCCTCGATGTCGGCGGCCGACAGCTCGCGGACCCAGTCGTTCAACGGGTCGTGGTCGTCGGGCCCGCCCTGCAGGTAGGGGAACGGGCCGGGGGCGGTCCAGCCGCCGTTGCTGGCCGAGAACTGGGTGAAGGCCGGCTCTCCGTCGAAGGTCAGCACCTGCTTCGCGGTCTCGCGGATCGCGCTGTCGGTCGCGGGGTGCTCGACGTCCACGCCGCCGTAGACCTGGCAGAAGTCGCTGCTGCACAGGTCGTAGTGGCGGCCCGCCGGAGCCGCGGCGCGCTCGAACGCGGCGTACGTGCGGGCGGCGAGGGTCTGCGCGCGCACCGCCTCGGGCTGCCACTCAGCCGGGATCTCCTCGGGGACGACGCCACGCAGGTAGGCCTCCATCGGGACGACGTTGACCGTGTCGCGGTCGAGGGGGCCGTCGGAGCGGCCCGGCGGCGGGGTGACCGAGCGCAGCTCGCCGCGGTAGCTCGTGGAGCCGGACGGCTTGTGCAGGCGCAGGGGCGCGCCGCCCGCCGAGAGCGACACCTCGCCGCTGGGCCGGCGCCAGGTCTGCCACCGCGAGCCCACCCGGTAGTCGACCCGGCTGCGGGTGCCGTCCGCGATCGGAACCACCCGCCACCGAGCGATCTTCTGACGCTTGCCCTTCGACTTCGTGGCCTGCGGCAGCCGCCAGGTGCGACCGGCCGTCAGCCTCAGGCCCCTGCGAGCGGAGACGACCAGGTCGCTGCTGGAGTCGTCGGAGATCAGGATGCGCAACGAGCCGGTCGCGGTGCCCCAGGAGGTGCCGGGGTAGTAGAAGCCGAGGATCTCGCGATAGCCCTGCCCCGCCTTGGCGCGGCTCTGCGCGCCGTACTGCGAGAGGCCGCGGCCGTGGCCGAACCCGCGTCCTTCCACCGTCACGGTGGTGGCCTGCGCCCGGGCGCCGGCGTCGCCGCCGTCGGGCGTGGTCTCGGCCTTCGCCGAGGCGGGTGCGGCGGGCAGCGCGAGGAGGACGCCGAGCGCGGCAGCGCTCAGGCCGCGGCGGGTACGCAGATCCACGGGGCACCTCCCGAGAGGATGGACGGGGTCAACGATGGGATCACGGATCCGACGGAGGCGCAAAGCCGCAGACGCCGTCGCGTCACCCCAACGTGTGGGTCTGCCGGTAGCCGGTGTCGAGATCGGTGATCTGCAGCTCGATGATGCCGTGCGGGTCGATCACGTAGCGCTCCTCCACCAGCGGCCCGGACCCGGCGTGCACCACGGCCACGTCGCGCAGGTCGCGGCCGTCCTGGAGCGCGGGGTCGAACGGGAACACCACGTCGGCGAAGGGGACGAGCGCACCCTGCGGCTCGCCGCGGCCGTCGAGGTCGGCGTACTCGACGAAGCGGAACCAGCCGACGTTGTGGGCGGCGCGGTAGCGGCGCACCACCTCGACGTCGGTGTCGGCCAGGCGCTGCTCGCGGCCCAGCAGCTGGTCGAAGCTGACCGCGGTGCCCTCGCGACCCTCGCGGAAGACCCCGAAGCTGCGGGAGAGCCGGTCGGTGAGCGAGAAGCCGGACTCCTCGTCGGCGGCGATCGCGAGGCCGATCGCGGTCGACCCCGCCGGGAACGGCGAGGCGTGCACCCGGCGCCCGAACCGCTCGCGCAGCCGCCGCGACACCAGCGGCAGCGCGCTCGCGCCGCCGACCAGATAGACGCCGGCGACCTCGGCGAGGTCGCCGGCACCGTCACCGATCCGGTCCAGCAAGGGGGCCATGGTGTCGAGGCTGCGCTCCACGAGCGGCCCGGCGGCGTCGTAGAAGTCGGCCACCGGGATCACCACCGGCTCCTCCCCCACCTCGACCACGACCCGGCGCGACTGGGGCGAGATCCGCTCCTTGGCCTGGCGGCTCTCCTCGAGCAGCTCCGCCGACGGCGGCCCCGGGTGCGCGTCGGTGCGGCTCGCGGCGAGCCCGGCCAGCACGGCGTCGAAGTCGTCGCCGCCCAGGTCGTCGGCGCCGGCCGTGGCCTCGACGTCGTGGTGGGTGCCGCGCACGTCGACCAGCGACGCGTCGAACGTGCCGCCGCCCAGGTCGTAGACGACGACCCGGGTGCGCCGCGAGGTCACCGCGCGCCGGTGCCGGTGACTGAACTCGAAGCCGGCCGCAGACGGCTCGTTGAGCAGGGCCACGACGTCGAACCCGGCGGCCCGGAACGCGTGCAAGGTGAGCAGCCGCTGCGCGCCCGAGGCGTGCGCCGGGACGGCGACCGCAGCCTGCAGGACGCCGTCGAGCTCCCCGGCGATCGTGGAGCGCTTCTCGACCTGCTCGCGCAGGTCTCGCAGGAAGCCGGTGAGCACCTCCAGCAGCGGCACCCGCCCGTCGCCGAGCGCCATCGTGGTCTCGGCGGTCAGCTCCGGGGACGACAGCAGCCGCTTGAACGAGCGGGCGTACGGCGCACCGTGGTCGCGCGCCGTCGCCAGCGCCTCGTGGCCGAAGACCAACCGGCCCTGGTGGCGGGCGACGACCGACGGCACGTGGTCGTGCATGCCGCCCTGGTCGTCCTCGAACGCCACGACCGGGTAGTTGCCCCGGTCCACGGCGGCCACGATCGTGCGCGTCGTACCGAAGTCCACTCCTAGCCGCATGGTGGAAGCGTAGGACGTGGCACCCCGATCTCCGGTCTCAGCAGACGGGGTGGGGGTGCTCCGCGGAGCGACCCTGGAACGACAGGATCGCCGGGTTGACCACCTGTCCGTCCCGGATCTCGATCGCGCGGCGCAGCGTCTCGTCGCCGTCCCACCCTCCGGCGCCCTCCAGGACCGGCCGCAGGAACGGGATCAGCGCGTTGTTGTTCTCCCAGGTGGCCGAGTTCCACAGGTACGACGGACTGTGGTCGACCGCGTAGTAGAGGACGTGGTCGCCGACGAAGAACGCGGGCTCCTCGAACGTCGTCGGCCGGGCCCAGCTGAAGCCCATGGCCAGGTCGCACGAGACGTCGACGATCAGGCTCCCCCGGCGGAATCCGGCCAGGTCCTCGGTCCGCAGGTAGACGAGCGGGTTGTCGGTGTCCTGGAAGGTGCAGTTGACGACGACGTCGTGGGCGGCCAGGAACGCCGGCAGCGGTTCCCGGCCGCGGTCGGTGACGACGCGATGGCCCTCGGCCGGGTCGTGGTCGAAGTGCCGGATCTGCGCCGAGTGGATCGGCGAGGCCACCGCCGCCACGCCCCGGTTGGTCAGCACGGTGACCTCGTGCACGCCGTGCGCGTTCAGCGCGGTCACCGCACCCCGGGCGGTGGCGCCGAAGCCGATGACGACCGCCCGCAGCGGGCGCCCGTAGTCACCGGTCAGCCCGGCCAGCTCCAGGGCGTGCAGCACCGAGCAGTAGCCGGCCAGCTCGTTGTTCTTGTGGAACACGTGCAGGCCGATCCCGCCGTCGCGGGTGAGGTGGTTCATCGCCTCGAACGCGATCAGGGTCAGCCGCCGGTCGATGGCCAGCTGGGTGAGGTCGGGGTCCTGCACGCAGTGCGGCCAGCCCCACAGCACCTGTCCGGGGCCGAGCGCGGCCACGTCGGCGAGTTGCGGCTTCGGGAGCAGGACCACGTCGGAGCCCGCCAGGATCTCGGCCCTGGAGGCGAACCCGGCGACGTGCTCGCCGAGTGAGGCGTCGCTGACGCCGAACCGCGCGCCGTACCCGTGCTCGAGGGTGATCGCAGCCCGCAGGTCGGCATCGAGCAGCGGGAGGTGCTCCGGGTGGAGCGGGAGCCGGTGCTCGTTCTCCTTGGCCGAGGTGCCGATGACGCCCAGACCCAGGAGCGTCACTTGCCCTTCGACGGGTGGATCTTGTCCGACAGCGTCTCGACGTGGCCCTTGTCGCGCTTCTCGGCGCGCTTCTCCTTGATGGACTTGCCGGACTTCTTGGTCATGCTCTGGCGCGGCGACTTGTCGCTCATGGCGCTTCTCTCTGAGAGGAAGCCTGGACGGCTCCGTCCTGCGACAGTACGCCCTCGCGCGGCGGGCCGCTGCGAGTCCGGCCCTGACGTGCGTCGAGGCCGACTCGGGGCGATCACCTCGCCGTCGTCGACGACCTGGCGTCCAACGAGGTCGGTGGTGGCCTCGGGCTCGCCCTGTTCTCTGTGCTGTCGCGGGTCACGATCGCTGCTCGCCCGGCCCGTGGGTCCCGCGACGGCGCCCGCTCAGCGCCCCGGCGTGCCGCCCTCGAGAGCCCTCAGGGCCCCCGGCAACGCGAAGACCGTGGTCACGTCCGTGCGATGGAGGTCAAGGTCGGGACGCCGCTGGTGCGGCTCCAGCCCCCAGACCCGCGTGCCCTTTCGACGCACCCAGCTCATGACCCGGTTCACCCAGCGCTCGTAGTCCTTGGAGACCTTGCTCATCGAGTCCGCCTGCGACCCGATATCACCCGCACGGAGGCCCTCGGGACCCTCCGTGGCCGGCGTCCAGAGCAAGACTGGCGACGCGTTCGAATCCACCAGGCCCTCGGTGGGCCCGGGCTCGAGCCGCTCCCAGTTCAGACGGTTGAACAACGCCGATCTCGTCCCCCCTGCCATCGCTGGGTCTTCCTCCCTGATCACGATGGGAGGCCCCAGCGCCCGACTCACCACCATGACGTGGTCACTCGCCAGCGCGAGCTCACGCGAGAGGTCGATCGGGGGCGAGGCGACCATCGGCCAGGGTCGCAGAGCCACCTCGGCGGGCTCTGCGAGGTAGTCCAAGAGGTGCGCCTGGTCTGTTGGGGTCGCGTAGAAGTGCACGGCAGCTACCACGTCCGAAGCCTCGCATGCCGCTGCACCAAGCGACCGCCCTCCAGCACGAGGCCACGCGCCACGCCGCTGCGAGTCGAGACTCATCCGGTGGTTGAGCGGTCCGGTGGTCGAGCTTGCCGAGACCCGCGGTGGTCGAGCCTGCCGAGACCATCTGTGAAGACACCCTTGTCTCGAACACTCGTTCGAACTAGACTGTACCTGTGCCTACCAGTCAGCCCTCCGAACCGCACGAGATCGCTGATCTCGACGCGCGGGCCACGCTGGCCGCCACCATCGAGACCATGACCACCCGCCGAGCCGCCGAAGTCGCCGAGATGCGCCTCGCCGCCCACTGGGCAGTGCTGCACGGTGAACCCGTCCGCGAAGCCGCCGGGGAGTTGGCTGGCCTGGTGGATCCGATGACCCAACCCGGCGGCGACGGCACGCCTGAGATCCGCGAGGTCTGCATCGCCGAGCTCGGCATGGCCCGCCGCGTGCACGCCGCCACCGCACGTGCCCTGATCGCCGACACCCTCGACCTCCAACACCGACTCCCCAAGACCTGGAAGAACGTGGAAGCCCTGGACTGCGAGCCGTGGGTGGCGCGGCGGGTCGCGGTGATGACCCGCAACCTTCCCGCCGACAAGGTGGGGCTGGTGGACCGGGCCGTCGCCCGCGCGATCGGGAAGGTGGCACCGGGCAAGGTCTTCGACCTGGTCGCCGCGAAGATCATCGAGGCCGACCCCGAAGCCCACGCACTACGGCGTGAACGGGCCCGCCACGAGCGCTACGTCAAGCTGTCCCAGACCGACGAACACGGCTTCCGCCACATCATCGCCAAAGTCACCGCCGGCGACGCCGTCTGGTTCGACGCCCTCATCGACCGGGTCGCCGACATCCTGGCGCTGGAGCACGGCCACGACCACAACCACCAAGAACTCCGCTCCCTCGCCGTCGGCTGGCTCGCCAGACCCGCCGACCTCCTCCGCCTGCTGCTCGACCACACCTACCCCGAACAAGCCGACGAGCAGCCCAACCCAGAGCCGTCCGACAAGACGGCCGAGCCGGAGACATCAGACGACGAACCCGAGGAGCCAGAGCCGACTGAGCCGGCGGGACGCCCGGCCTACGCGCCCGAACACCTCGACGCCACCCTCGACCGGTTGAAGAAGCTGTCGACCCGGCAGCTGGCCTCGCTGCGCCCCCGCGGGAAGGTGTTCGTCCACCTCCACCAAGCCGCCCTCCAGCGCCAGGCCGGGATCGCCCGCGTCGAAGGCCTCGGCCCGATGCTCGCCCAGGCCCTCGCCGAACTGCTGGGACACGCGGATGTGAAGCTGCAGCCGGTCCTCGACCTCGCCACCCGGCCGCGGGTCGATGCCTACGAACACCCCGAACGGCTCAAGGACCACACCTGGCTCCTCGCCGGCGGCGACGTGTTCCCGTTCTCGACCGCCGCCAGCCGTGACCAGACCGACGCCGACCACGTCGTCGCCTACAAGCCACCCGATGAAGGTGGTCCACCG
>NZ_QZVR01000023.1 GCF_003660455.1 Nocardioides ferulae | reverse complement strand
CCTCTGGCAGAGCCCTCACGGCCTCGCCGCGCTCGTCGACGACCAAGGCACCCACCCGCTCACCGACCAAGAAGCCGACCTCATCCTCACCGCACCCGTCGGCCTCGACATCTACCCCGAGCGCACGACCGGCGTGCACCTCGACCTCGACTGGCAGCCGAAGGCATGAGACGGCTCTGGCACAGTCACGCGCACGAGTCGACCGCAGGGCGCATCAGGGTTCGAAGTACTCCGACATCATCGCGGTGACCCAGCCCGGCTGCCTCGGCTCCACCGCGCGGAACTCGGCCATCGTCGGCTTCAGGTCGATGACGGGGGTGCCGGAGACGGCGTCCAGGCCGACGACCGTCAACTCGCGACCCCGCACCGACTCGATGGCGCAGCACGTCACCCCGATGCGATTCGGCCGACGAGGCCTGCGGCCGGCGAAGACCCCCATGGGCGGCAGGTCCGCACGCCCCCGGTAGGGCCGGGGTTCGCGGACGTCGCCGGGCTCCGGGAACCGGTCGAAGACGAAGACCACCTCGACATGCGAGAACTGGTCCAGGCCCTGGAGGCAGGCCTCCCCGAAGCGCTCGTCGACGACGATCATGCTGCGGACGGCGCCCCAGTTGTCTGTGTGCTGGATGTCCGTCCGGTCGTTCAGCACGGTTCCGATCGACTCGATCTCGAAGGTCGGCATGGACCCGTTCTATCCCCAGTCAGCGGCAGAGTCGGCCGTCCTCGTACCGCGACGGACATAACGGCCCTGAGGCGGGCGATTCGAGGGGTTGGCGGGCCGTTATGTCCGTCGACCTACGACGCCGACTGATTCGACTGAGCGGTTCAGCCCCGCCGCAGGCATAATCCGACGATGCAGCTGCACTTCGTCAGCCACGTGATCGAGTGGCGCGGGCCCGCGCCGTACTTCTTCGTGCCGCTGCCCGACGACGAAGCCGACGACGTCCGCGAGGTCGCCGCCATGGCCACCTACGGCTGGGGCGTGATCCCGGTGGAGGCGCACGTCGAGGCGGTCACCTTCACGACCTCGCTGTTCCCGAAGGACGGCGGCTACCTGCTCCCGCTCAAGGACGCGGTACGCCGTCCCCTCGGGCTCGGCGCGGGCGACCGGGTCGCCGTCGGGATGACGGTGCGCCTCGACGGCTGAGCCGGCTCCTCGGGCGGCTCACTTGTCGAACTGGTGCAGCCTCCGCGCGGCCTCGGCGATCGAGCCGCTCATCGAGGGGTAGACCGTGAACGCCTGCGCGAGCTGGTCGGCGGTGAGCGACTCGGCCACCGCGATCGAGACCGGGTGGATCAGCTCGCTGGCGCGCGGGGCGACCACGACACCGCCGACCACGATGCCGGTGCCGGGGCGGCAGAACAGCTTCACGAAGCCGTCGCGCACCCCCTGCATCTTGGCGCGGGCGTTGCCCGACAGCGGCAGCATCACGACCTCGGCCTGCATCTCGCCGCTGTCGACCGACTGCTGCGACCAGCCGACGGTGGCGATCTCGGGCGAGGTGAACACGTTCGAGGAGACCTTCTTCAGGTCCAGCGGGTGCACGGTGTCGCCCAGGAAGTGCCACATCGCGATCCGGCCCTGCATCGCGGCCACCGAGGCGAGCATGAAGACGCCGGTGACGTCGCCGGCGGCGTAGACGCCGCGGGCGGAGGTGCGCGAGACCCGGTCGACGTTGACGAACCCGCCGTCCTTGAGCACCACGCCGGCCTCCTCGAGGCCCAGCCCCGCGGTGTTCGGCACCGAGCCGAGCGCGAGGATGCAGTGCGAGCCCTCGACGGTGCGGCCGTCGGTGAGCGTGACCGTCACCCGGTCGCCGTGGCGGGTGACCGACTCCATGCGCGACTTCGACAGCACGTTCATGCCGCGGCGGGTGAGCACGTCCTCGAGCACCCGGGCCGCGTCGGCGTCCTCGCCGGGCAGCACCCGGTCGCGCGAGGAGACCAGGGTGACCGGGATGCCGAGCGAGAGGTAGGCGCTGGCGAACTCGGCGCCGGTGACACCCGACCCGACCACGATCAGCTCCGACGGCACCTCGGTGAGGTCGTAGACCTGCTCCCAGGTGAGGATCCGCTCGCCGTCGGGCTGGGCCGAGGGCAGCGTGCGCGGCGCGGCACCGGTGGCCACCAGCACCGCGTCGGCCTCGATCCGCTGCTCGCCGCCGTCGGCCAGGTCGACCACCACCGTGCGCACCGACTGCGCCGAGACCGCGTCGGGGTCCAGCCGCCCACGACCGCGCACCACCTCGACGTGCTCGCGGGCCAGCCGGCGGGCGATGTCGTCGGACTGGTCGGCGGCCAGCTGCTTGACCCGGGCGTTGAGCCGGGCCAGGTCGACCCGCAACGAGCTCGCCGTGTCGCCCTGGTCGTCGGTGAAGTCGATGCCCAGCTCGGCCGCGCCGGCCACGTCGGCCATCAGCTCGGCGGTGGCGATCAGCGTCTTGCTCGGCACGCAGTCGGTCAGCACCGCCGAGCCGCCCAGCCCGTCGGTGTCGACCACGGTGACGTCGGCGCCCAGCTGGGCGGCCACCAACGCGGCCTCGTAGCCGCCGGGGCCGCCGCCGATGATGACGACGCGGTTCATGGAGCCAGCCACCGTGGACGCCACCTCAGAGGTTGATCATGTGGCCGGCGATGCCTTCGACGGCCTCCTTGACCGCCTCCGACAGCGTGGGGTGCGCGAACACGTTGCGGGCCACCTCGTCGGCGGTGAGGTCCCACTTCTGGGCCAGGGTGAGCACCGGCAGCAGCTCGGTCACGTCGGGCCCGATCATGTGGGCGCCGAGGATCTCGTTGTGCTCGGCGTCGGCCACCACCTTCACGAACCCGACCGCCTCGCCGAGCCCCTGCGCCTTGCCGTTGGCCGAGAACGGGAACGACGACGTCTTCACGTCGTAGCCCTTCTCCTTCGCCTGGGCCTCGGAGTAGCCGAACGAGCCGATCTGCGGCTGGCAGTAGGTCGCCCGCGGGATCATGTCGAAGTCGACCGGCATCGTCTCGGCGCCGGCGATCACCTCGGCGGCGACGACACCCATCGCCTCGGCCACGTGCGCGAGCATCATCTTGCCGGTGACGTCGCCGATCGCGTAGACGTGGTCGACGTTGGTGCGGCCGTACTCGTCGATCGCGATCGCGCCGCGGTCGGTGAGCTGGGCGCCGGTGTTCTCGAGACCGTAGCCGTCGATGCGCGGCGCGAAGCCGAACGCGGCCAGCATCTTGTCGGCCTCGAGCACCTGGGCGTCGCCGCCGTTCGCGGGGCTGACGGTGACCTTGACCCCGGAGCCGGTGTCCTCGACGTTCTCGACCTTGGTGCCGAGCAGCACCTTCACGCCGAGCTTCTTGTAGTGCTTGAGCAGCTCCTTGGAGACGTCGGCGTCCTCGGTGGGCACCATCCGGTCGAGGAACTCCACGATCGTCACGTCGACGCCGAAGTTCTTCATCACGTAGGCGAACTCGACGCCGATCGCCCCGGAGCCGCCGATGATGATCGAGCCGGGCAGCTCCTGGTCGAGGATCTGCTCCTCGTAGGTCACCACGTTCTTCGACAGGGTCATGCCCGGCAGCATCCGCACGGTCGCGCCGGTGGCGATGATCAGGTCGTCGCAGGTGTAGGACGTGGTCTTGCCGTCCTTGTCGCGGACGTCGATGCCCTGCTTGCCGTCACGGGCGCCGGTGAGGGTGCCCCAGCCGTCGATCTCGGTGATCTTGTTCTTCTTCATCAGGTAGTGGACGCCGCGCACGATGCCGTCGGAGACCTGGCGGCTGCGCTTGTGCGTCGGCCCGAATGACATCGTGGCGTCGCCCTCGATGCCGAACTTGTCCTTCTCGTGCGCCAGCGTGTGCGCCAGCTCGGCGTTCTTCAGCAGCGCCTTGGAGGGGATGCACCCGACGTTGAGGCAGACACCGCCCCAGTACTTCTCCTCCACGACCGCGACGGACTTGCCGAGCTGGGCGGCGCGGATTGCCGCGACGTAACCCCCGGGGCCGGCACCAAGGACGAGAACATCGAAGTGGCTCACGGCTGCCAGCCTAGGAGGCGAGGGAAACTGCGACAAAGGCGCCCCGGTCCGCACGCGCCGATCTCCCGGCGCCATGGCCTAGCCTTCCCTGCGTGACGCTCTACGCCGCCTACGGGACCAACCTCCATCCCGGCCGCATGGGCGAGCGCTGTCCGCACTCCCCCCTGCACACCACCGGCTGGCTGCAGGGCTGGCGGCTGACCTTCGGCGGCGAGGAGCACGGCTGGGACGGCGCCCTGTCCACGATCGTCGAGGACCCCCTCGACCAGGTCTTCGTCGCCGTCTACGACGTCACCCGCGAGGACGAGGCTCACCTCGACGGCTGGGAGGCCGCCGACTCCGGGCTCTACCTCAAGACCAAGGTGCGGGTCGCCACCATGGCCGGTGAGCTGGTCGTCTGGACCTACGTGCTCGACGCCTACGAGGGCGGGCTGCCCTCCGCGTCGTACCTCGGGGTGCTCGCGGACGCCGCCGAGGCCGCGGACGCCCCCGCCGACTACGTCGCGGCGCTGCGCAACCGGCCCTGCCGCTCCACCGGCCTGTAGCCGGCGGGTCGCCCGCACCGGGCCGCGGCGGGCCTCGCGAAATCGGCCGCACCGGCCGCCCGCGGCTACAGTCCCGTCGTGACCCACCGAGCAGATGCCGCCCCCGACAGCCCCTACGAGCTGGCCGCCGCGGCCGCCGTCCGCCTCGCCGAGCTGACCGGTGTCGAGCAGCACGACGTGGCGCTGGTCCTGGGCTCGGGCTGGCTCCCGGCCGTCGACGCCCTGGGCAGCGTGACCGCCGAGATCGCCACCACAGACCTGCCCGGCTTCGCCCCGGCCGCGGTGGCCGGCCACGCGGGCAGGATCCGCTCGGTGCGCGCGGGCGAGAAGAACCTGCTGGTCTTCCTCTCCCGCACCCACTACTACGAGGGCCGCGGCGTGCCCGCGGTCGTGCACGGCGTCCGCACCGCCGCCCGCGCCGGCTGCCGCACCATCGTGCTCACCAACGGCTGCGGCGGGCTGAAGCCCGACTGGACGCCCGGCACCCCGGTCCTGATCAGCGACCACATCAACCTCACCGGCCGCTCCCCCATCGAGGGCGCCCACTTCGTCGACCTCACCGACCTCTACAGCAGCCGGCTGCGCGCCCTGTGCCACGAGATCGACCCGACGCTCGACGAGGGCGTCTACGTGCAGTTCCCCGGCCCCCACTACGAGACCCCCGCCGAGGTCCGGATGGCCGGGGTGCTCGGCGGCCACCTGGTCGGCATGAGCACCACCCTCGAGGCGATCGCCGCCCGCGAGGCCGGCATGGAGGTGCTCGGCATCAGCCTGGTCACCAACCTCGCCGCGGGCATCGGCGGCGAGCCGCTGAACCACGAGGAGGTCCTCGAGGCGGGTCGCGCCGCCGCCACCCGGATGGGAGACCTCCTCGGCCGCGTGGTTCCGCGTCTCTGACCCGGACAGCCCGCCGCTGGTCTAGCGTGGTCTCGTGCCCCGCATCACCGGCGACTCCCTCGTCGAGCACCGCGCCCAACTGCGCGGCCGGGTCTTCGAGGCGTTCGCCGAGCTGATGGCCGAGCGCAGCTTCGACGCGATCTCGATGGCCCAGATCGCCGAGCGCGCCGGCCTCGGCCGCACCGCGATCTACCACCACTTCCACGACAAGGAGCAGGTGGTCCTCGGGTTCGCGGCCGACGGCACCGAGGCCTACCTCGAGCAGCTCGAGGTCGCCCTCGGCGAGGTCGACGACCCTGCCGAGCGGCTGCGCACCTACGTGCGCCACCAGGTCGAGAACAGCCACCAGTTCCACATGGGGCTGGGCCCCCAGCTGTACGCCGTGCTGTCACCGGCCGCGCAGGTCGCGATCCGGGACCACGTGGTGCAGGTCGAGGCGGCGCTGCGCGGCATCCTCACCGACGGCCTGGAGCGCGGCGCGTTCCGCGTCGACGACCTCGACGCCACCCTGTCGCTGATCCAGGCCTGCCTGGCCCCCCGTGGACTGCCACTGCCCGCAGTCGAGGCCTTCGTGCTGCGGGCAGTGGGCGCCGACGGCTGAGCCGCCGGTAGCCTTCGGGCCATGCGGATCCTCGTCACCGGCGCCGCCGGCAGCATCGGGCAGGTGCTCCTCCCCGGGCTCGCCGACCGCGGCCACGAGGTCGTCGGCCTCGACCGGCTGCCGCAGCCCGAGGGGCACGACGGCCCCTGGTACACCCTCGACGTCGCCGACCCCGACGCGGTCGCCGCGGTCTTCGCCGAGCAGCGGCTCGACGCGGTGGTGCACCTCGCCGGCCACCCCGGCGAGGCGAGCCTGCCCGACTCGCTCACCTCGCATGTGGTCACCACCGCGGCGCTGCTCGACGCGATGGTCGAGCACGGCGTCGGGCGCATCGTCTACGCCTCCTCCAACCACGCGGTGGGGCGCACCCCGCGCCGCGCCGCGACCGAGGGACCGCTGCCGGTCGACACGAGGCCGCGACCCGACACCTTCTACGGCGTCGGCAAGGTCGCCGCCGAGGCGCTGCTGAGCCTCTACGCCGACCGGCACGGCCTCGACGCGCTGGCTTGCCGGATCGGGTCGTTCCTGCCCCAGCCCGAGACCGTTCGCCAGCTCGCCACCTGGCTCTCCCATGATGACTGCGTGCGGATGATCGACGCCTGCCTGACCGCGACCGCCCCCGGCTTCGCGGTGCTCTACGGCATCTCCGGCAACACCCGCGGCTGGTGGGACCTCGAGGCCGGTCGCGCCCTGGGCTACGACCCCCAGGACGACGCCGAGGAGTTCGCCGACCGCATCGACCCGCGGCCCGAGGACGCCGAGGAGGTCGCGCACGCCGGCGGGCCCTACGCGACGGCGGCGATGGTCCGCCCGGCGCTGGACCGGGCCGGGTCGTGAGCGCCGCCGTGGAGGGAACCACCGGGCGTCGCAACCGGTCGAAGGCCGAGCGGCTCACCCTCGAGATCGTCGGCTGGCTGCTGGTCGCGGTCGGCATCGCCGCGCTGGTGCTGCCCGGGCCGGGCATGCTGATCCTGGCGCTCGGCCTGTGGGTCCACTCGCTGAGCTACAAGTGGGCCGAGGACCTCCTCGAACCGGTCAAGCGCAACGGCATGCGCGCCGCGGCCGAGGGCGTCGAGACCTGGCCGCGGATCGCGATGTCGACCACCTCGGCGCTGGTGATGATCGCGGTCGGCGTCTACTGGGGCATCTCCCCCGCGGCGCCCGGGTGGTGGCCGGTTGACGAGAAGTGGTGGCTGATGGGCGGGTGGGGCACCGCCGGCTTCATCATCGGCTCCGGCGTGATCGCCATCGGCCTGATCGGGTTCAGCATGAAGCACTTCCGCTACGGCGGCGAGGACGTCGAGGAGTACGTCGACGAGCGCTGGCCCGACGACGACTGACGCGCTCTCGAGCCCTTGACCTGGAGCGCACTCCAGGAGTGACACTCGAGGGGTGAGCCTCACCATCGCCCAGGCCTCGGCCCGCACCGGGCTGAGCATCGACACCCTGCGCTACTACGAGCGCGACGGGCTGCTGCTGCGGCCGGTCGCCCGCTCCGCCACCGGACACCGCCGCTACGACGAGGCCGACCTCGAGTGGGTCCGCCTGGTCACCTGCCTGCGGGCGACCGGCATGCCGGTGCGCGAGGTGCGCCGGTACGCCGACCTGGTGCGGGCCGGCGACGGCACCGAGCAGGACCGGCTCGACCTGCTGCACGAGCACCGCGAGCAGGTGATCGCCCAGCTGGAGCAGGTGACGGCCCACCTGAGCGCGATCGAGCGCAAGATCGGCCTCTACACCGAGAAGCTGCACGGCGCGGAGACCGAGCGAGCCGGGGGGCTTGACCTGGAGCGCGCTCCAGCCGGTTCGCTGGCCCCATGACCACTTCACAGATCCCCCACGAGATCCCCCAGCGCACCCTCGGCACCGGCACCCCGCTCACCGTCTCGGCCCTCGGGCTGGGCTGCATGGGCATGTCGGAGTTCTACGGCACCGCCGACGAGGCCACCGGCCTCGAGACGATCCGGCGGGCGCTCGACCTGGGCGTGACGTTCCTCGACACCGCCGACATGTACGGCCCGTTCACCAACGAGCAGCTGGTGGGCAAGGCGATCTCCGGCCGCCGCGACGAGGTGCAGCTGGCCACCAAGTTCGGCAACGAGCGGCTCCCCGACGGCACCCGGGTCGGCATCAACGGCAAGCCCGACTACGTCCGCGCCGCCTGCGACGCCTCACTCCAACGCCTCGGGGTCGACCACCTCGACCTCTACTACCAGCACCGGGTCGACAAGACCGTGCCGATCGAGGAGACCGTGGGCGCGATGGGCCAGCTGGTCGCCGCCGGCAAGGTGCGCCACCTCGGGCTCTCCGAGGCGTCCGCGGAGACGATCCGCCGCGCCCACGCCACGCACCCGATCACCGCCCTGCAGAGCGAGTACTCCCTGTTCAGCCGCGACCTCGAGGACGAGATCATCCCGACGCTGCGCGAGCTCGGGATCGGCCTGGTCGCCTACTCCCCGCTCGGCCGGGGACTCCTCACCGGCGCGATCACGGCCGAGGATGCGCTCGACGAGAGCGACTCGCGCCGCACGGCGTACTTCCCGCGCTTCCAGGGCGAGGCGCTGCGCGCCAACCTGGTGCTGGTCGAGCGGGTGCGGGCCACGGCGAACGAGCTCGGCTGCACGCCGGGGCAGCTCGCGCTGGCCTGGGTGCTCGCCCAGGCCGGGCCGGACCTCGGCGTGGTGCCGATCCCCGGCACCAAGCGGGTGCGCTACCTGGAGGAGAACGTCGGCGCGCTCGACGTCGACCTCTCCGCCGAGGACGCCGCCGCGCTGGCCGCCGCGGTGCCGCGGGAGGCGGTCGTCGGCGCTCGCTACGGCGACATGAGCAGCATCGACGCCTGAGGCTCGGCGCACGGCGGCAACCACTAGGCTCGGCCCGTGCGGAGCTCGGGGGACGTCGACGAGGTGCCTGCCGCCACCGTCGAGGTGTCCCGGTCCCGGCGGCTGGCCTCACTCGCGGTCCTCTCGGCGAGCCTGCTCGTCGTCACGATGGACCTCACGATCCTCAACGTGGCGCTGCCCGACCTCGCCGCGGACCTGCGGCCCACCGCCACCGAGCAGCTGTGGATCGTCGACCTCTACTCGCTGGTGCTGGCCGGGCTGCTGGTCTCGATGAGCGCGCTCGCCGACCGCTGGGGGCGCAAGCGGCTGCTGCTGGCCGGCTTCGTCGTCTTCGCGGCCGGCTCGGCCGCGGTGCTGCTCGCCGACTCGCCCGGGCAGGTGATGGCGGTGCGGGCCATGCTGGGCGTGGGCGGGGCGATGATCATGCCGACGACGCTGTCGCTGCTGCGCTCGGTGTTCGTCGACCCGGCCGAGCGCGCGGTCGCCCTGGGGGTGTGGGCCGGTGTCACGTCGGTGGGTGCCGCGCTCGGCCCGATCGTCGGCGGTGCGCTGCTCGAGCACTTCTCGTGGCACACCGCGTTCCTGGTCAACGTGCCGCTCATGGCGGTCGCCCTGGTCGCGGGCGTGGCGATCCTCCCCGAGGCCCGCGACCCGCACCCCGGTGCGTGGGACTTCACCGCGTCCGCGCTGTCGATCGCGGGCATGGTCGGCCTGGTCTGGGCGATCAAGCGCTTCGGCAAGGAGACCTCGCTCGCCGACACCGCCGGCTGGGTGGTGCTGGCTCTCGCGCTGGCCGTGCTCGTGCTGTTCGTGCTGCGCTGCCTGCGCCGGCCGGAGCCGCTCTTCGACGTGCGCCTGTTCTCCCGGCGGCCGTTCACCGCGGGGGTCCTGGCCGCGCTGAGCGCGATGCTGGTGCTGGCCGCGATGCTGCTGCTCCTGGCCCAGTGGCTCCAGCTCGTCGAGGGCCACTCGCCGTTCGAAGCCGGCGTCCGCCTGCTGCCGATCGCCGGCGGCGGGCTGCTGTCGTCGGTGCTCGCGCCGCTGCTCGCGCGGCGGCTGGGCGCCCGGGCGGTGCTCGCCGGGGGCCTCGCGGTCGCCGGCGTCGGGGCGATGCTGCCGTGGCTGGCGCCCGGGGATCTGGCCTACCCCACCGCGGCGGCCGGGATGGCGCTGGCCGGTGCGGGGGGTGGCACGCTCGCGATCGCGTCGGCGATGATCATGTCCGGCACCCCGCCGGAGAAGGCGGGCAGCGCCGCCGCCGCCGAGGAGACCGCCTACGACCTCGGCACCGCGCTGGGGGTCGCCCTCCTCGGCAGCATCGCCGCCGTCGTCTACCGCGCCCGTCTCGACACCGACGCGCTGGTCGCCGGCGGCCTGCCGCCCGACCTGGCCGCCACTGCGGAGGACTCCCTCGGCGGCGCGGTCGCCGTCGCGCACTCCGCCGCCCTGCCGCAGCTGGCCGACCAGGCCGCCGACGCCTTCTCGCGAGCGGTCACCGAGGCCGGTCTGGTCGGGGGGCTCGGCATGCTCGCCGTCGCCGCCGTCGTCTTCCTCACCGCTCCCCGTGGCCTCGACCTGACGACGCAGGAGCACTGAGGAGATACTCGGGCGTGACCTCCACCCCGCCCGGCCTGCTCGCGGCCTACGACTCCCAGCTGCGCGCCGAGGCGGAGATGGCCGGCGCCCGCAGCTGGCACCGCCACGGTCCTCTCCTGCGCGGAGTCTTCCGGCACGGCGGCTTCGTCTCGTACGCCGACCTGGACGGCGCGACGGGCCCGGCGCTGGACCGGCTCATCGCCGACACCGTCGCCTGGTTCCGCGACGAGACCGACGTGGCACGGTTCGAGTGGAAGACCCGGGGGCACGACCGCCCCGCCGACCTGCCCGATCGTCTGCTCGCCCACGGGTTCGAACCCGACCCTCCGGAGACCGTAATGGTCGGCCGCGCCGAGCTGCTCGACCGGCCGGTCGCTCTCCCGGACGGCATCACCGTCCGCCGGGCGGGCGAGGACGGCGACCTGCTCACCGACGTCACGGAGGCGTCGCGGTTGCAGGCCGAGGTGTTCGGCGACGACGCCGGGCCCGCACCCGCCGAGCTCGCCGAAAGGCTGGCGTCGGCCCCCGAGCGGACCGGGCTGTGGCTCGCCGAGGACGCCGACGGCACCGTGGTCTGCGCGGGTCGGCTCGAGGTGGTGCCGGACACGGAGTTCGCCGGTCTCTGGGGCGGCGGCACCCTGGCCGCCTGGCGCGGTCGCGGCATCTACCGCGCGCTCGTCGCCGCCCGGGCACGGGCCGCCCAGACGATGGGCGCGGTCTACCTGCACAGCGACTGCACCGACATGTCGCGTCCGATCCTGGAGCGCAGCGGGCTGGTCCCCGTCACCACGACGACCCCCTACCTCTGGCGCCGCTGAGCAGCATCACCGAGGCGCGGTCGCCAGCTCCCGGCGCAGTCCGTCGGCGCAGCCGGCCATCATCCGGTGGTGGTTCCAGGCCAGCAGCGGCCGGGCGAGGTACGACGCCGCCGCGAGGGGCCCGCGGACCTCCACCTCCTGAGCGAAGTCCATCCGGGTGCCGCCGCCCTCGGAGGTGAGCGTCCAGCTCACCGTGCCCCGCAGGTCACCGCCGACCTCGACCTCGAGGGTCGGCAGGTCGCGGCTCACCGCGTGCAGCACCAGGTCGAGGGTGTAGGGCAGGCGGGAGCGGCACAGCACCCGGGCGTGGTCGGGGCCGAGCGAGGCGACCGCGACCACCTCGCGCCACCACCGCGGGTAGCGCTCCAGGTCGACGACCAGGTCCCGCACCTGATCGGGCGGCGCGGCGACGGTCCAGGTGTCGCGGAACACGTAGGTGGAGAGCACTTGTCCATCATGGCTTCGGGCCGCAACCCGACTACCGTGCTCGGCATGACCTCGCTGGCCCCCGACGACCCCGACCGCCTCGCCGACCTGCTCGACCGCGCCCGTGCCTGGGCCGCCGACGACCCCGACGCCGAGACCCGGGCGACGCTGCTCGCCGAGGTCGACGCCGTCGCCGCCGGTGGCGACGCCGCCGTGCTGGCCGACCGGTTCGCCGGCACCCTGGAGTTCGGCACCGCGGGGCTGCGCGGCGAGCTGGGCCCCGGGCCCAACCGGATGAACCGCGTGGTGGTCACCCGCGCCGCGGCCGGCCTCGCGGCGTACCTCCGCGACCAGGGCGTCTCCCGCGACGCGGCGGTCGTGATCGGCTACGACGCGCGCCACAACTCCGACGTCTTCGCCCGCGACACCGCCGAGGTGATGACCGGCGCCGGGCTGCGGGCGCTGCTGCTGCCCCGGCCGCTGCCCACCCCGCTGCTGGCCTTCGCGATCCGCGAGCTCGACGCGGTGGCGGGCGTGATGGTGACCGCCAGCCACAACCCGCCGCAGGACAACGGCTACAAGGTCTACCTCGGCGACGGCTCGCAGATCGTGCCGCCCGCCGACCGCGAGATCGCCGCCCGGATCGCCGCCGTCGGCCCGGTCGCCGAGGTGCCCCGCGGCACGGCCGGCACGGTGCTCGACGAGAGCATCGTCGACCGCTACCTCGACACCGCCGCCGGCCTCGCCGGCGACGGCCCCCGCGACCTGAGCCTCGTCTACACCCCGCTCCACGGGGTCGGCGGCACCTCGGTGGTGCAGGTGCTCGAGACCGCAGGCTTCGACGCCCCGAGCATCGTCGAGCAGCAGGAGCAGCCCGACCCCGACTTCCCGACCGTGGCCTTCCCCAACCCCGAGGAGCCCGGCGCGATGGACCTCGCGATGGCGCTCGCCGCCAAGGTCGGGGCCGACCTGGTCGTCGCCAACGACCCCGACGCCGACCGGTGCGCCGCGGCCGTGCCCGGGCCCGACGGCTGGCGGATGCTGCGCGGCGACGAGGTCGGCGCGCTGCTCGCCTGGTCCCTCCTCGCCGCCGGCAAGCAGGGCACCTACGCCTGCTCGATCGTCTCCTCCACGCTGCTGGGCAAGATGGCCGCCGCGGCCGGGCAGCCCTACGCCGAGACACTCACCGGCTTCAAGTGGATCGCCCGGGTCCCGGGCCTGGCGTTCGGCTACGAGGAGGCGTTGGGCTACTGCGTCGACCCCGAGCACGTCAAGGACAAGGACGGCGTCACCGCGCTGCTGCTGCTGTGCGAGCTCGCCGCGCAGACCAAGGCCGAGGGCCGCTCCCTCACCGACCTGCTCGACGACCTGGCCGTCCGGCACGGACTGCACGCCACCGACCAGCTCTCGGTGCGCGTTACCGACCTGGCGCTGATCACCGCCGCCATGCAGCGGCTGCGCGCGACACCGCCGACCACGCTCGGTGGCCTCGCCGTCGAGGGCGCCGACGACCTCGCCCTCGGCTCGGCGGACCTGCCGCCCACCGACGGCCTGCGCTACCGGCTCGCCGGCGGCGCTCGCGTGGTGGTCCGGCCCAGCGGCACCGAGCCGAAGCTGAAGTGCTACCTCGAGGTGGTCGTGCCGGTCGCCGGCCGCGATGTCACGGCGGCCCGGGCCACGGCCGCGGCTCGGTTGACGGCCCTCAAGGACGACCTGCGGGGCGTGCTCGCGCTCTGAGTCCGGCGAGGCCGGGCCGGGCTCACGCGGCCAGCGACACCGCGAGCGCGACCGCCAGCCCGGCCAGCCCGGCGATCTCCGGCCACGCCCACTCGCGGCGTACCCCCGCGGCCAGCGCGTCCTGCTCCGCGGACCAGCGGCGCACCCCGGCACGCTGTCGCGCGTCCTCGGCGAGCTGCCGGATCCGGTCCTCGACGAAGTCGGCGTAGGCCACCGTCACGTCCGCGCCGGTCGGCGTGGCCGGGGCGGCGCCGCGGGCGCCGGGCCGCTCGGCACGCACCGACTGCCGCAGGCTGCGCCCCACCGCCGAGGAGACGTAGCGGCGCTCCCCGGCGCGCACCGCCAGCACCTGACGCACCACGACGTCGTCGACGGCGGCCAGCGGCACCGTGACCGTGTCGAGCATGCCCCGGAGCACCAGGTCGTCACCGGCGGCGAGGACCCGGGGGCGCAGCATCGCCGCCCACACCAGCGCGCCGACCAGCAGTGCCCCGGTCACCAGCGGCACCGTCGCGTCGCCTCGTTCGACGAGGGCGAAGGCCACGACGACCGCGACCAGAAGCAGGCCGACGACCCCCCACACCGGGCCGCTGGTGGAGCGGAACCGCTCGATCACCGGGTCGGGTGTCTGCTCGGTCACGATCGGCCCTCCCAGCCTGCTCCGCCGGCCCCGCGCTTTCGGTGGGCGGGGTGCGTCGAGCCTATGCTGGGCGGGTGAGCGCTCCCTCCCCCGCCCAGGTCGCCCGGACCATCGACCACACCCTGCTCAAGCCCGAGGCGACGCACGCCGACGTCGAGGCGCTGGTGGCCGAGGCCGTCGAGCTCGGCACCTACTCGGTGTGCGTGTCCCCCTCGATGCTCCCCGTGCAGGTGCCCGAGGGCAGCGACCTCAAGGTGGCCGTCGTGTGCGGCTTCCCGAGTGGCAAGCACACCTCCGCGGTCAAGGCCGCCGAGGCCGCCGAGTCGGTGCGGGCCGGGGCCGACGAGATCGACATGGTGATCGACGTGGGCGCCGCCAAGGAGGGCCGCTTCGACGCGGTCGAGGCCGACATCGCCGCGGTCCGCGCCGCCGCTCCGGCCCCGACCGTGCTCAAGGTGATCATCGAGTCCGCCGCGCTCACCGACGACGAGATCGTCGGCAGCTGCCGGGCCGCGGCCGCCGCCGGCGCCGACTTCGTGAAGACCTCCACCGGCTTCCACCCCGCAGGCGGCGCCACCGAGCACGCCGTGCGGCTGATGGCCCAGACCGTCTCCCCCGCGCTGCAGGTCAAGGCCTCCGGCGGCGTCCGCACGATGGAGCAGGCCCAGGCCATGCTCGCGGCCGGGGCGAGCCGGCTCGGTGTCTCGGGCAGCCGGGCGTTGCTCGGCGGGGCGCCGGCCGGCGGCAGCGGCTACTGACCCGCCCCACTCCCCCTCCCGAGGCGACCGTCCGTGGACCGGCACAATGAGCCAGTGCCCGCCCGCGTGATCATCCTCGCCGGACCCTCCGGCGCCGGCAAGTCCCGCGTCGCCAAGCACTCCGGGCTGCCGATCCTGCGCCTCGACGACTTCTACAAGAGCGGTGGCGACCCCACCCTCCCGCGGATCACCGAGGGCGCCAACGCGGGCCTGGTCGACTGGGACGATCCCGCCTCGTGGCTGCCCGGCGATGCGCTGGCCACTCTGGAGAAGCTCTGCTGCGAGGGCGTCGCCGAGGTGCCGGTCTACGACATCGCCCACGACGGCCGGTGCGGCTGGCAGGTGCTCGACCTCGCCGGCAGCGACCTGTTCGTCGCCGAGGGCATCTTCGCCCAGGACATCGTCGCCGAGTGCCGCGACCGCGGCCTGCTCGCCGCGGCGTACTGCGTCCGCCAGCACCCGATGATCACGTTCTGGCGCCGCCTCACCCGCGACCTGCGCGAGCACCGCAAGCCACCGCTGGTGCTGGTGCGCCGCGGCCTCGCGCTGCTGCGCGACCAGCGGCGCGTGGTCGAGTCGGCGGTGGCCCAGGGCTGCCGTCCGATGACCGGCGACCAGGCGATCGCCGACATCGCCGCCCTCACCACGGCCGACGCCCGGTCGTGACCGCACCCGCCGGCTGGCCGCTCCCGCTGCCCCCGGCGGCGCTGCGGCAGCCCGACGGCTACACGTGCGGCCCCACGGCGGTGCTGGTCGCGCGGATGCTGGCCGACCCGGCGTACGCCGCCTCGCTCGACGCCGCGGACGTGCCGGGTGAGGTGCACCGGCTGCACCGGGCGCTGACCGGCCTGCGTGGAGCCGACGGCCGCCGGCAGGTGCCGTGGCCGCGGCGGCTCGGCACGCCGCCGTGGGCGGTCGCGCGGGCCCTGTCGGCCGGCGGGGTCCGGCACCGGACGCTGCTGCTCCGTGGCCGACCCGAGGCCGCCGCGCGCCTGCTCACCGCCGCCCGAAGCGGCCCGGTGCCGGTCTACGTCGGCAGCCGGTGGCTGCCCCGGCACGTGCTGGTCACCGTGGGGGTAGGCGATGAGGCGCCGGACCCGGTGCTCCTCGTGCACGACCCGGCGCGCGGGTCGGTCGTGCCCTGGCCCGCCGACGACGTACGCCACGGACGGGCTCCCGAAGGCCGGTGGCCGCGGCTCTGGTTCGCAGTCCTCGCCCGCTGAACGCCGGTCACGTTTGCCGCGGGCGGGCGGGGGGAAGGTGCGTGACGCGCGGACGATCACGGCGGGGGGCTGGCATGGAGCTGTTCACCGACCAGCCTCCTCGACCGGGACGACCGGGACGACCGGGCCTCGGGCGAGCGCGACGCGGCCAGGTGGAGCGCGCCGTGGTTCGTGGTGACGCCGTGAGACTCCGAACGAGCATGGTCGCGCTGGCCCTGGTGCCCGGCCTAACCCTGTCGCTGGCGTCGTGCACCGAGGACCTGCCCGGCAGCTTCTACCCCACCGAGGTCGACCTCGCGCGCGCCCAGCAGGTGTGGCGAGACCCGTGGCTGGCGCCGACGGAAGTCGGCACCGTCGAGGCGGGGTGGGGCAGCAACGGCCAGGTGTCGCGCCGCGCCGGCACCCGCACGACCACCTGGGTCGTCGACAACCCGGTGATGGCCGCCAGGCGCGAGCTCGCCGCCGCCCGTGGTGCCGGCTGGCAGCTGCTCGCCGGCACCTGCAACCGCGCCGAGCTGGCGTTGCTGCTGGCCAAGCCGATGAGCGCCGACGGGCGTGCATTCACCGCGGTCGCACACCTGCGGTCAGAGGGAGGAGAGCAGTCCAGCGAGGTCACGGTCGAGGGGCTGGTGCCCCACCACCTCGACGGCAACTGGCCGGTGCCCGACGAGCCCCTACCCGACGCGGAGGAGTGCCTCGCCGACCCGGACGGGACCACCGTCGGCTCGGAGCCGGAGCGCAACGCCGAGTCCCTCACCTTCCAGCTGCCGGGCCCCGAGATGGGCAGTGAGCCCTACGAGGGCCCGGACCGCATCGGCGACGCCGACGACGACCCCGACCACGAGTGGCGCGATGGGGAGGACGCCCTGGCCGATGCCGAGCCGTTGATCGCCGCGGTCAACGACAACGACTGGCTCCGGCGGCTCGGTGCCACTGTCGCCTCCGAGTCCGACTCTGCGGCCGACGGAAAGACTCGGCGCCGAGGGCCGTACGGGTGGGCACCCCTTCCTGGCGAGGGCGGCGGGCTGCGCACCCTCGCCTCAGCGGTCGACGCCGCCACGAGTGCCGACTGGGAGCTGACCTGGGTGTCCTGCGGCGGCGGCGCCGCGCCGGACGCCACGTTGCGTCTGGTGACCGAGCACGGGCCTGCGACCGCCCGTCTCGGCGACCCCTCCGTGTTCGGCGTCTACCCCAGCGCCGGGCTCGTGGCGTTCGTCACGCTGCCGGTGCCGGACGGCCCCGACGTCGGCTGGGTCGTCGAGCCTCCCGCCCTCGACCCGGACCGCGTCGCCTGCCTCACCGGTGAGGCGCCTCGCGACGCGCGGATGGTCGAGGGAGAGCCGGTGACGCTGCCCGACGACCTTCAGCCGATCGTCTCCGACTGATCAGAGTCGAGGTCGGCCGGGGCGGTCCGGAAACGGTCAACCCTCGGCGGCCAGCGCGGCGTACCCGGGCTTGATGACCTCGTCGATGATCGCGAGCCGCTCGTCGAACGGCAGGAACGACGACTTCATCGCGTTGATCGTGAACCAGCGCAGGTCGGCCACCCCGTAGCCGAACGCCTCGACGAGGTGCTCGAACTCGTCGGACAGCGAGGTGTGGCTCATCAGCCGGTTGTCGGTGTTGACCGTGACCCGGAACCGCAGGTCGGTGAGCAGCTTGATCGGGTGCTCCGCGATCGAGTCGGCCGCACCGGTCTGCACGTTGGACGACGGGCACATCTCGAGCGGGATCCGCTTGTCGCGCACGTAGGCGGCGAGCCGGCCGAGCTCGGCCGTGCCGTCGTCGTGCACGGTGATGTCGTCGACGATGCGGACACCGTGGCCGAGGCGGTCGGCGCCGCACCACTGGATGGCCTGCCAGATCGACGGCAGCCCGAAACCCTCGCCGGCGTGGATCGTGAAGTGGAAGTTCTCGCGCTGGAGGTACTCGAAGGCGTCGAGGTGGCGGGTGGGGGGATAGCCGGCCTCGGCGCCGGCGATGTCGAAGCCCGCAACGCCACGGTCACGCCAGGCCACCGCCAGCTCGGCGATCTCGCGGGAGCGGGCCTGGTGCCGCATCGCGGTGAGCAGCTGCCGCACCACGATCGTCTGCCCGCGGTCGGCAGCGACTTGGACGCCCTCGTCGAAGCCGCGGCGTACCGCGTCGACCACGTCGTCGAGCGCCAGGCCGCCCTTCACGTGCTGCTCGGGGGCGTAGCGCACCTCGGCGTAGACGACGCCGTCGGCGGCGAGGTCCTCGACCGACTCGCGCGCCACCCGGGCGATGGCGTCGGCGGTCTGCATCACGCCGACCGTGTGGTCGAAGGTCTCCAGGTAGCGCTCCAGCGAGCCGGAGTCGGCGGACTCCGCGAACCAGCGGCCGAGGCTCTCGGCGTCGTCCGCGGGGAGCCGGTGGCCGGCCCCGGCGGCGAGCTCGAGGACGGTCTGCGGCCGCAGCCCGCCGTCGAGGTGGTCGTGGAGCAACACCTTCGGCGCCCGCACGATCCGGTCGCGGCGCAGGGCGGTAGGTTCCGTGGCGGCACTCATGTCGTCATCCAACCACCGAGCGTCCCACCAGGAGGATTCCATGCGCGTGTTCACCACCTTCGACGAGGTTGCGGCGGCGGTCGGCGAGGAGCTGGGCACCTCCGAGTGGGTGACCATCGACCAGGAGCGGGTGAACCGGTTCGCCGACGCCACCGGCGACCACCAGTGGATCCACGTCGACGTCGAGCGCGCGGCCACCGGTCCGTTCGGCGGCACCATCGCCCACGGCTACCTCACGCTGTCGCTCGTGCCGTGGCTCGGCAGCCAGGTCTTCGAGCTCGACACCCCCGGCGCCAAGCTCAACTACGGCGTGAACAAGGTGCGCTTCCCCAACCCCGTGAAGGTCGGCTCCCGGGTGCGCGCCACCGTCTCGATCGCCGACATCGTCGACATCCCCGCCGGCAAGCAGCTCACGCTGAAGTACGTCGTCGAGATCGAGGGCGAGTCGAAGCCGGCGTGCGTGGCCGAGACCGTGGTGCTGCTGCTGGCGGGGTGAGCTACCCCACCCGCTCGATCACCAACGGCGCCGGCGAGTACGCCGTGCCGGCAGGCTCGATGTCGAAGCCCCCGTCGAGGGAGGCCAGGGCCCGGTCGAAGCGGCCGGCGTCGTCGGTGAGCAGGGTGAACAAGGGTGCCCCCGCGGTCACCTCGTCGCCGGGTCGGGCGTGCCAGACGACGCCGGCACCGGCCTGCACGGGGTCCTCCTTGCGGGCCCGGCCGGCGCCCAGGCGCCAGGCGGCGAGCCCGACGGCCATCGCGTCGAGCCGGGTGAGCACGCCCGACGACGGGGCCACCACCACGTGCGACTCGCGGGCCACCGGCAGCGCGGCGTCGGGGTCGCCGCCCTGGGCGCGGATCATCGCCTTCCAGGCGTCCATCGCGGAGCCGTCGGCCAGCTTCTCGGCGGGGTCGATGTCGTCACGGCCGGCGCCGGCGAGCATCTCGCGGGCCAGGGCCAGGGTCAGCTCGACCACGTCGGAGGGCCCCCCGCCGGCGAGCACCTCGACCGACTCGGCGACCTCGATCGCGTTGCCGGCCGTGAGCCCCAGCGGCGTGGACATGTCGGTGAGCAGCGCGACGGTGTGCACGCCCGCTCCGGTGCCGAGCGCGACCATGGTCTCGGCCAGCTCGCGGGCCCGGTCCAGCGACTTCATGAACGCGCCGGTGCCGACCTTGACGTCGAGCACCAGCGAGCCGGTGCCCTCGGCGATCTTCTTGCTCATGATCGAGGAGGCGATCAGTGGGATCGCCTCGACGGTGCCGGTGACGTCGCGCAGCGCGTAGAGCTTCTTGTCGGCCGGGGCGAGCCCGTCGCCGGCGGCGCAGATCACCGCGCCGACCGACTCCAGCTGAGCCATCAGCTCCTCGTTCGACAGCGCGGCCCGCCACCCCGGGATCGCCTCGAGCTTGTCGAGGGTGCCTCCGGTGTGGCCGAGGCCCCGCCCGGACAGCTGCGGCACCGCGACGCCGCAGGCGGCGACCAGCGGCGCGAGCGGCAGGGTGATCTTGTCGCCGACCCCGCCGGTGGAGTGCTTGTCGGCGGTGGGCCGCGACAGCGAGGAGAAGTCCATCCGCTCCCCCGAGGCGATCATCGCGTCGGTCCACCGGGCGATCTCGCGTCGGTCCATGCCGTTGAGCAGGATCGCCATCGCCAGCGACGACATCTGCTCGTCGGCGACGGCGCCGCGGGTGTAGGCGTCGACGACCCAGTCGATCTGGCTGTCGGTGAGCGTGCCTCCGTCGCGTTTGGCCACGATCACCTCGACGGCGTCATGACGCTCGGACGTGGGCTCCGGCGAAGCGGTCACTGCGGCTCTCCTCCTACGGGCACCGAGTGGTAGCCCCTCAGCACGAACGTTCCCCGGGTCTCGGGCTCCCCCGCCAGCGCCAGGTCGGGGAACCGCGACCACAGCGCCGTGACGGACTCGGCCAGCTCCATCCGGGCCAGCGGCGCCCCCAGGCAGAAGTGCACGCCGACGCCGAAGGCCAGGTGCGGGTTGGGGTCACGGTCGACCCGGAAGGTGTCGGCGTCGTCGAACACGGCCGGGTCGCGGTTGGCGGCGCCCAGCAGCGCCGCGATCTTCTCGCCCGCGCGGACGACGACCTCGCCCACCTCGACGTCCTCGGTCGCGGTGCGCTCGAACAGCTGCAGCGCCGAGTCGAAGCGCAGCATCTCCTCCACGGTGAGCGGCACGTCGGCGCCCGGCCGCAGCCCGCGGCGCAGCATCGCGACCAGGCCGTTGCCGAACACGTTGACCGACGCCTCGTGGCCGGCGTTGAGAAGCAGCACGACCGCGGCCACGACCTCGTCCTCGGAGAGCTCGGTCTCGGCGAGGTGCGTGATGAGGTCGTCGGCCGGCCGGGCCCGCCGCTCCCCCACCAGCTCGCGCACCAGCCCGGCGAAGTCTGACGCCGCGCGCACGGCGTCGTCGACGACCTGCTGGCTCGGCGCCACCTCGTACATCCGCACGATCGCCTGCGACCAGTCGCGCAGGTCGCCGGCGTGGGACGACGGGACACCGAGCAGCTCGGCGATGACCAGCACCGGAAGCGGCTCGGCGTAGTCGCCGATCACGTCGAAGCCGGCCGGGTCGACCTCGTCGAGCAGCTGTGTGGCGATCTCGCGCACGCGAGGTCGCAGCCGCTCGACGTGGCCGCGGTTGAACGCGCGGGCGACGGGCCGCCGGAGCCGGGTGTGCTCCGGCGGCTCGTTCTCCATCATCTGGTTGCGGTGCAGCAGGTTGAACGGCTCGAGGTAGTCCTCGGGCTGCCGGTCCCGCCAGATCCGGCCGAGCCGGCGGTCTCGCTGCACGGCGCTCACCGCGGCGTGCGAGAACGTGAGGTACATCCCCGACGCCTCGTGCCAGGCGACGCCGTGCCGAGCGCGCTCCGCGGCGAAGAACGGGTAGGGGTCGGCGACCACCTGGGGCGAGGTCAGGTCAAGCGAGGTCGTCGGGACCGAACGCATCCGGCAGCACCTCATCCATCCTCTTCACGCCCGACACCGTCATCGCGAGCAGCGACGGGCCGCCGTTCTCCCACAGCAGTTGCCGGCAGCGGCCGCACGGCATGATCACCGCACCGTCGCGGTTGACGCACACGAAGTGCGTCAACCGGCCGCCGCCGGTCAGGTGCAGCTGGCTGACCAGTCCGCACTCCGCACACAGCCCCACGCCGTACGACGCGTTCTCGACGTTGCAGCCCGTGACCAGCCGGCCGTCGTCGACGCGCGCCGCGGCCCCGACCGGGTAGCCGGAGTAGGGCACGTAGGCACGGTCCAGGACCGCGACCGCCTCGGCCCGCAGCGCCTCCCAGTCGAACCCCGGGTCGAGCTCGGCCCCCGCAGGAGCGGCGCCGGTCATCCGGCGCTGCCCTTGCGATAGATGACGCCGTCGGCGGCAGGCATCCGTAGTCGTTGCGAGGCGAACGCGAGCACCAACAGCGTGATCACGTAGGGCGTCATCCGGGTGAAGTCGCCGGGGACCTCCTCGATCGCGAGGTACACCGCGCCGATCGCGACGCCCGCCGCGACCATGACCGAGCCGGTGATCACCGCGCCGGAGCGGAACTGCCAGATGGCGAAGGCCAGAGCGAGGATCGCGATGGCCAGCAGCAACGCGTGCACCGAGGAGCCGCCCTGCCGCAGGCCCAGCGTCTCGGTGTAGCCGAACAGGCCGGAGCCGGCCAGCAGCCCACCCGGGCGCCAGTTGCCGAAGATCATGGCGGCCAGGCCGATGTAGCCTCGTCCGCCGGTCTGTCCGTCGCGGTAGTTGCTCGACGCCACCATGGCCAGGAAGCCGCCAGCGAGGCCGGCGAGGCCGCCCGAGATCAGCACCGCGGCGAACTTGTACCGCAGCACCTTGACTCCCAGCGACTCCGCGGCCGCCGGGCTCTCGCCGCAGGAGCGCAGCCGCAGCCCGAACGGGGTGCGCCACAGCAGCCACCAGGTGAGCACGAGCAGCACCAGCGCCAGCACCACGAGCATCGAGAGGTTCGAGACGAACGCCTCGAACACGCCCGCGAGCTCGGAGACGAAGAAGACGTCCTTGTCCTCGATCTTGTCCAGCGCGTCGGCCAGTGGTCCGATCGTGATCGTCTGGACGTCCTCGATCTTCGGCGACTGGGTCTGGCCACCGCCGGGCAGGCCGACGAAGGTCAGCGACGCGAGGTACTGCACGGCACCGAGCGCGATGATGTTGATCGCGACGCCGGAGATGATGTGGTCGACGCCGAAGACCACGGTGGCGACGGCGTGGATCAGTCCGCCGAGCACACCCATCAGGATCGCTCCGGCCACACCCATCCACGGGCCGTAGTTGTAGCCGAAGTAGCCGGCGCCGTACGTGCCGAGGATCATCATGCCCTCGAGACCGATGTTGACGATGCCGGCGCGCTCGGACCACAGACCGCCGAGACCGGCGAGCATGATCGGGACGGTCGCGATCAGGGTGGCGGCGACCGTGCCGGAGGACAGCAGGTCGTCGGCACCGGTGACCAGCTTGAGCACGGAGAGGATGAACACGACCGCCAGCAGGGCGACGACGATCCAGTAGCGGGGCAGCCGGCCCCGTCCGGACTTCGCGGCGGGCGCGGCGACGTGGCTTGCGGTGTCCGAGGCGCTCATGCCTTGGTCTCCTCGTTCTGGTCACTGGGGCCGTCGGTGGGGGGCTGTTGGCTACCGTCCAGCGGACGCTGCGGCTCAGCGCCAGCGCCGACCAGGGCCTGGGCCACCCGCCGCTGCTCGAGCCGGACGCCGTAGCGGCGCACCAGCTCGTAGGAGATGACCACGGTGATCACGATGACGCCCTGAGTGATCGCCACGATGTCGGGCGCCACGCCCACCAGGATCTGCAGCCGGTTCGACTGCTCGTCGAGGAAGGCGAAGAGCAGGGCGCCCATCGCGATCCCGAACGGATGGTTGCGACCCAGCAGGGCGACCGCGATGCCGGCGAAACCGAGCCCGGACTGGAACGTGGAGCCGTAGGAGAAGGAGTCGCCGAAGATGATCGGCAGGCCGACCAGACCGGCGGCCGCACCCGAGATCAGCATCGCGGTGACGATCATCTTGTTCACCGAGATGCCGCTGGCCACGGCGGCGGTCGTGGACTGGCCGGTGGCGCGCAGGTCGAAGCCGAAACGGGTCTTGTTCAGCAGGAACCAGTAGGCCACGCCGGCCAGGACCGCGATGAACACGAAACCATAGATCTCCGCGGTGGCGCCCTCGCCGATCGAGATGTTCGGGATCCGGCTGCCCTCGGGGATCTCCTTGGTCGCGATGATGTTGCTGCCCTCTTCGCGCACCGCCACCTTGCGCAGCAGGTAGGCGACCAGGCTGGTGGCGATCGCGTTCAGCATGATCGTCGCGATCACCTCGCTCACGCCCCGGGTGGCCCGCAGCACGCCGGCGATGCCGGCCCACAGCGCACCGACCGCCATCGCGGCCATGATCGCCAGCACGGTGTTGAGGTAGCCCGGGAGCCACGCCTCGCCCGCCACGACCGCGGCGGCGAAGCCGGCCACGCGGTACTGGCCGTCGACACCGATGTTGAACAGGTTCATCTTGAACCCGACCGCGACGGCCAGGCCGGAGAGGTAGAGGACGGTGCCGTTGTCGATGATGTTCGACTGGTTGCGCGTCTCGGGCCAGGTGAGGATCGTGTTCCAGACGTCGCCGACCGGGTCGCCGGCGATGATCAGCACCAGGCTGGTGATGGCGAACGCGGCCAGTAGCGCCAGGATCGGTGCGCTGACGCCCAGGGCGATCCGGGTCAGACGCGGGGTCATGCCTGGGCCTCCGCTCCGGTCATCGCCGAGCCGAGCTGCTCGGGGGTCACCGCGCCCGGGTCGAAGGTGCCGACCAGGCGGCCGCGGAGGATGACCTCGATGCGGTCGGACAGGCCGATCAGCTCCTCGAGGTCGGCGGAGATCAGCAGCACTGCCAGTCCTTCCCGACGGGCTCTCTTGATGTGGTCCCAGATCGCGGCCTGGGCACCGACGTCGACACCACGGGTGGGGTGCGAGGCGATCAGCAGGATCGGCTCCGAGCTCATCTCGCGGCCGACGATCAGCTTCTGCTGGTTGCCGCCGGACAGCGACGCGGCCAGCACGTCCGGGCCGGGCGTGCGCACGTCGTACTCGGTGATGATCCGCTCGGTGTCCGCCCGGGCGGCGGTCTTGTCGATCATCCCGTGCTTCACGCTGGGGGCGCGGAACTGGTGGCCGAGCACCCGGTTCTCCCACAGCGGCGACTCGAGCAACAGGCCATGGCGGTGGCGATCGGCCGGGATGTAGCCGACGCCGGCCTGCCGCCGGTCGCGCGTCGACATCGAGGTGAGGTCGTCGCCCCGGAGACGGATCGTGCCCCGCGCCCCGTGCCGCATGCCCATGAGCGACTCGACGAGCTCCTCCTGGCCGTTGCCCTCGACCCCCGCGATGCCGAGGACCTCGCCGCGGTGGATGTCGAAGGAGATGTCGGTGAGCAGCCTGCGGCCGTCGGCGTTGGTGAGCGTGAGGTCCTGGACCGAGATCAGCACCTCGTCGGTGACCGTGGACGCCTCGGTGCTGGGCGAGGGCAGCTCGGAGCCGACCATCAGCTCGGCCAACTGACGCGAGGTCACGTCGGTCGGCTGCACGGTCGAGACCGTCGTGCCCCGGCGGATCACGGTGATCTCGTCGGCGACCGCGAGCACCTCGTCGAGTTTGTGGGAGATGAAGATGATCGAGAAGCCCTCGGACTTGAGCCCGCGCAGGTTGCCGAACAGCTCGTCGACCTCCTGGGGGACGAGGACCGCGGTCGGCTCATCGAGGATGATCACCCGGGCGCCGCGGTAGAGGACCTTGAGGATCTCGACCCGCTGGCGCTGCCCGACACCGAGGTCCTCGACCAGCTCGTCGGGCTCGATGTCGAGGCCATAGGCGTCGGAGAGCCGCCGGATCTCGTCGCGAGCGGCGCCACCGATGCCGTGCAGCTTCTCGGCACCGAGGACGACGTTCTCGAGCACGGTCAGGTTGTCGGCGAGCATGAAGTGCTGGAACACCATGCCGACGCCGTGCTTGATCGCGTCCGCGGGGCTCGACAGGGCGACCTGCTCGCCGTTGATCTCGATCGTGCCGGAGTCGGGCGGCTGAACGCCGTAGAGGATCTTCATCAGCGTCGACTTGCCGGCGCCGTTCTCGCCGACGATCGCGTGGATCGTTCCCCGGCGCACGTCGATGTTGATGTCGTCGTTGGCGATGACGCCCGGGAACCGCTTGCCGATGCCGCGCAGGCGGACCGCGATTTCGGCGGTGCCGGCCCTGGCGGGTGCGGGGGTGGACACGGCGCTGTGACCTCCTTCGGTCCGGGTCCTCACGACCCGGAGAGCGGACCGGGGTCGCAGGCACGCGCGGAACGCGTGCCCGCGACCCCGATGGGTCAGCTGCGGAGCAGCTGGGGTGGTGCAGTTGCTGTGTGCAGACCGCGAGCGGTCAGGCTCACGGGGCCTCGGGGACCTCGAGCTCGCCGTCCACGATCTGCTGCTTGTACTCGTCGAGCTGCTCGGCGATGTCGTCGACGAAGCCGCCGCTGGTGGAGTAGCCCACACCGTCGACCGACAGGTCGTAGGTGGTCACGCCGGTGGGGGTCTCGCCCTCGACGACGCCGGTGATGTAGTCGTACACCGCGACATCGATGTTCTTCAGCATCGAGGTCAGGATGACGTCCTGGACCGACGGGTCGGCGGTGTTGTACTGGTCGGAGTCGACACCGATGGCCCAGCCCTCCGCCTCGGCCGCGGCCTCGAAGACGCCGCCACCGGACCCGCCGGCGGCGTGGTAGACGATGTCGGCGCCGTTGTCGAACATGCCGGTCGCGGCGGTCTTGCCCTTCGCCGGGTCGGCGAAGCCGGAGAAGTCCGGCACCTGGGTCAGGTAGGTCACGTCGACCTTGATGTCGGGGTTGACGGCCTCGGCGCCGGCGACGTAGCCGGCCTCGAACTTCTGGATCAGCGGGGTCTCGACGCCACCGACGAAGCCGATGTGGTCGGCCTCGGTCTTCAGCGCGGCGGCCGCGCCGACGAGGAAGGAGCCCTCGTGCTCGGCGAAGACGAGCGAGGCGACGTTGGAGGAGTCGGCCAGACTGGAGTCGTCGATGATCGCGAAGTTGACGTCGGGGTACTCCTCGGAGACCTTGCCGACCGACGCGGCGTAGGCGAAGCCGACCGCGATGATCGGGTTGTAGCCGGCGTCGGCGAAGGTGCGCAGGCGCTCCTCGCGGGCCGTCTCGGCCTCGCCGTCCTCAGCCTCGGACTCCTGGGAGTCGACGCCGAACTCCTCGACGGCCTTGTCGAGACCGGCGGCGGCGGAGTCGTTGAACGACTGGTCGCCGCGGCCGCCCACGTCGTAGGCCATGCCGACCTTGACGTCGGACTGGGGGGCGTCTCCGCCGTTCCCCTCGTTGGTGCTCTCACCGTCGTCGTCGCTGCCGCACGCGGTCAGCGAGAGGACTCCGGCAGTAAGCAGAGCTGCGAGTTTCATGCTGCGTCGCAAGACGCCTCCTCATGTAAAACGGGCGCCCCGCGCGGGCGCGAACCGATTCGACCCTAGAGCCTTCTACGCCGTGGGGATGGTGCCGTGACGAGGTTGTTACCTGTTCGGCGCCTCCCGAGCGTAAACGATTGCGCGCCGACGAATGGGGAGGACCTTCAGGGCCCCGACGGGTGCCGGGACGCCCACAGTCAACAGGCCGTGGGCGGGTGCGTAAAGCGGTCCGGAGGACCGACTGCACGGGACTTTCTCCCCCGCCGGTCCCGACGAGTTGCACCACGGGCATGACTAACCCGGATGAGTCGAACCAGGGGCCAGGTCGTGCAGCGCCCCGGCGGCGGCCTCCGCGAGCACCCGGGCCCCGATGCCGATGGCCCGCTCGTCGATGCGCAGGTTGCCCTGGTGCAGGTCGTAGGTGGGGCCGCCGGGGGTGCGGGTGCCGAGGCGCATCATCGCCCCGGGGACGACGTCGAGATACCACCCGAAGTCCTCGCCGCCCAGGCTCTGCTGGGTGGTCACCGGCCCCTCCGGGCCGAGCACCCGGTCGACGGCCTGGGTGAGCAGGTCGATGGAGCGCTGCTCGTTGACCACCGGCGGGACGCCGCGCTGGTAGGCGACCTCGGCGTGTACGCCGTACGGCGCGACGATCTGCTGGATCAGGTCGGGCACCAGCTTCTCGGCGTCGGACCAGGCGATCGCGTCGAGCATGCGCACGGTGCCGCCGAGGCGGCCGGTGCTGGGGATGACGTTGTGCGCCGACCCGGCGTGCAGCCGGCCCCACACGACGCTGACGCCCGCCCGCGGGTCCAGGCGCCGCGACAGGATCGCGGGCAGCTCGGTGACGACCTTGCCGATCGCGAACGTGAGGTCCTCGGTCAGGTGCGGTCGGGAGGTGTGCCCGCCGGAGCCGGTCAGTCTCACGTCGAGGTGGTCGGCCGCACCGGTGATCGGCCCCTCGCGCAGGCCGATCCGGCCGACGTCGAGGCTGGGGTCGCAGTGCATGCCGAAGACCCGCTCGACGTCGCGCAGGGCGCCGGCGTCCAGCAGGGACAACGCGCCACCGGGCATCACCTCCTCGGCGGGCTGGAACAGCAGCCGCACCCGGCCCGGGAGCAGCCCCTGCTGCTCGGCCGCCGACAGCGCGAGCGCGGCCCCGACCAGCGCCGAGGTGTGCACGTCGTGGCCACAGGCGTGGGTGACCCCCTCGACCGTGCTCGCCCACGGGTCGCCGGTCTCGTCGGGCACCGGGAGCGCGTCGAGGTCGGCCCGCAGCGCGACCCGGGGGCCGGCGGCGCCGAGGTCGGCGACGAAGCCGGTGCGCGCCAGCGGCGTCACCTGCCAGCCGGCCGCCTCGACCCGGGCCGCGACGACCTCGGTGGTGCGGTGCTCGGCCCACGAGAGCTCCGGGTGGGCGTGCAGGTCGCGGCGCAGCGCGACGAGCTCCTCGAGGTGGGCGTCGACGACGGAGGAGAGCAGCGGCGAGGCGAGGGGCGTGGGTTCATCGGAGGGGACAGCCATGGCCTGCCCAGGGTAGTCGACCCCCGAGACAGGACCGGACTCAGTCGCGGGCGTCGTACGCCGCGAGGATCCGGTCGGCCGCGACCGTCGCCGGCAGCCGCCCGGCAAGCACCGCCTCGCGGACCTGTCCGCGGATCTCCTTGACCCGCGGCGAGGTGCGCAGCCGCTGCTCGAGCTCGTCGCGCACCAGTGCCCAGGTGAAGTCGAGCTGCTGGCGGGCCCGCTTCGCGGCCAGGCCGTCGGGGCCGAGGTGGTCCCGGTGGTCGATGACCCGGCGCCACAGGTCGTCGACGCCGACGTCGGTGAGCGCGGAGCAGGTGACCACCGGCGGGGCCCACTCCCCCTTGCCGTGCACCAGTCGCAGCGCGCCGGCCAGCTCGCGCGCCGCGGCCCGGGCCTCCCCCTCGCGGTCGCCGTCGGCCTTGTTGACCGCGATCAGGTCCGCGATCTCGAGGATGCCCTTCTTGATGCCCTGCAGCTGGTCGCCGGTGCGAGCCAGGGTGAGGAACAGGAACGTGTCGACCATGCCGGCCACGGTGACCTCGGACTGGCCCACGCCCACGGTCTCGACCAGGACCACGTCGAAGCCGGCGGCCTCGAGCACGGTGATCGCCTGCACGGTGGCCCGGGCCACGCCGCCGAGGGTGCCCGCGGACGGCGAGGGGCGGATGTAGGCGCGCGGGTCGGCGGCGAGGCGGGCCATCCGGGTCTTGTCGCCGAGCACCGACCCGCCGGTGCGCACCGAGGAGGGGTCGACCGCGAGGACGCCCACCCGGTGACCGTCCGCGGCCAGCCGGGTGCCGAGCGCCTCGATGAACGTCGACTTGCCGACGCCGGGCACCCCCGAGATCCCGACCCGCACTGCTCCGCCACCGGTGTGCCCCGAGTGACCGGTGAGCTCGGTGAGCAGCTCGCGGGCCGCCGTCCGGTGCGCGGGCTTGGACGACTCGACGAGCGTGATCGCCCGCGACACCGAGGCGCGCCGGCCGGCGCGCACGCCCTCGACGAGGGCGGCGACGTCGACAGCCGCCATCAGGCGGCCCCGGCGGCCCAGGCGGGGAGACGCACCGGGCTCAAGCCGCGTGCCCGAGCTGCTCGCGCAGCTTGGCCAGCAGGTTCAACGCCGAGTCGGCGATCACCGTGCCGGGCAGGAACACCTCGGCCGCACCCATCTCGCGCAGGGTGTCCACGTCGTCGGGCGGGATGACGCCACCGATCACGATCATGATGTCGGGTCGGCCCTGCTCGGCGAGCGCCTGCTTCAGCGCCGGGAGCAGCGTGAGGTGGCCGGCGGCCAGCGACGAGACCCCGACGATGTGCACGTCGGCGTCGACCGCCTGCTGGGCGACCTCCTCGGGCGTCGAGAACAGCGGGCCCACGTCGACGTCGAAGCCCATGTCGGCGAAGGCGCTGACCACGACCTTCTGGCCGCGGTCGTGGCCGTCCTGGCCCATCTTGGCGACCAGGATGCGCGGGCGGCGCCCCTCGTCCTCCTCGAACGTCTCGGTCGCAGCGATGACCTGCTGCACCTTCTCGGCGCCGGCACTCCCGGACTCGTCCCTGAACACGCCGCTGATGGTACGGATCGTCGCCTGGTGGCGGCCCCACACCTTCTCCAGCGCGTCGGAGATCTCGCCGACGGTGGCCTTGGCCCGCGCCGCGTCGACGGCCAGGGCGAGCAGGTTGCCGTCCATGCTGCCGTGCTGGGAGCCCGCCTCGGCGGAGCGGGTGAGGGCGTCGAGCGTGCGGCGTACCTCGTCGTCGTCGCGCTCGGCGCGCAGCCGCTCGAGCTTGGCGATCTGCTGGCGGTAGACCTCGTCGTTGTCGACGCGCAGCACGTCGAGTCGATCCTCGGTCTCGAGCCGGTAGGTGTTGACGCCGATCACCCTCTGGCTGCCGGAGTCGATGCGGGCCTGGGTGCGCGCGGCGGCCTCCTCGATGCGCATCTTCGGGATGCCCTGCTCGATGGCCTTGGCCATGCCGCCGGCCGCCTCGGCCTCGGTGATGTGCTGCCAGGCACGCTCGGCGAGGTCGTGGGTGAGCCGCTCGACGTAGTAGGAGCCGGCCCACGGGTCGACGGTGCCGGTGGTGCCGCTCTCCTGCTGCAGCAGCAGCTGGGTGTTGCGAGCGATGCGCGCGGAGAAGTCGCTGGGCAGCGCGATGGCCTCGTCGAGGGCGTTGGTGTGCAGCGACTGGGTGTGCCCCTGGGTCGCGGCCATCGCCTCGATGGCGGTGCGGCCGACGTTGTTGAAGACGTCCTGAGCGGTCAGCGACCAGCCCGAGGTCTGGCTGTGCGTGCGCAGGCTCTGCGACTTGGGGTTCTTCGGGTCGAACTCGCGCACCAGCCGCGCCCACAGGGCCCGGGCGGCGCGCATCTTCGCGACCTCCATGAAGAAGTTCATGCCGATCGCCCAGAAGAACGACAGCCGCGGCGCGAACCGGTCGATGTCGAGGCCGGCGGCGAGGCCGGCGCGGATGTACTCGACGCCGTCGGCCAGTGTGTAGGCCAGCTCGAGGTCGGCGGTCGCCCCGGCCTCCTGCATGTGGTAGCCCGAGATCGAGATCGAGTTGAACCGAGGCATCTTCTCGGCGGTGTAGGCGAAGATGTCGGAGATGATCCGCATGCTCGGCAGCGGCGGATAGATGTAGGTGTTGCGGACCATGAACTCCTTGAGGATGTCGTTCTGGATGGTCCCCGCGAGCTGTTCCGGCTTCACCCCCTGCTCCTCGGCCGCGACGATGTAGAGCGCCATGATCGGCAGCACCGCGCCGTTCATCGTCATCGACACCGACATGGTGTCGAGCGGGATGCCGTCGAAGAGCGTGCGCATGTCGTAGATCGAGTCGATCGCCACGCCGGCCATGCCGACGTCGCCGCGCACCCGCGGGTGGTCGGAGTCGTAGCCGCGGTGGGTCGCCAGGTCGAAGGCGACCGAGAGACCCTTCTGCCCGGCCGCGAGGTTGCGGCGGTAGAACGCGTTGGACTCCTCGGCGGTGGAGAAGCCGGCGTACTGCCGGATGGTCCACGGCTGGGTGGTGTACATCGTCGGGTAGGGGCCCCGCAGGAACGGGGTCAGGCCCGGCAGGGTGTCGAGGCCGTCCAGGCCGGCGAGGTGCTCGGGCCCGTAGACCGGCAGCACCTCGACGCCCTCGGGCGCCAGCCAGGGCTCGACGCCCGGCGCCGGCACCGGCGGTGGTGCGGCCTCGGCACCGTCGGCGGTCGAGCCTGCCGAGACCAGCGGCAGGCCGGCGAAGCTGCTGGGAACACTCATGAGCTCAGGCTCTCCCTCGTCCGGGTCAGGAACGCGAGGGCGTCGACGCCCATCGCGCAGGAGTCGTCGACCCCCATGGCATCGGTGGGCTTGCCGGCCAGGATCACCCGGCGGGCACCGGCCTCGCGGAGCGCCGCGACCAGCTCGGCCGCCCACTCGGCGTACGTCGGGTCGCTGCCGGCCAGGCAGACCACCGGCTGGCCGGAGTAGGCGGCGAGCACCTCGTCGACGCCGGCGGTGGCACCGGCGGCCTCGACGGCGATGCCGCCGGCGGCGAAGAGGTTGGTGGCGAACGTCGCGCGCGCCGTGTGGGCCGCGATCGGTCCCATCGTCGCGAGGAAGACCGGTCGGGCGACCGGCTCGTCGCGCAGCGCCTCGAAACTGGCTCCGTAGCGGCGGACCCGAACCGCGGAGGTGTCCGGCTCGCGCGCGGGCAGCTCCTCGGCGAGGTTCGGGAACTCGCTGAGGCCGGTGATCGGGCGTTTGCGTCGCGCGACGTCGGTCTCGCGCTTGGCGACCACCTCGTCGATCCGGGCCTGCAGAGAGCCCTCGGCCAGGGCGGCGAGCACGCCGCCCGCCTCCTCGATGCGGCCGAGCTCGGCCCAGCCGGCCTGGGCGAGGTCGTCGGTGAGCCGTTCGACGGCGTAGGCGCCGCCGGCCGGGTCGGTCACGCGGGCGATGTGGGACTCCGAGATCAGCAACGCGGAGGTGTTGCGGGCCATCCGCCGGGCGAGCGAGTCGGGTCGTCCCAGGGGCGTGTCGAAGGGCAGCACGGTGACCGCGTCCGCGCCGCCGACGCCCGCGGCGAACGCGGCGACGGTGGTGCGCAGCATGTTCACGTAGGGGTCGTACTTGCTCATCATCGGTCGACTGGTGACCGCGTGCTGGCGCTGCGCACGGGCCTCCACTCCGGCACCGCTGAGCTCGCCGACGCGGGCCCAGAGCCGGCGGGCGGCGCGCAGCTTGGCGATGCTGGGGAACTGCTCGTCGGTCACCGCGTATCGGAACTCGATCAGCCCCAGGGCCTCCTCGACGCCGAGACCGGCCTCGGTCAGGGCCCGCAGGTAGGCGGCGCCGACGGCGAGGGAGTAGCCGAGCTCCTGGGCGTCGGAGGCGCCGAGGTCGTGCACGGCGGTGGCGTCGACGACGACGCCAAGGGTTCCGGCGTCCACCGCCAGCCGGGCCACCTGGACCAGCGCGTCGAGGTCGGTGTCCGCGAGGCCGCGTAGCTGCGCGGCGACCGGGTCGGCCCCCAGGTTCGTGCCCGGGGCGGGGGTGAGCCCCCGGCTGCGCAGCAGCCCGGCCAGGGCCTCGGCCGCGGCCACCGGCTGCTCGGGCGCGTCGAGCACCACGGGCGCGAGGTCGAGCAGCACGCCCTCGAGAGCACCGCCGAGGATCGTCGGCAGCTCGTCGGCGGTGACGCCGGCCCCGAGCTCGAGCCACAGCGAGGTGACGCCGTTGTCGAGGTCGACCAGGGCCGCCCGGTTGAGGTCGGCCGCGTCCGGACCGGCCAGGTGGGCGCGCACGTCCCACTCACCGGAGCGGGTCGGGCGACCGGCGGTGGCCAGCCCCTCGAGGTCGCTGGGGAGGCCCAGTGGAGTGATCGCGAGACCGTCGACGGTGGTGCGGGTCAGCTTCTGCCACACCAGCGAGTCGGGGTCGTCGTCGCCGAGCCGGCGCGCCTTGCGCAGCACGGCCGCCGCGGCGGCCTCCCACTCGGCGACCGCGTGCCGGTCCTGTGGTCCCGTGAGGTCGAGCGATCCCTGCTCGACCTCGAGCTCCTGGGGCTCGTCCAGCCCACCCTCGACAGTCATAGGCCGAACCATAGGAGGAGTGGTGAAGCCCTCACCACCCTGTGTGACCTTCGGCATGGGAGCCGGGGGAACTTCGTCCTGAGTGAACTCGTCAGTAACCGGGGATAGGTCACACCGGGGCCCCGAGGGGTGCTCTGCCGACCGTCGGTCGGTATAGCGTGACCTCCCGTGGCAACCCCGACTCTCGCACCCAGCAGCCGGTCGACGCGATCACTGATCGCCCTGAAGCTGTTGATGGCCGTCACCGGCCTCATCTTCGTGGGCTACGTGCTGGCGCACATGTACGGCAACCTCAAGGTCTTCGCCGGGCAGGACTCCTTCGACGAGTACGCCCACCATCTCCGTGAGTTCGGAGAGCCGATCCTGCCCTACGAGGGCTTCTTGTGGATCGCGCGTGTGGTGCTGATCCTGGCCGTGATCGGCCACGCGTACTCCGCCTTCAAGCTGTGGCACCGCGCCGCGGTGGCCCGCAAGGAGAAGTACTCCGCACGGCGCGTCGCTAAGTCGACGCTCTCCTCGCGCACGATGCGCTGGGGCGGCGTCACGCTGCTGGCGTTCATCGTCTTTCACATCCTGCACCTGACCACGCGCACGATCACGCCGGGCAGCAACTCCGACTCTCCCTACGAGCGCCTGGTCGCCGGGTTCCAGCCGGAGCGCTGGTGGCTGGTGCTGATCTACCTGGTGGCGCTGGTCGCGCTCGGGATGCACCTGCGGCACGGCGTCTGGAGCGCCTGCCAGACCCTCGGCTTCACCAACACCGCGGCCTCGCGCCGTCGCGCCAACCTGGCCGGGATCTCGCTCGCCGTGATCGTCGCCGTCGGGTTCGCGCTCGTCCCGATCTCCGTGCTCTTCGGCATCGTCGACTAAGGCTGGCTGCATATTCATGACTGAGACCACTCCCCCCACCGAGGGCACCACCGCGGCCGCGTCGGACGCCGAGGGCTTCTTCCGCCTCGGCGAGCCGATCGCCGACACCAAGGCTCCCCGCGGCGTCCCGATCGACCAGAAGTGGACCACCCGCAAGTTCGAGGCGCGGCTGGTCAACCCGGCCAACCGCCGCAAGCTGTCGGTGATCATGGTCGGCACCGGCCTGGCCGGTGGCGCCGCCGCGGCCACGCTCGGCGAGGCCGGCTACCACGTGAAGGCGTTCTGCTACCAGGACTCCCCGCGCCGGGCGCACTCGATCGCCGCCCAGGGCGGCATCAACGCCGCGAAGAACTACAAGGAGGACGGCGACTCCACGTTCCGCCTCTTCTACGACACGGTGAAGGGCGGCGACTACCGCGCCCGTGAGACCAACGTCTACCGTCTGGCCGAGGTCAGCGCGAACATCATCGACCAGTGCGTGGCGCAGGGCGTCCCGTTCGCCCGCGAGTACGGCGGCCTGCTCGACAACCGCTCCTTCGGTGGCGTGCAGGTCTCCCGCACCTTCTACGCCCGCGGGCAGACCGGCCAGCAGCTGCTGATCGGCGCCTACCAGGCGATGGAGCGTCAGGTCGCGGCCGGCACCGTCGAGGACTTCACCCGGCACGAGATGCTCGAGCTGGTCGTGGTCGACGGCCGGGCGCGCGGCATCATCGCCCGCGACCTGGTGACCGGCGAGATCCAGACCCACCTGGCCGACGTCGTCGTCCTCGCCTCGGGCGGCTACGGCAACGTCTTCTTCCTCTCCACCAACGCGATGGGCTCCAACGTCACCGCGACCTGGCGGGCCCACCGCAAGGGCGCCTACTTCGGCAACCCCTGCTACACGCAGATCCACCCGACCTGCATCCCGGTCTCCGGCAGCCACCAGTCGAAGCTGACGCTGATGTCGGAGTCGCTGCGCAACGACGGCCGGATCTGGGTGCCGAAGAAGAAGGCCGACTGCGACAAGGACCCGCGCGACATCCCCGAGGAGGACCGCGACTACTACCTGGAGCGGATCTACCCCTCCTTCGGCAACCTGGTCCCCCGCGACATCGCCTCCCGGCAGGCCAAGAACATGTGCGACGAGGGGCGCGGCGTCGGCCCCGAGGTCGACGGGGTGCGCCGCGGCGTCTACCTCGACTTCTCCGACGCGATCGGCCGACTGGGCCGCAAGGCCGTGGAGAACAAGTACGGCAACCTCTTCGACATGTATCAGCAGATCACCGGGGAGAACCCCTACGAGACGCCGATGCGCATCTACCCGGCCGTGCACTACACGATGGGCGGGCTGTGGGTCGACTACGACCTGCAGTCGACCATCCCCGGCCTGTTCGTCACCGGCGAGGCGAACTTCTCCGACCACGGAGCCAACCGGCTCGGTGCGTCGGCGCTGATGCAGGGCCTGGCCGACGGCTACTTCGTGCTCCCGAACACCATCCGCGACTACCTCGCCGACGGACCGTTCGAGAAGATCGACGAGTCGCACCCCGCCGTGGTCGAGGCCCGGCAGTCGGTGGAGAACCGGGTGGCGACGTTCCTGAACACCAAGGGCACCCGCAGCGTCGATAGCTACCACCGCGAGCTCGGCAACATCATGTGGGAGTACTGCGGCATGGAGCGCACGGCCGAGGGCCTGCGCAAGGCGATCGAGCTGATCCGCACGCTGCGCGACGACTTCTGGCGCAACGTGAAGGTGCTGGGCGCTGCCGACACCCTCAACCAGTCGCTGGAGCGGGCCGGCCGGGTGGCCGACTTCCTCGAGCTCGGCGAGCTGATGTGCATCGACGCGCTGAACCGCCGCGAGTCCTGCGGCGGCCACTTCCGCGCCGAGTCGCAGACCGAGGACGGCGAGGCGCTGCGCGACGACGCGAACTTCGCCTACGTCGCGGCCTGGGAGTGGGGCGGTGACGGCGGCCAGCCGGTGCTGCACAAGGAGGACCTGGTGTACGAAGCCATCGAGATGAAGCAGCGGAGCTACAAGTGAGACTCACTCTGAAGATCTGGCGCCAGCCCAACTCCGCTGCCGCGGGCGAGCTGCGCACCTACCAGCTCGACGACGTCTCCGAGGACACCTCGTTCCTCGAGATGCTCGACATGCTCAACGAGCAGCTGACCGGCACCGACGAGGAGCCGGTCGCCTTCGACTCCGACTGTCGCGAGGGCATCTGCGGCACCTGCGGCGTGATGATCAACGGCCAGGCCCACGGCCCGGAGGTCACCACGACCTGTCAGCTGCACATGCGCTCGTTCTCCGACGGCGACACGATCACGATCGAGCCGTGGCGCGCCGACGCGTTCCCGGTGCTGCGCGACCTGATCGTCGACCGCGGCGCGTTCGACCGGATCATCCAGCAGGGCGGCTACATCTCGGTCAACACCGGTTCCGCCCCGGACGCCCACGCCACCGCGGTGCCGAAGAAGAACGCCGACCGCGCGTTCGACGTCGCCACCTGCATCGGCTGCGGTGCCTGCGTGGCCGCCTGCCCCAACGGGTCGGCGTCGCTGTTCCTCGGCGCGAAGATCACCCACCTCGGCGAGCTGCCCCAGGGCCAGGCCGAGCGCGACACGCGGGTGGTCAACATGGTCGCCCAGCACGACCACGAGGGCTTCGGCGGCTGCACGAACATCGGCGAGTGCACCGCGGCCTGCCCCAAGGAGATCCCGCTCGACGTGATCTCGCAGCTGAACAAGGACCTGCGCACCGCGATGCGTCACGGCCTGTGATCCACCGGCCGCGGGCCTAGCGACCGTCGGTCGCCTGCCCGAGGCCCTACGACTCGGCGCTCCTGCCTCGGCGGGGGCGCCGAGTCGCATTTCGCCGGCTCGGCGCTGGGGTCAGCCGCGCAGGGGGAACTCGCGGGTGGGCTGCCAACCGCGCTCGGCGTCGTGGACGTAGAGGTGGATCTGACCGACCTCGAAGACGCAGTCGAAGTCGGCGAGCTCGGCGAAGGCCTGGTCCAGTGCGGCCTCGTCCACCTCGTGGGCCACGGTGACGTGCGGGTGGTAGGGGAAGCGCAGCTCCACGTCGAGCGGCCCGCGGCGCAGGCCGGCGGCCAGCCGCTCACACGAGGAGATCCCCTCCACGAGCGTCACGAAGACCACCGGCGAGACCGGACGGAACGTGCCGGTGCCACGCAGGTGCACCCGGAACGGGCCGGCGGCCTCGGCGGCCTCCGCGAGATGCCCCTCGATATCGGGCAGCTGCTCGTCCTCGATCTCGGTCGGCGGCACGAGGGTGATGTGGGTGGGGATCATCTCGGCCGTCTCGTCGCCGACCGCCAAGCGGTAGTCCCGGAGCTGGGTGGCCCACGGCTCGGGGATGGCGACTGCGACGCCGATGGTGACCACGCGGGAAGCCTACTTCGCCGTCGCAGCCGCGCCGGTGGGCACGGCCGGCACGAAGCCGACCCGGTCGTAGACGTCGCGCAGCGTCGCCTCGGCCACCTCCATGGCCTGCTCGGCACCGCGGCGCAGCACCTGGGTGAGGTAGGCGGGGTCCTCGAGCAGCTCGATCGTGCGGTCGCGGAACGGGGTGACGAACTCGACCACGATGTCGGCGAGCTCACTCTTCAGGTCGCCGTAGCCACGCCCGGCGTACCGCTGCTCGAGGTCGGCCACGGTGTCACCGGTGAGCGCGCCGTGGATCGTCAGCAGGTTGCTCACCCCGGGCTTGGTCTCGGGGTCGAAGCGGATCTCGGTCTCGGAGTCGGTCACCGCCGAGCGGATCTTCTTGGCGCTCTTCTTCGGGTCGTCGAGCATCTCGACGATGCCGGCGGGCGAGGAGGCCGACTTCGACATCTTGCGGGTGGGCTCCTGCAGGTCGGCGATCTTCGCCGTCTCCTTGAGGATGTAGGGCTCGGGCAGCCGGAAGGTCTTCTTGTAACGAGTGTTGAACCGGTGGGCGAGGTCGCGGGTGAGCTCGAGGTGCTGGCGCTGGTCCTCCCCGACCGGCACGTACGCCGGGCGGTAGAGCAGGATGTCGGCGGCCTGCAGGATCGGGTAGGTAAACAGGCCGACCGAGGCGGCGCCCTCCCCTCCCTTGGCGGACTTGTCCTTGAACTGGGTCATCCGCCGGGCCTCGCCGAAGCCGGTCAGGCACTGCAGCACCCAGCCGAGCTGAGCGTGCGCGGGCACCTGCGACTGGATGAAGATCGCCGATCGGTCGGGGTCGATGCCCATCGCGAGCAGCTGCGCGGCCGAGCGCAGGCACCGCTGGTGCAGCAGCTTGGGGTCCTGCTCGACGGTGATCGCGTGCAGGTCGGCGATGAAGAAGAACGGCTGGTGCTCCTCCTGCAGGTGCACCCACTGGCGCAGGGCGCCGAGGTAGTTGCCGAAGTGGAAGGAGTCGGCGGTCGGCTGGATGCCGGAGAGGACACGGGGACGGGCGGCGGGAGCAGTCGACACGGCGGCCATTCTCCCCGACGAGGGGGCGCTGCTCCGAAACGGGGGGCACCCGCCCGAAACCCGGAGGCGCCCGGCGGCTCGGGATGAGAGCCTCGCTGCCATGACCGTCCTCGGCGACGACCGCCAGCCCGCTACCGCTCCCACCCTCACCGACGGCGTCGTGACGCTGCGCCCGCCCAGCCTCGCCTTCGCCCGCGGCTCCTACGAGCAGTGCCAGGACCCTCTCTCGCAGCGGTGGACCCGGGTGCCGGTCCCCTACTCGATGGCTGACGCCGAGAGCTACCTCGGCGAGGTGCTCCCCCGCGGCTGGGCCGAGGACCGCGAGTGGAGCTTCGTCCTCGAACACGAGGGGCGCTACGGCGGGCTCATGTCGTTGCGCAACGAGGGTGACGGGCTGGCCGAGGTCGCCTACGGCTCGCACCCCACGGTGCGCGGCACCGGAGCGGTCGAGCGCGGCCTGCGGCTGCTGCTCGAATGGGGCTTCGCCGAGCGCGACCTGCACACGGTCCTGTGGCGCGCCAACCGCGGCAACTGGGCCTCACGGAAGGTGGCCTGGCGGCTCGGCTTCACCGTCGAAGGGACCGTGCGGAGCTGGCTGGCCCAGCGCGGCGAGCTGCGCGACGGCTGGGTGGGGACACTGCTGCGCGACGACCCGCGCGAGCCTCGGACGCCGTGGCTCTCGGTGCCGCTCCTGGAGGGCGAGGGGCTGCGGCTGCGCGCGATCGGGGCCGGCGATGCCGAGCGGATCCAGCAGGCGTGCTCGGAGGAGCGGACCCAGCGCTGGCTGGGCCAGCTGCCCTCCCCCTACTCCCTCGACGACGCCCACACCTATATCGAGTCGCGCACCCAGCAGCTCGCCGAGGGCACCGGGGTGACCTGGGCGGTCACCGAGGGCGACGACGCGATCCTCGGGACGATCGGCTGGTTCGACTGGCAGCCGGGCGTCCAGTGCGAGATCGGCTACTGGACCCACCCGGATGCGCGCGGCCGCGGCGTGATGAGCCGGGCGATGCGGCTGGTCACCGGCCACGTGGTCGGCGAGCTGGGCGTACGCCGCGTGACGGCGTACGCCGCGGTCGACAACACGGCGTCCCGGCACGTCATCGAGTCGGCGGGGTTCCGGCAGTTCGGCGTCGAGCGGCTGGGCGCGAACGTGCGCGAGGGCCGCGCGGACCTGGCGCTCTACGACCTGCTGGCGGATGAATGGTCGTCGCGGCGGTGAACCGCGGCCGACCACAGCAGCACGGCGATGCCGAGCACGCTCAGGGCTGCGCCGACCAGCGCCGGTGACCGGTAGCCGTAGCCGGCCGCGATGACCACACCGCCGAGCCAGGCGCCGAGCGCGTTGGCGGCGTTGAGCGAGGAGTGGTTCATCGCGGCCCCCAGGGTCTTGGCCTCGCCGGCGACGTCCATCAGCCGCAGCTGCAGGTTGACCACCAGCACCGAGCCGAGAGTGGTGATGGCGAACACCACCGGCAGCAGCCACCAGCCGTAGGGTGCGACCGCCCAGAACACCAGCATCGCGGCCATCGTGCCGATCGCTCCGCCGAGCAGCGAGCCGAAGACCGACCGGGCCGCGAGCTCGCCGGCCAGCCAGGTGCCGACCACCATCCCGAGGCCGAACGAGAGCAGGAAGACCGGCACGGTGGCCTCCGGCAGCCCGCCGACGTCGGTGACGGTGGGGCTGATGTAGGAGTAGACCGCGAACATGCCGCCGAAGCCGACCGCTCCCGCGGCCAGGGTCAGCCAGACCTGGAGGCTGCCGAACGCGCCCAGCTCGCGGCGCCCGCTCGCCTCGCGGTCGGCGGGTGTCGCCGGCACGAACAGACGCACCATCGCCACCGTGAGCAGCGCGATCATGGCGGTGGCGACGTACGCCGCCCGCCAGCCGAGGTTCTGTCCGAGCCAGGTCGCGGCGGGCACCCCCACCACGTTGGCCACCGAGAGGCCGAGCATCACGCTGGCGACCGCGCGGCCGGTGCGCTCGGGCGGCACGAGGCTCGCGGCCACCAACGACGCCACCCCGAAGTAGATGCCGTGCGGCAGCCCGTCGAGGAACCGGGCCGCCATCAGCACGCCGTAGCTGCCGGCGGCCGCGCTGGCCAGGTTGAACACGGCGTACGCGCTCATCAAGGCGATCAGCAGACCGCGTCGTGGCCAGCGGGCGCCGAAGTAGGCCAGGACCGGGGCGCCGATCACCACGCCGAGCGCGTAGGCCGAGATCACGTGTCCGCCGGTGGGAATCGAGATGTCGACGCCTTCGGCGATCTGGGGCAGCAGCCCCATCGTCACGAACTCGGTGGTGCCGATCGCGAAGCCCCCGACGGAGAGAGCGAGGATGGCCAGCCCGGCATGGTCGGCCGGCTCCGGTTCGCGGGTGTGCGGAGGCGTATCGGACGCGCCAGGGGCGGTCAGGGTCATGCGAGGGGATCGCTTTCGGTCGACAAGACGCCGGGGCACGGCCCCGAGGACCGTGCGCAGCACTCCCATCCTCCAACCGGGAGGGCCCCGTCCGCTATTCCTGAGACGCGTCTCTCACTCGGGTCTCAGTCGGCCGCGTTCGCGCGCCGAGCGCGGTCCTCGTACGCCGCGCGGGCGGCCGGGTCGGCGTGCCGGAGCACGGAGTCGGCGGCCAACGCCCGCGCCAGCAGGTCCTGGACCGGACGCGGCATCGCCTGGATCGCCTTGGTGGGGCCCTGGACCCACCGGGGGACCCACAGCTCGGCGCGTGGCCGGCGCAGGGCCGACTCGATGACCTTGGCGACGTCCTCGGCGGTGACGGCCTTCACGCCACGCGCCGTCGGCACGCCGGCGGCGAGCTCGGTCTGGACGACGGTGGGCAGCACGACGGTGACGTCGATGCCGCTGGGGGCGAGCTCGGAGCGCAGCGCCTCGCTGAAGCCCACCACGGCGAACTTCGAGGCCGAGTAGGTGGCGCCGTCGGCGACCGCCACCCGCCCGACCGCGGAGGCGACGTTGACGATGTGGCCCCGCCCGCGATCGCTCATGCCGGGGGCGAGGGCCTTGGTGCCGTTGATGACCCCGTGCAGGTTCACGTCGACGATGGCCCGCGCGACGTCGTCGGACTCCTTCAGCACCGAGCCCAGCGGCATGATGCCGGCGTTGTTGACCAGCACGTCGAACGGGCCGAGGTGGCCGACGGCGCCGAGGAACTCCTGCCACGAGGCAGGGTCGGTGACGTCGAGGGGGGCGGCGGCGACCCGGTCGCCGAACGACGCGGCCACCTCGGCGGCGAGGTCGGCGTCGCGGTCGCCGATGGCGACCCGCGCGCCCTGCCGGGCGAACCGCTCCACGGTCGCGCGGCCGATGCCGCGGGCACCGCCGGTCACGATGATCGACATTCCACTGATCTGACGAGCCATGACGGCACCTCGCTGTAGGACTATCTGACAGAAGTGTCTGTCAGTCTTGGAGTGGTGCGCGTCGCTGTCAAGGGACGAGCCGCTCCGTCTCACGGGTGCGGACCAGGTCGACCGGCTGCCCGTCGGTGGGGAACGGCAGCGAGTGGAAGTCGAGCGGGGCGACGTAGCCGGGGTCGACCGACCAGGCGAAGTCGCGCAGCAGCCGGTGCATGATCGCCTTGACCTCGGCGCCGGCGAAGTAGAGGCCGATGCACTTGTGCACCCCGCCGCCGAACGGCGCCCAGGCATAGCGGTGCGAGCGGCCCTCGCGCCGCTCGGCGGAGAATCGGTCGGGGTCGAAGGTCGTGGGGTCGCTCCACAGCTCGTCCATCAGGTGGGAGAACTGCACCCCGACGACGACGTCGGCGCCTTCGGGGATGCGGACCCCCTCGACGACGGTGTCCTTGACGGCGCGGCGCACCAGGGTCGGCACCGGCGCCCGCAGCCGCAAGGACTCCTTCATCACGAGGTCGAGCGACTCGAGGCCCTCGAGCTCGCCCAGTGACGGCCGGTCGACTGCGGCGTGGGACTCCTCTCGGCAGCGCTGCTGCCACGAGGGGTGCTGGCCGAGATGCTGCAGGATCGTGGAGACCGTGATCGTCGAGGTGTCGTGGGCGGCCATCAGCAGGAAGATCATGTGGTTGACGACGTCGTCGTCGCTGAACCGGCGACCGTCCTCGGTCTCGATGTGGCACAGCACCGAGAAGATGTCGTCGGTGCGGGTGGCGCGCTTGGTCGGCAGGTAGTGCCGCAGGAACTCCTCGAGCACCCGCCGGCCGCGGTAGGCACGGCCCCACCGGGTGAACGGGACGTCGGCGCGCACCACGCCCGCGGCCGCCTGGACGCAGGCGATGAAGGCGCGGTTGACGCGGTCCATCTCCTCACGCGAGGTGTCCTCGGCGCCGCCCATGAAGATGTCGGCGGCGATGTCGAGGGTGAGCTGCTTCAACGCGGGGTAGGCCCGGAACCCCGCCTGGGTGTCCCAACCCTCCAGTCCGCGCTCGACGGCGGGGTGCATCCGCGCGGTGTAGGCCTCGAGCCGGTCGCGGGTGAACGCCTCCTGCATGATCCGCCGGTGGGCGTGGTGCTCCTCGAAGTCGAGCAGCATCAGGCCGCGGTGGAAGAACGGCCCGACGAGCTGCGACCAGGCCGGACCGTTCGCGAACGCCTTGTCCTTGTTGCGCAGGGCCGCCTCGCAGGCGTCGGGCCCGAGCAGCATCACCCGGGTCCGGCCCAGCGCCCGGAACGGCGAGACCGGACCGTAGGCCTTCCACTGGTGGCGCATCAGGCCGACCGGGTCGCGGGAGTACTCGAAGAACCGGCCGACCACCGGCAGCCCCCTGTCGCCGGGGAGCGAGGGTGCGAGCGGCACCGGCTGCTGCCGGGGCTCGGAGGGGCGGGACGACTGAACGGCCATGGAGCACCAACCTCTGCGGGTGACGTGGGTCATGCCACCCTGATTCAGGAAGGGAGTCCTGTCAACCTTCGGCGGTGCGGTCGGCCGCGGGGCAGGTGGTGCGTGAGAGGCTGGTGCCATGGCCGTGCAGTCGGGGGTCTACCGGGGCGTCAGCGCGCAGGACCGCGCTGCCCAGCGGCGCGCCCAGCTGATGGAGGCCACCCTCGCGGTGTGGGCGGACGCCGAGACCCGCACCACGATGACCGCGGTGTGCGCCAGCGCCGGACTCACCGAACGCTACTTCTACGAGAGCTTCCGCAGCCTCGACGACGCTCTCACCGCGGTGATGGACCAGATCGCCACCGACATCGAGGAGAGCACCCGGCAGGCGGCCGACGAGGCGGGCACCGACCCCTCGGCCCGCGTGCAGGCCTCGATCCGGGCGTTCGTCGAACTCCTCGTCGCCGACCCCCGCAAGGGCCGGGTGGCGATCATCGAAGCGAGCGCGATGCCCAAGCTGCGCGGACGCCGCACCGAGCTGCTGCACCACTTCGCGCACCGCGCCGCCGAGGAGGCCCACGAGATGCTCGGCCTGCCGCGGCGCAGCGAGCGGGAGAACGCGGTGGCCGGCCTGCTCTTCGTCGGCGGCATGGCCGAGCTGATCGCCGCCTGGCTGGACGGCACCCTCGAGGCCAGCCCGGAGCAGATCGTGGAGGCCGCCTCCCGCAGCTTCCTCGGGCTCTACGGCTGAGCCACTGCTCAGCCGGCCAGGTGGCCCCAGTCGCCCGCCAGGTCCGACCACCGCCCGCTCGCCGCGACCCGCCCGTCGACCAGCACCACGACCCGGTCGGCGCGCGAGAGCGCGGCCCGTTTCGAGGTCGCGCCGACCACGGTGGCCCCGCGCTCGCGCAGCGCCGACCAGAGCTCGACCTCGGTGGCTGCGTCCAGGGCGCTGGACACGTCGTCGGCGAGCAGCAGCTCGGCCTCGGTGGCCAGCGCGCGGGCCAGGGCGAGCCGCTGCACCTGCCCGCCCGAGAGCCGCACCCCCCGGTGGCCGACCAGGGCGTGCGGCCCGCCCGCCTCCTCGACGTCGCGGTGCAGGCGGGCGTCGGCGACCGCATCGGCCAGTCCGCGGTCGTGACCCAGCACCACGTTGTCGGCGAAGCTGCCCGAGAGCACCCTCGGCACCTGCGCCACATGCGCGACCTGGCCCGGCCGCAGGAACTCCTCGGCGTCGGTGACCTCGACGCCGTTCCAGGTGATCGAGCCGGTGTGGTCGACCAGGCCGGCCAGCGCGGCCAACAGACTGGACTTGCCGGAGCCCACCTGGCCGAGCAGCAGCACCAGCTCACCGGCCTCGACGCTCAGGTCGACGCCGGTGACGCCGCGGGTGCCGTCGTCGTGGACCGCGTCGACGCCGCGCAGCTCGAGCCGGCGCAGCGGCACCCGGGGGGCCGGCGCCGGGTCGGGCGCCTGACCGCGGACCAGGTCGACCCCCTCGGGCAGCCGCATCAGGTCGGTGCCACCCGCGAGCCGGCTGGTCGCCTGCTGCCAGGAGCGGGTGCCCGGCGCCTCGGTGATCACCGCGCCCGCCACCCGGCCGAACCAGTCGAAGCCGTTGACCGCACTGGCCACGAGCAGCGCCGTGCCGAGATCCCAGCCGCCGGCGACGAGCACCGCCCAGGCGGCGACCACACCGCCCTGCACCATCACCACCGGGACACCGTCGAGGGCGGCCTGCACCCGGTGCTCGCGCACCGCCGCCTCGACCCGCCCGCCGTCGACGTCGCGCAGGTGGCGCCGCACCGCCGGGGTGGCGGCGGCCAGCTTGACCGTGCGCACGCTGTCGAGCACCGAGACCAGCGACCGGCCGAAGCGCGCCCGCGATCGCGAGGCGGCCGTGGCGGAGCGCCCGGCGATCGGGCGCCCCACGGAGGAGGCGAGCGCGGAGGCGACCATCACCGCCAGCAGCACCCCACCGGCGAGCAGGCTCCCGCCGGCCAGGCTGGTCACCAGCACGATCACCAGGCCGTTGGCGAAGTCGACCCAGCGGTCGGCGTAGCGGGCATAGCGGTCGGCGTCCATCGCCCGCGAGACCACCTCGCCGGGAGGGGTGCGGCTGAGCCGGTGCTGCGAGGTCTGGCCGACGAGCACCGCGAGGCGGGTGCGCTGGCGCACCGCGATCCACCAGTGCGGGTAGCGGCGGAAGGCCGCCGCCAGCAGCATCGGGGAGACCAGCAGGCTGGCCACCAGGAGCACGGTGAGGCCGGCCGGAGTGCCGCCGCGCTGGAGGTCCTCGACGATGCGGCCCCAGGTCCAGCCGGTGAGGGCGCCGTAGGCACCGGTGAGCGAGACCAGCAGGAACAGCACCGCCCCGGTCAGCCCCCACTCGGGGTGGATGCGCAGCACGTGCGCGATGCCCCGCGTGAGGCTCGGCCCGGAGCCGACCTCGGGTCGCTCCGGCGCCGGCCCGCTGCGCCGCAGACCTCCGACGGCCCGGCCGGGCCCCGTCGACGGGGTCATCCGGGTCGTCGCCTGGGTCGTCGGCTGGGTCGTCGGCTGCGCGTCGAGGGAGGGGAGGGCACCTGCAGGCGGAGGCACCTCGGCGGCGGCGGAGTCCAGCAGGTCGCGGAACGGCCCGGGGGCCTCGGCCAGCTGCCGTTGGGGACCCTGCTGGACCACCCGGCCGTGGTCGAGCAGGGCGACGAGCTCGGCACGCTCGATCGTGCCGAGCCGGTGCGCCACCAGCAGCCCGGTGCGCCGGGCCAGGAGCCGGTCGGCCGCGTGCACCACGAGCGCCTCGGTGACCGGGTCCATGCGCGCGGTCGCCTCGTCGAGCACCACCACCCGCACGTCACGGACCAGGAGCCGGGCGAAGGCGACCAGCTGCTCCTCCCCCGCGCTCAGCGTGGTGCCGCCCGGCCCGAGACGGGTGTCGAGGCCGTCGGGCAGCCCGGCCACCCACGAGCCCAGACCGAGCTCGTCCACCGCGGCCTCGACCCGGGCGCGCGGCAGGTCAGCGAAGAGCGCGATGTTCTGGGCGAGCGTGCCGGCCAGGATCTCGGTGCGCTGGGTGACCACACCGACGCTGGCCCGCAGCTGCTGCAGGTCGAGCTCGAGCACGTCGACCCCGCCGACGAACACCGTGCCCGGCGCGGGGTCGACCGCCCGCGAGACCAGCGCGGCCAACGTGGACTTGCCCGAGCCGGTGCGGCCCACCAGGGCGCAGGTGTGACCGGCCGGGACGACCACGTCGACGTCGCGCAGCGCGAACGAGCCCTCGGGATAGGAGAAGTGCAGGTCGCGGAACTCCACGTCGAGGGGGCCGTCGGGCACCGGGAGCCCTCCGGACGGCTCGGCCGGCGACTCCAGCAGTTGGCGCAGCCTGACCAGGGCCCCGAGCCCGGCCTGCAGGTCGGGCAGGTGCTGGGCGAGGTTGTTGACCTGACCCACGAACGTCGAGGTGACCAGGAACAGCGTCACCAGCCGGGCGACCGACAGCCCGTCGGCCACCGCCAGCGCCACCCCCGCCACGGCCACCCCGGCCAGCAGCCCGTGCAGCAGCAGCCCGGCCCGTCGAGCCAGCCGGGTCTCGGCCGCCAGCACCGAGCCCAGCCGGCGGTGCACCTCGGCGGAGAGCCCGGCCAGCCGGCGTACGACGTGGGCCTGGCCAAGGCTGGTGCGCAGGTCGTCGCGCCCCGCCACGCCCTCCTCGAGGGCCGCCGCATGGTCGGTCCAGGCCATCTCCTCGAGGACCTTGAGTCGCGAAACCTCGGGCAGCAGCGGGCGCACCGCGACCACGGTGACCACGGTGAGGACCGGGAGCAGCAGCCACGCCGGCCACCAGGTGAGGCCGGCCACGACCCACATCGGCACGGTCGCGAAGAGGGTGCGCAGGGCGTCCCAGAGCTGGCGGCGCACCAACACGCCGACCTCGTAGGTGTCGTCGTCGACGCGGTCCATCACCTCGCCGACGGCCTGCTCGGAGAGCGCTCCGAGCGGCTGCGCGAGCGCGGCGTCGAGCAGGTCGGCCCGGAGCCGGCCCTCGGCCCGGTCGGCGACGCCGGCCCAGATGACGCGCCCCGCGGAGTCGAGCAGCGCGGCCCCCACGACGCAGGCGGCGAGCAGCCACACCAGGCCCACGCCCGGCTCGGCGGCCAGCCGGCCCGCGACCACCGTGCCGAGGGCCTGTCCGACCGCGGCGGTGAACGAGGCGACCATGGCGACTGCGGCGACCGGCCGCTTCAGGCGGCGCCAGTCGACGGTGCGCGCCGGATCGGGTCGGGCGGCGCCGGTCGCGGCGCTGGGCGCGGCGGCCGGCGGCGACGGTGGGGTCGCCGAGGGAGGGGTGGTGGTCACGGTCATCGGTGTCGACGCTAGGGGTGGGCGCCGACGGTCCTCATCTGGTTTTTCGAAGGGGCAGGACGCAGCGGAGGGGGCGCCGGGATCACCGGCACCCCCTCCCCTGTCGTCACGGGGTCACAGAGGTCACAAGGTCGCGAGCGACTCGTTGAGCGTCTTCGACGGACGCATCACCGCGGAGGCCTTCTCGGGGTCGGGCTGGTAGTAGCCACCGATGTCGGCCGGCTGGCCCTGCACCGCGATCAGCTCCTCGACGATCTGCTGCTCCTTCTCGGCGAGCGTCGCGGCCAGCGGGGCGAACGCCTCGGCGAGAGCGGCGTCGTCGGTCTGGTCGGCCAGCTCCCGAGCCCAGTAGAGCGCGAGGTAGAAGTGCGAGCCGCGGTTGTCGATGCCGCCCACCCGGCGGGTCGGCGACTTGTCCTCGTTGAGGAAGGTCTCGGTGGCCCGGTCCAGCGCCGCCGCGAGCACCTTCGCGCCCGGCTTGCCGGACTGCTCGGCGTAGAGCTCCAGCGACGGGACCAGCGCGAAGAACTCGCCGAGGCTGTCCCAGCGCAGGTAGTTCTCCTTGACCAGCTGCTGCACGTGCTTGGGTGCCGAGCCGCCGGCGCCGGTCTCGAACAGGCCGCCGCCGTTCATCAGCGGCACGATCGAGAGCATCTTCGCCGAGGTGCCGACCTCCAGGATCGGGAACAGGTCGGTGTTGTAGTCGCGCAGCACGTTGCCGGTCACCGAGATGGTGTCCTCGCCGCGGCGGATCCGCTCGACGGAGTACGTCGTCGCCTCGGCCGGCGGCATGATCTCGATGGTGAGGCCGTCGGTGTCGTGCTCGGCGAGGTAGGTCTTCACCTTCTCGATGAGGTTGCGGTCGTGCGCACGGGTCTCGTCGAGCCAGAACACCGCCGGCACGCCGGCAGCGCGGGCACGGGTCACCGCCAGCTTCACCCAGTCGCGGATCGGGGCGTCCTTGGTCTGGCAGGCGCGCCAGATGTCGCCGGGCTGCACGTCGTGCTCGATCAGCACCTCGCCGGCGCTGTTGAGCACCTGCACCGTGCCGGCGGCCGGGATCTCGAAGGTCTTGTCGTGCGAGCCGTACTCCTCGGCGGCCTTCGCCATCAGGCCGACGTTGGAGACCGACCCCATCGTCGCCGGGTCGTAGGCGCCGTTGGCCTTGCAGTCGTCGATGACGGCCTGGTAGACGCCGGCGTAGCTGGAGTCCGGGATCACCGCGAGGGTGTCGTGCTCCTCGCCGTCGGGACCCCACATGTGGCCGCCGATGCGGATCATCGCCGGCATCGAGGCGTCGATGATCACGTCGCTGGGCACGTGCAGGTTGGTGATGCCTCGGTCGGAGTCGACCATCGCCAGGGCCGGCCCCTCGGCCAGGCCCTGCTGGACCGCGGCCTTGATCGCCTCGCCCTCCGGGAGCTCGTCGACCGCCGAGAGCAGCGCGCCCAGGCCGTCGTTCGGCGAGATGCCCGCGGCGGCGAGCTGCTCGCCGTACTGCTCGAACAGCGTCGGGAAGAACGCCTGCACGACGTGGCCGAAGACGATCGGGTCGGAGACCTTCATCATCGTGGCCTTCAGGTGGGCCGAGAACAGCACGTCGTCGGCCTTGGCGCGGGCGACCTGCTCGACCAGGAAGCGGCGCAGCGCCGCGACGTCCATGTAGGTGCCGTCGACGACCTCGCCCTCGAGCACGGCCAGGCCGTCCTTGAGCACGGTCTCGGTGCCGTCGGCGCCGACCAGCTTGATCGTCAGGGTGTCGTCGGCGGGCAGCACGACCGACTTCTCGTTGGCGCGGAAGTCGTGCTCGCCCATGGTGGCGACGGCGGTCTTGGAGTCGGCGCTCCACGCGCCCATCCGGTGCGGGTGGGCCTTGGCGTAGTTCTTCACCGAGGCGGGGGCCCGCCGGTCCGAGTTGCCCTCGCGCAGCACGGGGTTGACCGCGGAGCCCTTGACCTTGTCGTACTTCGCGCGGGCCTCGCGCTCGGCGTCGGTCGAGGGGCTCTCGGGGTAGTCGGGGATGTCGTAGCCCTTCTCCTGCAGCTCCTTGATCGCGGCCTTGAGCTGCGGGATGGAGGCGGAGACGTTGGGCAGCTTGATGATGTTCGCCTCGGGCGTCTTGGCGAGGTCGCCCAGCTCACCGAGCGCGTCGTCGGCCAGCCCGAACTGGGCCAGGATGCGGGACGCGACCGAGATGTCGCGCGTCTCGACCTCCACGCCGGCCTTCGCGGCGTACGCCTCGACGATGGGAAGGAAGGAGTACGTCGCGAGCAGCGGCGCCTCGTCCGTGTGCGTGTAGATGATCTTGGCCATGGAAAGGTGCGACTCCTGAACGGTCGGCGGCGAGCAAGGCTCCGAGATTGCTTGACATCAAGATACCTGACGGATCCCGACCCGCTCACCCTCGCACCAGCGCGGGGCACCGGCAACGTCACCGGCACCACGCCCCTCGGCAACCCCGCCCCTGACCACTAGGGTGTGGCTGCCCGGCGATCGAGCGGGGCGCCCGGACACGATCTCGGAGGGGGACCATGACTCACCCAGCAACCGATGCGAGCGCAGCGGCGACCGCGGACGACGACGCGACGGAGACGCCGGCGGCTCCGGCACCGCCCACCACGCTGCAGAAGCTGGCGGCCGAGACGGTCGGCACCTTCGTGCTGGTGTTCTTCGGCTGCGGCTCGGTGGCGTTCGCCGCCGAGGTCGGGGGCAGCTCGATCACCACGATTGGCCTCACCTTCGGCCTCGCCGTGGCCGTCATGGCCTACGCCTTCGGCCGCGTCTCCGGCGCCCACTTCAACCCGGCCGTCTCGGTCGGGGCCGCGCTCGGCGGCCGGATCGCCTGGATCCAGGCGCTCCTCTACATGGCGATGCAGCTCCTCGGCGCGGTCCTCGCCGGACTGACCCTGTGGCTGCTGCTGCACGGCTTCGACGGGTTCGACGCCGAGGGCAGCATGGGGCAGAACGGCTTCGGCGACGAGTACACCGGCTACGCCTGGTGGGCGGCCTTCCTCCTCGAGGCCCTGCTGACCGCCGTGTTCGTGACCGTGATCCTGGCCGTCACCGACTCCCGCAACGAGCACCCGGCGCTCGCCCCGCTGGCGATCGGCCTCACGCTGGCGGCCATCCACTTCGTGGCCATCCCCGCCACCGGCACCTCGGTGAACCCGGCCCGCTCCATCGGCCCGGCGCTGTTCGCCGGCACCGACGCGATCCTCCAGCTGTGGCTGTTCCTGCTCGCCCCGCTCGTGGGCGCCGCGGTCGCCGGCGTGCTCTACCCGCTGCTCTTCGGCCGGGGCGCCGAGCCGGTGCCCGGCTCCGGCTTCGTGCTGCGTCGGGCCACGCCCGCGGCGGTCCCCGGCTACGGCGCTCCCGACCAGTACCAGCAGCAGTGGAACCAGCAGCAGTCCTGGGACCAGTCCGGTGGCGGCTGGGGCGGCCAGGCCGCGCCCGCCGCGGCGCCGATCATCCAGGACGGCTGGATGTGGGAGGCCGCCCGGCAGCAGTGGGTGCCGGCTCCCCCCGAGTACCTCCAGCCGCAGGCACCCCACCAGGCCCAGCAGTACGCCGCCCCGCAGGCGCAGCAGGGCTACCCGGCCCCGGCACAGGACCAGCCGACCTCCCAGCAGCCGGCCGTCGGCACCGACCCGCACACCCCGCAGCCCGGCGACACCTCGGCGACGCAGATCCGCCCACCCGAGGGCCAGTAGCCCCCCGGCATCACCCCTGGCGCACGAGAGTGCCCAGCGGGTCCGGCACGCTGCCCGCGGTGACGGGCTGGTCCAGCACCAGTCCCGTCCCGCGGGCGTAGGTGCGCCGGCGCACCTTGCCGGTGAGCGGGTCGGTCACCTCCAGCACCACCGTCTCGGCGTGCTCCCGCCCCTCGAGCGCCAGCGGCTCGCCCACCGAGACCACCTCGGCCCGGTCCTCGACCACGTCGGCGAGGTGCGCCTGCGCCCACCCGTCGCCCACCCGCGGCCTCGCCGGCATCACCAGCCCCGCCCGGGCCCCGTCGACGCCGGCCTCCCACACGCCCTGCCTGCCCACCCACCACACGTTGCCGTCGACGTCCTGGGCGAGGTAGTCGGTGTGCGGCGCGAGGCCGGCGCCCGTGCGGCGTACCGCCGTCGCGTCCAGGCCGGCGACCGGCACGGTGTCCGCGGCGACCTGCACGGTGACCTCGCCGCCGGTGCTGCTGGCGAGGTCGATCGTGGTGCCGCGCTCGAGCGCGAGCCACGGGTTGTCGAGCTCGGCCACGAAGTCGTCCGCCTCCGGCGCCGGGGTCGGGACGGCGAGCTGGTCCACGCCGGTCGGTGGGCTCAGCGGCGACGCCGTCCCGCAGCCGGCCAGCAGCAGCGCCACCACGGCCGCGGCGGTCGCACGGCGGGCGACCCGTGGAGGCAGGAGACTCACGCGCGCCAGCATCCCCTACCGCCCGGGGCCTCGTGCGCGGTGCCCCCCGGGGCGCTGCTAGCGTCGGCTCCCGGAAGCACGACCCAGGCACGCGTCCCCAACGTGACCGATCACCCGAGCGGGGACGTACCCCGTTCACGTGATCGACAAGGAGACCCGTCGTGAGCTCATCCCCCCTCAAGGTGGCCGTCACCGGTGCCGCCGGCCAGATCGGCTACAGCCTGCTGTTCCGCCTCGCGAGCGGCGCCCTGGGCGACCGCCCGGTCGAGCTGCGGCTGCTCGAGATCACCCCGGCGCTGAAGGCGCTCGAGGGCGTGGTCATGGAGCTCGACGACTGCGCGTTCCCGACGCTGGCCGGGGTCGAGATCGGTGACGACGCCGAGAAGATCTTCGACGGCGCGAACCTCGCCCTGCTCGTCGGCGCCCGCCCCCGCAGCAAGGGCATGGAGCGCGGCGACCTGCTCGAGGCGAACGGCGCGATCTTCACCGCCCAGGGCAAGGCGCTGAACAAGGTGGCCGCCGACGACATCCGCATCGGCGTCACCGGCAACCCGGCGAACACCAACGCGCTGATCGCGATGACCAACGCCCCCGACATCCCGCGCGAGCGGTTCTCGGCGCTGACCCGGCTCGACCACAACCGGGCGATCTCGCAGCTCGCGGCGAAGACCGGCGCCTCGGTGTCGGAGATCAAGAAGATGACGATCTGGGGCAACCACTCCGCCACCCAGTACCCCGACATCTTCCACGCCGAGGTCGGCGGCCGGAACGCCGCCGAGGTCGTGGGCGACCAGGCCTGGATCGAGAACGACTTCATCCCGACCGTCGCCAAGCGCGGTGCGGCGATCATCGAGGCCCGCGGCTCCTCCTCGGCCGCGTCCGCCGCCTCGGCGACGATCGACGCGGCCCGCGACTGGCTCTACGGCTCCGCCGAGGGCGACTGGGTGTCGATGGCGGTCGCCTCCGACGGCTCCTACGGGGTGCCCGAGGGTCTGATCTCCTCGTTCCCGGTCACCACCTCCGGCGGCGACTGGAGCATCGTGCAGGGCCTCGACGTCGACGAGTTCTCCCGTGGGCGCATCGACGCCTCGGTCGCCGAGCTCGCCGAGGAGCGCGACGCGGTCAAGGAGCTGGGTCTCATCTAGTCGGGACGCGCCAGCGGACCGACTGTTGGTGGTCGAGCGAGCGGCACGGCTGAGCTTGCGAAGCCGTGACCCGCGTGTCGAGACCCGGTGAGCTGTGCAGGGTGGTGACCCCAGGCGAGAGCCAGGGTCACCGCCCTGTCGCGTGGAGGGTCTCGGCAAGCTCGACCACCGGGCCGCTCGACCAGCAGGGGCCTACAGCAGCGGCTGGTCCGGGATCGAGACCGTGAGCGCGATCAGTGCCGCGCCGATCCCGGCATAGAGCAGCGAGTCGAAGAGCCGGTGTCGCACCGCGAGCATCCCGGCGTCCTTGGCGGGCAGCAGCAGCCGCAGCAGCGAGGCACCGAGCACCGCCCCGGCCACCCAGCGGATCCCGACCCTCCAGTCGCCGGTGACCACGATGCCGATGCCGACGGCGGTGACGACCAGCACCGCGATGTAGACCGCGCCGCCGATCGTCGACGGATAGCGGCGCTCCTCCCCCGCCGGCGCCCCGGCGAGCTCGGCCGCCACCTCCTCCGGCGACGGGACCGGCGGGCGGTCGGGGTCCTGCTGGGGGTCGTGCTCGCTCACACGCCCAGCGACTTCTCTGCGATCGAGACGATGTTGGACAGCAGCATCGCCCGGGTCATCGGACCCACCCCGCCGGGGTTGGGCGAGACCCAGGCGGCGACGTCCCAGACGTCGGGGGCGACGTCGCCGGCGAGCTTGCCGTCGACGCGGGAGACCCCGACGTCGAGCACCGCGGCGCCGGGCTTGACCATGTCGCCGGTGACGATGCCGGGCACCCCCGCCGCCGCGACCACGATGTCGGCCTGGCGCACGTGGGCGGCCAGGTCGCGGGTGCCGGTGTGGCACAGCGTGACGGTGGCGTTCTCCGAGCGCCGGGTGAGCAGCAGCCCGAGCGGCCGGCCCACGGTCACCCCGCGGCCGACCACGGCCACCTCGGCGCCCGCGATGGCGACGTCGTGGCGGCGCAGCAGCTCGACGATGCCGTACGGCGTGCAGGGCAGTGGCGCCTCCTCGCCCAGCACCAGCCACCCCAGGTTCGTGGGGTGCAGGCCGTCGGCGTCCTTGGCCGGGTCGATCAGTCCCAGCACGCGGTTCTCGTCGCGCCCCTTCGGCAGCGGCAGCTGCACGATGTAGCCGGTGCAGGCCGGGTCGTCGTTGAGCGCGTGGACCGCGGACTCGATCTCGTCCTGGGTGGCGGTGGCGGGCAGGTCGACCCGGATCGACTCGATGCCGACCTCGGCGCAGTCCTTGTGCTTGCCGTTCACGTACCACCGCGAGCCCGGGTCGTCGCCGACCAGCACCGTGCCGAGCCCGGGGACGACGCCTCGCTCGCGCAGCGCGGCCACCCGGCCCTTCAGCTCCTCCTTGATCGCAGCAGCGGTCGCGGTCCCGTCGAGCTTCTGTGCGGTCACGTGGTCATCCTGTCACTGGTGGGTGGGTGGGTGGAGGTCGCGGGGGTCGGTCTGTGGTGGGTGTTTCCCCGCTGACCTGCCACTCGTGGTGGGCGTTCCGGCGTCGACCCGCCACTCGTGGTCGCTCGACCGCGGGTGACCCGCCACTCGTGGTGAGACATCGGGCCCGCAGTCTGGCGACTCTCGGTGGGCATGAGGCTGCTGCCGGTGGCTGGGGTTCAGACCAACCCCCTGTGAGTTACCGCCGCTGGGCAACTCGCGCAGTCTGGGCGAGCGCCGACTCCGCTCCCTTCGGCGCCCGGGGCGCCTCAGTGCGCGAAGTGGCGGGTGCCGGTGAGGTACATCGTCACGCCGGCGGCCTTCGCGGCCTCGATGGTGAGCTCGTCGCGCACCGACCCGCCCGGCTGGGCGATCGCGGTGACGCCACCGTCGATGAGGATCTGCGGGCCGTCCTCGAACGGGAAGAACGCGTCCGAGGCGGCCACGGAGCCGACCGCACGCTCGCCGGCCCGGCTGACCGCCAGCTTGCAGGAGTCGACCCGGTTGACCTGGCCCATGCCGACGCCGACCGAGGCACCGTCCTTGGCGAGCAGGATCGCGTTGGACTTCACCGACCGGCAGGCACGCCAGGCGAAGGCCAGGTCGGCGAGCACCTCGGGCGAGGCCGGCTCGCCCGAGGCGAGGGTCCAGGTGGCGGGGTCGTCGCCGGCGGCGTCGACGTGGTCGACGTGCTGCACCAGCAGGCCGCCGCTGACCGGTCGGGCCTCGACCCGGGCCGGCTGCTCGTCGACCGGGCAGACCAGGATCCGGATGTTCTTCTTGCGAGCCAGCACCTCGACGGCGCCGTCCTCGTAGCCCGGCGCGACGATCACCTCGGTGAACACCTCGGCCACCTGCTCGGCCATCGCCACCGACACCGGCCGGTTCACCGCGATCACCCCGCCGAACGCCGACACCGGGTCGCACTCGTGCGCCTTGCGGTGGGCCTCGGCCACGTCGGCGCCGACCGCGATGCCGCACGGGTTGGCGTGCTTGATGATCGCCACCGCCGGCTCCGCGAAGCCGTTGGCGGCGCGGCGGGCGGCGTCGGTGTCGACGTAGTTGTTGTACGACATCTCCTTGCCGTGCAGCTGCTCGGCGCCAGCCAGCCCGGCCGGGCCGTGGCCGCTGCGGTAGAGCGCGGCCGGCTGGTGCGGGTTCTCGCCGTAGCGCAGCACCGCCGCCTGCTCCCAGGTCGCGCCGATCCAGGCCGGGAAGCCGGTGCTCGTCCCGTCGACGACCGAGGTGTCGGTGAGCACGTTGCCCATCCAGGAGGCCACGGCGACGTCGTACGTCGCGGTGTGCACGAAGGCCTCGGCGGCCAGGCGCTGCCGCTCGGCCAGCGTGAAGCCGCCGGCGGCCACGGCGCCCAGCACGTCGGCGTACCGCTCGGGGCTGGTGACGATCGCGACCGACGGGTGGTTCTTGGCCGCGGCGCGGACCATCGACGGACCGCCGATGTCGATCTGCTCGACGCACTCGTCGGGTCCGGCGCCCGAGGCGACGGTCTGGGTGAACGGGTAGAGGTTGGAGACCACCAGGTCGAACGGCTCGACGCCCAGGTCGGCGAGCTGCTGCACGTGGGAGTCGAGGCGGCGGTCGGCGAGGATGCCGGCGTGCACCCGCGGGTGCAGCGTCTTGACCCGGCCGTCGAGGCACTCGGGGAAGCCGGTCAGGTCCTCGACCTTGGTGACCGGGAGGCCCAGGCCCTCGATCAGCGCGGCGGACCCGCCGGTGGAGACCAGGGCGACGCCGGCGTCGTGAAGGCCGCGCACGAGCTCCTCGAGACCGGACTTGTCATAGACGGAGACCAGGGCGCGGCGGATCGGCACGCGGTGCTCGGCGGTGGGTGTGGGCTCGCTCATGGGGACACTCCTCATCGGGGTCGGTCGACTTCTCGATGAGGCACCCAGGCGTTCGATGCGCTCGCTACCCGAGACCTTCGAGGCCGTCGAGCCACTCCCCGGTGGTTCCCCACCTGCGCCAGTCGTGTGGCCGCCATTCTACGGGCCGCCGGAGGGTGCTCCGGACCGGCTCAGCCTGGATCCGGGCTCAGGTCCCGAAGCGCACCGTGCGGCCGTCGACCAAGAACCCCTCGCGTGCCATCCGGCCGACGGCGTCGACCAGCATCGCCCGCTCGGCCACCTTGATCCGGTCGTGCAGCGACTCGACGGTGTCGCCCTCCTCGACCGGCACCGGCACCTGGGCCACGATCGGGCCGGTGTCGACGCCGTCGTCGACGACGAACAGCGTTGCCCCGGTGACCTTCACGCCGTAGGCGAGCGCGTCGGCCGGCCCGTGCATGCCCGGGAAGGACGGCGAGAGAGCCGGATGGGTGTTCACGACCCGGCCGCCGAGACGGCCGAGGAACTCGGGGCCCACCAGCTTCATGAACCCGGCCAGCACCACGAGGTCCGGCTCGAAGGCGGCCACGGTGTCGGCGAGCGCCCGGTCCCAGTGCTCACGGCTGGTGAACTGGCCGACCTTGCGGACGAACGTCGGCACCCCGGCCCGCTCCGCCCGCCGCAGCCCCTCGATGCCCTCACGGTCGGCGCCGACGGCGACCACGCGAGCGCCGTACGCCGGGTCGGCGGCGGCGTCGAGCAGAGCCTGCAGGTTGGTGCCGGAGCCGGAGACGAGGACGACCAGACGAGCGGGGGCAGCGGGCACGCCCGGAGTCTACGGCTGCGGGTCAGTGCCCCGCCGCCGGTGTCCGGGCGGCCGCCCGGCGCTGCCACAGCACGGCCACCAGCGCACCGAGCAGTCCGCCGACGCCGAAGGTGGCCACGCCGTGCACCAGCACGTCGGAGACGAGCGGGCCAACCTCGCGCATCCGGCCCGGGCCGACGGCGCCACCGGCCACGGCGGCCGACACCCCGAAGGCCACACCGGCCAGCACGCCGCCGAGCGTGCCGCGGACCATCGTCTCGACCCACCCGAGCCGGGCTCGGCGGCCCGGTCCACGGAGCAGGGTGCGGGCCGTCGCCGCGGCCGCGACCAGCGGGGGCAGCAGCATCAGCCAGGCCACCCAGGCCGGGGTCGGACCGCTGTCGGGGAGGGCGGCGAGCAGCGGGAACATCGGCAGCGGACCGACCACCACAGCGGTCGGCGCGACCAGGGTGCCGGCGCCGACGGTGAATCCGGGGCCGAGCAGGTAGGAGCCGGCGAAGACGACCGCGTTCGGCACGACCGTGGCGGTCAGCACCGTGAACACGGTCGCCTCCCCGGCGTCGGTGTGCAGCTGGGCCATCACGTTCAGGGCGGTGCCGAGGTCGGCGAGAAGGGCCACGACGAGGACGGCGGCCGACAGCGCGAGCCACCACACCAGCAGCCGGCGAGACACCTCGAGCGCGCCCGGGACGGTGCCGGGCACCACCCGCGCCCAGATCGCGGCCCGCCCCGAGCCGACCGCCAGTGCCGGCCCGCCGATCGCGACGGCGAGCAGGAGGGACCAGCGCAGCACCCCGCCGGCGGCCGGCGCGGTGGCCTCGGTGCCGGCGAGGGCGAGCGTGGACAGCGCCGTCGCGGCGTAGCCGGCGGCGAAAGCGACGACCCCGACCGGGACGGTCCAGTCGCGCTGCCCGTCGGCGAGGGCGTCGGCGTCGGGGCCGTGGCCGGAGACCGCGGCACCCACCCGATGGCCCAGCCGCCAGCTGGCCCAGCCGGCCAGCAGCGTCACCCCCAGCGGCAGCACGGTCACCGAGACCGAGTCGACGTGGACGCCCGAGCCGTGCGCCATCAGCCAGCCGAGCGCGCCGGTGCGCAGCGCGTCCCGCGGCGCACCGTGCGCGCCGGCGTCGGTGAGGAACCAGCCGGCGAGGGCCGTCGCCAGGCACAGCAGCAGGGTCGCGCCCGCCGCGGACGCCCCGCCGGCCAGCGCCGTCAGCAGCAGGGGCCGGCGGTGCCGCAGGTCGCGGCGAGCCTCTCCGGTCCCCCGCGGACCTCGCGCACGGGTGGCGGAGGAGGGCAGCAGCGAGGTCATGGTCCATCGATCATCGCCAACCCTGCGGTGCCCGCCGCGGTGCCACGCCGAGGACCCACCGATCGTCCGCGCCGGCGAGACGGGTCCGGACGGGTTCGCCCCGCCCGGTCGCGCCCGGTTACGGTGGACGGCGCCATGAGGGACCCCGACGGATTCGACACGTTCTACCAGGATGTGCGCGGGCGACTGCTGCTGCAGGCCTTCGCCCTCACCGGCGACCTCTCCTCCGCCCGGGCCGCGGTGCGCGACACCTTCGTGGTCGCCTGGCACCACTGGCCGAAGGTGTCCCGCTCGCCCGACCCCGAGGCCTGGGCCCGTGAGCACGCCTGGTCGCGGGCGCTGCGCCGGAGCGCGGCCCGGCTGCGCCGCCGCGACAAGGACCTGTCCGACGAGGCCCGGGCCACCCTCGACGGCCTCGCGAAGCTGCCGACCGTGCAGCGCAAGGCGCTGCTGCTGACCCAGCTGGCCACGGTGTCGATGGACCAGATGGCGCGCGAGGTGGGCCTGCCGCCGGAGGAGGCGGCCCGCCAGTTGCAGCTGGCCACCGCCCAGTTCGCCGTGCACCGCGACGTGCCGACGACGGCCATCCGGCCGCTGTGGGAGCCGCTGGCCGCCGCCGCCGAGGAGGTGCGCTGGCCACGAGGCTCCATCCTGCGGCGCGCGGGCGCCGCGCGCCGGCGCACCCACACCGCGGCGGGCGCCGCGGCGACCGTGGCCGCCCTGCTGGTCACCGGCGTGGTGGTCACCGACACCACCGGGGTGCAGCCCACCCTCGACGGCGGCCACGAGCCCTCGGCCTCCACCCGCAACGGCGCCGGCCCGGCCACCCCGCCCGAGCCGGAGGAGGTGCTGCCCGAGGAGTCGCTCCTCGCGGCCACGTCCTTCGACGAGGCGCTCGCCGGCACCCGCTGGACCGTCACCGACACCCACGCCAACACCGAGGGCACCGGACTGGTGCTGCCCTGCCAGCCCGAGAGGTACGCCGACCGGCGCGGCAGCGCGGCCCTCGTGCGCGAGCTGGCGGGCCAGGTGGATCGGCCGGGCACCCGCCCAGGTGGCCGGCCCAGCGCCCAGCCGGGCACCCGGCCGGCACCGTCCGGCCCCGCGGCGTACCAGCTCAGTGAGGCGTCGGTCTCCACCGAGCGGGCAGAGCGGACCTTCCGGGCCACGGTCGGGTGGTTCGCCGGCTGCCAGGAGGAGCGCGCCCAGCTGCTGTCGACCTGGCAGGGCCAGGGGCTCGGCGACGAGGCGACGATCGTGTCGCTGCGCGACTGGGCGGGCGCCCAGGGGCCCGAGAGCCCCGACGGTCTGGTCGCGGGCGTGGCCCGCTCTGGGGGGCTGGTGACGACCGTGCTGACCCGCGTGCCGGGCACCGGTCCGCTCGAGCCGAAGCCGGTGCTGCGCCTGCTCACCGAGGCCGTCGACGCCCTGTGCCGACTCCCCGACGGCGGCGAGTGTGCGACGCGGCCGCGGCTGCGCCCCGCTCCGCCGGTCCCGACCGGGCAGGTGGCCGCGATGCTCTCCGAGATCGACCTGCCGCCGGCGGGCGAGGTCCGCCGGCCCTGGGTGGGCAACGAGCCGGCCCGCGCCGTCGCCAACGACGCCTCCACCACCTGTGACCAGGCGTCGTTCTCGGGCGGGTTCGAGGGCGTCCGGTGGTCGCGCAACCTGACCCGCACGTTCGTGGTCCCCGAGGCCCGGCTGCCCGACGCGTTCGGGCTCACCGAGACCGTCGGCGCCCTGCCCGCCGCCAAGGCCCGTGCGTTCGTGGCGCAGATCCGGGGCCGCATGGGCGACTGCTCCGAGGACCAGCTCGGCACCGATGTGCGACAGCTTCGCCAGGTCGCCACGGACGCGACGGACCTCAGTGTCTGGGAGGTGACCACCGAGATCTCCGACCAGGAGTCGGTGCGCTTCTTGATGGCGCTGCTGCGGCGCGGCACCGCGGTGGCCCAGCTGGGCTTCGTCCCGGCTCCCGGCGCCGACCTCGGCGACGAGCCGTTCCTGGCCCTGGCCGAGCGGGCGCTGGCCCGGCTGGACCGGCTGCCGGGGCCGCAGCCGCGCGGCTGACCGCGGCACGGTGCCGGCCCCGCCGGCGCTGCGCAGAAATCTGCCCCCGGCGTGCAACCGTGGGGCAGGTCGCGGCGTATCCCTCCCGACCGAGCCCCGATGACACCGCGGGGCACAGAGACGAGACGGGACGAGAGGTCATGGACGAACGCGAGTTCGACGACTTCTACACCGCGTCGTTCCAACGGATCGTGGGGCAGCTCTACGCCATGATCGGGGATCGCGACGAGGCGCAGGAGTGCGTCCAGGAGGCGTTCGTGCGTGCCTGGGCCCACCGGCGGAAGCTGGACAAGGCGGAGTACCCCGAGGCGTGGGTGCGCACCACCGCCTACCGGCTGGCGGTGAGCCGCTGGCGCCGCACCGTGCGTGGCCGGCGCCCCGTCGACCGGGCGGTCGGCGCCGCCACCGAGACCGCTCCCCCGAGCCTGTCGCACGTGGCGCTGGTCGAGGCGCTCAAGCAGCTGCCCGAGGCACAGCGCCAGGCGCTGGTGCTGCACCACATCGCCGACCTGCCGGTCCAGGCCGTGGCCCGGGAGGTCGGCGTACCGGAGGGGACCATCAAGGCCCGGCTCAGCCGCGGCCGCGCGGCGCTGGCCGCGCTGCTCAGCGACGACGCACCCGGGGGCTACCAGGAGGGAGCGACCCATGCCTGACCCGTTCGAGGAGCTCGAGACCTTCAAGCAGCGAGGACTTCCCGTGGACCCCCTGCCCGCGACCGAGGTACGCCGCCGCGGCGACCGGATGCGGCGCCGCAACAACGCGCTCACCGCGGTCGGCGGCATCGCCGCCGCCACGATCCTGGTCGCCACGCCGCTGGCGCTGGCCACCGACGGCGGATCCCGCAGCGACCGGCCGATCCCTCCGGCCTCCCAGGGCACCGACGGCAGCGACGGCTCGGAGACGGGCTGGCGGTCCTCGATCCCCGGTGGGTTCCCGCTGACCTACGGGATGCCGGAGCGCAACGCCTACGACGGCTCCGAGGTCAAGAGCGTGCCCGGCTACCGCATCGAGAGCGGCGTGGCCCCGTGCGGCGGCGACAACCTCGACGTGGACTACCCGGTCGCGATGGTGGACGCGGTGTCGGTCTCCGCCCGGCAGGAGGAGGGCGGCATCGAGCGGAACCTGCTGCTCTACGAGGACGCCGACGCCGCGGCGACCGTGCTCGAGGAGTTCCAGGGCCGGTTCGAGGGCGAGTGCCCCGCGCCGAGGAACGGACCGGGGTCTGCGCTGCTCTCCGCGGCTGTCGGCGACGAGACGCTGGTCTACGTCGACCGGTGGCGCTCCGAGGGTGAGCTGACCGCCGACGGCTATCTCCACCTGCTGGTGCGGGTCGGCAACGCGGTGCTGCACGAGTCGACGTTCTTCGGCGGCGCCGGTGACCAGGCCGTGGTCGCGCAGACGTTGGACGACGTGCTCGAGGAGTCGGCCTATCCGGTCGCGTCGATGTGCCTGTTCTCGGCGAGCCCGTGCACCGAGCTGCCCAGCGAGCCCCGGGCCGCCGCCGACGCCGCGCCGATCCCGGACGGATTCCCCCTCGCGGAGGGCCTGCCGGAGGGCGACCAGGTGATCGGCCCGGCTCCCGACGCCGGCGGCATCGACCTCTCGGCGATGTGCGGGACGATGCGCGACGTGTGGCCGGGCGACTTCGCCGACCGGTCGGCGGTCACCGTCACCCTCGGTGACTTCCTGCGCAGCCGCGAGCTGGTCACCTTCGCCTCCCCGGACCAGGCTCCGGCGATCGTCGAGCAGCTGCGCGGCGCGGTCGCTGCCTGCCCAGCGGTCGAGTCCGCACCCGGGCAGGAGTCCGACACCGACCAGGCCTACACGGTCCTCGACGACGGCACCGGCGCCGACTCGCTGTCGTTCGCGATGACCACCCAGGGCGGCCAGTTGGCCGCGGTCTACCGGTTCGTGGCCGTCAGCGGTCTCGTGCTGGCCTCCTACATCAGCGGCGACTTCACCGAGGCCGAGCTGGACTCACAGCTCGCCGACCTGGTCGAGCAGGACGCGGCGGTGCTGGGGGGGGCGGCCGGCCTGGCGGGCTGAGGCCGGGCGCAGGATCGCCGGATCTCCGGCGATTCCCGCAACGCGTGTGAAGTCCGGCCCCCGACACCGCCGAAGCAGCTCGAGGAGCGACGAGACCCCCCGCCCAGGAGGCGGGGGGTCCGGTCGTGGTGCTGCAAAGGCTGGGGCCTCAGAGGTTCTTCAGGACCTCGCGCATCAACTCGGCGGTCTCGGACGGCGTCTTGCCGACCTTCACGCCGACCGCCTCGAGGGCCTCCTTCTTGGCCTGAGCGGTGCCCGAGGAGCCGGAGACGATGGCGCCGGCGTGGCCCATCGTCTTGCCCTCCGGGGCGGTGAAGCCGGCCACGTAGCCGACGACCGGCTTGGTGACGTGCTCCTTGATGTAGGCCGCGGCCCGCTCCTCGGCGTCGCCGCCGATCTCGCCGATCATCACGATCGCCTTGGTCTCCGGGTCGTTCTCGAAGGCCTCGAGCGCGTCGATGTGGGTGGTGCCGATGACCGGGTCGCCGCCGATGCCGATGGCGGTCGAGAAGCCGTAGTCGCGCAGCTCGTACATCATCTGGTAGGTCAGCGTGCCCGACTTCGACACCAGACCCACCGGGCCCTTGCCCGCGATGGTGTGCGGGGTGATGCCGGCCAGCGACTCCTCGGGGGTGATGATCCCCGGGCAGTTCGGGCCGATCATCCGGGTGGACTTGCCGTCGAGGTAGGCGAACACCTCGGCGGTGTCCTGCACCGGGACGCCCTCGGTGATGACCACGAGCAGGCCGATGCCGGCGTCGATGGCCTCGATGCAGGCGTCCTTGGTGAAGGCCGGCGGCACGAAGACGACCGACACGTCGGCGCCGGTCTCGGCCATCGCCTCCGCGACGGTGCCGAACACCGGCAGCTCCTTGCCGGCGAGCTCGACCGAGGTGCCGGCCTTGCGGGCGTTCACGCCGCCCACGATCTGGGAGCCGGCCTCGAGCATCAGGGTGGTGTGCTTGGAGCCCATCCCACCCGTCATGCCCTGGACGATGATCTTGGAGTCCTTGTTGAGGTAGATCGACATCTCTTCTTCGTCCTTACGCGTTCGCGAGCTCGGCGGCCTTGTCGGCCGCACCGTCCATCGTGTCGACCATGGTCACCAGCGGGTGTGCCAGGTCCTGCAGGATCTGGCGGCCGGCCTCGACGTTGTTGCCGTCGAGACGGACGACGAGCGGCTTGGTGGCCTCGTCGCCCAGGATCTCCAGGGCGCCCTTGATGCCGTTGGCGACCTGGTCGCAGGCGGTGATCCCACCGAAGACGTTGACGAAGACGCTCTTGACCTGCTCGTCGCCGAGGATGATGTGCAGCCCGTCGGCCATCACCTGGGCGTTCGCGCCGCCACCGATGTCGAGGAAGTTCGCCGGCTTCACGCCGCCGTGCTTCTCGCCGGCGTAGGCCACCACGTCGAGCGTCGACATGACCAGACCCGCGCCGTTGCCGATGATGCCGACCTGACCGTCGAGCTTGACGTAATTGAGGTTCTTCTCCTTCGCGGCCGCCTCGAGCGGGTCGGTCTCGTCGCCGAGCTCGAACTGCTCGTGGTCGGGGTGCCGGAAGTCGGCGTTGGCGTCGAGCGACACCTTGCCGTCGAGCGCCTCGAGCTTGTCGCCGGTGAGCCGCGCGAGCGGGTTCACCTCGACCAGGGTGGCGTCCTCCTCGACGAAGACCTTCCACAGCGCCAGCACGGTCTGCACGGCCTGGTCGACCAGTGCCTCGGGGAACTTGGCCTCGGCTACGATCGCCCGCGCCTTCGCCTCGTCGACGCCGGTGCCGGGGTCGATCGCGATCTTCTTCACCGCGTCGGGGTTGGTCTTGGCGACCTCTTCGATCTCCACCCCGCCCTCGACGCTGGCGATGCACAGGTAGTTGCGGTTGGCCCGGTCGAGCAGGAAGGAGAAGTAGTACTCCTCCTCGATGCTCGCGCCCGGCGCCACCAGGACCCGGTGCACGGTGTGGCCCTTGATGTCCATGCCGAGGATCGCCTCGGCGTGCTGCTCGGCCTCGTCGGGCGTCTTGGCCAGCTTGACGCCGCCGGCCTTCCCTCGGCCACCGGCCTTGACCTGGGCCTTCACCACGACCACACCGAGCTTCTCGGCGGCCGCCCGCGCCTCGGCAGGCGTGTGTGCGACGACACCGAGAGTGCCGGGCACTCCGTGCTTGGCGAAGAGCTCCTTCGCCTGGTACTCCATCAGGTCCACGAGGAATCCACCTACGTCCTACTCGAGAGGTACGGCGACGCAGCGGAGCCGCCGATGTCGGGGGGCACCCTAGTCCGGCTTCCCTGTCGCCGACGAGGGCTGGGGGGCCGGACGTGACGCAGCCCATACGACCGGCCGGTAACCGATTCGGCCCGGTTCAACCCGTGGCGACGACCTCACGGGGTCGTGTCGCCGGCAGGCTGCGCAGCGCTGCGCTCGACCTCCGCCACCCAGCCGACGACGTCCCCGACGGGCACGTCCGCGGCGAACGAGGTGGCCGACCCGGGGCGGTCGGCGGCGCCGCTCCCCGGCGCATCCAGCGGCGCACCGCCGACCTCGAACACCGACACCTCCGGCGCCCCCGCGTCCGCCAGCCGACCGGCCACCCGGCCGGCCAGGGATCCGCTCCGGTCACCGGCGCCCAGGCAGAGACCCACCAGATCGGCGTCCTCCTGCACGGCGGTGGCCGCCAGCCGCTCGGCGTCCTCGGCCGCACCGGCGTAGACCACCTCGTGGCCGGCATCGCGAAGGGCCCGCGCGAGCGCCTCGACGAGGTGAAGACTCTCGTCGACGACGTCGCCGGCCGGGCCGGCGAGCACGATGCGCAGCCTGGATCGACTCATGCGGGCACCCTAGTGACCGATGGGCATGGGAGAAGTGGGGCAGGTGAGGATGGCCACTTCCGCCCGCGCAGCCAGGCGGGCGGCACGGCGGTCGTCCACAGATCGGTCAGGCCGGATTTCCCCGGCCGTGACCAGTCCGTTACAGTCCACTTCGCTCGTTCTCAGCCGAGGGCGGGGCACGCGAGGCAACGGAGACACCATTCATGGGTAGCCACCGGGCGGAACGTCGCGGCGTACGCCGCCGTCCCTCGGAGACCCTGAAGCCGGCCGCGAGCGCCACCTCGGGCCGCCGCGTCGCGGGCCGCCCTACCTCTACCCCCGCGATCGCCGACGCAAACCCGGTGCGCACCGATGCGACCACCGTGTTCCACGACTTCGACGCGACCGCCGAGCTTCCGCTGCTCACCGCCCAGCCCCCCGGGCGCCGCAAGGCCGTCAAGCACGCGGCCTCGCGAGGGTCGCTGATCAAGGGCCTCCCCTCGGCCCCGGTGCTCGTCGGCGTGGCCGCACTGGCGGTCTCCGCCGGTGGCGCGCTGACCGTGTCCAGCCCCGGCCTCGTCGACGCCGAGCCGACCCGCGTCTCCGCGGCCAGCGCGATGAGCGGCGAGACCGGCATCGCCCGGGCCAACCTGCTCAGCAACCGCGAGGCAGTGATCAGCCGCGACTCGCGCCGCGACGCCCTCGACGACGCCGCCGAGGCCGAGCTCGTGGCCGAGGCCGAGCAGCAGACCCGGCAGCGAAACGCGGCCCTCGCCGAGCTCCGCGACCAGGTCGAGGCCCAGGCCGCGAAGATCGAGCTCAACCTGTGGGTGCTGCCCCTCTCCGGCTACCGCATCACCGCCACCTACGGCGAGTACGGCCTGTGGTCCAGCTACCACACCGGCCTCGACTTCGCCGCCCCCTCCGGCACCGCGCTGGTGGCGATGGCCAACGCGACCGTCACCTCGGTCGGCTACGACGGCGCCTACGGCAACAAGACCGTGCTCACCCTCGACGACGGCACCGAGCTGTGGTACTGCCACCAGAACTCCATGAACGTCACCGAGGGTGACGTCGTGCAGGCGGGTGACGTCATCGGCAGCGTCGGCTCGACCGGCAACGTCACCGGACCGCACCTGCACCTCGAGGTCCGCCCCGGCGGCGGCGACCCGGTCGACCCCTACGAGGCGATGCGGGTCCACGGGCTGACGCCCTAGCGAGGACGCGTCAGCGGACTCGCTGATGGTGGTCGAGCGAGCCGCGCCGCTGAGCCCGCGAAGCGGCGACCGGCGTGTCGAGACCGACGACCCGTGTCGAGACCGACGACCCGTCAAGCCTTCCGCGACACGCCGCGAAACGGCGGGAATCAGTGACGGCTCGGCGTCAGAGCTTCTCGACCGGGGCGTAGCGCAGCAGCAGCCGCTTCACGCCCTGGGAGCCGAAGTCGATCGAGGCGACCGCCTTCTCGGCGACGCCCTCCAGCGCGACGACGGTGCCGAGTCCGAAGGAGTCGTGCACCACCCGGTCGCCGGGCTCGAGCGACGGCACCGCGCGAGCCGGCTTGGCCTTGGCCGCCGCGTCGGCACGCAGCGCGGCGGAGGAGAAGTTGCGGCGGCCCGCCGCGGTCGGTGCACCGAGCCGGGCCGCGGGCGACCCGCTCGCGACGTCGGGGCGCGACCACCTCGTCTGGGCGGCCTCGGTGCGCCTCCAGTCGACCAGGTCGACCGGCAGCTCGTCGAGGAACCGGGAGCCGGGGTTGTGCGACGGGGCACCCCACGCCGACCGCACCACGGCCCGGGAGAGGTAGAGCCGCTCGCGAGCGCGGGTGATGCCGACGTAGGCCAGCCGGCGCTCCTCCTCCAGCTCCGGCTGGTCGCCCAGCGCCCGCGCGTGCGGGAAGACGCCGTCCTCGAGCCCGGTGAGGAAGACGACCGGGAACTCCAGCCCCTTCGCGGTGTGCAGCGTCATCAGCGTGACCACTCCGCCGTCGTCGCCGGCGTCGGGGATCTGGTCGGCGTCGGCGACCAGCGCCACCCGCTCGAGGAAGTCGCCGAGACCCGGCGCCAGCGTGCCGGCGTCCACGTCGGCCGGGTCGGCGGAGGGACCCGCCACGGGGTCGTCGGAGAACTCGCGGGCGACCGCCACCAGCTCGGCCAGGTTCTCGACCCGGGTGGCGTCCTGGGGGTCGTCGGACTCCTCCAGCTCGGCCAGGTAGCCCGAGCGGGAGAGCACGGTCTCGAGCACCACGTCGGCGCGCTCCCCCGCAGCCACCATCGACTGCAGCTCCTCGACCAGCGCGACGAACCCGCGCACCGCGCCCAGCGACCGGGTGGCCAGCCCGGGGGCCTCCTCGGCGCGCCGCAGCGCCTCCCAGAAGGTGAGCCGCTCGCGTTCGGCGAGCACCTGCACGCACGCCACCGCCCGGTCGCCGATGCCGCGCTTGGGCACGTTGAGGATGCGCCGCAGCGAGACCTGGTCGGCGGGGTTGACCAGCAGCCGCAGGTAGGCCAGCGCGTCGCGCACCTCGCGCCGCTCGTAGAAGCGCACCCCGCCCACGACCTTGTAGGGCTGCCCGGTGCGGATGAAGACCTCCTCGAACACCCGGGACTGGGCGTTGGTGCGGTAGAAGACCGCCACGTCGGCCGGCCGGTGCGACTCCTCGTCGACCAACCGGTCGATCTCCTCGGAGACGAACCGGGCCTCGTCGTGCTCGTCGTCGGCGACGTAGCCCACGATCCGCGCGCCGTCGCCGGCGTCGGACCACAAACGTTTGGGCTTGCGTCCCCGGTTGTGGTCGATCACCGCGTTCGCGGCGCTGAGGATCGTCTGCGAGGAGCGGTAGTTCTGCTCGAGCAGGATCGAGGTGGCGTCGGGGAAGTCCTGCTCGAAGTCGAGGATGTTGCGGATGTTCGCGCCCCGGAACGCATAGATCGACTGGTCGGCGTCGCCCACGACCATCAGCTCGGCCGGCGGCACCCGCTCGTCCGGGCCTTCGGCGGCCTCCACGTCATGGACGGGCCCGCCCTCCGGGTCGTGGGCGCACAGCTGGTGGATCAGGGCGTACTGCGCGTGGTTGGTGTCCTGGTACTCGTCGACCAGCACGTGGCGGAACCGGCGCCGGTAGGTCTCGCGCACCTCGGGGTAGGCCGAGAACAGGTGCACGGTCATCATGATCAGGTCGTCGAAGTCGAGCGCGTTCGCCTCGCGCAGCCGCCGCTGATAGAGCCGGTACGCCGCGGCGTACGACTCCTCGAGCCCGTTGCGGGCGTCCTTCGCGGCCTCGTCCTCGTCGCGCAGCTCGTTCTTCTGGTTCGAGATCCAGTTCAGCACCGCCGCGGGCGGGTAGCGCTTGGCGTCCAGGTCGAGGTCCTTGCAGACCAGGGTCATCAGCCGCTTCTGGTCGGCGGCGTCGTAGATCGAGAAGCTCGACTTGTAGCCCAGCCGGGTGACCTCCTTGCGGAGGATCCGCACGCAGGCGGAGTGGAAGGTCGAGACCCACATGATCCGCGCGCGCTTGCCGACCAGCTCCTCGACCCGCTCCTTCATCTCGGCCGCGGCCTTGTTGGTGAAGGTGATGGCCAGGATCGAGCCCGGGTGGGCCTGGCGCTGGGAGATCAGCCAGGAGATCCGCCGGGTCAGCACCCGGGTCTTGCCCGACCCCGCTCCGGCGACGACCAGCAGCGGCGCCCCCTCGTGCACGACGGCGGCGCGCTGCGGCTCGTTGAGCCCGTCGAGCAGCTCCTCGGGTGAGGGGCCGCGGCGGGGTGGTGAGGGGTCCGCTGCGGGCGCGAGGTGCTCGAGGCCGGGGATCGGGAAGGGGCTGGACATGCTGCGGCCAGCGTACGTGCTCCGGTGCCGCCGCCCACCCTCGACGGCATCCCCGGACGCCGCGGGGCGTCAGAGGGTGGAGACCACCCCGATGACGCCCTCGCCGTAGCCCTGGATGTCGACGGTGACATCCTCACGGGAGCCCAGCGTCGCCGCCCACGAGGCCACGCTGCCCGGGATCGGGTCAGAGGGCCCGTAGACCTCCTGCAGGCGCTGGTGCACCTCACCGGAGTCGTTGATGATGCCCGCGACGATGTTCAGGATCTCGGAGGCGTTCTCGAACAGGCTCGGCGGCAGCACGCCGTCGTCGATGGCCGCCTCGGCGCCGCCACGGGGAACCAGCGCGAGGGCGGCCGCGGAGTAGGCGGCCAGCTCGAAGTCCATGACCACGACCGAGGACAGGTTGTGCACGTCGTCGATGTAGGAGGCCACCAGCGGTCGCGGGACGACGTCCAGCGGCGGCGGCGCCCCGTCGCTGACGTCGACGTCGCGACCGAGCAGGCCTTCGAACAGGTCTCGGATCTGCTTGCGGTTCGGAATGCTCATCTCGACCTCACAGAACCCCGGAGAGGGCGTCGGAGAAGGACTCGGGGGTGAACGGCTTGGCGATCAAGAACATAGCCCCGGCCGCCTGAGCCGTCTGCCGCATCTCGTCGGACCCCTCGGAGGTGACGAACCCGAACGGCACGGTCGAGCCGCTGCCGCGCAGGGCGCGCAGCAGCTCGATGCCGGTCTTGTTCGGCATGTTCCAGTCCGACAGGACCAGGTCCGGTGACTCCGCGGCCACCTTGTCCAGCGCGTCGGCACCGTCGGTGGCCTCGACGAAGTCGTGGTGTCCGAACCCGGCCTGGCGCATCGTGCGCAGCACGATCTGGCGCATCACCCGGCTGTCGTCGGCGATCAGGATCTTCATTTCTCTGTTCTCTCGTCTCGTCGGTGTGGAGGGAGCGTCCACGCGGTCGATGCCGGGCTCAGCCGGCGGCAGGCACGACCTGGACATAGACCGGGGAGCCGCGCCAGGCCACGACGACACAGTCGTCGTGGTCGGGCGCCACGGTCACGGGGGTGACGCCCGGAAGCCCCAGGGCGGTGGCTCCACCCAGCGCGCCCTTGACACTGCCGCCGACCACGTTGAGCACCTCGCCCACGGCGTCGTGGACGTCGAGCTCGGGCAGCTCCTCGTCCTCGTCGGCACCGAGCATGGCGCCGGCGATCTCGGCGGCGACCGTGCCGTCGAGGGTCAGCCGCAGCTCACCGTTCCACTCGCCGGTGAGCGCGATCTGGGCCTGGAGCCCGTTGCGGAAGTCGGGATGGTCGCCCGGCGCCCAGGGTTCGGCGACGGCGTACAGCATCGACTCCCACACCTGCTCCATTGCGGCGCGGACCAGGGCCTGGTCCGGGGTCTCGACGGTCATGCGAGGTCTCCTGCGGTCAGCGGCACCAGCCCCAGCAGATCGAGCTTCTCCTGCAGGGCGTCGGCGGTGAAGGGTTTGATGAGGTACTCGTGGGCGCCTGCGGCCAACGCGCGGACGATCCGGCTCTGCTCGCTCTCGGTGGTCACCATCATCAGCGTGATCGAGCGCCACTCGGGACGGCTGCGCACCTCGGTGACGAACTCCAGGCCGTCCATCACCGGCATGTTCCAGTCGATGCAGGCCAGGTCGGGAGGGGTGTCGTGCTCGGTCAGGAGGTCGAGCGCCTCCTGGCCGTGACCGGCCTCCTGGACCTCGAATCCGGCATCGGTGAGGATGCGCCCGACGATCCTGCGCATCGCTCTCGAATCGTCGACTACCAGGGCACGCATGCGCGCTGTTCCTCTCGTATCCGGTACACCGAGGACCGCCCGGCCGGCACCCGCTCCCAGGCGTCGTCGACGCCCATGGTCATCTCGGCCGCGCCGAGGAAGAGGTGGCCGTCGGGAGCCATCACCTGGCGCACGCGGCGCAGGATGTCCCGCTTGGTGGGCAGGTCGAAGTAGATGAGCACGTTGCGCAGGAAGACGACGTCGAAACGGCCCATGGGCGGGAAGGGACGGACCAGGTTGAGCTGGCGGAACGTCACCTGCTGGGTGATCGCCGGGTTGAGCCGCCAGTTCAGCCCGCTGCGGGTGAAGTGCCGCACCAGGGAGGAGGCGGGCATCCCGCGGTTGACCTCGAGCTGGGAGTACTCCCCCGCCCGGGCCTTGGTCAGCATCTCCTCCGACAGGTCGGTCGCGAGGATCTCGACCTTCCAGCCCGCGAGCGCCGGCGTGTCATTCGCCGTCATCGCGATGCTGTACGGCTCCTGACCGCTCGAACATGCGGCGGCCCAGACCCGCAGCCGCCGGTCCGTGCGGTTGGCGGCCAGCGCCGGGAAGACGGTGTTCTTGAGGGTGTTGAACGGATCCACGTCGCGGAACCAGGAGGTCTCGTTCGTGGTCAGCGCCTCGACGACCTGCCGCAGACCCGCGGACGGACGGCGCTCCGACAGGTGGGCGACGTAGCCGTCCACTCCGTCGTGGCCGGCCTGTCGTGCCAGCTGCAGGAGCCGCGACTCGACGAGGTACTCCTTCCCGGGTTCCAGGACGATCGCGCTCTCCGCGTGCACCAGTTCGCGCACGAAGTTGAAGGCGTCCCGACTGATGCTCATCGCTGTGTCACCGCCGCTCCACCTGTCCGCACCGGGACCGGCCCGGTGCTCCTGAGGGCCGGCTGGCTCAGCCGGCGCATGATCTCGGCTGCCAGCTCCTTGAGCGGCAGCACCGCCTCGGTCAGTCCTGCGGTCGCGACCGCCCCGGGCATGCCCCACACCACCGAGGTGGCCTCGTCCTGGGCCAGCACGCTGCCCCCGGCGTCGACCAGCACCTTGGCGCCCTTGCAGCCGTCGGAGCCCATGCCGGTCAGCACCACCGAGAGCACCGCCCCGCCGGCCGCCTGCGCGGCGGTGCGGAACAGCACGTCGACGGCGGGCCGGCAGTAGTTCTCGGGTGGGCCCTGGGTCAACCGGCCGCGGAAGCCGCCCGCGGCGGCCACCACCTCGAGGTGGTGGTCTCCGGGTGCGATCACGACCTTGCCGGGCACCAGCGCCTCGTCCGGGCCGGCCTCGACCACCGAGAAGGGGAACTGCCGGTCCAGGCGGGCCGCGAACTGCCGGGTGAAGAGCGGGGGCATGTGCTGGACCAACGCCACCGGCACCGGCAGCGGCGGCAGGCTCGCGAGCAGGGTGTTCACGGCCTCGGGTCCACCGGTGGAGCTGCCGATCACCAGCAGCCGGTAGCCACCGGCCGGCTGGCGCGGCTGCCGGCAGGTGACCGCCTGCGCGGCCCGGGCCGCGGGCGCAGCGACGGCGCCGGGCCGGTCGGCCTGCCGCGGGAAGACCCGCGGGACGAGCGACATGATGCGCGGGATCAGCGCCTCGCGGACCTGCTCCATCGAACGCCCCACGCTGCCGACGTTGGCCGGCTTGGGGACGTAGTCGCTGGCACCGGCGGCGAGGGCGTCCAGCGTCGCGACCGCACCACGCTCGGTCAGCGTGCTGAACATGATGATCGGCATCCGGCTGCCGGAGGCGCGCAACCGGCGCACCGCCTCGATGCCGTCCATCTCGGGCATCTCGATGTCCATGGTGACCAGGTCCGGCTGGAACTGCGCCACCTTCTGCAGCGCCGCGCGGCCGTTGATGGCCGTGCCGACGACCTCGATGCGAGGGTCCTCCGCCAGCAGACCGGTCACCAGGCGCCGGATCACCACGGAGTCGTCGACGACGAGCACACGGATGGGCTGCATCAAGGATCCTCACGGTCGGTGCCGGCCGGGTGGCTGACGCATCCATCATCGGCAGCGACCGAGGCGACCTGAGGCCCGAAATCACCGACCGGAGGGGATCGGCGGCGAGGGCGACTCCGGGGGGGTTCTCCCCAGGACCGGGTGGCGGGTCGAGGTCAGTCGCAGCCGTAGACCGCGCGCCAGGGTCGCAACAGCGCGTCGGCCTCCGCGGCGGAGAGCAGGTCGTCGACCGCGGACGCCGCCAGCACGCCCGACAGCGCGTTCCACACGCCGTACGCGGCGTCGCGGCCGGTGAAGCCGGCCTTGCTGAAGGCGCCGACCGCGGCGAGCTGCGCGTCGCACGACGGGCGGAGGCGCTCGCTGATCGAGAGCGCCCAGGTGGCTTGGTGCATCGCGGGCGCCCAGGCGGCGGTGTGCACCCGCTGCTCGTCGACGACGCGGCGCCAGGCCTGACGCACCTCGGAGTCGGAGTCGGCGAGGACGCCGAGCCGCCGGTCGACCTCGGGCAGCCCGGTGCCGGTCTCGGGGACGGGATCGGAGCCGGCCACCGCGAGGAAGGGCACCGTCATCGGCCGCCGGACGTCGTCGGGCAGGACGCCGCGCAGGAACGCCGCTGCGGCGGCGTCGGCGAGCACGTCGGCGGCCAGGGATGCCTGGGGGTCCTGCACCGCGAGCGGGCCGCTGTGCAGCCAGGTCCAGTCGAGGAGCTCGCTGCGCACCAGGCGGTCGAGGGCGGCGACGTCGCCGAGCGGACTCTGTTCGAGCCGACGCAGCAGCTTCACCTCGCCGTGGCTGGCCTCCACCAGGGCCTCGCCGGCCCGGGGAAGCAGCTCGCCGAGCCGGCTTCGTCCACTCGCGACGGCCTCGTCGCGGGCACGCCGCCAGGTCTCGCGGACCTCGTCGCCGGGGTGGCGGGCGGCGAGCCGGAGCAGCAGATCGCTGTCGGCGGCCAGGGCGGTGCGCAGCACCGTGGCGGTCTGGGCTCCCCCGGCGAGCCGCGCCAGGTCGAAGCCGATGGTGGAGGCCCCCAGCACGGAGTACATCGCTCACGCTCCCGTCGGCGTCGAGGTCCGAAATCGCACGACCCCGCCCGGAGACACTCCGGACGGGATCGACGTTAGCGCGGTGTCCCTGATCGCGACCAGGGAGTTGCCGACGCGTGGGGGGATTGTTCTCCGCCGGTGCACCGATCCGCACCGGCCCGTGGAGGGCCGGTGCGGATCGGTTCGTCGGCGTCTAGGCCTTGAACAGCGAGACCTGGCTGCGCAGCTGCTGCGCCATCGCCGACAGCTCGCTGACCGCGGAGGTCGTCTGGGCCAGGGCCTGGGTGGTGCTCTCGGCGGCGGACGAGACGCCGGCGATGTTCACCGCGATCTCGCTCGAGCCCGTCGAGGCCTCCGCCACGTT
>NZ_QZVR01000022.1 GCF_003660455.1 Nocardioides ferulae | reverse complement strand
CGCCCGCCGCCCACCCCGTCAACGCCGCCCAGATGGCGCCTTGTTCAGCGGTCTCCTAGCCGCGAGCCATGTGCCGGGCGCCGCGCAGCCCGAAGACCGCGGCGGGGCCGATCGTCGACCCGGGCCCGGGGTAGGTGCGGCCCATCACCGAGGCCGAGCAGTTGCCCGCGGAGTAGAGCCCCTCGATGACCGACCCGTCCTCGCGCAGCGCCCGGGCGTCGGCGTCGGTGACCACGCCGCCCTTGGTGCCCAGGTCGCCGATCACCAGCCGGTAGGCCATGAACGGGCCCTTCTCCAGCGCCCCCAGGTTCGGGTTCGGGTGCACGGTGGGGTCGCTGTAGTAGCGGTCGTACGCCGAGTTGCCGCGGCCGAAGTCGCCGTCGACGCCGGCGCGGGCGAAGCCGTTGAAGCGGTCGACCGTGTCCTGCAGCCGGGTCGGGTCGACGTCGATGCGACGGGCCAGCTCGGCCAGGCTGTCGGCCTTGACCATGATGCCGGCCTCGGCCATCGCCTTGTTGACGCGCGGGTCGAGCGCGAACATCCGCAGGTAGCGGCGGGCGTGCCGGGCGTCGGCCACCATCCAGTACGGGCCCTCCTTGTCATGGTCGAGCATGTGGTGGCCCAGGTCGACGTAGGACTCCGACTCGTTGGCGAACCGGTCGCCGTGGCGGTCGACGATGATCGAGTAGGGGTAGGAGCGCTCGCCGACCAGGAACGACGGGGCGCCGCCGGGCGGGGCGGCCAGGGAGGCACCCCACCACGCGTCGTCCATCAGCTCGAGGGCGGCGCCGGCGCCGGTGGCCAGCTCGATGGCGCCACCGAGATTGCCTGGTGCGCCCGAGGGGGCGCCGTCGATGCCGTGGTGCTCGCGGCGCCAGGCGACGTTGTGGTCGAAGCCACCGGCGGCGAGCATCACTCCGCGGCGGGCCCGGACCCGCACCGGCCGTCCGTGCCGGGTGGTGCGCACGCCGACCACCCGGTCGCCGTCGACGAGCAGCTCCTCCAGCGGGGCCTCCAGCCAGAGCTGCGCGCCCTGCTGCTGCACGGTGACGTCGAGGAACGCGGCGGCCCAGGCGGCGCCGATGCCGGCGAGCTTCTTGCCCCGGGCCACGCCGCCGAGCGTGCGGAAGACCAGCTGCGCTCCGCGGGCGAAGCCGCTCGGGGTGGACCAGGCTCGACCCAGCAGCCACACGTCGTCGGTCTTGGCCGGGATCGCCGCCGGTGCCTGGCAGGTCTCCCACCACGACCCGATCCGCTTGACGTCGAACGGCTTCACCTCGAGGGCGCGGCCGATCTTGCCGCCGGGGAGCTCGGGGTAGTAGTCGGCGTAGTCGGGGGCCCGCACCAGCTCCACGCCGTACTTCTCCGCGGTGAGCACGAAGTCGGCGACGCCGTCGACGAACGCCTCCTTGCGCTCTCGTGAGGTGGCCCGGCCTTCGTCACCGACGGTGGCCTCGAGGTAGGCCAGAGCCTCCTCGCGGGAGTCGCCGACGTGCTCGCGGGCCATCAGCGGGTTGTTCGGCAGCCACATGCCGCCGCCGGACATCGCCGTGTTGCCGCCCCAGGAGGCCGTGCTCTCCAGGATCAGCACACTCAGCCCGTCTTCGGCGGCGCCCATCGCGGTGGCCATCCCGGCGGCGCCGGAGCCGACGACGACGACGTCGTAGGCCTTGTCGAAGGGCTGGCCGGTCGCCTGCCCGGACGTCGCGCCGAGCGTCTCGTCGGTGGCTTGAGTGGTCTGGTCCTGGGTCACGGCGGTCTCCTTCGCTGATCCGGACAGCACTGTCCGGTAGGTACAGTGCCAGCATGCCCGTGACCACTCGCGAGGGCAACCGTGGCCCGGCCGCGGCCGCCGACAACCACCGTGCGATCCTCGCCTCCGCCCGCCGGCTGTTCGCCGAGCGCGGCTACCACGTGCCCCTCAACGCGATCGCCCGCGACGCCGGCGTGGGCCAGGGGGTGCTCTACCGGCACTTCCCGAGCCGCTTCGACCTCGCCTTCGCGGTGTTCGAGGAGAACTTCGCCGAGCTCGAGGCCCTCGCGGACGACCCAGCCCCCGACGCGTTCGCCCGCGTCTGGTCGCGGCTGCTCGACCTCACCGTCCGAGAGGCCGCCTTCGTCGAGATGGTCGTCGAGGCCCGCCGCAGCCGGCCCGAGTACGACGGGGGCGAGCGGTTGCGCGCCCTCATCGAGCCGCCGCTGCTCCGCGCCCAGGACGCGGGCCTGGTCGACCCCCTGCTCGGCGTCGACGACGTGCTGCTCGCGCAGCGGATGGCCTACGGGATCGTGGTCACCGAGCTCGATCCCGCGAGTGCTCGACAGGTCGTCGAGCGCGCCCTGGGCCACCTGGCGCGACCCGTCGTGATCGGACCCAACCGAGGAGACGCACCATGAAGATCGACGGATCAGTCTGGGTCGTGACCGGAGCCGGCAACGGGATGGGCCGCGAGCTCACGCTGCAGCTGCTGCGGCGCGGTGCTCGCGTGGCCGCGGTCGACCTCGGGGGCGACGCCCTGGCGGAGACCGCCGCGCTGGCCGGAGCGGGGGAGCGGCTCTCGACGCACGTCCTCGACATCACCGACCGGGACGGCGTCGACGCGCTGCCGCGGGCGGTCCTCACCGCGCACGGCGCCGTCGACGGCCTGCTCAACAACGCGGGCATCATCCAGCCGTTCGTGCCGGTCGCCGAGCTCGACGACGCCGCGATCCGGCGCGTCATGGACGTCAACTTCAGCGGCACCCTCCAGCTGACCCGCGCCTTCCTCCCGCTGCTGCTGGAGCGTCCCGAGGCGCACATCGCGAACGTCTCCAGCATGGGCGGGTTCTTCCCGTTCCCCGGGCAGACGATCTACGGCGCCAGCAAGGCCGCGGTCAAGCTGCTCACCGAGGGCCTCTACGCCGAGCTGCTCGACACCCACGTGCGGGTCTCGGTGATCATGCCCGGGGCGGTCAACACCGCGATCACCGCCCACTCGGGTGTCGCCGGGCCGGCCGGCATGGGGGATGCCGAGGGGTCGAAGGTGCCGATGACCTCGGCCGACAAGGCCGCCCGGATCATGCTCGACGGCATCGAGAAGAACCGGCTGCACATCTATGTGGGCCTCGACGCGCTGCTGATGAGCGTGGCGATCAAGGTGGCCCCGCGCCGCGCCGTCTCGCTGGTCAAGAAGGCGATGGACAAGCGGCAGCAGACCTCGCCGACGCCGACCGGCTGACGGTGTCGCCGGCAGTGACCTAGGTCATCCTCCGCTGGGGACCAAGGATCCTGTTCGATCCCCCCGGGGGGTCCTAGTTTCGAGGAACACCCATCCGTCGGGAGTCCCTCATGAAGAACCTGGTCATCCTCGGTGGCGGCACGGCCGGCACCATGATCGCGAACAAGCTGCGCGCCAAGCTGGGGCGGCACGACTGGGCGATCACCGTCGTCGACCGCGACGACGCCCACCACTACCAGCCCGGCTACCTGTTCATCCCGTTCGGGACCTACACCCGCGACCAGGTCGTCCGGTCCCGGCACGCGTTCCTGCCCGACGGCGTCGAGCTGGTGCTCGCGGAGGTCGACCGGGTGGACCCCGACGCCCACCAGGTGCATCTGGAGGACGGCCGGACGCTGGCCTACGACCAGCTGGTCATCGCCAGCGGCACCACGCCGCGGCCCGACCAGACCCCGGGCGTGATGGAGGAGGAGTGGCACCGCAGCATCTTCGAGTTCTACACACTCGAGGGTGCCGAGGCGCTGCGCGACGCGCTCGACGGTTTCGACCGGGGCCGGCTGGTCGTCCACATCACCGAGATGCCGATCAAGTGCCCGGTGGCGCCGCTGGAGTTCACCTTCCTGGCCGACGCGTGGCTGCGCGCCCGCGGGCTGCGGGACCGGGTGGAGATCGTCTACGTCACCCCGCTCGACGGCGCCTTCACCAAGCCGGTCGCGGCCGAGCACCTCGGCGGCATGCTCGAGGAGCGCAAGGTCCACGTCGAGACCGACTTCATGGTCGAGAGCGTCGACCCCGAGCGCAAGGTGCTGGTCTCCTACGACGAGCGCGAGGTGCCGTTCGACCTGCTCGTCACCGTGCCGCTGAACATGGGCGCCGACTTCGTCGCCCGGTCCGGGCTCGGCGACGAGCTCAACTTCGTGCCGGTCGACAAGCACACGCTGTTGTCGAAGAAGTACGACGACATCTTCGCGGTCGGCGACGCCAGCGACATCCCGACGTCCAAGGCCGGGTCGGTCGCGCACTTCGCCACCGAGGTGTTCGTGGGCAACTTCCTCGAGCACATCGCCGGCCGCCCGATGACCGGCTCCTTCGACGGACACGCCAACTGCTTCGTGGAGTCCGGTGACGACAAGGCACTGCTCATCGACTTCAACTACGACACCGAGCCGCTGCCGGGCAAGTACCCGCTGCCGGGGGTCGGGCCCATGGACCTGCTCAAGGAGACCCGGGCCAACCACGCCGGCAAGCTCGCGTTCCGGTGGATCTACTGGAACGTGCTGCTGCCCGGCCGCCCGATGCCGCTGCCCGCGCACATGAGCATGGTCGGGAAGCGACCCCCGGCCGCCGCCACCACCCACACCCAGGAGGACTGACCATGCCCACCACCACCATCGGCGGACACGAGGTGCACGTCGACGACGAGGGCTTCATGACCGTGTACGACGAGTGGAGCGAGGAGCTGGGCAAGGAGCTGGCCGCCCAGATCGGCGTCGACATGACCGACGAGCACTGGGCCGCGATCAGGTTCCTGCGCAGCGACTTCCCCGAGCAGGGCGAGACCGCGACGCTGCGCCGGGTCTCCACCGTCGCCGGCATCCCGACCAAGCAGCTGTTCACGCTGTTCCCCAAGAAGCCGGCCAAGAAGATGGCCTACATCGCCGGCCTGCCCAAGCCCCGCGGCTGCGTGTGAGCGTCGAGGAGACCGCCATGACCACCGACCAGACCCCGATCGTGCCGTCCTTCGACGACGACGAGACCGACCGCAAGCTCGCGATCATCTGCTCCAAGGGCAACCTCGACATGGCCTACCCGGGCCTGATCCTCGCGAACGCAGCGCTCGGGGAGGGCGTGGAGACGCACCTGTTCTTCACGTTCTGGGGCTTCGACATGATCAACAAGTTGACGATGGGCGACCTGAAGTTCTCCTACATCGGCAACACCGCGATGCACCCGCCGGGCAGGTTCGGGGTCTCGATGCCGCAGGGTCTGGCAGGGATGCCCGGCGTGACGGCGGCGACCACGAAGATGATGAAGAAGCAGATCGCCGACCTCGGGGTGCCCGAGGTGCCCGAGTTCCTCCAGCAGATCGCCGACTCCGGTGGCCACCTGTGGGCCTGCCGGATGTCGGCCGACATGATGAAGCTGACCGAGGACGACCTCTTCGACGAGGTCGAGGGCATCATCAGCGCCTCGGACTTCATCGAGATCACCGACGGGGCGCAGCTGCTGTTCATCTGAGCCCGGATCCGGGGTGAGCCCGGTCGACGAGCCCCGGCGCGACGCCAGGCTCCTGGGCCGCGGCACAAGGGGCACGGAAGGCCCGCCGGCAGTTGGCCGAACCCGACCGCCGGCGGGCCCCGGACCTCGTACTCTTGTCCCACCAGCGGAGCGGAGCTCGGGCCGCCGGGTGTCGCGAGTGTGCGCCCCGCCTCGGGCCGGAGCAAGGGGGACAGGTGGCGGCAGGCAGCGGCGGGGGCGCCGTCGGCGCTGCGTCCATCGCCTCGCTCGCGGCCACCATCAACTCCGAGCTCGACCTCGGCGCCGTGCTGCAGGCGGTCACCGACACCGCGACCGCGGTCAGCGGCGCCACGTTCGGGGCCTTCTTCTACAACACCGTCGACGAGGCCGGCGAGGGCTACCGGCTCCACGTGCTCTCCGGCGCGCAGGTCGAGTCGTTCGCGCACATGCCGGCCCCGCGCATCACCGCGTTGTTCGAGCCGACCTTCGCCGGCAGCGGCTCGGTCCGGGTCGACGACCTGCACGCCCATCCCGGGTTCGCCGGCCTCCCGCGGGGGCACCTGCCGCTGCGCTCCTACCTGGCGGTGCCGGTGGTGGCCCGCGACGGCGGGGTGATCGGCTCGCTGCTCTTCGGCCACTCCGAGCCGGGCCGGTTCGGCGAGCAGGCGCAGGAGCTCGTGGAGGCGGTCGCCGCCCACGCGGCGGTCGCGGTGAGCAACGCCCGCGCGTTCGCCGCGCAGGTCGCCGCCACCGAGGAGGCCGAGCGCGCCGCTGCCGAGATGGCGGCGCTGCAGCAGGCCACGGCCCGCCTGGCCCGGGCCGGGTCCCTCGAGGAGGCGCTCGCCGCCGTGCACGAGCTGCTCGCGATGCCCGCGGGCGCCGTGATGCTCGCGCTGCTGCTCCCCGAGGACGGTGAGCTGCGCACCCTCGGCGGCGAGCGGCTGCCGCCGGGCGGCGAGGAGCGCGCGGCCTGGGAGGCGGCGGTGGCGGCGCTGACCGACGAGGTGCTGGCAGTGCCGGTCGGGGTGCCCAGCGGGGCGCCGGTCTGGCTGGTCGACCCCGACGAGCTGGCCCGGCGGCACCCCCGGCTGCTGCGCGCGCTGCCCGACCTCGCGGCGCTCGCGGCGTTCCCGGTCGTCTCCGAGCGCACCCGCGGCGGCCTGGTGCTGGCCTGCCGGCAACCCCTCGGCAGCTGCGCCGTCCGCAGCAGCACGCTGGCGGCGGCGGCCGACCAGCTGGCCTCGACGCTGGAGCGGCTGCGGCTGCAACGCGCCGAGCGACAGGCGCGCGCCGAGCTGCAGCGACGCGCCCGCGCGGCGATGGCGACCTCGGCCACCCTGCAGCGCTCGCTGCTGCCCAGCCTGGTGCCGCAGCTGCCCGGGGTCGCGGTCGCGGTGCGCTACGCACCGGCGGCCACCGGGGCGGAGGTGGGCGGCGACTGGTACGACGTGGTGATCGGGCCCGACGGCCGGGTCAACCTCGTCGTGGGCGACGTCGAGGGCCACAGCATCGCCGCCGCCGCGGTGATGGGCCGCATCTCCATGGGACTGCACGCCTACCTGGCCGAGGGGCACGGCATCGGTGCCGCGCTCGAGCGCACCAACCGGCTGGTCGAGGAGCAGGGCGTGCTGGTCACCTGCTTCCTGGTCAGCCTCGACCCGGCCTCCGGCGAGGTGGCCCTCGCCCGCGCCGGCCACCCGCTCCCGGTCTACTGCCGCGACGGCGTCGTCGCCGAGGCCGACATCGAAGGTGGCCCCCCGCTGGGCGTGCCGGACGCCACCTGGCCGGTCACGGCGGGCCAGGCCAAGGCCGGTGACCGGATCGTCGTCTACACCGACGGCCTGGTCGAGCGACGGGGCGGCTACCCCGACGACCAGAGCGAGGCCCGGGCGGCCCTGGTGCGTCAGGTGGTCGCCGAGCCGGGCCGCGGCGTCGAGTGCCTGGCCGACGAGATCCTCACCCGCGTGGGCCCGGGCTCCGAGGACGACGTCGCGCTGCTGGTCGCCGAGTTCGGCGTCACCGACGCGCCCCTCCAGGTCCGGCTCACCCTCGACACCCCTCGCGAGGTCGCTGCCGCCCGCAGGTTCGCCCGCGCCCACCTCGAACGCTGGGGGCTGCCCGGTCTCGCCGACGACGTCGACCTGGTGGTCAGCGAGCTGGCCACCAACGCGCTCACCCACGGCGGCGGCTCCGCGGCGCTCGAGCTGCGTCCCGACGGCCCCGACGGCGTGCTGGTGGCGGTGGTCGACGAGGAGTCCCGCGACCCGTCCCCGCGCGAGGCGTCGGGCGCCGACGAGAGCGGCCGCGGCCTCACCGTGGTCGGGGCCCTCTCGGTCGAGTGGGGCGTGGTCCCGGTCGGCCTCGGCAAGCGGGTCTGGGCGACGCTGCGGCAGCGGTGAGCCGCCCGGCCGGCGACGAGGTCAGCCGAGCCGGTCGGCGGCCTCCACCAGCGACGGGCCGTACCACGTGAGCAGCCGACCGCTCACCAGCTCGGTCGCGGTCGTGAACGCCTCGGGCCCGTCGGCGTCGGTGAACCGGTAGGGCTCGTCGGGCAGCAGCACCACGTCGGGCCGGGCCCCCTCGATCTCGGCGACCTCGACGCGGGGGTAGCGGTCCTCGTGGGCGGCGAAGACGTTCTCCCAGCCGAGCCGGCGCGCCAGGTCGCCGGTGAAGGTGCGGCTGCCGACGACCATCCACGGGTCGCGCCACACCGGGATCGCCACCCGGGCCCGCACCGGCGGCAGCGGCCCGCACCACCGGTCGCGGACCTGCTCCAGCCACCCCGGCGCCGGCCAGCCGAGCACCTCGCCGAACAGCTCGTCGTACGCCGCGGCGGCCTGGGGGACGGTCTCGATCTCGCTCACCCAGACCCGGACGCCGGCCTCGCGCAGCCGGCGTACGTCGAGCTCGCGGTTCTCCTCCTTGTTGGCCACCACCACGTCGGGCTCGAGCGCGCGGATCGCGGCCAGGTCGGGGTTCTTGGTGCCCCGCACCCGGGTGACGCCGCGGGCGTCGAGGTCCGCCGGGTGGGTGCACCAGTCGGTCGCACCGACCAGCGCCTCGGGTCGGACCGTGGCCAGCGCCTCGGTGATCGAGGGGACCAGGGAGACGACGCGCACGGCGGGGCGGATGTTCATGAACCTCCAGTCGTAGGTTTCGATACACGCGGTCGCTCCCGCTCGCAGGCTGGGTCGGCGTCAGTCATGCATCTTCCATGAGGTTCTGCGAGCCCGACCAGCCCGAGACGTCGGGGCCCCCGCGGGCTTGTCCGCGGGGGAGCGCAGCGGAGGAGCGGGCAAGGTCGTGGGGTGACTAGACGTTCCGCCGGTAGGCCCCGCCGACCTCGAAGAACGCCTCGGTGACCTGGCCCAGCGAGCAGACCCGGGCGGCGTCCATCAGCACCGCGAAGACGTTCTCCCCGGAGGTGGCCGCCTCCTTCAGCCGGGCCAGCGCGGCCTCGGCCTCGGTCGAGTGCTCGGCCTGGAACGCGTGCACCCGGTCGAGCTGGGAGCGCTTCTCCGCCTCGGTCGCGCGGGCCAGCTCGACGTGCTCGGGGGTGCCCTCCCCGTCGCGGTCCGGGCGGCGGAAGGTGTTGACGCCGATGATCGGCAGCGACCCGTCGTGCTTGCGGTGCTCGTAGAGCATCGACTCGTCCTGGATCCGGCCCCGCTGGTAGCCGGTCTCCATCGCGCCGAGCACGCCGCCGCGCTCGTTGATCGCCTCGAACTCGCGCAGCACCGCCTCCTCGACCAGGTCGGTGAGCTCGTCGATGACGAACGACCCCTGCAGCGGGTTCTCGTTCATCGCCAGGCCCCACTCGCGGTTGATGATCAGCTGGATCGCCAGCGCCCGGCGCACCGACTCCTCGCCCGGGGTGGTCACCGCCTCGTCGTAGGCGTTGGTGTGCAGGCTGTTGGCGTTGTCGTAGATCGCGATCAGCGCCTGCAGCGTGGTGCGGATGTCGTTGAAGTCCATCTCCTGCGCGTGCAGTGAGCGGCCCGACGTCTGCACGTGGTACTTCAGCTTCTGCGAGCGCTCGCTCGCGCCGTACCGCTCCTTCATCGCCACCGCCCAGATGCGGCGCGCCACGCGCCCGATCACGGAGTACTCGGGGTCCATGCCGTTGGAGAAGAAGAACGACAGGTTCGGGGCGAAGTCGTCGATGTCCATGCCGCGGGCGAGGTAGGCCTCGACGTAGGTGAACCCGTTGGCGAGGGTGAACGCGAGCTGGCTGATCGGGTTCGCCCCGGCCTCGGCGATGTGGTAGCCCGAGATCGAGACCGAGTAGAAGTTGCGCACGCCCTGGTCGATGAACCACTGCTGGATGTCGGCCATGCAGCGCAGCGAGAACTCGGTGGAGAACAGGCAGGTGTTCTGGCCCTGGTCCTCCTTGAGGATGTCGGCCTGCACCGTGCCGCGCACCGTCTGCACGGCGTACGCCGCCAGCTCGGCGCGCTCGGCGTCGTCCGGGTCGCGGTCGTGCTCGGCGCGGAACTTCTCGACCTGCTGGTCGATGACGGTGTTGAGGAAGAACGCCAGCACGGTCGGCGCCGGTCCGTTGATCGTCATCGAGACGCTGGTGCTCGGCGCCACCAGGTCGAAGCCGTCGTAGAGCGCGGACATGTCGTCGAGCGTCGCGACGCTGACCCCGGAGGTGCCGACCTTGCCGTAGATGTCGGGCCGCTCGTCGGGGTCGCGGCCGTAGAGGGTGACCGAGTCGAACGCGGTCGAGAGGCGGGTGGCCGGCTGCCCCTCGGAGAGCAGCTTGAACCGGCGGTTGGTGCGGAACGGGTCGCCCTCGCCGGCGAACATCCGCGCGGGGTCCTCGTTGTCCCGCTTGAACGCGAACACCCCGCCGGTGAACGGGTAGTGGCCCGGGAGGTTCTCGCGGCGCAGGAAGCGCAGCAGCTCGCCGTGGTCGGCGTAGCGGGGGAGGGCCACCCGCGGCACCTTGTTGCCCGACAGCGACTCGCGGGTGAGCCGGGTGGTGATCTGACGATCGCGCACGGTGACGGTGTGCTCGTCGCCGGAGTAGGCCTCGACGGTGGCCGGCCACGCGGCCAGCGCGTCGCGGGCCTCGGCCGGCAGCGCCGACCGCGCCTCGTCGAGCACCGCGGGCAGGTCGCCGGCGTCGCGCTCGCCCAGCGCGGCGCGCGCCGCCTCGAGCTGCTGCACCCGGCGCACCGCGGCCACGAGGTCCTCGGTGCGGGCGTGGTAGCCACGGACCGTCTCGGCGATCTCGGCGAGGTAGCGGACCCGCTCGCCGGGGATGATCTGGTCGACCTTCGAGGAGTGCCGCACGTCGACGTGGGCGAGGGTGCCCTCGGCGACGGGGAGGCCGCGCTCGGCGAGCAGCCCGCGCAGGTGCTGGTAGAGCGCGGTGACGCCGTCGTCGTTGAAGCGGGCCGCGGAGGTGCCGAAGACCGGCATGTCGGCGGGCTGCTTGCCGAACGCCTCCCGGTTGCGCACCAGCTGGCGGCCGACGTCGCGCAGGGCGTCCTCGGCGCCGCGGCGCTCGAACTTGTTGATCGCCACGACGTCGGCGAAGTCGAGCATGTCGATCTTCTCCAGCTGCGAGGCGGCGCCGTACTCCGGCGTCATGACATACATCGAGAGGTCGACGAACGGCACGATCGCCGCGTCGCCCTGGCCGATGCCGGGGGTCTCGATGACGACCAGGTCGAAGCCGCCGGCCTTCAGCACCGCGATCACGTCGTGGAGGTGCTCGGGCACCTCGTGCGCACCGCGGGTGGCCAGCGAGCGGAAGTAGACGCGGTCCCCGTCGAGCGCGTTCATCCGGATCCGGTCGCCGAGCAGCGCTCCGCCGCCCTTGCGGCGGGTGGGGTCGATGGCGACGACCGCGACCCGCAGCTTGTCCTGCTGGTCGACCCGGAACCGGCGGACCAGCTCGTCGGTGAGCGAGGACTTGCCCGAGCCGCCGGTGCCGGTGATGCCGAGCACCGGCGTGGCGTGCGAGGCCGCAGCGGCGCGCAGCCGCTCGAGGACGTCGTCGCCGAGCCGGCCCTGCTCGACGCCGGTGATCGCGCGGGCCACCGCCCGCCGCTCGCCGCTGAGCACCTCGTCGGCGCCGACGGCGCCGTCTCGCCACAGGTCGACGTCGCAGTCGCGGACCACCGAGTTGACCATGCCGACCAGGCCCATCTGCTGGCCGTCCTCGGGGGAGAAGATCGTCACGCCGGAGCTGCGCAGCCGCTCGATCTCGTCGCGCACGATCACCCCGCCGCCGCCCCCGACGACCTTGACGTGTCCGGCGCCGTTGGCGCGCAGCAGCTCGACGAGGTACTCGAAGTACTCCACGTGCCCGCCTTGGTACGACGAGACCGCGACGCCCTGCACGTCCTCCTCGAGCGCGGCGTCGACGACCTCCTGCACCGAGCGGTTGTGGCCGAGGTGGATCACCTCGCACCCCTGGCTCTGGAAGATCCGCCGCATGATGTTGATCGAGGCGTCGTGGCCGTCGAACAGGCTGGAGGCGGTCACGAGTCGGACCGGGTTCGTGGGCACGTGGAGCTCAGGCATGCACCAATACTAGGACGTCCAACTAACTAGGGGAAGACTCGCGCCCCTCCCAGCAGTCGCGGGAGTGGGGCTTGCTCGCCGAGGCGTCACCGATTCCCGCGCTCTTGCGGCGTGTCGGGGAACGATCGACCGGTCGGCGCGACCGTGTCGCCGGCGCTGGCGCGCAGGATCGTGAGCATCTCGGTGAGGCGGTACACGTCGTCGGGGGAGAGGCCGGGGTCGCGGAAGACCTCGTTGAGACCGTCGGTGGCGGCCTCCACGATGTCTCGGCCGGCGTCGGTGATCGCGGCCCGCACCACCCGCCGGTCGGCGTCGTCGCGCACCCGGTCGACGTACCCCTGCGCCTGCAGCCGGTCGACGGCGCTGGTGACGCTGGTCGGGTGCACCTGCAGCAGCGAGCCGAGCCGCGTCATCGGCAGCGCCCCCGAGCGGGTGAACGACAGCAGTCGCAGCACCTCGTAGCGGGCGAAGGTCAGCCCGAGCGGGCGCAGCACCGCGTCGATCCGCTCCATCAGCAGCTGCTGCGCCCGGACCAGGCTGGTCACCATCGCCATCCCGTCGGCGGCGTCGGCCCAGCCGTGCCGGACCCACTGCGAGTGCGCCTCGCGGATCGGGTCCGGCGTGGGGTCCGGTGTTCGGGTCATCGGCAGGGCACCTCGGGAGCGGCGACGGCGAGCCGGGCCATCCTAGGATCCCCAGGAGCCGCGGGGAGGGGCGACGGGCGGGCGGTAGGTTGAGCGGTGCCGGAGACACCCCCGTCCCCGGCGGGGAGGAGAGCAGTGGCAGCGCAGGAGCCCGTCTGGGTCGCGTCCTACGGACCCGGGGTCCCGGCCCACCTCGACTACGGCAGCACCACGCTGCTGGACCAGCTCGACCGCACCCTCGCCGCGCACGGCGACCGTCCGGCCCTGGACTTCATCGGACGCAGCACCACCTACGCCCGGCTCGGCGACCGCGTGCAGCGCGTCGCCGAGGGGCTCCGGATGCTCGGGGTCGGTCCCGGTGACCGCGTCGCGCTGCTGATGCCGAGCTGCCCGCAGAACGTGATCGCGTTCTACGCCGTGCTGCGGCTCGGGGCGATCGCGGTCCAGCACAACCCGCTCTACACCGCCGCCGAGCTGCGCCACCCGTTCGTCGACCACGGCGCCAAGGTCGCGATCGTGTGGGACAAGGCGGTGCCGGTCGTCGACCAGCTGCGCGCCGACACCGCCCTCGACCACGTCGTCTCCGTCGACCTCACCGACGAGCTGCCGCTCGCCAAGCGGGTCGCCCTGCGACTGCCGATCGCCAAGGCCAGGGCCGCGCGCGCCGAGCTGACCGCCCCGGCGCCCAGCACGATCCCCTTCCGCGACCTGGCCGGTTCGCCGCCGCTCGACAGCGCCCACCCGGCACCCACCGCCGAGGACGTCGCGCTGCTGCTCTACACCTCCGGAACCACCGGGGTGCCCAAGGGCGTCCCGCTCACCCATCGCAACCTGGTCGCGAACGTCGTCCAGGGCCGCGCCTGGGTGCCCGGGCTGCAGGAGGGCCGCGAGTCGTTCCTGCTCGCCCTGCCGCTGTTCCACGCCTACGGGCTCACCATCGGCGTGCTGTTCGGCATCAGCCTCGGCGCCCGGCTCGTGCTGCTGCCACGCCCTGAGATCGGTCTGCTCATGGACGCGATCAAGCGCGACGTGCCGTCGTTCGTTCCCGCCGTTCCTCCGCTCTACGAGCGGATCGTCGCCGAGGCAGAGCGCCGCCAGGTGTCCCTGCAGGGCATCCGCTACGCCCTCTCCGGGGCGATGTCGCTGCCCGCCGACCTGGTCGCCCGGTGGGAGGCCGCCACCGGCGGGCTGCTCGTCGAGGGCTACGGGCTCACCGAGACCTCCCCGGTCGTCGTCGGCAACCCGATGAGCCCCGGCCGCCGGCCCGGCTGCATCGGGGTGCCGTTCCCCGACGTCGAGATCCGCATCGCCGACCCCGACCATCTCGAGCGCGACGTGCCGCGCGGTGAGCGGGGCGAGCTGCTCGTGCGCGGACCGCAGGTCTTCGCCGGCTACCGCGGCCTCCCCGACGAGACCGCCAAGGCCTTCCACGACGGCTGGTTCCGCACCGGCGACATCGTGACCATGGACGACGACGGGTTCCTCACCGTCGTCGACCGGCTCAAGGAGGTCATCATCACCGGCGGCTTCAACGTCTATCCCAGCGAGGTCGAGGCGGTGCTGCGCCGCCACGACTCCGTCGCCGACGTCGCGGTGGTGGGCATGCCCGCGGCCGGGGGCAGTGAGCAGGTCGTCGCCGCGGTCCAGCCCCACGAGGGCCGCCACATCGACCTCGAGGATCTGGAGCGCCACTCCCGCGAGGTGCTGACCGGCTACAAGGTGCCGCGCCGGTTCGTACACGTGCCCGAGCTGCCCACCAACCTGATGGGCAAGGTGCTGCGTCGCGAGGTCGCGAAGGTCGTCCAGCGGCTGCACCCCGAGCACCCCGACGACCGACCGGAGAACGCCGACGGTCGACCGGAGGACGCCGAGGGCCGCCACGAGCCTGGTCCCCGGCAACAGGGCTGACCCGGGACACCCGCTCGTGGCAGGCTGGGTGAGATGACCGCCGACACGCCCGCACCGCTGCCACCGCTCACCGAGGACTGGGACCGCGCCCTGTGCGTCGTGGCCCACCCCGACGACCTCGAGTTCGGCGCGGCCGCCGCCGTCGCCCGCTGGACCGGACAGGGCAAGCGCGTAGCCTACTGCATGGTCACCAGTGGCGAGGCCGGCATCGACGGCCTGCACCCCGACGAGTGCCGCCGGGTGCGGGAGGCCGAGCAGGTCGAGTCCGCGCGGATCGTCGGCGTCGACACCGTGGAGTTCCTCGGCTTCCGCGACGGCGTGGTCGAGTACGGCCTGCCGCTGCGCAGCGCCATCGCGGAGGCTGTGCGCCGCCATCGCCCCGACATCGTGGTCACCGGCAACTTCCGGGAGACCTGGGGCGGGCGCAACCTCAACCAGGCCGACCACATCGCCGTCGGCCGCGCGGTGGTCGACGCGGTCCGCGACGCGGGGAACCGCTGGGTCTTCCCCGACCAGCTCGCCCCCGACGGGCTGCAACCCTGGGACGGTGTCCGCGAGGTCTGGGCGGCCGGCTCGCCGCAGGCCACCCACGCGGTCGACACCACCGCCACCTTCGACGCCGGCGTCGCCTCCCTCGAGGCCCACCGCGCCTACCTCGACGGCCTGGGCTGGGAGAACTTCGACCCCCGCGAGTTCCTCGAGGGCTTCGCCCGGCAGGCCGCTCAGCGACTCGAAGGCGGCGCCGCCCTCGCCGCCACCTTCGAGGTCTTCCCGATGGGCTGGGGCGACTAGCGCCGAGTCTCGCCCGTCCGGCGAGCCGTCGATCGTTCCCCGACACGCCGCAGAACGGCGGGAATCAGTGACGGGTCGGCTACCCCTGCTGGGCGGCCTCGTGCTGGTCCAGGGCCGCCTCGGCCAGCTCGCGGCCCAGGGCGATCATCTCGGTGGCCTTGTGGAAGTCCAGGGTGCGGCAGGCGGTCTTCGGGACCGTGACCAGCAGGTCCGGCGGGTAGCCCGCGAGGCGATAGCGCGTGACCACGCTCTGCAGCGTGTCGAGCGAGAGCTCCATGACGTCGAGCATCCTCAGCCCCGACGGCAGCGCCCCGAGCGCGTCCGCACCGGGCAGGGCGCCCGCGACCGTGCCTTCGACCAGCTCGCCGACGACGTCCTCGATCAGCTCCGCCTCCGCGGTGCCCTTCGCGGTGCCCTCTGCGACCGCCTCGGCCGAAGCACCGCGTACGCCGGCCAGGCGGGTCGCCACCCGGCGTACCAGATCGCGCTCCATCACCTGGGCGGCGCTGCGCCGGAACCGGTCGAGCCACTCCTCCACCGGCCGCGGCTCGGCCGACTCCTGCACCAGCACCCGCTCCGACGGACCGGCCGGCTCGCCGCCCAGGGACACCGCCACGGTCAGGTCCGCGTGGGCGGAGGCCGTGGGCGCCAGCGGGATCGGGTTCATCAGGCCCCCGTCGGCGAGCAGCCGCCCGTTGACCATCACCGGCGTGATGAACGACGGCAGCGCGATCGAGGCGCGGATCGCCACGTCGGCCGGCCCGCGCTGGAACCACACCTCGCGGCGGGCCAGCAGGTCGGTGGCGACCGCGGTGAACGGGATCGGCAGGTCCTCGATGCGGCGTCCCTCGAGCAGCTCGCCCACCCGGGCCAGGATCTTCTCCGCCCGGATCGCCCCCGGCGCCTTCAACGACGGGTCGAGCAGCCGCAGCACGTCGCGCTGGGTCAGGCCCACTGCCCACTCGGTGTACGCCGGCAGCACACCCGCCGCGTGCAGCCCACCGACCAGCGCCCCCATCGAGGTGCCGGCGATGGTGACCACGTCGTAGCCACGTTCTTCCAGCACCTGCACCACGCCGATGTGGGCATAGCCACGGGCCCCGCCGCTGCCCAGCGCCAGCGCCACCCGGGGTCGCCCGCCGGCGTCTCCGCTGCGCTCTGCCACCCGGCCAGGCTAGTGGCTGGCGGTCACCGCGGTCACCGCGGTCACCGCGGCCATCGCGACGCCCGGCAGGATGGACGACATGACCGACTACGGCCACGACCTCCAGTTCGGCACCTTCCTCACCCCGGACGCCGCGGCGCCCGACCGGGTGCTCGAGCTGGCCTCGCTCACCGAGGTCGCCGGGCTCGAGCTGGTCACAGTGCAGGACCACCCCTACCAGGCCCGGTTCCTCGACGTGTTCGCGCTGCTGGCCACCGTGCTCGCACGCACCTCGAGCCTGCGGGTGGCCCCCAACGTGGCCAGCCTTCCGTTGCGGCCGCCGTTCGTGCTCGCCAAGACCGTGGCCAGCCTCGACCTGCTCAGCCGCGGCCGGGTCGAGCTGGGGCTGGGCGCGGGCGCCTTCTGGGACGCGATCGCCGCCGCGGGCGGCGACCGGCGCAGCCCCGGCGAGGCCGTGGCCGCCCTGGAGGAGGCGATCGCGGTCGTCCGCGGCGCGTGGGACACCACGCAGCGCTCGGTGCGGGTGGCCGGCGAGCACTACCAGGTGCAGGGCGTGCACCCCGGGCCCGCGCCCGCGCACCCCGTCGAGATCTGGCTCGGGGCCATCGGGCCGCGGATGCTCGCGCTCACCGGGCGGCTGGCCGACGGCTGGCTGCCGAGCATGGCCTACGTGCCGCCGCAGACGTTGGCCGAGCGCAACGGCCGCATCGACGAGGCGGCGCTCGCCGCCGGACGCGAGCCTGCCGCGATCCGCCGGCTCTACAACGTCAACCCGGCCGCCGGCGCGGGCGAACCCGGGCTGGTCGGTTCGGCCGCCGACTGGGCCGAGCAGCTCGCCGGGCTCACCCTCGAGCACGGCATCAGCACGTTCCTGCTGGCCACCGACGACCCGGACGAGGTACGCCGCTTCGGCGCCGAGGTGGCGCCCGCGGTGCGGCAGCTCGTGGACGCCGCACGGGCCGGGTCGCCGGCGATGGTGCCGGAGCCGGCCGCCGCCGCACCGTCCCCGGAGCGGGTGGCGGTGTCGCGGGCGGTGCGGCCCACCCCCGACGACGGCCGGCGCCGCGCCGACCGTGCGCCCTGGGACGAGCGCACCCGCCCGGCGTACCGCTTCGAGGGTCCGGAGCCGGCCTGGACCGACCATGAGCGGGCCACCGCGCAGCACCTGGTCGACGTCCACGACCACCTGCGTGCCGAGCTCGAGCAGCTGCACGCGCTCATCGGGCAGGTCGAGGCCGGCAGTGTCGACGCCGGGCGGGCTCGGTCGCTGATCAACGAGATGACGATGCGGCAGAACAACTGGACGCTGGGGGCCTACTGCGAGTCCTACTGCCGGGTGGTCACCACGCACCACACCATCGAGGACACCAGCATGTTCCCGCACCTGCGGTCGCGCGAGCCCGGCCTCGCCCCGGTGGTGGACCGGCTGGAGGAGGAGCACCTCGTGATCGCCCGGGTGCTGGACGAGGTCGACCGGGCGCTGGTCGCGGTCGTGTCGGGGCCCGACGGGCTGCCCGAGCTGCGGCGCGCGGTCGACCTGCTCGACGACACGATGCGCTCCCACCTGGCCTGGGAGGAGAGTGTGCTGCTCGCGCCGCTGGCGCGGCACGGCTTCCACTGACCTCCCAGACCGGCGAATCGACTCGGCTCAGCGCCGCTTGGCCTTGACGATGTTCAGCCTCAACTTGAAGGGCTTCTTCTGGTCGAGGGGCTTGCCGGCGCACGCGAAGGTCGTGCCCCGCTTGCACCGGTAGCGGGTGCTGGCGTTGACCAGGGTGACCGTCACGTGCTTCGTCCGCCCGCTGCGGACCGCGACCGCCGCCGCCCCGTCCCCCTTGCGGTTGAGCTTCACCAGGGTGTGGCGTGCCTTGCCCTTGCGCGGCTTGACCGTGACGTACGCCGCGGGGCTGCCGCCGCGGGCCGGCCCGTTGAGGCGGACCCGCAGCTTCCACCGCTTGCCCTTGAGACCCTTGCCGGTCTTGACCTTGACGCTGCTCGAGGAGAGGTGGTTGAGCTTCACCTGGTAGGCGGCCTTGCGAGAGGTCTTGCCGAGCTTCCACTTCTTCGCCACCGGCGCCGCCGGCCAGGCCTTGCCTTCGGAGTAGTAGCGCGCCGGCGCGGTGTTGGCTGCCGAGTAGGCGGCGAGGGTGCGCACGAAACGCTTGCCGAGGAGGCCGCGGAGCGCCTTCACCGAGTAGGGGTTGCCGCGTCGGGTGGGCTGGACGCGCTGCCACATCTTCTTCACGATGCCGACGCCGCGGCGCTGGCTGAGGTACTCCCAGAACACCCAGTTGCCGTACTGGTTGCCTGTCGTCTGGTCGAACGCGTCCAGCGAGCTCCTGGGCTTGCCGAGCTGGCCGGCGGGGAAGTACTGGCGGTTGTCGTTGACCCTGTCGGCGAAGCGCTCTTCCATCCAGGTGGCCGTGGACTCCAGCAGCCAGCGGTCCTCGGCGTAGTCGTAGCCGAACTGGACGGCGTGGAAGAACTCGTGGGAGGCGGTGGCCTTGAGGCTCTTCATGGGCGGCGCGCCGTACTGCGACTCGGCGAAGTCGTTGTCGAGGACGCAGTAGCCCGAAGCGCCGCCGCGGCCGGCGCGGCGCTCGGCTGCGCAGAAGCCGTAGGCTCCGGCGCTGTAGAGATCCTTGAGGTAGACGTCGAGCTTGCCGCGCCCGGGGCCGCGCTTGCCGTCGCTCGGGGGCTTGCGGTAGCCCAGTTTGCCGACCGCGTGGCGCCAGACCCGGTTCATCACCTTCAGCGACTTCTTGACCCACTTCTTGCTGGGTGGTGCGTCCGTGGTGCTCTTCACCCAGTGGATGCAGATCTTCTTCGCGCACTTGTTCACCGCGCGGGTGGTGTAGCCGAAGCCGTACGGGTCGCTGGCTCCCTGGGTGGGCCGGGCGAGCAGCGCCTCGGCCTGCTCGCGGTCGCGGCCGGTCAGCGACGGCAGCGCGCGAGCGAGGTCGCGCATCGCGAGAGTGAGGTCGACCCGGGGCAGCCGGCCGTCGACCCGGGCACCGGGACCGTTCGGCTCGACCAGGTCGATGACCTCGGCCAGCGCGGCGCGGGCCTCGTCGGCGGTGAGCTCACCGGGAGTGCCGAGGGCATCGGACGTCGGGTCGGTGAGGGTGGTGACGGACGCCGGGGCGGCACCGGTGGCGGCGGTCGCGGGCAGGCCGGGCAGTCCTGCCACCGAGACTCCGAGGATCAGCAGGATGGCAGCGGTTGTTCGTCGCAAGAGGTCTCCCGAGGGTCAGGGGGTGGCCGCGATCTTCTCGATCAGCGCGGTGGTGGAGATGGCCGGCGTGCGAGCCAGGTAGACGACCTCGCAGATGTCGCGGAACTCGTCGAAACGGCCGGCCCAATCGTCGCCCATCACCAAGACGTCGGCGGCGTACTTGGTGATGTAGTCACGTTTCAGCTCGAGGCTCTCCTCCACGAAGACCTCGTCGACCGGCTTCAGGGCGGCGACGATCTCGAGCCGCTCCGCCTGGCTGAACACCGGCTCGCGGCCCTTCTTGCGGAGGTTGAGCGCGTCGGCGGAGACCCCGACGACCAGGCGGTCACCCAACGACGCGGCACGCTCGATGACCCTCAGATGTCCCACGTGGAAGACATCGAAGGTGCCGAATGTGATCACCGTGCGCGACATGGCGGGCATTCTGGCACGGCCGCACGCCTGCTCCCTCCCCAGCGTGCGCGGTCGTGAGCGACAATCGCCGCGATGAGTGCCATGCCGACCGACCAGACCCGCCGCTCCTCCGACGCGGCAGCGCCGGGGCCGCTGATCAGCCTGGACCCCGGCCAGGACGCGGTCCGCCGGCGCGCCCTGCGCCGGATGCGCACGGTCGCGGTCGGCCTGCTGCTGCTGGCGGCGGTGGTCTACCTGTTGACGCTCGGCGCCGACGGCTTCTGGGGCTACGTCAACGCGGGCGCGGAAGCCTCGATGGTCGGCGCGATCGCCGACTGGTTCGCGGTGACCGCCCTGTTCCGCCACCCGCTCGGGCTGCCGGTGCCGCACACCGCGCTGATCCCCAAGCGCAAGGACGAGCTGGGTCGGGGCCTGCAGGAGTTCGTGGGTGAGAACTTCCTGCACGAGGAGATCGTCCGGGACCGCGTCGCCGCCGCCACGGTCTCGCTGCGCGTGGGCCACTGGCTGCGCGAGCCCGCCCACGCGCAACGGGTCGTCGACGAGGCGTCGGAGGTGACGGTGGTCGCGCTGCGCCGGGTGCGCGAGGAGCACGTCGAGAGCCTGATCGCCGACGCGCTGGTCCCTCGCTTCCGCGAGGAGCCGATCGCCCCGCTGCTCGGCGGACTGCTCACCGAGGTGCTCGAGGACGACCTGCACCACGGCCTGGTCGACCTGGCGCTGATGGAGCTGCACGGCTGGCTGAGCGCGAACCCCGACACGGTCACCGAGATCCTGGGGGAGCGGGCACCGTGGTGGGCGCCGACGCGGCTCAACGAGGCCGTCACCTCCCGCATCCACGTGGAGCTGGTGCGCTGGGTCGCCGACATCCGCGAGGACCCGCGCCACCACGCCCGGGAGGCGCTGGACTCGATGCTGGCCAAGCTGGCCCACGACCTGCTGGAGGACCCCGAGACCCGGGAGCGCACCGAGCGTCTCAAGGAACGGCTGCTCGACCACCCGCAGGTGCTCGCGTCGAGCGTCTCGCTGTGGAACGCGCTGCGCCGGGTGCTCACGGCGTCGCTGCAGGACCCCGACGGCGCGGTCCGGGCGCGGCTGCTCGCCGAGCTGCGCTCGTTCGCCGAGCGCCTGGTCGCCGACGACCGCCTGCGCGCCCGGATCGACGGGATCCTCGCCGACGCCGTGGTCTTCGGCGTCGAGCGCTACGGCGCCGAGGTCACCGCGGTGATCACCCACACGATCGAGCGGTGGGACGGCAAGGAGGCGGCCCGGCGCATCGAGCTGCACGTCGGCCGCGACCTGCAGTTCATCCGGATCAACGGCACGATCGTCGGTGGCCTGGTCGGCGTGCTGATCCACGCCGTCAGCGGGCTCGTGCACTGAGCCGCGCTGGGCGACTCGGCCCCGGAGCCGGTCAGTCATGCGGCACCGGGCTCACCCGGACGCTGCCGGACACCGGGACCCGCACACGCCGGGGGGCGGCGGTGCGGTTCGGTGGGACCGCCGTGCCGGCGTAGGTCGCCTCGAAGCCGAGCTCGTAGCGGCGGCGCTCCGGGACCGAGAACACCAGTCGCCATCGCTCGTGCTCGGCCGTGCTCGACTCCACTCGGGACCGGTGGCTCGGCGGCCGGCCGTCGAGCGTGGCGGACCACGACACCGATCGGGTGCGGTAGTCGGTGTGCCCACCGTCACCGAGGTGGTACAGGTGTTGCAAGCTCATCCGGGCCTCGACGACCAGCCAGGTCCGTCCGGGGGGCGCCCAGCCGCGACCGCTCAGGTACGGCAGTGACCAGACCTTGTCGGCACTGCAGAGGAAGAGCGAGTCCAGGCCCCGGCCTTCCAGGATGTCAGGGACCGGGCAGCTGGCGTAGGTGTCGCCGTGCGGCTGCGCGGAGTACTGCTCGACCAGGTCGTAGAGGGGTGCGGCGCGGCCCGGCTCGGGCGGACTACTGGTGCCGGCGCTCTGCGCGGGCACCGGGAGCGACTGGGTCACCCCGTCGTAGGTGACCAGGAGGGTCAGGGCTGCGTCGTCGGGGACCACCACGTAGGCGGCACCGTCGTCGCCGGTCATGCCGAGACTCTGGGGGGGCAGCTCGACCTCGCCCAGTCCCTCGACCTCGAGAGCGAGTCCGGCCGGGACGCGCGGCACCTCCCACGGGATCGCGCTCGCCTCGACACCGGACATGGCCTCCTCGATGTCGTACGGGAGGGGATTGGACCTGGCATCCCAGGCGACTCCGACGAACCGGTGCCCTTCCGGGGCCCGCAGGGTCTCGACGCCAGGGTGCCTGGTCTTCGGCAGGAGCGGGAACGGCTGTGAGACGGCGAGCTCGACGATGCCGTCGGGGACGACGACCTCGAAGGGGAAGTCGTCGGTCGGCGACATTCCGGGTGTCTGCTCGATGACCTCGCCGGGGCGGGGCGACGCCAGCTCATCTCCGTCCAGGGCCTGGCAGCCGCCGGTCAGCCCGGCGGTGGCGAGCAGGCCGACGATCAGGCTGGCAGCAGGACCGGACCGCGCACGCAGGGGAAGAGGGGTGCGGCGGGTCACGGACGGCAGGCTTCCCCACTCCCGTGAGTCCCAACCCTCGAAGCTGCGGGAGAATGCGACGCGTGAGCGATCCCTACGACGTCCCGATCCGCGACGAGTCGATCCGGCTCGGCCAGTTCCTGAAGCTGGCGAACCTGGTGGAGACCGGCGCCGACGCCAAGCCCGTCCTGGCCGCCGGCGCGGTGAGCGTCAACGGCGAGGTCGAGACCAGGCGCGGCCGCCAGCTCGTGACCGGTGACGTCGTCGCGCTCGGCGCGGTCGCGGCCCGGGTCAGCGACCAGCCCGCCGAGGGCGCCGACGACGGTCTTCCCTGGTGACTCGTCGAAGTTGCCGAGGCGCAGGTCAGCTGACGCCGAGCAGGTCGACGACGAAGATCAGCGTCTCGCCGGGCTTGATCACACCGCCGGCGCCGCGGTCGCCGTAGCCCAGGTGCGGCGGGATGACGAGCTGGCGGCGGCCGCCGACCTTCATGCCCTGCACGCCCTGGTCCCACCCGGAGATGACCTGGCCGATGCCGAGCCGGAACTGCAGGGGCTGGCCGCGGTCGTAGGAGGCGTCGAACTGCTCGCCGGTGGAGTGGGCGACGCCGACGTAGTGCACGGAGACCGTGGACCCGGCGGTGGCCTCGGCGCCCTCGCCCACGGTGACGTCGGTGACCACGAGGTCGGCGGGCGGGTCGAAGTCGGGGAAGTCGATCTCAGGCTTGTCCATGGCGACCACCCTAGGGCGTGCCTCCCACTCGCTAGGACTCCGCCCGTAGCCTCGACGGAGTGAGCGTGGCCCCCTCCTCCAGCCTCCGGCTCGGCGACCGGTTCGCCCGCGAGCTGCCCGAGCTGGCCGTGCCGTGGCGTGGCGAGGACGCCCCCGATCCGCGACTGCTGGTCCTCAACGAGCAGCTCGCCGGCGACCTCGGGCTGGACGCCGCGGCGCTGCGCGACGACCTCGGGCTGCTGCTCGGCACCACGGTGCCGAGCGAGGCCAGGCCGGTCGCGCAGGCCTACGCCGGTCACCAGTTCGGCGGCTACTCGCCCCGGCTGGGCGACGGCCGGGCGCTGCTGCTCGGCGAGCTGAGCGACGCCGACGGTGCGCTGCGCGACCTGCACCTCAAGGGGTCGGGCCGCACCCCGTTCGCCCGCGGCGGCGACGGCCGGGCGGCGGTCGGGCCGATGCTGCGCGAGTACGTCGTCAGCGAGGCCATGCACGCGCTCGGCGTCCCCTCGACCCGGGCGCTGGCGGTGGTGGCGACCGGCCGGGCCGTGCAGCGCGAGACCGTGCTGCCGGGAGCGGTGCTCGCCCGGGTGGCCAGCAGCCACCTTCGGGTGGGCAGCTTCCAGTACGCCCGGGCCAGCGGCGACGTCGACCTGCTGCGCCGGCTCGCCGACCACGCCATCGCCCGCCACCACCCGGCCGCCGCGGCGGCACAGCACCCCCACCTGGCGCTGTACGACGCGGTGGTCGCCGCGCAGGCCGGGCTGGTGGCGCAGTGGATGCTGATCGGCTTCGTGCACGGCGTGATGAACACCGACAACATGACGATCTCCGGCGAGACCATCGACTACGGGCCCTGCGCGTTCCTCGACGCCTACGACCCGGCGGTCGTGTTCAGCTCGATCGACGAGGGCGGCCGCTACGCCTACCGCAACCAGCCGGCGGCCGCCCAGTGGAACCTCGCACGGCTGGCCGAGGCGATGCTGCCGCTGCTGCACGACGACGAGGAGCGGGCGATCGCCGACGCCGTCGAGGTGCTGGAGACCTTCACCGGCCGCTACCAGGAGGCGTGGGCGGGCGGCGTGTGGGCCAAGCTCGGCCTCGACGGCCCGGTCGACCGTGGGCTGGTCGCCGAGCTGCTCGCGCTGCTCGAGTCCGGTCACGCCGACTGGACCTCGTTCTTCCGCGGACTCGCCGCGGCTGCCCGCGGCGACGCCGAGCCGGTCCGCGGCCGAGTGCTCGACCTGCCGGCGTTCGACGACTGGCTGGCCCGGTGGCGTGAGCGCGACCCCGACCCACGGGCGATGGACCGCGTCAACCCCGTCTACGTGCCGCGCAACCACCTGGTGGAGGAGGCGCTGGCCGCGGCGACCGCCGGCGACCTGGAACCTCTCCACGAGCTGCTCGAGGCGGTGCTGCGGCCGTTCGAGGCGCGGCCCGGGCTCGAGCGGTACGCCGACCCGGCACCCGACGACTTCGGGCGCTACCGCACGTTCTGCGGCACCTGAGCTGAGGCTGAGCCCGGGCTGACCCGTCAGCTCTGGTTCACGTAGTGGTCGAGCTGGTCGCGCTCGAACTGCAGCTGGCCGATCTTGTGCTTGACCACGTCGCCGATGCTGACCACGCCCACGAGGCGGCCGTCCTGGCACACCGGCAGGTGTCGGATGCGGTGGTCGGTCATCGTCTGCATGACGTCGTCGAGCTGGTCGTCGGGGGCGCACGTCTCGACGGTCTCGGTCATGATCGCGCCGACGGTGTTGTTGATGACGGTGCCGTCGGAGTGCAGGTGCCGCACGACGTCGCGCTCGCTGACGATGCCCGCGACGGTGGCGCCGCCGTCGAAGCTGACGATGCAGGCACCGATGTTGTGCTCGCCGAGGGTGGCGAGCAGGTCACGCACCCCCGCCTCCGGAGCGATGGTGACGACCTCCTGGCTGGCCTTGGCCTTGAGCACGTCGCTGATCCGCATGGCGCCACCTCCGCTGTTCGACTCGGGTCTCGGTGCATCCGTCGATGCTGCGAACGGTACGACGGATCCCCGCACCTGACCAGGGTCGACGCCGGTCCGTCCGACCGGTGGGCGACGGTGCACGGGGCGGGTCAGTGCCCCGGAGGAGGCCCGGGCCGGTCGTCGGCGACCGGGCGGGTGCGGTGCTGGCGCAGGTCGGAGACGGACCCCGGGCCGGTGGCCGGCCAGTCGGCGTCGGTGTCGTCGTCGGCGAGCGCCCCGAGGAACGCCAGCGCCGCCTCGTGGAGGTGTCCGTTCGAGGCGAGCGCGTTGCCGCCGAACGGGCCGGGGGTGCCGTCCATCGACGTGAACCGCCCACCGGCCTCGCGCACGATCACGTCGAGCGCGGCCATGTCGTGCACGGCCAGCTCGGGCTCGGCGGCCAGGTCGACGGCCCCCTCGGCGAGCAGCATGTAGGACCAGAAGTCGCCGTAGGCGCGGGTCCGCCAGCAGCGGCGCATCAGCGACAGGAAGTCGTCGAGCCGGCCGCGCTCGTCCCAGCCCGACAGCGACGAGTAGGAGAGCGAGGCGTCCTCCAGGCGGCGTACGTCGGAGACCCGGCAGGCGGTGGCCTTGAGCAGGGAGCGGCCGGTCCAGGCGCCGCTGCCCTTGGCCGCCCACCAGCGACGCTGCAGCTGCGGGGCGGACACGACGCCCACCACCACCTCGTCGTCGACGACGAGAGAGATCAGCGTCGCCCACACCGGCACGCCGCGCACGAAGTTCTTCGTGCCGTCGATCGGGTCGATGATCCAGCGGCGCTGGCTGTGGCCGGTGGTGCCGTGCTCCTCGCCGGTGACCGCGTCCCGGGAGCGGGCCCGCGACAGCGTGCGCCGGATCGCCTCCTCCACGGCCTGGTCGGCGTCGGTCACCGGCGTCAGGTCGGGCTTGGTCATCACGTGCAGGTCCAGGGACTTGAAGCGGGCGCTGCTCAGCGAGTCGGCGTCGTCGGCGAGGACGTGCGCGAGGCGCAGGTCATCGGTGAAGTCAGGGGAGCCCGGGGAGCCCGGGGAACGGGTGGACACGGCCACAGGCTACTTTCAGGAATCTGGTTTAGCGTTCACCTATGGAGGTCAACGGTCTTCCGCTGCACGCGCTGGTCGTGCACGCCGCCGTCGTGCTGGGTCCGCTGGCGGCCCTCGGCGGCATCGGCTACGCCGTCCCCCGCTGGCGGGACTGGCTGCGCTGGCCGCTGGTGATCGCCGCCCTGGTCGCCGCCGCGGCGGTGTGGGTCGCCTACCTCTCCGGGGAGCAGCTGACCGAGGCCAACACCTACGGCGGGCCGCTGGCGGAGCTGGTGGAGACCCACGAGGAGCGGGCCGAGGTGTTCCGCCTGGTGATCACCGGCTTCGCCGCCGCGGCGGCCGCCGCGACCGCGCTGCACGCCCGGGGCGGCCCGGTGCGCTGGCTGCTCGCCGGGCTCGTCGCGCTGCTCGGCGTGGCGACGCTGGTCTATGCGGTGCTCACCGGCGACGCCGGTGCCCAGGTCGCCTGGTACGGCACCTCGGGCTGAGCGCTCCCCGTCATCGGGTCAGTAGTCGCTGACGCTGCGGGCGGCGAGCAGCCGGCGGAACGACGCCACCCGCTCGGGGTCGGCCTGCTCTGCGGCCACCGCCTCGTCGAGCCCGCACTCGGGCTCGTCGCTGCCGTGCGTGCAGCCACGAGGGCAGTCCTCGGTCATCTCGTCGAGGTCGGGGAAGGCCTCGATGAGGTGCTCGGGCTGCACGTGGGCGAGCCCGAACGAGCGGATGCCCGGGGTGTCCACGATCCACCCCCCGCCGGGCAGCGCGAGCATGTAGGCCGAGGTCGAGGTGTGCCGCCCCCGGCCGGTCACCGCGTTGACGATGCCGACCTCGCGTCCGGCGGTCGGCACCAGCGCGTTGACCAGCGTGGACTTGCCGACCCCGCTGGAGCCGACCAGCACGCTGGTCCGGTCGCTCAGCCGCTCGCGCACCTCCGCCAGGTCGCCGCCGCGCCGGGTGACCACCCACGGCACGCCGAGGGAGCGGTAGGTGGAAAGCAGCGTCTCGGGGTCGGCCAGGTCGGCCTTCGTCAGGCACAGCAGCGGCGCCATCCCGGCGTCGTACGCCGCCACCAGGGCGCGGTCGATCAGCCGCGGCTGGGGTTCGGGGTCGGCCAGCGCGGTGACCACCACGAGCTGCTCGGCGTTGGCCACGATCACCCGCTCGACCGGGTCGTCGTCGTCGGCGGTGCGGCGCAGGGTGGTGGACCGCTCCTGCACCTCCACGATGCGTGCCAGCGAGCCGTCGGCTCCCGAGGTGTCGCCGACCACGCGCACCCGGTCGCCCACCACGACGCCCTTGCGGCCCAGTGGCCGGGCCTTCATCGCCATCACCTTGGTCGCGCCCGCGCCCTCGCCGACCAGCAGGGTGAACCGGCCGCGGTCGACGGTCACGACCCGGGCGCTCACGGCGTCGTCGTAGCTCGGACGCTCCTTGGTACGGGGGCGGGTGCTGCGGCGGGGCCGGTCGTAGTGCTCGACGTCGTGGTCGCTGTAGCGGCCCGCACCCCGCCCCGTGGTCACAGCAGGCCGGCCCAGACGTCGGCGAAGTCGGGGAAGGTCTTGCCGGTGGTGGCGACGTCTTGCACCAGCACGTCGTCGACGGCGGCGGCGACGATCACGCCCGCGTGCGCCATCCGGTGGTCGGCATAGGTGTGGAACACCCCGCCGTGCAGCGGGGCCGGTCGCAGGCTGAGCCCGTCGGGATGCTCGGTGACGTCGGCGCCGAGCGCGCCCAGCTCGGTGGCGAGGGCGGAGAGCCGGTCGGTCTCGTGCCCCCGGATGTGGGCGATGCCGCGCAGGTGGGAGGGCGAGTGCGCCACCGCGCACAACGCCGCGACGGCCGGCGCGAGCTCGCCGACGTCGTGCAGGTCGACGTCGATGCCCTGCAGCCGGTCGGGGCCGGTGACGCGCAGCCCCTCGGCGACGCGCTCGACGGTGCAGCCCATCGTGGCCAGGATGTCGCGCAGCGCGTCGCCGGCCTGGGTGGTGGTGGCCGGCCAGTCGCGCACCGTGACCGACCCTCCCGACACCGCGGCCAGGGCCAGGAACGGGGCCGCGTTGGACAGGTCCGGCTCGACGTCGTGGTCGACCGCGCGGACCACGCCGGGAGCGACCGCCCACCGGTTCGCGTCGGCGTCGTCGACCTCGACGCCGTGCTCGCGCAGCACCTGGACGGTCATCTCGACGTGCGGCAGCGACGGCACCGGCTTGCCGTCGTGGCGCACGTCGACCCCCTCGTCGTAGCGGGCGCCGGCCAGCAGCAGCGCCGAGATGAACTGGGAGGAGGCCGAGGCGTCGACCACGACGGTGCCGCCGCGGACCCGGCCGGAGCCGCGGACCGTGAACGGCAGCGCCCCGCGGCCCTGGTCGTCGACCTCGACGCCGAGCGAGCGCAGGGCACCGAGCACCTCGCCGATCGGCCGCTTGCGCATGTGCGGGTCGCCGTCGAAGGCGACCGCGCCGGTGGACAGGGCGGCGACGGGGGGCACGAAGCGCATCACCGTGCCGGCCAGCCCGCAGTCGACCGCGGCGTCGCGGTCGAAGACACCCGGGGTCACCACCCAGTCGTCACCCGCGGTGTCGACGCTCGATCCGAGCGCGGTCAGCGCCCCCGCCATCAGCAGGGTGTCGCGCGAGCGCAGGGCGCGGCGTACGACCGAAGGGCCGTCGGAGATCGCGGCGAGCACCAGCGCCCGGTTGGTCAGCGACTTGCTCCCGGGCAGCGAGACCGTGGCCGTCACCGGGCCCCGGGCCCGCGGCGCCGGCCACGGGTCGGCCCACCGGGAGGCGGTGGGGCTGGGCGCGGGGGTGATCGGGCTGGGGCTCACCCGCCCAAGCCTATCGGCGCGCCTCAGGTCACCTTGGCCTTGGCCAGCGAGGCCTCGCGCCGGGCGGTGCCGGCGAGGTGCCTGGCCTCCCGGCGCGCGTCACGGGCGGCGTGACGCGCCCGCCAGGCGACGCCGGGACGACCGTCGGTGTCGCCCGCGGCGATCAGCAGCCCGCCGAGCATCGAGACGTTCTTGAAGAACTGGATCATCTGGTTCTTGCGGGTGTCCTTGTCCTGCGCCTCCCAGAAGCGGTGGCCGGCATAGGTCGTCGGCACCAGGGAGGCGGCGAGCACCGCGGCGGACAGGCGCGGCGCCCGGCCGGTCGCCAGCGCGATTCCGGCGCCGAGCTGGGCGGCGCCGTTGATGCGCACGAAGGTCACCGGATCGGTCGGCAACGGCAGCTGCGGGGACGCCTTCTCGGCGAGCTTGTCGGTCACCGGAGCCGCCGTGGGGGCCAGGGCGGTGGCGTTGCGCAGGGCGTTGGCGCCTCCCACCACGAACATCGAGGCGAGCATCGGGCGGGCGAAGAGTCTGCTGACGGTCATGCCCCTCCGTACCCGGGTGGGGGTCCGGCTAACCCGGCGCCGGTGCGCCGTCGGTCACGGAGCGGTCAACGGTGCAGCCGCACCCGCACCGTGTCGTCCGTGGGGTCGGTCTCGCCCCCGTCGTGCGCCACGCGGAAGGTGAGCGTGGTCGTCGCCACCGGCAGCGGCACCACCAGGAAGCGGTACGTCGCCGGGCCGGGCGCCCGGCAGGTCGCCCGGCCCAGCTGGAGCAGCCCGCAGCGCGGGTCGAGCGTGAGCGCGACCGCGGGGGCGTTCGTGCTGAGCAGGAGTCGCCCCCTGGTCCCGGATGAGAGGCCGCGCACCGTCACGTCGACCCCCCAGAGCAGGCCCGCGAGGTCGCGGGAGGAGGCGCTGACCGAGGCGTCCACCCCCGCCGAAGGTGGGCCGGACGGCGGGCCGGAGGGCGGTGGCGGCGGTTGCGGTGGCGGCGGCGGGTCCGTGGGTGGAGCGGCCGTGCCGGCCGTGCTGGCCGCGACCGTCGGCGGAGCCCCCTGCCCGGTGCCGGGGTCGGTCGCGGGGTCGGTCATGGGGACCGAGGAGCCGCGGCCGGCGCCGGCGTCGGACCGCGCCGCAGGCCCGTCGGCTCGGGTGCCGCGGGAGTCGGAGGCCACCGCCCGCGGTGGCGAGGGGGCACCGGCGGGGGCACTGGCGGGGGGCCCGTCGTCCTGGGTCGTCACCACCACCCCGCCGACGACGGCGACGGTGGCCGCGATGCCGGCCACCCCGGCGATCCCGGCCGCCGCGCTGGCCGGGGCCTGCGTGGCGACCAGGTCTCGCACGCGGCCCGGCAGCGCCGCCACCCAGCCGAGCGCCCCGGACACCGTCGTGCCCGCCGCGGCGACGACGCCGGTGGCGCCCAGGTAGGCCGTCGCGGCCGTGCCCAGCACCAGCGGCGCCAGCACCGCTGCCAGGTCGGCGTTGACCTCGCTGAGCTCCAGGTAGACGCCGGCGCAGGGGCGGCACTGCTGGAGGTGGTCCTCCACCTTGGTCCGGTCGCGACGTGAGAGGCCGCCGCGCACGAAGCCTCCCAGCTCGGACCGCACGCGGGCACAGGCGTCGTCCGCCACGTCCTGGGCGTGCATGGCCACGAACGCCTGGCGAAGGCCCTCGCGGGCCCGGTAGGCCAGCGCGGACACCGAGTTCGGGCTCATCCCCAGCAGCGGCGCCACGTCGGCCGGCTTCTGCCCCTCGACCTCCAGGTGCCACAGCACCATCCGCCAGCGCTCCGGGAGCGAGGCGAACGCACGGGCCGCGGTGCTGGACTCGAAGCCCTCCACCGCGGTGTCCCGGAACGGCACCCCCGCGTCGTACGGCGTGAGGTCGTCGGTGCTGCGCAGCCGGGCGCCGGCGCGCAGCCGGTCCACGTGCACCCGGCGCAGGGCGGTGAGGAGGTAGGCGCGGAACGCCAGGTCCGGGCCACCGCCGCGCTGCAGCACGCCCAGCACCTTGCCGAACGCGTCGGAGACCAGGTCGTCCACGTCCGCGGTGGGCACCAGCTGCCGGGCCAGCCGGCGAGCCGCGTCGACGTGGCGGGCGAACAGCTGCCCGAAGGCCTCGAGGTCGCCGCCACGGACCGCCGAGATCAGCTCGGCGTCGGCCGGAGCGTCGAGCTCCGGCGCGGCGGCGGGGGACGTCATGCCCGGTTCAACGGCCCACGCCCCGAAAGATGACGGGCGGGCGCGGGGCTGCAGTGGCGCCGATCGGAGGGCGTGGGGAGAAAGTTCGGGGAAACCGCGTCATGGCCCGGGAGCGGCGCCGTCCCTGCTGCGTACGACGGACCGGTGGGAACGGGGGAGGCACCGTGGCGATCAACGTGTTCTGGACACGACGGTCGACCGCCGTCCCCGGGACCGGGCGGGAACCGTTCGAGCGGTCGGCGCTGCCGGCGCCGCTCGTGGCGGTGGGGGAGGCCTGGATCTCGGGGGCGGGATCCGTCGACGCCTGCCGGGAGGCCGGGCGCGGGCTGGCGAGCGTGGGGACGCCTCTGGAGGAGGCGCTCGACGGGCTGCGCACGACCTCCCGGCAGGTGCTGGGACGAGACCCGTCCTACGAGGAGGTGCACGCGCTGGGGTCGGGCTGGGCGGACTGCACCCTGGGCTACCTGCACCGGCTCGACTGCGCCGACCCGATGACCGGCCTGTCGACCCAGGCCCACCTGGTGGCGCGGCTCTCCGAGGTGCTGGCCGCAGGGGGCGAGCCGCCGGCGCTGCTGGTCGTCGAGGTGTCGCCGGCCGACGACCCGGTGGAGCACGCCTACCGGGTCGGCGCCGTCGGAGAGACGGTGCGCGCGGTCGTCGGCCGGTCCCGGACCGTGGGCAGGGTCGGGCCCCGGAGGATCGCGGCGCTGGTGTCCCGCGACGACGCGCTGGGCAGCCGGGTGGCGCTCCTGCGGCGGCTCCTCCAGCACGACCACGACCGCACCCGGGTCTGGATCGAGGGGCTGCCCGCCGGCACCGGGCACCAGGGCGCCGCCGGCGCCGACGAGGCCGGTGCGGCAGCCGTGGCGCTCGACGAGCTCGCCCGGGGCTGACCGGCCGGCGCGGCGCCCGTCCGGGACCGTGCCGCACTAGGGTGGCGGCATGTGCGGTCGCTACGCCTCGAGCCGGCGCCCCGAGGACCTCGTCGAGGAGTTCGAGGTCGTCGAGAGCCGGGTGCCGACGCCGTTGGCCCCCGACTTCAACGTGGCCCCGACCAAGGAGGTCTACGCGGTCGTCGAGCGGCCTCCCACCAAGGACTCCCCGGAGCCCCCCGAACGACAGCTGCGGGTGCTGCGGTGGGGGCTGGTGCCCTCGTGGGCGAAGGATCCCGCCATCGGCAACCGGATGATCAACGCGCGGATGGAGACGGTCGCGGAGAAGCCCGCCTTCCGCAGGGCGTTCGCCGCGCGGCGCTGCCTGCTGCCCGCCGACGGCTACTTCGAGTGGTACCCGACCGAGCAGCTGACCTCGCGCGGCAAGCCGCGCAAGCAGCCGTTCTTCATCCGCCCCCGCGACCACGGCACGCTGGCCATGGCCGGCCTCTACGAGATCTGGCGCGACCCCACGCGGGCCGACGACGACCCCGAGCGGTTCCGCTGGACCTGCACGGTGATCACCACCCAGGCCGAGGACACCCTCGGCCACATCCACGACCGGATGCCGCTGATGGTGGAGCGCGAGCGCTGGTCGTCCTGGCTCGACCCGCGTACCGCCGGCGACTCCCTGCTCGGACTGCTCACTCCGGCCTCGCCGGGGCTTCTGGAGGCCTATCCGGTCTCGACGCTGGTCAGCAACGTGCGCAACAACGGACCCGAGCTGCTCGAGCCGCTGCCGCTGGAGGAGGTGCCGGCGGGCCTTCCCGCCGACCTGACCGACCCGGCTCGGCAGGATCGCCGATGAGCACCCAGTGCGTGATCGAGACACCGCACGGCGAGGCCAGACTGGTCACCGACCATCCGCACGACGCCCAGCACGGATTCGCCGCCGAGCCGCTCGGCACGCTGCTGCTCAGCCACGGCGCCGGCAACGGCATCGACACCGCCGACCTGACCGCACTGGCCACCCACCTCCCGGCGAACGGCTTCGAGGTGGTGCGGCTCGAGCAGCCGTGGAAGCGCGCCGGCCGCAAGGTGGCCACCCCGCCGCCGACGCTGGACGCCGCGCTGACGGCGGCCGCGCGGCACCTGCAGCGCGAGGTGCCGCTCGTCGTGGGCGGCAGGTCGGCCGGCGCCCGCTCCGCCGCCCGGTGCGCCGCCCACCTGCACGCCGCCGGCTGCCTGGCCCTCGCCTTCCCGCTGCATCCGCCGGGGAGGCCCGAGAAGTCGCGGCTGCCCGAGCTGCTCGCGGTCGGCGTGCCGACGCTGCTGGTGCAGGGCGAGCGCGACACGATGGGCCGGCCCGAGGAGTTCCCCGAGGACCTGCCCGGACACGTCGACCTGACGGTGGTGCCCGACGCCGACCACGGCTTCCACGTCCGCAAGAGCGGGTCGGCGACCCCGGAGCTCGCCATGGAGGTCGTGGTCGAGGCGGTGCTCGAGTGGCTGGTGCGCGAGATCATCGGCGACTGAGACCCCGGCCGAGCGACGCTGAGGGAATGGGTCGCCGGACCGCGCTGTTGTGACCGACGTGATGGCCCTGCTGGATCCACCCGCCGCCGACCGCTCGGACGCCTGGCTAGGCTGGGAGACGATGACCGATCCCACCCTCACCGACGCGCCCGTCGATCCCGCAACGGAGACCGACGCCGAGCGCTCCTCGCGCTTCGAGCGCGAGGCGCTGCCCTTCCTCGACCAGCTCTACTCCGCGGCGATGCGGATGACCCGCAACCCCGCCGACGCCGAGGACCTCGTGCAGGAGACGTTCGCCAAGGCGTTCTCCTCCTTCCACCAGTTCAAGCCCGGCACGAACCTCAAGGCCTGGCTCTACCGCATCCTCACCAACACCTTCATCAACAACTACCGCAAGAAGCAGCGGCAGCCGCAGCAGTCGATGGCCGAGGACGTCGAGGACTGGCAGCTGGCTCGCGCCGAGTCCCACACCTCGACCGGCCTGAAGTCGGCCGAGACCGAGGCCCTCGAGCGGCTCCCCGACTCCCAGATCAAGGACGCCCTGCAGCGACTCCCCGAGGAGTTCCGCCTCGCGGTCTACCTCGCCGACGTCGAGGGGTTCTCCTACAAGGAGATCGCCGAGATCATGGAGACGCCGATCGGCACCGTGATGTCCCGTCTGCACCGCGGCCGCCGCCAGCTGCGCGACATGCTGTCGGACTACGTGCGCACCCACGACCTGCTGCCGGTCGGGCCCGAAGGGAGCAAGTGATGAGCCACGATCACGGCCGTGGCGAGCCGCTCGGCGGCTCCGGCGAGGACTGTGCCGACTACCTCGAGCGCATCGTCTACTTCATCGACAACGAGCTCGACGAGGCCGACTGCTCGGTGGTGCGCCGCCACCTCGACGAGTGCGGCCCCTGCCTGCAGAAGTACGACCTCGAGCGCACCGTGAAGTCCGTGGTGGCCCGCTCCTGCTCCGAGGCCGCCCCCGACGACCTGCGCAGCCGGGTGCTGCTCAGCATCCGCGAGGTGCAGGTCCGCATCACCGAGGCCTAGGTGTGATGCCGTGCCTGGGCATCACCTAGGCCCGGCGAGCGCACCGGACCGACCCAGACCAACACAGAAGCCCCCGGCCATCGGCCGGGGGCTTCTGTGATGCGCGCCCGAGGCGCGCGGTCGCCTGTCTCAGGCGTTGGGGCGCTTGCCGTGGTTCGCGCCCTTCTTCTTGCGTGCGCGACGCTTGCGTCCGGTCTTGCCCATGGTGTCCTCCTGGTCGACGTGTGCTGTGCCCGTCCCGCGGGTTCACGCAGTGGGCCATCGTCCATTCTCGCAAACCGCACCCAGTCGGGGGAAATCGCCTCCATCACCGAGTCGGCGCTTGTGCCGCCCGGCGGGCGGTCGAGCCGGCGCTCGTGCTGCCTCGCCGCCTGCTTCAGGCTGGATTCCAGGCTCACAGGCGTGAGAGGAACCGTTCGCCGTCGACGACGACCCGGGTGACCTCGCCGGTGCCGATCACCTTGCCGTTGCCGCCGACGTGGCGCGCGGCGACCGTGAACCGGTGCAGCCGCCCGTCGACGTACGCCGACGAGGCGGTCACCTCGACCTGCTGCCCGACCGGGCTGGCGGCGAGGTGCTCGAGCTGGACGCGGGTGCCGACACTGGTCGAGCCCTCCGGCAGCGAGGGGTCGATCGCGGCGCAGGTGGCCGCCTCGCACCAGGCCAGCAGCCGCGGGGTGCCGAGCACCGGCAGGCTGCCGGACCCGACCGCGGCGGCGGTGTCGTCGGTGCCGACGGTGAAGGTCAAGGTGGCGGAGAGGGGCTCGGGCGGCATCACAGCTCCAGTCGGAAGGCGAGCAACGAGATCCCCGGGCGGGGGCTCCAGTCGCGGTCGGGCAGGCGGCGGAACCCCAGCCTCTCGTAGAGCCGGTGCGCACCGTGCTGCCGGTCCAGGCTGCACAGCACCACCGCGCGGTGGCCGGCGGCGCGGCCCCGGTCGACCACGAACCGCACCAGGGCCTCGCCGACTCCGTGCCGCTGAGCGTCGGGGGCGACCGCGAGCATCCGGAACTCGCTCTCGCCGTCGCGACCGATCTCGCGCAGCGGTGAGCCGGACGGGCAGATCGTCACGGTGCCGAGGAGCGCCCCGTCGTCGGCGACCGCCACCCACACCTCCGCCTCACGGTCGCGGGTCGCGGTGTCGCGCAACCGCTCGGCGTAGGGCCCCGGGCCGGCCTCGCCGGCGAGGTAGGCCGCGTTCGCCGCGACCGTGACCTCGCCGACCGCGGCGTGCTCGGCCGGCTCCACCCGTCGGATCAGCACGGCCGGCTCAGATGCCGAAGGTCGCCCGCGGGTAGGCCGCCTCGACGTCGGTGATCACGTTGACCAGGTAGGGCACGTCGGCGGCGAACGCCCGGTCCAGCGCCGGCCCGATCTGCCGTGGGTCGGTCACGGTCTCCCCGGCTCCGCCCAGCGCCTTGACCACCTCGTCGTACGCCGTGCGCGGCGCCAGGTCGGCGGCCACGTCGTAGCCGTAGAGCATCTGCATCGGCCCCTTCTCCAGCCCCCAGGCGGAGTTGTTGCCCATCACCATCACGACCGGCAGCCGGTGCCGCACCAGCGTGTCGACGTCCATCAGCGAGAAGCCCGCGGCCCCGTCGCCGAGCAGCAGCACCACCTGCGCGGACGGCCGAGCCAGCCGGGCCGCGATCGCGGCCCCCAGCCCGGCGCCCAGGCAGCCGTAGGGGCCGGGGTCCAGCCAGCCGCCCGGCCGCTTCGGCTCGACGTACTTGCCGGCGAAACTGACGAAGTCGCCGCCGTCGCCGATGACGACCGCGTCCTCGGCCAGGCGCGGCACCAGCTCGCCGTAGATGCGGGCGGGGTGGATGGGGTCGGCCTCGGCGGCCAGCAGCAGCGCGTCGCGCTCCGCCGCGGCGCGCACGGCGTCCTGGAGATCGGAGACCCACGTGGACCAGTCGGGCCGGCGCACGACCTGCTCCATCGCCGCCTGCAGGCCGTCGAAGACCGAGGTGAGGTCGCCGGAGACGGCCGCCGCCAGCTGGGCGTGGCCGGAGAGCTGGCCGGGGGAGTCGGCCACGTGCACCACCTGGGCGCTCGGCGAGCCGTCCTTGCCGCCGAAGACGCCGTAGGAGAGCCGGAAGTCCAGCGGGGTGCCGACCACGACCACCAGGTCGCTGCGGCCCAGGGCCTGGCTGCGAGCCTTGGTCACCAGCAGCGGGTGGCCGCCGGGGATGACGCCGCGGCCCATGCCGTTGGTCAAGGTGGGCACGCCGACCTCGGAGACGAACCGCAGCGCCGCCTCCTCGGCCCCGTCGGCCCAGACGTCGGTGCCCAGGACCAGCACCGGCCGCTGGGCCGCGGCCAGCAGCTCGGCCACCTCCGTGACGGTCTCGGGGTCGGGGGCGGCGCCGCGCGCCCGGGCACCGGAGGGGGCCGGGCCGGAGGCACTGTTGAAGAACTCGTCCATCGGGACGTCGACGAACACCGGGCCGCGGTGCGAGGAGCCGGCCGAGGAGAAGGCCTGGTCCATGCCCTCGAGCACGTCCGCGGCGGTGCGCAGGGTGCGCGCGTGCTTGGTGACCGACTCGAGGATCGGCGGCTGGTCGATCTCCTGCAGGCTGCCGCTGCCCCAGCGGTTGCCGGGCGCCCGGCCGCCGACGACCACCATCGGCGAGCCGGCGAACTGGGCCTGGGCGATCGCGCTGACGCCGTTGGTGACCCCCGGCCCCGCGGTCAGCACCGCCAGCCCCGGCACCCGGGTCAGCTTGCCGGTCGCCTCCGCGGCGAACGCCGCCGTCTGCTCGTGGCGCACGTCGAGGATGCGCATCGGCGGGTCGGCCTTGACCGCGCCGTCGTACATCGGGAACACGTGCGCCCCCGAGAGCGTGAACATGGTCTCGACTCCGTGGGCGCGGGCGACCGCGACCGCCAGCTCGCCGGCGTGGCCACTGATCCCGTCTTGCCCGGACTCCTGGCCGGGCCCCGGTGCGGGGCCGGTGTCGCGGTCGTCTTGGCTCTCGGCGGCGAGCCCCACGGGCTCGGTGGCATCGGTCATGGACCGCAGGCTACTCACGGGTCCGCCGCGACCGCAGGAGGACGCGGCCGGGCGGCGCGGTCAGTGCACCGGACGCAGGTAGTCGGCGCGCAGGAACTGCGCGTTCGTGGCTCGCAGTGCCTCCACCAGCACCAGCAGCAGGTCCGAGCGCAGCGCGGGAGGGTAGGCCGCCAGCGAGAGCTGCAGGTAGAGCGCGCGCAGGAACGACTCGGCGTTCCCGCTGACCAGGTAGGGGTCGGTGTCGTCGTAGCTGGCCAGGGTGCCCGCGGCGGAGGCCACCCTGGCCACCCACGGCTCAACGACGCCCAGCGGCAGCACGTCGCGGCGCAGCACCTCCAGCGTCGCCCCGGCGAGCAGGTCGAGCTCGCCGTGGGTGAACTGCTCCTCGACGGGCTCCAGCACCCGGTCGGCCACCACGTCGAGCACCACGGTCAGCTCGGGGGAGGAGAGGTGGGGGGAGCGGGCGAGGGTGCCGAGCGCGTCGGCCCCGCAGGCCACGGCCCGGGCCCACCCCCGACCGGGCACGAACGCCCGGAGGTCCTGCTCGCGCAGCAGCCAGGTGGCGAGCCGGTCGCCCCACTCGAGCACCTTGCCGCCGGGGACCAGCGGCCGCTGGTTGTCGCGCGCGATGCACCGGCCCAGCACGAGCGCGGACTGGGCGCGCCGGAACACCGTGTCGTCGGCGCGTCCGCCGAGACCGGTCGACAGGCCGGTGGCCAGTCCGTCCCCCAGCCCGCCGAGCAGGTCGTCGTAGACCCCGCGGGAGATCCACTCCGACAGGGTCGGGACCGCGATGCCGTCGCGCAGCCCCGGGTCGGGGTCGCCGAGCATGCGGGTGAGCTCCGCGGTGAGGTCATCCAGCGGACGGTCGGTGGGGACCGCGAGCCCCTCCGCCTGCACCTGTCGCCAGTATGACCCGGACATGGGGGTCATCCTGCCAAAGCCGGCCGGGGGTGGGCCACGGGGTCCGTTGGTCGGCCGTCCCGAGGCCGACGCCCGGCTGGTCGGCACTAGGCTGCCGCTCGTGCCGTCCCTCAGCGAGCTGGTCCGCAGCCACACGGACCTCGACGAGGACGACGTGGCCTGGCTGCAGCTGTTGATGGCCGACTGGCAGATCGTCGCGGACCTCTCCTTCGCCGACCTGGTGCTGTGGCTGCCCGACCGGGAGGGGTCCGGCTTCTGGGCGGCCGGGCAGATGCGCCCGACGACGGCGCCCACCTCCTACGTCGACGACGTGATCGGCACGTTCGTCCCCGTCGGCCGCCGCCCGATGCTGGACGCCGCCCATGCGCAGGGACGGCTGGTCCGGGAGGGCGACCCGGAGTGGCGCGACGACGTCCCGGTGCGGGTCGAGACCATCCCGGTACGCCGCGCCGGCCGGGTGATCGCAGTGGTGGCGCGCAACACGAACCTGCTGGGCGTGCGGACGCCGAGCCGGCTGGAGCTCTCCTACCTGCAGACCGCCTCGGACCTGACCCAGATGATCGCCGGCGGCCACTTCCCCTCCGCCGGGCAGCGCAGCGACCACGCCGACTCGCCGCGGGTCGGCGACGGCTTCCTCCGCGTCGACGCCGCGGGCAGGGTGGTCTACGCCAGCCCGAACGCCCAGTCGGTGTACCGCCGGCTCGGTCTCTCCGGCGACCTGGCGGGCCTGGCCCTGGCCGAGCTCACCCGCGAGCTGGTGCCACCGCGTCGGCGGCCCGACGAGGAGACGCTGAGCGCGGTCCTGAACGGGCGCGCCCATCGGGACACCGAGATCGGCACCGACGGGGTCTCGTTGATCGTGCGCTCGATCCCGCTGCGGCCGCACGGCGACCACATCGGGGCGCTGGTGCTGCTGCGCGACGTCACCGACCTGCGGCGGCGCGACCGGGAGCTGGTCACCAAGGACGCCACCATCCGCGAGATCCACCACCGGGTGAAGAACAACCTGCAGACGGTCGCGGCACTGTTGCGGCTCCAGGCGCGGCGGATCGACTCGACCACCGCGAAGACCGCGCTCGAGGAGGCGGTGCGCCGGGTCGGCTCGATCGCGATCGTGCACGAGATGCTCAGCCAGGCCGTCGAGGAGATCGTCGACTTCGACGAGATCGCCGACCGGCTGGGCTCGATGGTGACCGAGGTCGGCGCCGTGGGCGGCCGGGTGCGGGTGAGCCGTGAGGGCGACTTCGGGCGCCTGCCCTCCGAGGCCGCCACCGCGTTGGCGATGGTGCTCACCGAGTTGCTGCAGAACGCGGTCGAGCACGGCTACGACCCCGCCGACGAGCAGGCGACGGGCTCGATCAGCGTCAGCGTGCGGCAGCCGACCGGTCGGCTGCGGTTCTCGGTGGTCGACGACGGCCGCGGACTGCCGGCCGGCTTCGACCTCGACGGCTCCACGAACCTCGGGCTCTCGATCGTCCGCACGCTCGTGGAGTCCGAGCTCGGCGGTCAGCTCGAGATCGGACCCGCACCGAACGGGTCCGGAGCGTGCGCGATCGTCGACATCCCGCTGGAGTGAGGCTCCCCCGGGAGGGTCCTGGAGTCGGGAGACGTCGCCGACCGCCGGCATCGCGACGCCGCGCCGCGGCAGGCAGGTCGCCGCTCGGTCAGGCGGTGCGCACCCGCGCCCGGGCGTTGCGGCGCTTCAACGCGCGCCGCTCGTCCTCGCTGAGACCTCCCCAGACGCCGTGGTCCTGGCCCGCCTCGAGCGCCCAGGCGAGGCACTGCTCGCGGACGTCGCAACGACGGCACACCTGCTTGGCCTCCTCGATCTGGAGGATGGCAGGACCGGTGTTCCCGATCGGGAAGAAGAGTTCCGGGTCCTCGTCGAGGCAGGCAGAACGGTGGCGCCAATCCATGGCTGGGAGATCCCTCTTTCCTCAAGCGTGCGTGCAGGCCAGGGTCTCTGGCCTGCGGTCGCTCGTCGGCATGTGCGGCGTACGGGTGGTTGAGCCTGGTCCACGAGCATGATGATGTGAACGTCTTCACGAGCGCACGGTCTAGCCTGCCGACTGAACCTCTCCCAGACAAGCCTTTGCGGGTTCTTCTGGGGGGTCTCGTTCATCACAGGGGTTTCCGAATTGTTTCCAGGACAGACACCCGGTGGGGGTGCCCCCACCCCCCACCGGCAGCCCGGCCGTAGGCTCCTGACTCGTGAGTATCGCACGTGGCCGTGGCTCCGAGCCGGGGCCGGACCTCGGTGACCAGGCGGGTCAGGTGCCGCCGCCGCTGATCGTCGCGGCCTCGCTGACCGCCGTCGAGGGGCTGGTCCTGCTGCTCCTCGCCGTCGCCGAACTGGCCAACCTGTCCTCCGAGAGGCTGACGATGGGGGCCACCACGGCCGCCTTCTTCGCGATCTTCGGCGGCGCGGCGCTGCTGGTGGCCTGGGGCCTGCGCCGCGGCCGGGGATGGTCGCGCGGCCCCGCGGTGATGTTCCAGCTCTTCGGCCTGCTCCTGGCCTGGAGCTTCCGCGGCCTCTGGCCCGTCGCGCTCGCCCTGCTCGCGGTGGCGGCCATCACCCTGGTCGGGGTGCTGCACCCACGCAGCATCGAGACCCTGACCAGGGACGACTGACCGTCAGTGCGCGGACTCCTCGAGCGAGGAGCGCAGCTGCACCAGTGTGCGGTTGAGCAGCCGGGAGACGTGCATCTGGGACACCCCGATCTCCTCGGCGATCTGGGACTGCGTCATGTTCTTGAAGAACCGGAGCAGCAGGATCCTCTTCTCGCGCGCGTCCAGCCGGTCGAGCAGCGGCTTGATCGACTCACGGATCTCGACGTGCTCGAGGTTGGCGTCGTCGACCCCGATCGCGTCGAGCATGGAGGCGGCCCCGCCCTCGCTGTCGTCGCTGGCGTCGAGCGACAACGTCGAGTAGGCGTTGCTGCTCTCGATGCCCTCGACGATCTCCTCGACGGTGCAGCCCACGGCCTCGGCCAGCTCGCGCGGCGTGGGGGAGCGGCCCAGGCTCTGGGTCAGCTCGGCTCCGGCCGTGGCGATCTGCATGCGCAGCTCCTGGAGCCGGCGGGGCACCCGGATGGCCCAACCCTTGTCGCGGAAGTAGCGCTTGATCTCGCCGATGATCGTCGGGGTCGCGTAGGTGGAGAACTCGACGCCCCGGTCGGAGTCGAACCGGTCGACTGACTTGATCAGCCCGATCGTGCCGACCTGGACCAGGTCCTCGAACGGCTCGCCGCGGTTGCGGAACCGTCGGGCGCAGTGCTCGACCAGCGGCAGGTGCAGGTGGACCAGCGCCTCGCGCGCCGTCTCGCGGGCCGCCTCGTCGGCGCCGGCTGCCCGCAGCTGTGCGAAGAGCTCGGCGCTGCGCCGGCGGGTCGCGTCACCTGCGGTGCCGGGCACCGTGTCCGGGGGATGCTGCACTCCCGAGAGAGCCTGATCGGTCATGTCAGCTGCCGCCCCCGAAGGAGAGTGCCGAGGACTCCATGCTCATCGACACCGCGATCAGGCCGTGCCGGACGTCGACCTCCGCGCTGGTGGCGAGCGTGGTCAGCACCTGCCAGGCGAAGCTGTCGTAGTCGGGGGCGACGGCCGCGGCGGCCTCGACGCCCACGGTGATGATCAGTCGGCCCGGCTGCAGGTGGAACCAGGCGCGCAGGTCGGAGCCGGAGTCGGCCTGCGGCAGGATCATCGCGCAGGCCTCGCCCACGGCGATCCGCAGGTCCTCGATGTCGTCGATGGTGAAGTCGAGCCGCGCGGCCAGCCCGGCCGTCGTCGTGCGCAGCACGGACACGTAGGCGTTGTCGGCGGGCAGCCGCAGCTCCACGTCCGCGTGCTCCTCCGTCGTCGCGCTCACCTGTCCGGTCACCATGTGTCGTTCCTTCGTCCGCGTGTCCATCCCCCGATGCCTCCCCAGACCCTAGTCGCGGGTCGAGCCCGCGGGGGCGGGACTGAGGAACCTGGGGAGAGCCACGCCGAAATGCCCCAGCGCCGCCCGCTCCGAGGAGTGGACGGCGCTGGGGGACAGGTGGTTCCCGGGTCTCCGGCAGGTGGACCCGACCGGGCCCTACAGCTGGGCCTCGCGGTCACCGGGTGACCCGGCCGGTTGTCACAGACCAAGAAGGGCTTGTGACCCGTCTCGACCTGGTCGCTGCGGTGATGCGCGACTGCTGAGCCTCGCGGTCACCAGGTGGATCCGACCAGGCTTACAGACGAAGAAGGGATGACGAAGTCATCCCTTCTTCGTCTCCCAGAAGATCTCCGCGATCTCGTCGATCTTGGCGAGCAGCTGGTCGGCGACCTCGGCGTCGAAGACGGCCTTGGTGCCGCCGCCACCGCCGGCGAGCTTGGTCGCCTCGTTGAACAGCTGGTGCAGCTGGGGGTACTTCTCGAAGTGCGGAGGCTTGAAGTAGTCGGTCCAGAGCACCCACAGGTGGTGCTTGACCAGCTCGGAGCGCTGCTCCTTGATGAGCGTGGCGCGGGTGCGGAAGTCGGGGTCGTCGTTGTCCGCGACCTTGGCGATGATCGCCTTGATCGACTCGGCCTCGATCCGGGCCTGGGCCGGGTCGTAGACGCCGCAGGGCAGGTCGCAGTGGGCGGAGACCTCGACAGTGGGTGCGAACAGTCGCGCGAACATGCGTGTCCTCTCGTCTTCGGTTGTCGTGAACGTCGTTCAGCTCGTTGCTGATCGGACTGGCAGCACTGCGACACTACTCGGGTGACCGAGCGAGGACGAGGTGCGATCCGGTCCGTCCGCAGGGTGGGCGCAGCGGGCCCCGTGCTCGGCCTCGCGAGGGTGCGGGGCGAGTCGATGCGCCCGACGCTGCGCCCCGGTGACCGGCTGCTGGTCCGATACCGGCCGCGGGTGCGACCCGGCCGTCTCGTGGTGGCGCGGTTCGCCGACGGCACCGTGGCCGTCAAGCGCGCCACCGAACGGCGTACGACGCGCAGCGGCGCCGTGGGCTGGTGGCTGCTCAGCGACCAGCCCGAGGCCGGGGTCGACTCGCGGCACCGTGGCCCCGTGCCGGACGCCGACGTGGTCGCCGTGGTGCTCGCCAGGATCTGGCCCCGCCCGCGGCTGCTGTGACCCACCGCACTGCCGGACGCCACCACCGGCGTCGTGACCGCTGTGAAAGACTGCGGTGACGGCAACCCCCGACCCGACGGTTCCGCGGCACACCCTTCCGCGTCGAGCCGGGCCCCACCACCGGTCCTTCGAGTACGGCCCCGCGCCTGGAGAGTTCGACACACACATGCCTGCAGCACCGAGCAACGACCCCGCACCGGAGCACCCGCACGCCGGAGACCCCGTGTTCGACCTGCACGTCGGCGGGAAGATGGAGACGGTCGCCACCGTCTCGGTGGCCGACCGGGATCACCTCTCGCTGGCCTACACCCCGGGGGTGGCCCGCGTGTGCGAGGCGATCGCCGAGGACCCCGCGCTCACCCAGCACTACACCTGGGTGCCCAACACCGTCGCGGTGGTGACCGACGGGACCGCCGTGCTCGGCCTCGGCGACATCGGTCCCGCCGCGGCGATGCCGGTCATGGAGGGCAAGGCGGTGCTGTTCAAGCAGTTCGGCGGCGTCGACGCCGTCCCGATCTGCCTCGACACCACCGACGTCGAGGAGATCATCGAGACCGTCGCCCGGCTGGCGCCCAGCTTCGGCGGCATCAACCTGGAGGACATCTCCGCTCCCCGGTGCTTCGAGATCGAGGACCGGCTCAAGGAGCGCCTCGACATCCCCGTCTTCCACGACGACCAGCACGGCACCGCGGTGGTCGCGCTGGCCGCGCTCGAGAACGCGCTGCGCCTCACCGGGCGCAGCCACGAGTCGACCAGGGTGGTCATCTCCGGCGCCGGCGCCGCAGGCGTGGCGATCGCGAAGATCCTGTTGGAGGCCGGCATCCAGGACCTCGCGGTCACCGACCGCAAGGGCGTCGTGCACTCCGGGCGCCACGACCTGACCCCGGTCAAGCGCGCGCTGGCCGCGATCACCGCCGACAAGAGCGGCCGCAGCGGCACGCTCTCGGAGGCCCTCGACGGGGCCGACGTCTATCTCGGCGTCTCGGGCGGCACGGTCCCCGAGGAGGACGTCGCGCGGATGGCGCCGGACGCCATCATCTTCGCGATGGCCAACCCCAACCCCGAGGTGCATCCCGAGGTGGCGCACCGGCACGCCCGGGTGGTCGCCACCGGCCGCTCCGACTTCCCGAACCAGATCAACAACGTGCTGGCCTTCCCCGGCATCTTCCGTGGGGCCTTCGACGTGCACGCCACGGCGATCACCGAGGGCATGAAGCTCGCGGCCGCCGAGGCGCTGGCCGGGCTCGTGGGCGACGAGCTCGCCGAGGACTTCGTGATCCCCTCGCCGTTCGACCCTCGGGTCGGCCCGGCGGTGAGCGCGGCGGTCGCCGAGGCAGCCCGTCGCGACGGCGTCGCGCGCAGATAGCGGGACGCACGCCGGGGGAGTTCGGCGTCCCGGTAGGTTCGCCCTATGTTCGCCGTGTACGCCGACAGGCTCTCGTCCGACGACCCGCTGTCCGCCCTGGTGGTGGGGGAGCGGCCCGACCCGGAGGTCCCCGACGGGTGGACCACGGTCACCGTGAAGGCCGCGTCGCTGAACCACCACGACCTGTGGTCGCTGCGGGGGGTGGGGCTGCGCGAGGAGTCGCTGCCGATGATCCTCGGCTGCGACGCCGCCGGCCTCGACGAGGACGGCAACGAGGTCGTGGTGCACGCGGTGGTCAGCGACCCCTCCTGGGTCGGCGACGAGACGCTAGACCCGAAGCGGTCGCTGCTCTCCGAGCGGTTCCAGGGCACCTTCGCCGACCGGGTCGCCGTGCCGCGCCGCAACGTCGTGCCGAAGCCGGCCTCGCTCTCGTTCGAGGAGGCGGCCTGCCTGCCCACCGCCTGGCTGACCGCCTATCGGATGCTGTTCACCCAGGGCCAGCTCAAGGCCGGTGACACGGTGCTGGTGCAGGGCGCCGGCGGCGGCGTCGCGACCGCCCTGATCATCCTCGCCCGGGCCGGAGGGCTGCGGGTGCTCGCCACCAGCCGCGACGAGGCCAAGCGTGCGCGTGCCCTCGAGATCGGCGCCCACGAGGTCTTCGAGTCCGGCGCCCGGTTGCCGGTGAAGGTCGACGCGGTCATGGAGACCGTGGGCCGCGCCACCTGGTCGCACTCGGTGCGCTCGCTGCGTCCCGGCGGCGCGATCGTGATCTCCGGAACGACCTCGGGCCCCAAGCTCGACGACGCCGAGCTGACCCGCATCTTCTTCCTGCAGCTGCGGGTGATCGGCTCGACCATGGGCACCCGCGCCGAGCTGGCCTCGCTGGTCACCATGCTCGACGCCACCGGCACCCGCCCGCTCGTCGACCGCACCCTGCCGATGACCGACGCCGCCGACGGCTTCGCCGCGATGGCGAGCGGTGACCTGTTCGGCAAGGTCGTCTTCACCCGGTGACCGGCCGACGGACCCACCTGCTCACCGGCGCCGGCTCCGGCATCGGCGCGGAGCTCGCCGACCGGCTGAGCGAGCGCGGCGACCGGCTGGTGCTGGTCGCCCGCTCGGCCGAGCGGGCCGCCGAGCTCGAGCAACGGTTCGCGGGCGCCTCGACCCTGGTGGCCGACCTCGCCGACCCCACGACGATCGAGCAGTTGGCCCTGCCCGCGCGGCTCGAGTCGGTGGTCCACGCCGCCGGCGTCGTCGAGCTGGGGCCGGTGGCCGAGCTCTCCACCGCGGCCTGGGTCGAGCAGACCACGGTGAACCTCGTCGCCCCGGCCGCGCTCACCCGGGCCGCGCTCCCGGCCCTGCGGGCCGCCCGCGGCACCGTGGTCCTGGTGAACTCCGGCGCCGGACTGGCCGCCCACCCGCAGTGGGCGGCGTACGCCGCGTCCAAGCACGGCCTGCGCGCGCTGGCGGACTCGCTGCGCGCCGAGGAGGCTCCGCACGGGGTGCGGGTGACCTCGGTCTACCCCGGACGCACGGCCACCGCGATGCAGCGCAAGGTGCACGAGCAGGAGGGCAAGGCCTACGACCCCGCGGACTGGATCCGGCCCGGGACCGTGGCCGACGCCGTGTTGCAGGTGCTGGACCTGCCGCGCGACGCGACGCTCACCGACGTGACGGTGCGCCCCGGACCCCGCTGATCCGGGGCCGAGCCGGTCAGGCGAACGACATCCGGAACCCCGACATCCGGAACGAGGCCAGCTGGCGGCGCCCGCGCAGCCAACCGAGCGGCCCGTCGGCGGCGAACTCCCACGAGCCGCGGCAGGGCAGGCTCCGCGCGGAGCCGGTCAGCTCCGCGGTGCGCTCCGCGCCGTCGGTCTCGGCGATGCCCGGCTGCCAGGTGCCGCCCTTGAACGGAACCCGCGGCGCCGCCCGGGAGACGTCGGTGAACCGCGCCTCGGCGATCGGCCGGCGCTGGGCCGAGGCGCTCCACTCGGTGTGGGCCAGCGGCCCGCGGTAGTCGGACTCGAGCGTGAAGTCGCACAGGTCCTTGGGGATCGCCCACAGCTCGCGGCCGCCCGCCACCGAGGCGGGGGAGTCGACCCAGATGTCGGTGATCGAGACCCGCCGCCCGTGCTGCGCGGAGCGCACCGGCCGGGCCACGAGCAGCTCGGAGTAGGTCAACGGGCTGCCCGGCTCGTAGCTGACCCACGCCACCCCGTAGACGCCGGCCGGGCGCAGCTCGTCGACCGGGTCGGGCACCCGGAACAGCGAGAGCCACAGCTGTCCGACCATCCGCCACGGCGCGGGCGGATAGGCGGTCACGGACGGCGTGTCGGCGGGCTCGGTCATGCCGCCACCCAACCGGGCGGGCGGGCCGGCCGCAAGCAGCCGGCCCGCCCGGCGGGACGCGGGGACGCCGGGGGAGCGGTCAGTCGTCGGGATCGTCGAGACGGGCCAGCCAGGTGGCGAACCGTTCGACGGCGACCTCGAACTCCGGGTGCGCGTCGGTGAACTCGCCGAGCCGGTCGGCGAGCCAGGCGAGGGTGACCTCCTCCTCGCCTCGGCGCTTCTCCAGCTCCTCGATGCCGCGGTCGGTGAAGTACATGGCGGGCCCGGTCAGGAGAAGGCCTTGCCGAGGAGCCCCTTCTGCTCCTCGACGTGCCGCTTGACCGTGCCGACCGACGGCGAGGACGACGCCGGCCGGGTCACCGGCTCGACGGTGATGTCCAGGCCCGGCCAGGTGTTGAGCTGGTAGTGCGGCCACGGGCCCATGTTGAGCGGCTCGTCCTGCACCCAGCGCACCTTCTTCAGGTTCGGGAACCGGGCGATCTCGGCCTTGATCTCCTCGTCGGGGCGCGGGTAGAGCTGCTCCACCCTGGCCACCGCGAAGCGCTCGGCGTCCTCGCGCTTGGACCGCTCGACCATGATGTCCCAGGTCACCCGGCCCGAGCACAGCAGCAGCGTGTCGACCGACCCGGTGTCGGCGGCGTCGTCGCCGATGAACGGGCGGAAGGTGCCGGAGGTGAACTCCTCGGGTCGCGAGGCGGCCTCCTTGCGCTTGAGCATCGACTTGGGCGTGAAGACCACCAGCGGCCGGTGCTCCTCGCCCAGCGAGTGCCGGCGCAGCAGGTGGAAGTACGACGCGGGGGTCGAGGGCTGCGCGACCACGAACGCCTCGTCGGCGGCCATGGTCAGGAACCGTTCGATCCGGGCCGAGGAGTGGTCGGGTCCCTGCCCCTCGTAGCCGTGCGGCAACAGCAGCACCACGCCGGACTGCTGGCGCCACTTGGTCTCGCCGGCGGAGATGAACTCGTCGATCACCGTCTGCGCGCCGTTGACGAAGTCGCCGAACTGCGCCTCCCAGAGCACCAGGGCGTCGGGACGGGCCACGGAGTAGCCGTACTCGAAGCCCAGCGCGGCGTACTCGCTGAGCAGCGAGTCGTAGACGTGGAACTTGGCCTGGTCCTCGGTGAGCGAGGACAGCGGGGTCCACTCGTCGGCGTTGCGCCGGTCGATGATCGTGGCGAAGCGCTGCACGAAGGTGCCGCGCCGGGAGTCCTGGCCGGCAAGCCGCACCGGCCGGCCGTCCATCAGCAGCGAGCCGAAGGCGAGGATCTCGCCGGTGCCCCAGTCGATCGGGCCGTCGGTGATCGCGCTCGCCCGGCGCTGCAGCTGCGGCAGCACCTTCGGATGCACGGTGAAGCCCTCCGGCGGGGTGACGTAGGCGTCGGAGATCCGCTTGAGCACCTCCGGGGCCACCGCGGTCTCGGCCTCGCCGGCCGGCTTCTCAGGGTAGTCGGGGACCGTGGTCCACTCCTCGGGCTGGCTGCTCGCCTCGCGGACCTCGGTGAACACCCGCTCCAGCTGCTGCTGGTAGTCGCGCAGGACCTGCTCGGCCTCCTCGATCGTGATGTCGCCACGACCGATGAGCGACTCGGTGTAGAGCTTGCGCACCGAGCGCTTCTGCTCGATCAGGTCGTACATCAGCGGCTGGGTGTACGACGGGTCGTCGCCCTCGTTGTGCCCGCGGCGGCGGTAGCAGACCAGGTCGATGACGACGTCCTTCTTGAACGCCTGGCGGTACTCGAACGCGAGCCGCGCCACACGGATGCAGGCCTCGGGGTCGTCGCCGTTGACGTGGAAGATCGGCGCCTGGACCATCCGGGCCACGTCGGTGCTGTAGAGCGTGGAGCGCGACGAGCCGGGGGAGGTGGTGAACCCGACCTGGTTGTTGATGACCAGGTGGATGGTGCCGCCGGTGCGGTAGCCGCGCAGCTGGGAGAGGTTCAGCGTCTCGGCCACCACGCCCTGACCGGCGAACGCGGCGTCGCCGTGGACCAGCAGCGGGAGGACGGGGTACTCCGCACCCCGGTCGAGGACGTCCTGCTTGGCCCGGGCGATGCCCTCGAGCACCGGGTCGACCGCCTCCAGGTGCGAGGGGTTCGCGGCCACGGAGACCTTGATCTTCTCCCCGGAGCCGGCGACGAACTCGCCCTCGGCGCCGAGGTGGTACTTCACGTCGCCGGAACCCTGCACGGTGCGCGGGTCGATGTTGCCCTCGAACTCGCGGAAGATCTGGGAGTACTTCTTGCCGACGATGTTGGCCAGCACGTTGAGCCGGCCGCGGTGCGCCATGCCGATGCACACCTCGTCGAGGTCGGCCTCGGCGGCCGCCTCGCAGATCTCGTCGATCACCGGGATCGTGGTCTCGCCGCCCTCGAGGCTGAACCGCTTCTGGCCGACGAACTTCGTCTGCAGGAAGGTCTCGAAGGCCTCGGCCTGGTTGAGCTTGAGCAGGATCCGCAGCTGCTCCTCGCGCGGGGGCTTCACGTGCGGCTGCTCGACGCGCTGCTGGATCCACCGGCGCTGCTCGGGGTCCATGATGTGCATGTACTCGATGCCGATGGTGCGGCAGTAGGAGTCGCGCACCACGCCGAGGATGTCGCGCAGCTTCATGAACCGGCGGCCCTCGCCGCCGAACGAGCCGGTGGCGAACTCGCGGTCGAGGTCCCACAGGGTCAGCCCGTGCGACTCGACCTCGAGGTCGGGGTGGCTGCGCTGGCGGTACTCCAGCGGGTCGGTGTCGGCCATCATGTGGCCGCGGACGCGGTAGGCGTGGATCAGCTCGAGGATCCGGGCCTGCTTGGAGATCTCGTCGTCGTGGTTGGTCGCGATGTCGCGCGCCCAACGGATCGGCTGGTAGGGGATCCGCAGGCTGCGGAAGATCTCGTCGTAGAAGCCGTCCTCGCCCAGCAGCAGGTGGTGGAGGCGACGCAGGAACTCGCCGGACTGGGCGCCCTGGATGACCCGGTGGTCGTAGGTCGAGGTCAGCGTCATCACCTTGCCGACCGCGTTGCGGGCCAGCGTCTCCGGCGAGGCGCCCTGCCACTCGGAGGGGAACTCCATCGAGCCGACCCCGATGATCGCGCCCTGGCCCTTCATCAGCCGCGGCACCGAGTGGGTGGTGCCGATGCCGCCCGGGTTGGTCAGCGAGATCGTGGTGCCCTGGAAGTCCTCGACGCCCAGCTTGCCGTCGCGGGCCTTGCGGACGATCTCCTCGTAGGCGGTCCAGAAGCCCGCGAAGTCCATGCTCTCGGCGGCCTTGATGCTCGGCACGAGCAGCTGGCGGGTGCCGTCCTTCTTGGGCACGTCGATCGCGAGACCGAGGTTGATGTGCGCGGGCGTGACCAGGTTCGGCTTGCCGTCGACGACGTCGTACCCGACGTTCATCTCGGGCATGGCCTTGAGCGCCTGCACCATCGCGTAGCCGATGAGGTGGGTGAACGACACCTTGCCGCCGCGGGCGCGGGCGAGGTGGTTGTTGATGACCGTGCGGTTGTCCCACAGCAGCTTGACCGGAACCGTGCGCACCGAGGTGGCGGTCGGCACGGTCAGCGACTCGTCCATGTTCTTCACGGTGCGGGCGGTGGCGCCGCGCAGCACGGTGAACGTCGGCTCGTCCTTCGCCGCGGTCGGCGCCGGCGGGCGGGACTCCTTCGGCACCGGCGAGGTGGTGCCCTTGGCGGGCTCGGCGGCCGGTGCCTCGGGGCGCGGCTTCGCGGCCGGCGCGGGCTTGGACTCGGCCGGCGCCTCGGCGGCCTTGCCGGTCGATCGCCGCGGGGCCGACGCCTCGGGGGCGGGCGTGGACTTGCGCTCCGGCGCCTTGGCGACTCCGGTCGACGGCGTGGGCGCGACGGACGACTGCTGCCCGTTGGCGGTGCCGCCGCCGTTGGCCGCGAAGAACCGGGCCCAGGCCGGATCGACGCTGCTCGGGTCACGCTTGAACTGCTCGTACATCTCCTCGACGAGCCAGTCGTTGGCTCCGAAGTCCCCGGAGGGGTCGAGTGAGGTTTCGTCAGGAGACTGGCTGCCTGAGGGCTGCGGCACGACTAGGTTCGCCTCTTCCAATGAGCGCGCGCGGATGCTTGGCGGGTGCAAGGTTAGTCGCACACGCACGCAAATGCTCAGGTCAGGGTCGCACGTCGGGCAGGCTTGTCCTTCGGGCCCGGCGAGTGGGGGACCGGGCCCCGGTCGACGCCCGGTCGACCCTGGTCGTGACCGGGCTGCCGAGCCGGGTCGAGCTACCACGAGCCAGGACGAGCCAGGACGAGGGAGTCCGCTGATGAAACCCCAGACCCGCGCGTCGTCGGGCGCAGCCCGCAGCGGCGCGGTCCGCGCGCTGGGCGTGGCCCTGGGCCTCGCGCTGACGCTCGGTGCGTGCACCGGAGACGACGGTGGAGGCGAGCCGGGCGACCCGGGGGAGACGGGAGCCGGTCCGGCCAGCGAGCCGCTGGCCACGACCGCCAGGCTCGGCGAGCTCAGCGGACGCGTGTCGGCGCCGCGCCGGCGGCTGGTGCTGCGGCAGGTGGTCCGGGTCGTCGACGGCTGGCTGGACGCGGCGTACGTCGCCGGGGACTACCCGCGCTCCGGGTTCGGCGACGCCTGGCCGGGCTTCAGCGCCGACGCGCGCGTCCAGGCACGGCGTGACGCCGGCCTGACCAGCAACGCCCGGATCGGTGAGCAGGTCGAGTCCGTGACCGCCACCCGGCGCCGGGTGGTCGTCGACGTGCTCTCCGTCGACGGCCGGCCGGTCGGTGCCACGGCCCGGATCGACGTGCGACTGCGGCTGGACGGCGAGATCGCGCGCACCGACCAGGTGCGCGGGCGGCTGCTGCTGACGCCCTCGGCGAAGGGGTGGGCGAAGGGCTGGACGGTGTTCGGCTACGACCTGAGCCGGGGCCCTGCCGTGCCGGGGAAGAGCAAGGCCGACGGGGCCGGCAAGGGCAAGGACGGCAAGAACGGCAAGAACGGCAAGAACGGCAAGAACGGCAAGGCCGGCAAGAAGGGTGGCCGAGGATGATCGGGATGGGGCGGCGCTGGCGCCGCGCGGCGCGGGTGGCCACGGTGGGCGCCGTGCTCGCGGTGGCGGGACTGGTGGTCCCGGACTCGACCGTCGCGCCCACCGACGTCACGCTGGTCAAGCTCGAGCACGCCTCGGGGGTCGACGTCGACCCCGACGTGGTCTGGATCCTCGCGGTCGGCTCGGACGCCCGCCCCGGGGAGGACATGAACCGCACCCGCGGCGACGCGCTGCAACTGGTCGGGATGAACACCCGCACCGGCGCGGCGACCACGATCGGCATCCCGCGCGACTCGTGGGTGCCGATCCCGGGGGTGGGCTCCAACCGGGTGAACGCGGCGCTCTACTACGGCGGTCCCGAGCTGCTCGGCCGCACCGTCGGCGACCTGGTGGGCGTCCAGCCCGACTACGTGTTCGTCACCCGGTTCCCGTTCTTCGAGGACATGGTCGACGACATCGGCGGCATCCACGTGCAGAACCCGCGCTACTTCTACGACGAGAACCTCAAGCCGAAGGGCTTCGCCGCCGGGAGGATCAGGCTCGACGGCTACGGCGCGATGGCGTTCTCCCGGATCCGCAAGTCCCTGCCGGGAGGCGACTTCGACCGCTCCGCGAACCAGCAGCGCACCCTGCGCGGCATCCAGGAGGCGGTCGCGGCCCGCGCCGACCAGCCCGGGTTCATCGAGCGCGGGGTGCTGAGCGTGCTGCAGCACATGCACACCGACCTGCCGCCGGCGGAGCTGTTCCGGCTCGCCCAGGCGGTCGCGCAGGTCGACCCGGCGAGGATCACCAACTGCGTGGTGCAGGGGTCGATCGGCAACGTCGGTGGGGCCAGTGTGGTGCTGCCCTACGTCGAGCAGGCCCGCCGCTACGGCGACGCCGCCCGCGACGACGCGACCATCGAGCGCTGCTGACGGATCAGGCCCGGTGGACCTGTCGGTCCGCCGGGCCTGCGATGTGGTGCGAGTGAACCTGCGTGGGCGCCCCCGGCAGGATTCGAACCTGCGACTCCTGGTACCGGAAACCAGTGCTCTATCCCCTGAGCTACGGAGGCATGCTGCCGCGACGACGACACCGTCGAGGTGGCTGCGCGTCACCCTACAGCCGACCCGCGACCGGCGCGCAATCGGCCCGGGCATCCCAGGCCGGATATCGATGCAAGGGACCGGGTCGGTCGCCGATACGCTGGACCGGTGACTCCTGAGCAGCTCTCCACCGCGATCGTCGACGTCCTGACGACGCTGTCCCTCGAGGGTGCCTTCACCCTGCCGGACGGCGTCCCGACCTCGGTGAAGGTGGAGCGTCCGCGATCTCGGGAGCACGGCGACTACGCCACCAACGTCGCGCTCCAGCTGGCCAAGAAGGCCGGCGTCAACCCGCGCGAGCTGGCCACCCTCGTCCAGAGCCGCCTCGAGGGCGTCGACGGCATCGCCGGCGTCGACATCGCGGGCCCGGGCTTCCTCAACATCACCGTCGCCGCCGGCGCCCAGGGCGTGGTCGCGGCGCAGATCGTCGACGCCGGCGCGCGCTACGGCCACACCGAGACCCTGCAGGGCGAGCGGATCAACGTCGAGTTCATCTCGGCGAACCCGACCGGCCCCCTCCACCTCGGGCACACCCGGTGGGCGGTCGTCGGCGACGCCGTCGCCCGGGTGCTCGCCGCGGCCGGCGCGGTCGTCACCCGGGAGTTCTACATCAACGACCGCGGCAACCAGATGGACCTGTTCGGTGCCTCGATCGCGGCGGCTGCCCTCGGCGAGCCGACTCCGGAGGACGGCTACCACGGGGCCTACGTCGCCGACCTCGCCAAGCAGATCGTCGCCGACGACCCGTCGGTGCTCGAGCTGCCCGACGACGAGCGGCTGGTCGCCTTCCGCGAGAAGGGCTACGCGCTGCAGCTGGCCGACCAGCAGGAGCAGCTGGCGCGGTTCAACACCGTCTTCGACGTGTGGTTCTCCGAGCGCAGCCTGCACGACAGCGACGACGTCGCCACCGGGCTGGAGAAGCTGCGCGCCCAGGGCCACCTCTACGACGCCGACGGCGCGCTGTGGATGCGCACCACCGACTTCGGCGACGACAAGGACCGGGTGCTGATCCGCAGCAACGGCGAGCTGACCTACTTCGCCAGCGACACGGCGTACTACGTCAACAAGCGCGCCCGGGGCTTCGACCGCTGCATCTACCTCCTCGGCGCCGACCACCACGGCTACGTCGGCCGGCTCAAGGCGATGGCCGCCTGCGCCGGAGACGACCCCGAGCGCAACATCGAGGTGCTCATCGGGCAGCTGGTGAAGATCCTGCGCGGCGGCGAGGAGGTGCGGCTGTCCAAGCGGGCCGGCGAGATCGTGTCCCTGGAGGAGCTGATCGACGAGATCGGCACCGACGCGCTGCGCTACTCCCTCGCGCGCTACCCGGCCGACTCCCCGCTCGCCCTCGACATCGCCGAGATCACCAAGCAGTCCAGCGACAACCCGGTGTTCTACGTGCAGTACGCCCACGCCCGGATCTCCTCGATCCTGCGCAACGCCGGCGACCTCGGCATCGAGCTGTCCACCGACGGCTTCGACCCCGAGCTGCTCACCCACAGCAAGGAGGGCGACCTGCTGCGTTCGCTGGCCGAGTTCCCGCGGGTGGTCGCCAGCGCCGCCGAGCTGCGCGAGCCGCACCGGGTCGCGCGCTACCTCGAGGAGCTCGCCGGGGTCTACCACCGCTTCTACGACACCTGCCGGGTGCTGCCGATGGGCGACGAGGAGACCACCGGTCTGCACCGCGCCCGGCTGGTCCTGGTCGGCGCGACCCGCACCGTGCTCGCCAACGGCCTCGCTCTGCTCGGCGTCTCGGCGCCCGAGCGGATGTGACCGGCCGACCGAGGAGGACGCTGCTGTGGTGCGCGCGCACGAGGCCGGCTGGGCCCATGCCGAGGGAGCGCTGAAGGGGCCGATGTGGCTCCGCGAGCCCGCCGACGTCAACTCGCTGGTGCCGCTGCTGTGGTCGGCGACCGCACGCAAGGTCGACGGGGTGCTCGAGGTCGGTGGGGTCCGGCTGCCCGACCTGGTCGCCGAGCACGGCTCCCCGGCGTACGTCCTCGACGAGGCCGACTTCCGGGCCCGGGCCCGGGCGTTCCGTGACGGCTTCGCGGGCTACGACGTCTACTACGCCGGCAAGGCGTTCCTGTGCACCGCGGTGGCTCGCTGGGTCGCCGAGGAGGGGCTGCGCCTCGACGTCTGCTCCGGCGGTGAGCTCGCGGTCGCCGAGCGGGCCGGGTTCGACCCCGCCCACATCGGCTTCCACGGCAACAACAAGTCCGAGGCCGAGCTGCGCCGGGCGGTGCGGCTCGGGGTGGGCCGGATCATCGTCGACTCCTTCCACGAGATCGAGCGGCTCGCACGGATCGCCACCGAGCTGGACGCGGTCGCCCCCGTGATGGTCCGCGTCACCGCCGGCGTGGAGGCGCACACCCACGAATACATCGCCACCGCGCACGAGGACCAGAAGTTCGGGTTCTCGATCAACGCGGGCGATGCCCTCGAGGCGGTACGCCGCGTGCTCGCGGCCCCGGGGCTGGAGCTGCTCGGCCTGCACTCCCACATCGGGTCGCAGATCTTCGACTCCTCCGGCTTCGAGGTGGCCGCCCGGCGAGTGCTGGCCCTGCACGCGCGGGTCAGCGAGGAGCTGGGCGTCACGATGCCCGAGATGGACCTCGGCGGCGGGTTCGGCATCGCCTACACGACCCAGGACGACCCGGCCGACCCGGCGCAGCTGGCCACCGAGATGACCAAGATCGTCGAGCACGAGTGCCGAGCGCTGGGCGTGGCGGAGCCGCGGCTCTCCATCGAGCCCGGCCGGGCCATCGTCGGGCCGGCGATGTGCACGGTCTACGAGGTCGGCACCGTGAAGCGGGTCGCGCTCGACGGCGGCGCCAGCCGCACCTACGTCTCGGTCGACGGCGGCATGAGCGACAACATCCGCACCGCCCTCTACGACGCCGACTACTCCTGCACGCTGGCCTCCCGCGCCTCGTCGGCGGCGCCGCTGCTGGGGCGGGTGGTCGGCAAGCACTGCGAGGCCGGCGACATCGTGGTCAAGGACGAGTTCGTGCCCGGCGACCTGGCGCCCGGCGACCTGGTCGCGGTGCCCGGCACCGGGGCCTACTGTCGCTCGATGGCCTCCAACTACAACCACCTGCTGCGGCCCCCGGTGGTCGCGGTGCGGGACGGCGTGGCCCGGGTCGTCGTCCGGCGCGAGACTGAGGACGACCTGCTGGCGACGGACGTGGGCGATGCCGGCGGTACCGTCGATTTCGGTGAGATGGGCGAGATGGGTGATGACGCGTGAGCACGAGTGACGCCGGGAGGGCGGACAAGCCGCTGCGGGTGGCCGTGCTGGGCTGCGGCTCGGTGGGGTCGCAGGTGGTGCGCCTGATCGACGAGCAGTCCGAGGAGCTGGCGGCCCGGGTGGGCGCGCGCCTCGAGCTCGGTGGGGTCGCGGTGCGGCGCCTCGACGCGCCGCGCGAGGTCGAGGTGCCCGAGGGCCTGCTGACCACCGACGCCCACGGCCTGGTCTCGCGCCCCGACATCGACCTCGTGATCGAGGTGATCGGCGGCATCGAGCCGGCCCGGTCGCTGATCCTCGCCGCCCTCGAGAACGGCGCCTCGGTGGTGACCGCCAACAAGGCGCTGCTCGCCGAGGACGGCCCGACGCTGTTCGAGGCCGCCGAGAAGGCCGGACGCGACCTCTACTACGAGGCCGCCGTGGCGGGCGCGATCCCGATCCTGCGGCCGTTGCGCGAGTCGCTCGCCGGCGACCGGGTGACCCGGGTGCTCGGCATCGTCAACGGCACCACCAACTTCATCCTCGACCGCATGGACACCGCCGGCACCGGCTTCTCCGAGGCGCTCGAGGAGGCCCAGGACCTCGGCTACGCAGAGGCCGACCCCACCGCCGACGTCGAGGGCTTCGACGCGGCCGCGAAGGCGGCGATCCTGGCCTCGCTGGCCTTCCACTCCCGGGTGACCGCGGCCGATGTGCACCGCGAGGGCATCTCCGACGTCACCGCCGCCGACGTGGCCTCGGCCCGCGACATGGGTTGCGTGGTGAAGCTGCTGGCGATCTGTGAGCTGCGCGAGGACGCCGACGAGCCGGCCGTCGCGGTGCGGGTGCACCCGGCGATGATCCCGCGCTCCCACCCGCTGGCCTCGGTGCGTGAGGCCTACAACGCGGTGTTCGTCGAGTCCGAGGCGGCCGGACAGCTGATGTTCTACGGCCCCGGTGCCGGCGGCTCGCCCACCGCCTCCGCGGTCCTCGGCGACCTGGTCACGGTGGCCCGCAACGCGCTGGCCGGGGCCCGCGGCGTCGGCGAATCGGCGTACGCCGACCGGCGGGTGCTGCCGATGGGCGAGACCCGGACCCGCTACCACGTGGCGATCGACGTCGACGACCGCGCCGGGGTGCTCGCCCAGGTCGCGACCGCGTTCTCCGAGCACGGGGTCTCGATCCAGACCGTCCGGCAGGAGGGCCGCGACCTCGACGCGCAGCTGGTGGTGGTCTCGCACGAGGCCACCGACGCCCAGCTCAGCGCCACCGTCGAGACACTGCGCCACCTGGAGATCGTCCGCGAGGTCACGTCCGTGATGCGCGTGGAGGGAGAGAGCGAATGAGCACCGTCGAGGCCAGGGCCGTCCACACGCATCAGTGGCGCGGGGTGATCGAGGAGTACCGCCCGCTGCTCGACCTGCCTGTTGGCGTCGAGGCCGTCACGCTGCGCGAGGGGGGCACGCCGCTGGTGCACTCCGGCTGGCTGTCGGGCCTCACCGGCGCCCAGGTGCACCTCAAGGTCGAGGGCGACAACCCGACCGGCTCCTTCAAGGACCGCGGCATGACCGCCGCGATCTCGGTGGCGCGGCACCAGGGCGCCGAGGCGGTGGTCTGCGCCTCCACCGGCAACACCTCGGCCTCGATGGCCGCCTACGCCGCCAAGTCCGGCCTCAAGCCGCTGGTCCTGGTCCCCGAGGGCAAGATCGCCGCCGGCAAGATGGCGCAGGCGATCGTCCACGGCGCCCAGGTGATCATGGTGCGCGGCAACTTCGACGACTGCCTGCGGCTGGCCCGCGGGCTCGCCGAGGAGTTCCCGGTCGCGCTGGTCAACTCGGTGAACCCGGCCCGGCTGGAGGGACAGAAGACCGCGGCGTTCGAGATCGTCGACTTCCTCGGAGACGCGCCCGACTTCCACCTGCTGCCGGTGGGCAATGCCGGCAACATCTCGGCGTACTGGCTGGGCTACACGCAGTACGCCGCCCGCGGGGCCGCGACCCGCACCCCGGTGATGCGCGGCTTCCAGGCTGCCGGCGCCGCGCCGCTGGTGACGGGGGAGCCGTTCCCCGACCCCGAGACCAAGGCCACCGCCATCCGCATCGGCAACCCGGCGTCGTGGAAGCTGGCCGAGGCGGCGCGTGACGAGTCCGGGGGGCGCTTCGCCTCGGTGACCGACGACCAGATCCTGGCCGCCCAGCGGCTGCTCGCCCGCCACGACGGGGTGTTCGTCGAGCCGGCGTCGGCCGCGGGCGTCGCCGGGTTGCTGCAGGAGCTCGAGCAGGGCGAGTCCTATGCCGGCAAGACGGTCGTGTTGACGGTCACCGGTCACGGGCTCAAGGACACCGTCACCGCGCTGGAGGGCGTCGGGCCGATCGTCGACACCGTGATCGAGCCCGACGTGGGCGCCGCCGCGTCCGCGGCGGGTCTGGCCTGAACCGGCCGTGGTGACCTTCGTCGAGGGTCCGGTCCGAGTCTCGGTCCCGGCCACCTCGGCCAACCTGGGGCCCGGATTCGACTCGCTCGGACTGGCGCTGGGGCTGCGCGACCACCTCGAGGCCGAGGTGGTCGCCGACGGGCTGAGCATCGAGGTGACCGGCGCGGGGGCGGAGCAGCTGCCCCGTGACGAGCGGCACCTGGTGGTGCGGGCGATGCGCGCGGCGTTCACCGAGATGGGCGCCCGGCCGCCCGGCCTGCGTCTCTCGTGCGGCAACGTCGTACCGCATGCCCGCGGCCTCGGCTCGTCCTCGGCGGCGATCGTGGGTGGGCTGGTGCTGGCTCGGGCGTTGGTGGCGGGCGGCTCGCTGCTCCTCGACGACGATGCGCTGTTCCGGTTGGCCGCGACGCTCGAGGGTCACCCCGACAACGTCGCCCCGGCCCTGTTCGGTGGGTTCGTCATCTCCGGCCGCCAGGACGAGGCGTTCTTCGCGGTCCCGTCCGCGGTCGACCCGCGGGTGGGCGTGGTCGTGTTCGTGCCCCCGGACTTGGTGAGCACCCGGACCGCCCGGACGCTGTTGCCCGCTCAGGTGCCCCACGCGGACGCCGCCGCGGACGCCGGTCGTGCGGCCCTGCTGGTGGCCGCCCTGGCGGGCCAGCCCGAGCACCTGTTCCTGGCCACCCGCGACTACCTGCACCAGGGCTACCGCAGGACGGCGATGCCGGCCTCGCTGGAGCTGGTCGAGCGGCTGCGAGCCGAGCGTGTGCCGGCGGTCATCTCGGGTGCCGGCCCGACCGTGTTGGCCTTCTCGGAGGCCTCCGAGGCGCCGACCACGCGACGGTTGCTGGCCCGGGCACCGCAGGGTTGGACCGCCCACCACCTGGCCGTCGACGTCGAGGGTGCCCGGGTGCTGGCCTGACCGGTCCCAGCTGGGGTGTCCGATGCCACAAGCCGCGAGCCTGGTGCTACATTTGCCGGGCGCCGCAGATCCTGGCGCAGTGCCTGCGGCCGAGCCCAGGTGCACACACTCTCCCTCTTGTGCGGACCTCGTCCGCACGCCACTCCGCTCTGCTGCGGCGAGGAGAGCCAGACCCCGTTGCCGACAGTCCATCGCGGCTGCTGCGGCACTGATACGTGGGAAGGACCTCACGTGACCCAGACCTCCGAACCCACCTCCCCTGCGTCGGGGTCGTCCGCCGGCACGGAGGCGTCGCCGGCGCCGAAGAAGCGCGGTGGTGGGCTCAGCTCGATGCTGCTCGCCGACCTGAAGTCGATGGCCGCAGGCATGGGCATCCCCGGTGCCGGCTCGATGAAGAAGGCACAGCTGGTCGAGGCCATCAAGGCCTCCCAGACCGGGGCGCAGGCCGCCGCCTCGCCGGCGACTCCCGCCCAGGACGGTGCCGAAACACCGGCGGCCGGCGTGACGGCGACCCGCACGCGGCGGGTCCGGCAGCGCAACACGACCGCCGAGGGAACCGGTGCGGAGGCACCCACCGACTCGACGGCGTCCGCGAGCGACGGCGAGCCCGCGCCGGAGCGCCGTGACTCTCGTGGGCGGCAGCAGGGCGGACCGCGGGAGCGGCAGGACCAGCAGGACCAGAAGCAGGACCAGAAGCAGGGTCTCGAGCAGGATCAGAAGCAAGGGCGCGAGCAGGACCAGAAGCAGGGCCAGAAGCGCGAGCAGGGGCAGCGGCGCGACCGGGACCAGAGCCAGAACCGGGACCGGGACCAGAGCCAGAACCGGGACCGCGACCAGAGCCAGAACCGCGACCAGAGCCAGAACCGCGACCAGAGCCAGAACCGGGACCGCGACCAGAGCCAGAACCGCGACCAGAACCAGAACCGCGACCAGAACCAGAACCGCGACCGGGACCAGAACCGCGACCAGAGCCAGAACCGCGACCGGGACCAGAACCGCGACCAGAGCGACCAGGACGACCTGGACGGCGACGGCCGCGGCCGCAACCGGCGGCGCCGAGGACGAGACCGCGAGCGGACGCGTCCGGGCCAGCGCGGGGAGCCGGACACCACGATCCTCGACGACGACGTCCTGGTCCCGGCGGCCGGCATCCTCGACGTCCTCGACAACTACGCCTTCGTGCGCACCAGCGGCTACCTGGCAGGCCCCGACGACGTCTACGTCTCGCTGTCGATGGTGCGCAAGTTCGGCCTTCGCCGCGGCGACGCTCTGGTGGGCCAGGTCCGTCAGCCGCGGGAGGGCGAGCGGCGCGAGAAGTTCAACCCGATGGTGCGCATCGACTCGGTGAACGGGGCCGACCCCGAGGCGGCCAAGCACCGGGTCGAGTTCGCACAGCTGACCCCGCTCTACCCCTCCGAGCGGCTGCGCCTCGAGACCGGGCACGACAACCTGATCGGTCGGGTGGTCGACCTGGCCGCACCGATCGGCAAGGGGCAGCGGGGTCTGATCGTGTCGCCGGCCAAGGCGGGCAAGACGATCATCCTGCAGATGATCGCGAACTCGATCACCACCAACAACCCGGAGTGCCACCTGATGGTGGTGCTGGTCGACGAGCGTCCCGAGGAGGTCACCGACTTCGAGCGCTCGGTGAAGGGCGAGGTGATCTCCTCCACCTTCGACCGGCCGGCGTCCGATCACACGACGGTCGCCGAGCTGGCGATCGAGCGGGCCAAGCGGCTGGTCGAGCTGGGCCACGACGTGGTCGTGCTCCTCGACGGCATCACTCGCCTGGGGCGGGCCTACAACCTGTCGACCCCCGCCAGCGGCCGGATCCTGTCCGGGGGCGTGGACTCTGCGGCGCTCTACCCGCCGAAGAAGTTCTTCGGCGCCGCGCGCAACATCGAGAACGGCGGCTCCCTGACCATCCTCGCCACCGCGCTGATCGAGAGCGGTTCGAAGATGGACGAGGTGATCTTCGAGGAGTTCAAGGGCACCGGCAACATGGAGATCCGGCTGCGCCGCGACTTCGCCGACAAGCGCCTGTTCCCCGCGATCGACGCCGTCGCGTCGGGCACCCGCCGAGAGGAGCTCCTGCTCAGCAAGGAGGAGCTGGCGATCGTGTGGAAGCTGCGCCGGGTGCTCTCCGGGCTCGACGGCCAACAGGCCCTGGAGCTGCTGCTCGAGCGGTTGCGGAAGACACAGAGCAACGTGGAGTTCCTGATGCAGATCCAGAAGACGACCCCGGCCGCGGACGGCGTCGACGAGGACTGACACCGTTCTGTGCGGACGCCGGGCGCCGGACTCTGCGGCGAGTTCCGACGCGGCGCCCAGATCGCGGATAGGCTGAACCCCGAACGGGCGTGGCAGTGGGCGACTCCCGCAACGCGACCCCGCACACTCCGCGGGCAGTCACGCAGAACCCAGAGGGGAAGGGGATGTCGTGGCACGGATCCTGGTGGCCGACGACGACGTCGACATCCGTGAGCTGGTCGAGTTCAAGCTCTCCACGCTCGGGCACGACATCGTGGCAGTCGCAGACGGTGCGGCCGCGGTGGAGGCCTGCCAGGCCAGACGCCCCGACCTGGCGGTGCTCGACGTGATGATGCCCGGTGTCTCAGGGCTCGAGGCGATCCGCGCGATCCGGGCAGACCCGGGTCTGGCCGACCTGCCGGTCATCCTGCTCACCGCCCGCGCCCAGGAGTCCGACGTCGAGACCGGGTTCGACTCCGGTGCCGACGACTACATCACCAAGCCGTTCAGCCCGCGTGAGCTGGCCTCGCGCGTCGAGGCGCTGCTCGCCCGCGCCCACTAGGGCGGGTCTCCGGCCGGAGCCTTCGTGGCTCCCCGGCGACCGATCGTGAGGACAAGTCCACAACTTCGCCACAGCCGCTCAACAGACGCGCCGTGCGGAGCGAAGTGTCGCCCGTCTCACGCCACCGGGCGTTACGGTGGGCGGAGCGGACTCGGCCCCTGCCGAGTCTGTGCGGGGGAACTCAGGCAGGGGGATGCTCGACATGGCGCTCGGAGCGAGCAACGGACGCACGGTGGCAGGGCTGGTCACCGCGGTGCTGGCCCGAGTGGGTGCGGTGGTCTGCGTGGTGGCCCTGGTTGCCGTCGCGGGCGTGGTGGCCGCGAGTGTCGCGGTCAGCAGGCTCACCGGTGACCTCGAGCCCGCGGTGGCGGCGAACCGGGCGGTCCTGCAGGACCTCACCGAGATGGACGCCGCGACGTCCGACTGGGCGCTGACCCGGGAGCCCTCCGCCGTCGACGCCTACGACCAGGCGCGCTCGCGCCTCTCCGGGCACCAGGGGCAGGTCCGAGCCGCCGTCGCCGGCTCCTCCGGGCTGTCCCGGCTGGTGTCCGAGCAGGAGGAGGCCGTCGGGCTGTGGATCTCCGACTACGCCGCGCCGCGCATCGCCAGGACGGGCGAGGGAGCCGCCGGCTCGCTCCAGCAGGAGCGCCGGCTGTCTCGAGCCGGTGACGAGCTCTATGCCGATGTGCTGTCCGCCCACCAGCAGACCCAGGGTGCGCTCGACGCCCGGGTCCGCAGCGCCGACCGGCAGGTGACGTGGGTGCTGCGCGGCACCATCCTCGGCGTCGTCGCCCTGGCCGTCCTGGCCACGCTGCTTCTCGGGCGGGCCAAGCGCAGGTTCCTCGTCGAGCTGTCCGAGCCGCTGCGCGGGCTGGAGTCGGTGGTCCACAAGATGGCCCGCCGCGAGTCGCACGTGCGGGCCGCCGAGCACGGCCCGAAGGAGGTGCGCGCCGTCGCGGCCGCGCTCAACGACCTCGCCGACGCCCAGGCCCGGGCCCAGGCAGTGGAGTCCCGCATCCAGAACGAGCTGCGGGTCCTCGACACGGCGAAGGACGACTTCGTGTCCAACGTGTCGCACGAGCTGCGCACCCCACTCACGACGATCAGCGGCTACCTGGAGCTGGTGGCCGAGGAGTTCGAGGGCAAGATGGAGCCGCGCCACGAGCGCATCCTGGAGGCGACGCGGCGCAACGTGACCCGGTTGAAGACGCTCATCGACGACCTGCTCACGCTCTCCAAGGCCGAGAGTCGGCCGGCCGACCTGGAGCAGGGCGAGCTCGGCGGGATCCTCCGCGACGCGGTCACCGACGTCCGGATCACCGCGGCCCGCCGCTCCATCGGCGTCCGGGTCGACATCGCCGAGCCGCTCCCGGTGCTGGCCGACCGGGCGATGCTGCAACGGGCCTTCCTGAACGTGTTGACGAACGCGGTGAAGTTCAGCCGAGAGGGGGGCCAGGTCGAGGTCTCCGCCCGGCACGTCGGCCACGACGTCGTGGTGTCGGTCACCGACCACGGCATCGGCATCCCGGCGGCAGAGCTGGACCGGCTCGGCACCCGGTTCTTCCGGGCGTCGAACGCGGTCACCAACGAGATCGCCGGCACCGGACTGGGGCTGCGCATCGTGCAGACGATCGTCGACCGGCACGGCGGCGACGTGGTCATCGAGTCCCGTGAGGGCGTCGGCACGACCGTCGCCCTGCGGCTGCGGCTCCAGCCTGCCCCGCTGGTCGTGGAGCCGGTCTCCGGGCCGGTCGTGGGGCCGGTCGAGCGGGGGCGGGTGACGGCGGCCTCCTGACCGGCCGTCGTCGGCGGAATGCCACCGATTACCGCCGTGTTCTGGAGGGTGGCACAATTGCGTGCCGGTTCCGGTTCACGTCGTCCGCAGAGCGCGGTCGGCGACCCGGCGGCCCAGAGAGGACACCATGAAGAAGGACATCCACCCCGAGTACGTCGACACCGAGGTGACCTGCACCTGCGGTAGCACGTTCACCACGCGCAGCACCGCGACGTCCGGCAAGATCCACGCCGACGTCTGCTCGCAGTGCCACCCGTTCTACACCGGCAAGCAGAAGATCCTCGACACCGGCGGCCGCGTGGCCCGGTTCGAGGCCCGCTACGCGAAGGCCACCCAGAACAAGAAGTAGCCGTCTCCGGGCGCCGGTCGCCCCGCTTGCATGCGGGGGGCCGGCGCCCGTGCTGTGCCTGGGCCCGGCCGGATCGACGGCCCCGGGTCACCCACCGAAGCCACCCACCGGGAGCCGCCATGTTCGAGGCCGTCGAGGGCATGCTCGCCGAGCACACCGCGCTCGAGTCGCAGCTGGCGGCGCCCGAGACGCACGCCGACGCACGCCTCGCCAAGCAGCTCAACCGCCGGTACGCCGAGCTGTCCGCCGTGATCGGCGCCTGGCGCGAGTGGGGCCGGCTCGGCGAGGATCTCGAGGCGGCGCATGAGCTGGCCGCCGAGGACGCCGCCTTCGCCGACGAGGTCGACCTGCTGACCACTCGGCGCGCCGAGGCCGAGGAGCGCCTGCGGCGGCTGCTGGTGCCGCGCGAGGCCACCGACGACAAGGACGTCATCCTCGAGGTGAAGTCCGGCGAGGGCGGTGAGGAGTCCGCGCTGTTCGCCGGCGACCTGCTGCGCATGTACACCCGCTACGCCGAGGGGCGGGGCTGGAAGGTCGAGGTGCTCGACGCCACCGAGTCCGACCTGGGCGGCTACAAGTCGGTGACGGTGGCCGTCAAGGCCAAGGGCACGCCCGAGCCCGGCGAGGCGCCGTACGCGCTGCTCAAGTTCGAGGGCGGCGTGCACCGCGTGCAGCGGGTGCCGGTCACCGAGTCGCAGGGCCGGGTGCACACCAGCGCCGCGGGGGTGCTGGTGCTGCCGGAGGCCGAGCCGGTCGACGTCGAGGTCGACGACCACGACCTGCGCATCGACGTGTTCCGCAGCAGCGGCCCGGGCGGCCAGAGCGTCAACACCACCGACTCCGCGGTGCGGATCACCCACCTGCCCACCGGCATCGTGGTCTCCTGCCAGAACGAGAAGAGCCAGCTGCAGAACAAGGAGCAGGCACTGCGCATCCTGCGCTCCCGGCTGCTCGCCGCCGCCCAGGAGGAGGCCGACGCGGAGGCCAGCGAGGCTCGCCGCAGCCAGGTTCGCACCGTCGACCGCTCCGAGCGGATCCGCACCTACAACTACCCGGAGAACCGGATCTCCGACCACCGCACCGGCTACAAGTCCTACAACCTCGACCAGGTGCTCGACGGCGACCTGCAGCCGTTGCTCGACTCCTGCGTCGAGGCGGACCTGGCCGCCCGGCTCGAGGCCCTGGAGCAGTGACGGGTCGGCGAGAACTGCTGCACGAGGGGACGGCGCGGCTGCGGGAGGCGGGGGTGGCGAGCCCGGAGCACGACGCGGCCGAGCTGCTCGCGCACGTGCTCGGCTGCTCGCGCGGCCGGCTGCCGCTCGTCGACGAGGTGAGCGCCGGCGACGCCGAGCGGTACGCCGCGCTGGTGACCCGGCGCGCCGGGCGGACGCCGCTGCAGCACCTGACCGGCGTGGCCGCCTTCCGGCACGTGGACCTCCAGGTCGGGCCCGGGGTGTTCGTCCCGCGGCCCGAGACCGAGCTGCTGGCCGGGTGGGCGGTCGAGCGCGCCGCAGCGCTCTCCGAGCCCGTGGTCCTTGACCTGTGCACGGGTTCGGGGGCGATCGCTCGGGCCATCGCCGACGAGGTGCCGGCCGCCCGGGTGCACGCCGCCGAGCTCGACCCCGCCGCCCATGCCTGGGCCGAGCGCAACCTGGCCGGCACCGGCGTCGAGCTACGGCTCGGCGACATGGCCGAGGTGTTCGAGGAGCTGCTGGGCCGAGTCGACGTGCTCACCTGCAACCCGCCGTACATCCCGCTGGAGGCGTGGGAGTCCGTCGCTCCGGAGGCACGCGACCACGACCCGCACCTCGCGCTCTTCTCGGGCGCCGACGGGCTCGACGCGATCCGGGTGCTCGAGCGCCGGGCGGCGCTGCTGCTGCGGCCCGGGGGAGTGGTGGCGGTGGAGCACGCCGACCAGCAGGGCGAGTCCGCGCCGGCGGTGTTCACCGACACCGGCCGGTGGCGTGAGGTGCGCGACCACCGCGACCTGGCCGGTCGGCCGCGCTTCGTGACGGCCACACTGGCAGGATCAGCGTCGTGAGCGAGCGTTTCCCCACCGACACCCCCGAGAATCGCGAGGCCGCGGTCGCGGCGGCGACGCTGGCGGTCCAGCGCGGCGAGCTGGTCGTGCTGCCCACCGACACGGTCTACGGGGTGGGCGCCGACGCCTTCGACCCGGCGGCCGTGCGGGCACTGCTCGACGCCAAGGGCCGCGGTCGCGACATGCCTCCGCCGGTGCTGGTCAGCGCGGCCACCACCCTCGATGCGCTCGCGGTGCGGGTCCCGCCGTGGGCGCGCACCCTGGTCGATGAGTTCTGGCCCGGGCCGCTCACCCTGGTCTGCCACCAGCAGTCCTCGCTGCAGTGGGATCTCGGCGACACACGCGGCACCGTCGCGGTGCGGATGCCCGACCACGACGTGGCGCGCGAGCTGCTCGAACGCACCGGCCCCCTCGCGGTGAGCTCGGCGAACCGCACCGGCCTGCCGGCCGCGACCACCGCGGACGCCGCCGAGGAGATGCTCGGACAGTCGGTGTCGGTGCTGGTCGACGCCGGTGAGTCGCCTGGGGGGGCCGCGTCCACCATCGTGGACGCGACCGTCACGCCGGGCCGGGTGCTGCGCCTGGGTGCGCTGTCGCTCGAGGAGCTCAACGCCGTGCTGGAGCCGACGGGGGCCGCGCTGGTGGACGAGGGCTGAGGCGTGCGCGAGTACCTCCTGGTCTTCCTGGTGGCGGCGACCGTCACGTCGCTGCTGACCGTGGTGGCCCGCGAGATCGCGCTGCGCACCGGCGCGGTCGCCCGGGTCCGCGACCGGGACGTGCACGCCGAGCCGGTGCCCTACCTGGGCGGGCTGGCCATGCTGGGCGGCCTGGTTGCCGCCTACCTGGTGGCCCGTGAGCTGCCGTTCCTGTCGCTGAGCGGGCCGTTCGTCTTCCACGACGCGGGCATCGTGCTGATCGCCGGGGCGATGATCTGCGCGGTGGGGGTGCTCGACGACCTGTTCGAGCTCGACGCGCTCACCAAGCTGGGCGGCCAGATGCTCGCGGCGGCGTTCCTGATCGCGTTCGGGGTGCAGTACATCCTCTTCCCGCTCCCGGACGGCGAGCAGCTGTCTCTCGACAACGCCCAAGGCGCGCTGCTCACCGGGTTCATCGTGGTGGCCACCGTCAACGCCGTGAACTTCGTCGACGGCCTCGACGGCCTAGCCGCCGGGGTGGTCGGCATCGGGGCGATCGCGTTCTTCCTGTTCTGCTACGAGCTCACCCGTCTCAACGACGCCTCGCGAGCGACCACACCGGCCCTGCTGACGGCCGCTCTGGCCGGTGCCTGTGTGGGCTTCCTCGTGCACAACTTCCACCCGGCCCGGCTGTTCATGGGCGACAGCGGGTCGATGCTCATCGGGCTGGTGCTCTCGGCGAGCGCGATCACCCTCACCGGCCAGTTCCCCGGACCCGAGATCTCGCAGGGGGCGTCGGGTTCGCGGTCCAGCCTCCTGCCGACCCTGCTGCCGCTGCTGCTGCCGGTCTCGCTGCTGCTGGTCCCGATCGCCGACCTGGTGCTCGCCGTGGTGCGGCGAACGCGCGCCGGGCGCTCGCCGTTCGCTCCCGACAAGCAGCATCTGCACCACCGCCTGCTGGAGATCGGGCACACCCAGCGGCGAGCGGTGTTCATCATGTGGCTGTGGGCCGGGCTGGTGGCGTTCGGCACCGTGCTGGCCAGCCTCTACACGGGTCCGGCCCTGTGGGGCACGCTGGCGTCGATGACCGCGGTCACACTGGTGGCGACGTTCGCCCTGCCGATGCTGCACCGGCCCCGCAAGCCGGTCGCCTAGAGCGGCGCCAGCCCGGCTGCGGGGGAGGATCCGCCCTGGAACGTTCCATTTCTAGGGTCCAAAGACCTTGTGATAACTTTCACGAGCGGCTGGAGAAGCCGCTCCGACCTCGGTCCGCGACCGTGCGTCACCCCCTCGACCCCGACCAGGAACGGCCGCCTCATGACGACCGAGAACCGCCCCGCCGGGCGACCCGGGTCTGCGCGAGGCAGGGCCCGAGACAGACCGCCCGTCGGCCGCCGACTGGGCACTTCGCACTCGATCGGCGGCATCCTCGTGCGCACCGTCGGGGTGTCCGTGCTGGCCGGGATGCTGGTCGCCGCGATCGGCTGGCTGGCCCAGGGGCCGGCGGCCGCCTGGAGCGTTCTGGTCGGCACCGCGCTGGTCACGGTCGTGTTCTCGGGCGGCGCCGCGGCCGTCAACGTCGTCTCGGGGCTGATGCCCGAGGCGGCGCTGATGATCGCGCTGCTGACCTACTTCCTGCAGGTGCTGCTGGTGCTCGTCGCGCTGGCCGCCCTGGCCGACTCCGCGGTCCTGGACGAGAAGCTGGACCGGGGCTGGGTGGCGGGCTCGGTGATCGGCGCGACGCTGATCTGGATGGCCGGTCAGGTCGCCGTCACCACCCGGGCCCGGATCCCGATCTTCGTGCTGCCCGACCGCGGGTCGGACGACCACGGGGCGGGGACGCGATGACCCCGACCGACTGCTACAGTCCGGTGCCCGATGGCACCGAGACACGTGGGGGACGCAGACCCGGAGCCGCCGTCGGTGGATCCCTGGCAGGCCGTCAGTTACCTGCTGGCCGGGGTGCTCTTCTACGGTGGCCTCGGCTGGCTGGCCGATCGCTGGCTGGGGACGACCTTCCTGGTGGCCCTCGGCATCGTGTTCGGGGCCGGGCTCGGCATCTACCTGGTGATGAAGCGGTTCGGGGCGCCCAGCGCCTCGGACGAGTGACTTACACGAAGGAGACACGGCGTTGATCGCTGGGAACCTCGCTACCACGCTCGCCCCCATGGCGAGCGGCGGTGGCTTCACCCCGCCGGGGCCGGCCGACTTCGACCTGCCGCCGATCTTCGGCGAGGTCACCAAGCCGATGGTGATGATCGTGCTCTCCGCGGTGCTCATCTTCGCGCTGACCTACGCCATGTCGCGGCGCGCGGCCGTCGTGCCGGGCCGGCTGCAGTTCGCCGGAGAGTTCGTCTACGGAGGGGTCCGCAACAGCATCGCGCGCGACTCCATCGGCTCCGAGCACTTCATGAAGTTCGTGCCCTACCTGTTCACGCTCTTCCTGTTCGTGCTCGTGAACAACTACTTCGGCATGATCCCGCTGGTCCAGTTCCCGACGTTCTCGCACTCGGGCTACGCCTACGGCCTGGCCGCGCTGTCCTGGCTGCTCTACAACGGCGCCGGCATGTGGAAGCACGGCGTGTGGGGCTACATCAAGCACACCACCGTCCCCGGCGGCGTGGGCGGCCCCGTGCTCGCCCTGATCATCCCGCTGGAGTTCCTCTCCAACATCGTGGTCCGGCCGGTCACGCTGGCGCTGCGTCTGTTCGCCAACATGTTCGCCGGCCACCTGCTGCTCATCCTGTTCGCGCTCGGCGGCGAGTACCTCCTCTTCGAGGCCAGCTCCTCGCTGATGAACATCTTCGGCGGCGTGATGTCGTTCGTGATGTTCTTCGCCGTCAGCGCCCTCGAGCTGCTGGTGATGTTCCTGCAGGCCTACGTCTTCACGCTGCTGACCGCGATGTACGTCGCGGGCGCGGTCGCCGAGGACCACTGAGAAGTCGGCGGCCCGCCGCCCGACCACAACTGCATACCCTCGAAGTACCCCTCGAAGTTCGCTCGATCCGCACATACGACGCGCACGCGTCACGACGAAAGGGAAAGCCGTGGAAGGCTCTCTGAACATGCTCGGCTACGGTGTCGCGACGATCGGCCCGGCCATCGCCGTGGGCCTGATCTTCGCCGCCTACATCAACGGCGTCGCGCGCCAGCCCGAGTCGCAGTCCCGACTGCAGTCGATCGCCATCCTGGGCTTCGCGCTCGCCGAGGCGCTGGCCATCATCGGTATCGCGCTCGCCTTCGCCATTCAGTGATCCGGTCGGGAGTCCGGAAGACCACGAGGTGACACATGCGTGATTCCATCCAGGCCGCGGAGGAGCTGAACCCGCTCATCCCGCACCTGTCCGAGATCATCTTGGGCACGGCCGTCTTCCTGGTGCTGCTCTTCGCCGTCGCGAAGTTCGTCGTCCCGAACTTCGAGCGGGCCTTCGCCGAGCGCACCAAGGCCATCGAGGGCGGGCTGGAGGCGGCCGAGACCAAGCAGGCCGCCGCCGACGCCAAGCTGGCCGAGCTCGAGCAGCAGCTCGCCGAGGCCCGGCACGAGGCCGCGCGGATCCGCGAGGAGGCGCGCGAGCAGGGTGCCCAGATCATCGCCGAGATGCGGCAGCAGGCGCAGACCGAGGCCGACCGCATCGTCGGGGCCGGCAAGGCCCAGATCGAGGCGGAGCGCCAGCAGGCGGTCACCTCGCTGCGGGCCGAGGTCGGCACCCTCGCCACCTCGCTCGCGGGGCGGATCGTCGGTGAGAGCCTCGCCGACGACGAGCGCTCGGCCCGCGTGGTCGACCGGTTCCTGGCCGACCTCGAGAGCCTCGAGGGAACCAGCCGATGACCCTGCCCAGCAACCTGCGCGGGGCCTCGGCCGAGGCGGCGACCGGGCTGACCGAGCAGCTGAACCAGGCGGCCGGCTCGACCGACCTGGCTCGGGTCGGCAAGGACCTCTTCGCGGTCGCGGAGATCCTGCGCTCCGAGCCCGCGCTGCGGCGCAGCGCCACCGACCCCGGCAAGGACCGCCAGGCCCGGGCCGGGCTGATGCGTGGGCTGCTCGAGGGCAAGGTCAACCCCGTCTCGCTGCAACTGGTGGGCGAGGCGGTGGCGAGCCGGTGGACCCTGGCGCGCGACCTGGCCGACGCCCTCGAGCACCTCGGGGTGGTCGCCACCGTGCGCTCCGCCGGTGACGCCGACGCTCGTCGGCTCTCCGACGAGCTGTTCGCCGTGGGCCGGCTGGTCAACGACGAGTCCGAGCTGCGCAACGCGCTCTCGGACCGGTCGCGGTCGGTGGCCGACAAGCGGCGGCTGCTGAGCAGCCTGCTGGGCGACCGGGTGCTGCCGGCCACGCTGGCGCTGGCCGAGCAGGCGCTGGCCGGCTCGTACCGGACCGTGGGCGTGGCGATCGAGGAGTACCAGAAGGTCGCCGCGTCCGTGCACCAGGAGTCCGTTGCCGAGGTGCGGGTCGCTGCTGCGCTGAGCGCCTCGGACCAGGAGCGGTTGCAGCGCACCCTGTCGGCCCAGTACGGCAGGCCTGTGCACCTCAACGTCGTGGTCGACCCGGAGCTGGTCGGTGGTCTGCGGATCGCCATCGGCGACGACGTCATCGACGGCACCGTCTCCTCCCGCCTCGACGAGGCACGCCGGGCGCTCGCGGGCTGAGCCGCTGCCGCCCCGAACCCCAGACATCCGTTGTACGTAGAGCCCCAGAGAGCCCAAGAGAGTAGGCAGAGATGACGGAGCTTTCGATCCGTCCGGACGAGATCCGGGACGCGCTGCAGCGCTTCGTGTCCGAGTACCAGCCCGACGCCGCGAGCAAGGAAGAGGTCGGCACCGTGGCGCAGGCCGGTGACGGCATCGCCCGCGTGAGCGGCCTCCCGTCGGCCATGGCCAACGAGCTCCTGGAGTTCGAGGACGGCACGCTGGGCCTGGCGCTGAACCTCGACACCCGCGAGATCGGTGTCGTCATCCTCGGTGACTTCGAGGGCATCGAGGAGGGCCAGTCGGTGCGCCGCACCGGCGAGATCCTCTCGGTCCCGGTCGGCGACAACTTCATGGGTCGGGTCGTCGACCCGCTCGGCAACGCGATCGACGGCCTCGGCGAGATCGAGGCCGAGGGACGCCGTGCCCTCGAGCTCCAGGCGCCGGGCGTGATGGCTCGCAAGTCGGTGCACGAGCCGCTGGCCACCGGCATCAAGGCGATCGACGCGATGACGCCGATCGGTCGCGGGCAGCGGCAGCTGATCATCGGCGACCGGTCGACGGGCAAGACCACGATCGCGATCGACACGATCATCAACCAGAAGCAGAACTGGGACTCCGGCGACCCGACGAAGCAGGTCCGCTGCATCTACGTCGCGATCGGCCAGAAGGGCTCGACGATCGCCTCGGTGCGTGGCGCGCTCGAGGCCGCGGGCGCCCTGGAGTACACCACGATCATCGCCTCGCCGGCCTCCGACAGCGCGGGCTTCAAGTACCTCGCCCCCTACACCGGCTCGGCCATCGGCCAGCACTGGATGTACCAGGGCAAGCACGTCCTCATCGTCTTCGACGACCTGACCAAGCAGGCCGAGGCCTACCGCGCGGTGTCGCTGCTGCTGCGCCGCCCGCCGGGCCGTGAGGCCTACCCGGGCGACGTGTTCTACCTGCACAGCCGCCTGCTCGAGCGTTGCGCGAAGCTCTCCGACGAGCTCGGCGCGGGCTCGATGACCGGTCTGCCGATCATCGAGACCAAGGCCAACGACGTGTCGGCCTACATCCCGACCAACGTCATCTCGATCACCGACGGCCAGATCTTCCTGCAGTCCGACCTGTTCGCCGCCAACCAGCGGCCGGCGATCGACGTCGGTGTGTCGGTCTCGCGCGTGGGCGGCTCGGCGATGACCAAGGCGATGAAGGCGGTCACCGGATCGCTCAAGGTCGACCTGGCCCAGTTCCGCGCCATGGAGGCGTTCGCGATGTTCGCCTCCGACCTCGACGCGGCGTCCCGCCAGCAGCTCGACCGCGGCCAGCGGCTGATGGCGCTGCTCAAGCAGCCGGCGTACTCGCCCTACCCGCTCGAGGAGATGACCGTCTCCCTGTGGCTGGGCACCAGCGGCCGTCTCGACAAGGTGCCGGCCGACGACGTGCTGCGCTTCGAGCACGAGTTCCTCGACTACCTGCGCCGCTCGCACGACGGCATCCTGGCCACGATCCGCGAGACCCTGAAGTTCGAGGACGACACCGAGCGCAGCGTCGCCGACGCCTACGACTCGTTCCTCGACCAGTTCGAGACCTCCGACGGGGGCTCGGTCAAGGTCGGCCACGAGCCGGAGGCGGAGGCACTGGGCGACGACGAGGTCGAGCAGGAGCAGATCGTCAAGCAGAAGCGGGGCTGATCTCACATGGCTCTCTCGGTGCGCGAGTACCGCGCGCGGATCAAGTCGACGGAGTCGATGAAGAAGATCACCCGCGCCATGGAGCTCATCGCCGCCTCCCGGATCATCAAGGCCCAGCAGCGGGCCCAGGCCGCCGCGCCCTACGCCCGCGAGCTGACCCGCGCGGTGTCGGCCCTGGCGACGTTCTCCGACGTCGACCACCCGCTGACCCGCGAGGAGGAGAACCCGAAGCGGGCGGCGGTGCTGGTCGTGACCAGCGACCGCGGTCTCGCCGGCGCCTACTCCTCGAGCGTGCTCAAGGAGTACGAGCGGCTGGCCGAGCGCCTGCGCGACGAGGGCAAGGAGATCGACACCTACATCTGCGGTCGCAAGGGCGAGGCCTACTTCAAGTTCCGCAACCGCCCCGTGGTGCAGAGCTGGACGGGCTTCTCCGACCAGCCCTCCTACGAGGTGGCGGCCGAGGTCGGCCGCGCCCTGATCGACTCGTTCCTCAAGGAGCAGGGTGAGGACGGCGACGTCGACGAGGTCCACGTGGTCTACACGCGGTTCCGGTCGATGCTCTCCCAGGAGCCCACCGCCGTGCGGCTGCTGCCGTTGGAGGTCGTCGAGGACGAGGGGCGCCCCGCGGAGAGCGAGCTGCTGCCGCTCTACGAGTTCGAGCCCTCCGCCGAGGAGGTCCTCGACGCGCTGCTCCCGCAGTACGTCCAGAGCCGCATCTTCTTCTCGCTGCTCCAGGCCGCCGCCTCCGAGCTCGCGGCCCGGCAGAAGGCGATGAAGTCGGCGACGGACAACGCCGAGGAGCTGATCAAGAAGTACACGCGGATCGCCAACCAGGCCCGCCAGGCCGGCATCACCCAGGAAATCAGCGAGATCGTCGGTGGCGTCAACGCGCTGGCCGACGCCAACGCCGCCAGCGAGTGACACCCGAACCCCACACCGAATCACAAGGTGAGTGAAGACAAATGACTGCAACGGTTGAAGAGACCAACCAGGCGGGCTCGGCTGGCGTCGGCCGGATCGCCCGGGTCATCGGGCCGGTCGTCGACGTGGAGTTCCCCGTCGACGCCATGCCCGAGATCTACAACAAGCTCGAGGTCCAGCTGGAGCTCTCGGGCGAGGCCAAGACGCTGTCGATGGAGGTGGCGCAGCACATCGGTGACGGCATGGTCCGTGCCATCTCGCTGCAGCCGACCGACGGCCTCGTGCGCGGCGCGCAGGTCACCGATACCGGCGACCCGATCTCGGTGCCGGTCGGCGACGTGACCAAGGGCCGGGTGTTCAACGCGCTCGGCGAGTGCCTCAACCTCGGCGAGGGCGAGCGGCTCGAGGTCACCGAGCGGTGGCCGATCCACCGCAAGGCCCCGGCCTTCGACCAGCTGGAGTCCAAGACCCAGATGTTCGAGACCGGCATCAAGGTCATCGACCTGCTGACCCCCTACGTCCAGGGCGGCAAGATCGGCCTGTTCGGTGGCGCCGGTGTGGGCAAGACCGTGCTCATCCAGGAGATGATCGCGCGCGTCGCCAAGGACCACGGCGGTGTGTCGGTGTTCGCCGGCGTCGGCGAGCGCACCCGTGAGGGCAACGACCTGATCGTCGAGATGGAGGAGGCCGGCGTCATCGGGCAGACCGCCCTCGTGTTCGGCCAGATGGACGAGCCGCCGGGCACCCGGCTGCGCGTGGCGCTCTCCGCGTTGACGATGGCGGAGTACTTCCGCGACGTGCAGAAGCAGGACGTGCTGCTGTTCATCGACAACATCTTCCGGTTCACCCAGGCCGGCTCCGAGGTCTCCACGCTGCTCGGCCGGATGCCGTCCGCGGTGGGCTACCAGCCGAACCTGGCCGACGAGATGGGTGTGCTCCAGGAGCGGATCACCTCGACCCGCGGTCACTCGATCACCTCGATGCAGGCGATCTACGTGCCGGCCGACGACTACACCGACCCGGCCCCGGCGACCACGTTCGCCCACCTCGACGCGACCACCGAGCTGTCCCGCGAGATCGCCTCGCTGGGCATCTACCCGGCGGTGGACCCGCTGACGTCGACCTCGCGGATCCTCGACCCGCAGTACATCGGCCAGGACCACTACCGCTGCGCGGTGCGGATCAAGCAGATCCTGCAGCGCAACAAGGAGCTCCAGGACATCATCGCGATCCTCGGTGTCGACGAGCTCTCCGAGGAGGACAAGATCATCGTCTCCCGGGCCCGCCGGATCCAGCGGTTCCTCTCGCAGAACACCTACGTGGCCAAGCAGTTCACCGGCATCGAGGGCTCGACCGTCCCCGTGTCCGACACGATCGAGGCGTTCAACAAGATCGCGGACGGCGAGTACGACCACGTGGCGGAGCAGGCCTTCTTCATGTGCGGTGGCCTCGACGACGTCGAGCGCAAGTGGGCCGACATCCAGAAGAGTCTCTGAGGCGACGATGACTGACGACCACCTGCACGTGGAGCTGGTCGCGGCCGACCGCACGGTCTGGTCCGGCAGCGCCACGATGGTCATCGCCCGCACCACCGAGGGCGACGTCGGAGTGCTGCGCGGCCACGCGCCGATGCTCTCGCTGCTCACCGACGCCGTGGTGGAGATCGTCCGCGACGACGAGGACGAGGTGATCATCGCGGCGGCCGACGGAGGGTTCCTCTCCGTGGCCGGCGACCGGATCTCGATCCTCTCCGAGCACGTCGTGCTCTCGGAGGACATCGACATCGACGAGGCGCGCGCGGAGCTCGAGACGGCCCGTGGGCTGCTGCCCGCCGACGAGGCGGAGCGGCGGCTGCGGCGTGCCGAGGCGCGGATCCGGGCCGTCGAGAAGGCGCGCTGACCGACCGCCGACCACGAGGCAGACCCGACCGTCGTCGGTCACCGGGGGCCCGCTAGGGTGAGCGCCCCGGGTGAGTCCCGGTGACCGACGACGGAGGCCTCGCATGCCGGTATGGCAGGTGCTGCTGGACGCAGCCGGCGCGCTGCTCCTGCTGGTGCTGCTCTACGGGGTCTGCCTGATCGTCCGCCGGCGTGCGCTCTCGCGTCACGGCGGCACCTTCGAGCTCAGCTTCCGCGTCCGGTCCACCAGGGCCGGGCGCGGTTGGCTTCTCGGGCTCGGCCGCTACTCCGGCGAGACGCTGGAGTGGTTCCGCATCTTCTCGCTGGCACCACGCCCGCGGTGCCGCTGGCACCGGTCCGAGCTGCGCTACCTCGGCCGCCGCGAACCGGAGGGTCCCGAGCAGCTGTCGCTCTACCCCGGACACGTCGTGGTCGTCTGCGGCACGCCCGAGGGCGAGGTCGAGTTGGCGATGGGTCCCGACTCGTTGACCGGCCTTCAGTCCTGGCTCGAGGCCGGCCCCCCGGGGGCCGCCCGGCTGCACTGAACGCACCGCGCGCCGTGGTCCCCACTGGCGCGGTAAAGAACGTGGCGAATCAGACGCGGCGCCGGAGTTGGAGCTGGGCCGTGGGGTGCGGTGGGATGGGGGAGTGCCCGCGCTGACCACCACCCGCAACGCGGTCGCCGTCGTCTTCGCGCTCAACGGCTTCATGTTCGCCACGCTGGTCTCGCGGCTGCCGGACGTGCGCAGCGACCTCGCGCTCGACAACGGCGCCCTCGGACTGCTGCTGCTCTCCGCGTCCGCCGCGTCGCTGATCGCGCTGCCGAGCAGCGGCTGGTTGATCCAGCGCCTCGGCGCCGCGAACGTCGTCCGGCTGGCGGCCAGCCTGGCCGCGGTCGGGCTGATCCTCGCGGCGGTCGGCGCGACCGTGGTCGACGCGGTGCTGCCCACCGCGGTCGGCCTGTTCGTCTACGGGCTGGGCTTCAGCGGCTGGGACGTCGCGATGAACGTCGAGGCCGCGGAGGTCGAGCGCCGATTCGCGCGGACGATGATGCCGCGCTTCCACGCCGCCTGGAGCCTGGGCAGCTTCGCCGGCGCCGGCCTGGGCATCCCGCTCACCGCCTGGGACGTGCCGATGGTCGCCCACGTCCTGGTCCTGGTCGTCGGCGGCTGGCTGGCGACCATGACGATGGTGCGCACCTTCCTGCCGCCGACCCCCGAGGAGCACACGCCGACCCGGGTGCTGGCGGCGTGGGCCGAGCCGCGCACGCTCGCGATCGGCGTGATGGTGCTGGCGTTCGCGGTCGTCGAGGGCACCGCCAACGACTGGCTCACCCTCGCGCTGATCGACGGCTACGAGGCGCCCCACTGGGCCGGTGTCGCCGGGTTCGCGCTCTTCGTGGCGGCGATGACGGCCGGGCGCCTGTTCGGCCCCGTCGCCCTGGACGCCTTCGGCCGGGCCCCGGTGCTGTGGGCCAGCTCGGCCGCCTCGGCCGCCGGTGTGGTGATGGTGGTCTTCGGAGGGCACTGGTTGCCCGTCGCGGTCGGCATCCTGGTCTGGGGCGTCGGTGCCTCGCTCGGCTTCCCGGTCGGGATGAGCGCGGCCGCCGACGACCCGATCGGCGCGGCCGCGCGGGTCAGCGTCGTGTCCACGATCGGGTACGGCGCGTTCCTGGCCGGCCCGCCGCTGCTCGGCATGCTGGGCGACCGGGTCGGCACGCTGGAGATGCTGCTCGTCGTCGCCGCCTTGATGGTGCCGGCGGCGCTCACCGTGTTCGCCGCGCGCCCGGCCCCCGGGCGCACCCAGGGAGGGGTGGCGTCATGACCGCCGTCGACGGAGCAGGCGACGCGATCCCCGTCGAGGTGCACGAGCTGACCAAGAGCTTCGGCGCCGTGCGCGCCGTCGACCGGTTGAGCTTCGTCGCGCGCCCCGGCGCGGTCACCGGGTTCCTCGGCCCGAACGGGGCTGGCAAGACCACGACGCTGCGGATGCTCCTCGGCCTGGTCCGGCCCGACCACGGCACCGCGACCATCGGCGGCCGCCGCTACGCCGCACTGGAGCGGCCGACCGCGGTGGTGGGCGCCGACCTGGAGGCCGCCGCCTTCCACCCGGGCCGCACGGCCCGCGACCATCTGCGCGTCTACGCTCCCCGCGCCGGCGTCGACGACCGGCGCTGCGACGAGGTCCTCGAGCAGGTCGGGCTCGCCGATGCGGCAGGTCGCCGGGTCGGCGGGTTCTCCCTGGGCATGCGCCAGCGGCTCGGACTCGCCACCACGCTCCTCGGCGACCCGCGGGTGCTGGTGCTCGACGAGCCCGCCAACGGGCTGGACCCCGAGGGCATCGTGTGGCTGCGCGGGTTCCTGCGGTTCCTCGCCGGTCAGGGACGCACTGTGCTGATCTCCAGCCACGTCCTCGGCGAGGTGCAGGCCACCGTCGACGACGTGGTGATCATCGCCGGCGGCCGGCTGGTGCACGCCTCGCCGCTCGGCGACCTGGTCGCCCTCGCCAGCCGGCAGGTGCGGGTCGTCACCCCCGACCTCGCCGGACTCGAACGGCTCGCGGCCGAGCACGGCTGGGCCGCCACTCGCACCTCCGACGGCATGCTGCTCGACGACACGACGCCGGCCGCCGTCGGCGCCGCCGCCCACACTGCGCACCTGGAGCTCCACGGACTCGCCGAGGAGGGCGCGTCGCTCGAGGACGTCTTCCTCCGGCTCACCGCCCGCACCGAGCCGGCCGAGCCGGTCAGGGGAGGCGCGGCATGAGCGAGGTGCTGCGGATGGAGCTGCGCAAGGTGCTCACCACCAGGATGTGGTGGCTGCTGGCGCTCCTGCTCCTGGGCTACATGGCGTTCCTCGGCGCGGCCATGGCCTTCTCGCTCTCCGGTGCGGAGGGCGGCGCCACGCTGACCGGCGACTCCTCGGCACCGCCGCTGGCCGAGCGCGACGTCGCGCTCTCGGCGTACACGCTGGCGGCGTCGCTGGGCTACGTCTTCCCTCTGGTCGTGGGCGCGCTTTCGATGACCGGCGAGTTCCGCCACCAGACGATCACCGCCACGCTGCTGGCCGAGCCGCGGCGCACCCGGGTGCTGCTCGCCAAGCTGGCCGCCGGCCTCGCGGTCGGCCTGGTGCACGGCGTCGCCGGCACCCTCGGCGCGGTGCTCGGCGGGGCGCCGGTGCTGGCGCTGCGCGACCAGCCGCTCTTCCTCGGCGACGGGGAGGTGCTCACCCAGCTGGTGTTCTCGGTGCTGGCGCTGGCGGTCTGGGCGGTGATCGGCGTCGGGCTCGGGACGCTGCTGACCAACCAGGTCGCGGCGGTCGTGGTGATCTTGGCGTTCACCCAGTTCGTCGAGCCGATCCTGCGGCTGGGGCTCACCGCGGTCTCCGCCCTCGAGGACGTCGCGAAGCTGCTGCCCGGCGCGGCCGCCGAGGCGATGGTGGGCTCCAGCCTCTACAGCGCCTCCGGGCTGCTCGACCTGCTGCCGCGGGCCGGCGGCACCGCCGTGCTGCTCGGGTACGCCGCGCTGTTCGCGGTGCTGGGCCGGGTCACGACCCTGCGCCGCGACATCTCCTAGCGACCGAGGATCGCTAGCCGCGGTCTCCGCCTGGAACCCAGAGCACGTCGCCCTGCTCGCGGTTGGCGTGCCGGGCCAGGATGAACAGCAGGTCCGAGAGCCGGTTCAGATAGGTGATGGCCAGCTGGTTCATGGTCGCGCCGTGCTCGTCGAACGCGGCCCAGGCGGCCCGCTCCGCCCGGCGTACCACCGTGCGGGCGACGTGCAGCAGCGCCGCGCCGGGCGTGCCGCCGTTGAGGATGAACGAGCGCAGGTTCGGCAGCGCCTCGTTGTAGTGGTCGCACCACGCCTCGAGCCGGTCGACGTAGTCCTGGGTGATCCGCAGCGGCGGGTAGTCGGGGTTCTCGGCCACCGGCGTGCACAGGTCGGCGCCCACGTCGAAGAGGTCGTTCTGGATGTGGGTCAGCACCGCCACGACGTCGTCCTCGAGCGCGCCCTGGGCCAGGGCGACGCCGAGGTGGGCGTTGGCCTCGTCGACGTCGGCGTAGGCATGTAGCCGGGTGTCGTTCTTGGTGGTCTCGCTCATGTCGCCCAGGCGGGTGCGGCCGCCGTCGCCGGTGCGGGTGTAGATGCGGGTGAGGTTGACCATGGCCGCGACTCTAGTGCTCCAGTGGCGCCGGCGGCTGGTCGGTCTCCGGGCCGCGGCTCGGCTGCCGACGGGACACGTCGGGAAAAGTCGGCATCTCGGTGCAACCAGATCGGCTCTCGCAGCGTCATTGTGGGTAGTGGACGCGTCAGCGTCACCCGACAACGGCTCACCGCGGTGCTCGGGACCGCGGAGAACGGCAGCGACGATGGACATCACGACCGACGGGGCGACCCTGGTGCTGAGCGGCTACTTCGACGGCCGCAGCACCGCCCAGGTGCGCGATGCCATCTACGAGCGTCTCTACGCCCACGACAGCGACGTCGTCATCGACCTCTCCCTGGTCGACAGCGTCGACGTCACCGCCCTGAAGGTGCTCGCGGCGGCCACGCGCAACGCCGAGCGGGTCGGGCACCACGTCCGGCTGCGTGGCTGCCAGCCGACCGTGCGCCGCCTGCTGCACCTGTCCCGGCTGGCCCGGGCGGTCGAGGTCGAGCGAGCCGCCGCCCCCGCCTGACCCGGGCTCGCCGAGGCCCCACCCGCGCGGTGTCGGCCATCCCACATGGCGGAGGCGTTACCAAGCGGTAATCGAGGACCTACCCTCTGATCCCATGAGCGAGCCGACCAGCGCCATCGATCCCTCCCAGCCGCAGGAGCGTCCCGAGAAGGCGCGCCCGTGGGTGATGCGCACCTACGCCGGGCACTCGACGGCCGCGGCCTCGAACGCGCTCTACCGCGGCAACCTCGCCAAGGGGCAGACCGGTCTCTCGGTCGCGTTCGACCTGCCCACCCAGACCGGCTACGACCCCGACTCCCCGCTCGCCCGCGGCGAGGTCGGCAAGGTCGGGGTGCCGGTGCCGCACCTGGGCGAGATGCGCCGGCTGTTCCAGGACATCCCCTTGGTCGAGATGAACACCTCGATGACGATCAACGCGACCGCGATGTGGCTGCTCGCGCTCTACCAGGTGGCCGCGGAGGAGCAGAACCCCGGGCTGGCTCCGGACGAGGTGGCCGCCCGGCTCGCGGGCACCACCCAGAACGACATCATCAAGGAGTACCTCTCCCGCGGCACCTACGTGTTCCCGCCGGAGCAGTCGCTGCGGCTGACCGCCGACACCATCTCCTACACGGTCAACCAGATCCCGAAGTGGAACCCGATCAACATCTGCAGCTACCACCTGCAGGAGGCCGGTGCCTCGCCGGTGCAGGAGCTGGCCTACGCGCTGTGCACGGCGATCGCGGTGCTGGACGCGGTCAAGGACTCCGGCCAGGTCTCCGAGGACGACTTCGAGAAGGTCGTCGGCCGGATCTCCTTCTTCGTCAACGCCGGCGTGCGCTTCGTCGAGGAGATGTGCAAGATGCGCGCGTTCGTGCAGCTGTGGGACGAGATCACCCGCGAGCGGTACGGCGTGCAGGACCCCAAGATGCGGCGCTTCCGCTACGGCGTCCAGGTCAACTCCCTCGGACTCACCGAGGCCCAGCCCGAGAACAACGTGCAGCGGATCGTGCTCGAGATGCTCGGCGTGACGCTGTCGAAGGACGCCCGGGCCCGGGCGGTGCAGCTGCCGGCGTGGAACGAGGCCCTCGGGCTGCCGCGGCCGTGGGACCAGCAGTGGTCGCTGCGGCTGCAGCAGGTGCTGGCCTTCGAGTCCGACCTGCTCGAGTACGACGACCTGTTCGAGGGCTCGAAGGTGGTCGAGGCGAAGGTCGCGCAGCTGGTCGAGGGTGCGCGGGCCGAGATCGACCGGGTGCAGGCGATGGGCGGCGCGATCGCGGCGGTCGAGTCCGGCTACATGAAGCAGGCGCTGGTCAGCAGCCACGCCGCGCGCCGGGCCCGGATCGAGTCGGGCGAGGAGAAGATCGTCGGGGTCAACTGCTTCGAGACCACCGAGCCCTCGCCGCTGACCGCCGACCTCGACGCCGCGATCCAGACCGCCGACCCCGAGGCCGAGCAGTCGGCCATCGAGTCCGTGCGGGCCTGGAAGGAGCAGCGCGACGAGGCTGCGGTGGCCGAGGCGCTGGCGCAGCTGGCCGCCGACGCCAAGACCGACAAGAACCTGATGACCGCCACCCTGGCCGCCGCCCGCGCGGGCGCGACCACGGGGGAGTGGGCCGGCACGCTGCGCGAGGTCTTCGGCGAGTTCCGCGCCCCGACCGGCGTGAGCGGTGCCGTGGGCGTCGCCGAGGCGGGCGCGGAGCTGCGCGCGGTGCGCGAGCGGGTCAAGGCCACCGGCGAGGAGCTGGGTGGCCGGCTGCGGCTGCTGGTCGGCAAGCCGGGCCTGGACGGCCACTCCAACGGTGCCGAGCAGGTGGCGGTGCGGGCCCGCGACGCCGGGTTCGAGGTCGTCTACCAGGGCATCCGGCTCACCCCGGAGCAGATCGTCTCCGCGGCGGTGGCCGAGGACGTGCACTGCGTCGGCCTGTCGATCCTGTCCGGCTCGCACATGGAGCTGGTGCCCGCGGTGCTCGACGGGCTGCGCGAGGCCGGCCTGGGCGACGTACCGGTCGTGGTGGGGGGCATCATCCCCGACTCCGACGGCCGGCGACTCAAGGAGCTCGGGGTCGCCGCGGTCTACACCCCGAAGGACTTCGGCCTCACCGAGATCATGGGCGGCATGGTCGAGGTGATCCGGAGGGCCAACGGGCTGGACTGACGTCGGCCGGCCGGCGACGGTCTCGATCAGCGAGAACCTCTCGCTGAAGGTGAGGCTTGCCTAAGTCGTCTGGGGTATGGTGCCCGGGTGGGCAAGGGCAAAGGCAAGGGCGGCAAGGCGGCCAAGACTGCCGCGAGCAAGCCTGGGAGCAAGCCTGGAAGCAAGGTGGCGAAGCTGCCGAAGACCAAGTGCTGCGTGTCCAAGGACCGCTGCCAGCGCTGCCCGATCCGGATGCTCAAGGAGGGCACCCTCCCTCCGGGCTACACGGTGAAGAAGCGGGTCCTGGTGCGCGCCGACGGCAAGAAGGCGACGAAGAAGTCGCTGCAGAAGGTCGCCTGATCCGGTGGCCGACCTGACCTCTAGGCTGCTGCCATGACCGCCCCGCGCTTCGTCGACCAGCTCAACGTCCAGATCGGCAACGAGCTGGCCGCCCACAACCAGTACCTCGCCTGCGCCGTCTACTACGACGCGCTGACGATGCCTCGGATGGCCGCGTTCTTCTATGCCCAGGCCGTCGAGGAGCGCGAGCACGCGATGATGATGGTGCAGTACCTCCTCGACACCGACACCGAGGTGCGGTTCCCCGGGGTCGAGGCGCCGGTCTCGGGCTTCGAGGACGTGGTGGCGCCGGTGGCGCTGGCCCTCGAGCAGGAGAAGCGGGTCACCGGGCAGATCAACGAGCTGCTGCGGATCGCCCGGGAGGAGCACGACTACGCCTCCGAGCAGTTCATGCAGTGGTTCATCAAGGAGCAGGTCGAGGAGGTCGCCACGATGAGCGACCTGCTCGCGGTGGTCTCTCGCAACCGCGACGACATCGAGGACATCGAGGAGTACGTCGCCCGCGAGCACTCCGGCGAGGACGCCGACCCGACCGCGCCGCGGGCCGCCGGAGCCTGAGCCTGGCCGGGCCGACTCAGCCGGCGCGCAGCGCCGCGTTCAGCCTGGCCGCCTGTCGGGTGAGGTGGTCGCGCTCGGCCGCGTTCGAGGCCGTCCGGGCCGCGTCGGCGTAGCGGCGGGCGGCGCCGGCGAGGTCACCGTCCTGCTCGTGCAGGTAGGCCGCGACGGCCTGGTGGCGGGGGAGCGACGGGTCGAGTCCGGCCAGGGCCGCGAGGCCGGCGCGGGCCCCGTCGGCCTGGCCGACCGCCACGGCCCGGTTCAGCCGGACCACAGGGTTGTCGGTGAGCCGGACGAGCTCGTCGTACCACTCGACGATCTGCACCCAGTCGGTCTGCGCGGCGGTGGGCGCGTCGGCGTGCAGGGCGGCGATGGCCGCCTGGGCCTGGAACTCACCGAGCCGGTCCGCGGCCAGGGCGCCCTGCAGCACCTCGACCCCCTCGGCGATGAGCCGGGTGTCCCACCGGTGACGGTCCTGCTCCGCCAGCGGCACCAGGGCACCGTCGGGCCGGGTGCGGGCCGCGCGCCGGGCATGGTGCAGCAGCATCAGCGCCAGCAGACCGGACACCTCCGGATGCGCGATCGAGGAGGCCAGTTGCCGGGTGAGCCGGATTGCCTCGGCCGCCAGGTCGACGTCGCCGGAGTAGCCCTCGTTGAACACGAGGTAGAGCACCCGCAGCACAGTGGCGACGTCGCCGGGCTGGTCGAGACGGACGCCCGCCACGGTCCGCTTGGCCCGGCTGATCCGCTGGGCCATCGTGGCCTCGGGGACGAGGTACGCCTCGGCGATCTGGCGGGTGGTGAGGCCCCCGACCGCCCGCAGGGTGAGCGCCACGGCCGAGGCCGGGGTGAGCGAGGGGTGAGCGCAGAGGAAGTAGAGCTGCAGGGTGTCGTCGCGGTCTGGGCCCGGCTCCGGTGAGGGCTGGTCGGCGATCAGGTCCTCACGGCGCCGGCGCGACTCCTCGGCCCGGGTGGCGTCGAGGAACTTGTGCCAGGCGACTGTGACCAGCCAGCCGAACGGGTCGCGTGGCGGATCGGCCGGCCAGACACGCACCGCCTGGAACAGCGCCTCCTGGACGGCGTCCTCGGCCGCCGCGAAGTCGGCTCCGCGGCGGACGAGGACACCGATCACCGACGGCGCGAGGGAGCGCACCAGTAGGTCGTCCACCTCACTCCCTCACGGTGGGCGGCTCGGTGAGGAAGGGGCGCACCTCGAGCCACTCGCGCAACGGTTCGCCTCGCGCGCCGGGTGCCGCCGACAGCTCCCCGGCCAGCTCGAGCGCCCGGTCATAGCTGTCGACGTCGATCACCATCCAGCCGGCGATCAGGTCCTTGGTCTCCGCAAACGGCCCGTCGGTGACCGGCGGGCGCCCTTCGCCGTCGTACCGGACGAACGTGCCCTCGGGTGCGAGCGCCTGCCCGTCGACGTACTCGCCGGTGCCCTGGAGCCGGGCGGCGAAGTCGGACATGTACTGGATGTGGTCGGTGATCTCCTGCTCGGTCCACTCGGTCATCGGTGCGTCGTAAAGAGGAGTGGGGCCGCCGCGATAGTGCTTGAGCAGTAGGTACTTGGCCATGGGTCTTCTCCTGGGATGAGGCGGCCGCTGCTGGCCGCGTTCACACCTGGGACGGAGCCGGCGGCCGGTCCTCGACATCTTTTGCGCGGCGACTTCGTCGTGACCACCGCGAAAGGGCCGTGCCGCGGTGAGCCGACGGGCCTGCGACGGCGGAGTGGCCGTGGTCGCCTCTTGTTTCCATTGTGAACACATCCTTGATTCGAACAGATATTCGATCTAGACTGGTTCCATGACCGCCGCCCCGAAGCCCGAACCGTTCGAGGTCCCCGACCTCGACGGGCTCGACGCGCGGGCGACGCTGGCCGCGGCCACCGAGGCGATGACCGCCCGCCGCGCAGCCGAGGTCGCCGAGATGCGGCTCGCCGCCCACTGGGCGGCCCTGCACGGTGAGCCGGTGCGGGAGGCCGTTGACGAGCTCGCAGGTCTGGTGGACCCGATGACCCAGCCCGGTGGTGACGGCACCCCGGAGGTCCGTGACCACTGTGTCGCCGAGCTCGGCATGGCACGGCGCGTCCACGCCTCCACCGCCCGCGCGTTGATCGCCGACACCCTCGACCTGCGCCACCGCCTCCCCAAGACCTGGCGGATCGTCGAAGCCCTGGGCTGCGACCCGTGGGTCGCGCGGCGGGTCGCGGTGATGACCCGCCACCTTCCCGCCGACAAGGTGGCCCTGGTCGACCGGGCCGTCGCGAAGGCGATCGGGAAGGTGGCGCCCGGCAAGGTGTTCGACCTGGTCGCCGCCAAGGTGATCGAGGCCGACCCCGAAGCCCACACCCAGCGGCGTGAACGCGCCCGCCACGAGCGCTACGTCAAGCTCTCCCAGACCGACGAGCACGGCTTCCGTCACATCATCGCCAAAGTCACCGCCGGCGACGCCGTCTGGTTCGACGCGCTGGTCGACCGGGTGGCCGACATCCTCGCCCTCGAACACGGCCACGACCACAACCACGACGAGCTCCGCTCCCTGGCCGTGGGCTGGCTCGCCCGACCCGCCGACCTGTTGAAGCTCCTGCTGGACCACACCTACCCCGAGCGGGCTGATGCAGGTCCGGCGTCCACCGCTGCGGACGAGAAGTCGGAAGCCTCAGAGGAGCCCGAGACGTCCTGCGATGAGCCCGAGCCCGAGGAGGCGGAGGAGTCAGCGCCGACGGCTCGTCCTGGCTACGCGCCCGAGCGCCTCGACAAGACCTTGGATCGGCTTCGTGCGTTGACCCCGCGGCAGCTGGCCTCCCTGCGGCCGCGGGGGACGGTGTTCGTCCACCTTCACCAGTCCGCCCTGCAGAGGCAAGTCGGGATCGCCCGGGTCGAGGGCCTGGGCCCGATGCTGGCCCAGTGCCTCGCAGAGCTGCTGGGCCACGCGGACGTGAAGCTCCAGCCCGTCCTCGACCTCGCCGCGAAGCCCCGAGTCGACGCCTACGAACACCCCGAGAGGCTCAAGGACCACACCTGGCTGCTGGCCGGCGGCGACGTCTTCCCCTACTCCACCGCAGCCACCCGCGACCAGACCGACGCCGACCACATCGTCGCCTACCAGCCCCCCGACCAAGGCGGCCCACCAGGCCAGACCGGCCCCCACAACAGCGCACCGCTACGGCGAAGACATCATCGATGGAAGACTCACGGCGGCTACCGCGGCCGCGCCGCCGGCCCCGGCCGCTACCTCTGGCAGACCCCCCACGGACTGGCGTTCCTCGTCGACGACCAAGGCACCCGTGCGCTCACCGACGCCGAGGCCGACCTCATGCTCACCGCACCACCCGGCTTCGAGATCTACCCCGAGTCCACGACCGGCGCCCACCTCGAGATGGACCTGACCAGCGGCACCTGGCCCAGCTGACCGCGTGCACTCGGCGGGGTCGGCCCTGTCCCACTGGCGGCGGTAAGGCGCAGCTCGAAGAGCGCGGATTCGTGGCAGAGCCAGCGTTACCTCAGTTGCCGCCTACGCCAAACGATGGCGCTGTTCGGCGACTCGCCTGTCGGGGCCGGGTCTGTCCGAATGACCTTGAAGCCCTCGCGTTCGTAGAACTTCGCGGCCCGGGTGTTCCCGGCGAAGTGCTCTACGTCGACGCGGCGCACTCCCTGCGGAAGCGATGCGATGGCCTGACGGAGCAACTCCACCCCGAGTGATCGGCCCCGGTACTCCGGAGTGAGGTACAGCTTCCAAATGACCTGCTCGCCGGCCAGTTCACTGGTCTGGCACACGCCGACAACGTCGCGATCCGTCGCGGCGACATGGACTCGGTTTGCCTCGACAGCGGGTGCCATGCGATCGAGCGACCACCAGGACAACTGCGCCTGTGCGGCACGCTCCCCGAGGATGGGGGTGTAGTACGGCGGGATCACGGCCGAACCGAAGGCGACGATCGCATCAAGATCGTCGAACTCGGCCCGCCGGACGCTCACCCCCATGGTTCCCACCATAGGAGCCCCAGCCGCTCATCGGCAGGGTCGACCCCGTGCATGGGGCGGACGAGCGGCAGCTCTGTCATCGGCCATGTGGGTGAAAGTCGACGGACCGACTGGCGGCAGCGCCACGGCATCGGGGCCGCGCTGGTGCGCGCCGTGCTGGCGCGCGCCGAAGAGGCGGGGGAGTCGCTCGTTGCGCTCGTCGGTGAGCCCGCCTACGGCGACTACTTCCAGGTCAAGACCTTCGCGGATGTCGCGGCTAAGGGCGTCTTCCGGTTCGCCGCTCCGTTCCACCGCTTCTAGCGGAGGCGGCGCCTACTCCGCCAGCTCCGGCGTGCTCCGCAGCCACCGGACCACGGCCCGACGCACCTTGGGCGCCTGCTTCTCCAGCGGCAGCGCGCTGCCGGCGCCGGGGAAGGTGCGGGTGGTGACGTCGGCGCTCGGCGCGTAGGAGCCGGGCTGCAGCGCGGCCGCGGCGCCGCCCAGCAGGGCGTCCTTGCCGCCGAAGAGGAGCAGGACCGGCACGTCGACGCGGAGCTTGGCGAGGTTGCCGCTGGTGAGCAGGCCGGCCAGGCTGAGCGCGTCGCCGCACGGAGTGGGGGTACGCCGGGCGGTGGCGGCGCGTTGCACGGCCGCGGGCGCGCTGGCGAACAGCAGCTTGCGGTAGGCCGCGTCCGTGCCGCCGAACAGTGCGTAGTGCTCCCGGTCGCCGAAGGTCTCCCCGCCGGTCAGGCAGGTCGCGGTCTGGGTCGCGGCCTCGGTGAGCGCGGTGGTCGACGGCGCGAGGTCCGACCACGACATCAGGACCAGGCCCTCGACGTCCCGGTCGATGGAGGCGGTGAGCTGGGCGATCGCCGCGCCGGCCGAGTGGCCGTGCAGCACCACGTGGGTGGCGGCGGGGGCGTGGCCGTCCGCGGCGGCGTACTTGCCGGAGTAGAGGTGCTGCACCAGCTCGTGCAGCATCTGGGCCTGCGCCCCGAGACAGGTGCCCGTGCCGTCGGCGAGCGGGCTGCGCCCGTGCCCGAGCCGATCGAGCACCAGCGAGACCTCTCCCCGGCGGGCGAGGTTGCCGGCGTAGTCGAAGGCAGGGTGCCGGCGCAGGTTCCAGAACCAGCCTCCGGTGCTCACGTCGTGCACCAGCACGTTCACCCGGTGCAAGGTCGAGCCGGTGAGCTGCCCCGCGGGGCCGACCAGGCGGCCGCGGACCTCGTGGAGCTCGCCGTCGGCGAGACAGGGCAGCGCGCTCTCGTTGCTGTTGTCGAGTGTGAAGGTCACTCGCCGGGTGACCACCTCGGCGCCGCCGGCCTTCGGCGCCGTGACGCCGGCGACGGCCGCGACGGCGGGCGCGGTCGGGGCGGCCAGGCTGCCTGCGGCCAGCGCTCCGAGGACCAGCGCGCCGGCAGTCGCCGTGCGCAGGGAAGCTCGGCCCCTCCCGGACCGTGCCCTGGTGAGTCGTGCGGTCATGCCGGCCGCGAACCCCATGTGCTCCACCACTCCTCGCCCGCAGGCAATCGGTAACTGTGTGTGACAACCGCTGTGACAGCAGCGGTGACCAGTCTGGACGGATTGTCCCTGCGCTCCCACCCCCGCAACCGTCGCGTACGTCACACTTCACGGCATGACCAGCGAATCGAACGGGCACGGTGGGCCGACCCGGGTGGTCGTCGTCGGCGCCGGTGTCGTCGGGCTCACCTGTGCGGTGCGGCTCCTCGAGGGGGGCCACCGGGTCGATGTCCTGGCCCGCGACCTGCCGCGGGAGACGACATCCGTGGTGGCGGCCGCACTGTGGTACCCCTACCGGGCGGAGCCCCAGGAGAGGACCGCGCGATGGGCCGCCACCTCCTACCAGGTGTTCGCGGGGCTGGCGGACGACCCGGCCACCGGTGTGCGGATGCTGCCCGGCACCGAGGCGCTGCGCTGGCCGGCACCCGACCCGTGGTGGCGCTCGGCCGTCCCGGCCCTGGAGGCGACCGAGCCGCCCGACGGCTACGCCGGTGCGCGACGGTTCACGACCCCGGTGGTCGACATGGCCGTCCACCTGGACTGGCTGCGGGGCCGGCTGCTGAAGCTGGGTGGCACTCTCACCCGCCTCAACCTGCGCGCGCTGCCCACCGGTGCGGACATGGTCGTGAACTGCTCGGGCATCGGCGCCCGCCTGCTCGCCGGCGACCTGTCCGTGGTCCCGGTGCGGGGCCAGGTGGTGCACGTCGCCCCGTTCGGCCTGGACGAGTGGTGGTTGGACGGCGACGGGCCGACCTACGTCGTGCCGCTCGAGGACCACGTCGTCGTCGGGGGCACCGACGAGGAGGGGGAGTGGAGCCGCACCCCGTCGCCGGAGTCGGCGCGGGCCATCCTGGAGCGCGCCGCGAGCCTGGTGCCGTCGATCGCCGACGCGCAGGTGCTGCGCCACCGGGTCGGCCTGCGGCCGGCCCGCTCGACCGTGCGGTTGGAGCGGGACGGCCGCGTCGTGCACTGCTACGGCCACGGCGGCGCGGGGGTGACGCTGGCCTGGGGTTGCGCCGCCGAGGTGGCCGGCCTGGTCAGCGGAGCCTGACCCGGACCGTGCGGGTGGCCGAGTCGGTGGTCGGCACCGCACCCCGCACGATCACCGCGGAGGTGACCAGCCGCAGCCGGTAGCGGCCGTCGGGCAGTGCGAGCTTCGCCGTCCACCGGGCCTTGCCGCCGCGGAAGTCGCGGTCGCGCTGCACAGTACGCACCACCCGCTTGCCCCGCAGGACCTGCACGGTCTGCACCAGCTGCGAGCCGGCCGGGAGGCGCGAGGTCCTGGCCGACACCACGAGCCGCCGCTGCGTGCCGCGTACGCCGCGAAGCCGGGCCGCGTGCCGCTGGACCAGGTCGGGGACGGCGGCGGTGACCGTGGTCTGGCTGACCACGTCGCCTCCGGCGTCGCGCACCTGCACCACGGTCGGCCGGCCGGTCAGGCTGTGCCAGTCGCGGGGCCGGACGAGCAGGCTCTGCCCGGGCTCCAGGGAGGTGCCGGGCAGGCGCACGGTCCCGGGGAGCCCGCCGGGTCCGGCCCAGCCGACGGTGCCGCGAACGGTGGCGGTGTCGCCCTCGTTCTCGACCACCACGGCGCCGGCGCCGTCCGGCACGGTCACGCTCAGCTGCTCGTCGGCGACCTCGCCCAGCCGGAGGTCGACCAGCCGCTGGCCGCCGTCCCGGCCGCGCTCCTGGCGGGCGACCTGCACCTCGAGGTCGCCCGCGTCACCGGCGGCGTCGAGCCACACCCGCCCGGCCGAGGCATCGCTGCCGATCAGGTCGGTGCCGCCCGCGGTGCCGTCGATGCCGTCGATCCGGGCGGCGAGCCCGGGGCCGACGAGTCCCTGGCCGTAGCTGCGGCCGGTGGGGTTCGGAACCGCGTAGGTGAGCGGTCCGGTGCCCTCGACCGCGAACGCCACCTGGTCGTCGTCCTCGCCGCTGAGGATCGGCATCGTGGTGCCGGGGAGGTCGCCGGTGCCGTCGGCGGCCAGACTGCGTCCGGAAGCGTCGGTCACCACGCCGTCGGGCGCCTCGCCGAACGGCACGATCAGCGAGAGCAGGTCGCGCACGCCTGTCGGCATCGAGGGATCGCGTGGCCACTCGCTCATCGGCACGAGCGCGATGGCCTCCTTGCCGCCGTCCCAGTCGGGGTTGAATCCGGGGTAGACCCAGTTGCCGGAGGCGTCGAAGGTCAGGGTGCTCAGGGCCAGCCGGTCCCGGTGCGGCACACCGCTGGTGTCGGTCTCCTCGGCCAGCGTGTAGGGGATGTTGGGGTCGTTGATGTCGACCTCCCAGCCGCCGCCCGGCAGCGCGCGGAAGCCGTAGGCGATGAACGCGTGGCCCTTGGTGCCCTCCTTGATCGACACCAGCGCCGGGTTGGCCGGCGAGATCGCGCTGAACCGGCTGCGCAGGGTCTCGGTGGGCATCGTGGCGTTGGCGACGAACTCGCGCACCCACTTCTGGATGAACTGCGTGCTCAGCTGCACCGAGTGCCAGCCGGCGATGGTGTCGCGCAATGCCGGTGCCGGCCCGCTCGGACCGGTGAGCTCCCAGGGGGTGCTCGCGCCCGCCGGCTGGTAGCGGCTCATCGGCTCCAGACCCCGGGCGAGCCGCTGCCCGGTCATCGCGATGCCGAAGCACTCGCCCTTGGTGAGCACCTCGTTGGAGATCTTCATGAACACCCAGGCCAGCGGGTCGATCCAGTCGGTCACGATGGAGCAGCCGAAGGGCCAGCACAGGTCGATCGACAGGTTCGTCTCGGCTCGGCCGTAGGTGCGCTCGAGGATCGCGTGGTTCATCGGGTGGTTGGGTGACCAGTTCTCGAAGGAGAACCCGGTCTGCCGCCGGAACTCGCGGATCCGGACCCGGGAGCTCGCGCCGACCTCGGTGCCGGAGGCCAGCACCCGGACCGGGCCGGTCGTCGCCAGTCGCGGCACCGTGACCTGCACCTGGGTGCGGTCGGCGTTGTAGGCGTCCGCCGGCGGCGTCACCGACGCCAGGTCGTTGCCGAAGCGGAACGTGCTGCCCGGGCAGAAGCCGCTGCTGCGCAGGGTGATCCGTTCGCCGGGGGCGGCCGACGACGGGACGCCGGTCAGCTGGAGCGGCGTGACGGTGAGCACCGTGTCGTCCGCGCGCCAGGTGGCGCTCGGGTTGCTGCCCGCCACGCTGAGGGTGCTCGTGCCCGGCGTGGCCGTCGGCCCGGGGGAGATCTCCATGGTGTGCGGCGACGGGTCGGTGCCGCCGGCGTCGGGATCGACCGGAGGGTCGAACGACACCTGGACGCCGGCTGGGGCACCGGCCGCGACCACGGTGACCGGGCCGGTGAAACCGGGGGCGCGGTCGATGTAGACGCTCTGCCGGGCCGACGAGCAGACCGCGGCGGTGATCGCGGCGGGTGCGGAGGCGACCAACGTGGGCACCACCCGGAGACGGAACGAGGTGCTGCGCGGCCCGGGGGCGACACCGCTGCCTGCTGGGGTGCCGGTGACGGTGACCACCGTCGAGCCGTCCTCGTCGAAGGGCGCGCTGTAGGCAGCCTCCATGAGCAGGGTGGTGGACGTGCCGGTGCCGGTGACCGGGTTGGGGGTGAACGTCGCGCCCACCCCCGCTCCCTGGCCGGTGGCGCTCATCGTCAGCCCGCCCGTCGACCCGTTGATCCGGCTGACCGTGATCGGCACGCTCTGTGGCGCGCCGGCGGCGATCGTGACCACGCTCGCGGTGGTGCTGAGCGCGACGTCCGCGGGTGGCCCGACGTCGGGGTGGGTCACCGAGAGCGTGTCCACCCGGATGGTGCAGCCGGGCTGGTCGTCGAAGAAGCGCACGAAGGCGATGTCGGAGCCCTCGGGGTCGTCGACGGTGAGCGGCACCATCGCGGTGCGGCCGACCGGCGCGGACGCGGTGGCGACGGTCGCGCCGTCGGCCGAGTAGCCGCGCAGGCTGACGGTGGCGGCGGTGCAGCCGCTCGCCACGTGGGCGGAGACCGCCTTGGCGGTGGTGCTGAGGTCGGCCCGGATCGAGTGCGGCACGAACTCGCACGCGAAGCAGGTGGACTCGACGACGTTGGCGTCGCTGTGGGCGAGCGCGGAGTCGGCGAGCGTCGCGGGCAGGCCGGTGGCCCCGAGCGCGCCCGCGGTCTCCACGAACGTGACCCCCTGCGCGACGTACTGGGTGCCGACGGGCGTGGCCGGCGGCAGGTCGTCGAAGTCGACGGTGATGGTGCTGTCCGCCGTCGCCGGCGCGAGGCCGGCGCCGAACGCGAGGGTGAGGGCCAGCAGGAGCGTCAGCCAGGCGACCAGCGCGGTGCGTGCCACGTGGCGGACTCTCCGGCGGCCGGAGTGCTGGGTCGCGGTGTCGGTGTGGCTGCTGGTCCGTCCCATGGGCTGCTCCCGGGAGTGCGGTGACCGAATCCATCCACGCTAGGCCCGAGGCTGGGGTCGGGCATGGCCCAAGTGGGTGGTTACCGATCGGTTCGACCCTGGGGTCGCCCGCAGCGTGTCCGGACGTGACGGTGCTCGCTTCCAGGCCGGTCCGCGGGCATGGCGACGCCGCCGGGCGTGCCGCCTCGTCTAGGGTTCGCCCGTGGACGGACCGACCGCGCCGGCGCAGGCCCTCCTTCGGGGCGCCTTCGACGCGGTCCCCGACGCGGTCCTGGTCGCCGACGACGAGGGCCTGATCGTGTGCGCCAACGCGCAGTGCCGCTCGGTCTTCGGCCTCGACCCCGATCAGCTGGTCGGTCGCCACGTCGACTCGCTGGTGCCGGCCCGGTTCCGGGGGACCCATCCCCAGCGGCGGGCCGGCTACCAGCGCACCCCGGACCGGAGGCCGATGGGCCTGCTGAGACTGGCCGCCGTGCGGGGTGACGGTCACGAGTTCCCCGCGGAGATCTCCCTGGCCCCGATCCGGGCCGAGGGCCGCACGTTCACCGCGGCGACCGTCCGCGACATCACCTCGCGGCTGCGCGAGGAGGAGCTGTTCCGCGGCCTGCTGGACGCGGCGCCCGACGCCACCGTCATCGTCGACGCCCGTGGCCGGATCGTCCTGGCCAACCGGCAGGTCGAGCAGGTCCTCGGCTACCCGCAGGCCGAGCTGGTCGGGAGGCCGGTCGAGGTGCTCGTGCCCTCCCGATTCCGGGCGGCCCACCCCCAGCATCGCGACGGCTACGCCCACTCCCCGGCCTCGAGACCGATGGGTGGGAGCGTCGAGCTGTACGCCCTGCACCGCGACGGACACGAGCTGCCGGTGGAGATCTCGCTCTCCCCGCTGGAGACCGAGCGCGGGCTGCTGGTCTCCGCCGCGGTGCGCGACATCACCGAGCGGCGCCGGATGCAGGCCGAGTCCGAGCGCTTGCGCGAGGAGCTGATCGCGACCGTCTCCCACGAGCTCCGCACGCCGCTGACGTCGATCATCGGGTACGCCGAGCTGCTCGGCGACCTGGCCGAGCACGAGGTCGGGTTCCGGGCCCGCGACCTGGTCGAGCGGATCGAGCGCAACGCGGCCCGGGAGCTGCGGTTGGTCGACGACCTGCTGACGATGGCCTTCCTCGATGACCACCGGCTGCGCGTGGCCCGGGTGCCAACCGACCTCGCCGAGGTGGTCGACCGGGTGGTCGACGACCACGCCCGGAGGGCCGAGGACGCCGGCATCGCGCTCGGCTGGTCCGCGGAGCAGGTCCGGCCGGTCGCCGGTGACCAGTTCCGGCTGGTCCAGGTCGTCGAGAACCTCCTCACCAACGCGCTCAAGTTCACCGAGGCGGGCGGTCGGGTCGACGTCGCCGTCCGTGGTGAGGACGGCGGCGCCGTGGTCGAGGTGGCCGACACCGGGGTCGGGGTGGCGCCCGAGGACCTCCCGCACCTGTTCGACCGGCTCTATCGCACGCCCGACGCGATCGCCGCGCATGTCCCCGGCGCGGGCCTGGGACTGCCGATCGTGCAGAAGATCGTCGAGGCCCACGAGGGGACCGTCGAGATCGAGAGCGAGCCGGGCGCCGGCACGGTGGTGCGAGTGCGCCTGCCCTACGCGACCGGCGGGTGAGACCTCAGAAGAGGCGGTGGCTCGGGTCGTCGAGGCCGCGCAGTGCGTCGTAGTCGACGACCGCGCAGGCGATGCCCCGGTCGGTGGCCAGCACCCTGGCCTGGGGCTTGATCTCCTGGGCGGCGAAGATGCCGCGCACGGGGGAGAGCAGCGGGTCGCGGTTGAGCAGCTCGAGGTAGCGGGTGAGCTGCTCGACGCCGTCGATCTCCCCGCGGCGCTTGATCTCCACCGCGACGCTGCGCCCGTCGGCGTCGCGGCACATCAGGTCGACCGGGCCGATCGCCGTGGGGTACTCCCGGCGGACCAGCTTGAGCCCGGGGTCGAGGCTCGCCGGGTGCTCGGCGAGCAGCTCCTGCAGGTGCTTCTCGACGCCGTCCTTCTGCAGCCCGGGGTCCACGCCGAGCTCGTGGCTGGACTCGTGGAGCACCTCCTCGATCAGGATGCGCAGGGTGTCCTCGGACTTGGCGTTGGTGACGGTCCACTCCACGACGCCGTCGTCGGTGGTGCCCTCGCGCAGCGTGCAGGGCGGCGACATCCAGTTCAGCGGCTTGTAGGAGCCGCCGTCGGAGTGGACCAGCACCGACCCGTCGGCCTTGATCATCAGGACCCGGGTGGCCATCGGCAGGTGGGCGGTCAGGCGTCCGGCGTAGTCGACCTGGCAACGGGCTACGACGAGTCTCACGGGCGGAGAATCTACCCGGGGGTGCCGCCGGGGGGTCGGTGCGGCCCGGAAGTTACCGACGGGTGAACCACGTCATGTCCTGGCCCGCTGCGGCGTGCCATGATGCCCGCCATGACGAGCTCCACTGCCACCGAGACCAGCCCCACCTCCGGCTCCTCCCGCCCGATCACCACCGTAGGCGTGGTCGGTCTGGGCACCATGGGCGCCGGCATCGCCGAGGTGTTCGCCCGCAACGGCTTCACCGTGATCGGCGTCGACGTCGACGACGACGGCGTCGCCCGGGGCCGGGGGCACCTCGAGAACTCCACCGGCCGAGCGGTCAAGCGCGGCAAGCTCGACGAGGCGGCCCGCGAGGAGCTGCTGGGCCACATCTCCTACGCCACCGAGCTCAAGGCGCTGGCCGACGCCGACATCGTCATCGAGGCCGTGGTCGAGAACATCGAGGTGAAGAAGGCCATCTTCCGCGAGCTCGACGACCTGGTGCGGCCCGAGACGATCCTGGCCACCAACACCTCGTCGCTCTCGGTCACCGAGCTCTCGACCGCCACCCGGCACCCCGGCCGGGTGGTCGGTGTCCACTTCTTCAACCCCGCGCCGGTCCAGGACTTCGTCGAGATCGTCAAGACCGTCGTCACCGAGCCGTCGGTGCTCGAGGATGCCACCGCGCTGGTGCGGCGGCTCGGCAAGAACCCGGTCGTCTGCGGCGACAAGGCGGGCTTCATCGCCAACACGCTGCTGTTCGGCTACCTCAACCACGCGGTCTCGATGTTCGAGGGCAAGTACGCCTCGCGCGAGGACATCGACGCCGCGATGCGCTTCGGCTGCGGCTACCCGATGGGTCCGCTCGCGCTGCTCGACCTGATCGGGCTCGACACCGCCTACGAGATCCTCGACACGATGTACCGCCAGGGCCGCGACCGCCTGCACGCCCCGGCCCCGATCCTCAAGCAGATGGTCACCGCCGGCATGCTCGGCCGCAAGACCGGCCGTGGCTTCTACACCTACGAGGCCCCCGGCAGCCCGGTGGTCGTGGCCGACGACAAGACCCCGTCGGCGGACGAGAAGCCGCAGTTGCGCCACGACCTCAAGCTGGTCGGGGTGGTCGGCACCGGCACCATGGCCAGCGGCATCGTCGAGGTCTTCGCCAAGGCCGGCTACGACGTCCTGTTCGTCGGCCGCAGCCAGGACAAGGTCGACGGCGTGGTCGCGACGATCACCAAGAACTTCGACAAGCAGATCCAGCGGGGCAAGACCACCGAGGAGACCAAGGCCGAGGTGCTCGCCCGGGTGAGCGGCACGACCAGTCTGGACGACCTCAAGGACGTCGACATCGTGGTCGAGGCGATCGCCGAGGACCTGTCGATCAAGACCACGCTGTTCGAGAACCTCGACGAGATCTGCAAGCCCGGCGCGATCCTCGCGACGACCACCTCGAGCCTGCCGATCATCTCGATGGCCAAGGTGACCTCGCGTCCGCAGGACGTCATCGGCATGCACTTCTTCAACCCCGCGACGATCATGAAGCTGGTCGAGGTGGTCTCCACGGTCTCCACCGACGACGCGGTGACCGAGACCGTCCTGGCGCTGTGCGACAAGGTCGGCAAGGTCGCCGTGAAGTGCGGGGACCGGGCCGGGTTCATCGTCAACGCGCTGCTGTTCCCCTACCTCAACGACGCGGTCAAGATGCTCGAGGCGCACTACGCCACCGCCGACGACATCGACACCGCGATGAAGCAGGGCTGCGCGCTGCCGATGGGCCCGTTCGAGCTGCTCGACGTGGTCGGCAACGACGTCTCGCTGGCGATCCAGCGCGAGCTCTACCTCGAGTTCCGCTGGCAGGGCTTCGCGCCCGCCCCGCTGCTGGAGCACCTGGTCACCGCGGGCTACCTGGGCCGCAAGACCAAGCGCGGGTTCCGCGACTACAGCAGCCGCTGACCCGATCGACTGCCGGCCGGCCCCTCCCGCACCACGTCGGGAGGGGCCGGCTTCGTCCTGCGCCGTAATCTGGGGCCATGGAGCTCCTGGTCATCCTCGTCCTGCTGGCCGCGCTGCTCGCCGTGGTCGGGGTGAGCAGCCGCCGCAGCAAGCAGCGAGCGCTCGAGCGCCAGCACGCCGAGCTCGAGCCGGTGCGCAAGCTGGCCTTCGAGGACATCACCGCGCTCGGTGAGGCCCTGCAGTCGCTCGACCTCGACCTGGCCGGTCACCAGCTCGACCCCGGCGCCAACGCCGACTACCAGCGGGCGCTGGACTCCTACGAGGCGGCCAAGACCGCCGGTGAGCGGATCCAGCGGCCAGAGGACATCAAGCACATCACCGAGATCCTCGAGGACGGCCGCTACGCCATGGCCTGCGTGCGTGCGCGGGTGGAGGGCCGGCCGCTGCCCACGCGCCGGCCGCCGTGCTTCTTCGACCCCCGCCACGGGCTGTCGGTCGTCGACGTCCCCTGGACGCCGGCCGGCGGCGCACCCCGCGAGGTGCCGGCCTGCGCGCTGGACGCCGAGCGGGTGCGGGTCGGTGCCGAGCCGGACGTGCGCAAGGTGATGGTCGGCTCGCGCCGGGTGCCCTACTGGCAGGGCGGGCGCGCCTACCAGCCGTACGCCGCCGGCTACTTCGGCGCGTTCGGGCCGATGGACTGGATGTTCATGGGGCTGATGTTCGGCGGGCTGGGCGGCTTCGACGCCCTCGGTGGCATCGGCGAGGGTGTCGGGGAGGCGATCGGTGGCATCGGCGAGGGGTTCGGCGACCTGCTGGGCGGCATCGGCGATGGCATCGGCGACATGTTCGACGGCTTCGACTTCTGACGCCGTGACCCTGTCGCGGAGTGGCCGGATGCGGTGGTCGGCCGCACTCGTCCTGGTGCTCCTGCTCACCGCGCCCGCGGTCGCGCCCGCTGCCCCGGCCGTCGGTGTGGGCGCTGCGGTCGAGCGATCCCGGCAGGTGACGCTGCCAACGGTCGGCACCGACGTCGACTACCAGCTGGGCGGGGTGCGCCCGGTGCCGCGACGGGTCGGCATCGTCGTGCGCGACCGGGAGGCCGACCCGCGGGCGGGCCGCTACAACGTCTGCTACGTCAACGGCTTCCAGACCCAGGCCTCCGAACGCCGGTTCTGGAAGAAGCGGCCCCGGCTGGTGCTGCGCGACGCCGACGGCGACCCCGTGGTCGACGAGGCGTGGGGCGAACGGCTGCTCGACCTGCGCACCGCCGACAAGCGCAAGCGGCTGGCCCGGATCGTCGGCCGCTGGACCCACGGCTGCGCCGCCGACGGGTTCGACGCGGTGGAGTTCGACAACCTCGACTCGTTCACCCGCAGCGACGGCCTGCTGACCCGCCGGCACGCGGTCCGCTACGCCCGGCTGCTGGTGCGCCGGGCGCATCGCGAGGGTCTGGCTGCCGCGCAGAAGAACCTGGCCGGCTGGGACGGACGGCGGGCCGGCTTCGACTTCGCGGTCGCCGAGGAGTGCGGCCGCTACCGCGAGTGCGCGTCGTACACCCGACACTACGGACGCCGGGTGCTGAGCATCGAGTACCGCCGCTCCGACTTCCGGTGGACCTGCCGCCGGTTCGGTGATCGACTGGCGGTCGTGCTCCGGGACCGCGACCTGAGCGCCGACGGGCTGCGCCGCTGGTGCTGACCGGCCGGTGGTTCTCGGGGGGAGCTGTCGGCCTGCCCAGTGACGGCCCACCGGCCGAAGGAGCACGCCATGTCCGAACCGCAGCGCCACGACATCCCTTCGGGTGATCATCCTCACCGGGGCGTCCTCACCAGACTTCGCGACCTGTCCACCTCCACCAAGCTGCTGGCCGGGTTCTCCTCGGTCGTCGTGTTCATGATCGCGGTCGGCGTCGTGGGCCTGCAGAGCCTGACCGCTTCCGAGGACCGGCTGGAGGAGATGTACTCCCAGCGGCTGCGCGCCGTCGACATCACCGGCAGCCTCGAGACCGCGGTGACCGAGAACCGGTTCCGGGTGATCGACATGGCGCTGACCCAGGACGAGGAGGGCATGGACAACGTCCAGGCGATGCTGGACGAGATCGATGCCGAGATCGGCGCCCACTTCACGGATCTGCGCAAGCTCGACCTCGGGGAGTCGGCCGCGCTCGTCGACGAGATCGAGGCGGCCATGGCGGCCTACGCCGAGGTCCGTGACGAGGTGTCGCTGCCCCTGGCCCGGGCCAACGCGATCGAGGAGTTCCAGCAGGTGCGGGCCGACGACCTGACGCCGCTGGCCGCCGCCCTGTCGCAGAGCGTGGTGGCGTTCCTGGACCAGGTGAACGCCGACGCGCAGGCGTCCCTCGACGAGTCCGAGGACGCCGCCGCGATGGCGCAGACCCTGATGATCGGGCTGATCGTCGCGGCCGGCGTGCTGGGGATGGTGCTGGCCCTGGTGCTGGCCCGGCTGATCTCCCGACCGCTGACCAGCGCCGTCGGCGTCCTCGAGCGGCTCGCGGAGGGCCACCTCGAGCAGCGGCTCGAGGTGCACAGCAGGGACGAGGTCGGGCGGATGGCCGTCGCGCTGAACGCGGCGCTCGCCCGGCTGCAGGGCTCGATGCAGGAGATCGACCGCAACGCCGACACCCTGGCCTCGGCCTCCGAGGAGCTCTCGGCGGTCTCGGCACAGGTCACCGGCTCGGCGGGCGACTCCTCCCAGAAGGCCGCTGTGGTCTCCGCGGCCGCCGACCAGGTCTCGGGCAACGTGCAGACCGTGGCGACCGGCACCGAGCAGATGTCGGCCTCCATCCGTGAGATCGCGCAGAACGCCTCCACCGCGTCCGACGTGGCGGCCCGAGCGGTCGAGGTCGCCGGCGGCACCACCCAGGCGATGGCCAAGCTGGGCGAGTCGTCGGCCGAGGTCGGCAACGTGGTCAAGGTGATCACCGCGATCGCGGAGCAGACCAACCTGCTCGCGCTCAACGCCACCATCGAGGCGGCCCGGGCCGGCGAGGCCGGCAAGGGCTTCGCGGTCGTGGCGCAGGAGGTCAAGGAGCTGGCCCAGGAGACCTCGCGCGCCACCGGCGACATCGGACGGCGGATCGAGGCGATCCAGAGCGACACCGACGTGGCGTCGACGGCGATCGCCGAGATCGCCGAGATCATCGGCCGGATCAACGACAGCCAGGCCACGATCGCCTCGGCGGTCGAGGAGCAGACCGCCACCACCAACGAGATGGCGCGCAACGTGGCGGAGGCCGCGTCGGGCTCGACGCACATCGCCGAGAACATCACCGGGGTGGCGAAGTCGGCGGAGGACACCACCGAGGCGGCACAGTCGACCCGGACGGCGGCCGGGGAGCTGGCCGCGATGGCGGCCGAGCTGCGCACCCTGGTCTCGCAGTTCACCTACTGAGCGGACCCGCGGAGCGGCGGCCACCGTCGGGTGGCCGCCGCC
>NZ_QZVR01000021.1 GCF_003660455.1 Nocardioides ferulae | reverse complement strand
GTGTCCTGCAGCAGGTAGAGGTCGGCGTGAGGCAGGGGGTCCCCGGCGCCGTCACGCAACACCCCGGTCCACGTCACCGCCTCCTGGGGGACCAACTTCACGTCGACCGTCTGGTCACGGGAGGTCTCGATGCCGCGGACCACCGCCGGCTGGTAGCCGCTGCCGGGCGGTGGGGTGACCACCAGGTCGACCTGGGCGGCGTCCACGGAGAGCGCGTAGCGGCCGGTGGCGTCGACGCCGGTGCTGGCGAGGGTGGCCCCGCCCGAGGGGTCGGTGGCCTTCACGGTGGCGCCGACGACGCTGCCGTCGCCGTCGATGGTGACCCGGCCGGAGATCGTGGTGACGGCGGCCTGGCTGGGTGTCGCCAGTCCGGCGGTCAGCAGCACGGCGCTGAGCAGTGCCACCAGCAGCCGTGCCGCGGCCCGGACCTGCGTGCTGGGCCGGGGCCTGAGCTGCGTACGCACAACGTGCCTCGATGTGAGCCGGTGCATCCTCGACATGTCTCCCCCTCGTCATGACGGGGCGACCACCGACGGCCCCCCGACGTCGACACGAGGCTGACAGCGCGGAGACAGCACAGACGCTTCTTGAGCAGCCCTTAAGCCGTTCTTGAGCCGCCGCTAGACCAGTGCGGACGTGCGGCGGCTCAGGAGTCGGCGTCCGGACCCTCGCGGAGCAGGAAGTCGACCAGCTCGGCAGCCATCTTGTTCACCCGCCGGTCGGTCGCGACCCAGTCGGGGCCGTGGCCGATCATCCGCATCGTGATCGCGCCATAGAGGGAGTGGAACAGGGTCAGCCCGTCGAAGTCGTCGGCCAGCTCGCCGCGCTCCCGGGCCCGCGCGATCACTCCACGCGAGAGCGACTGCCGGCGGCGGTTCACCTTCTCCTGGTAGATCCGCATGCCGTGCGGGGCGCTGAACACGTCGATCGAGAGCCGCAGCGTCGCCCACCCGTAGGTCTCGGTGTAGGAGTGGATCAGCGTCGCGGCGAGGTGCTCCAGGTCGCCGCGCAGGGTGCCGGTGTCGACGTCCTCGAGGGTGTCCTGGTGAGCGCTCACGGCGTCGATCAGCAGCACCAGCTTGTCCTGCCAGCGCAGGTAGACCGTCGACTTGCCGACCCCGGCCCGGCGCGCCACCGCGTCCATCGTGAAGCCGGACCAGCCGCGCTCGACGTACTCCTCCAGCGCGGCGGCGAGGATGCGCGACTCCGCCCCCGGAGAGCGAGGGCGCCCGCGCGAGCGGCGAGGGGGCTCCATTGGCTGATTAGAACACCCCGGAGGGGGCGCGACGCGGAACCCGGCGCGCGCCACGGATCGCGTTGCGGTGAGCGGTCAGCACGGACCAGACCGGCGGTGGTGGCGTCGGCATCGGGCGGGGGTCACGCCGGGCGCGCCGGCGCCAGCCGCGGCTGCGCCGGATCCGGCAGTGGGATGCGCACGGTGGCACGCAGCGTCCGGTCGCCCTGCGGGCCCGGCGGCACGCTCGACCAGGTCGGCGAGCTCGGGCCGGCCCGGTGGATCGACTCGCGCCGCGACCGCACCACCATCACCTCGAACTCCCGCTGCCCGAGCGCCTGCGCCAGCGTCGCGCGAGCGGCGTACAGGTCGACCGCGGAGCGGCCGCTGACTAGCACCTCCAGCGGCAGCACCAGCCCGGGAGTTCGCGGCCGGGGGACCGCCAGCGACTCGACGGTGTCGTCCCAGCGGCGCGGGCGGGGGACCACGGCGCCGGCCGGTGGTGCCGGGCGCGGGCCGCGCTGCAGCTCGGCGCGCAGCGGCCACTCGGCGGGCACCTGCGCCAGCCAGTACGTCGTCGCGTCCGGGTCGGTGCTCAGCTCCAGCGGCGGCAGGCCCAGCTCGGCGCGGGAGACGACCACGGACAGGATCGACACGGTGGCCCCCCGGCTCTGCTGACGTTGGTGCTGCGGCGTGGCCTCTCACGCTAGGCGGCCCACCAAGTCGACGCGGCCGAACGAGGCGCGGATATGCACTCGTCTGGACCGGTTTCGTGGGTGTCGTCGTGGGGCCGGCTTCTCGGTGGCAGGACGTTGCGGGAAGCCGTGGGTGGAGAGTCGGCGATGCCGTGCTCGATGGACGAACTCAGCTCCACAGAGCGGAGTAGGGCAGCGCCCAGAGCCGGTCTCCGAACGGAAGTGGCTGCCGACCTGTGTACAGGACCACGCCCATGGCGAATCGGTCGTTCAGTTTGTCACGCAGGAGTGCAAGTCCCTTGAAATCCCTTTGTGAGACCGAGCCGGCTGCCTTCATCTCCACCCCGGCAACCCGGCGTCCGTCACTTTCGATGACGATGTCGACCTCGCGGCCGTCGCGGTCGCGGAAGTGGAAGAGCCTCGCGGGCGTCTGCGCCCAGACCAGTTGCCGGCGGAGCTCCCCGGAGACAAACGACTCGAACAGGCCTCCCGCCGCGTCGCTGACTGCTCCTGGAGCCATCGCGGCCGGCGTCACGTGGTTGAGTCGCGCTGCGAGACCCGTATCCAAGAGAGCGACCTTGGGTCGGCCGGTGACTCGTTTGGTGAGGTTGTCGCCCCAGGCCGGCAGAACCTGGATGAGATACAGGGTTTCCAGTAGGTCGAGGTATCCGGGCAGGCTGGTCTCCGGAATGCCGGCGTCTTTGGCGATCCGGGCCTTGACCAGTTCGCCGGAAGTGTTGGCGGCAAGCAGGCGGAGTAGGTCGGGCAGGCGGTCAAGGTGGGCAAGTCGGCTGAGACTCTGGGCATCGCGGGTCGTGATGCGCTTGACGTAGTTGTCGAACCAGGCACTGCGTCGTCGCCCCACGCGGGTGAGGGGTTCGGGGAAGCTGCCCGCGCAGACGGCCTCGAGGTACTCCTCACGGGAGAGCGTGCCGACTCTGGCGCTGAGCGCTCTCTCGTCGCCGGCGAGAAGGCGGTCGACGAAGTCCTCTCGGTGGCCGGCGAGCTCCCCCTGGCTCAGTCCGTACAACACCACCGTCTCCGCGCGGCCAGCCAGGCTCTCCTCGGTCCCTGGGATGTGCAGCAGATCTGCCGACCCGGTGACCAGGAACCGTCCCGGTCGCCGATCCTCCTCCACCGCGTCCTTCATCGCACGCACCAACTCCGGCACGCGCTGCACTTCGTCGATGACCAGAAGTCCATCGGTCTGGCGGACGAAGGCGTCCGGGTCAGCGCGGGCGGCGCCGTAGGCCGCGGCCGCGTCGAGGCTGAGCACGGTCGCATCCCGGCCGACCACCACCTCCCGCGCCAGGGTGCTCTTGCCCACCTGGCGGGCGCCCTGAATCACGGTGATGGGCGTGTCGGCCAGGGTCTCCTCGACCAGTTCTCGTGCGTGCCGTGTCCGCAGGCCTGTGAGGCGATCCCCCGGTCTCATGTGTGCGAGGCTACTCTGCTGACCTGCAGTTTCGCTGGGACAGTCGCGGATTCGCGGAGGTTGAGTCGCGGATTCGCGAAGGTCGAGTCGCGGATTCGCGCGGTCTCGGTGGCGGCTATGACACACGATGTGGAGACGCAGGCTCGCTGGTGACAAGCCACACGATCGACGGAGCGCAGCCCCGGCAGCCGTGAAGCGCTCGGTGACAGCCCGCCGCAAGTCCGGGAAGCCGAGGCCCGCCGACGAGCCACCCACCCGGCCGGCGTCCGGCCACCCTCTAGGGTCGGAGACGGCCACGCCGACGACCAGATGGCGGCCGGCCCGCCCCCCGAGAGGACCTCGATGGACTGGTTCGCAGCCAACACCCACCACTGGGACGAGTGGACGGTGGCGCAGCTGGTCGAGGCCAAGGGGTCGCAACGGGTCAGCCTGGTCGTCCCGGCCCGCAACGAGGCCGGCACCGTCGGCGACGTCGTCACCCGGGTCCGCGAGGCACTCGTCGACACCGCCGCGCTGCTCGACGAGATCGTCGTCATCGACTCCGACTCCACCGACGACACCTACGCGGTCGCCGCCGACGCGGGGGCCGTGGTGCACCGCTCCGCCGAGATCCGACCCGATCTCGGCAGCGTCCCCGGCAAGGGCGAGGCGATGTGGAAGTCGCTGTTCGTCACCCGCGGCGACCTGATCGTCTTCATGGACGCCGACCTCGTCGACTGGGACACCCACTTCGTCCCGGGCCTGCTCGGCCCGCTGCTCACCCGCCCCGACATCTCCCTGGTCAAGGGGTTCTACGAGCGCCCCGGCGAGTCCGGCTCCTCCCTCGACGGCGGGCGGGTCACCGAGCTCGTCGCCCGCCCGCTCATCGCCCTCGACCACCCCGAGCTCGCCGGACTCGTGCAGCCGCTCGCCGGCGAGTGGGCCGTGCGCCGGTCGCTGTTCGAGACGCTGCCGGTGCCGACTGGGTACGCCGTGGAGTTGGCCGCGCTCGTCGACACCGCCGCCGCCGTCGGGGTCGGCGCGATCGCGCAGGTCGACCTCGGCCGGCGGGCGCACTCCCACCAGGAGCTGCTCGACCTCGGGGCGATGGCCACCCAGATCCTCGCGGCGATCCAGCGGCGGTCTGCCGCTGGTCGAGCCGGCGAGCGCCAGCGAGCCGAGTCGAGACCCGGTGAGCCAGGAGGCGGTGGTGGGCACGGTGGTCTGCCGGGTGCGGGGGTCTCGACTCGCATCGGCGCTGGGGCGCCTCGCGGCTCGACCGACGGGGGTCCCGCCGCTGGCGCGCCTCGCGGCTCGACCGACGGTGGGGTCGTCGCGCTGCGGCAGTACCACCCCCGCGACGGCCAGATCGTCCCCGTCGACCGGTCCGTGCTCGTCGGCGAACGGCCGCCCGCGATCACCGTGTCTCGGCAAGCTCGACCCTCGCAGGCGTCATGACCCTCAAGCTGGGCCGGCACGAGTTCGCCGACGACGCCACCCTGATGATGGCGATCGTCAACCGCACCCCCGACTCTTTCTTCGACAAGGGAGCCACCTGGGCCGAGGACAAGGCCTTCGACCGCGTCGCCACCGTCGTCGAGCAGGGCGCCGAGATCGTCGACATCGGCGGCATCAAGGCCGCCCCCGGGGTCGAGATCGACGCGGCCGAGGAGAAGGCGCGCGTCGTCGACTTCGTGGCGCGGGTGCGCGCGGCGTACCCCTCCCTCGTCATCTCCGTCGACACCTGGCGCGCCGAGGTCGGCGACGCCGCCTGCGCCGCCGGCGCCGACCTGCTCAACGACGCCTGGGGCGGCGCCGACCCCGAGCTCGTCGACGTCGCCGCCGCCCACGACGCCGCCGTCGTCTGCACCCACACCGGCGGGGTGACGCCACGCACCCGCCCCTATCGGATCGAGTACGACGACGTGGTGCGGGCCGCGATCGACGACACCGTGGCCTACGCCGAGCGGGCGGTCGCCGCCGGTGTCGACCCCCGGTCGGTGGTCATCGACCCCGCCCACGACTTCGGCAAGAACACCTTCCACTCCCTCGAGGTGACCCGCCGGCTCGGAGAGATGGTCGACACCGGCTGGCCGGTCCTGGTGTCGCTGTCGAACAAGGACTTCGTCGGCGAGACCCTCGACCTGCCCGTGGGGGAGCGGCTGGTCGGCACCCTCGCCGCCACCGCCGTCTGCGCGCTGGCCGGGGCGCGGATCTATCGCGTGCACCAGGTCGTCGAGACCCGCCAGACCGTCGACATGGTGTGGACCATCGCCGGGCGGCGCCGCCCGGCCCGGGCGATCCGGGGGATCCAGTGAGCGCCCCCGCCCAGCCCGGCCGGCCGCGCCGGGTGGCCCTCGTGCCGGGCGTGCTCGCGCTGCTGCCGGAGTACGCCTCGCTCGTCGACCCCGTCGCCGACCTCCGCGCCGCCGCGCTCGGCGCGGTCGGGTGGCTCGCCGAGGCCGGACCTGTCGAGGTGGTCGCCGACGCCCAGGGCCAGCGGGTCGCCGCGCACCTGCTCGCCGAGGTCGGCGGGGTCGCCACCCAGCCGCTCGACGCCGGCGACGGCCCGGTGCTGGTCGTCGCCAACGGCACCGCCCGCCGCGGCGAGAAGGCCCCCGGGCACCTCGACGACCGGGCACGGCCCTTCGACGACCGGCTCGCCGTCGCGCTCGGCGTACCGGCTGGTGCCGCTGGCGCACCCGACCCGGCCGCCCTCGCCACCCTCGACGAGTCCCTGGCCGGCGAGCTGCTGGTCGGCCACGTCGCCGGGCTGCGGGCGCTCGGCCGGCTGCTCACGCCGGAGCGCCGGGCCGAGGTGGGCTATGCCGACGACCCGTTCGGCGTGCAGTACTGGGTGGTGCGGTGGGCATGAGGGTGCTCCTCGATCGCGGCCCCGACGCGCCGCTCCACCCCCGCGACCCCGAGCTCACCGACCAGCGCCTCGCCGCCGCGTACGCCGCGCCCGCCGACCCGTGGCTGCGGGTCAACATGATCGGCACCGTCGACGGGGCCGCCACCGGCGAGTCCGGCCGCAGCGGGTCGATCAACAACGCCGCCGACCACCGGGTGTTCGCGCTGCTGCGGCGGCTCGCCGACGCCGTGGTGGTGGGTGCCGGCACGGTGCGGGCCGAGGAGTACGGCCCGGCCGACGTGCCGATCGTCGTGGTCAGCCGCCGCGGCGAGGTGCCGCCCACGCTGCGCGGCGCCCCGCCCGGCCGCGTCCTGCTCGCGACGTGCGAGCACGCCGACGGCCTGGCGCGGGCCCGGTCGCTGCTGGGGGACGAACACGTGCTGGTGCTCGGCTCGCACCGCGTCGACCTCGCCCGGCTGCGCGCCACGCTCGTCGAGCGGGGCCTGCGGCAGCTGCTCGCCGAGGGCGGTCCGCACCTGCTGCGCGACCTGCTCGCCGCCGGCGTCGTCGACGAGCTGACCACCACTGTCGTGCCGCGGGTGATCGCCGGCGACCACCCGCGGATCACCGCCGGCCCGCCCGTCGACGTGCCGCTCGAGCTGCGGCTGCTGCTCGAGGCCGAGGGCACGCTGCTGGCCCGGTGGTTCGTCGCCCGCTGAGAACGCGAGACGTGATCGTGTGGATCTGCACGCATCAGGCACGTGCAGATCCACACGATCACGCGCCCCTCTAGGGTTCAGCCATGCGCAGGGGGGACGTTGTGGTGGTGGCGGCGGTGACCACCGCGCTCACCCTGCTGCTCCTCGCCGGCCACGGACCCTGGGCCGGGCGGCCGATCCTCACGATCAGCGCCGGCAGCCACGGCCTCAACGCCGGCGACGTGCCGGTGCTGGTGCTGTGGGCGGCCGCGATGGTGGCCTGCGCCCGGCTGTGGCGCGACGCCGGGCCGTCGCGCTGAGCCGCGCTGCTCGGCGTACGGCGTGGGGTGCGGGGCGGCACCGAGCCGTCACACGTTCCGCGACACGCCGCGAAAACCCGGGAATCAGTGACGGGTCGGCGAGAGACGCGGGCCCGGAATGCCGACGGCCGTCGCGGGGTTACGACTCCACGTGACCACCGACGACTCCCGACGCGTCTCACTGCTGCTCGGGGTGCTGTTCGGGCTCGCGGGCATGGGGTCGGCGTCCGCGGCGATCGTGGTGCCGATCATCAGCGACGAGTTCGGGCTCGGCGTCGGCGGCGCCACCTGGACGATCAGCCTCTATGCGCTGATGTTCGCGGTCACCACCGCCGTCTACGGCCGGGTCTCCGACCTGGTCGGCATCAAGGCGCCACTGCTGTTCGGCATCGTGCTGATGAGCGGCGGCGCGCTGGTCGCCGCCCTCGCCCCGACGTTCGGGCTGCACCTGGTCGGCCGGCTGCTCCAGGGCGCCGGCGCCGCCGCCGTGCCCACGCTCGGCGTAGCCGTGCTCACCAGCCGGTACGACGCCCGGTTGCGCAGCCTGGCGCTCGGCCGGCTGGCCGCCACCGCCGCCGCGATCTCCTGCCTCGGCCCGCTGCTCGGCGGCGCCGTCGAGCACAGCCTCGGGTGGCGCGCGGTGATGGCGATCCCGATCCTCGGGGCGCTGGTGCTGCCGTTCCTGTGGCCCGCGCTCAGCGGCGAGGGCACCCGCGCCGAGCTCGACCTGATCGGCGCCGCCCTGGTCGCGGCCACCGCCGCCGGGCTGGTGCTGCTCGTGCAGTCGCCCTCGACCGGCGCCACCGTCGCCGTGATCGGGCTGCTGCTGCTCGTCTGCGGACTCCCCGCCGTCGCCTGGTGGGTGCGCCGCCGGCCACACGGCTTCCTGCCGGTCGCGGTGATCCGCAACGGCACCGTGGTGCGCCACGCGCTCGCCGGATCCGCCGTGCCCGCCGCCTGGTTCGCGCAACTGATCGCGGTGCCCGCGGTGCTGATCGGCGACGGCTGGCAGACCTGGACCGTCGGCCTGCTGCTCGTGCCCAGCGCCGTGCTCGCCGCCCTCGTGCCGCGCCTCACCGGCGGCCTCATCGACCGGCTCGGACCCAGCGGCTCGCTGTCGGTCTCGGCCGCGGTCGCCGCAGGCTCCCTCGGCGTCTGCGCCATCGGCGCCGCCACCGTCTCGCCGGTGCTGCTCGCCCTCGGCATCGTGCTCAACACCTTCGCCTTCGGCATCGGCCAGCCCTCGATGACCGCCGCGGTCGGCGACGCCGTCGCCCCCGAGGTGCGCGGCATCGCCCTCGGCGTCGCCACCCTGGTGTTCATGACCGGCGGCAGCGTCGGCTCCGCGGTGGTCGGCGGGCTCGGCGACGTGGCCGGCATCGGCGCCAGCCTCGGCGTACTCGCCGCGCTGCCACTGCTCGGCGTACTCGCTCTGGTGCCGGAGGTGCGCCGCACCGCCGGGGTCGTCGGCTAGGCGCTCACCCCCGCCGCGGCGGGTCGTGGGACGTCATACGAGGCGGTCGCTCTGGGAGCCATCCCGTATGACGTCCCGATGGCCTCGGCAGGACGTCATACGAGGCGGTCGCTCTGGGAGCCATCCCGTATGACGTCCCGGACGGCCGCGGCTCACACCACCTCGGCGACGATCGCCGCCAGCTCGACCACGCCCAGCAGCAGCACCACCGCGACGATCACCCCTACCCGCGCGCCGACCCCGACCCGTTTCCGGCCGCCGGAGACCACAGCCAGCGCGAACAGCCCGGCCAGCGCCGCCGCCCACACGACCGGACCGATCCGGTCGGCGGTCAGCCGGGCCAGCGCAAGCAAGGCCACCGCCAGCGACAGGGCGGTCCGCAGCTCCGCGAGCTGGGTGCGCTCGGGCGCCAGCCCCGCCTCCCGCGCGACCCGACTCACCCAGCCACCCGACTCACCCAGCCACCCGACTCATCCGGCCAGCACCAGCACCACCAGCAGCACCGCCACCAGCGCGGTGCCCAACGCCAGCACCACCCCGGCTCGCAGCCCGCCGATCGGCGCGCCCCGCCGGATCGCCCGCTCGGTCCCCGCCCACCGCAGCCAGCCCAGCACCGCGCACACCAGCGCCAGCACCACCAGCAGCATCGACAGCGACCGGGTCGCCCACTCCGGGTAGTCCGTCGGCACCGCGTCCAGCGCCACCCCGCCCGCCATCAACGCCAGCGAGGTGCGCACCCAGGCCAGGAACGTGCGCTCGTTGGCGAGCGAGAACCGGTAGTCCGGCTCATCGCCCTGCCCGTAGACCTGGTCCGGCCAGCGCCGGCCCATCGGCGTACCTCCTGCTGGTCGCGGCTGACGTCGGCAACCTATCGGGCGTGGCCGCCGCTAGCCCTGCTGCACCAGCCCGATGTCCTCGCCCGGCAGCACCACCTTGTCCTCGGCGCGCTCCCGCCGCGAGACCAGCAGCGTCAGCAGCGACACCGCCACCCAGGCGACGAGTACCAGGAGCGGCCGCGTCTCCAGCCGCGAGAAGTACGCCGCGTCGGTCACCGCCTCCAGCGCCGCGCCGTGCGGCACCAGCTCGGTCACCCACGGCCACGGGCGCGGCAGCAGCCCGGTATCGCGGCCGGTCGCCAGCGGCGTCATCAGCAGCACCGCCACCGCCACCGCGAGACCGATCCCGCCGATGCCGGCCAGCGACTCGTAGGCCAGCACCAGGAACGACGACGACATCATCGTCAGCCAACCCAGCAGCCACAGCTCCGGCCACGCCCCGGCATACCCCCACGCCTGCACCGCGGTCGCCGCCACCGCCGCGAGCGCCGCCGTGGCCGCCGCCATCGAGGTGATCCGGACCGCCGCGCGAGCACCGGTGCGCGCGACCGGACCCCACCCGAACGAGACCACCAGGCTGAGCAGGAACCCGGCCACGATCCAGCCCAGCGAGACGTACGCCGCGCCGAGCCGGTCGACGTCGCCGTTGGCCAGGGGCCGCACCCGCACAACCTTCACCTCGCGGGCGAACGTGGATGCCACCGCCCGCGCCTCGGCGGCCAGCGCCTCGACCAGCACCGGGTCACGCACCGAGGCGACGTAGAGCACGTCGCCGTCGGCCACCAGGTCGATCGCCAGGGCCGCGGTGACCTCGCCGCGGACCACGCTCGCGCGCGGGTCGACGTCGGCGTCGAGCGGCACCGCCACGACCGGCCGCCCCGGCAGCGCGTTGGCCCGGTCGGCCAGCGACTGCACCACCACCGGCGGGCCGGACAGCCCCAGGTCGACGCCCCTCAGCTCGGTCTCCGTGGCCGCCAACTGCCAGGCGACCGCCGCCTGCGCGACCACGACCGCCGCGAGCAGCGCCAGCACCGCCCGCGGGAAGACCTGCCGCAGCGACGCCATGGCGCCCAGCCTAGAGAGCGGCCGCCCTCCGGGAGGCCGAGGGGCGGCCGTCACACCCGGCGTACCCACGCACCGGCGCACCCGCCCGATCCACCGTCCGGCGTGACACGAGATCATGGCCGCGACCCCCGGTCGGCCACGGGCCGGCCACGAGCGCAGGAGGTGCGATGCCGGAGTCCGGCGCCGTGACCACCAAGGTGCCGTGGCGCCTGCGCGTCATGACGGTGGTGGGGCCGGTGCTGCTGCTGTCGTTCCTCGCGGTCGCGCTGGTGCCCGAGGTCGACGTCGACATCACCGCGCCGCGGGTCGCCGAGGCCGCGCAGACCAAGTGCCTGCCGACCGGCGACCTCGACAGCGTCCGCGCCCTGAACCGGTTCGCCGCCACCGTCCGGGGCGGCGGGGAGTTCGCCGGAGCCGACGTCGGCGCGAGCACGGTGCTCCAGGACGGCCGCCGGCTGCTGGTCTTCGGCGACACCCTGCGCGCCGCCGACTTCGAGGGGCAGCGGTTCGTGCGCAACTCGATGCTGGTCTTCTCACCCGGCTGCGCCAGCGTGGTGATGCCCGCCGACCACGGCGCGCTGATCCCCGACCGAGCCGACGGCGTGGGCTACTGGCCGATGTCGGTCGCCCGCGCCCGGCGGGCCGGCTACGACCTGGTGATCGTCTTCGCCCAGCGGGTCCGCAGCACCGGCGGCGCCGACGACGCGTTCGCCTTCGAGAACCTCGGCCCCGCGGCGGCGGTGTTCGTCGTCCCGCGAGGGGAGTCGCCGCAGCTGGCCAGCGTGCAGGACTTCGGCCCCGACCGGCCCGGGACCGAGCACCCCACCTGGGGGGCAGCCACCGAGGTCGCCGACGGTGGGAACGGCGAGTGGGTCTACCTCTACGGCACCTCGCGTCCCGAGGTCGAGGGTGTCTTCGGGTTCGCGCTGCAGGTGGCGCGGGTGCGGCCCGAGGAGGTGCTCGAGCAGGACGAGTGGCGCTACTGGGACGGCACCGACTGGGTCGCCGACCCCGACGCGGCCGCCGAGCTGATCGACGCGGTCGGCGGGGTGTCGCAGACGTTGAGCGTCTTCGAGAAGGACGGCACCTGGTACGCCGTCAGCAAGCGCGACGAGTTCCTCGGCACCGACCTCGCCGCCTGGACCGCCTCCGCCCCGACCGGGCCGTTCGCGCCCCCGGTGGCGTTGGCCGAGCTGCCCTCCACCGAGCAGGAGCTGCGCTACATGCCGCTGGCGCACCCGCAGCTGCTGCCCCGGCCGGGCTCGGTGGTGGTCTCCTACAGTCGCAACAACCCCGACGTCGGCAAGGTGCTCGACGACCCGTTCCTCTACCGGCCGCGGTTCCTGCGGGTCGACCTTCCGTAGCCGGGGTCTCGGCAGGCTCGACCACCGGTGGCGACTCGACCACCGGGAGAGGATCAGTCGGCCGAGAGCGCGTCGTCCATCGGGGAACGTGGGGCAGGCGCGGACGCCGACGCAGCCGGGGCCGCGAGCAGCCCGAGGTACTCGTCCATCAGCGCCGACAGCTCGTCGTGGTCGTCGGGGTCGCGGCCCACCTGGAACCCGGCCAGGATCACCACGCCCAGCAGTGCCAGCCGGGCCGCCCGCTCCGCGTCGCCCACGATCCGGTGCACCAGCCGCTGCACGGCCTCCAGCCGCCGGGCGTCCACCCGGGCCTGAGCCGCGGCGACCTGCTCGTCGGTGTGGCTCCACGCCCGCAGCGCCGCCTCGGCGCGGTGCGGCAGCGCGTGCACCGCCTCGCGGATCAGCGGCAACCCGGCGAGCGGGTCGCCCACCTGCTCGAGCAGCTCGGCGTACTGCTCGGTCTTGGACCGCTCCCAGTGCGCGAGCAGCTCGCCCACGAACGCGCGCATGCTCGGGAAGTGGTGGTAGAACGACCCGGTGGTGACCCCCAGGTCGCTGCACAGACGCCCCACCTTCAGGGCGCCCGGCCCCTCCGCGGCGAGCAGCCGCAGCGCGCAGTCGTAGTAGTCGGCTCGGTTGACCAGAATCGTCATGGGCCCTCCCCCAGGGCTGGATCGACAGTGATGGTGCCGGCACCTCCCTGGTCCAGGGACCGGGCTATCACGAGGCGCTGGATCTGGTTGGTGCCTTCGAAGATCTGCATGACCTTCGCTTCCCGCAGGTACCTCTCGACGGGGAAGTCTCTCGTGTAGCCGTAGCCGCCGAGCACCTGCACGGCGTCGGTGGTCACCTTCATCGCGTTGTCGGTGGCGACCAGCTTCGCGACCGACGCCTCGCGCCCGTAGGGCAGGCCGCGGTCCTTGAGCCGCGCCGCGTGCAGCATCGTCGCGCGCGCCGACTGCACCGCCGCCTCCATGTCGGCGAGCAGGAAGCCCAGCCCCTGGTGGTCGATGATCCGGCGGCCGAACGTCTCCCGCTGCTGCGCGTACGCCGTCGCGGCATCCAGCGCACCCTGGGCCAGCCCGGTCGCCACCGCGGCAATCCCGAGCCGGCCGGCGTCGAGCCCGGCGAGCGCGATCCGCAGGCCCTCACCCTCGGCGCCGAGCCGACGCTCGGCGCTCACCCGCACCCCGTCGAACCGCATGGTCGCGGTGGTGGAGCCGGTCAGCCCCATCTTCCGCTCGGCCGGGTCGGCCTCCAGGCCGGGGGAGTCGGCCGGCACCAGGAAGCAGGAGATGCCGTTGCGCTCCTCGGAGGTGCGGGCCATCACCTTGTAGAAGTCGGCCTCGCCGCCGTGGGTGGTCCACGCCTTCGCGCCGGTGATCACATAGTCGTCGCCGTCGCGGCGGGCGGTGGTGCGCATCGCCGCCGGGTCGGAGCCGGCGTGCGGCTCGGAGAGGCAGTAGGCGCCGAGCAGCTCCCCGCCGAGCATGTCGGGCAGCCACGCCTGCTGCTGCTCAGGGGTGCCGCGGGTGACCAGGCCGAAGCACGACAGCGCGTGCACGCTGGTGCCGACGCCGACGCTCGCCCACACCGAGCCGATCTCCTCCAGGACCTGGAGGTAGACCTCGTAGGGCTGCCCGCCGCCGCCCAGCTCCTCGGCGTACGGCAGACCCAGCAGGCCGGCCCGGCCCAGGGTGCGGAACACCTCGCGCGGGAACGTCGCGGTCTCCTCGGCCTCCGCCGCACGCGGGGCGAGCTCGCGGGCGACCAGGTCGCGCACCAGCCGCAGCAGGTCGGCAGACTCCTCGGACGGCAACACACGGGTCGCGGGCACGACGACACCCCATTCTCAAGATCTAGGCAAAGTTAAGTCCCCAGTCTCCCAGTTGGCAGCCGAACGGCCACGGACCACCCGAGTGGGCCATCCGCGATTCACCGGACCGGCAGACCGGAGGCGGTCGGCCGCCTAACCTCGAAGGATGCGCATCGACTGGGTCCCGGCCTCGGCGGCGCTCCTCGTCACCGGGGCGATGTCGCTCGCCTTCGCCCAGCTGCTGGCCGCCGGCGACTCCGACCTGCGCACGGCGCTGAGCATCGTGGAGCGCGAGGACGGCCGCTGGTTGGCCGCCTCGGCGCTCGACTTCCTCGCCGCGGTGGCGTTGACCATGGGGGTGCCGGCGGTGCTGTCGCTGTTCCGGGACCGGGGCCGCTACACCTCGGTCGCGGCCGCGTGCCTGCTGGTGGTGGGGTTCGTCGGGCTGGCCGGCTACAGCATGCTGCTGGTCTTCTTCCGGGCGCTGGTCCGCAGCGACGCGGTGCGGGGGAGAGCCCTCGACGACGTGCTGGACGACCCCGGACTGCAGGCGTTCCTGATCGTCTGGGTGGCGGCCTTCCTGATCGGCGAGCTGCTGCTCCTGATCGCGCTGGTTCAGGCCGGCCCGGCGGCCGCACCGGCGTGGGTGCCGGTGGCGCTGGGCGCGCACCTGTTCCTCCAGTCGCTCCTCGTGGTGCTGCCCGAGACGGTCGCCCGCAGCAGCGCGCTGCTGCTGACGGCGGCGCTGTGCGGGTTGGCGATCCGGGCGGCGCGGCCCGAGCCGGCGCACGGCACAGGCTGAGCCGCGGGCGCTACCCGCGGCCGGCGCGTGGGGAACCGGCCGCGGCCCTGCCCGCGCGGCGTACCGGATCAGGGCGGCCCGTGGCAGGCGGCCCGCTGTCCGAGTCAGGTCAGGTCACGGGCCGCCGGCACCGCTCAGGGCTTGGCGCCCTTGCGGGCCCGGGACGCCATCTTGGCCCGCTCGTTCTGGTCGAGCACCACCTTGCGGATGCGCACGGTCTCGGGGGTGACCTCGACGCACTCGTCCTCGCGGCAGAACTCCAGGCACTGCTCGAGGCTCAGCTTGCGCGGCGGGATCAGCTTCTCGAAGTTGTCGGAGGTGGCGGACCGGATGTTGGTCTGCTGCTTCTCCTTGGTGATGTTGACGTCCATGTCGTCGGCGCGGGAGTTCTCGCCGACGATCATGCCCTCGTAGACCTCGGTGGTCGGCTCGACGAACATCACCCCGCGCTCCTGCAGGTTCGTCATGGCGTACGCCGTGGCGGCGCCGGAGCGGTCGGCGACCAGCGAGCCGGACGCGCGGGAGCGGATCTCGCCGGCCCACGGCTCGTACTTCTCGAAGACGTGGTGGGCGATGCCGGTGCCGCGGGTCTCGGTGAGGAACTCGGTGCGGAAGCCGATCAGGCCGCGCGCGGGCACCAGGAACTCCATGCGCACCCAGCCGGTGCCGTGGTTGGTCATCTGCTCCATCCGGCCCTTGCGGGTCGCGAGCAGCTCGGTGATCGTGCCGAGGTACTCCTCGGGGGCGTCGATGGTGAGCCGCTCGACCGGCTCGTGCACCTTGCCGTCGATCTCGCGGGTGACCACCTGCGGCTTGCCGACGGTCAGCTCGTAGCCCTCGCGGCGCATCTGCTCGACCAGGATCGCCAGCGCCAGCTCGCCGCGGCCCTGCACCTCCCAGGCGTCGGGGCGCTCGGTGGGCAGGATGCGCAGGCTGACGTTGCCGATCAGCTCGGAGTCGAGCCGGTCCTTGACCAGCCGGGCGGTCACCTTGTGGCCCTTGCCGCCCTTGCCGACCAGCGGCGAGGTGTTGGTGCCGATCGTCATCGAGATCGCCGGCTCGTCGACGTGGATCAGCGGCAGCGCGACCGGGTTCTCGGGGTCGGCCAGCGTCTCGCCGATGGTGATCTCGGGGATGCCCGCGACCGCGACGATGTCGCCGGGGCCGGCCTTCTCGCCCGGCTTGCGCTCCAGGCCCTCGGTGATCAGCAGCTCGGTGATCTTGACGTTCTTCACGCTGCCGTCGCGGCGCATCCAGGCCACCGTCTGGCCCTTGCGCAGCTCGCCCTCGTGCACCCGCACCAGCGCCAGCCGGCCCAGGAACGGCGAGGCGTCGAGGTTGGTGACGTGGGCCTGCAGCGGCGCGCCCGGCGTGTACGACGGCGCCGGGATCGTCTCGAGGATCGTCTTGAACAGCGGCTCGAGGCTGTCGCCCTCGGGCATCGTGCCGTCGGCGGGCTGCTCCAGGGAGGCGATGCCGGCCTTGCCCGAGGCGTAGACGACCGGGAAGTCGAGGGCGGCCTGGCTGTGGCTGTCGTCGAGCAGGTCCATGAACAGCTCGTAGCTGTCGTCGACGACCTCGCTGATCCGGGCGTCGCCGCGGTCGGTCTTGTTGACCACCAGGATCACCGGCATGTCGGCGTTGAGGGCCTTGCGCAGCACGAAGCGGGTCTGCGGCAGCGGCCCCTCGGAGGCGTCGACGAGCAGCACGATGCCGTCGACCATCGACAGCGCGCGCTCGACCTCGCCGCCGAAGTCGGCGTGGCCGGGGGTGTCGATGATGTTGATCGTCATCGACTCGCCGCCGGCGGAGGGCCCGGTGTAGTGGATCGCGGTGTTCTTGGCGAGGATCGTGATCCCCTTCTCGCGCTCCAGGTCGCCTGAGTCCATGACCCGGTCGGCCACCCCCTCGGCCTGGTGCTCGGTGAAGGCGCCGCCCTGGCGGAGCATGGCGTCGACCAGCGTGGTCTTGCCGTGGTCGACGTGGGCGACGATCGCGACGTTGCGCAGGTTCGCGCTGGCGGTGCGGTCGGTGGAGGCGGGAGAAGACATACGGAGCTCGGGCTCCCTTTCGGCTGGCGGTCCGCCGGGCTGGCGGTCGTGACGGGGACGTCGGGTGCGGCGGTGGCGCGGCGGCGCTGCTGCGCGGACGATCCGACGGGCCCCGGGAAGTGTAGTGGCCGCCGGGGCGAGCGGCGGCATCGTCGGTCGGCACCGCCGCGCCTGGACAGGTGCTTCCACGAAGTGACTCGCCGGTAGTACGTTGCGCCGGCCGGCTCCGGGAGGGGGCCGGGTCATGTCCGTGACGCCGCCGACGCACCGGCGGCGTCTCTCTCGGGAGGGAACTCCGTGCGCCTGTCTCGCCTGCCCTGGGCAGCCCATTCCACGCCGTCCACGCCGTCCACGCCGTCCACGCCGTCCACGCCGTCCACGCCGTCCACGCCGAGGAGGCGGTCCCATCGGTCGGCGCTGCTCGCGCTGAGCCTCGTCGGCGGGCCGCTCGCCCTGCTCGCCCCGCCCACGGCCGCGTCCGCGGACGTGCCGGACCGCCCGTTCGACCACTACGTGGCGCTCGGCGACTCGTTCACCGCCGGGCCGCTGATCCCCGGCACCGCGCTGGTGCCCTGCGCCCGCTCGAACCGCAACTACCCCGCCAAGCTCGCCGAGCGGCTCGAGGTCGAGCTGACCGACGTGTCCTGCTCCGCGGCCCGCACCGAGCACCTCTTCGAGCCGCAGGAGGGCATCCTCGGCACCGCCCCGGCCCAGCTCGAGGCCCTGCGGCCCGACACCGACCTGGTCACCTTGGGCATCGGCGGCAACGACGGCGGCCTCTTCGGCACGCTCATCGACCGCTGCCCCGAGCTCGCCGCCGAGCGGCCGACCGGGGCGCCCTGCCGCGCGGAGTTCACCGTCGACGGCGTCGACACGATGGCCGCGCTGGTGCCCCGCACCGGCCGCAGCGTGGCCCGCGCGGTCGCGGCGATCCGGCAGCGGTCGCCGCACGCCACCGTGCTGGTGGTCGGCTACCCGCGGCTGATGCCCGCGGGCGGCTCCTGCACCAACGGCGCGGTGCCGATGACGCCCGCCGACATGGTCTGGGCCGACCGCCTGCAGAAGCAGCTCAACCGCGCCCTCGCCCGGGCGGCGTCCCGGCAGCGAGCGGGGTACGTCGACACCTACCGGCCCTCGCGCGGCCACGACGCCTGCGCGGGCGAGGACGCCTGGGTGCAGGGCAAGTGGATCGACGTGCTCAAGGCGATGGAGTACCACCCGTTCGAGTCGGGGATGACCGCGCTCGCCGGCCTGGTCTACGCGTCGCTGGCCGGCGACGACCTGGCTCGCGGCGGGCTCGCCCAGGCCTCGGGCACCGAGCCGGGCCACGCCCCGTCGCAGGCCGTCGACGGCGACCCCACCACCCGCTGGGCCAGCGGGGCCCGCGCCGACGGCGAGTGGCTGCGCGTCGACCTCGGCCGGAGGCGGACGGTGGACCGGGTGGTGCTGCGCTGGGAGACGGCGTACGCCCGCGGCTACCGGATCGAGGTGCGCGACGGCCGCCGGTGGCGAAAGGTCTGGTCGACGATCAACGGCGACGGCGGCCACGACACCGCGCGGTTCGCTCCGGTCACCACCCGGCACGTGCGGCTGGTCGGCGAGCGGCGGGCGACCCGCTACGGGATCTCGGTCTTCGACTTCGAGGTCTACGGTCCGGAACCCCGCGCCCGACAGGTGGTCCAGCCCACCGCATAACGCGGGGTTCTGTGGATGGTCGCGCGGGCCGGGCAGGCCTAACCTCGGAAAGGTGAGGGAGCAGCCGGTCGGGCCCGTGAGCCGCCCGCGTCGCGGCGCGCTCGGCCGCGCCCTGGCCGCGCTGCTCGCTCTCGGCCTGCCCGCCGCGCTGGTCACCCCGTCCGCCGCCGCGGACGACGGCGGCGGGCCGGCCGCCCTGGCCGCCCGCGACCACGCCTCGCCCGGTGGTGGCGGCGGCCACAGCCACGGAGGTGGCGGCGGGGGAGGCGGGGGAGGCGGGGGCCGATCGTCGTCCGGGCCGATCGCGATCGGCGTCGACAAGCGCGGCACGTCGTACGTCGGGTTCCGCAGCGGCGGCGCGCTGGTGCGGGTCAACTCCTCCGGCAAGGTCGTCGGGCGGGTCGGGCTCGACCAGGACGGCCCCGTCAGCGGCGTGTTCGCCTACGGGCGCGGACGGGTGTGGGTCGACTACGGCACCTCGGCCTCGCTGCTCGCCGGGCGGGGCCGCGTGCTCGAGCACTTCGAGCACCACGAGGGCAGCTGCCCGGACCGGGCGAGCGCCGAGCGCTACGGCGGCATCGTCGCGGTCCGCAACCGGGTCTACATCGCCAGCCGGTGCAGCGGCACCCTGCTGGCCTACAGCACCAGCGGCCAGCGCCTGGCCCGCGTCGACCTGCCCGGCCGCGGCTTCCCGCGCGGGATCGCCTACGCGCCGGAGCAGTCCGGGCACCCGGCACGGGTCTTCGTCGGCCTGCCCGACAGCGGACGGCTGGTCGCCTACTCGGTCTCCGCGCTGGGCCACCACGCGAAGGCGACGGTCGTGCGCGTGCCCCGGCCACGCGGCGGCCGCAAGCCGGTGCCGTCGGGGGTCACCGCCGACCGGTTCGGCCAGGTCGTCGTCGCCGACTCCGCCAACCACGCCGTCTACGTCCTCGACGCCAACCACAGGTTCTCCCACTACCGCACCCTCGGGCACCCCCCGCGGGCCAGCCGCCGCCTCGGGTCGCTCTGGTCGCCCGGGGCCCTCGCCCAGCACCCGCAGGACGGCGGGTCGCTCTCGGGCAACCTGTTCCTCGCCGACACCCACAACCGGCGCATCCAGCGCTGGGACGTCGGTGGCTACACCCACTGGGGGCAGCGGGTGAAGGCGCCGGCCGGTGGCGGCGGCTCGGGTGGTGGCTCGGGTGGTGGTGGCGGCGGCCAGGACCCGGACGACCCGGACGACCCGTCCCCGGTCGGACTGCCCCAGAACCTCGCGCCCCCGGAGATCACCGGCACCCCCTCGCCGGGGAACCGGCTCGAGTGCGACCCGGGCACCTGGAGCGGCTCCCCGTCGTACACGTTCGCCTGGACCGTCGGGTCGGGTGTTGCCGGCAACGGGCCGGTCTACGACCTCACCTCGTCCGACGTGGGCGTCTCGCTGGTCTGCGAGGTCACCGCGAGCAACCGCAAGGGCTCGGCGACCGCCGAGTCCGCGGCGGTGGCGATCGTGGCCGACGAACCCTGAGCTTCACCCGTCGGCCCGGCGCGACGCCGGTGACGCCGGTGCCGGTCCGGCCCCGGCCTAGGCTGGCGGCATGGTCACCATCGCCAGGAACGAGCGCGTCGACCTCGAGGGATTGCTCGACTTCGTCCGCCCGCGCCACCAGTTCGTGCTGCTCACTCACCGCGCCGACGGCCGTCCCCAGATGTCCCCGGTCGCCGGCGGGGTGTCCGCCGACGGCCACCTGGTCGTCTCCACCTACCCCGACCGGGCCAAGGCCACCAACCTGCGCCGCAACCCGGCCTGCTCGGTGATGGTGCTCTCCGACGACTGGAACGGCGCCTGGGTGCAGGTCGACGGCACCGCCGAGGTGCTCGACATGCCCGACCCCGAGGCCGAGGACGCGCTGGTGGAGTACTTCCGCTGCATCGCCGGCGAGCACCCCGACTGGGAGGAGTACCGCGCCGCGATGCGCCGCCAGGGCAAGTCGCTGCTGCGGATCACCGTCGAGCGGTGGGGCCCGGTCGCCACCGGCGGGTTCCCGCCGGACCGCGCGCCGCAGGACTGACGCCGTAGCCTTGCCGGTGTCGGTGGGCTGCGGTTCCCTCGTCCCATGACCTCTCGGACCGGCTGCTCGTTCGTCCCGCCCTACCTGCTGCGCCACCTCGCCGAGGCGGAAGCGGCGGCGACGCTGGCGGTCGACGAGGGGTTCCGTGCGTCCCGTGCGTCCCGGGCGGCGCGGGCCGGTGTCCGAGGCGGTACGCCGACCCCGCCGGCCGAGCGGCAGGCGGGGGCCTGGACCGTGCACACCGCCGACAACACCGAGACGCTCCCGGGCCGGGCGGTGCGCGCCACCGGCGAGCCCGACGTCGGCGACCCGGCCGTCGACGAGGCCGCGACCGGGGTCACCGCGGCGCTCGCCCTGTTCGAGGAGGTCTTCGGCCGCCGCTCCTACGACGGCGCCGGCGCCCCGGTCAGCGTGACCGTGCACTACGGCCGCGACTACGCCAACGCGTTCTGGGACGGCACCCAGCTGGTCTTCGGCGACGGCGACGGCCGGGTCTTCGAACGCTTCACCAAGCCGGTCGACGTGCTCGGCCACGAGCTCGCCCACGGCGTCGTCGAGCACACCGCCGGGCTGGTCTACTCCCACCAGTCCGGCGCCCTCAACGAGTCGCTGTGCGACGTCTTCGCCGCCTGCCTCAAGCAGCGGCTGCGCGGGCAGACCGCCGCCCAGGCCGACTGGTTGATCGGCGAGGGCCTCTTCCGGCCCGGCGTCGACGCCCGCGCGCTGCGCGACATGGCCGCCCCCGGCACCGCCTACGACGACCCCGCCCTGGGGCGCGACCCGCAGCCGGCCCACCTCGACGACTACGTCCACACCGACGACGACTCCGGTGGGGTGCACCTCAACTCCGGCATCCCCAACCGGGCGTTCGTGCTGGCCGCGCGCGCTCTCGGCGGCTCATCGTGGGAGGGCGCCGGCGCCATCTGGTACGCCGCGCTCACCGGCGGGCGGGTCGGCCCCGACACCGGCTTCGCCGGGTTCGCCGCGGCCACGGTGGCGGCCGCCGGCGGCTCCGCCGAGCAGGTCCGCGACGCCTGGGCGGAGGTCGGTGTGGTCCCCGACGACACTCCCGCGCCACCGGTGCCGGCGCCGGGCGGTGAGCCGCGCGGGGTGGTGCGGGTGCGGCGTACCGGAGGGTTCGCGGGCCTGGTCGCCGAGGGCGAGGTCGACCTCGACACCGACGACCCCCGGGCGCCGGAGCTGCGCGCGCTCGCCGACCGGGTCGACCTGGCGGCGGTGACCGGCGGAACGGCGCAGCCCGACCGGTTCGTCTACACCTTCGACGTGTGCGGCCACCACGCGGTGCTGCCCGAGCAGGCGCTGACCGACGACCTACGGCGCCTCGCGGGGCTGCTGCTGGACCGACGAGAGGGCAGGTGAGTCAGGGGGTGATCGGCACGTGAGCCGGGTCGAGCTCAGGCAAGAGCGCGGTCGAGCGCCGCCGACACGTGCAGCGTCGTGCACGGGAACACCGGCACGTCGCTGTCGGCCTGGCGCACCAGCAGCTCCAGCTCGGTGCAGCCGAGCACCACGCCCCCGGCGCCGGCGTCCCAGAGCTCCTCGATGACCGCCAGCACCGTGCGGCGGGAGCCGTCGTCGACCTTGCCGTGCACCAGCTCGTCGTAGATGATCCGGTCGACGGTCTCGTGGTGCCGCTCCTCGGGCACCAGCACCTGCAGGCCGTGCGAGGCGAGCCGGTCGGTGAAGAACGAGCGCGACATCGCGAACGAGGTGCCGAGGAAGGCCACCGACTCGACGTCCTCGGCCCGGCAGGCGTCGGCGACCACGTCGGCCAGGTGCAGCAGCGGGATGTCGATGGCGGCCTCGACCTGCTCGGCCACCCGGTGGAACGTCGTGGTGCACAGCAGGAGGAACTCCGCGCCGGCGCGCTCGACGCCGCGGGCCGCCTCGGTGAGCAGCGCCGCGACCTCGTCCCAGCGCTCCTCGCGCTGCAGCCGGGTCACCTCGGCGAAGTCGACCGACGACAAGACGGTCCGGGCCGAGCTCAGCCCGCCGAGACGGTCCTCCACGCCGCGGTTCAGCGCCTCGTAGTAGACCGCGCTGCTCTCCCAGCTCATGCCACCGATGAGTCCGATCGTCTGCACGCGCCGCAGTCTGCCATCCCCGCGGCCGAGTGCCACCTCCCGTGCCCCGGTTCGGGACCTTCGTCCCCACGCGTCTCGACAGGCGGACGAGCCGCCCGGTGGTCGAGTCTGGCCGGTGGTCGAGCCTGCCGAGACCCGGGGGTCGAGCGGCCGGTGGTCGAGCCTGCCGAGACCCGGGGGTCGAGTTTGGCCGGTGGTCGAACCTGCCGAAACCCGGGGGCAGTGGTCGAGCTTGCCGAGACTTCGCAGGCTCAGGCCTGGCGGTGGGGTCTCGACCCGCCCGTCGCGCCCTCCTCCGTCGGCCGCGGGGCTCGCTCGACCTCCACCGCGTCAGGCACAACGCAGGCTCAGGCCTGGCGGTGGACCTTGTGCTGGGCGGCCTGCGCGCGGGGCCGGATCACCAGCTCGTCGATGTTGACGTGGCTGGGCCGGGTGGCGATCCAGGCGATCGCGTCGGCGACGTCCTCGGCGACCAGAGGGTCGGGCACCCCGGCGTACACCGCGGCGGCGCGGTCCTGGTCGCCCTCGAACCGCACGAGCGCGAACTCGTCGGTGCGCACCATGCCCGGGGCGACCTCGGAGACCCGGATCGGCTCGCCGCACAGCTCCAGCCGCAGCGTCTCGGTGACCACCTTGGTGCCGTGCTTGGCCGCGGTGTAGCCGCCGCCGTTCTCGTAGGCGACCCGCCCGGCGGTCGACCCGACGTTCACGATCACCCCGTCGCCGCTGGCGCGCAGCGCGGGCAGCAGGGCCTGGGTGACCTGCATCAGGCCGACCACGTTCACCTCGTACATCGCCCGCCAGTCGGCGGCGTCGGCGTCCTCCACGGTCGCGGCGTCGAAGGCACCGCCGGCGTTGTTCACCAGCACGTGCAAGGAGCCGTCGGTGGCGTCGACCGCGGCGGCCAGCTCGCGCACCGAGTCGGCCGACGTGACGTCGCACCGCACCGCCAGGCCGCCGATCTCGGCGGCGAGTGCCTCGATCCGGTCGGTACGCCGCGCGGCGCACACCACGCGGAAGCCCGCCGCGGCGAGCGCCCGTGCCGTGGCCGCGCCGATGCCGCTGCTGGCGCCGGTGACCACCGCGAGGCGGGTGCCGGGGCTGGGTGAGGACGTGGTCGTGGGCGAGGCGACGGTCTCGGTCATGGCGCCCATTGTCGTGGAGGGCGTCCCGCTCACCGTCTTGACCCTCGAACCCGGCCGGGTGACGGTGGCACACTCGGGGCGTCCCCCCGATCCGTGCCCGGATCGACCCCCGACGCCCCCACCCCGACGCCCACCCCGTCGGCCCACCCGGCCGGCCGCTGCCGAGAGGTCCTGCCCATGCGTGCCACCGTCCTCGCCGCCGTCGCCGGGCTGCTCGGTGGCGGCTGCTGGGTGGGCGGCGCGCTGCTCGAGGAGGAGAGCCTGCACTGGGCCGGTCTCGCGCTGCTCGCGCTCGCGCTCGCCGCCGCCGGCACCCGCCTGGTCTCGAGCAGCGCGGGCTGGCTGCAGGCGCTGGTCGCCGTGGCCTTCCCGCTGCTGGTCTGGTCGGTGCTCGAGGTCGTGCGCGACGGCCTGGACGCCGACCCCGCCGTCGACGGCGTCGCCGGCGGTGCCGCGATGCTCATCGCGGTGGCCGGTCTGGTCCGGGCCCGGGCGGCGTCCAGGGCCGCCGTGCCCGTGGGGCCTGCGCCGCAGGTCCCGGCGCCGCGTCGCGCCGGCAGCCGCCGCGCCACCCGACGCGACCGGGGCACCCACGCCCACTGAGCGGGGGTAGGGAAGAACGCGTGGGAAGCCCGCTGCTCGGCGCGACGGCGAGACGCATGCGACACCCACCCGCGGGAATCGGAAAGGGCACACGCTGGTTGCAGGTCGATGGACGAGTGCGCCGCCGAGCGGCCGCCCCGCCGACCGCACCCCGGGGACCGGACCCGGCAGAGGCAGAAGAGGACGATGTGGACCCCATGAGGCGCCTGGCCATGATCAGCCTGCACACCTCGCCGCTCGACCAGCCCGGCACCGGCGACGCCGGCGGGATGAACGTCTACGTCCTCGAGCTCGCCAAGCGGCTCGCCGCCCACGGGGTCGAGATCGACATCTTCACCCGCGCCACCAGCTCGGCCCTGCCGCCCCAGGTCACGGCGTACGACGGGGTGACCGTGCGGCACGTCCACGCCGGGCCGTTCGAGGGCCTCACCAAGGAGGAGCTGCCCGCCCAGCTGTGCGCGTTCGCCCGTGAGGTGCTGCGGGTCGAGGCGGCGCATCCGGTGGGCCACTACGACCTGGTGCACTCGCACTACTGGCTCTCGGGCCAGGTCGGCGCGCTGGCCCGCGACCGGTGGGGCGTGCCGCTGGTGCACACCATGCACACGATGGCGAAGGTGAAGAACGCCGCGCTCGCCGACGGCGACGCTCCCGAGCCGGCCGCCCGGATCATCGGTGAGGAGCAGGTCGTCGAGGCCGCCGACATGCTGATCGGCAACACCGACGCGGAGGCCAAGCAGCTGATCAACCTCTACGACGCCGACCCCGGCCGGGTCGAGGTCGTCTACCCCGGCGTCGACCTGTCGGTCTTCCAGCCCCGCGACAAGGCCACCGCGCGCGCCGAGCTGGGGCTGCCCCAGGATGCCGCCGTGCTGATGTTCGCCGGCCGGATCCAGCCGCTGAAGGCGCCCGACGTGCTGCTGCGCGCGGTGGCGGTGCTGCTGGCCCGCCACCCCGAGCTGCGCTCCCGGCTGGTCGTGCCGATCGTCGGCGGCCCCTCCGGCAGCGGCCTCGAGCACCCCGAGTCGCTGGCCCAGCTCGCCACCGAGCTCGGCCTCGACGGGCCCGACGGGGTGGTCCGGTTCGTGCCGCCGGTCTCCCAGGCCGAGCTGGCGCGCTGGTGCGCGGCCGCCACCCTGGTCGCCGTCCCCTCCTACAACGAGTCGTTCGGGCTGGTCGCCGCCGAGGCACAGGCCACCGGCACCCCCGTGGTCGCCGCCGCCGTCGGCGGCCTCACCACCGTGGTCCGCGACGAGCGCAGCGGGCTGCTGGTCGAGGGCCACGACCCGGCCACCTGGGCCACCGCCCTGCTCCGGGTGGTCGCCGACGAGGCACTCCGGCGGCGCCTCGAGGCCGGCGCGCTCGCCCATGCCCGCACCTTCTCCTGGGAGGCCACCGCCGCCGCCACCCTCGAGGTCTACCACCGGGCCCGCGCGTCGATGCGGGAGGCGGCGGCGTGAGCGACCAGTCTCCGGCCGAGGCCTCGTCCGCGTCGGGAGTGCCACAGGCTCCGGTCGACGACGCCGTTCGCGCCGCCGTCGACGTGGTGCGCGCCCATCTCACCGACAGCGAGATCGAGCACCGCGAGCTCGCTGCGGGGGTCTTCTCGTTCTCGCTGCCGGGCGAGAAGAAGCTGCAGACCGCGGTGCGCCTCGACGTCGGCCCGCACGCCCTGGGCGTCCACGCGTTCGTCTGCCGCCGACCCGACGAGAACCACGAAGAGGTCTACCGCTGGCTGCTGCAGCGCAACCTGCGCATGTACGCCGTCGCGTTCGCCCTCGACCGGCTCGGCGACATCTACCTCGACGCCCGGCTGCCGCTCGGCACGATCACCCCCGAGGAGCTCGACCGGCTGCTCGGGTCGGTGCTGACCTACGCCGACGAGTCGTTCAACACCATCCTCGAGCTCGGCTTCGCCTCCTCGATCCGCAAGGAGTGGGAGTGGCGCAAGCTGCGTGGCGAGTCCACCCGCAACCTCGAGGCGTTCCGCGGATGGCTCGAGGCCGGCGAGGAGCCAGACTCCGACTGAGCGACGCGGCGGCGGGTCCGGCTCGGGCTGAGCTGTAACGCGGTGTCCGTGGCACTACCGCGGTGCTGGGACGCCGCAGTAGTCACCCGGACACCGCGTTACAAGCCGCACTGCGCGCGACTCCGGGCGCCGATGGTGACGAGGCGCGGGCGGTACGCCGCTCAGGCCGGCTGCGGGGAGTCGTCGGCCACGACCACCTTCGGCTTGCGCCGCGCGACCGCGACGCCGACCAACGCCAGCACGCCCCCGGCGTACGCCATCGCCGGCGGCACCTCGTCGAGGAAGACCAGGCCCAGCAGGATCGTGATCGGCGGCACCAGATAGGTGGTCACCCCGAGGCTGCTGGCGGTCATCGTCTTCAGCGCATACGCGTAGGTGCTGAACGCGATCGCGGTCGGGAACACCCCCAGATAGACCACCCACCAGATCGACGACGCGGGCGCGTCGCCGGCCTCGGAGAGCAGGGTGCCGAGCCACGGCAGGCAGGCGATGGCGCCGACCGTGCAGGCCAGCCACGTGAGGTGGACGGCGCCGATCCGCGCCATCAGCGGCTTCTGCAGGATCACGCTGATCGAGTAGACCACCGCCGAGACCAGGCACAGCACCACACCGAGCGCGTCGTGCTCGGGGTCGTCGGAGGTCGACCAGCCGATCAGCCCCACGCCGGCGAAGGCCAGCGCCAGCCCGAGCGCCAGGAACCCGGTGAACCGCTCGGCGAGGAACACCGCCGCGAGCAGCGCGATCAGCACCGGCGAGACCTGGATCAGCATCGAGGCGGTGCCGGCGTCGATGCGCCGCTCGCCCTCGTTCAGCGCGACGTTGTAGACGCCGTACCAGAGCACGCCGATCGCCACGATCGACACCCACTCGCGCCCGGTCGGGCGCGGCAGCCCGCGACTCAGCGCCACCACCCCCAGGCAGAGCGCCCCCACCAGCAGCCGACCCAGTGACAGCGCACCCGGCGAGAAGTCCTCGCCCAGGTGTCGGATCGCCACGAACGCGCTCGCCCACAGCACCAGCGTCACCGCCACCGCGGCCACGGGCAGCCAGGCCGCGGGCGCCGGCGCGGCGGGGGCAGGGGCGGCGCCGGCGGTGGGCCCGGCGGTGGGGGTGCTCGTCACCGGCTCAGCCTAGGAACCGCGGTGCGCGATCGGCACGCGGTTCTCCGACGTCGTACGCCGAGATCGCGCCAATGTGGGCGGCTGCCGGTCGGGTGGGCGCACCGAGAGGTCAAGCGTTCCCCGACACGCCGCGAGAACGCGGGAATCAGTGACCCCTCGGCGTCAGAGGTCCAGCTTGTAGCCGAGACCGCGGACCGTGACGAGGTACTTCGGCTCGCCCGGGTCCGGCTCGAGCTTCGCGCGCAGCCGCTTCACGTGCACGTCGAGGGTCTTGGTGTCGCCGACGTAGTCCGAGCCCCACACCCGGTCGATCAGCTGCCCGCGGGTGAGCACCCGGCCCGGGTTGCGCAGGAACATCTCCAGCAGCTCGAACTCCTTCAGCGGCAGCCGCTGCTCCTGGCCGTCGACGGTGACGACGTGCCGCTCGACGTCCATCCGCACCGGACCCGCCTCCAGCGTGGACGGCGCCAGGTCCGGCTCGGCGCCGCGGCGCAGCACCGCCCGGATCCGGGCGACCAGCTCACGCGAGCTGTAGGGCTTGGTGACGTAGTCGTCGGCGCCCAGCTCGAGGCCGACCACCTTGTCGACCTCCTCGTCCTTGGCGCTGACCATGATCACCGGCACGTGCGAGGTCTGCCGGATCTGACGGATCACCTCGGTGCCGGGCAGGCCCGGCAACATCAGGTCCAGCAGCACGATGTCGGCGCCGTTGCGCTCGAACTCGGTGAGCGCGTCGGTGCCGGTGGCCGCGATCGCCACCTCGAAGCCCTCCTTGCGCAGCATGTAGGCGAGAGCCTCGCTGTAGCTCTCTTCGTCCTCGACGACGAGTACCCGGGTCACCGGTGTTCCTCCTGGTTGCTGGAAGCGGTCGGGCCGTCGGCCAGACCGTCGTACGAGAGATCCACGGAGCCGTCCTCCGCCCCATCGTGGCGGTGATGGCGCGGCAGCGACAGCGTGAACGTCGACCCCTGGCCCTCCACCGACCACACCCGCACCTCGCCGCCGTGGGTGGCTGCGACGTGCTTGACGATCGACAGGCCCAGACCGGTGCCGCCGGTGGAGCGGTGCCGGGCCGGGTCGACCCGGTAGAAGCGCTCGAAGATGCGGTCGATCTCGTCGGCGGGGATGCCGATGCCCTGGTCGACCACCGAGATCTCCGCCCGGCCGTCCTCGGCCTTCGTGGTCACCAGCACCGTGGAGTCGGGATCGGAGTAGGACACCGCGTTCGCGACCAGGTTGGCCACCGCGGCGGTCACCTGCTCCTCGTTGCCGACCACGTGCAGGCCCGTCGTGCCGGAGGTGACGATCGAGATCCGCTTCGCCTCCGCGTCGATCGCGCTGGTGTCGACCGCCACCGCGACCACCTCGTCGAGCGCGAGCATCGTGGGCGCGTCCAGCGGGTCGTCGTCCTGCAAGCGGGACAGCTCGATCACCTGCTGCACCAGCCGGGTCAGCCGCTCGCTCTCGGTGAGCATCCGGTCCGCGAACCGCTTCACCGCCGTCGGGTCCTCCGCCGCGTCGTGCACCGCCTCCGCGAGCACCCGGATCGCACCCACCGGCGTCTTCAGCTCGTGGCTCACGTTGGCCACGAAGTCGCGGCGTACCGCCTCCACCCGCCGCTCCCGGGTGCGGTCCTCGACCAGCGCCAGCACCAGGCGCGAGCCCAGCGGCGCCACCCGCGCTGTGACGTGCCGGTTCGGGGTGGCCGACCGGGTCATCACCAGCTCGGTCTCACGGATCTGGCCGTCGCGGCGCACCTGGTGCACCAGCTCGGCCAGCTGGTCGGAGGCCAGGCGGGTGCCGCGGACCAGACCCAGGGCGTACGCCGGCGCGGACGCCTTCAGCACCAGGTCGGACTCGTCGACCACCACCGCGCTGCTGCGCAGCACCGACAGCACGGTCGCCACGCCGGTCGGCACCAGCGGCTCCTCGACCGGCGTCGCCTGGTGCTGCTGCCGGTCGCTGTAGTGCCAGGCCAGCACCGCGCCCCCGGAGACGAAGGCCCCGATGATCGCGGCCAGGAACGCCTGCGTCGTCGGGTCCACGGAGGTGATCGTACGGCCGCGTTCACCACCATTTCGCCGCGGGAGACCCCGGCTTCGAAACGTTCACCCCTCGTTCACCGCCCCACCCCGACTCGTCATGTAGGGCGCCTACGGTCGGCGGCATGCGTGAAGCCTTCCACGAACAGCTCGACTCCATGTTCGCCGACCTCGCCGACATCGCCCACAAGGTGCAGACCTCCGTGCAGCGCGCCACCGCCGCCCTGCTCAGCGGGGACGCCGACATGGCCGAGCACGTCATCTCCGCCGACGTCGAGATCGACCGGGCCCGGGAGCGGGTCGAGGACACCGCGTTCTCCCTGCTCTCCCTGCAGCAGCCGGTCGCCGGCGACCTGCGCACCGTGGTGGCCGCGCTGCGGATGGTCAGCGAGCTCGAGCGGATGGGCGACCTCTCTGTCCACGTCGCCAAGATCGCCCGGCTCCGCGTGCCCAACGTCGCCGTCCCCGACGAGCTGCGTCCCACCCTGGTCCGGATGGCCGAGGTCGCCCAGGAGATGGTCGGCCAGGTCACCTCGATCATCACCACCCGCGACGTCGAGGCCGCGATCGCCCTCGGCCGCGCCGACGAGGAGATGGACCAGCTGCGCCGGGCCAGCTTCTCGGTGCTCCTCGGCGACGGATGGACCCACGGCGTCGAGGCCGCGGTCGACATCGCCCTGCTCGGCCGCTACTACGAGCGGATCGCCGACCACGCCGTGTCGGTCGCCAACCGCGTCGTGTTCGTCGTCACCGGGGAGAACCCGGCCGCCGTCGACGCGTAGCTCACCCGGGACTTCTCACGCGTTGCCCTCACTTCACACGTGCTGTGCAACGCGTGAGAAGTGAGGGAATCGCCGGATATCCGGCGATCCTCCGGCCGGCCGCCCACCGACAGACGCAGATCGGCGCCATGCGCAGGGATGGCGCCGATCTTCGTGTACGTCGGGTGGGGCGGTGGGCTGCTCAGCGACCCTGGTTGGCCACGGCTGCGGCGGCTGCGGCCGCGGCCTCGGGGTCGAGGTAGGTGCCGCCGGCCACGGTCGGCTTCAGCTGGTCGTCGAGCTCGTAGACGAGCGGCATGCCGGTCGGCACGTTGAGGCCCGCGATGTCGTCGTCGCTGATGCCGTCGAGGTGCTTGATGATCGCCCGCAGGCTGTTGCCGTGGGCGGCGATCAGCACGGTCTTGCCGGCCTCGAGGTCGGCGGTGACGTCGGACTCCCAGTAGGGCAGCATCCGCTTGATGACGTCCTTGAGGCACTCGGTGCGCGGCATCTCGTCGCCGAGGTCGGCGTACTGGGGCAGGCCCACCTGCGACCACTCGTCGTCGTCGGCGATCGGCGGCGGCGGCACGTCGAACGAGCGGCGCCACAGCATGAACTGCTCCTCGCCGTACTTCTCGAGGGTCTCCTTCTTGTTCTTGCCCTGCAGCGCGCCGTAGTGGCGCTCGTTGAGCCGCCAGTGCCGGCGCACCGGGATCCAGTGCCGGTCGGCCGCGTCGAGCGCCAGGCAGGCGGTGCTGATCGCGCGCCGCTGCACCGAGGTGTGCACGACGTCCGGCAGCACGCCGGCCTCCTTCATCAGCTCCCCACCGCGCTTCGCCTCGGCGCGCCCCTTGTCGGTCAGGTCGACGTCGACCCAGCCGGTGAAGAGGTTCTTGGCGTTCCACTCGCTCTCGCCGTGGCGGAGCAGGATCAGCGTGTGGGTCATGCGACTCCCTCGGGTCGGCCGCCCGGGCGGGACGGCGTGGGTGGGGCGGCCGGACTCAGTGGCCGCTCTCCGGGGCCTCGGCGGCCTCGCAGCTGTAGGGCTCGGCGTCCGCGGCCGGCTCGGAGGCGGTGTCGTAGCCCTCGAACTCGTCGCACGCCGTCATCACCGGCACCTCGAGGGAGACCTCCTCGCCGGTGTCGAAGACCAGGGTGACCTCGACGAAGTAGCCCGCCTCGAGCTCGCCGCTCACGCCGATCCCGTCGTCACCGCTGAGCACCACGGCACCCTCGGCGGGCACCTCGATCGGCTCGAAGTCGTCGGGGGTGGCCTCGCCGCTCAGCGAGGTGAGCGTGGCGGCGGCTCCCTCGTTGTTGGACAAGGTGGCGGTGAACGTGCCGGCGTTCGGCTGCGCGGCGACCACCATCGCGCCCAGCACGTCGACCGACTTCTCCCGGTTGTTGACCCCGGCGCCGGGGGTGTCCACGGCGTCGGTGGCGTAGTTGAAGCCGCACGAGGTCAGCAGCGGAGCCAGCACGAGAGCCGCGGCGAGCGCGCTGGAGCGGTGGGGGAGGCGTCGGAGAAGCATCGATCAGGCCTTCGCAGGTCGTCGGCTGGCGCCGGGAGTCAGGGTGCGGGGGTCAGCCTAGCGGTGCGGCGGCCCGGTCAGCGGGCCAGCCCGACGTACGTGCCGGCGAACGCCATCGCGACCAGCACCAGGCCCAGGTAGGCCAGCGCGACCGTCAGCAGCCGGCTCGCCCCCAGGCGCAGCCCGAGCCGCAGCGGCAGGTAGGTCCAGCCCTCCTTGTTGTCGGCGACCAGCCCCCACAGCGCGGTGAGCAGGTGGACCCCGACCCCGAGCAGCGCCGCCAGCCCCGTCATCAGCGCGTGCGGCGGGTCGCCCTCGCTGGCCCCGCCCCACCCGCCGTAGGACAGGAACGCCGGATAGAGCGCGAACGCCACCGCCCACGGCAGGAACGAGAGCACCCCGCGGCGCAGCACCACGTTGCCGAGCAGGCCGACCAGCACCGAGAGCAGGTACGCCGCGCCGGCCACCAGTCCGTTCGTCACCGCCAGCGGCACCACCAGCAGCACCCCGCAGGCGAGCGCGAACCAGGCCGTGCCGGGGTCGAGCCGGCCGTCGGCCAGCGGCTTGCCGGGCACGTCGTACTCGGCGTCGCGGCGCCGGTCGACCAGGTCGTTGTGCCAGCCGAGCACCGCCTGGCCGACCAGCACCGTCACGAACACCAGGCCCACCTCGCGGGTCGGCCGGTTCGCCAGGGCGGCGGCCACCGCGAGCCCGATCGCGATCAGCACGGCCTGCCGCGGGTGGGCGCTGCGCAGCAGCAGCAGGGGGGTCGCGTCGAGGATCCGGCGCCGGCGGACCGGTTCGGTGGCGCGATGGCCGGCCGGGGACGGGGCGTCGGCCCCGGGTGGGGGCGCGGTCTCGGCGGTCGGAGAGGCGGTCGCGACACCGGTCGCGGTGCCGGGCTTGGTCTCGGCCTTGGTCTCGGCTCCGGCGTCGGCGGGGCCCGGTGTCGCCCCGTCGGCTCGGGGCGCCGCGGTCACCGTCGCGGCGGTGGCACGGGTGCCGGTCGCCGGGCCGGCCGGTGTCGCCGGGGTCGGCGTGGCGGTGTCGGGTGCGGAGCGGGAGCGACGGCGCCAGGGAGTCTTGGCCATGCCCGGCAGTATCGGTCACCCGACCGGGTGGGCCTACCCCTTCTCGGGCCGAATTCGGCGGCATTCCGCGACGTGCGACCGACAATCGCCGATGAGGTTTCGACCCTCGATCGGCGGGGTAGAAGAGGGTGTTGCCGCCCGCCCGGATTCACCCGCCGGATTGCGCCGCAGCACGAAGACCCGACGCCTGTCAAGCCCCGATTGCGCCTCTGACCTGCGCAAACGCGAATCACAGCGGCGCCGAAGCGTGATAGACTAGGTCCCCTAGGAAGGGGTACCTGACATATGACTTTCACTGTCGGCGAAACGGTCGTCTATCCGAATCACGGGGCCGCAGTCATCGAGGACATCGAGATGCGGACGATCAAGGGGGAGGACCGGCAGTACCTCGTCCTGCGGATCGTCGCCCAGCAGGACCTGGTCGTGAGGGTGCCGGCGTGCAACCTCGACCTGGTCGGGGTGCGCGACGTCGTCGACAAGGAGGGCCTGGACCGCGTCTTCGACGTCCTGCGGGCCGCCCACGTCGAGGAGCCGACCAACTGGTCGCGACGCTACAAGGCCAACCTCGAGAAGCTGCACAGCGGTGACGTGATGAAGGTGGCCGAGGTCGTCCGCGACCTGTGGCGCCGCGAGCGCGACCGCGGGCTCTCGGCCGGCGAGAAGCGGATGCTCGCCAAGGCCCGCCAGATCCTGGTCTCCGAGCTCGCGCTCGCCGAGAAGACCAACGAGGACAAGGCCGAGGCCATGCTCGACGAGGTGCTCGCTTCCTGAAGCGCTCCACCCCCCAGCTGCACCGACGAGGCCCCCGGGAGACCGGGGGCCTCGTCGCATTTCCGCGACGGCGAGGCCCCGGGACGTCATACGTTGCGGCTGCCGGGGCGACCGGATCGCATGACGTTCCCGGGGAGGTCATACGGTGGGGTCGCCATGACGACCGACCCGTATGACGCCACCGGACCGCTGCTGGGCGCCGTCCTCGAGGAGGGGCGCGGCTCGCTGCCGTTCGCGCTGATCCACGGTGAGGCGCTGGTGACCTGCGCGGCGTGGGCGCTCGGGGAGGCGGGGGTCAGCCCGGTCGACCTCGGCCCGGACCGCACCGCGCTCGCGGAGCTGGCCGAGCTGGCGGCCCGTGCCGAGACCGCCGGCACCGACGGCACCGGCGGGGAGACCGACCCGCAGCGGCCGTTCGTGCTGCACGACTCGCTGTGCCCGATGACCCCGGCCGGGTTCGTGGCCGAGTGCGTCGCGCACGCCGAGCGGACCGGTGAGGTCGTGGTCGGCACCCGCCCGGTGACCGACACCGTCAAGCAGACCGCCGACGGCCGCGTCGGTGAGACCGTCGACCGCGACCAGCTGCTCGCGGTCGCCTCTCCGGTGGTGCTCCCCGCGCCGGTGCTGGCCGTCCTGCACCGCAGCGGTGCGGTGGCCGAGCTGCCGGTCGCCGACCTCGCGGCGCTGGTTCCGTGGCTGAGGGAGCGGTTCGCCGTGGCGCTGGTGACCGCGCCGAGCGAGGGACGCCGGGTCGCCTCCGAGGACGACGTCCGGCTGCTCGAGGCGCTCACCTCTCGCTGACCGCCGGCTCACTCCACTCCAGGTCGTCAGCGCGGAACGTCGCCGGCACCAGGTGCCTGTGATGTTCCGCGATCGCACGCCCGAGCGGCGGCGGCTCAGGCCGGGTCGAAGTCGACCACGTCCAGCGGGTCGTCGACCGGCCCCGGTGAGGGCGGGGTGACCACCAGCGCGGCCGCCAGCGCGACGTCCTCGGGGAAGGTGACCTTGAGGTTGCGCGAGGTGCTCGGCACCGCCGCGATCGGGACCGAGCCGTAGCGCTCCAGGCAGCTGGCGGTGTCGGTGCCCTCGAAGCCCTCCCGGGCGGCGGCGGCGTACGCCGTGAGCAGCGCGTCGGCGCGGAACGCCTGGGGGGTCTGCACCCCCGCGAGCCCCGCGGGCACGGCGCCGCCGGTGGCGGTGACCAGCCCGGAGAGCGGCACCACCGGGATCACGCCCCCCGTGGCGCGGGCGGCCGCGAGGGTCTCGGCGAAGAGCTCGGGCCCGGCCAGCGGGCGCGCCCCGTCGTGGATCGCCACGACGTCGATCTCGCCGGCCTCGATGTCGGGGGCCAGCACCTGCAGTGCCTGCCACTCCGAGGCGTGCCGGGTCTGCCCGCCGGTGACCAGCAGCGCCTCGCGCTCGCCCAGCCAGGGAGCGACCGCGTCGGCGACCGCCCCCTCCTCGCCGGGCCGGACGACCACCACCAGCCGATGGATATCGGGCACGGTCAGCGCCGCCCGCACCGACCAGGTGAGCACCGGGGTCTCGCCCAACGGCAGCAGCACCTTGTTGACCTCGGCGCCGACCCGGCTGCCGCTCCCGGCGGCGAGGATGACGACGGCGGCGGACACGGCCCGCAGGCTACCCGCCGGGCCGGGCCCGGCGGCGTACCGGGCGGCGAGGGTTTTCACGGCCGTTACATGGCGTAACCGCGACCGAACACTCGGCGGCCTAGGTTCACCTTCTGGTGAAGGAGGACGAATGCAGCTCACCGCGTCCGGGCTCGGGCCACGATGACGCCGCGCAGTGCCGGCACCGAGGAGTGGCAGCCGGTCTGCCGCGCCGACGACCTGGAGCCGGAGCGGGGTGCGGTCGCCCTCGTGCACGGGCAGGCGATCGCGCTGTTCCGGCTCGGCGAGGAGGAGGTCTACGCGCTCGGCAACCACGACCCGTTCGCGCGGGCGTCGGTGATGGCGCGCGGCATCGTCGGCCGCCGCGGCGACGTCCCGTTCGTCGCCTCCCCGGCCCACAAGCACGCGTTCGACCTGCGCACCGGCCGGTGTCTCGAGGACGCCCACGTCTCGGTGCCAGCCTACGACGTGCGCGTCGTCGACGGCGTGGTGCAGGTGGGCCACCGCAAGCAGGACGCGGCCTGACCAGGGTGGGGCGGGCCGCGTCCGCCTGATCGCTCGTGTCGGGCGGGGTCGTGTGCTCCACGACGCGCCATGGCGCGTCCTCAGGCACACGACCCGGATCGGTCAGCCGAGACCCTCGACCGCCTCCTCGTACTCCTCGACCTCCTCGTCGAGGCGCACCAGCCGGCGACCCACCAGCCACGCGGCGATCGGGATGGCCAGGTAGAAGAACCCGGCCTGGGTCGCGGCGTCGGAGGTGTGGGAGTGCGTGGCCTCCACCCAGTGCAGGATCGTCACCGACAGCACCAGGTAGCCCACGAAGAGCAGCACCCGCGACCCCTGCGGCAGCCGCCTGCTGGAGCCGGCCGTGAACGCCGCGTCGCCCACCAGCGAGTAGGCCACACCGAACACCACGACCACGATGCCGGACAGCCCGACCAGGCCGCCGACGAACGCGATCCAGTCACCCTGGCTCAGCACGAACCACGAGAAGACCGTCAGTGCGGCCAGCGTCACCACACCACCGGTGTCGAGCCGACGCCATCGCACCGCGAGCACTCCGGCCACACCGAGGGTGAGCAGCACGTCGAACAGCCGCTCGGAGAACCCCACTTGCCAGTCGGTGAGGTTCAGCAGCAACGCCGGCAGTGCCCACGCGGTGACCACCACCAGCCCCGAGCCGAGCTCCCGGTCGCCGCCCCGACGGCCGGAGCGGCCGCGACCCCACAGCCACAGCCCGATGGCCAGCGCGAGTGCGGCCAGCGCCGGCAGGCCGTACTGCTGCAGCCGCTCGGTCGGGAACGAGGTCGCGAACCCGGGCAGCTCGGGCCGCTGCAGCTGGGAGACCAGCACCACGCCGAACGAGACCGCCAGCACCGTGGCGATGAACGGCATGGCCAGCGCCACGCTGCAGGTGTAGAGCAGCCGCTCCTCGGCGATCTCGAACGCGCCGGTGGCCGCGAACCGCGTCACCAGCCGCACCACCAGCGCCAGCAGCAGCAGAGAGACGACCGTGCGGACGACCGCCACCGGCCGCTCGCGCACGTACGCCGCCCACTCGCCCAGCTCGTCGAGGAGCAGCAGCCACAGCTTCACCGCGAGCAGCGCCGCCAGCAGCCACCGGGCCAGCCGGGCGCCCACCGACCGGGCGGACAGCGCGATGCCCTCGGAGAGGTCGAGGCTGAAGTCCACCACGGCCACCGCGGAGACGTAGACCAGCGGCAGCAGCAGCCCGTCGATCTCCACGATCGTGCCGGCCATCATCGCCTGCACGCTGCCCTGGAAGCCCTCCTGCACGAACACCACGTGGATCCACAGCAGGCTGCCGAAGAACGCGAGCAGCCCGACGACGACCAGCACCCGCAGCAGCGCCGTCCACCAGCGAGCCGCCCGCAGCCGGCGCCGCCCGGGCGGGCCCAGCCGCGCCGCGACCAGCGAGGCCACGACCGTGGCCACGACCGAGGCGAGCAGCGCGCCGGGGGCGAGGTAGTAGCCGGCCCGCACCAGCTCCGGACCCCACTCCAGGGCGACCCGGTCGTTGACCTCGAACGAGATCGGCACCCGCAGCGTGGCGTTGGTGAGCACGAACAGCGCAGCGACGACCAGCCGCACCGCCGGCGAGGCGGCCAGTGCCCCCCACAGCAGCAGCGACCAGGCCACCAGGAACGCCGTCAGCGTCACCGGCAGCAGCCCGACCGGCAGGAAGACCGGCGGGTCCTGCCCGATCGCGAGCAGGTCGCCGCGGCGCCACTCGTCGACGAACACCACCGAGACCAGCAGCCCGGCCAGCATCACCAGACCCGCCCGGGCCAGGTGCAGCTGCGAGCGGCTCAGGCCGCGCAGCCGCAGGTGGCTCTCGAGGACGACGTCGCGGAAGGTCGCCTCCCACACCGGCCGCACCGGCGCCACGACCGCGCGGTGCAGGCGCCGCCGGGGGACCGGCTCCTCGCCGGGCCGGGCTGCCGGCGGGGCCTCGGAGGGGACCTCGGTCGCCGGTGGTCCGGCGGGCTCGCGGCTCACGCGCGGGGCTCCAGGATCATCACGACCATCCCCTGCCAGGTCGTCGCGGGCACCAGCAGCGTGCCGTCGTCGGTCGCACCGACCGCCGGGTTGAACACGTAGCCCTGCCCGGGCGGCTCGAAGGAGGCCTGCAGCGCGCCGGTGCGCAGGTCGTGTGCGGTGACGCGGTACTCCCGCTGGAAGAGGTCCTCCTCGTGTCCGGTCTCGGAGAGGAGGACCCGCCCGTCGGCGACCACCGGCCGACCAGCGGCCGGGGTGGACAGCCGCAGCCGCCACAGCACCCGGCCGTCGCGGGCGTCGAAGGCCCGGACCACGCCGAGCGAGTCGGCGAGCACCACGACGCCGTCGGCCGCGGCCGGACCCAGCGTGAGCCGGGTCCACGGGTTCGGCCGGAACCACAGGCGGCGCCCGGTGGCGGCGTCGACCGCCAGCAGCCCGCTCGGCCCGCGCTGTCGCACGATGTCGGCGAACACCACCCCGTCGGCGTACGCCGCGTTGCTGAACAAGGACGCGTCCGGCACCGACCACACCGGCTCACCGGTGGCCCCGTCGTAGCGGGTGAGCGCGCCGGCGCCGTAGACGACGTCGCCGCCGGGCAGCGGCAGCGGCGGGGTGCTGCTGACCGCGTTGTCGATCGGCCGGAACCAGCGCGGTTGCCCGGACTCCAGATCGACCGCGGCCAGGCCGGCCCCGAAAGCCGGCACGAACACGGTGTCTCCGGCCACCGCGGGCAGCGAGCCGGGGAACGGCCTGGCGGTGGGGAACCGCCAGCGGGGCTCGTCGCCGTCGACGGGAAGGGCCCAGATCTCGCGGTCCTTCTGCACGACGACGAGGTCCCCCGCGTCCGTGCTCGCGGGGGTGACGCCGGTCAGGCTCTGCTTGACGCGCAGCACCGGCTCGGCCCGGTCGGGGGCCGTGCTGCGGTAGAGCACCTGGTCCTGGCCGGGCGCCAACAGCGTGTCGCCGACCAGTGCCGGCGGTGCGCTCGGGGAGGCCGGCAGCACCCGCACCTCGCTGGCGAACGTCACGCCGCGCCGTCGGGCGGCCTCGGTGAGCGGGTAGGCGTAGTGGGCCGAGCCGTGCCCTTCGGCGTCGACCGCGGCGGTGAAGACCAGGCAGTCGTCGAGCAGGCCGGCCGCCGGGCCGACCTCCAGCGTGGCATCGGGCTCGGGCAGCGGGAGCGGCCACGACCGCACCCGCCCGCCGTCGGCGATCGAGCGCACCTCGACCAGGCCGTCCGTGGTCACCGAGACCACCTCGTCGCCCACCACGACCGGCGCGGTCTCGGTGTCGTCGACCGGCACGCTCCACGCCCGCTCTCCGTCGGCGAGGGCGAACGACTCGAGCCGGGATCCCTCGCCGTTCACGACCACGGCCTCCTCGCCGACCGCGAGCGCGGCTCCCGCGACGTACCGGCTGCGGGCCTGCCACGCCAGGCCGCCGTCCGCGGCATCGAGCGCGGTGAGCCCGCCGCCGTCGTCGGCGGCCAGCACGCGGCCGCCGGCCACCGCCGGGCCCGCTGCCCAGGCGGCGTCCAGTGCGGCGGACCAGGCGGTGTCCCCGCTGTCCGGGTCGAGCGCGGTGAGGCCGCCGTCGCGGTCGGCGACCACCGCCCGCCCCTCGGCCAGGGCGGGTGCGGAGGCGGCCGGGGCCGCCAGGTCGTGCTCCCACCGCACGGTGCCGTCGGCCAGGTCGATGCCGGCCACCGTGGCGTCGTCGGAGGCGACCACCGCGAGGTCGTCGACGACCAGCGGGGTGGCGGAGACGACGTCGTCGAAGCGGTGCGCCCAGTGGGCCCGGCCGTCGGCGAGGTCGAGCGCCCAGAGGGTCTTCTCGGCGTCGGCGACCAGCACGAGTCCCCCGGCCAGCGCCGGGGCGGCCACCACCGGCCCGGTGAGCGCGATCCGCCACCGCACCTCGCCGGTGTGCAGGTCGCGCGCGGAGACGAGCCCGTCGACCTCGGCGGTGACGGCCACGTCGTCGTCGCCGACCGGCGGGAACCCGGGCGCGGTGCGGCGGACGTCGCTCCAGGCCAGCTCGGGCAGCAACGCGCCGTCGTCGAGGTGGTTGCTGCGGGCCGCGTCCAGGCCGAGCGTGTCACCGGCGTGGGGGTCGGCCCGCACCGGGTCCGGGGTCTCGGCGGTCCAGGCGTGCCCGGGCCCGTGGAAGGCGCGCAGCTCCTCGGTGATCTCGATGTCCTGCGCGGGCAGCACGTCGATGGTCTTCACCGGCCCGACGCCGGGGCAGGTCCACTCCTCGATCCGCTCGGGGTCGCCGGAGCCGTCGGCGAAGGTGTACTCGCTCTCGGTGACGTAGTGCGCGCAGTCGGTGAACCGGCGGCCGCCGACCTCGACGTCCACGACCTCGCTCAACGTCGTCTCGTAGACCAGCGTCGCGTCGCCCACCGACCCCTCGTAGGACCAGGAGTGCCCCTCCTCGACCGGCAGCTGGTACGCCGGCGCGACCGGGTCGACCGCCTGGTGCTCGAGCCGCGACCACAGCGCGTGCTGGGAGATCTCGGTCTCGGTCACGCCGAGATAGAGCGTGTTGGCCACCTCGCCCACGCCGGGGAAGTCGTCGTAGCGAGTCGCCAGGGCGACCGCGTCGAGCTCGGCGTCGACGCCGGCGCGGCCGGTGACCTGCTTGACCCGGGTGCCCGAGGGGCGACCGTGGTCGTAGACGTCGTAGACCCAGGTGGTGCCGACCTCGAGCGGGTGCAGCTCACGTAGCTCGGCGCCCTCGACCCGCGGCTCGGAGACCTGCACGGCCGCCAGCACCCCCGTCGGCACCAGGACCACCGCCGGCACCCAGCCCAGCGCCGACCGGGCTGCCGAGCGCAGTGCGGGCCGCCGGCGACCCGGCCGCAGGGCAGGGGAGGGCTCGGTGTCCGGGCTCATGGCTCACCGGTCCGCTCAGAGCCCGCTGGGGATCGTGCCGGTCAGCACGTCGTCGCCCTCGAGCAGGGTGTCCTGCCAGACCAGCCGGTCGCCCGACAGCGCCGGGAAGCCCTGCTGGCCGTCGGTGGGCACGATGTCGTAGATCGTGCCGGTCGCGAACGAGTAGAGGTAGAGGTCGGTGTCGGCGATCGACGCCCCGAGGCTCTCGGCGACGCCGCCGCCCAGGGAGCCGACCTCGTTGCTCCACACGGCGTAGTCGCCGTTCAGCGCCGCGCCGAACCAGGCACCGTCGTCGCTGAGGTCGACCCGGCTGCCGTCGAGCCCGAACAGCGCCACGGTGCCGCCCTCGTCGACCGCCAGCACCCGCTCGCCGTACGCCGCGATCGAGAGCACCGCCTCGTCCATCTGGCCGAGCTCGACCAGCTCGCCGCCGGCCCCGGCCGATCCGCCGCCGTCCGAGCCGTCGGGTGCCCGCCACGCGAGCACCTGCCCGTCGGCGGAGCCCAGGCCCACCGTGCCGGCACCGGCGCCGACGCTGATCGGGTTGACCGTCAGCGGCACCGAGGTCACCTCGCCGGCGGCGTCGACGTACTTCAGCGCCTCGTCGTCGAAGGAGACCCACGCGGCGCCGTCCTCGGAGCCGGCCAGGCCGCGCGCGGCGGTCTCGACGAAGTCCTCCTCGGCGAGGACCGTGGTGCCGTCGTCGGCGTGGCGGACGACCTCGCCGGAGCTGTCGAGGGTGATGACGGCGTCGCCGGCGAAGACCACCTGGGCGGTCTCGGGCACCCCGGCCTGCTGCGGGCCGGAGCCGTCGAAGCCGGCGCTGCTCGCGCTGCCGAGGAAGCTGCCGTCGTCGAGGTCGAGCCAGGCGATCCGGTCACCGGAGATCGCCGGCTGCACCTGCGACTGGCTGGTCGTGGCCACCCCCAGGGCCGGGGTCTCGTCGCTGCCGGCGCAGCCAGCGCAGATCTGGTTGAGCTCGAAGATCTCGCGGGCCACGGTCGCCACGGTCGGGTCGGCGCCGGTGTCGCGGATCGCCTGCTCGATCGCCGACCGTGCGTCGAGGAAGCCCGAGGTGGGCCCGAGCAGCGAGGTCAGCGCGTGGTAGACCGCCGCGTCGAACTGGGCGGCGAGCTCGGAGGTGTTGCCGTCGGCACCGTCGACCTGCGCGAGCCGGGAGCGGATCGACCACAGCGTGTTGTTCCAGATCGCGGAGTTCAGGTGCACGCCGCCGCCGTCCTGGTCGAACCCGCGCAGCAGCCGCAGCCGGAAGCCGGGGGCCAGCAGCCGCAGGTAGTCGTCGTAGGTCGTGCCGTTGAGCAGCTCGCGGGTGGCCAGCACCCCCGACTGCGTCTCGGAGCACAGCGGCTGCGCGGAGCTCACCTGGGCGCAGAGGTCCTCGCCGAGCGTCGAGTCGTCGCTGCCCTTGACCCGGTTGCCGATCACGTTGCCGAAGTAGTCGGCGAAGCTCTCGTCGAGCGCACCCGACTGGCCCACGTAGACCAGCCCGGAGGTCGTCTCGGTGACGCCGTGGGTGATCTCGTGGCCGGTCACGTCGAGCGTGACCAGCTGGCCGTCGCCGCCGCCGCCCTCGCACGGGTTGCCGTAGACCATCTGCCGCAGCGCCGAGCTGAAGAAGGCGTTGCAGAAGTCGCCGCCGCCGAAGTTGACCGTCGAGACCAGCGACCCGCCCTGGCCGTCCCAGCTGGCCCGGCCGTGCACCTCGCTGAAGTAGTCGTAGACCGAGCGGCTGTGGGCCTGCGCGGCGAGGGCGTCGGGATCGGGGGCGCCGCCCCGGACGACGTACGGGTCGCCGGGTAGACCGGACTGGCTGCTGCTGCCGGCGACGTCGAAGACCTGGATGCCACCCTCGTCGGTGGCCGGGTCGTAGGTCGGCACCGTGGTGTCCTTCAGCAGCACGCCGCCGCCCTGGCTCAACCCCTGTGCGGTGAGCTCCTCCCCGTTCGGGCCCCGGCCGATGATCTCGACCGGGTCGCCGGGAGCGGCCGCCGGTGAGCCCGCCGGTGAGCCCGCGGCCAGGGCAGCGAGCGCGCGCACCGGGCCGCGGCGGACGCCGGGCCGCAGGCTGCTGCTCGGCACCAGCGTCGCGTCGCTGGTGCCCGGACGCAGCGAGACCAGGTCGCCGTTGACGGCGCTGAGGTAGTAGACGCCGTCGGAGATGCCGGTGGTACTGCCGCCCTCACCGCTCCCGCCGCCGGTGAGGCCCGCGACGGTGATCTCCCAGGCCAGCTGCCCCGCTCCGTCCGGTACGACGACCAGGCGCGGTTCGCCGATCACCTCACCGCCGGAGAGCCGACGCGCCGCGCGCTCGGCGCGGGCCGCCCCCAGCACCGGGGTGGTCTCGACCTTCAGCCCCGGGAACACCCGACCGCGGACCGCGGTCAGCCGCGGCTCGTCGTCGGCCTCGCCGAGGGTGAACGTGAGCGTGCCGTCGAGCACCGGCACCCGGTCGACCACCTGTTCGGCGCGGACCGTGGCGGTGCCCGCCGCGCTGGTCGGGCCGACGTCGTCGAGCCGCACCGAGCGGGCGTCGACGCCGAACAGGTCGCGGCCGTAGCCGCCCAGGAACCCGCGCACCACGGCCGCCGCAGCGTCGCCGGCGAAGAAGCGGCCGCCGGACAGCTCGGCGAGATAGCCGGTGACGTCGTCCTGACGGCCCACCCAGCCCGAGGAGGTGTCGGACCGCAGCCGGTCGATCGCGGCCTGCAGCGACGCGAGCCGGTCGCGGGCGCTGCCGTCCGCGCCGGCACGGACGTAGGTCTCCGAGGCCACCAGCGTCGTGGGCCGGGTGCCGTCGCCGCCCACCAGCTCGGTGCCCTGGCAGGCGGACAGTGACATGACGGCGGCCAGCAGGGCGGCGGTCGGAAGGAGCCGGCGGCGCCGGGACGGGATCGTGGCCATGGTCCGGCGATTCTGGCAGCCGCGCCGGCGGTGTCAACGAGAGTTGCGCCGAGCGGCGAAGTTGGCCGAAAACGGGGTGCCGGCGCGGGTTCGCGTGCACGATGCGGCCTGTCGCCATGCGTGCGCCGCCTCACCCGAGGCCCGGCGACGCGTGCAAAGAACGTGCCGGGGGTGTACACCTAGCCCGGCCACCCGGGGCCGCCGTCCGAGCCGACTCCCGACCCCCAGATCCGAGCCAGACCGAGCCCCGCACGACCCGCTCGCGTGAGAGAGGTACCCCGCGTGACCTGTCCGAAGTGTTCCACCGGAAACCCGGAGGTGGCGTTCTTCTGCCACCGCTGCGGTTCCTCCCTGAAGGGAAGCGCCTCCGGACGCGCCGGCACCTATGCCGTGCAGTCCAGCGAGGGCGTGAACCAGTTCGCGCTGATCTCCACGATCATGCCGCACACGAACCGCGAGACCGCCGACAACTACCGCTGGGCGATGATCGTCAGCGCCGTGCTGATCGTGGCCGCCACCGCCTTCGGGCTGCTGCCGGTCGCGGTGGCCGCCGCGGCGTTCCTGATCCCGCTGGCCTACCTGGTCTACATCTACGACGTGAACCTGTGGGAGGACGCCCCCGCCCCAGTGGTGATCGGGCTGTTCTTCGTCACCGGCGGGCTGTCGGTGCTGGTCTCCCTGGTGTTCTACCGGTGGGTCTTCGACGACCAGTTCGCCTCGTTCGGGCCAGGCTCCGCCCGCGGCGGCATCGAGTCGCTCTCGATCCCGGCGCTGCTGATCTTCGCGGTGTTGCTGCCGGTCGTCGCCGAGCTGGTCAAGAACCTGCCCGGCGCGCTGCTGGCCCGGATGCCGCAGTTCGACGACATGATCGACGGCCTCACCTTCGGGGTCGCCGCCGGCACGGCCTACGCCGCGTTCGAGACGCTGGTGGTGTTCTCGTCGATCTTCACCGACGGCGAGTTCCGCACCGAGAACGGCCTGGCGACCTGGATGGTCGTGATCGTCAACCTGATGGTGGTCAAGAGCCTGGTCTACGGCACCGCCACCGGCATCGCGGTCGCCGCGTTCTCCGGCAAGGGCGAGGGCTACGACGGGTTCACCGCCTACTACGTGAAGAACCTGGCGTTCGCGATGGGCGCCAACGTCCTCTACTGGCTGGGCGTCCGGTTCGCGGCGTACCTGCCCTACGGACAGGCGCTCGGCCTCATCTGGGGCTTCGTGGTGCTCGCGGTGCTGGTCATCCGGATCCGGGTGATGCTGCAGGCCGCGCTGCTCGAGGCCGCGATCGAGGACGCCGCCAAGGAGGGCCACTCCAAGCGGGACACGTTCGTGGAGACCTTCTGCCCGGAGTGCGAGAACATGCTGCTGGTCGGTGCGCAGTTCTGCATCGCCTGCGGCAGCTCGGTGCGCTCCACCTCCCACCAGGCGCGCAGGCACATGCACCCCGCGGAGGCCGTGCCGCAAGCGTCGGAGACGACGGAAGGCGGTGTGGCGTGAGCGAGCCCAACACCCCCCAGGACCCCGCGGCGAACCCGCCGCAGCAGCCCGACCCCGCCGCGCCGGCGGAGCAGCCGGCGCAGCCCGGTGCTCAGCCGATGCCGCCGGGCTACCCGCAGCAGGGCTATCCGCAGCCGTACGCCGGGCAGCCGGGACAGCCGATGCCGCAGGGCTACCCGCAGGGCCAGCCCGGGCAGGCGCAGTACCCGCCGCAGGGCTACCCCCAGCAGCCCTACCCGGGGCAGCCGGGGCAGCCGGGGCAGCCGGGCCAGTGGCAGCCGCAGCCCGGGCAGTGGCAGCCGGGCTCGCCGTACCCGCCCCAGCCGGGCCGTCCCCCGGGCCCGCCGCCCGGCGGCAACTACAAGTCGGGCAAGGGCAAGACGATCGGGTTGATCGTCGGCGGCGTCGTCGCCGTCGGCCTGCTCGGTGGCCTCGGCGCGGTGGTGTTCTCCGGCGGGGACGACGACAAGGTGCCCGAGGTGAAGCCGGGCGAGAACAACTCCGGCGTGCTCGACCCGAGCCCCGTCGGCAACACCACCGGTCCCGAGCCGACCGAGGAGCCCACCGACGAGCCGACCGACGGGCCGACCGACGGGCCGACCGAGCCGACCGAGGAGCCGACGCCCACCGAGGAGCCGACGCCGACCGACGCTCCGGACCCGGGTGGCAAGACCGTCACGATCGGCTCCGGGGTGCAGATCCCGGTGCCCGACGGCTGGGAGGTGCAGGGCGACCCGTCCGACACCGCGGTGCTGCTGCGCCACGACGGCGGCACCTACGTGTTCGCGCTCACCGGCCAGGAGGACCCCTCCACCGACGCCGGCACGCTGCTCTCGCAGAACATCGAGAGCCTGCTGCCCTCCGACAGCTACAGCCAGGTGCGGGTCAGCGACCCGGAGGACTTCCCGGCGTTCGGCTCGCTGGTCTCGATCGCGTTCGTCACCTACCAGGCGACCTGGGTCGACTCGCAGGGCTCGATGCCGGTGCTCGGCCAGATCTTCCTGGGCATCCGGCAGGACGGCACCGTGCTGGTCGTCAACCCCGAGCACTCGCCGCCGAAGGGCTACGAGGGGTCCGCCGACGCGTGGGGGCCGCTGCTGGACTCCGCGTTCGCGCTGTTCGCCGGCTGATCGATCCCCGCGCCCCGCGGCATGTAACGCGGTGTCCGGGTAGCTACCGCGGTGTCCGGACACCGCACCAGCTACCTGGACACCGCGTTACAGCTTCCAGGCCGGGCCGAGGCAGGAGGGTCAGCGGGGCACGACCAGCGCCGTCGCGATCGCCGCGACCCCCTCGCCGCGTCCGGTCAGGCCCAGCGAGTCGGTCGTCGTGGCCGACACCGACACCGGGGCACCGACCGCCGCGGACAGCGCGGCCTCGGCCTCCGCCCGGCGGGGGCCGAGCCGCGGCCGGTTGCCGACGACCTGCACCGCCACGTTGCCGACGCCGAAGCCGGCGGCGCGCACCCGGCGTACCGTCTCGGCGAGCAGGGCCGCCCCCGAGGCGCCGGCCCACGCCGGGTCGGACGTGCCGAAGTTCGACCCGAGGTCGCCCAGCCCGGCCGCCGACAACAACGCGTCGCACGCGGCGTGGGCGGCCACGTCGGCGTCGGAGTGCCCCGCCAACCCGACCGGCTCGTCGGGCCACGACAGGCCCGCCAGGTGCATCGGCACCCCCTCGACGAGGCGGTGCACGTCGGTGCCGACCCCGACCCGCGGGAGCGGCGGCGAGGCGCTCGCCTGGGCGGTCGGTGGGGAGTCCGGTTCGGGGGCTGGGTGCACACCGCGATGATGCCTTGCCAGAATCGGCGCGTGAGGACGACCCGCGGCACCTGGTCGCTGGCCGGCATCGTCGCCGGTGCGGCGGGTGTCGCGACCAGCTATGCGGTCGCGATGGCGATGACCATCCGCGAGTCGCCGGTCGTCGCCGTCGGCGAGCTCGTGGTCAAGGTGACGCCCGGAGCGGTCGTCGACCGGCTGGTGCGCTACCTCGGCGCGCTCGACAAGCCGCTGCTGGTGCTCGGCATTCTGCTGCTCCTGACCGCGCTCTTCGCCTGGACCGGACGCCTCGCGCGCCGCGCCTGGTGGGCGCCGATCCCGGTGTACGCCGCGCTGGCCGCGCTGGGCGCGGTCGCGGTGCTGCTGCCCCGCTCCACCGGCACCATCGACCTGGTGCCGGTGCTGGTCGGCCTGGCCACCTGGCTGGTCGGCATCCTCCTGCTCACCGACCCGCTGCGCCGCAGCGAACGGGCCGAGCAGCGCGCTGCGCTGCCCGCCGACGACCCCCGCCACATCGACGCCGACCAGGTCGAGCACCGCCAGCGGCGCAGCCGGCGGGCGTTCGTGGTGCTCACGGCACTCGTGGCCGGCGGCTCCGCGGTGGTGGCCCTGGTCGGCCGCACCATCGGATCCGGCCGCCGCCACGTCGAGGAGACCCGGCGGCTGCTCCGGCTGCCCGGGGTCACCGAACCGCAGGTGCCGGCCCGGGCCCGGCTGCCCGAGCCCGTGGAGGGGCTGACCCCGTGGGTCACCCCCGCCGAGGACTTCTACCGCGTCGACACCGCGCTGGTGGTGCCGACCATCGAGCCGGACGCCTGGCGGCTGCGCATCCACGGCATGGTCGAGCGCGAGCTGCTGCTCACCTACGACGACCTGCTCGCCCGCGACCTCACCGAGGCGTGGGTGACGCTGACCTGCGTGTCGAACCCGGTCGGCGGCGACCTCGCCGGCAACGCCTGGTGGAGCGGCGTACGCGTGGCCGAGCTGCTGGCCGAGGCCGGGGTGCACCCCGACGCCGACGCGGTGCTGCAGACCTCCGAGGACGGCTGGACCTGCGGCACCCCCCTGGTCGCGCTCACCGACAACCGCGACGCGCTGCTCGCCGTCGCCATGAACGGGCAGGCGCTGCCGATCGAGCACGGCTTCCCGGTGCGCACGGTCGTCCCCGGCCTCTACGGCTACGTCTCGGCAACCAAGTGGGTGGTGGACATGGAAGTGACCCGGTTCTCCGACATCGAGGCCTACTGGACCTCCCAGGGCTGGGCGGAGCAGGCGCCGATCAAGCTCGCCTCGCGCATCGACGTCCCGAGTCAGGGCGCCGAGGTGCCCGCCGCCGACCTGGTCCTCGCCGGCGTCGCCTGGGCCCAGCCCACCGGCATCCGCGCCGTCGAGATCGCCCTCGACGGCGGCCCCTGGCAGCCCGCCGAGGTCGCGGTCCCGCCGACCAACGACACCTGGGTGCAGTGGAGCGCCCGGGTCGACGTCGAGCCCGGCGACCACCTGGTCCGGGTGCGCGCCACCGACAAGTTCGGTCTCGTGCAGACCGGGGTGGAGCGCGACGTGCGGCCCGACGGCGCCACCGGCTGGCACACGGTCGAGTTCTCGGTGACCTCGTGAGGGGCGCCGAGCTCGCAGACGACTTCCGCGGCCGCACCGGTGCCGCGCTGGTAGTCGGCGGCAGCGGCGGGATCGGCCTGGCCGTCACCCGGATGCTCGCCAGCCGCGGCTGCGACGTCGCCGTCACCTACCGCTCCCACCCCGACGCCGGCGAGGCAGCCGCGGCCGCGGCCCGGGAGTGGGGCGTCCGCGCGGCGGCGTACCAGCTCGACCTGGCCTCGGCGGACGACGCCGCCCGGGTCGTCGAGGCGGTGGCCGCCGACCTCGGCGGCCTGCACACGCTCGTGCACGCCGCCGGCCCGCACGTGCCGATGGTGCACCTGTCCACCGTCGAGCCCGCCGCGATGGCCGCGCAGCTCGCGCAGGACACCGCCGGGTTCTTCGCGGTGGTGCGACCCGCGCTGCCGCACCTGCGGGAGAGTCAGGGCTCGGTGGTCGCGGTGACCACGGCCGCGACCGCCCGGTTCCCCACCCGCGACGGGCTGTCGTCGGCGCCGAAGGCCGCGGTCGAGGCGCTGGTGCGGGCGCTGGCGGCCGAGGAGGGCCGCTTCGGCGTGCGCGTCAACGCGGTCGGCCCCGGCATGCTCACCGATGGCATGGCCGCCCGGTTGATCGACTCCGGTGAGCTGTCGGAGGAGGCGCTCGCCGTCACCCGCCGCAACATCCCCCTGCGCCGGTTCGGCACCGCCCACGACGTCGCCGAGGCGGTCTGCTTCCTCGCCTCGGACCGTGCCGGGTTCGTCTCGGGCCAGAAGCTCGACGTCGACGGCGGCTACGGGGTGTAGTCGCAGGCGCGTCAGCGGATTCGCTGAGGGTGGTCGAGCCGTCGATCGTTCCCCGACACGCCGCAGAAACGCGGGAATCATTGACGGGTCGGCGACGAACGGGTCACCACGCGGCCGCGAGTGACGTGAACGGCATGATCAGGGGGCCGCAAGGGGTGCCGTTCACGTCACTCGGCGCGCGAGCTGTCGGCGGACGCGATGGACGTTCGTGCGTCAGTACGCCGCGGGGCGGGCGGCGTACCCCGCCTTGGCGACCGCCGCGACGAGCGCGTCCACGCCCACGACGGCCGGGTCGTGGACGACCTCGATGCGCGACGAGGCGAAGTGCACCCGCACCGACTCCACGCCGGCGAGCCGCCCGACCTGCTTCTCGATCTTCGCCACGCACGACGGGCAGGAGAACCCCTCGGCTCGCAGCGTCGTGGTGGTCGTCGTGGTGGACGTGGTCCCGGTGGTCATGGCTTGCTCTCCCTCTGCCGGCCCGGTGGCCGGCGATCCGTGGTCGTGTCCTCACCGTAGGAACCGGCGAGCCGGGGTTCCTTGACGTGGATCAAGCCGAGCTCGCCGGCTTGGGGGCGGGGTGCGAGGCTGAGGGCGTGGCCGACCAGGACTTGTGCGTGACCAGGGTCCCGATCTTCCGCGGCCTGCCTCACGAGCAGCAGGTCGAGATCGCGGGGTTCGCCCGACCCGTCGTGGTCGCGAAGGGCGAGGTGGTCTACGCCGCCGGCGAGCCGCAGTCGCGGCTGCTGGTGATGCACGCGGGAAGGCTCAAGATCAGCCATCTCACCCCCAGCGGGCAGGAGCAGGTCGTCCGCACCGCCACCGACGGCGACGTGGTGGGGGAGCGGGCCTTCCTCACCGGTGAGCGCCCCGACCACTTCGCGGTGGCGCTCGAGGACAGCCGGATGTGCGTGTTCGACCACGCCGACCTGGCCGACCTGCTCAGGAGCTACCCCGAGATCGGCCGCCAGATGCTGCGCACCCTCTCCGACCGGCTCGCCAGCGCCGAGCGGCTGCTCGCCGCGGTGACCTCCAGCGACGTGACAGCGCGCGTGGCGGCGTACCTGCTCGACCTGCCGTCCTCCGTGCGGGACGGCGTGCTGACGGTGCGGTTGCCGATGGCCAAGAAGGAGGTCGCCTCTCACCTCGGCACCACGCCGGAGACCCTGAGCCGCCGGTTGGCCGCCCTGGCCCGCGACGGCGTGATCGGTCTCGAGGGAGGGCGCGACCTGGCCATCCTCGACCCGGTGGCCCTGGAGCGAGCGGCCGTCCCTGGCTGACCTCAGCCCGCTGGCCGCGCGGTTGACCTGCGTCAAGGAACGGCGTCGCCGACGCGCCTAGCGTCCCGAGCGAGACCCCGCAGAGGGGCTGGGACGAGAGGAGCGGACGGACATGGACGAGGTACGGACCCGGTGGCAGTGGCGACAGTGGCGGTGGAGCGTGCCGCTGGTCAGCGGGCTGCTGATCGCGGCGTCGCTCGCGTCAGCGCGGGTGCCGGGCGCCGGCCTCGCGAGCGACCTGCTCATGGTCGCGGCCGCGGTGGTCGCGGGGGCGGGCATCGTCAGGCAGGCCGCCCGCGCACTCACCGCCCGGGTGGTCGGCATCGACCTGCTGGTGTCGGTGGCGGCGATCGGCGCGGTCATCATCGGTGAGCACTGGGAGGCCGCCGCGGTGACCTTCCTGTTCGCGGTCGGCCACGCGCTCGAGAGCGCCACGCTGACCCGCACCCGCTCGGCACTCGCCGAGCTCGTGGCCGTGGCGCCCGACGTCGCGGTCGTGCTCCGCGACGGCGAGCAGGTCGAGGTCCACGCCGCGGCGGTGGCGGCCGGTGAGACGGTCCTGGTCAAGAACGGCGCCCAGGTGCCGGTCGACGGGGTCGTGCTGTCCGGCAACGGCGCCCTCGACGAGGCGGCGATCACCGGAGAGTCGATGCCGGTCGAGAAGGCCGAGGGCGACCGGGTCTTCGCCGGGACCGTCTCGCACGGCGGCTTCCTGCAGGTGCGTGCCACCGGCGTGGGTGCCGACACCACACTGGCCCGGATCATCCACCGGGTGGAGGAGGCGCAGGACGCCAAGGCCCGCACCGCGGCGTTCATGGACCGGTTCTCCGCCTGGTACACCCCCGGCATCATCGCCTCGGCGTTGGTCCTCGGCCTCGCCACCGGCGACGTCGTGCTGGCGCTCACGCTGCTGGTCATCGGCTGCCCGGGCGCTCTGGTCATCTCGATCCCGGTCGCGGTGGTCGCCGGCATCGGCCGCGGCGCCCGCGACGGCATCCTGATCAAGGGCGGGGAGTTCCTCGAGACCTCCGCCCGGATCGACGCGGTCGCGCTCGACAAGACCGGCACGCTCACCGAGGGCCGCCCCCACCTCACCGATGTCGTCGTGCTCGACCCTGCCCGCGACCGGGACGACGTGCTCGGCTGGGCCGCCCGCGCCGAGGCCGGCTCCGAGCACCCGCTCGCCCGGCCGATCATCGAGGCGGCCCGCGCGGCCGGCCTCGACGTCACCGGCCTTCCCGACTCCACCGAACCCGTGCCAGGCCGCGGCATCGTCGCCACCGTCGACGGTCACCGGGTCGTCGTCGGCAACCTCGCGCTGCTGCGGGCCCAGGACGTGGCCGTTGCCGACGTCGAGACCACTCTGGACTCGCTGGCCGCCGCCGGCCGGACGCCGATGGCGGTCGCCGTCGACGGAGTCCTGGCCGGCGTGGTCGCCGTCGCCGACCGGGTGCGACCCGACGCCGAGCAGATGGTGCGCGACCTGCACGCCGTCGGAGTACGCCGGGTGGTCATGCTCACCGGCGACACCAGGCAGGTCGCCGAGGCGGTCGCCGCCCAGGTCGGCGTCGACGAGGTCCGCGCCGGGCTGCTGCCCGAGGACAAGCTCGCCGCGGTCCGCGACCTGCAGTCCCGCGGACACGTGGTCGCCATGGTCGGTGACGGCGTCAACGACGCACCCGCGCTCGCCACCGCCGACATCGGCGTCGCGATGGGGGTGGCCGGCACCGGCGTGGCCATCGAGACCGCCGACATCGCCCTGATGGCCGACGACCTCGCCAAGCTGCCGCAATCCGTGCGGTTGGCCCGCCGCACCGTCGCGGTCATGCGTCAGAACATCGCGATCGCCCTGGCCACGGTCGCCGCGCTCCTGGCCGGGGTGCTCTTCGGCGGCGTCACGATGGCGGTCGGCATGCTCGTGCACGAGGTGTCGGTGCTGGTCGTCATCGCGAACGCGATGCGGCTGCTGCGCCGGCCCGCCGCCACCCGGTCGACGGGCGCCGGCGGTGACGCTGCGGCGTACGAGATGGAGCGGACGGTCGGTGCGAGGGCGTGAGGCGACCGACGGGCGGGCCGAGTCGGCGCAAGTGCCGTGGCTCAGAGGGTCGAGTCGGCGTTAGTGCCGGTGGGCGGGGTCTGCAGTGGCGCCGACTCGGCGGGCCTGGGTCTGCATTCGCGCCGACTCGGCGGTCAGGTGTCTGCAGTAGCGCCGACTCGGCGGGCGACTGGGACGTGGAGACCGCGAGTGACGCGAACGGCATGCTCCGGGGGCCCCGGAAGGTGCCGATCGCGTCACTCGGCGTCAGCCGGACGCCGAGGGCGGCCGAGTCGTCGATCGTTCCCCGACACGCCGCAGAAACGCGGGAATCAGTGACGGGTCGGCGACGAACGGGTCACCACGCGCCGCGGCCGCCCTCGGGGAGGGGGTGGTCGGCGTCGGTGATCACGTAGGTCACGCCGCCGGAGGCGGGCAGCCAGACGTCCTCGAGCTGGCCGCGGTCATAGGTGCGCCGCACGCCGGCGTTGGTCGCCGCGGCCGGGTCGTTGACCACCACGTCGCCGTCGTCGGTGAACCCGACGACCACCATCAGGTGCCCGTTGGTCGACGAGATCGGCGCCCCCGACAGCTCGCCGCGGCCGAACGCCACCGAGATCACCAGCGGGATGCCCGCCGCGATGAACCGCTCGGCCTCCTTCATCGACCGCAGCCGGGTCACGAACGCCCGGCCGGTGCGGGTCGCCGCGAACGCGGTGTTGAACGGCCAGTTGCCGGTGCCGCGGTAGGCGTGGTCGTAGGTCGCGCGCGCGGCCGCGTCGACCCAGGGCTGCGGGTGCCCCTTCGGCACGAACGACCACGCCCGCTTCGGGGGCAGCGCGTCGTAGTAGCCGAGCACCATCGACGTCGACGTGGGCGAGCACCACGCCTCACCGCCGCCGCCGTACGCCGGGTAGTGGCCGTCGTGGACCATCTGCGAGTAGCGCGGCACGTCGAGCACCACGCCCCGGGCGACCCCCGGCCGTGAGGTGGGCACGGAGTCGACGTCGGGCAGCCGGGTGGCGACCGCGCCGATCGTGTCCACCCGCGGTGAGGGCGAGTCGGCACCGGCGCCGCGCATCAGGCCGACCCGCAGCTGCCACCGGGTGAGCCCTTCGGCGCTGTTCGCCCGCCAGGTGTCGACCGCGACGTCGGCCAGGTCGTCGCCCTGGCCGCTGACGCTGGTGCGCCGGAACGCCTTGTCGCCGGCGGCCCAGCGCCCGAGGACGTCCCAGCTGGAGGTGCGGCCCTGGCCGTCCTGGCCGCGCACCGAGATCTCGACCCAGCTGTCGCCGGGGGTGCGGGCGTCCCACGAGGCGATCAGCTCGGTGAGCGCGAACGCGGGTGCGGTCCACGGCGAGGTCCAGCTGCCGGCGTCGAACCGGCGACCGGCGTGCCGGCGCGACCGGGCCGGGTCGGCGGCGAGCACCAGGGCGCCGCGCTTCACCGCGACGCCGCGCCGGACGCCCGTGCGCAGCTCCGCGGGGGTGTCCCACTCGACGTACGAGACGTTCCGCGCCGGCGCCGCTGCGGCCGGCGCGGAGATGGCAGCGGCCGCCGCGCCCGCTCCCGCATCGAGTCCGGGGCCGACGGCCAGCAGGGAGGCGACCATCGGCAGGACGGCGGACAGCAGGGCGAGGGAGCGACGCACCCGGCCACGATAAGCGTCAACCGTCCCGTGCGTCACAGGAGAAACAGGATCGATACCTGGCGGTGCCCCTCTGCGCCCCGGTCGTGTGCCTGGGGACGCGCCATGTCGCGTCCCCAGGCACACGACCCACGCGGAAGCGGGGCCGAACCGCCCCGACAACTAGACTCGCCCGTGTGACCATCCGGCTCTACGACACCGCGACCCGCGAAGTCCGCGACTTCGTCCCCCTCGAGGAGGGGAAGGCCCGCGTCTACGTGTGTGGCCTGACGGTCCAGTCCGAGCCGCACGTCGGACACGTCCGCTCCGGGGTCAACTTCGACGTCCTCCAGCGCTGGCTGCGGCACCGCGGCTACGACGTGACGTTCATCCGCAACGTCACCGACATCGACGACAAGATCCTGGCCAAGTCCGCCGCGCAGGGCCGGGCCTGGTTCAACCTCGCCTACGCGATGCAGCGCGAGCTCACCGCCGCCTACGCCGCGCTCAACGTCGAGCCGCCGACCTACGAGCCGGCGGCCACCGGCCACGTGCCCGAGATGGTCGAGCTGATCGGCGACCTGATCGAGAAGGGCCACGCCTACGCCGCCGACGACGGCAGCGGCGACGTCTACTTCGACGTGCGCTCCTGGCCGGCGTACGGCGAGCTGACCCGTCAGGGCGTCGACGACATGGAGGCGGCCGAGGACGCCGACCCCCGGGGCAAGCGCGACCCGCGCGACTTCGCGCTCTGGAAGGGCTGGAAGGCCGACTCCGAGCCGGCCACCGCCGCGTGGCCCAGCCCGTGGGGCCGCGGCCGTCCGGGCTGGCACATCGAGTGCTCCGCGATGGCGCTGAAGTACCTCGGCTCCGCCTTCGACATCCACGGCGGCGGGGTCGACCTGCGCTTCCCCCACCACGAGAACGAGCAGGCCCAGTCGCGCGCCGCCGGCCACCCGTTCGCGTCGTACTGGATGCACAACGCCTGGATCACCACTGCCGGCGAGAAGATGAGCAAGTCGCTCGGCAACTCGCTGACGATCCCCGCGGTGCTCCAGCGCTTCCGCGGCATCGAGCTGCGGTTCTACCTCGTCTCCGCGCACTACCGCAGCCACGTCGAGTTCAGCTTCGAGGCGCTCGAGGAGGCCGCGGCCGGCTTCCGCCGCATCGAGAACTTCCTGCACCGCGCCCTCGAGGTCGCCGCCGACGGCCCGGTCGACGGCACCGAGCGCGAGGCCGACTTCCTGCCCGAGCTGGAGCGCCGCTTCGACGAGGCGATGGACGACGACCTCGGCACCCCGGCAGCGATCGCGGTGGTCTTCGACGCGATCCGCCACGGCAACAAGCTGCTCGGCGAGGGCGACTCGGTGGCGCTGCGCGACGTACGCCGCCAGGTCGAGGCCTGGCTCGACGTGCTGGGCCTGCACCCCGACGACCCCGCCTGGGGCACCCGCGGCGCCGGCGACACCGACGAGCGGCTCACCCACGTGGTCGACGCCCTGGTCGGCACGCTGCTCGAGCAGCGCGCCGAGGCCCGGGCCGGCAAGGACTTCGCCACCGCCGACGCGATCCGCGACCGGCTCAAGACCGCCGGTGTCGAGATCGAGGACACTCCCGCCGGGCCGAAGTGGAGCCTGGCCTGATGGCCGGCCGCCCCCCGGTCGACCCGGCCCATCCGTGGCTCGCGCCGCGGCTCTCCCACCCGAACGGACACTGACGTGGCAGGCAACTCACAGCGCAAGGGCGCGATCCGCAAGTCCAGCAAGGGCCCCACCGCGGGCTCCGGCGGTCGGGTCAAGCGCGGGCTCGAGGGCAAGGGGCCCACCCCCAAGGCCGACGAGCGGCCCTACCACAAGGCCTACAAGGCCAAGCAGCGCGGCGAGAAGGCCGGCGCGGCCCGGCCGCGGCGCCGCACCGGCGGCGACGTCGAGTGGATCGCCGGGCGCAACTCGGTGGTCGAGGCGCTCCGCGAGGGGGTGCCGGTCACCGGCGTCTACGTCGCCGAGGGCGCCGAGCGCGACGGCCGGCTGCGCGAGGCGTTCCGGCTGGCCGCCGAGCAGGGGGTCTCGCTGCTCGAGGTCGGCCGGGGTGAGCTCGACCGGCTCACGGGCGGTGCCGTGCACCAGGGCCTGGCCGCGAAGATCCCGGCCTACGAGTACGCCCACCCCGACGACCTGCTGGCCCGGGCCGAGGAGCTCGGCGAGCCGCCGCTGGTCGTCGTCCTGGACTCGGTCACCGACCCGCGCAACCTGGGGGCGGTGGTCCGCAGCGCGGCCGCGTTCGGCGCCCACGGCGTCGTCGTCCCCGAGCGGCGCGCGGCCGGCATGACCGCCTCGGCCTGGAAGACCAGCGCCGGCGCGGCGGCCCGGATCCCCGTCGCCCAGACGGTCAACCTGACCCGCACGCTCAAGGCCTACCAGGACGCCGGCTGCATGGTCGTCGGGCTGGCCGCCGACGGCGACGCGACGCTGCCCGACCTCGACCTCGCCGACGGCCCGCTGGTCGTGGTCGTCGGCTCCGAGGGCAAGGGGCTCTCGCGGCTGGTCGCCGAGACCTGCGACCAGCTGGTCTCGATCCCGATGGCCAACAACGTCGAGTCCCTCAACGCGGGGGTCGCCGCGTCGGTGACCCTGTACGCCATCGCGCGGGCCCGCGGCTGAGCCCGAGACCCCGCCTGGTGCGGCCGATGTCGGGACGAGTGCGATGAGCGAGCAGCAGCCGAGCCGACCGGCCGAACCGACCGAGCCGACCGCGGCAGACCGGCCGCGGCGGTCGCGGGGCGGGCTGCGGCGCGGGGCGCTCCGGCTCTCGGCCGGCACGGCGTACCTGCTCGCCTGGCTGGCCTGTGCGACGGTCGCCGCGGTCGGCCTGTTCCTCGGCAGCAGCCGCACTACCACCCTGGCCAGCCACGACGTCGTGCTGCGCCCCGAGCTCTCGGACTACGTCGTGGTCCACACCGGCCCGGTGCTGCCCGACGTCCGGCTCGACTCGGGTGTCCCGTTCGGTGTCGACATCCAGCTGGGCAAGACCGACGTGCCCTCCACCGAGGCGCTGGTGGACCGCTACGCGTTCCTGGCCAGCCAGCCGGAGGGCGTCGAGGCCAAGGTGCGCGACGCGCTGGTCGACATGGCCGTCGACGCGGCGCTGCGCGGTGCCGCCCTCGGCCTGCTGCCGATCCTGATCTGGACGCTCGTCGGGAGCGAGCGGCGCCGCCAGCTGCTGCGCCGGCTGCCGACCCCGGAGGGGGTGCTGGCGCTGCTGCTGGTCGCGCTGGTGCTGGTCGGGCTGTGGCGGCCGTGGGGCTCCGACGACGACACCGTCGACGCCGGTCGTGACTGGATGCCGCTGCAGGAGTTCCTCGGCGCCGGGATCCCGGTGCCCGAGGAGGCCCGCGGGCTCGAGGTCCGCGGCGATGCCACCACGAGCGGCACCCGGCGGCTGATCGAGAGCGCGGTGAGCACCTACGAGAAGAGCAAGGGCTTCTACGCCGACGCCGCCGAGCGGGCCGCCGAGCTGCCGCTGCGCACCCCCGAGGAGGGGGAGACCACCGTCGTGCTGGTCAGCGACCGGCACGACAACGTCGGCATGGACAAGGTGGCCCGCGCGATCGGCGACCGGGCCGGCGCCACGGGCGTCTTCGACGCCGGGGACGACACCTCGACCGGCAGCACCTGGGAGGCGTTCTCACTGGACTCGGTGACCGCGGCGTTCGACGACGTCGACCGCTGGGCGGTGACCGGCAACCACGACCAGGGCGACTTCGTCGGCGACTACCTCGCCGAGCTGGGGTGGAGCGTGCTCGATGGCGACGTGGTCGACGGCCCCGGCGGGTCGACGCTGCTGGGCGTCCCGGACCCGCGTTCGAGCGGACTGGGCAACTGGCGCGACGAGACCGGGCTGAGCTTCGACGAGGTCGAGACCAGGCTCGCCGACGAGGCCTGCGCCGCGCAGGAGGACGGCGAGCGGGTCTCCACCCTGCTCGTCCACGACGCGAACCTGGGCCGCGAGTCGCTGGCCCGCGGCTGCGTCGACCTCGTGGTCGGCGGGCACCTGCACGAGCAGGTCGGCCCGACCCGCGTGGTCGGACACGGCGGCCTGGTCGGCTACAGCTACACCAACGGCACCACCGGGGGAGCGGCCTACGCGATCGCGGTCGGCTCCAAGCCCCGCCGTCCGGCCATGGTCACCGTGCTGACCTACCGCGACGGCCGCCCGGCCGGGGTGCAGGCGGTCACGCTGCGCACCACGGGTGGGTACGTCGTACAGCCCTACCAGGCGCTCGACCTCGGCTCGGGTGTGCTCGAGGTGGACACCACCGACCCGGATCCGGAGCCCGGCCTCGGCGAGGACTCCGAGCAGCCCGACAGAGACTCCGGCACCGACCCCGACCCCGACACCGGCTCGGACGGCGACACCGGCACGGAGGCACGCCCGGCCCGGTAGCCCCCGGCCGGGCGGCGCGGGCGGGGCCCGGATCGGTCTCCGGAACCGGCCGAAAGCAGTCCTGTGTCTCGCGTCACCTTTGCCGGACCGCCTCGTTGAACTGGTACCTATTCTAGTTCGGGAGGTTCCGTGCTCCGTCCTCGTCGTGCCCTTCGGTTGCCTGCGGTGGCTGGGGGGTCCCCCCTCGCCCCGGCGGCCGCGGGCCTCCTGGCGCTCTGCCTGGTCCTCGCCGGCTGCGGGTCCCAGCTCGACCCCGCCACCGTCGCCCAGACCGGCGCCGGCGGGCTCTCCGGCGGCACCGTCACCGGGGCCGAGGGGGTCGCCGCCGACGGCTCGATCCCCGGCACCACCGGCGGCACCGGCTCCACCGGAACGACAGGGAGCACCGGGACGACCGGCGGCACCGGTGGCACCACCGGCGGCGCCGGCGGCGACACCCCCGGCGGCACTGAGGGCAGCGGCGGCAACGCCGCCGACGGCGGGGTCGACGCGGGCAGCTGCGACGGGTTCAAGAACAGCACCGGCATCACCGACAAGACGATCGTGATCGGCAACGCCGCCGACATCTCCGGACCGGTGCCGGGGCTCTTCGAGTCCAGCCAGGACGCCGTCAAGGCCTACGTCGCCTACTTCAACGCCAACAGCGACATCTGCGGCCGCAAGCTCGAGCTGCGCACCTACGACAGCCGGGCCGACGCCGCCGCCGACCAGCAGAACTACACCAAGGGCTGCGACGAGACCTTCGCGATGGTCGGCTCGATGTCGGCGTTCGACTCCGGCGGCGCCGGGGTCGCCGAGGGCTGCGGACTCCCCGACATCCGCTCCGCCGCGGTCACCGCCGACCGCTACGCCTGCGACACCTGCTTCGGCGCCCAGTCCACCAAGGCCACCGAGTTCCAGAACGCCGTCGCCGACTTCGTGAAGAAGAACCACCCCTCCGCGGCCGGCAAGGGCGCGATGACCTACGTCAAGGCGGGCGCGGCCAGCGAGAACGCGGCGTACCAGTCCGACGCGCTCACCAAGCGCGGGCTGAAGATCATCTACGACGGCGGCATCGACGTCACCGAGTTCAACTACTCGCCCTACGTGCAGCAGATGAAGGACAAGGGCGTCGAGTACGTCCAGATGATCGCCTCCACCGCGCAGTTCGTGCGGCTGGCGCAGGCGATGAAGCAGCAGGGCTTCGACCCCGAGGTCTTCATGCTCGACCCCACGGCCTACAACGCCGAGTTCCTCTCCTCCGGTGGCTCCGACGTCGAGGGCACCACGGTGTTCATCAACTTCACCCCGTTCGAGGAGGCCGCCTCCAACGAGGAGGTGCAGCTCTACCTGAACTGGCTGCAGCAGGTGAAGCCCGGCGCCACCCCGACGTTCTTCGGGCTGTTCTCCTGGTCGGCGGCCCGGCTGTTCGTCCAGCAGTCCATCGCGCTGGGCGGCAAGCTGACCCGCGCGTCGCTGGTCGACTCGCTGAAGAAGGTCGACGACTGGACCGCGAACGGCATGCACGCACCCCAGCACGTCGGCGCCAAGCGCACCGGCGACTGCTGGCGGTTCCTGGAGGTCAAGGGCGGCAAGTTCGTGCCGGTCGGCGGCACCAAGTACACCTGCAGCGGCACCACCACGGTGGGCTGAGTCATGGGCTCGCTGCTCTCGTTCACGATCCTGGGGCTGTTCACCGGGGCGGCCTACGCCATCGCCGCGAGCGGCCTGGTGCTCACCTACACCACGACCCGGGTGTTCAACATCGCCCACGGCGCGTTCGGCATGGTGCTGGCGTTCACCTTCTGGGACTTCTCCCAGCGGCAGGGCCTGCCGCTGTGGCTCTCGCTGGTGCTGGTCCTCGGCGTGGTCGCGCCGGCCATCGGCTGGTTCATCCAGCGGTTCGTCACCCGCGGCCTCGGCGAGGGCCCGGTGAGCGTGTCGCTGGTGGTGACCGTCGGCCTGTTCGTCGGCCTGATCGGTCTGGCGCAGTTCGTCTGGCCGCCCGAGCCGCGCGTGGTGCCGCCGTTCATGGCCGCCAGCGGCATCCAGCTCGGCAGCACCTACGTCACCGCCCACCAGATCATCACGATCGTGCTCTCCGGCGTGGTCGCGATCGCGCTCTACGCCCTGCTCAACCGCACCCGGGTGGGCACCGCGATGCGGGCCAGCGTCGACAACCCCGAGCTGCTCAAGCTCTTCGGCGGCCGCCCCGACACCGTGGCCGCGCTGTCGTGGGCGATCGGGATCTCGCTGGCCGCCCTGGCCGGCATCCTGCTCTCACCGGTGATCGGGCTTGCCTACTACGACCTGACGCTGCTGGTGATCAACGCCTACGCCGCCGCGATGCTGGGCCGGCTCAAGAGCCTGCCGCTGACCTTCGTCGGGGCGATGGGGCTGGGCATCCTGCAGTCGTTCGCCGTGGCCTACCTGCCCAGCGACGGGTTCATGTCGGGCATCCGCGCGGTGGTGCCGGCGCTGTTCCTGTTCGTCGTGATCGTGGCGATGCCCCAGGCCCAGCTGCGGATCGGGCAGGTCAAGGGCATCGTGTCCGCGCCGCTGCCCTCCACGCCGAAGGCCCTGGGCTGGGGCGCCGGGCTGCTGCTGCTCGTGGCGCTGCTCGCCGGCGCGATGGGCGACGCCGACCTGCTGCTGGTCGGCACCGCCGCCACGTACGCGATGGTGATGCTCTCGCTGGTGCTGCTCACCGGCTACGGCGGCCACGTGTCGCTGGCGCAGTTCACCTTCGCCGGCGTCGGCGCCCTGGCCTACGCCAAGCTCGACGAGCCGAACCTCTACGGCCTGCTGCTCTCGGCGCTGATCGCCGCCGGGGTCGGCGCCCTGGTGGCGCTGCCGGTGCTGCGGCTGACCGGCCTCTACCTCGCGCTCTCCACGCTCGCGTTCGGCGTGCTCATGGACAAGATGATCTTCCAGGCCGAGTTCGCCTTCGGCTTCAACGGCACGCTGCAGGCCGAGCGGATGTCGATCCTCGGGCTGCAGGTGGCCTCGACCGCCGGCTACGTGCTGCTGATGGCCGGGTTCCTGGTCGCGATGGCGCTGGCGCTGCTGTGGATGCGCCGCGGGGTGCTGGGCCGGGTGCTGATCGCGATGCGCGACAGCCCCGCCGCCTGCGGCACCCTCGGGCTCGACATGCGCTGGTTCCGGGTCGGCCTGTTCGGCCTCTCGGCCGGCATGGCCGGGCTCGCCGGTGGCCTCTTCGCCGGGCTGCGCGGCACCATCGGCGCGGCCGACTTCCAGTTCTTCAACAGCCTCCCGCTGTTGCTGCTCGCGGTGGTCTGCGGGGTCACCTCGGTCACCGGCGCCACGCTCGGCGGCATCGGGTTGATGCTGCTGCCGGTGCTGCAGAGCTCGCGGCCCGAGCTCGCCGGCCTGGTCTTCGCGGTGCTCGGCTTCGGCGCGGTGGCGCTGGGCCGCGACCCCAACGGCCTGGCCAACCTGCTGTTCAAGCTGGGCCGTTGGCTCGACGCCGAGATCGGGCCACGGGTGCGGTCCCGGTTGCCGGTCCTGCCCGGCCGGGCCCAGCCCGCCGAGCTCCCGGCCAGCGGCTCCGTCGACGAGCCGCTCGACCTCGATCGGGCCGCCGCCCACGAGCTCTACCCCCCGGCGCCCGCCGCGACGTCCCCCGTCTCGCCGCCGCACCAGGAGGTCCCCGCCCATGCTCGGTAGGTCCAGCTCCAGGCCCGAGGGCGGCGGACGCCGGGCCTCCCGGCACGCCGCCGTCGGCGGCCGGCCGCTGCTCGAGGTCGAGGACGTCGTGGTCCAGTTCGGCGGCGTCACCGCCGTCAACGAGGCGGCGTTCAGCGTCGACGCCGGCCGGATCACCGGGCTGATCGGGCCCAACGGCGCCGGCAAGACCACCTGCTTCAACGTGATCACCGGGCTGCAGAAGCCCACCCGCGGGCGGGTCTGGCTCGACGGCCGCAACGTCACCTCGATGCCGGTGCACCGCCGGGCACACCGCGGCATCGCCCGCACCTTCCAGCGCCTGGAGGCCTTCGGCTCGCTGACCGTGCGGGAGAACGTGCGGGTCGCCTTCGACATCCACCGCGGCATCACCGGGCTGGTCCGGCCGGTCGCCGCCGACATCGACGCGCTGCTCGAGCGGGTCGGCATCGCGGCGTACGCCGCCGAGCGGGCCGACTCGATCCCCACCGGCACCGCCCGGCTGCTCGAGCTGGCCCGGGCGCTGGCCGGCGACCCGAAGCTGCTGCTGCTCGACGAGCCCTCCTCGGGCCTCGACGAGACCGAGACCGACGCGTTCGGCGACCTGTTGATCGAGCTCGCCGGCGAGGGCCGCGCGATCCTGATGGTCGAGCACGACATGGACCTGGTGATGCGGGTCTGCGACGACATCCACGTGCTCGACTTCGGATCGGTGATCGCCTCCGGCAGCCCCGCCGACATCCGCAACGACCCCGCGGTCCAGCAGGCCTACCTCGGCTATGCCGACGAGGCAGACGAGGCCGACCAGGCCGGCGAGGCGGACCGGGGGGCTGGCGCCGGGGTGGCCTACGCCGAGTCGGCGGTCGAGACGACCCGCACCGACCTCCAGCCGGTCGGTGCCGCACTGGGGGCGGCACCGGTGGGCGCCGCCGACGAGACCACCGTGCTGCCCGCCGTACCCCCCGCCCCTCGAGAGGTCAACCAATGAACCACCCCACGGACTCGCTCGGCTCCTCCGCTGCGCTCCTCCGCCTCACGACTCCGCGGGGACCCCGATGAGCATCCCGATCCTCGAGATCTGCGACCTGCACGCCGCCTACGGCCGGATCGAGGTGCTGCGCGGCGTCGACCTCAAGGTCCCCAAGGGCGCGGTGATGGCGCTGCTGGGCCCCAACGGAGCCGGCAAGTCGACGCTGGTCAAGGTGGTCTCCGGGCAGAAGAAGGCCACCTCCGGAGACATCCACCTCGGCGGCGTGCACGTGCAGAACGCCGGCTCCGAGGAGCTGGCCCGGCTCGGCCTGTGCACCGTGCCCGAGGGGCGCTCGGTCTTCCCGAACCTCACCGTCGAGGAGAACCTCACGCTGATGTCCTACGCCGGGGTCCCCACCGACGCGGTGCTCGAGACCGCCTACTCCTACTTCCCCCGGCTCGCCGAGCGGCGCAACCAGCTGGCCGGCACGATGTCGGGCGGTGAGCAGCAGATGCTCGCGATGTCGCGGGCGCTCTCCTCCGACCCGGCGCTGCTGCTGCTCGACGAGCTCTCCATGGGCCTGGCGCCGCTGATCGTCGACGAGCTCTACGACACCGTCGCCCAGATCGCCGAGAGCGGCGTCTCGATCCTGTGCATCGAGCAGTTCGCCCGCACCGCGCTGCGGGTCGCCGACTACGCCGCGGTGATGACCGGCGGCCGCATCGTCGCCACCGGCGAACCCGCCGAAGTCCTCGAAACCATGTCCGACGTCATCCTCGGAGGTGCCGCATGAGCGGCCAGCATCCCCTCGCCCGCCGCGGCCCCCGCCGGGCCGCCGCCCGGGTCGCCCTGCCGCTGCTCGCCGCAGGCCTGGTGGCCGGTGGGCTCCCGACCACCGTGGCCGGCCCCGCCGGCGCCGCGGAGGACGGCAGCGACGCGCCCGCGTTCAGCGGCTACAGCACCAGCGCTTGGGCGGCACCGGTGCACCTGCAGATCTACGAGCCGACGATCCCGATCCCCGCGACCCCGCAGCTGGAGCTGATGCTCGGCTACTCCAAGGTCGAGGCCGACTCCGGCAGCTCCCTGGGCCGCGCCAGCTGGCTGTGGCCCGGCGACCCGGTCGGCGAAGGGCTCAAGACCTTCGTCGAGCAGCTCGGGCTGCCGCCCCAGCTGGGCGAGAACGGCTACCCGATCCAGGTGAACTCCAGCTCGCCCACCGGCGAGCCGTCCCAGGCCGACGAGCCGATCCCGGGCATGGTCATGCGCACCAGCGCCAGCCCCGAGCACACCATCGCCGAGACCGGGTTCTCCCTCGACGGGCAGCTCCAGGACCCCGCCCCCGGCGGCGCCGGTTCGGGTGACAGCGGCGACGAGGACGGCGGCGACGGCGTCCCCAGCATTCCCGGGCTCCCCGAGATCCCCGGCCTCGAGGGCCTCCCCGGGTTGCCCGGCCTCGGCGGCCTGGCGGCGCTCGGCGGCGGCCAGGAGGGCCGGGAGGGCGATGGCCAGGCGACCGACCTGCTGACCCAGTTCGGGCAGGCCATCACCGGCGGCAGCACCGCGGCCGCCGGCGAGGGCGAGGACGAGGGCGAGGAGCCCGAGGAGGCGCCCGGCGGCGGGTCCGTGCCCGGGCTGCCCCCGGAGCTTGCCGGCCTGATCGACTTCGCCGGCTACGTCTCGACCACCGAGTCGAAGCTCAGCCCCGGCGAGGTCCGCACCGTCTCCCGCTCGGCGCTCGGCGAGGTGAGCCTGCTCGGCGGGCTGGTCACGCTCCAGGGCATCGCCGCCAAGGCCGTCGCCAGCAGCGACGGCGCGAAGGGCAAGCCCGCGGGGCGGGCGGTCTACGGTTCGCTGTCGATCGCCGGGCAGGAGTTCGCGATCGGCTCCGACGGCCTGGTCGCGGCCGGCTCGCCGGCGCCCATCCCCGGCCTGCCCGACGACCCCGCCGCCGCGCTGGGCCAGCTCGGCATCTCCATCTCGACGCCCGCACCCACCCTCAAGCGCGACGGTGACAAGGCCGTGAGCCGGGTCGGCGGCATCGTCGTCGACCTCGACCTGGCCGTGCTCAAGGGGCACCTCAAGGCGCTGCCCCTGCAGCAGATCCTCGACCAGATCCCCGCCGAGGCCGGCGAGCTCAAGACCCTCCTGCAGACGGTCGTCGGGCTGGCGCCGCGCGTCGTGGTCACCCTCGGCGCCGCGACCAGCACCGTCGACACCGTCCAGGGGCTCGACATGCCCGACGATGTGCCCGACAACGACCCCAACGGTGAGCCCGTGGACGACGCCGACGGCTCCGCCGCCGGTGACGGTGGCGCCGTCGGCGGCACCGGCGGGGTCGCCTCGGGCGACGTCCCGCCCGCCGACGCCGGCGCCGGCGCGGCCGGTGACGGCGCCGACGGCGACCTCACCGACGCCGCCCCGATGGGCGCCGGTCTGCCGCCGCTGTTCTCGATCCCCGGCTTCCTGCTCTTCGCCGGCATCGCCGCCGCGACCGTCGCCGGAAGCTGGCTGCGCCGGATCGGGGCGCTCGCGCTCGGTGGCGGCGCCGCCTGCCCGCACGGCCTCGACTGTGGCCTGCCCGACCTCCGCAAAGCCTGACCCCCGCCCGCCCAGGAAGGCCTGATCCAGATGACCGCGATGACCACTCCCGCCGGCGGCCCCGCCGGCACCACCCGGGCCAGCGGCAGCCGGCTGGGCGCCGGCACCGCGCTGCCTCGCGCCGGCGCCGGCCGCACCTCCAGCGGTGCCGCGCCGCTGAAGAACAACCACTACGCGCTGCTGCAGGTCGTGCTGTTCTGGGCCGGGGCGGTCCTGCTGCCGCTCGGCCTGGTCGTGATCGTGCTGGGCTGGTACGGCGCCGCCAACACGCCGTACCAGTACGACCAGCTCTCCTACCTCGTCTCCGGCGGCCTGCTCGGGCTCGGCCTGACCTTCGTCGGCGGGTTCCTCTACTTCGGCGCCTGGCTGGCCCGGATCGCCGACGACGGCCGCGAGTCGTCGAAGCGGCTGGCCGACACCCTGCTGGTGCTCGCCGACGTGACCTCGCGCTCGGCGGCCATCAACGACCAGGGCGTCGACACCGCCGCGATCCCGGTCACCGCCGGTGAGGGCACCACGATCCACCGCCGCGACTGCGCGCTGATCGCCCACCGCGACGACCTGCACCCCGTCGGCGAGAACAACGCCCACCTCACCCCCTGCCGGGTCTGCCGGCCCTGAGCCGGGGCGTCGGCAACGCGTGGGGAGGCGGCGCTCACTGCGGCTCGGTGACCGCCTCGTCGGGCCGCTTCAGCAGCACCGTGTCGATGTAGCTGCGGACGGCGTCGAGGGTGCTGACCTCGCGGCCGGCGCTCTCGGAGAGGTACCACCGGTGCACCAGCATCTCGTGGAAGATCTGCGCGGGCTCCAGCTTGCCGCGCGCCTGGGGAGGCACCATCGCCATCACCGGCTCGAACACCTCGTTCAGCCACCGGGCGGCGACCAGCTGGCGGTCCTCGCGGCCCAGGTCGTACTTGGCGGTGAACCGGGCGATGTCGTTGAGCAGGCGCCGGGCCTGCGCCTCCTCGACGTGCAGGCCGGTGAGTCCCTGCAGCTCGCGGCGGTGGTGGCCCAGCTCGACCACCTTGGGCCGGATGCGGATGCGGTCGCCGTCGAAGTCGGTCACGATGTCGAGCTCGTCGACGTCGAAGCCGAGGTCGTTGAGCCGCTCGACGCGGCGGTCGATGCGCCAGACCTCGTGGCCGGCGAACTCCTCCTCGGCCGTGAGCTCGCGCCACAGCGCGTGGTAGCGCTCGGCGAGCATGTCGACGATGTCGTGTGCCCGCACCTCCGCGGTCAGCGACTCGCTCGCCTGCAGGTCGAGCAGCTCGGCGAAGACGTTCTCGGTGGCGATCGTCAGGTCGTACTCACGCATCGAGGCCGACAGGCTGGGCTTGAGCTCCCCGGTCTCGGCGTCGACGAGGTACGCCGCGAAGTCGCCGGCGCTGCGCCGGAACAGCACGTTCGACAGCGACACGTCGCCCCAGAAGAAGTCGGCCAGGTGCAGCCGCACCAGCAGCACCACGAGCGCGTCGACCAGCGAGGGCAGGTTGTCGGCGGTCAGCCCGTGGGTGAACAGGCTGCGGTAGGGCAGTGAGAACTGCAGGTGCTCGGTGAGCAGCGCGGCGGGCAGCTCCTCGCCGGTCCGGGCGTCGACCCGGCCGGTGACCACGCCCTGGGGGCTGACCGCGGGGAGCCCGAGCCGCTGCAGGTCGCGCAGCATGCGGTACTCGCGGAACGCGATCGGCTCGACGGTCTCCTTCACGGCGTAGGTCGACCCCCGCAGCCGCACGATCCGCACGATGTGCCGGGACAGGCCGCGGGGGAGAGGGACCACGTGCTCGCTGGTCCACTCCTCGAGCGGGACCCCCCAGGGCAGGGTGAGGATCGCCGGGTCTGGCCGGTTGGCGACGATGTGGAGTGCCACCCTGCGAGGCTAGCCCCCCGCTGTGCCGCGCGGCTCCAGGAACACCGCGCCGGGTCCCCGCGGCGCGACCCGGTCGCCGGGGTTGCTGAGCGCGCAGGTCTTCAGGCTGAGGCAGCCGCACCCGATGCAGCCGTCGAGGCTGTCGCGCAGCCGCTGGAGTCGTTCGATCTGTTCGTCGAGGCGGGGTCGCCAGGCGCGGCTGAGTCGGCTCCAGTCGGCCTTGGTGGGGGTGCGCTCGTCAGGCAGCGTGGACAGGGCGCTCGCGACCTCCTCGAGCGAGAGCCCGACGCGTTGGGCGGTGCGGATGAACGCCAGCCGCCGCAGGGTCGCCTGCTCGTAGCGCCGCTGGTTGCCGGCGGTGCGGGTGGCGCGCAGCAAGCCGCGCTCCTCGTAGAAGCGGATGGCGGACGGGGCGACGCCCGATCGCTCTGCCAGCTGCCCGATCGTCAGCAGGGTCACCGTGGCATCCTGGCGGGAACCTCAGGCGAGGTTCAAGTCTGGTCACGGGTCGCGGATGCCGGTCCCGACCAGTCGCAGCAACACTAGAACGCGTTCTAGTCTGCTGCTACCGTCCGCCCATGCAGAGCAGCCAGCCCGGGGCCGAGCCCCGCGTCGTCGTCGTCACCGGTGCCGCCTCCGGCATCGGCCACGCCACCGCCCGCCAGTTCGCCGACCAGGGCGACACCGTCCTCGGCCTCGACCTCGGTGACAGCGTCCCCGACGGCGTGGAGTTCGTGCACTGCGACGTCGCCTCCCGGGCCTCCGTCGAGGCCGCGATCGCGCGGGCCGCCGAGCATGGGCGGATCGACGTGCTGGCCAACGTGGCCGGCGTGGTGCAGTTCGGCCGGGTCGAGACGATCACCGAGGCCGAGTGGGACCGCGTGCTCGCGGTCGACCTCAAGGGCCCGTTCCTGATGATCCAGGCGGCGCTCGCCCACCTGCGCGCCAGCCGCGGCTGCATCGTCAACGTCGCCTCGGTGGCCGGCCGGATCCCGCAGCCGTACGCCGCGGCGTACGGCGCCGCGAAGGGCGGGCTGGTGCAGCTCACCCGCTCGCTGGCCCTCGAGCTGGCGCCCGACGGCGTCCGGGTCAACGCGATCTGCCCCGGGGGAGTGATGACCCCGATGATCGACCAGGTCGCCGCGCGCTATCCGACCGATCTGGACCCCAAGGTGCAGGACCGGCTGCACGGGCTGCTGCCGCACGGCTTCCTCGGACCCGACGAGGTCGCGGCCGCCATCGTGTTCCTCTCCTCGCCGCAGACCCGGTCGATCACCGGCGATGTGATGGCCGTCGACGCCGGCATGTTCTGACCTGACACGTTCCGGCCTGGCGGGTCGGGGTCGTGTGCCTGAGCACGCGCAGGAGCGCGTCGTGGGGCACACGACCCGGCTGTGCCGGCAGCCCACTACGATGAGCCGCGCGCCGGTGTAGCTCAGTTGGTAGAGCGCTTCTCTTGTAAAGAAGATGTCGCGGGTTCGATTCCTGTCACCGGCTCCACGCCGCATCGCGGCCCCCGCCCGCGCGGGTGGCGCGCGGCGGTCAGTCGGCGAGCAGCTGCTCCATCTGGTCGACCTCCGCCTGCTGGCCCTCCTCGATGGCCTCGGCCAGCTCCACCACGCCCGGGAACTCGCCGTCCTCCTGGGCCGCCTGGGCCATCTCGATCGCGCCCTCGTGGTGACCGATCATCAGCTCCAGCCAGCGCTCCTCGAACGCCTCGCCCTTCAGTGACTCGAGCTCGTCGAGGTCCTCGCTGCCGACCATGCCCGGCATGTCGCCGTGCATCTGGTCCATCTCGTCGCCCGCCTCGCCCTCGTCCTCGGAGCCGTGCGCGTGCACGTGGTCGCGTCCGGTGGCGGGGATCTCCTCGCCCCACTCCTGCAGCCAGTCGCTCATCTGCTCGATCTCGGGCGCCTGGGCACTGCGGATCTGCTCGGCGAGCCCGGTCAGCTCGGGCGAGAGTCGCCGCCCGACGGTGAGGTCGACCAGGGTGAGGGCCTGGGCGTGGTGCGGGATCATGTCGGTCGCGAACGCGACGTCGGCGTCATTCCACGCCCGGCCGTCGTCGGCCGGTGCGGCCTCGTCGTCGCCGCAGGCGGAGACCGACGCAGCCAGGGCCGCGGCGACCACCGTGGCCGCGAGTCGTTGGGAGAGTCGAGGGAGCATGTCGGCCACCGTAGCCAGTGGCCCGAGGTCGGCGAGGGGTCGATCGTTCCGCGACACGCCGCGAAACGGCGGGAATCTGTGACCCCTCGGCGTCAACGCAGGCGACGGGCGGTGAACCTCGTCGGCGGGTCGGCGATCGCGTCCTGGGCGGCGACCAGCCGGATCTCGCGGGTGCCGGCCGCCAGCGTCTGCTCCAGCACCGCGAACACCGTGCCGGTGGTGCGCTCCAGTGCCGCCGCCGGCGAGCCCGTGCTGCGCAGGTGGGCCAGGTAGAGCGCCGCCGTCACGTCGCCGCAGCCGTTCGGGGCGATCGGCAGCAACGGCGTGGTCACCGCCCACGCGCCCTCGTCGGAGACCGCCACCATCTCCAGGGTCTCGGCGGGGATGTCGTCGTGCAGCACGCTGGTCACCAGGACGTCGCGCGGCCCACGCTCGCGCACCACGTCGACCGCCTCCAGCACCTCGGCCATCGTCGAGGTCGTGCGGCCGGACAAGAAGTCGAGCTCGAACTGGTTCGGCGTGATGATGTCGGCCTGCGGCACCACCGTGTCGCGGAGGAACTCCGGGATGCCCGGCCGCACGAACATGCCGCGCCCCACGTCGCCCATCACCGGGTCGCAGCAGTAGACCGCGTCCGGGTTCTGCTCCTTGACCCGCGCCACCGCGTCCAGGATCACCCCGCCCACCGCCGGGTCGCCCTGGTAGCCCGACAGTACCGCGTCGGCCTCCCCGAGCACGCCCCGGTCACCGATGCCCGCGATCACCTCCGCCACGTCGGTCGGGTCGAGCAGCGGCCCGCGCCACGCGCCGTACCCGGTGTGGTTGGAGAAGTGCACCGTCAGCACCGGCCACACCTCGTGGCCCAGCCGCTGCAGCGGGAACACCGCCGCCGAGTTGCCGACATGGCCGTAGGCCACCGAGGACTGGATCGACAGGATCTTCACGGGCCGCAGACTACGGCCCCGCTCCGCGGCCCGGCTTCGCCGGGAACGGCTCGGAGCCCGCTTCGCTCGCCGCCATGGTGCGGGCCACAGGTTGGCGCCGAGGCGTCAGAGATTCCCGCCGTTCCGCGGCGTGTCGGGGAACGGGTGACGTCTCGAGAGGCCGCGGCCATCGTCGCCGGAACGGGCGAGTTCCGCTCCGTGGTGCCCCTTCCCGGCAGAACTAGAACGCGTTACAGTGTGCCGGCGGACACATTCCGAGGGTATGTGAAACCGCCTGTCCCACCTGTCGCCGCGGCGGCACCACACGAGCAGGAGCGGGCCCATGGCCAAGAAGCAGCCGTTGAACGAAGCCGAGTACGTCGTCGTCGGGTCCGGCAGCTCCGGCGCCGCCCTGGCCGGCCGGCTGGCGCTGGCCGGCAAGAGCGTGATCCTGCTCGAGGCGGGCAAGCACGACAACCGGTTCCTCACCAAGAAGCCCGGCATGATCGGCCCGATGCACGCCGAGCCCAAGATCAAGCGGATGGTCGACTGGGGCTACTACTCGGTGCCGCAGAAGCACATCCTCAACCGCCGGATGCCGGTGCCCCGCGGCAAGGTCCTCGGCGGCTCCAGCTCGATCAACGGCATGGTCTACGTGCGGGGCAACCGCGCCAACTACGACTCCTGGGCCGCCGAGGGCAACGTCGGCTGGGACGCCGACAGCGTCAACGCGGCGTACAAGCGGATGGAGGACTTCGAGGACGGCGCCAACGACTTCCGCGGCGCGGGCGGGCCGATCAAGATCACCCGCAACAAGACCCCGCAGGAGGGCACCCTCCACTTCATCCAGGCCACCGCCGACACCCTCGGCGTGAAGATCCTCGACGACTACAACGCGGAGTCGCAGGAGGGCATCGCCCGGATGCAGCAGAACGCCGCCGACGGGCTGCGCTACTCCGCCTCCCGCGGCTACATCCACCACCAGCACGTGCCCACGCTCGACGTGCAGACCCGGGTGCTCGCCCGGCGCGTCGTGATCGAGAACGGACGCGCCGTCGGCGTCGAGGTGCAGGACAAGGACGGCCGGGTCCGCGTGGTGCGCGCCTCGCAGGAGGTCGTCCTCTCGGCCGGGTTCGTCGGCTCCCCGCAGCTGCTGATGCTCTCCGGCGTCGGCCACGGCGACCACCTGCGTCAGCTGGGCCTGCCCGTGGTCGCCGACCTGCCGGTCGGCGACAACCTGCACGACCACCTCTTCCACGCGCTCACCTTCCACGCCACCTCCTCGACCATGAAGGGCAACGCGTCGTTCTTCGCCAAGGGGCTGGTCAAGGAGGTGTTGCGCGGTGACTCGTTCCTGGCCAACTCGGTCTTCGAGTCGGTCGGCTTCGTGCGCACCTCGCAGGCCACCGACGTGCCCGACCTGCAGCTGCACCTGCTGCCCTGGGCCTACGTCTCGCCCAACCAGGACGAGCCGATCCGGCACGACGTCGACCTGCGCCCCTCGATCACGCTGATGTCGACGCTGATCTACCCCAAGTCCCGCGGCACCCTGCGGCTGGCCTCCTCCGACCCCACCCAGGCCCCGCTGATCGACTTCAACTTCCTCGCCGAGCCCGCCGACCTCGAGGTGCTCGCGGAGGGCTCGGAGATGATCCGCGAGATCATGAACAGCGCCGCGATGGGCGGCCACGTCAAGGAGGAGATCCACCCCGGGGTGCACCTGCAGGGCAAGGAGCTGCGGCAGGCGATCCTCAACCGGGCCACCTCGGTCTACCACGGCGTCGGCACCTGCCGGATGGGCGTCGACGAGCGCGCGGTCGTCGACCCCGAGCTCAAGGTCCGCGGCGTCGAGGGCCTGCGCGTCGCGGACGCCTCGATCATGCCGTCGATCACCGGCGGCAACACCAACGCGCCGGCGATCATGATCGGCGAGAAGGCAGCGGAGCTGATCCTGCGATGACCACCACCGCCCCCGACGTCACCAACGCCCGAGCCGGCAGCAGCGGTACGCCGGCCCCGACGGCCGCGCGCCCGGTCCGGCCGGCGACGCTCACCGACGACTTCCTGCGCGGCCTGGTCGCCCGGGTGCCGGGCGGGCTCGGCCACACCTGGCCGCTGACCGAGGTCTACACCGGCGAGACCCTCGTCGAGCTGCCGCAGTCCAGCCCCGCCGACATCGAGCGGGCCTTCGCCACCGCCCGGGCCGCCCAGGCCGAGTGGGCCCAGTGGCCGCTGCGCAAGCGGCTGAAGGTCTTCCGCAAGGCCCACTCGCTGATCGTCGACAACCAGCCGGTGATCGCCGACCTGATCCAGGCCGAGTCCGGCAAGAACCGGCGGATGGCGGTCGAGGAGTCCTGCGACCCGCCGATGATCATCAGCCACTACCTGCGCCGGGCGCCGAAGCTGCTCGCTCCGGTCACCCGGGGCGGCCCGATCCCGGTGCTGTCCACCTCCACCGAGATCCGCCAGCCCAAGGGCGTGGTCGGCATCATCGCGCCCTGGAACTTCCCGTTCGCCACCGGCCTCTCCGACGCGATCCCCGCGCTGATGGCCGGCAACGCGGTGGTGGTCAAGCCCGACAACAAGACCGCGCTGTCCCCGCTCTACGGGATCTCGCTGCTCGAGCAGGCCGGACTGCCCAAGGGGTTGTTCCAGGTGGTCTGCGGCGAGGGCCCCGACGTGGGCCCCACCCTGATCGACAACGCCAACTACGTCATGTTCACCGGCTCCACGGCGACGGGCCGGGTGATCGGCGAGCGGGCCGGCCGCAACCTGATCGGCTGCTGCCTCGAGCTCGGCGGCAAGAACCCGCTCGTGGTGCTGCCCGACGCCGACCTCGACGAGGTGGTGCAGGGCGCCCTGTTCGGGGTGTTCGGCAATACCGGCCAGATCTGCATGCACATCGAGCGCATCTACGTGCCCGAGACGCGCTACGACGAGTTCAAGGCCAAGTTCGTCCGCGCGGCCGAGGCGCTGCGGCTCGGCGCGTCGTACGACTTCGGGCCCGAGCTGGGCTCGCTGGTCGCCGTCGACCACATGCGGCGGGTGCAGTCGCACGTCGAGGACGCCGTCGCCAAGGGCGCCACCGTGCTGACCGGCGGCCGGCCGCGCCCCGACATCGGGCCGGCGTTCTTCGAGCCGACCGTGCTGGAGGGGGTGACCCCCGACATGCTCGCCGGGTCGTGCGAGACCTTCGGGCCGGTGGTGGCGCTGCACCGCTACCGCACCGTCGACGAGGCGGTCGCGCTGGCCAACGACACCGACTACGGCCTCAACGCCTCGGTGTGGGGCACCGACCTCGACGAGGCGGTCAAGGTCGCCAAGCGGATCCACTCCGGCAACGTGAACGTCAACGACTCGCTCGCCACCGCCTACGCCTCGAAGGGCACCCCGTCCGGCGGGGTGAAGCAGTCCGGCGTCGGCGCCCGGCACGGCGACCAGGGGCTGCTGAAGTACACCGACGTGCAGAACCTCGCGGTGCTCAAGAAGCAGGTCATGGGTGCCCGTCCGGGCCAGGACTACGACGAGTACGTCAAGCAGATGCAGACGTCGCTGAAGCTGATGCGGCGGCTGCGCGTGCGGTAGGTCGCCGCTACGCGGGGCTTTCCGCTGCGCGGGGCGTCGTGGTGCTGGTGAGCCCTGGGGTGGTGGTGGGTGGGGCGGGTCGGCTGCGCCGGAGGGGCCCGCTCGGCCAAACCACCCGCTCCGCTCGTTCCTCACGGAGCGGGGGCCAGGCCCATCCACGGCCTCGGGGCCCCTCCGGCTCCGCCGCCCCACCCCGCGCCCGGCGCCGGGCTCACCGAACCCGGGTGGAGGGGTTTCGCGGCTGCGCCGCGATGTCTCGGGGGTGGCCTGTCTTCGGGGTTGGTGGCGCTTCGCTGACCTGCCAGTCGTGGTCGATGTTCACCCGCTGAACCGTCACTCGTGGTCGATGCTGCCCCGCTGACCTGTCACTCGTGGTCGGTGTGGCTGTCCGCTGCGCGGGGCTTCGGGGTGTTAGTGAGCCCTGCGGTGGTTGTGGGTGGGGTGGGTCGGCTGCGCCGGAGGGGCCCGCTCGGCCAAACCGCCCGCTCCGCTCGTTCCTCACGGGGCGGGGGCCAGGCCCATCCACGGCCTCGGGGCCCCTCCGGCTCCGCCGCCCCTCCCCGCGCCCGGCGCCGGGCTCACCGACCCCGGGTGTGAGGGGGTTTCGCGGCTGCGCCGCGATGTCTCGGGCTGCCTGTCTGCGGGGTTGGTGACCCTTCGCTGACCTGCCACTCGTGGTCGATGTCCACCCGCTGACCTGTCACTCGTGGTGGGTGAGGGGGTGTTGACCTGTCGCTCGTGGTGGGGTGGTCACCGCTCCGTGGCCAGGGTCTGGATCAGGTGCCGGGGGCGTGCTGTGACGTCAGGCGACCTGGAGGCTGCGCTTGGAGAGCCCCATCCAGAAGCCGTCGATGACCTGTCGCCCCGGGGTCCCGGGGTCGGTGGCGGCGCCGAGGGTGACGAACAGCGGCGTGTAGTGCTCGACGGTGGGGTGGGCGTAGGGCATGCCCGGCGCGGTGTCGCGGTAGCGGGCCAGCTCGTCGACGTCGCCACGGGCCAGGGCCTCGCCGGCCCAGGCGTCGAAGTCGCTGGACCAGCCGGGGGCGGCCGCCTCGATGCGGAACTCGCGCAGGAACGGCAGACCGTGGGTGAGGAAGCCCGAGCCGATGATCAGCACGCCCTCGGCGCGCAGCGGGCGCAGCCGCTCGCCGAGCCGCATCAGTCGCTCGGGGTCATGGGTCGGCAGAGACATCTGGAGGACCGGGACGTCGGCCTGGGGGTACATGATCTTCAGCGGCACCCAGGCGCCGTGGTCGAGGCCCCGGCTGGTGTGCTGGTGAACCGGCTCGGTGCTCGGCATCAGCGCGGCGACCTTGCGGGCGAGCTCGGTGGCGTCCGGAGTCTGGTAGGTCATCCGGTAGTACCTCTGGTCGAAGCCGCCGAAGTCGTAGACCAGCGGGGCGCCGCTCGCGGTGAGGCTGACCGGGGCCGACTCCCAGTGGGCGCTGACGATCAGGATCGCGGTGGGGCGCGGCAGCTCGGCCGCGAGGCCGGCCAGCTGGCCCGACCAGATGGGGTCGTCGAGCAGCGGGGGCGCGCCGTGGCCGAGATAGAGCGCGGGCATCCGACCGGGCTCCGGGCTGGACGCGGCCGGGACGGGGTGCACGAGGGGCGGGGTCATGCTCACTCCAACTAGTTGATGATTCAACTTTATTCCGGAGGGAGCGACCAGTCCAGTCCTGCGGCACCCTGCTCCTCGAGCAGCCGGTCGACCCGACTGAACGGGCGCGAGCCGAAGAACCCCCGGCTCGCCGACAACGGAGAGGGGTGCGGCGACTCCACCCACGGCACCTGCGGCGCCAGCAGCGGCTTGAGGCCCTGGGCGTCGCGGCCCCAGAGGATCGCCGCCAGCGGACCCCCTCGGCGTACCAGTGCCAGGATCGCGCACTCGGTGACCTCCTCCCACCCCCGGCCGCGGTGGGAGGCTGCCTCGCCGGGCCGGACGGTGAGCACCCGGTTGAGCAGCATCACGCCACGGTCGGCCCAGGCGGTGAGGTCGCCGTGGGCCGGCGGCTCGACGCCGAGATCCGCACGCAGCTCGGTGTAGATGTTGGCCAGGCTCCGCGGCACCGGCCGCACGTGCGCGTCGACGGCGAAGCTGAGCCCGATCGGGTGGCCCGGTGTGGGGTAGGGGTCCTGGCCGACCACGAGCACCCGCACGTCGGCGAGCGGCCGCTCGAAGGCGCGGAAGATCCGCTCCCCGTGTGGCAGGTAGCGGCGCCCCGCGGCCAGCTCGTCGCGCAGGAACCGGCCCATCGCCTCGATCCGGCCGTCGACCGGGGCCAGGGCCGCCGCCCAGTCGGGGGCCATCAGGCCCTGGTCGACGAGTCTCGCGAGTGCGCTCACGGAGGCTGAGCCTAGTGATGTCGGCGGGGCGGTCAGGGGAGCAGCCGGGCGACCAGCTGGTCGACGACCCTGTCGGTGGTGGTGTCGGGGTCGATGGGAGCGGTCAGTCGATCGAGCACCAGCCCGTCGAGGGCGTAGTGGAACAGCGCGATCTCCGCCGCCCCGCCCGGCAGGCCGGCCGACTCGTTGAACTCCACATCGGCCCGGAACCCCGCCCGCTGCTGCTCGGCGAGGATCGCGGCCACCTCCGGTCGGCGGGCCGCCTCGAGGCGCAGCTCGAAGAGGGCGAGCGTGACCTCGCGCTCGGTGGTGAGGCGCCGGACGATGTCGCGGACGTAGTCGGCGAAGAGGTCGCGGTCGGGGGCGCGACCCGCGAGCCGCTCCAGGTCGGCGGGGTCGGGCGCGAGTCGCTCGTAGATGCGTCGGGTGAGGCCTTCGAGGAGCGCGGCGCGGGAGCGGAAGTAGTTCGAGCAGGTGCCCGGCGGGACGCCGGCGGTGCTGTCGACGGCGCGGTGGGTCAGTCCGCGCGAGCCCTCGCGGGCGAGCACCGTCAGGCCGGCGTCGGCGAGCGCTCGTCGACGCTCCTCGTTGCGGGCCATGCGACCACCCTAGCGGAACCACTACGGATGTTGTACGTTCAGTTAGACCACTACGGATGTTGTGAATGAAGGAGGACTCATGCGCGAGCTGACCTACCTGGTGGCGGTCTCCCTGGACGGTCGGATCGCCGGTCCCGACGGAGACTTCTCCGCGTTCCCCGTGGAGGGCGACCACATGGAGTGGCTCTTCCGCGACTGGCGCGACACGCTGCCGGCCGTCGCACTCGAGGCGATGGGCCTGGAGGCCGATCATGCCCGCATCGACTGTGTGCTGATGGGCTGGAACACCTACGCAGCGGGGTTCTCCCAAGGCGTCCGCGACCCCTACCCCCAGCACGAGCAGGTGGTGTTCTCCCGGCGTCGCGGTCCAGCGGACGTGCCCGACGGGATCCGGGTGGTCGGCTCCGACCCGGTCGCCGAGGTGCGCCGGCTCAAGCAGACCGACGGCGTCGGCATCTGGCTGTGCGGCGGCGGTCAGCTCGCCGGGGTGCTCGCCGACGAGGTGGACCGGCTGGTGCTCAAGGTGAACCCGTTCGTGCTCGGCGACGGGCCGGCGCTGTTCGACACGGCGTACGCAGCGCGCTCGTTCGCGCTGACCGGCAGCACGGCGTACGGCTCAGGGGTGGTGGTCAACGAGTACCGGCGGGCCTGAACGGCGACCCCGGCGCCGGTGCTACCGCACCCACGCCGGCCGGGGAAGGTACGCCGCGCGGCCGCGCTCGCCGACCTCGACGGCCAGGATCGCCTGGTGGGAGGCGTCGCCGAGCACGGCCGACTGGTTCGCGACCAGCACCCGGGTGCCGTGGAAGGTGGCGCTGCAGGCGGTGTCGAACGGGATCGGCGAGCCGTTGTCGCCGGTGAGCGGTGTCTCGGGGAACCGCCCCAGCTCCTCGCCGTCGGCCGACAGCTCGACCAGCTGGGCCGACAGCCCGGCCATCGCCACGTAGATCCGGCCCGAGCGACCGATGCCGAAGCCGTCGGGCAGGTCGCCGGGCGCGGAGGTCCACAGCGTGCGCAGCTCCCCCGGGGAGCCGTCGGCGTTCACGGGCAGCGACGAGAGATGCCCCCGGGTCGGTGTCGCGGTCGTGGTCTGCTGGGTGATCAACAGGTCGCGGCTGCCGCGGCGGAAGCCGATGCCGGTGGTGCCGAGACCGAGCACCCCCTCCAGCGCCGGCGAGGTGAACCACCGCTCCGGTTCGCGGTCGCGCCCGACCCGCCAGATCACCCCGGCGGCGTAGTCGGTGACGTAGAGGGCGCCGCCCGGGCCCCAGGTGGCGTAGTTGGGCACCGCGCCGTCGGGGAAGCGGGCCAGCGTGCGGAAGCGTCCGGTGCGCACGTCCAGCGTCAGCACCCGAGGCTTGGAGGTCTCCAGCAGCACCAGCCGGCCGCTGCGCGTCTGGTGCGCCACCTGCACGCCGTGCTCGCCGTCGCGCACCTGCCCCGGCATCGGCCACGAGCGCAGCAGCGTGCCGTCGCCGGTCCACTCGAACACCCGCGACGGCACGCCGGTCGCCTGGCTGTTGACGTAGGTGCCGGCATAGACGCGGCCGTTGGTGTGCTTGTGCACGTACGCCGGGTAGCCCGGCGACGGCACCCGGGCGAAGACCTCGGTCGCCCACCGCTCCGGCTCCTCGGCTGCGGCCGAGGCAGCGGTCGGCACCGCGAGCAGGGGTGCCAGCAGGGGGAGGCCCGCGACCAGGACGGCCAGCAGCCGCCTCATCGCAGCCGCTCCAGCACCTCGACGGCGGCGCGCTGCCCGGCCCGGACCGCGCCGTCCATGTAGCCCGACCAGTAGGTCGCGGTCTCGGTGCCGGCCCAGTGCACCCGGCCGAACGGCTGCCGGATCGCCGAGCCCAGGCTCGCCAGCGTGCCCGGGGCGTGCATCGCGGTCGGTCCGCCGCGGGTCCAGCGCTCCTTGGTCCAGTCCTGCTCGGTGTACTCGATCGGGTGCAGCGCCTGCTCGCCGAAGAGCGCCGCGAAACCCTCGAGCACCGCACGCTTGCGCTCGGCCCGGGGCAGCACGCCGTACTCCCGCCAGGTCGAGCCGCCGACGAAGGCCAGCAGCACCCCCGGCTCGCCCTTCTTCGGGGAGTTGTCGAACACGACCCGGGCCGCGCCGGCGTCGTTGATGCCGAAGCCGTTGAGGCCGGCCTCGCGCCAGAACGGCGTCGGATAGACCGCGTCGCACTTCATCAGCTGGCCCATGTCGGAGCGCCGCAGCAGCTGCAGCCGCCGGGTCGGCAGCCGGGGGAACCAGTCGATGTCGAGCACCAGCGGCGGGGGAGCGGCCACGATCACCCGCTTCGCGCGCACCCGGCCGCGGCCGGTGTGCACCACGGCCCGGCCGTCGCGCTGCTCGATGCGGCGCACCGGCGCGGCCAGCGCCACGATGTCGCCGAGCCTGCGGGCCAGTCGGTGCGGGATCAGCTGGGAGCCGCCCACGAACCGCTGCTCCTGTGCGCCGTTCGCGGTGTCGGAGTTGCGGGCGAAGGTGCCGACGGTGGTCTCGTTGCCCGAGCACGCGACGTACCACAGCGTGAACAGCAGGGAGATCTCGTCGGGGTCGGCGCCGAAGCCCGGCTGGGTCCACGACTTGATCAGGTTCACCACGCCGGGGGCGTTGACGCTGTTGCGCCGGATGAACTCGCCGAGCGTCATCGCGTCCCACTCGGCAGCGCTCGGGTGCGCCCACGGGGCGGAGACGTCGATCTCGGCGGCGTAGCCGTCGATGCGCTCGATCAGGAGCGCGGCGTCGAGCAGGATCGTGGGGTCCGGCGGCACCGTGCCGGAGTACTCCTGGCGGCCGGTCAGCGAGGAGATGTAGACGCTGTTGCCGGTGTTGTACTCGGCGAAGGTCGGCACCTTCAGCTCGCGGGCCAGCGCCAGGATGTGGTCCTGGGTGGGCCCCACGAACGCGCCGCCGGCCTCGATGACACCGCCCGAGCGCAGCCGGTGGTTGAGCACCCGGCCGCCCACCCGGTCGCGGGCCTCGACCAGCAGCACGCTGCGGCCGCCGCGAGCCACGTCGCGGGCGGCGACCAGGCCGGAGATGCCGGCGCCGACCACGACGACGTCGACGCTCCTCGGCAGCGCGCTTTGCCGGCCGGCGAAGGCCGGCCCGGTGAGCTCCTCGAACCCGCCGACGCCGAGTGCCGTGCCGAGAGCGGCGCCGCCGAGCAGGGTGCGGCGGGAGAGCCGGCCGGCGATCGGGTGCACCGGCGTGACCGGTGTCGTGGCGAGGGGGAGGGAGCGGGGCGGCGAGGGGTCCATGGGAGCTCCAGGGCGCTGGGCGGAAACAGTTCGGAAACAAAACACGAACATGTGTCAGGTTCGGTTCCGGCACCCTACTATGGCGGGCATGCCGACGGAATCCCCTCGTCTCGCCCCGCCCCCGGCGGACGCCGGCCTCGCCGCGCGCCGGCGGGTGCCGACCCAGGAGCGCAGCCGGCGCCGGGTCGAGCGGATCCTCGACGCCGCGGCCGAGCTGGTCTGTGCCCGCGGAGTGGAGCAGGTCACCACCCGCGACATCGCGCTCGCCTCCGGGGTGCCGGTGGCCTCGCTCTACCAGTACTTCGCCGACAAGGACGAGGTCTTCCTCGCCCTGATCGAGCGCGACATGGCCGAGATGGACGCCCAGGTCCTCGCCGACGTCGCCGCCCTCGAGGCCGACCTGACGGCGGCCGGGGAGGCGGTCACGGTCGCGACGCTCGTGCGCACGATCATGAGCGCGTTCGTCGCCGTCTATCACCGCCGCCCCGCCTTCGTGCAGATCTACCTGCGCGGCCGCACCAACCCGGCCGTGCACGCCTACGGACGCCGGCACAACGAGCAGATCGCCGCCACCCTCACCGGCTACGCCCGCCAGACGGGCCTCGCCGGGCCCGAGCTCACCGACCGCAAGGCCCAGCTCGCCGTCGAGGTCGGCGACCGCGTCTTCCAGCTCGCCTTCGAGCACGACGACCACGGCGACCCCGAGCTCGTCGAGGAGGGGATCACCCTGGTGACCGCCTACCTCGAGCGGTACGCCGCCAGCCCTCACGCCCGCTGAACCCGCCGCCCGCCCCACCCACGAGGAGACCCCGTGACCACCCAGTCCCCGATGCGCGTCGCCGCCGTCGGCGTCCACGTGCTCGACACCCACGTGCTCGGCGTCGAGTCGATCCCGTCCGGCTCCGACGGGCAGGTCGTCGAGACGATCCGGCTCTCGGCGGCTGGCACCGCCGGCGGCACGGCCCTGGTGCTGGCCCGGCTCGGTGCCGACGTGCGCTGCCACGGCGCGCTGGGCCAGGACCCGATCGGCGACACCCTGCTGGCCCTGCTCGGCCGCGAGGGCCTCGACACCTCCGGACTGGTCCGCAAGGCGGAGCAGCAGAGCTCGGCGTCGGTGATCCCGGTGCGGCCCAACGGCGACCGCCCCGCGTGGCACTGCATCGGCGCCAACGGCGCGTTCACCCTCGACGACCTCGACCTGGCCGCGCTCGAGGGCATCACCCACCTGCACCTCGGCGGCCCCGAGTTCCTCGGCGGCGAGGCCGCCGGCCGGCTGCTCGCCCACGCCCGCTCCCTGGGCGCCACCACCTCGGTCGACATCCTCGCCCCCGGCGACCCCGACATGCTGGCCTGGATCGCCGACGCCCTCCCACACACCGACCACCTGCTGCCCAACGACGAGCAGGTGCGCGGCTTCACCGGCCACGACGACCTCGCCGACGGCGCCCGGGCGCTGCTCGACGCCGGCGCCGGGTGTGTCGCGCTCACCCAGGGTGCCCGCGGGGCACTGGTCGTCGACGCCTCGGGCGCGACCACCGTGCCGGCGTACGACGTCGAGGTCGTCGACACCACCGGCTGCGGCGATGCGTTCTCGGCCGGCTACCTGCGCGGGCTGGCGCTGGGCCGCGACCCGGTCGACGCCGCGCGGCTCGGCTGCGCCACCGCGGCCCAGGTCGCCGGCGGCGTCGGCACCGACCACGGCCGCTACGACCTCGACACCGTGCTCGCCTTCGAGGCCGCGGCGCCGACGCGTTAGCGCCGCACCGGGTGGTAGAGCCGCTCGACGTACCTGGCGGTCAGCACCTCGCGCAGCCGCGGCGGCGCGGCGTCGAGCAGCACGCTGATCGAGGCCATCCGCTGCGGCAGCGGCACGGCCTCCACCGCTCCACTGTCCGGCCCCGGGCCGGCCAGGCCGGCCGCGACCAGCAGCCCGTCGAAGTCGCGGTCGCTCATCGTGTCGGGGTCCAGCCGGTCCAGCAGGGCCAGGATGCCCTGGTCCACCCGGGCCGGTCCGGCGGCGCGGGCCGCCGCCACCGAGCTCCGCAGCGCCGCGAGGCAGTCGTCGACGTGCGGCAGCGTGGCCGCGCTGACCGTCAGGTGCAGCGTCGGCGGGTGGCCGTGCCAGGCCATCTGCGGCTGGACGTACCACCCCCGCTCGCCCATCTCGTCGGCCAGCGTGAACACGTCGCAGCTGCCGTCGGTGCGCAGCGCCAGCAGCGTCGCGTCCGGGGCCACGACCAGCTCCAGGCCCGGCACCTCCGCGATGCCCCGGGCCAGCCGGTCGACCGCGTCGAGACACTCGCGCGCCAGCTGCCGGTAGCCGTCGTCGCCCAGCGCCTGCACGGTCGCCCACGCGCCCGCGACCGGGCCGCCCGGCCGGGTCGAGGACATCGTGGTGTTCACCATCGTGTAGCCCGGCCACTGCGCGGTGGTGAAGTAGCTCGGCCGGCGGCCGGCCGCGTCGCGGAACAGCAGGAGCGAGGCGCCCTTGGGGGTGTAGCCGTACTTGTGCAGGTCCATCGAGATCGACGAGACCCCCGCCACCGCGAACGTCCAGGCCGGGCGGACCAGCCCTAGCTGGTCGGCGTACGCCAGGATCCAGCCGCCGATGCAGGCGTCGACGTGCAGCGGCACCCGCTTCGCCGACGCGGCCGCGGCGATCCAGGCCACCGGGTCGATCACGCCGTGGGCGTAGGACGGCGCCGAGGCGACCGCGAGCACGGTGTGGGCGTCCATCGCCGCCGCCATCGCCCCCACCTCGGCGCGGAACTGCCGATCGACGGGGGTGAACACCGGCTCCACGCCGAAGTAGCGCGCGGCCTTGAGGAACGACGGGTGCGCGGTCTCCGGCAGCACCATCCGCGGCCGGGCCACGTCGGGCCGGGCATCGCGGGCCGCCTGCACCGCGAGCATGATCGACTCGGTGCCGCCGGAGGTCACCGTGCCCACCACCGACCGCGGGGCGTCGAGCAGGTCGCAACCGAAGCCGACCAGCTCGTTCTCCATGCGCAGCAGGCTGGGGAACGCCGAGGGGTCCAGGCCGTTCGAGCCGGCGTACGCCGCGACGGCCTCGGCCGCCGCGACCTGGACGTCGGCGCGGCCCGAGTCATAGACGTAAGCGAGGCTGCGGCCGCCCCGTAGTGCCGTGTCCAGCTCCTGGAGCTCTCGCAGGTGCGACCGGGTGCCGAGCATCGGCCCTCCCCCGATCCGCAGCCTCGCTTGCGTCTCGCCCTCCCAAGCGAGGGCACCACGGTAGGTCGGCGGCCCCGGGCCGAGGGTCCCGCGAACGGTCAACAGATTTGGCCCGATCGGGGTCTTGACAAACGGTGTGGCCGCTCGCTCCTCACGTCTGCGTCGTCGTCGGGTCGCGGATACGACCCAGATGTGAGGAGCGAGAGAGTCAGCGGGGGGTGGGCCGGCTGAGCCGGTCCAGGAACGCCAACAGCAGCGCCTCCCGCAGCGCCGGCGAGGCGAGGTCCAGCAGCGCGTTCACCTCCGCCATCCGGGTCGGCAGCGCCAGCTCACCACTGCTGCCGCCGCTCCGGTCGGTGCCCGCGTCACCGAGCAGCCCGGCCGCGGCGAGCAGTCCGTCGAAGTCGTCGTCGCCGAGAGCGGCCGGGTCCAGCGCGGCCACGAACGCCGCCACCTCCGGGTCGACCCGCACCGGCCCGGCGCTCACCGCCGCCGACACCGACTCCGCCAGCGCCACCAGGAAGTCGTCGACGGCCTCGAGCGTGGCCGCGCTGACCGAGAGGTGGATCGTCGGCGGCTGCCCGCGGTAGGAGAGCTGCGGCTGGACGTACCAGTCGCGGGCGGCCATCTCGTCGCAGATCGTGAACGCGTCGCAGGCGCCGTCGGGGGACAGCGTGACCAGCGTCGAGTCGGGCTCGGCCACCAGCCGCAGGTGCGGCTGCGAGGCGATGCCGGCCACGATCCGGTCGACGGCCTCGAACGCGGCACCGGCCAGCCGCAGGTAGCCGTCGTCGCCCAGCGTGTTCACCACCGCCCACGCGCCGGCCAGCGGACCGCCCGACTTCGTCGACTGCATCGTCGAGTTCAGCATCGTGTAGCCCGGCCAGTCGGCGGAGGAGAACAGCTGCGGACGGCGCAGGGCGGGGGTGCGGTGCAGCAGCACCGAGGTGCCCTTCGGCGCGTAGCCGTACTTGTGCAGGTCGACCGAGATCGACGTGACCCCCGGCACCGCGAACGTCCAGGCGGGTACGCCGCGCCCCAGCCGCGCGGCGTACGGCAGGACCCAGCCGCCGATGCAGGCGTCGACGTGGCAGCGGAGGCCGTGGTCGGCGGCGAGCGCGGCCACCTCGGTCACCGGGTCGACGACCCCGTGGGCGTAGGACGGGGCGCTGGCGACCACCAGGACGGTGCGCTCCACGTCGGCCTCCACCGCCGCCCGCATCGCCGCCGGGTCGGCCCGGAAGTCCGGACCCACGGGGACCCGCACCGTCTCGACACCGAAGTAGTGCGCGGCCTTGTGGAACGCCGGGTGCGCGGTCTCGGGGATCACCATTCGCGGCCGGTCGACCCGCCGGGCGTCGCGGGCGGCCTGCACGGCCAGCAGCACCGACTCGGTGCCTCCGGAGGTGACCGTGCCGGCGACGGTGTCGGGGGCGTCGAGCAGCCGGGCCGCGAACGCGACCAGGTCGTTCTCCATGCGCAGCATGCTCGGGAACGCGGTCGGGTCCAGGCCGTTGGTGCCGGCGAACGCGGCGACCGCCTCGCGGGCGACGCGGTCCAGCTCGGGCATGCCCGCGTCGTAGACGTAGGCGAGGGTGCGCCCGCCGTGCACGGGCAGGTCGCCCGCCTGCAACTCCTTGAGTCGAGCCAGCACGTCGCTCACGGCACCTCCAGGTGGTCGGGGGTCTCGGGGTCGCGGGCGTCGACGTCGTCGGCGTCCAGGGAGTAGCGGGCCAGCCAGAACAGACTGGCCAGCACCAGCACGGCGGGCAGCACCGAGAAGCCCAGCACGATCGCGGTCAGCGCCGAGTCGGGCTGGGCCGCCTCGCCGTCGGTGCTGGAGACATAGCCACCCGCGGCCAGGATCAGCGCGTAGACGCCGGGGCCGAGCGCCAAGCCGAGGGTCTCGCCGGCGGTCCAGACGCCGGTGTAGACGCCGACCCGGTTGCTGCCGGTGCGCCGGGCGTCGACGGCCGCCGCGTCGGGCAGCATCGCCATCGGGAAGACCTGGCAGCCGGCGTAGCCCACCCCCACCAGCGCCACCGCGGCGAAGACCATCCCCTCCGGTGCGGACCGGGCCACGGCGGCGAGCAGCGCCCCGGTCGCGAGCACCAGCGACGCGGCCAGGTAGCCCCGCTTCTTGCCGACCCGGGCGCCCAGCCAGGCCCACGCGGGGGTGAGCACCAGCGCCGGGCCGACGAAGCAGACGAACAGCACGGTGGCCGCCGCGGTGCTGTCGAGCACCTCGCCGGCCAGGTAGTCGACGCCCGCGAGCATGCAGCCGGTGGCGAGCGCCTGCACCACGAACGTGGTGAGCAGCAGCCGGAAGTCACGCGCGCCGGCGACCACGCGCAGCTGGTCGCGCAGGGTGCCGGCGCCGGGCCCCACCGTGCCGACCCGTCCGTGGCGGGTGCCGAGGTAGGCGCCGACCACGCCGACGGCGATGATCACCGCCATCACCACGCCCATCACCCGGTAGCCGTCGCGGCCGCCGATCCCGTCGCGGATCAGCGGCGCGGTCGCGCCGGCCAGCATGATCGTGAACGCCAGGATCGCGACGCGCCACGTCATCAGCCGGGTGCGCTCGTCGTAGGAGTCGGTCAGCTCGGCCGGCATCGCGACGTAGGGCACCTGGAAGAACGCGTACGCCGTCGCGGCGGCCAGGAACAGCGCCAGCACCCACAGCGCCTCGAGGGCGCGCGAGTCGACGTCGGGTCCGGCGAAGATCAGCGCGAACGCCGCGGCGAGGGCCAACCCCGCGCGCAGCAGCCAGGGCCGGCGTGGCCCGCGGGGGTCGACGGTGCGGTCGCTGATCCGGCCGGCGACCGGGTTCAGCAGCACGTCCCACGCCTTGGGGGCGAACACGATGAACCCCGCCGCCACCGCCGCGATCCCGAGCGAGTCGGTCAGGTAGGGCAGCAGCATCAGCCCCGGCACTGTGCCGAACGCGCCGGTCGCGACCGAGCCGAGCCCGTAGCCGACGCGGACCTCGCGCGGCAGTCTGGTCGTCACAGCGGCAGAGGACATGCGGGGCACCCTAGTGCCCCCGGTGGCTCGCCGAAGCGTCAAGGATTCCCGCGAATCCGCGGCGCGTCGCGGAACGGTTGACGCGTCGATCGGATCAGCGAGCCAGGGAGCGGGACCCCGCGGAGCCGTATCGCCGAGACGGGTTGGTGCCGATCGCATCGGGGTCGGGCTTCGGTGCGCGGCCGGCCGCCTTCGTGGAGGCGGACCTCTTGGTCGTGGCGGCCCGTGGCGCCGCCTTCTTCGTGGCGGTCTTCCGCGACGCCGCCTTCTTCGTGGCCGCCGACTTCTTCGCTGAGGTCTTCTTCGCGGCCGGCTTCTTGGCGGTCGCCTTCGCGGCAGTCTTCCGGGCGCGCGTCCCGGCCCGCGGCGCGAGCCCGGCAGCCGACCACTGGTCGAACCACTCGTCGAGCACCCGCCAGGTGGTCTCGCGTGCCGCGCGGCCGGTGAGCATGCCGAGGTGGCCCCCCGGCACGATCTCGAAGCGGACCTCCGGCGAGCCCTCGAGCAGCGGGAGCACCGCCCGCACCGCACCCACCGGGGCGATGCCGTCGCTGGCTCCGGCGAACACCAGCACCGGCACCCGCACGTCGGCCAGCGCGATCGTGCGTCCGCCCAGCTCCATCTCGCCGGTGCGCAGCGCGTTGCCCTTGATGAAGCGGTGGTAGAGCTGGCCGAAGCTGCGACCCGGGTAGGCGATCATGTTGGCGGTGAACCGGTCGACCGCCTCGATCTGCGCGAGGAAGTCGGTGTCGTCGAGGTTGACCGCGACCGCCACCGGCTTGGTGACCAGCTTCTGGAACGACGACAGCTGGAAGGCCCACCGCACCACCGGCTGCGGGGCGCCGCCCATCGCCCGGTAGGCGCGGGTGATCAGGCCCCGCCCCTCGGTGAGGTTCAGCAGCGGGCGCAACGGGGCGACCAGCGGCACCTGCGAGACGTCGACGGGGGAGCCGACCACGCTCAGCGAGGCGATCGGCAGATCGGGCGAGTCGGCCGCGGTGAGCATCGAGAAGATGCCGCCCAGGCTCCAGCCCACCACGTGCACCGGCCGCCCACCGGCGTGCGCGGAGGCCCCACGCACCGCCTCCGGGAGCACCTCGTCGATCCAGTGCTCCATGCCCAGGGAGCGGTCGCGGAAGGACACCTGGCCGTACTCCACGACGTACGTCGGGCGGCCGCCGCGGACCAGGTGCTCGACGACCGAGCAGTCGCGGCGCAGGTCGTAGCAGAGCGCCGGCGCGGCCAACGGGGTGACCAGCAGCACCGGATCGCCCTGCTCGGTCACGCCGGCCGGCAGGTGGTAGCGGTACAGCTGTCGCAGCGTGCCTTCGTCGATCAGGCTGCGGGGCATCGGCCGCAGGTCGGCGATGCCGCCGTAGAGCAGCTTGTGCGCGACGTTTCCGGCGGCGGCGACCACCTGGTCGGGCTTCGGAACGAGGTCCATCGGGTGTCCCCTGGATGCTCTGCTCGGTCGGACCCGTGGGCACGGGCCACGTGGGCAACGTACCTCGCCCCAACGCCGCGCGGGCCGGGTTGGTCACGCCTGCCTGGGGTGATCGCCGCCACCGATCCGGGCCGCGCCGGGCATGTAACGCGGTGTCCGGGTAGCTGTCGCGGTGTTGTAGCACCGCACCAGTTGCCTGGACACCGCGTTACAGCGCTTGCGGCATCACGCTCTCGGTGTCACGCCTGGCGCTCGCCGTCGACGGGAGGCTGCTCGGGGTCGGGTCGGGGACCGGCCATCAGCTCGGAGACCTCGGCGCGCAGGGCTGGGCCGAGCTCGCCCCATCCGGGCTCGTAGGCATACAGCTCACGCAGCGGACGGCGGGTGCGGGTGCCGTCGAGCAGGTCGATGTCGTCGGGGGTGATCAGGCTCGGGTGCGCCACCCCCACCGACTCGCTGAGCTTGACCAGGTCGCGCCGCAGCGAGGTGAGGTAGTTCGCGGCCCGCACCGACTTCAGCTGTGGGTCCAGTCCGCGGACCAGCCACGGGTTCTGGGTGGCGACGCCGGTGGGGCAGGTGTCGGTGTGACACTTCTGCGCCTGGATGCAGCCGATCGCGAGCATCGCTTCGCGCCCCACGTTGACCATGTCGACACCCAGCGCGAACGCCACCGCGGCGTTCTCGGTGAGCCCCAGCTTGCCGGCACCGATGAACGTGACGTCGTCGGTGAGGCCGGCCTGCGCGAACCGGCGGTAGACCTCGCTGAACGCGACCCGGAACGGGTAGGCGACGGCGTCGGCGAAGATCATCGGCGCCGCGCCCGTGCCGCCCTCGCCGCCGTCGATCGTCACGAAGTCGACGCCCCGGCGCCGGTCGGCCATCTGTGCGACCAGCTCGTCCCAGAAGTCCAGGTGCCCCACCGCCGCCTTGACGCCCACCGGCAGCCCGGTCTCCTCGGCCAACAGCTCGACGAAGTCGAGCATCGAGTCGACGTCGTCGAAGGCGGTGTGTCGGCTGGGGGAGGCGCAGTCGACGCCCGGCTCGATGCCCCGGATGCGGGCGATCTCCTCGCTCACCTTCGCCCCCGGCAGCATCCCGCCCAGCCCCGGCTTGGCCCCTTGCGACAGCTTGATCTCCAGCGCCCGCACCGGCGCCGACGCGATGGTCTCCTTGAGCCGGTCGAGGTCGAAGCGGCCCTGAGCGTCGCGGCACCCGAAGTACGCCGTCCCGATCTGGAAGATCAGCTCGCCGCCGTGCCGGTGGTAGGGCGAGATCGCGCCCTCGCCGGTGTTGTGCAGGCAGCCGGCGAGCGCCGCCCCGCGGTTGAGCGCCTCCACCGCCGTGCGCGAGAGCGAGCCGAAGCTCATCGCGGAGATGTTCACCACCGAGCCCGGCCGGAACGCCAGCCGGCGTCCGCGCGGACCGCCGAGCACCTTCGCCGACGGCAGCGGCACCTCCTCGCCGGCGTGGGGCGCGGTGGGGGCGCCGGGGCCGCGGAACGTGCGGTGCTTGATGACGGGGTAGCCCAGGGCGTTCTCGACGTCGTTGTCGGTGCCGAACCCGAAGTAGGAGTTCTCCAGCTTCGAGGAGGCGTAGATCCAGCGGCGCTGGTCGCGGCTGAACGGCCGCTCCTCGTCGTTGGAGGTGACGATGTACTGCCGCAGCTCGGGGCCGAACCGCTCCAGCTGGAAGCGCAGGTGCCCCAGCAGGGGATAGGTGCGCAGGATCGCGTGCCGGCGCTGGGTGACGTCGTGGGCGGCGAGGGCGCCCAGCGCGGCCGCGCCCATCGCTGCGGCCCGCTTCCATGCACTCCCGGAGCTCATGGTCGAGCGTTACCCGATTCCGGCAGCGGCACGCAGCTCAGCACGCAGCTGAGCACGCAGCTCCGCCGGAGCCGAGCAGGTCCGGCCTCCCGTCGCCGACGGTCACAGCCGGCGGGCCGGCCGCACCACCTTGTCGTGGGTGAGGTCGCCGTCGTTCAGCTCGGTGAGGAAGTCGTCGGCCCAGGCGGCCACGTCGTGCTGGATGACGGTCTTGCGCATCGCCCGCATCCGCCGGGCCAGCTCCTTGTCGTCGGCTCGGGCAGCCCCGACCAGCGCGCTCTTCATGCCGTTGATGTCGTAGGGGTTGATCAGGTAGGCCTGGCGCAGCTCCTCGGCGGCGCCGGCGAACTCCGAGAGCACCAGCGCGCCGGTGTTGTCGTGGCGGCAGGCGACGTACTCCTTGGCCACCAGGTTCATGCCGTCGCGGTAGGGCGTGACGACCATGATGTCGGCCGCCCGGTAGAGCGCCGCCATCTCCTCGCGCGGATAGGAGGAGTGCAGGTAGGAGATCGCCGGCCGGCCGATCCGCCCGTAGTCGCCGTTGATGTGGCCGACGAGCCGGTCGATGTCGTCGCGCAGCAGGCGGTACTGCTCGACCTGCTCGCGCGACGGCACGGCGACCTGCACGAACACGGCGTCCTCGACGTCGAAGTGGCCGTCGCGCACCAGCTCGCCGAACGCGCGCAACCGTGCGTGGATGCCCTTGGTGTAGTCGAGCCGGTCGATGCCGAGGAACACCTTGCGGGGGTCGCCGAGCGCCTCGCGGATCTCGGCGGCACGCTCGACGACGGCCTCGGAGCGGGCGAGCTCCTCGTAGCCGGCGGTGTCGATCGAGATCGGGAACGCCCCGGCGCGCACCGTGCGGCCGTCGGGGAGGTAGATCAGGTCGCGGTGGGTCTTGTGGCCGACTCGCTGCCGGACCAGGCGGACGAAGTTGGCCGCGGCCCCCGGCAGTTGGAAGCCGACCAGGTCGGCGCCGAGGAGCCCCTCCAGGATCTGACGTCGCCAGGGCAGCTGCTGGAAGAGCTCCGCGGGCGGGAACGGGATGTGCAGGTAGAAGCCGATCCGCAGGTCGGGGCGGAGCTCGCGCAGCATCTGCGGCACCAGCTGCAGCTGGTAGTCGTGGACCCACACGGTGGCCGACTCCGCGGCGTGCTCGGCGGCCAGCTCGGCGAACCGGCGGTTCACCGAGACATAGGAGTCCCACCACTCCCGGTGGAACTCCGGCTTGGCCACCAGGTCGTGGTAGAGCGGCCACAGCGTGGCGTTCGAGAACCCCTCGTAGAACTCCTCGACCTCCTGCGCCGTCATCGTCACCGGCACCAGGTCGAGGTCGTCGGCCTCGAACGGCTCCATCCGGTCGTCGCGACCGCCGGTCCAGCCGATCCAGGTGCCGTCGTTCTCCCGCATCACCGGCTCCAGCGCGGAGACCAGCCCACCCGGCGAGGGGCGCCAGCTCGTGGTGCCGTCCGGCTCGCTCACCTGGTCGACGGGCAGCCGGTTGGCGACGATGACGAGGGCGGCGGGGCCAGGGGAGGTCACGCCCCCCACCCTAGTGAGGTCGGTCCAGCCCTCCGGAGGGTCGTGGGTCCCGCCGGTCGAGGGCGATCGCCGGATATCCGGCGATTCAGCCGGCCGGACTGTCGGGCTGGCCCCACCCCCGGCTGTCGGGCTGGCAGGATCGTGCCGAGCGCTCCGCAGGACGACGCTGGAGCCATGACGACGCTCCACTTCGCAGATCCCTCCTCACCCGAGGACCAGACCGTGGCCGACACCCCCTCCCTCGCCGACGGCCCTGCCCACGCCACACCGACCTGCCGCCCCGGCGACGCACGGCAGGCCGACCCGCCGAGCGGCGTACGCCGGGTGCTGCTGGAGAGCGCGTACGCCCTGACCGCGTTCCCGATCGCGCTGCCGGCGTTCGTGCTCGTGGTCGTCGACCTGGCCCTGGGGCTCGGCCTGTCGATCCTCATCGGCGGGGTGCTGCTGCTGACGCTCGGGGTGATGGTGGCCCGCGGCTTCGCCCGGCTCGAGCGCTACCGGCTGCGCACCTGGCTCGGCCGGCCGGCCCCGTCGCCGGCCTACCTGTGCCCGCCCTCGAGCACGCCGTTCTGGTCGCGGATGCTCGCGCGGCTGCGCGATCCGCAGTCGTGGCTCGACGTGGTGTGGGCAGTGGCCGGACTGGTCACCGCGATCGTGGCCTGGGCCGTGGCGCTGGTGTGGTGGGCGGCCGTGGGGGCAGGGTTGACCTACTGGTTCTGGCAGCGCTGGATCCCGTTCGAGGAGAACAACGACTCGCTGGCCGAGATCCTCGGCCTCGGCGACGGCCGCACCGCGGAGAGCCTGCTGAACCTGGCGATCGGCACGTTCGCTCTGCTCACCCTGCCGTGGGTGGTCCGGGCGGTGACCTCGCTGCACGCCGGGATGGCCTCCGCGCTGCTCTCCAGCCGCGCCGAGCTGCAGCACCAGGTCTCGCGGGAGCGTGGCGGCCGCGCGGCCGCCCACGTCGCCGAGGCCGACTCGCTGCGTCGGCTCGAGCGCGACATCCACGACGGCCCGCAGCAGCGGCTGGTCCGGCTCACCATGGACCTCGGGCGTGCCAAGCGGCAGCTGGCCGAGGACCCGCGGCAGGCGCAGGAGACCCTCGATGCCGCGCTGGCCCAGGCCCGCGAGACCGTCGACGAGCTGCGCTCCCTCTCCCGCGGGATCGCCCCGCCGCTGCTGGTCGACCGCGGACTCGCCGCCGCGTTGGAGGAGGTGGCGCTGCGCAGTCCGGTCCCGGTCGAGCCCCGGCTCGACGTGCCGGCCGAGCTGCCCGCGCACGTCGAGACCGCGGCGTACTTCGTGGTGGCGGAAACGCTCACCAACGTCGCCAAGCACAGCGGCGCCGACCGGGCCCGCGTCGTCGTCGGGTCCGCGGCGGGGCAGCTGGTCGTCACGGTCACCGACGACGGCGTCGGCGGCGCCCACCCGGCCAAGGGGTCGGGGCTGGCCGGGCTGCAGCAGCGGCTGGCCGGCGTCGACGGGACACTGGCGGTCGACTCGCCCACCGGCGGCCCCACCACGGTGACCGCCCGGATCCCTCTGCGAGGCTGACCGCGTGACCGAGCGCCTGCGGATCGTCGTCGCCGACGACTCGGTGCTGCTGCGCGAGGGGCTGCACCTGCTGCTCGCCGAGGCCGGCCACGAGGTGGTCGCCTCGGTGGGCGACGGCCCGGCGACGGTGGCGGCGGTGCTCGAGCACCGGCCCGACCTGGCGCTCGTCGACGTGCGGATGCCGCCGAGCCACACCGACGAGGGCCTGCGCGCCGCGGTCGAGATCCGGCGCAGCTGGCCGGGGGCGCGGGTGCTGGTGCTCTCGCAGTACGTCGAGCTGTCCTACGCCGACGACCTCTTCGCCGCCGGCGAGGGCGGGGTGGGCTACCTGCTCAAGGACCGGGTCTCCGACGTCGACGACTTCCTCGCCGCCCTCCAGACGGTCGCAGCGGGCGGCACCGCGCTCGACCCCCTGGTCGTGCGGCAGCTGATGGGGCAGGCAGGCGCCCGCCGCGACGACCCGCTCGCGGCGCTGACGCCGCGCGAGCGCGAGGTGCTGGCGCTGATGGCGGAGGGTCGCTCGAACGCAGCGGTCGCCGAGCAGATGACCGTGACCCTCGGTGCGGTGGAGAAGCACAGCCAGCGGATCTTCGCCAAGCTCGGGCTGCTGCCCGACGACGCTCAGCACCGGCGGGTGCTGGCGGTGCTGCGCTACCTGCGCGCGGGCGCCTGAGCCGGGTATCGAGCGGGCCGAGGCGTCGATCGTTCCCCGACACGCCGCCGAAAGGCGGGAATCAGTGACGGGTCGGCGTCAGTCGACGGAGTAGTGGACGCCGATCTGGTCGCGCAGGGCGTCCATCTGGCGCATCAGCGTGAGGGTCTGGTCGTGGGGGACCAGCGGGCTCTCGAGCAGGCCGGCGCGCAGGCAGCGCTGCACCTCCAGCGCCTCGTTGCCGTAGCCCTGGCCGATCACCGGCTCCTCGCCGGCGATGCGCACCGGCTCGCCGCGGCCGGTCTGGCCGTCCTTGCTGGTCCAGCCGCCGGCGAACGGGGTGAACTCGGCGTACGGCGGGTGGTGGAACTCTGGCATCTCGATCCGGCCCAGGTCGGTGGCGATCCAGGCGGTGCTCGAGGACCACGAGGTCATCGAGGCGGTCATCGTGGCCAGGGCGCCGCCGGGGTAGCGGCCGGTGATCGCGACGTCGAGGTCGATGCCGCGCTCGGAGAGCGCCGCGGTACCGTGCAGGTGCTCGGCCTCGCCCAGCAGCAGGTGGGAGACCGTCAGCGGGTAGATGCCCATGTCGAGCAGCGCCGAGGCGCCGAGGGCGGGGTCGAACATCCGGTCGTCGGGGCCGGCCTCGACCTTGAACCCGAGCTCGGCGTGCACGTGCCGGGCGGTGCCGAAGCGGCCGTCCGCCAGCGCGGCCCGCACCGCGCGGACCACCGGGTGGCAGGCCATCCACATCGCCTCCATCAAGAAGACCCCGCGCTCGCGGGCCAGCGCGACCATCCGCTCGGCCTCGGCGACGTTGAGCGTGAGCGGCTTCTCGCACAGGACGTGCTTGCCGGCCTCGATCGCCATCGTCGCGTCCTCGTGGTGCATGGCGTGCGGGGTGGCGATGTAGACGACCTCGACGGCGGGGTCGGCGACCAGCGCCTCGTAGGAGCCGTGGGCGGCGGCGGCGCCGTACTCGGCGGCGAACGCGTCGGCGGAGGCCTGCCGGCGCGAGCCGACCGCGGCCAGCCGGGCGCCGGGTACCTGCGCGAGGTCGCGGGCGAAGGCGTGGGCGATCTTGCCGGTGGCGAGGATGCCCCAGCCGACCGGAGCGTCGGACGAGGCGGCTGGCTCGGTGGTCATGATCGCGACCCTACGCGCCGTCCAGACCGGTGCGCAGGCGGCCGCGACTCGCCGCGGGCGAAATCTCCCGTCCGAATCACAACGGTGTGGTTCCGTTGACTACAGTGAGGCACCGACACCACCGCTAGCCCGGCCGCACCCGCCGCTAGCCCCAGACCAGCACCACCACCGGGAGACTGCGCATGGACGCCGCGAACGCCCTGTCCGGCCACGACGACGCTGCCGGAACCCCCCACCTCAGCGACCGCGACCGCGACATCCTCGAGTTCGAGCGCCAGTGGTGGAAGTACGCCGGCGCCAAGGAGACCGCGGTCCGGGAGAAGTTCGATATGTCCTCGACCCGCTACTACCAGGTGCTCAACGCGCTCATCGACCGTCCCGAGGCGCTCGAGGCCGACCCGCTGCTGGTGCGCCGGCTGCGCCGGCTGCGGGCGGAGCGGCAGCGTCAGCGCTCGGCGCGCCGGCTCGGCTTCGAGGTCTGAGGTGCTCCGCCTGCTGAGGCTGCGCGACGAGCGGGGAGTGGTGCTGCCCTCCCCGGTGGTGATGCTGAGCATCCTCGCGGTGGCGATGGCGGCGTTCGCCTTCGTGGCGACCCGCGGCGGCGAGTCGCCCGAGCGCGAGGTCGCCACGGTCTCCCAGCCGGGGGCCACCTCCACGCCGGCGGCGAAGCCGTCGAAGGAGCCGAAGAAGCCCAAGGTGCCCCCGGTGAAGCGGGGCAAGGTCTACGTCGAGGTCTACAACAACTCCGGCATCACCGGCCTCGCCGGACGCGTCGCCGGCACCGCCGGCAGCGCCGGCTGGCAGGTCGTCGGCACCGACAACTGGTACGGCGGCAACATCCCCGCCAACACCGTCTACTACCCCCGGCGGCTCGAGCGCGCCGGCAAGCTGCTCGCGCTCGATCTGGGCATCGACCGGGCTGTGCCCGCCGTCGACCCCATGCGGCTCGACCGGCTCACGGTCATCCTCACCGGCGAGCTGTAGGCGCACCGTTCGCCCGGAGGTCGGACGGCGCGCATCCCCGCGTGTCCTCGCATGGTTGGGTTGGGACCATGGACTTCACCTCCGCCGACGGTGAGCGCAAGTACGCCGAGCTGGTCGCGGCGGCGTCCCGCACCGTCGTCGGGCTCGACTTCGACGGCACGCTGTCGCCGATCGTCGACGACCCGGAGTCGGCACACATCCACCCCGACGCCCGCGACGTCCTGGTCGAGCTCGCCGAGCAGGTCGCCGCGATCGCGGTGATCACCGGCCGGCCGGCCCGCAAGGCGCTCGACCTCGGTGGGCTGGAGGAGGTCGGCAACGCCATCGGCGAGGCCGGCAAGGAGCTCTACCTGTTCGGCCAGTACGGCCACGAGCGCTGGAGCTCCACCCGGCGACGGATCGTCTCCCCGCGCCCGCCCACCGGGCTGGCCTCGTTCCTGCGCGAGCTGCCCCGCCTGCTGCGCCGCGCCGAGGCTGCCGAGGCCTACGTCGAGGACAAGGGCCTCGCGTACGCCGTCCACACCCGCCGGCTGCCCGACCCCGAGGCCGCGTTCGAGCGGCTGCTCCCGCCGCTGCGTGAGCTGGCCGAGCGCCACCATCTGGTGCTCGAGCCGGGCCGCAACGTGATCGAGGTGCGCTCGCCGGGCATGCACAAGGGGAGGGCCGTCGAGACGCTGGTGGCCGAGCTGGGCGCGGGCGGCTTCGTGTTCGCCGGCGACGACCTCGGCGACCTCGAGGCGTTCGAGGCGGTGACCGCGCTCGGCAAGGACGGCATGCCGACGCTGCTGGTCTGCTCCGCCTCGTCGGAGGAGAGCGCCCTGGTGCCGCTCTCCGACGTGGTCGTGAAGGGGCCCGAGGGTGTGCTGGCCTTCCTGCGCCAGCTCACCCGCGACGCCGCTGCCGTCTAGCCGCCACCCGGCCCTCGTGGCGTGCGGCCCGCGTCGTCTGCCTCGGACGGCCGGACGGCGGACCGGCCACACACGGCTCCCAACATGTGAGACAAGAGTCCAATATCCGGACCCCGGTTGGGTTGAACGTTCCATTCCGGCATACGCTGCTCCTGCTCATCGAGAGGGACTGAGGGAACGGCCCAGTGAAGTCCCGGCAACCGCCACGAGCCTCCGCCCACCGCCAGCCGGCGCGACGACGGACGTGGAAACGGTGCTAATTCCGGCCCGGTGCGAGGTCCGCACCCGGGGAAGATGAGGAGGAGGTCACTCATGAGCGCTGTTGTCACCGAGACCGAGGTCCGCGCACCGGGGTCCGCAGGCCTGCGCGAGGGCGCCTTCGGCAACGCCACCGGCCTCTCCTGCCGCGAGTGCGGCCACGCGACCGCGCTCGGGCCCTTCTACGCCTGTCCGGAGTGCTTCGGCCCGCTCGAGGTCGCCTACGACTTCCCGGCCGTGACCCGGGAGGAGATCGAGGCCGGCCCGCGCAACATCTGGCGCTACAAGGCGCTGCTGCCGGTGCCCGACGACATCGAGCTGAGCCCCAACACCGAGCCCGGCTTCACCCGGCTGCTCAACGCCCGCAACCTCGGTCGCGAGCTGGGGATCGAGAACCTGTGGGTCAAGGACGACTCGACCAACCCCACCAACTCGTTCAAGGACCGGGTCGTGGCCTGCGCGCTCAGCGCCGCCCGCGAGCTCGGCGCCAAGGTCTTCGCCTGCCCCTCCACCGGCAACCTCGCCAACGCCGTCGCCGCGGCCGGTGCCCGCGCCGGCATCAAGACCGTGGTGTTCATCCCCAGCGACCTGGAGAAGCCCAAGCAGGTCAACTCCGCGGTCTACACCGACTCGCTGGTCGCCGTCGACGGCAACTACGACGACGTCAACCGGCTCGCCTCCGAGATCGCCGGCGAGGAGGACGGCTGGGCGTTCGTGAACGTCAACGTGCGCCCGTTCTACGCCGAGGGGTCCAAGACCCTGGGCTACGAGATCGCCGAGCAGCTCGGCTGGCGGCTGCCCGACCAGGTGGTCATCCCGGTGGCGTCCGGCTCCCAGCTGACCAAGGTCGACAAGGCGTTCCAGGAGCTGATCGCCCTCGGTCTGGTCGAGGAGAAGCCCTACCGGATCTTCGGCGCGCAGGCCGCCGGCTGCTCGCCGGTCTCGGCGGCGTTCAAGGACGGCCACCAGGTGGTGCGCCCGGTCCGCCCCGACACGATCGCCAAGAGCCTGGCCATCGGCAACCCCGCCGACGGCGTCTACGTGCTCGACGTGTGCCGCCGCACCGGCGGCGCGGTCGAGGACATCACCGACGATCAGGTCCGCGAGGGCATCCTGCTGCTCGCCCGCACCGAGGGCATCTTCACCGAGACCGCCGGTGGTACCACCGTGGGCGTGCTGAAGAAGCTCGTCGAGACCGGCCAGCTCGACCCGACCCTCGAGACCGTCGTGATCAACACCGGCATGGGCCTGAAGACCCTCGACGCGATCGCCGACTCGGTCGGGCCCGCCGCCACCATCGCCCCGTCGTACGCCGCGTTCGCCGCCACCGGCATCGCCTGACGACCCGGCGTCCCTGCCCCCGTCACCCCCTGAGCCAGGAGCAAGCAACAGCCATGAGCGTCTCCGTCCGGATCCCCACGATCCTGCGCACCTACACCGCCGGCGAGTCCGAGGTGAGCGCCGACGGCGCCACGCTGGCCGAGGTGCTCGACGACCTCGAGAGCCGCTATGCCGGCATCCGCGCCCGCATCCTCGACGACGCGGGCGCGTTGCGCCGGTTCGTCAACGTCTATGTCGGCAACGACGACGTCCGGTTCCTCGACGACCTGGCCACGCCCACCCCGGCGGGCACCCAGGTGTCGGTGATCCCGGCCGTCGCGGGCGGCTGCTGAGCGCTCGTCCAGCCCGGCTGGTGTGGACCGGGCCCGCGGTCGCGCGCATTCCGGCGGCGCCAGCCGTGACCCGGGATATCCTGCGTGCAGGCGGTCTCGGCCCAGTCGGCCGCCGTTGTCGGGGGAAGTCGTGGAGAACGCCGAGCTGTTGCTGGCCACCTGCCGCCACTGGGCGGCGGGGGAGCCGGGCCACGCCGTGCTCGACGCGGCCCTGGAGCGTCGCGGCATCGTCAGCCGCTGGGCGGTGTGGGACGACCCGTTCGTCGACTGGAGCAGCGCCCGGATGGTCGCGGTGCGCTCCACCTGGGACTACGACGCCCGGCTGGCGGACTTCCTCGGTTGGGCCGGCAGCGTCGGGCCCGGCCTGCTGCACGGTGTCGAGGCGTTCCGGTGGAACACTGACAAGTCCTACCTCCTCGACCTGGCGCGCACCGGCCTGCCGGTGGTCCCGACGCTGATCGCCGACAACGCGGTCGACCTGCGGGGCGCGATCGCCCGGATGGCTCCCGCCGTGGTGAAGCCGCGCGTCGGCGCCGGTGGCCGCGGCATCGTGGTGGTCTACGACGCCGGAGGGTGGCTGCCGGTCGAGACCCATGGCGCCTGGGTGGTCCAGCCGCTGGTCACCTCGGTCATGGACGAGGGGGAGGCCTCGGTCTTCGTCATCGACGGCAAGCCCGTCAGCCAGCTGCGCAAGGTGGCCAGTCGCAAGGACATCCGGGTGCAGGAGCGCTACGGCGGCACCTCCTATCTCGTGCCGCTCGACCCCCGGGCGGCGGTGCTGGCCGTCGATGCGATCGCCGCGGCGACCGAGGTGCTCGGGGTCGAGCTCGTCTACGGCCGGGTCGACATGCTGCGCCACGAGGGCAAGCTGGTGGTGGGCGAGGTCGAGATCACCGAGCCCGGGCTCTACCTCGACCACCTGCCCGAGAACGCCGATCGCTTCGCCGAAGCGGTGCTGAGCCGCCTGCGCCGTTAGCGTGGGGTGGTGCCCACCGACGACGTCCTCCTGGTCACCTTCCAACTGCTGCCCGACGGGGAGCCCGACGGCGAGATGCTGATCGGCTCCCTGGCGGAGCGGGGCGTCTCGGCCCGCTGGGTGGTCTGGGACGACCCCCGGGTCGACTGGGGTGCGGCCCGGCTGGTCGCCGTCCGCTCCGTCTGGGACTACCACCGTCGCTGCGGCGAGTTCCTGGCCTGGGCGGAGCGGGTGGAGGCCGCGACCAGGCTCCTCAACGGCGCGACCGCCTTCACCTGGAACGCCGACAAGTCCTACCTGCTCGACCTGGCCTCCCGGGTCGCGGTGGTGCCGACCGAGCTGCTCGACGACAGCTCGCTGGCCGCCGGCCTGGCCGGGGCGCTGGAGCGGCACGGCACCGTGGTGGTCAAGCCGCGCACCGGCGCCGGCGGCGTCGGCCTGGTGGTCTGCTCCGCGACCAACGACCCGCGACTCGAGGGCCTCACGGCCGGGCCCTGGGTGGTGCAGCCGCTGGTCGACACGGTGCGCGAGCGGGGCGAGGTCTCCGTCTACGTCCTCGACGGCCGGGCGGTCTCGCAGGTCGACAAGCAGCCCGGTGCCGGCGAGGTGCGGGTGCACGAGCTGTACGGCGGCCGCTCGCAGGAGGTGCCGCTCGACCCCGCCCTGGCGGTGGTCGCCGAGGAGGCGGTGCGGGCTGCCGGCGCCCACCTGGACGCCGACCTGAGCGCCGATCTCTGCTACGCCCGGGTCGACCTGATGCACTGGCAGGGCCGCTGGTCGGTCAGCGAGCTGGAGCTGATCGAGCCCGGTCTCTACCTCGACGTCGTCCCCGGCAACGCCGACCGGTTCGCCGACGTCGTCGCCACGCGGCTCGGCTGACGCAGGCACCTCTCCAACCTTCGCGGCGCCTGCTGCGTTGGAGGGGCATGAGGAGCAGCAGGGATCCGGGAGGCGGGCGACGACGTGTCCGCGGCTGACCGCGAGGCCTTCACCCGCTGGGCGGACCAGCGGCAGCTCGCGCTGCTGCGGGTGGCCGTGCTCGTGTGCGGCGACCACCACCGGGCCGAGGACCTCGTCCAGGACGCGCTGACCCAGGTGGCGCTGCGCTGGCGCCGACTCGCCGACGGGCATCCAGACGCCTACGCCCGTCAGGTGATCGTGCGCGGCAACATCTCGTGGTGGCGCAAGCACCGGCGCGAGGTCGTCACCGGGGTGCTTCCCGAGCGCCCCGCGGCCCCGGAGGGCTCGGCCAGCGACCGGCGGATCGCGCTGGACCGGGCTCTGGGCCTGCTGACGCCGAAGCAGCGCGCGGTGATCGTGCTCCGCTTCTACGAGGACCTGCCCGAGCGGGAGGCCGCCGACGCGCTCGGGGTGAGCGTGGGCACCGTGAAGAGCCAGACCCACCTCGCCCTGCGCCGGCTGCGCGAGGGCTCGCCCGACCTGGTCGAGATGCTGGAGGACGTGCGATGACCGACCGAGAGCTGCACCAGCTGCTGCACGAGCGCGTCGCCGACGTCGACTGGGCGGGTGGTCGCGAGGTGACCGCGAGCGCCTGGGAGCGCGCCGGACGGATCCGCCGCCGGCGGGCCTCCGGCGTCGCGGCGGGTGCCGCCGCGGCGGTGGCCGCCGTGGCCGTCGCCCTCGCCGGCGTCCCCGGCCTCGACCGATCGGCGCCGCCCTCGGGTCCGGCGCCCGGTCCCTCGTCGCCGCAGACCCCCGGCGACGGCGCCGACTCCCCGGCACCGGACGCCGTCGCGCCCGGCCGGCTGCCGGGCGCCGACCGCACCGCGCCGAACGCCCGGTTCCGCGGTTGGCCGGTCTTCCACGGCCCGCTGCCCTCGGAGGAGGAGGCGCTGCCGCGGGTCGCCTCCCCGTTCCCCCAGGTCGTCGACCTCTCCGGCCCCGCCCCCGCCCTCGGCGAGCAGCCGATCCGCGCGGCCCTGGCGGCGTACGCGCTGGTCGACGGCGAGGGCGGACGCCGGCTGCTGCTGCTCGCCCCCGACGGTTCGTTGCGCAGTGTCGACGTCTCGCAGGTGCCGCCCTTCGACGACGGGTCGGGCTCCGATGTCTCGGTGGCCCACGAGGCCGTGCTGTCGCCGACGGGGCTGCACCTGGCCTTCCCGCAGCCGGAGAGCGTGCTCGTGCTGACACTGGCGACCGGCGAGTGGCGCACCGTCGACACCGGTGACGCTCCGACGGTCGGGCTGCGCTGGCTCGGCGAGCACGACCTGTGGCTGCCGCCGTCGAGCCAGGGCGGCGCGGGCCCGCTCTACGACGTCCGGACCGGGCGCCGGGTGGGCGCGCTGCGCCAGGAGGGTCCCGAGGGGCCCTTCGGCGCGGGTGCCTCCTACGGCCGGTGGCGGTCGAGTGCGGGCGGCACCGCGCAGAGCTGGACCGGGGTGCCCGACCTGCCGTTGCCGCCCGGCCAGAGCGGGCTCGCCGAGGTGCTGCTCGTCGAGGGCTGGGAACCGGACGACGGCGCGTTGCTCGTGCTGGGCTCGTCCGGGTCGGGGGAGGGCGCGCGACCGGGGCGGTGCTGCGGAGTGCGGTTCTGGCTCGACGAGCAGACGGTGGTCTACCAGTCCGACCAGGCGCCGCACCGGCTGGTGGCCTGGCGGGTCGGCAGCCGCGCCCTGGGACTGGTGGCCACGATCGAGGGGGTCGACACCGAGCGGGAGGAGCTGGTCTCCAGCTATGCCCTCCTCGCTCGCTGATATGTAGGTGCCCGCTGTCAAGGGCAGGGTGAGGCGCCCGTCGTGGATGCC
>NZ_QZVR01000020.1 GCF_003660455.1 Nocardioides ferulae | reverse complement strand
CCCCGTGCAGAGGGAAGGAACTCAGAAGTCGTGTCTCACCTCAGCCTGACGCACAGGGGCTCGGCGAGCGCTACGACGCGGCGATGACACCGATCGCCGGCCCTGATTGGCTCGAGAAGTTGCGGCAAGTACGCCACGCACAACATCCGGACCTCCCGATGTACAAGAAGCCGCTGAACCTGCGCGACCCGCAGTTCGGCGTCAACGAGCCCTTGCGCAACCAGGACTCCCCGCTGCGGCAATGCCTGCCGCAGATGACTCTGGAGTTCTACGACGCTTTCAAGCGCGTGCCGCAGCTCCGAAATCGTGAGCAGCACTTCGATGAGCTGCCGTCGCTTGAACGGCTCCGCAAGGACGCAAACCTGATCGGCAAGGTTGCCGGGGACATCGGTCTGCCGATGGCCGAGGCGTGCCAGGACCTCCTGACTAGGGTCGAACACCTCATGTCGGGCGAGCCAGTAGGGCCCGACCTCGACGCGGATCTGACAGCGCAGATGGTGGAGTACCAAGGGGCGGCGAAAGCGCTTGCGGCCGAGGTCGCTGAGCTCCGGGTTCGCCAGCGCTCGCTCAAGGAGGCGGTCAACCTCGATGCAGCGGCGAAGGCCCAGTTGGCGGACCAGCTCGAGCAGGCCGAGTTGGCTCGGGCGTTGGCTGAGGACAAGCTGGCCGAGGCGCAAGCGGCGCTCGAGATCCAGTCCGTCGTTGCCCGGAAAGCCCAGACCGCAGTCGAGGGTGTTGCCCCGGGCGACCCGTGGCCCGCGGCTCCGCCTGCCAGGGCGATCCGGCTCCTCGTCCACGTCCAGGACCTCTACGACCCTGCCGCCCGTGACCTGTTGTCGAGCGAGGTCGGGGAGGTGGCTCCCCGTGCCGCCCGGCGCTGGCGGCAACGGCTGCCGCACGGCGGCACCGTCCAGCTGACCGAGGCCGGTCAGGCCGTCGCGCTGATCGAGGGAGTGTGGACCTACCTAGGCTCCCTGGACGACGACTGACTACGCCGCTGGGAGGTGACCGCGGGCGTTGAGAGCGGCGGTCTTCGCGGCCTGCCACGACCCGAAGTGGTTGCGGATCGTCTGACCGCTCGGGCGGTCGGCGTGGCCGCGCGACCACTGGTCGTAGTCGGCGAAGGCGCCGGTGGCACCGGGGGAGTCGAAGTAGGCGATGAGGTTGTCGACCATCGTCCCGGCGGTCCAGCGGCGGGTGTAGGACCGTCGCGCCTGACCGCAGGTCACGCCGGCGGCCTCGCACGCCGCCTTCCATGAGCCGAACCGCTGGAGAACTCGGATCCCGCTCGGGCCACCGTGGGCGGCGACGTACTCGTCGTACGCCGTCTTGGTCAGCGGGCCGGAGGCCAGCGCTGCGGCTGCGGAGAGCACCTCGATGATGTCGGCGTCGCTGTAGCGCCGGGCGAGGCCCTGGTGGAACGGCCGGACGAAGAGCCGACCCGCGTCGCTCCCCAGTGCCTGGCGGATCCGCTGCGCGCTGAGGCCGAGTGCCTCCGAGGCCTCCTCGATCGTGCGCGCGGGGTTGTGCCGCACCCACTCCCGGATGAGGTCGCCGTCGAATGCCAGCGCCTCGACCTCGGCCTCGGCGCGGGCCGCGCGTCGGGTGGTCTTGTCGATGCCGGCCTTCTTGATGATCTGGCGGACCCGCTCGCGCGTCATGCCGAAGAGGTCGCCGATCTCCTGGTAGGTCAGGGAGCCGTCGCACGCGAGCGTGACGATGTGGCGGTTGCGGTCGATGGTCGTGGTGGTGGGCAAGGGTGCCTCCGGTGTGAGAAGTGGTTGTCCGAGTTGGTGCGGCGGTCTGCTGTGCGGCGAGCCCGAGTTCGCCGCACAGCACAACGCCGCTATGCGGCCGGGTGGGGGAGAGCGCGCTGGTCAGCCACCCAGCGCTCGATGGTGCGGACGTTGACGGCGTAGCGCGCAGCCAGGTCCTCGTGCGGGACCTGGGCGGCAACCGCCGCCCTGAGGTCGTCCGCCGCACGGCGGTCCTCGATGCGCAGCAGGGCGGTGCCGCCCCGGGCGGTGCGGCGCTCCTCGGGCGTCAGACCACCCCACACGCCGTGGGACTCGTTGGGCAGCGCGTAGGCCAGGCAGATCGCCTGCACCGGGCAGCGCCCGCAGACGGCGGCAGCCTCAGCGTAGGTGTCCTCCTCGAAGAAGACGTCACCGACGCGGGCGTCGGCGCACGCGCCGTCGACGGCGAGGATCGGCGGCACGGTCTCCTGCGGCGGTGTCGCCGGGCCAGGCAGTGCGGGAGGGCGCCCCATCAGGCGACGCTCCGCAGGACGCGGATCCGCAGGACGTCGCGGTCGGAGAGCCGACCGAGCGTCTTGATGGTGGCGTGGCGGTCGAGCACCGTCGTCTGGTCGGTGCGGACTCGCGACGCCTTGCTGAGGCCCGCCGCCTCGAGGTCGAGCACCTCGATCGCGGCGTAGGCCCGCCGCGACGACGTCACCGGCATCAGCGTGACCGACTGGCCCTGTCGAGCGACGACCACCGCGGGCCGCGCCTTGCGCCCGGTCTCGTCGGGGTAGGGGAAGTCGACGAGCACGACCGCGCCGGGCTTGAGGAAGCGGCACGCGACGTGCGAGACGCCCATGATGTCGTGGTTGCGCTCGACGTCGCGAGTCTCGCTGCAGGCGATGCGGTGCCGGCGGACACCGCAGTTGCGGCGGTACTTGTCGGAGCCGTGGGCCCGGTCGGTCTTCTTCAAGGGGATCTTCCTTCCCGGTTAGGTCGCTCGGCGCTGCTATCGTTGATGCCGATGGATGAGTTTCAGATGTTAGCTCAGGTCTCTGACAGAACCTTCTCGGTTACCTCTGCAGAGAAGCGTAGCATAGCCGCACGTCGCGATGCAGCGTTTCTCGGAAAGTTGTCGTCATGACCCGTACAGCACTCGTCCCCGAGGCCTTGGGCGAGGCGATCCAGCGGCGCCGCGAGGCCGTCGGCTACTCCCGCCCTGATCTCGCCAAGGCCGCCGTCGTGTCGTACCCGTACCTCTACGAAATCGAGCGGGGGAAGAAGGTCCCGTCCGCTGAAGCGCTGGAGAAGATCGCGGGCGCGTTGGAGATCGAGCCATGGCGACTTGAGGAGGACGCCCGCGAGCTGGCAGCTGCCCAAGGCTTGGAAGCTCCGGTTGCCAAACCTGTCGTCGGCTCGGCGATGCCGCAGGGCGACGACGAGGACGCCTTCCGCGGCCGGGTCGACCGGCTGACCGCCGACGTCATGAGCAGGGTGGAGCCCATCGTCCGTGACGCCATCATCCGCGCGATCCAGGAGTCGCGTTGACACTCGCCACCCGGGGCTTTGAGCTCGTTGGATGGCAGCGGCGTGCGGTCGAGGCATGGGGTCAAGGGGACGGAGTCGCGCCTTGTCGCGGGACCATCGAGGTCGTCACGGGCGGCGGCAAGACCCTCATCGCGCTGACCTGCATGGCCAGGGTCGCTGCGGTCGAGCCGGCGGCACGCTTCGCGATCGTCGTACCGACGCAGGCGCTCGCGCGGCAGTGGCGAGAGGTGCTCGTTGATCGGACATCGCTCCAGCGTTCCGAGATAGGGCTGCTCGGCGCTGGGCAGAAGGAGGGGCTGTTCGGCCACCGGGTGCTGATCGCCGTGCTCAACAGTGCCGCCAAGAGCCTCCCTGAGCTTGCGCGCGAGGTGAAGCCGCTGATGCTGATCGTTGATGAGTGCCACAGGGCGGGGGCGCCTGTTTTCAGCAAGGTGCTCGACACGCCCGCATCCTTCAGGCTCGGCCTCTCGGCGACGCCAGACCGCGAAGAGGTCGACGAGCACGGCGAGCCGATCGCGTTCGACGAGCAGGTTGTGGGACGCAAGCTAGGCAAGGTCGTCTTCCGGTTCGGGCTCAAGGAGGCGCGGGCGGAAGGTTGGCTGCCCGAGTACACGCTGCATCATCACGCGGTTGCTCTCACGCCCGAGGAGCAGGCCCGTTACGACAAGCTGAGCCGGGAGGTCGACGACGCAGCGGACGAGCTGCAGGGCCTCGGCGGTGATCAGAACCGTGCCCGTATCTTGAGCCGGCGCACTGACGAACTCGGATCCGCGGCCAAGCGGTGGGTCACAATCACGGGGCGGCGCAAGGATCTCCTTTACCGGGCATCAGAACGGGAACGGGTGACCGCCCGACTTGTGTCCGACCTCTTCGCCGGCAGGGCGACGCATCCTCGGGCGATCCTCTTCCATGAGCGAGTCGCCGAAGCGGCTGAGCTTCGCGACGGGCTCGCCCGCGCGCTTCCGGGCATCCGTGTCGCGCTGGAGCATTCCAAGCTGAGCGAGTCCTCTCGCCGTCGCGCATTGGCCGATTTTGCGTCCGGCGAGGCCCCAGTCCTGGTCTCCGTGAAGTCGCTCATCGAGGGGATCGACGTGCCTGCTGCCGATACGGGCATCTCGGTCGCGTCCACGGCATCCGTGCGCCAGCGTGTCCAGGCGCTCGGTCGGGTTCTCAGACGGTCGGTCGACCACGAGGGCGTCGCGAAGAGATCCGAGATGCACCTGATCTACGTCGGCGACACCGTGGATGACCTCATCTACGCAAAGACCGACTGGTCCGACCTGACCGGCGCGGACGCCAATCGCTACTACGCCTGGGAGCTCGGGTCCACCACGCCCAAGGAGCTCCCAGACCCGCCCCGAACGCCGCTTCCGACCGAGTCCCAGGCTTGGCAGCTGCTGGGCGAGCACCTCGACGGACCCGTCGAGTGGCCTGGCGCCTTCATCGGCCAGGAGTACTCCGTCTCCACCGAGGGCGTCGTCCACAATGCCTTCCGCCGTCTGATTGCGAACCCCCAAGGCGTGGGGGAGATGGTTGCCTCCGTGCGGGAGAAGCCAGGCGGGCGCTTCCGGGTGACGCCCGAGCACCGGCTCGTTCTCGTGTGGCAGACCGGCAAGGACGCACGAGGAAAGCCGTGGCTCGTCGGGCAGCTAGAGGAACCGTTCGAGGTTGCCGCCGAGGTAACAGCCGACGAGGCTCCCCGCGGTGAGGACCTTGAGCTTCGGCCCGGAGCTGCATATCTAGGTCCTTCGGACCGCGACGGCGGCACGTTCCGGTTGTCTCAGAAGGGCGGAGGTCAGATCGAACGGACGGTCAAGGGAGGCAAGGAGTTCGCGCTGATGACAGGCGGGTCGACCAAGACAGAGGCAGCGCAACGCGTCGTGGAGGAGTGGAAGCGGCTCGGGCTCCCGACTTCGCGGTTTTACGTCAACTCGCGCGGCCACGCGTGGTACGAATCCGGCGGTGAACGCCGGTTCTTGGCTGATGTCGGCCCAGGATTCGACTGGCCGACCGACGAAGGAGAACGCCCATGACCGCCGATGAGCTGCGCCGATACACCGGCAACTCGCCACTGCGTGTCAGCAAGGACGCCAAGTACACCGTCACCGTCGGGGGTGCCATCCGACTCGAGTACCAGGAAAGCCAGCGGGTCAGGTGGATGCTCACCTCCGACGACCACCCCGACCTGGCGGAGATGGTCAACGTCGTGAAGGAGCAGGTCAACGACGGACGTCGGGGCGGCGCCTTCTACATCAACGAGTTCAAGCACGTGCTGGTGCCCGATGGCAAGGGCGGAAGCTGCTACTGGGCGGGTCGTTACGACGACAAGCCGCTCGTCTTCGAAGAGGGATCGCTGACGGTCACCCCCGCCGCGCCGCCCGATCTCACCCCGGGTGACCTCTGGCCAGGTCCGCACGTGGGCATCCCCTATGTGCTGAACGCAGGTGCCACCGACATCCGATACGAGAAGGTCGACGGCCGGCGACGCGAGACGGTCTACCTCTCCGATGACGTCGGTGCTTCCGCTGCGCGAGACATCGCCGGGCGCCTCGGCAAGGTCAAGGGCACCCAGGGCGGCCGGATCTTCATCAACGAGGAGTACGAGATCTTCGCGCCGGTCGGAGTGGCCGGTGACTGGCAGTACATCTACCTCGGTCCGCTCGGGGAGAGCCCGTGGTTCCTCCCGCCGGAGGAGTTCGAGTAGCTCCGGGTCGCTGGCCCGTCAGAGGTCGTCGGTCGGCTCGGATGTCCGGACGGTGAAGCCACCGTCCGGCCAGCCCTCCCACAAGACGTCTACCTCGGCGCCGCAGTCATCGCACTCGTCGGGGTAGTCCTGGGTGCAGGAGATCGACCCGACGCCGCCCCACTCCGGGCACTACCAGTCGATCCGCGTTGAGCAGAGCGTCGTCGATGCCGATTTCCTCGTTGGAGGTCAACTCCTCGATGCGCTTGGCGATCTCGGCGAAGACCTCGTCGTCGATGTCTACGATCGTGTTGCGCTCGGTCTCGAACCGACGTCGCCTGCGCAGTTCGCCGACCGCTTCCTGCGCTCCGAGCGCCCACAGGCGCGAGACGAACTCGAGCTGCCAGTTGACGACCAGGCGCTCCCCGTCGTCGCCGGCGATTCCTCGATAGCCGATGTAGAAGGTCTCGTCATCGTCTTCGAGGTCCAGGCGGCCGAAGGCGACCGGGTCGTCCGCAGCCCCGAGCTGATCGAGCTGCGCCTGGGCGCCCTTGCGCACGCCGCGCACAGCTGCCTTCGGGCCGGCGGCGTACTTCGGTGCGTCCTTCAGTGCCTGCCGCGATCGCTCGCGCGCATCCTGCGCGATGTCAAAGTACTTCTGCTCCTCGGCGATCTCCAGCGTCCGGTCCATGCCCATACCTCTCTTGGTGCGGTTGGCGACGCTATCTGTGGCGCCCGCCACATCGCTTCAGAATGTCTGAGGATTCGAGAGATCTGCCGACTTGGAAGGTGTCGCTCCAAGGCCTCTTCGACGAAGTAGAGGCGGCGCTCGACGGAGCCGAGTGAGGCCGCGACCGGCGCGGGGCCGAGATTCGAGTCGCGTCGCGTCTAGGCACCGAAAACCGCAGCAAGAATCGCCTCGTCGGGTCACATCCCAGCAAGAGGTGCGGGCCAGCGTCAACGTCGCGAGCGGTGTTCGCGCAGGTCAGCGCTCGAATGCTCAAAGAGCAGCAAGAGCTGGGCCAACGACGCTCGCTCGCGCCGGATGTCCAGAGGTCGCAGGTTCAAATCCTGCCCCCGCTACGAAGAAAGTCCAGGTCAGCCCATGGTTGACCTGGACTTTCGCTTTGGGGGCGAGATGCGATCCCATCGTTTACCCATCACATTGACAGGTGCGCAGCGCGTCCCAGTCGGACGCCGGCGCCGTCGGTTCCGGTCGCTTCGGGCTCGCTCGGCAGCGGTCGCACACCTGATGGGCATGAACACTCAGGAACTGGGGCTGGAGCCCTTGATCGGGGTCGAGGAACTCGCTGAGTACCTCGGTGTCCCCGTGCAGACGATCTACGACTGGCGGCTGTCCGGCCGGGCGCCGCGAGCCTTCAAGCTCGGCAAGCACCTGCGATTCGCGGCCAGTGACATCGCGGAGTGGCTGGAGGAGCGGCACGAGGGTGGCTCTCATGAGTAGGCCTCGCATCCCCATCGGCGGCTACGGCGAGATCGCCTTCATCCAGAGGGAGAAGTACAAGGTCGAGGCCCGCACCCGCTTCCGCGACTGGGATGGGCAGACGCGACTCGTGCAGGCCACCGCGCCTTCGAGGCCGGCCGCCGAGGTTGCATTGAAGCGGCGATTGGCGGAGCGCAACGCGTTCCAACCGGTCGACACGACGTTGACGCCGGACAGCCCGTTCCCGGCGCTGGTGGAGTACTGGCTGGCCGACCTCGACCTGGAGAACAGGATCGCCCCGGCAACCCGGTTCAACTACGAGCGCGACATGAACCGGCTCGTGCTCCCGGCCTTCCGCGGCTACGCGCTGCGCGAGATCGGGGTCGCCCGCTGCGATGCACTGCTCAAGGAGCTCGGCAAGCAGTCGTACGCCCGCTCCAAGCGGGCCAAGACCGTGCTCCGCCTCGCGTTCGGACTCGCGGTCCGCCACGAGGTGATCCACCGCAACCCGATCGACGGCGTCGCGCGGCTACACAAGCCGAAGCGCACACCGACCGCGCTGACTGCGACCGAGGTCAATGCGATCCGTGCCGTGATCAAGGTGTGGGAGCAGTCTCGTGGCACGTCCGGTCCGAACCCGGACGGGCAGCTCGGCCAGATTGTCGAGGTCATGCTCGGCACCTCGGCCCGGATCGGCGAGGTGCTCGCGATCCGTCGCCGCGACCTGGACCTGACGACGACTCCGGCGACGCTGCGGATCTGCGGCACGGTGATCTCCGAGCGCGGTGTCGGGACCTACCGTCAGGAGCATCCGAAGACCGACCGCTCCAATCGGGTGATCGCGCTGCCTACCTTCACCGCCGAGGCGCTGCGCCGGCGAATGGCGGTCATGCGGGACCACTCGCTCGACGGGCTGGTGTTCTGCAGCCGTGAGCGAACACCGCTGACAACCGCGAACGTGCGCCGTCAGCTCCGCAAGGTTCTGGGCGACGCCGGCATCGAAGGCGTCACGCCGCACACGTTCCGCCGCACGGTCGCCACCGTGGTGAACGAACAGGCGAGCCTCAACCTCGCGTCGGAGCTGCTAGGCCACACCGACCCGAAGGTGACGATCGAGCACTACATCCGGCGCAACGAGCACGTGAACCCGCTGACCGCCGAGCTCCTGGACGCGGCCTTCGCCCGCCCGGACGACGGGAGCGCCACGCCATGACAACTGCGGCAGTAGTATCACGGTTTCGTTACACTTCTTCCATGCCCAGGAGAGCGTTGGCACGTGACGAGCTGTGGGACATCGCGACCGCGCAGCACGGATTCGTGACCGCTCAGCAGGCCACTGAGATCGGGATCGACAAGCACGCGCTCCAAATGCTCGTCCACCGAGGCACGCTCGAGCGGGCCGCCCACGGCGTCTACCGGTTCCCGCGGTATCCGCTCGCCGAGCACGACAACCTGATGCTGGCGGTCCTGTGGACCAGGGTGCCCGAAGCCGCGTTGTCGCACGAGACAGCTCTGGACGTGTACGGCATCAGCGACGTGAACCCGAACCGCATCCATGTCGCCGTCGGTAAGCAGCGTCGCTTCCGCCGAACGGGCGGCGACGACTACCTCGTGCACTACGAGGACCTTGCTCCGGCGCAGATCGGCTGGTGGCAGGAGATCCCTACCGTCACTCCGGCGACCGCCGTCGCCCAATGCCTGGCGTACGGGACGCCGACGTACCTGCTGCGCCAGGCGATCGAACGCGGCTACGCGCAGGGCTACCTCACGGCGACCGAGCGGGACGAGCTCACCAATACGCTGGAGGCACGCCATGAGCGATGAGAGCCGCGCTTCGCGGCCCGCGGCGCGGGACGTACTCCGCCTCGACACGGCAGAACGAACTCGTCGGTTGTCGCCGATCGGTGAGAGGATCCTGTGCATGGCCGACTCGATGCTCGATCGCGCGATCTACTCCTACCCGGACGTAGATCGTCTTGTCGGCCTGCACTCGGGCACCGCGAAGCGCTGGCTTGAGGGCTATGAGCGAGGTGGCAGGTTCTATGACCCCGTCCTGCGCCCCGAGCCGACCGGTGGCGACGTCGTCACCTGGGGCGAGATGGTCGAGGCTCGGCTGCTCGCCGAGTTCCGTAGCCGCTCGGTGCCAGTCCAGCGGCTCCGGCCGGCGATCGTGCAGCTCCGTCAGGAGTTCGGTCGCTATCCGCTCGCCCACGCGCGCCCGCTTCTCGACGTTGACGGCAGGGAGCTCGTCCGGGTCGTCCAGGAGCAGGTCGGTCTCGAGCGCCAGCTTCAGCTCGTAGTTGTCCGCAATGGCCAGCTCGTGCTTGCCGAGTCGGCGGAGCGCTTCAGCTCGGCAGTGGAGTACATCGACGATGTCGTCGGGCGCATCAAGCCAGACATACGAACCCCAGACGTGGTCATGGACCCAAGTCGCGCGTTCGGCCAGCCGGCCGTGCGTAACGTGCGCACTGAGTCTCTCGCCGAGGACTATCGAGCTGGCACCAGTCGTGAGGAGCTCGCGGACCTCTACGACCTCACTCCGGATCAGGTCGATGAGGCGATTCGCTTCGAGTTGATCGCCGGGAGCGAGCGCGCGGCCTGATGGCGGAGAGCCCCGGGCCGGTGTACTTCACCGACGAGAACACCCTGGGCCTCGGCAAGCTTCTCCGGCGAAGTGGCCGGGACGACGTGCTCTACCCGGGGCATGAGCATCTTCCGGAAGTGCCCCTCGGAACGCTGGACCTCGACTGGATGCCGATCGTGGCTGAGCGCGACCTGATCGTGGTCACGCGAGACAGGCGCATCCGGACGCGACCGGCCGAGCTCCGCGCCTACCGTGAGCACGGGATCCGATCGGTCTGGATCGGGGCCAAGCAGGATCTGGGGCCGCCCGCACAGGTTGAGTTGTTCCTCAAGCACGAGTCCCGGTTGCAGCGAGAGATCACCAAGCGCGGGCAGGGACCATGGGCTCTGGCGATGAGCCCTTCGGGAGTACGGCCGCTCAAGCTCCGCGGGATTTATTAGCGAGCGGCGCAGCTCAGGGCAGTCCCGCCCGGTCGAACTCCTGCTGCAACCGCGGGCGACGCCGATGGATCTCGCGCAGGTCCGCGATCAGGTCGTTGACCTCCGCCGACTTCTCGGACCCGGCACTGAGCTTCCGCATCTTGGCCAGTCTCCGCGCTGCCAGCCGGTAGTGCTGGGCGCCGGCCTCGACCAGCTCGTTCTCGACGAGCCGCTGGTGGATCGGCAGCGTGGCGATCGGGTCGATCCTCTCGTACGCCTTCACCAGCTCGCTCCACGTGTGGTCGCTGTCGAGCGCCAGCGAGTGCGCGAGGTTCCACGCGAACTCCGGCTCCTTCAAGGTGAGCAGTGCGAACAGGACCGCGTCCCGCGGACTCGCTGCGAGAGTCGCCACGACCTCGTCGCGATAGGCCGGCCAGGACTTGCCCGCCGCCTTGTGCAGCCGCGCCGCCGAGGTCGACGAGGGCCACTTGCGGAACACCGAGAGCCGCGCGTCGAGCGCCTCGGCCGGCCGATGCGCCTCCAGCAGCCCGCACCAATAGTCCGCCGCCTTGAGCGACTGGTGCCCACGGTCGAAGTCGGTCGCCTGCTTCGCCCAGTCGATGGCGAGATCGATCTCACCGATCTCCTCGAGCGCCTCGGCGGTGTCCTCCAGCCACGCCGCGACCTTCCTGTCCTTGGCATGGGTGCGGATGATGGCGTCGATGTCGTGGTCGAAGACCGCGAGCCTCTGGGCATTCCAGTCCAGGGTGAACCATTCATGGGAGTGGCCGGACTGCCACCGATCGGCGGGCCGCGGGCCGAGCTTCGCCTCGACTTCGGCCAGCCGCTTCCGGTACGACGCCATGCCGACCTCGCCGAGGGCCGGCGCGTACGCCATCGGGTCGAGCTCGAAGTAGTCGACCTCGTCGTCATCGAACTGGAACTTCATCATCCAGTCGATCAGCTTCCCGACCGGCGTCCCGGCCGCGGCAGCCGCCCGCGGGTGCAGTTCCAACAACCGACGACAGGCGTCTCCGATGATGCCCGCGGAATCGTCCGCACGCGCGATCACCTTCAGCGACGACGCGAGCGCCTTGTGAGTAACCGCGTAGATCTCGGCCGGATCTGTCGTCGGGATCGCGGCCTCCAGGATGTCGACAGCCTCGTGCATGTCTCGGCCGTGCGCGTTGGCGGCGCTGTATCGGTAGAGGTCGGACCGCGTGCGGATCAGCGGCAGTACGGCGTCGGCCAGGGTGCTCACGCCCACCATTCTCTCGTCCGCCCGTCGTCCACCCTCGCCTCCCGCATCTTCATGCTCAACCTCGTCCTGCTCGTCTCCTCCCTCATCGTCTTCTTCCTGACTCCCATGACCTCCGCCCGTCCCGTTCCCGCCGCCTCCTGATTTCCTTCCACATACAGACCGCGTAACGAGACGTGTCTCAGCCTGCTTGACATCTTCCGAGGTCCGCGGGGAGGGCCCGCGACCAACTGAGGGTGCCTTGTCGATGGCCCGATCGGGCCGACTCCGTTAGTCTGACCGCGGTGGTTCGCCACCAACGCGCTTCCACGTGGAGAGCCACGTGAATCATCGCGGAGAGGCCTGACAGCTCAGGACATGTCCGGATGGGGTGCGGCGCACCGATGCGCCGACTTCATCGCACCGGTGCACCGACATCGGCTGACGAGAGGACATGACATGTCGTCGAAGGACGAGAAGAACCTGACGCAGGTGACCGACAAGATCGCCAAGATGGACGAGCCGGCGCGCTCGACGATGCAGCGCGTGCACGAGGTCATCATGGCCGCGGCGCCTTCGCTCAAGCCACGCATCTGGTACGGGATGCCGGCCTATGCGAAGTCGGCGAGCACGCCCGCGTTGATCACGCTGCGCAACAACGAGCGGTTGAACCTGGCGATCACCGAGAAGGCCGCGTTCCGGGCCGCAGGCGGAGCGGACGGCCAGCTGATGCCGGCCGCGTGGTACTTCGAGTCGGTGGACGACGTCACCGAGAGCCGCATCGCGGAGATCGTCCGCTCGGTGGTCGACGACGCTGAACCCAGCTGACGTCCACGCGCCCCGGTCAGGGAGTGCCCGAGCGGGGGAGCCGTGCGTTGTCCAACGCGGCCTCGCCGATGCCGGGCCCCAGAGGCAGGCCCGGCACGGCCCGGCAGGATGGCCGCATGACGCGTGAGGATCTTCCGGGGAGTCTCGAGCGCGATCCGCGACGGCTGCGTCGCGTCGTCGCGATCGTCGCGCTGCTGAACTTCGGCTACTTCTTCGTGGAGTTCGCGGTCGCCCTCGTCGCCGGCTCGGTGGCCCTGCTGGCCGACAGCGTCGACTTCCTGGAGGACACCGCCGTCAACCTGTTGATCCTGGTCGCCCTGGGCTGGCCACTGGCCAAGCGGGCCATGATCGGCAAGGCGATGGCGCTGGTGATCCTGGGGCCCGCCACGTTGGCGGCCGTCGAGGCGGTGCAGCGATTCACCGACCCCACCGCCCCCGACGTAGCACCGATCGTCTGGGCCTCGCTCGGCGCGATCGCGGTCAACGGCACGAGCGCGTGGCTGCTGGTCCGGGTGCGCCACCACGGGGGATCGCTGAGCCGGGCGGCGTTCCTCTCCGCCCGCAACGACGTGCTCGTCAACGTGGCGATCATCGTCATGGCGCTGGTCACCGCGGCCACCGGATCGGGGTGGCCCGACCTGGTCCTGGGCACCCTGATCATCCTGCTCGCGCTGCACGCGGCCCGGGAGGTCTGGGAGGTGAGCGAGGAGGAGCGGCTCGCGGCCAAGGCTCTCGCCGGCGAGTCGATCGACTGAGCGCAGCCTCCCGGCGCGGGACCCGGTTCAGACTCCGGCGCATCGGGCACCGGCCAGAGACCGGAACCACGAGAGACGAGGAGCCACCATGAGCACCTATCGCGTCGGATACTTCGTCGGCAGCCTGTCGTCGACCTCCATCAACCGCACCCTCAGCAAGGCGCTGATCAAGCTCGCCCCCGACGATCTCGAGTTCACCGAGCTCCCGATCGGGAACCTGCCGCTCTACAGCCCCGACCACGACAGCGCCTACCCGCCCGAGGCGCAGGCGCTCAAGGACACGCTGGCATCCTGTGACGCGGTCCTCTTCGTCACCCCGGAGTACAACCGGTCGATCCCCGGCGCACTGAAGAACGCGATCGACTGGGCCTCACGACCGTGGGGGCAGAACTCCTTCGACCACATGCCCGCCGCGGTGATCGGTGCCTCGATCGGGCAGATCGGCACCGCCGTGGCGCAGCAGAGCCTGCGGGCGGTGCTGAGCTTCTGCAACGCGCGGCAGATGACCGCGCCCGAGGCCTACATCCACTTCCGTCCCGAGGTCTTCGCCGAGTCCGGCGACGTCACCGACGACGAGACCGCGACGTTCCTGCGCGGCTTCATGCAGGAGTTCCGCACCCACGTCGAGCGGGTGCTCACGGTCATCCCGCGCAACTGACCGGCCGAGGAGCAGGTCAGCCGGGGGCCCGCGAGTCAGCCCTGCTGGGCCGAGCTCTCTCCGGTCTCGGAGCCGGTGTCGTCGGGCTGGCCGTCGCCGTCGTAGTCGGGCGCCTGGCCCGAGGACCCGTCGTCCTCGCCCTGCCCGTCCATCTGCCCGCCCATCGGCCCACCCCGCTCGCCGGGTGCGCCGAAGCGGTCGAAGGGCGGCGTCTGCTGGGTCGGGTCCGCCTGGCCGGCGTCCCGGTCGGCGACGGCGTACCCGGCCCCGAAGCCCAGGCCGCCGATCGCCAGGCTGCCGGCCACGATGCCGGCGGCGATCGCCCGCCGCCCGCGCAGGGCCAACCGTCGCCAGCCACGCGGCCGATCGGCGGAGCTAGGGGTGGTCTCTGCGCCGGTCTCGGTGGCGGTCGTCTCGTCGTGGTGCGTGCTCATGCTCGTTCCTTCGTGGTGGAGGTTGCGGGTGGATGCAGGTACAGGCGGGTGGTGCGGCAGGGTCAGCCGCCCATCGGTCCTCGGCCGCCGGCCGGAGGCTCGCCCGCGATGACCGAGGTCTCGCTGTCGCCGACGGAGATGGTGTAGGTCTCTCCCGACTCGATGTCGGGGGAGGAGAAGACGACCGAGGCGAAGTCCTTCTCGATCGAGTACGCCGCCAGCTCGTCGCCGCCGGCGTCGGAGACGACGACCTCCGAGTCGGCCGCGGCGACCGCCGTGAGAGCGGTGGCGATCCACCCCTGGGCGGAGTCACCGGACGGAGCGACCAGCATCCCGGCGCTGCCGGACGCCAGCAGCGTCCCGCCGGTGATCTCGAGGACCCCGTTGACGTCGAGGGCGCCGTTGCCGTCGGTGGTGGGGCCGAAGACGGTGATGTCGCCACCGGTGATGGTGGCGTTGCCGTTGGAGTCCAGCCCGTCACCGCTCGCCCACACCTCGAGGGTGCCGCCGTTGACGACCAGGCTGAGGGAGGCGTCGGCCGCCATCGAACCGCCGCCGGGTCGGCCGCCGGCGACGCCGTCGGTGGCGGCGCTGTCGTCGGACGACGCCACGTTGACGCCGTCGTCGGCGGAGTGCAGCTCGAGGTCACCGCCGTCGATGACGATCAGCGACCCCTCCATCGCCTCGTTGGAGCCGGTGACGTCGACGGTCCCGCCGGAGACGAGCACCTGGACGCCCTTGATTGCGTCGTCGCGCGAGCTGACGGTGAGACTTCCGCCCGAGACGAGCACGAACCCGGCCCCCTCGTCGGCGGTGTTGTCCGACTTCAGCCCGTCGTCCGCGGCGTCGACCGTGACGTCCCCTCCGGAGACGGCGAGGTAGTCCTTGCCGACGATGCCGTCGTCGACCGAGGCGACCTCGATGGTTCCGCCGCTGATGACCAGGCCGTCCTTGCCGACGATGCCGTTGTTGGTGTTGCCGGTGACGGTCAGCGAGCCGGTGCCGCCGATGGTGAGGTCGGCGGTGGAGTAGAGCGCACCGGTGGGCGCCTCCTCGGAGGTGTCCTCGTAGGCCGACGCGTCGGTGAGCGCGTTGCTGCTGCCCTCGGCGAGCACGATCACCACCGACGCGGCGTCGACGACGTGGATCGCCGCGGTGGTCGTCGAGGTGATCGTCGCGTCGTCGAGGACCAGCCGCACCACGCCGTCGTCGGCGCTGTCCACGACGACCTGGCCGGACAGTTCGCCGCTGAGCCGGTAGCTGCCGGCGCCGGTGATGGTGACGGTGCCGTCCTCGCTGGTGACCGCGTCGCTCCCGGACGTGGCCGAGGCGCCCGAGAGGGTGACGTCGACGGCCGCGGACTCGTCGTACGCCGTGTCGCCGGCCTCCACCTCGAGGTTGTCGGCGAGCGCCTCGGTCACCGTCGTCGCGCCGGAGACACTCGCCACGCCGGTGTCCGTGGAGTCGCTGCCGCCGGCCAAGGAGGTGCCGCAGCCGGCGAGGAGGGCGGTGGCCAGGGCGCCGCCGAGGATCCGGCGGAGCCGGGCCCCACGGGTGGGGAGTCGCATGGTGCGGCCTTTCGTCGGGTTCGGGTGCCGCGGTCCGCGGCCGATGAGCCCGATGGTGGCGAGGTCACCTGTCGGCGACGTGGGCCCGGCTTGTGTGCCACCTGTGAGCGCTCTGTCTCCCGGGTGGGGCGACCTGCGCCGGGCTTCACAGGCTCGTCACAGCGATGCGGAAGCCGGGCGACAGACGCGGACGTGAACCTTCGGTGCACACCCTGCGAACCGGAGGAACCACTCGCATGACCACCTATCTGCTCGCCGGCGCGGACCTCGCCGCCGTCCTCGTTCTCGCCCTGGGCGTCTACTTCCCACGGCATCGCCGCAGCGATCTCGTTACCGCATTCGTCGCGGTCAACGTCGGGGTCCTCGCGGTCACCGTGGCGCTGTCCACCAGCGCCGCCACGATCGGTCTGGGGCTGGGCCTCTTCGGGGTCCTCTCGATCATCCGGCTGCGCTCGGCCGAGCTCGGCCAGCACGAGATCGCCTACTACTTCGCCTCGCTGGCCCTGGGGCTTCTCGGTGGCCTCGGCGCCGGCGACCCGCGGCTCGCGGTCTCGTTGATGGGCCTGCTCGTCGTGGTCGTCGCGGTCGCCGACAGCGGCGTGCTCCAGCGTGGCGCCCGGCAGCAGATCGTCGTCCTCGACTCGGCCATCACCGACGAGGCCGCCCTCCGCGAACGGCTCGAGGTGGTCCTGGCCGCCCGGGTCCACCGGGCCGTCCCGCTGCGCGTCGACCTGGTCAACGACTCCACCACCGTCGACGTCCGCTACGCCCGTGCCGCGCGACCTCCCGCCGTCTCCGCCTCCGAGTCTGGCGCCCCCGACGCCCTGGTGCTCCGGTGAGCGGGGCCGCCGAGATGGAGGCGCTGGCCGGCCTGCCCGGCGTCGACCTGCAGGCGCTGAACGATGCCGCCGCGCTGCTGACCCGCACCGACCGGAAGTACGTCGTCCCGGTCGAGACCCTGGCGCCGCTGGTCGCTGACATCCCGGGACTGCGGGTTCTGGAGATCGCGGGCCGCCGCGGCTCCCACTACGAGTCGACCTACTTCGACACCACCGACCTGGACAGCTGGGCCGCCACGGCGCACCCGCGCCGCCGCCGGTGGAAGGTCCGCACCCGGCTCTACGCCGACTCCGGCGAGTGCTGGCTGGAGGTCAAGACCCGCGGCGCGCGTGCCGTCACCGTCAAGGAGCGAGCTCTCTACGACGCGTCCCACCGTGACGAGGTCACCCCGGGCTCCGCCTGTGCCTGGGTGGGCGACCGGCTGGCCGCGGCCGGCGTGAGCGGCGTCGACCCGGGCGGCCTCGTCGCCACGCTGCGCACCGGCTACCTGCGGACCACGCTGCTGCTCCCCGGCGGCACCGGCCGCGCCACGATCGACACCGGCCTCACCTGGACGTCGGCGTCCGGCCGCGCGCGTGCTGGCGACGTCCTGGTGGTGGAGACCAAGTCGCCTCCCGGGTCGGCCGGTCCGCTGGACCGCCGGCTGTGGCAGCTCGGACACCGGCCGGTCCGGATCTCCAAGTACGGCACCGGGCTGGCGGTGCTCACCCCGGGCCTCCCGGCCAACCGGTGGCACCGGGTGACCAGCCGCCACCTCGCCGCCACCCTCCGCATCCACGAAGGAGCAGCCGCATGACCACCCGTCCTCCTCACCACCAGCGTCGCCACCCGCATCGTCACCCGCGGCGAGTCGCTGCCCTCGCGGCCGCGGCCGTGCTCGCCCTGGGCGCCTGCTCGACCGGCTCGTCGGGGGGCTCGACCTCGACCGGCGACGTCACGACAGCCGCGCGGCAGGTCGGCGACGGGACCGGCGTCTGGGACGCCGGCACCGTGCACGACCTGGCGGTGGACGTCGACGACGACGTCGTCGCCGCGATGATCGACACCTACCAGGAGTCGGGGGAGAAGGAGTGGATCGAGGCCACCGTCACCCTCGACGGGAGCACCTTCGAGCGTGCCGGGCTGCGGCTGAAGGGCAACTCGTCGCTGCGGGGCGTCGAGGAGGACGCCGACCCCGCGGACCTGCCCTGGCTGGTGCGGCTGGACGAGTTCGTCGACGGCCAGCAGCTCGACGGGTCGACCGACTTCGTGGTGCGCTCGAACACCACCGAGACCGCGCTCAACGAGGCGGTCGCGCTCGACCTGCTGGCCGAGGCCGGCCTCGCGAGCGAGCACGCGGTCGCCACGTCGTTCTCGGTCAACGGCGGCACGCCGCGGCTGCGGCTGCTCGTGCAGGCCCTGGACGAGGCCTGGGAGGCAGAGAACTTCAGCAGCGCCGGTCTCCTCTACAAGTCCGAGGCGGAGGGCGACTGGTCCTGGCGCGGCGACGACCCCGAGGCCTATACCGACGTCTTCGACCAGGAGACCGGCGAGGACGACCTCGAGCCGCTCATCGACTTCCTCGACTTCCTCAACAACAGCAGCGACGAGACGTTCCGCGACGACCTCCCTCAGCGGCTCGACGTCGCGGCGTTCGCCCGCTATCTCGCGTTCGAGGAGGTCATCGACAACTTCGACGACATCGACGGCCCGGGCAACAACTCCTACCTGCGGTACGACGCCGAGACGGGCGGCTTCACCGTCGTGGCGTGGGACCACAACCTGGCCTTCGGTGCCGGGCCCGGTGGAGGCGCCGGGATGGGAGGCCCACCGTCCGGTGAGCTGCCGGAGGGGATGCCCGAGCCGCCCGAAGGGATGCCGGAACCGGGATCCCGCGGGGAGCATCCGGGTGCCGGGGGCTTCGGTGGGCGGACCAACGTGCTGGTCGAACGGTTCACCGCCGTGGAGGAGTGGGCCGACCTCGTCGAGGAGGCCAAGAGCGACCTCGTCGAGAGGCTCTACGCCGGTGGCATCGCCGACGACGTGATCGACCGGTGGGTGGATCTGCTCACGAGCCAGGCCGACGACCTGGTGGACCCCGGGACCGTGAACGAGGAAGCCGAGGGCATCCGTGAGGTGGTCGCCGACGCTGTCACCGCGGCTGCAGACACACCGTGACCGTGGTGTCGCCCGGGCGGCTGTCCAGGCCGACCGTTCCGCCGAGGGCGCCGACGATCGCCTCCACCAGCGCGAGACCCAGCCCGGCACCTCCTTCGCGGTGCCGGGCTCGGTCACCGCGGGTGAACCGTTCGAAGGCCTGTCCGGCGAGCTCCGGGGCGAACCCGGGGCCGTCGTCGTGGACGCTGAAGCCGGAGGAGTCGGCCCTGACGGTGACCGTTGTGCCGGGCGGGGTGTGCTTGCGCGCGTTCGTGAGCAGGTTGGTGACCACCTGGTGCAGGCGCCGCTCGTCGCCGCGCACCTCCAGGGCGTGGTCGGGCAGGTCCAGTCGCCACCGGTGCTCCGGAGCCAGGACTCGGGCGTCCGCCACGGCTTCGAGCAGCAGGCTGGTCAGGTCGACCGTCTCCGCCGCGAGCGGGCGTCCGGCGTCGAGACGGGCCAGCAGCAGGAGGTCCTCGACCAGCGAGGTCATCCGGCTCGACTCCTCCTCGACCTTGGCCAGGGCGGTGCGCAGCGCGGCCTCGTCGTCGGGGTGGCGCCGAGCGAGCTCGGAGTAGCCCGCGATCGTCGCCAGCGGCGTACGCAGCTCGTGGGAGGCGTCGGCGACGAACTGCCGCACCTGCTGCTCGCTGCGGTGCCGGGCGGTCAGGGAGGACTCGACGTGGTCGAGGAGGGTGTTCAGGGCGTTGCCCACCTGACCCACCTCGGTGCGGTCGTCGGTGAGCCGGGCCGGCACCCGCTCGTCGAGGGCGATCTCCCCGGTGGCCAGGGGCAGCTCGGCGACCCGGTGCGCCGTCCCGGCCATGTCGCGCAGCGGGGCGAGCTGGCGGCGTACGACGAAGGCGCCGGCGGTGGCGGCCGCCAGGACGCCGACGATGGTGGCGAGGACCTCGAGCCAGACCAGGTCCGCGATCGTCTGCTCGACCTCGGTCCTCGGCAGGCCGGCGACGACCCGGCCCCCGTCGAGCTCGGTGACGAGCACGCGGTAGGAGCCCAGGCCCGGCACGTCGACGGTCTGCGGGTCGGTGGAGGCGCGCAGGTCGGCGAGGGCGTCGAGCTGGCGCTCGTCGAGGGCGGTCGAAGTGGAGCCGGCGCCGTCCTGCTCTTCGTCGAGCACCTGGCCCCCCGCGTCCCCGTCGTCGAGGAGCACGGCGCGCAGGGTGCCGAACGGCTCGCCCGGCCCGAAGTCGTCGGGCTCGCCGGGCGGGCGCAGCAGTCCGGGCCCGAGGGCGAACCGCATCGTGTCGTGGACGTCGGCGTCGAGCCGCTGGTCGAGGTTCTGCCGCATCGCCACGGTGGTCGCGACGCCGATGGCCGCGGCGGCGAAGACCACCAGCAGCACCACGACCGCGACCAGCCGCGCGGTGAGGGTGACCGGCCGGTGACGGAGGCGGTGGGTGAGCCCCATCAGGTGGCCGGCTTGAGCACGTAGCCGGCGCCACGCATGGTGTGGATCATCGGCTGGCGTCCTGCGTCGATCTTCTTGCGCAGGTAGGAGATGTAGAGCTCGACGACGTTGGCCTGTCCGCCGAAGTCGTAGTTCCACACCCGGTCCAGGATCTGCGCCTTGGAGAGCACCCGGCGGGGGTTGCGCATGAGGAACCGCAGCAGCTCGAACTCCGTCGCCGTCAGCGAGATCTCAGCGCCATCTCGGAACACCTCGTGGCTGTCCTCGTCGAGGGTGAGGTCGCCGACGGTGAGCACCGAGGACGATGCCTCCTGGTGGGCCCCTGCCCGGCGCATCAGCGCCCGTAGCCGGGCTACGACCTCCTCCAGCGAGAACGGCTTCGTGACGTAGTCGTCGCCACCTGCGGTCAGGCCGGCGATGCGGTCCTCGACCGCGTCCCGGGCGGTGAGGAACAGCACGGGGAGGTCGGGGTCGTTCGCGCGGATGCGACGCAGCACCTCCAGCCCGTCGAAGTCGGGGAGCATGATGTCGAGCACCACCGCGTCGGGACGCTGCTCCTTCGCGAGCGCGACCGCACGCGACCCGGTGTGGGCCATGGAGACCTGCCACCCCTCGTAGCGCAGCGCCATGGCGATCAGCTCGGCGAGATTGACCTCGTCGTCGACGACCAGCAACCGCAGGGGCGAGCCGTCGGCGCGGGTCAGCGCTGGAGCATGTGCCATGGGCGCCACCTTGCCGAGGCTACCTGTGAGCTTCCTGTGCGCCGGCCCTGCGGCGAGCAAGACTTCCCGGCGCCGGCGGGGCCCAGTCGCTCAGGACGGTCAGGAATCGAGAAGCGTCGGCGCCCGACTCCTCCCTAGCGTGGACGCCATGGACATCACCTCGGTCATCCTCGACACCACCGACCCGGCCACCGCCGAAGCCTTCTATGCCGCGCTCGGGCTCAGGGACCGGGTCCGGCTGCGACCCGCCGGCGCGCCAAGCAGCGGCTTCCGGGGCTTCACCCTGTCGCTGGTGGTGAGCCGGCCGGCCACCGTGGACGCCTTCGTCGCCGCCGCTGCGAAGGCCGGGGCCGAGGTGCTCAAGCAGCCCGCGAAGAGCCTGTGGGGCTACGGCGGCTCGTTCCGCGCACCGGACGGCAGCGCCTGGACCGTGGCGTCCTCGTCGAAGAAGAACAACGGGGAGCCGGACCTGGCCTTCGACGACCTGGTGCTGCTGCTCGGCGTCGACGACGTCAAGGCGAGCAAGCAGTTCTACACCGAGCACGGGCTCGAGGTCGGCAAGAGCTTCGGCGGCAAGTACGCCGAGTTCGAGACGGCGGGCATCAAGCTCGCCGTCCAGCCCCGGCGTGCGGCCGCCAAGAACGCCGGCGTCGACGCTGCGGGGAGTGGGTCGCACGGGATCACCATCGTCGGCGACGCCGGCGCGTTCACCGATCCCGACGGGTTCGTGTGGGAGACGACGGACGGCGTGGGCTAACTCGGCTTCGGCTGTCACAACTCGGCGCCGGCCGTCGTCTCGATGTCGTAGCCACGAGACAGGAGGACGACATGACCGGAACGCCACGCATCCCTGCCGCCGAGATCACCGGACTGAAGGGGATGCTGATCAAGCGGTTCGCCAAGCGGACGCTGGGCCAGGTGCCGAGCTCGCTCGGCGTCATGTGGCACAACCAGAAGGTGCTGATGAGCATGGCCGGAGTCGGGGGAAGGGTGAAGAAGTGGGACACCTGCGACGAGCAGCTCAAGTCCCTCGCGCACATGGCCGTCGCCGCCCAGGTCGGCTGCAGCTGGTGCCTGGACTTCAACTACTTCGAGGCGCACAACCGGAACCTCGACATGGACAAGGCGCGCGAGGTGCCGCGCTGGCGGGAGTCGCGCGTCTTCTCGCCGCTCGAGCGCGAGGTGTTGGCCTACTCCGAGGCGATGACGGCCACTCCGCCGACGGTGACCGACGAGATGGTGGCCTCGCTTCGGACCCACCTCGGTGAGGCGGCTCTGGTGGAGCTCACGGCGGTGATCGGCTTCGCGAACTTCACCACGCGCCCGAACGTGGCGCTCGGCATCGAGTCGGACGGCTTCGCCGCGGCCTGCGGCCTCAAGCCGCTGGCCGAGCCCACCGCCGTAGGGTCGTGACCGTGGCCGAGGACCCCTTCGTCGCCCACCGCAGGCTCCTCTTCACCGTCGCCTACGAGATGCTCGGCTCGGCCGCCGATGCCGAGGACGTCGTCCAGGACACCTGGCTGCGGTGGGACACGATCGGTGACGCCGCGCGCACCGAGGTGCGGGACCCGCGGGCGTTCCTGGTGCGGATGGTGACCCGCAAGGCGCTCGACCGGATCCGCGCGAACGCGCGTCGGCGGGAGGAGTACGTCGGTGAGTGGCTGCCCGAGCCACTGCTCACCGCTCCGGACGTCGCCGACGATGTCGAGCTCGCCGAGAGCGTGTCGATCGCGATGCTCACGGTGCTCGAGACGCTGAGCCCCACCGAGCGCGCGGTGTTCGTGTTGCGCGAGGTGTTCGATACGCCGTACGACGAGATCGCCGACGTGGTCGGCAAGTCTCCGGCCGCCGTCCGGCAGATCGGTCATCGGGCGCGGGCGCACGTCGCGGCGCGGCGCCCTCGGATGGAGGTCGGCCGTGGCGAGCAGCAGGCCGTCGTCGAGCGGTTCCTGGGGGCGGTGACCGAGGGGGATCTGCAGGGTCTGCTCGACGTGCTGGCCCCCGACGTCGTGCTCGTGGCCGACGGGGGAGGCATCGCGCAGGCGGTCCGGAACCCCGTGGTGGGTGCCAAGAAGGTCGCCAACCTGCTGCGCCCGTTCAGCCGCTTCGCCCCGACCGCCGAGATCCGGCCGGTGCTGCTCAACGGCGCACCCGGCGCCCGGGTCGTGGGCACCGACGACGGCTACGACACGGCGATCAGCTTCGTGATGGAGCAGGGTCGGATCAGCCGGATCTATGCCGTCCGCAACCCTGCCAAGCTCACGCGGATCGACGTCGAGGCGACGATCAGTCGCTGAGGCGATCAGGTGGCCAGTCGAGCCGCAGGTCGAGGTGGACGCCGGTGGTGGACTCGGGGTGGATGTCGAGGCCGACCGGTGCGGTGAGGATGAGGTCGGCCTCGGCGTCGGTGAGCGGGTGGGTGCCTTGGTCGTCGACGAGGAACGCCAGTCCGTGGGGGGTCTGCCAGAGGTAGCGGCCGGGGCCGGCGGCGCGGCCGCGGTAGCCGCCGTGGGTCTTCCAGCGATGATGTCTTCGCCGTAGCGGTGCGGCGTTGTGGGGGCCCGTCTGGCCTGGTGGGCCGCCTTGGTCGGGGGGCTGGTAGGCGACGATGTGGTCGGCGTCGGTCTGGTCACGGGTGGCGGCGGTGGCGTAGGGGAAGACGTCGCCGCCGGCCAGCAGCCAGGTGTGGTCCTTGAGCCTCTCGGGGTGCTCGTAGGCGTCGACCCTCGGGCGGGTGGCGAGGTCGAGGACCGGCTGGAGGCGCACGTCGGCGTGGCCGAGGAGTTCGACGAGGCACTGGGCGAGCATCGGGCCGAGGCCTTCGACGCGGGCGATCCCGGCCTGCCTCTGCAGGGCGGCTTGGTGGAGGTGGACGAACACCTTCCCCCGCGGCCGCAGCGAGGCCAGCTGCCGGGTGGACAGCTTCTTCAATCGGTCGAGGGTGGCGTCGAGGTGCGCTGGCGCGTAGGCGGGGCGGCCCGCGGGGCGAGAGGGCAGCGGGCGGTCGCAGAGCCCCCCGGTTGGTTACCGTCCGGCGGGTATCTCACCGGTTGCTGGGCGTGCCCTGACCCGTCAGTTTCGGTCTCCTCCGCTGCGCTCCCCCGACCGAAAGCGGACGGGTCAGCGCGGGTCGCGGATTGGTGGCCGCTGGGTTGTGGCCGTGCTCCAGCGCCAGGATGTCGGCGACCCGGTCGACGAGCGCGTCGACCCAGACGGCGTCGCCGGCGGTGACCTTGGCGATGATGTGGCGGAAGCCGTGCTCGTCGGTCTTGGAGAGCTTGACGTAGCGCTCGTGACGGGCGCGTTCACGCCGCTGGGTGTGGGCTTCGGGATCGGCCTCGATGATCTTGGCGGCGGTCAGGTCGAAGACCTTGCCGGGGGCCACCTTGCCGATCGCACGCGCGACGGCCTGGTCGACCAGCGACATCTTGTCCCGGTCGAGGTTGCGGGTCATGACCGCGGCCCGGCGGGCGACCCAGGGCTCGGCGGCCAGTCGCTCCACGACGGCCCAGGTGTTGGGGAGGCGGTGTTGGAGGTCGAGGGTGTCGGCGATCAACGCCCGAGCGGTGGCGGCGTGGGTGTGGCGGGCCATGCCGAGCTCGGCGATGCAGGCCTCGCGGACCTCAGGCGTGCCGTCGCCGCCGGGTTGGGTCATCGGGTCCACCAGCCCCGCGAGCTCACCGACCGCTTCGCGGACCGGCTCACCGTGCAGGGTGGCCCAGTGGGCGGCGAGTCGCATTTCGGTGACTTCGGCGGCGCGGCGGGCCATCATCGTCTCGGTGGTGGCGGCCAGCGTCGCCCGCGCGTCGAGATCGGTGATCTCGTGCGGTTCGGGGTGCTGGCTGGTGGGCATGGGGCTAGTTTAGTTCGAACACGTGTTCGGAACAAGGGTTGTTCGCAGAGATCGCGGCGGGCTTGAGGCCTGGCCGACTCGACCACCACGGCGGGCTTGATCGTCGAGTCCCGGGGCGGATCCACGGGAGTCGTCGACGGCCGACGTGGCGGCCCGGCTCGGGCGCAACAGGCATACATCGCCCAGTCTCGCCCCCGCCTGATCGTGGCCGGGAACATCGAGCCTGCGCGACGCGGGTACGTCCGGTTCACCATCCCCTACCTCGGCGCGCACGTCGCCGAACACCTCGACCGCCTCTAGAGGTCGTACTCAGGTGGTACGCGGCCCGCTCCTGCGAGCATGTGCTCGTCTGTGAGGCAGGCGACCTGACCGCGGCGTCCTCGAGTCGATCTCTTGAGCCGGTTCAGCCCCGGGGTGGGCCGGCCGGCCGGCGATGCTGTCGCGCGGCGGGCCCGCGGACTCCGGGCTCTGCCGGGCAGTCGGGCCTAGGGTGTCGGCGTGAGCGACCCCGAGGAGTCCGCCGCGCCGGCAGCCGGCCCCGCCGCCCGCGGCTCGCGCCGCAGGGAGCGCACCCGCGCGCTGCTGCTCGACGCGACGGAGCGGCTGCTGTCACAGCGCGCGCCCGAGGAGATCCGGATCGACGACGTCGCCGCCGAGGCGGGGGTCTCGCCCGCCTCGGTCTACGTGCACTTCGGCACCAAAGACGCACTGCTCGCGGCGGTCACCGAGCGGGTGCTCGCCGTGGCCACCGACGCGCTCCGGACGGCGTTCGCGGCGGAGACCTCTCCGTTGGAGCGGTTCGCCGGGGCGGGCGCGGCCTACCTGCGGCTCCTCCTGGACCACCCGGCGGTGGTGAAGTACCTGACCGTCACGGGGGAGCGCGGTCCCCGCGCGCCCGTCGAGGAAGAGGTCGTCGTCCGGTTCAGCCAGCTGCGAGGGGAGTTCGAGCAGAGCATCCGTGACGCCGTCGAGGCCGGCGCCATCCGGCCGGTCGACCCCGAGCTGATGTCCTACTTCCTCTTCGGCGCCTGGAACGGCGTCGCTGCACTGGCGTTGCGCCGCGACGCGCTCGCGGTGTCGCCGCAGGGCGTGGAGCAGGCGGTGATCGAGGCCGGGCTGACGCTTCTCGACGGCCTCATCGTGAACTAGAGTCCGACTCTAGATATCCCCGTCGAAAGCGACCCGCCATGACGCAGTCCACTGCTCCCGCGACCTCGAGCCCGTCCGTCGAGCCCGAGACCTGGGACGCCGTGGTGGTGGGTGCCGGCCCCGGCGGGCTCAGCTGCGCGGCGTACCTCGCGGCCAACGGCAAGCGGGTGCTGGTGCTCGAGGCGAACCAGGTGGTGGGCGGCAGCACCCAGGTCTTCCGGCGGGCCGGCAACAAGTTCGAGTTCGACGTCGGCACCCACTACGTCGGCGAGTGCGGCCCCGGCGGGCGGATGCAGACCGCGCTCTCCGGGCTGGCGCTGACCGAGCGCATCAAGTGGCTGCGGCAGAACCCGGACGGGCACTGCCGGATCATGATCCCGGGCACTACGTTCCACACGCCCACCGGCTGGGACACCTACCTCGAGCGGCTGATCGCGGCGTTCCCGGACGAGGAGGCGGGGATCCGTCGATGTGTGCGCATCCTGCGCATCGTCTCCGCGGGGGAGGAGCCCCGCCGCAAGCCGTGGATGCTGCTGCGCTGGGGTCTGCGCCCGATCACGAAGCTGATGGACGCGTGCGGTCTCAGCGCCGACGTCCAGGCGGTGATCCTCGCCGAGAACGGCGACTACACCTGGCCCCCGCACCGGACCCCTGCGGTGATGCACGGCGGCCTGCTGCACCACTACCTGCAGGACGGCGCGTACTACCCCCGCGGCGGCGGCCAGGTGATCGGAGCGCACCTGACCGACGTCGTCGTGTCGCACGGCGGCACGGTCCGCACCAAGGCCCGCGTCGAGAAGATCCTCATCGAGGACGGTCGAGCCGTCGGCGTGCGGCTGCGCAACGGCGAGGAGTTCCGCTCCGAGACCGTCGTGGCGGCCGGCGACTACAAGCTGACCTGGACCGACCTCGTCGGTGACGAGCACCTGACCCGGAGGCTGCGCCGCCGCCTGGCGAACCTCGAGATGACCCAGCCGATGTTCGCCGTCTACGTGGCGCTCGACGTCGACCTGCGCGAGCGCGACACCCCGCCGCTGGCGTGGGTCTGGCCCAACAACGACGTCGACGGCTACTACCGCGAGGTCGCGGCCGGCCGCTGCCCCGAGCAGATGCCGGTCGGCATCAGCTGTCCGACGGCGAAGGATCCGCACGGCACGCACTCCGCGCCGCCCGGCTACTCGACGCTCGAGCTGGTCAGCTGGGCGCCGAAGGAGCACGCGTTCTGGAACGTCGCCGGCGATCCGATGGAGGGCGCCGAGTACGGCCGGGACGAGGAGTACCGCCGGCTCAAGGACGAGCTCACCGATCGGGTGCTCGACACCGCCTCGCTGATGATCCCGGACCTGCGCGAGCGCATGGTGTTCTGCGAGGCGTCCACGCCGATGACCCAGGAGCGGTTCACGCTGACCAGCGACGGCTCCTGCTACGGCATCGCCCCGCTGGTCAAGAACCTCGGCCCGTTCCGGCCGCGCGTCACCACCCACATCCCGGGCCTCTTCCTCGCCGGCGCCAGCACCGAGCACATGTTCGGCATCAACGCCACCATCTGGGGAGGCATGAAGGCCGCGGGCACGATCCTGGGCCGCGACCTGGAGCAGGAGGTCAAGGACGGCGCGGTCTTCGTCGACGAGTCGAGGCTGACCGAGATCACCGACGACTGGGACCCGCTGCTGGCCTCGAAGCCGGGGTCCGCGATCCGCCGTCCGGTGCGCCGCCGCCCTACTCCACGCTGAGCTCGGCGAACGCCCGCTCCGTGCGGGCCAGCGCGTCGTCGACCACGTCGTCGGTGTGGGCCGTCGAGACGAACATGTTGTGCCACGGATGCAGCAGGACGCCGTGCCGGATGGCGGCGTCGGTGAAGGCGAACGCCTTCTTCAGCTCCGGGTCGTCGGCGAAGCTGAGGTGCGGCAGCTGGACGGGGCCGGTGAGCCGCAGCGGGAGGCCGGCCGCGACACCCTGGGCCTCCAGCCCGTCCTTGAACCGTCGCCCGGCCGAACCGATGACGCCGGGCGCGTCGATCTCCACGGCATGGGTCAACGTCGCGATCCCGGCGGCCATCGGCACCGCCGAGTACCAGAAGCTCCCGGTGACATAGATGTGGGAGGCCGCGTCGCGCAGGCCGTCGACGCCCACGAGCGCCGAGATCGGGTGCCCGTTCGCGAGCGCCTTCGAGTAGGCGGTCAGGTCCGGGCGGACCCCCAGCTGCTCCCAGGCGCCACGGACGTCGATGCGCAGTCCGCTGCGTACCTCGTCGAGGACCAGCGCGGCGCCCTCCTGCGTCGCGAGCTCGCGGGCCCGCCGGGCGAAGGCGGGGGTGACGCTCTCCTGCGGAATGAACGAGTCGTGCTGGAACGGGGTCACGAGGATCGCGGCGATGTCGCCCGCGTGGGCGCTGACGGCCTGCTCGAGCGAGGCGGGGTCGTTGTAGTCGAAGTAGACGATGTTGGCGCGCTCGCTCTCGACCACGCCGGTGGGGATGGGGGTGAACCAGTCGTTGGCCCCGTGGTACGCCGGGGTCGCCTTGAGGAACTTCGTCTTGCCGGTGGCCGCCCGGGCGACGCGCACCGCGGTGGAGGTGGCGTCGGTCCCGTTCTTGGCGAAGATCGCCCACTCGGCGTGCGGGATGGTCGCGACGAGCAGTTCGGCGAACTCGACCATCAGGGCCGACGGGCCGGTCATGGTGTCTCCGAGCTCGGCCTGCTTCCGGGCGGCCGCCTGCACGACCCGGTTGTGGTAGCCGAGCACCATCGGCCCGAAGGCGCACATGAAGTCGATGTAGCGGTTGTCGTCGACGTCCCACCCGTAGGCGCCGTCGACCCGCGACCAGAACTGCGGGTAGGCGGGCGGCACCAGCGCGTTGACCGCCATGTGGCCGTACATGCCGCCGGGGATGACCTTCTCCGCGCGAGCGCGGAGTGCCAGGTCGTTGCGGGTGGACGGCGTGGTGAGCGACGACATGGCGCCTCCTGCATGCTTTTATATCGGATGTCTGTCATAAAACAACGGCCCCACGGGACTGTCAACCGATCTCCGGAATCCGGTGCCCCGGGCAGGAGTCCCCGGAGAGCGCGGTAGCGTTCGCCGGAGCAGGACAGGAGCAGACCGATGCCGAAGATCGTCGACCACGACGAGCGACGACGCGAGGTGCTGGACGCCACCTGGAGGGTCATCGGCCGGGTCGGGCTCGAGGCCACCACCGTGCGCCGGATCGCCGAGGAGGCCGGCTACTCCTACGGGGTGTTGGCGCACTACTTCAAGGACAAGGACGACATCCTCGTCTCCGCCCACCGGCTCGCCTTCGCCCAGGCCCGGGACCGGATCATGGCCGCCACCGCGGACCGCACCGGCGTCGACGCGCTGCGCCGGGCGATGCTCGAGGCGCTCCCGCTCGACGCGGAGAGGTTCCTCGAGGCCCAGGTCGACGTCAGCTTCCTCGGCCGCGCGGTCGCCAGCGACCACCTGCGCGAGATCCGCAGCAAGTCCAACGCCGACGCCCGCTGGCTCTGGGCGGCCTTCGTCGAGCAGGCCCAGGAGGACGGGGAGATCGCACCCGACGAGGACCCCGAGCTGGTCGCCGACGAGGTGATGGCACTGATCGACTCCGTGTCGATCCAGGCGATCATCGACCCCGAGCGGGTCGGTCCCGAACATCAGTTGCTGCTGGTGGAGCGACTCCTGGGACGGCTCGGCGCGCGGGGAGCCGGACCGACCGGTTGAGGCGCCCGCGCCGCAGCGAACGGCGGCGCGGCTCGGAGGCCTTCTCGACCGCCCCGACCGTTGCTAGGGTGCTGAGCCGTTCTCGGAAGGGGTCTCGCGATGACGTGGATGGCGGATCGCTCAGGCTCGGCGCAGCGCACTCGCCGCCGGCCACGGATCGCGGTGGGAACGGCGGCCGTGCTCGCCGTGTCGGTCCTGCCCACGCTGGCCGGCGGTGCTCCGGCAACAGCAGCGGTGCTCGTCAAGCAGACGGCGACGCTGACCGAGAGCGTCGCCGGGATGCCCGCCGCGGGGACCCCGGCGTACCGGCAGATCGAACGGGCCCGGGTGGTGGTGACCCATCCGGCCGGCTCGTCGAGCGCCACGATCAAGGGCTCGATCACGCTCAAGGCCGAACCGGAGGAGGAGGGCGACCACCTGCAGATCGGCCTCGGGCAGCAGTCCGGAGCCAGCTGCGAGATCTCGGCCGTCCTGACCGAGACCACCAGCCCCGATGACGACGCGGTCTATGAGATGCAGGCCGTCGAGGAGCCGCCGAACGGCTCCTGGGACTGCGTGGTGGCCCGGGTCGGGCCGGCCTACCTGGGTGGGCCGGACGACTTCGACGTGATGATCGACCGACTGACCGACCACTACGCGAAGCCGAAGCTAGCCGTCGGAGCGGTGGAACTGCTCGGGAGCAAGCAGAAGCGGCTGCGACTGGTGCCCGGAGTGAGCACCAAGCACACGGTGACCGTACGGAACACCAGCGACGTGGAGGCGAAGGGAGTGGTGCTGCGCGTCACGGGCAAGCGGATCAAGGCCCCGCGCGTCAAGGTGGGCACCGTGCCGAAGGCGGACGAGGTGCGGGTCCAGGTGCCGATCACGCTCCAGGCCAAGCGCCGGTCCAAGGTCGCGGTGACGGTGTCCGGGTCGGGTGCGCGTGCCAGCAGGACGCTCGCGGTGGTCCCCGTGCGCCCGCCCGCCAAGCCCCGGGCCGGCCGCTACTCGAGCGACAACGACGTGACCTTCCGGGTGAGGAAGGGGCGCGTGGTCGGCTGGCGCGGCCAGGCACTGACCAGCTGCGGCGGCTACCCGGACCTGCCGACCACCTCGTGGAACATGTATGACTTCCCGAGCACGAAGATCCCCCGCAACGGCATCGTCGACGCACGTGACAAGGGCTCCAACTACGTGTCGACGCTGCGGTTCCGGATCGCCGGCGGCAAGGTCACCAAGGGCCACTTCAGCTACTCCGGCCCCGACCGCTGCTTCGCCGACCTGGACTTCACCGCCACCCGAGGGTGAGATGCGGGGCCCGCCTTTCGAATCAGGCAGGCCAGAGCATCGGGACCAGGGCCACCGTCAGCACCAGCACGGTGAGCGTCAGCACCCAGCCGAGCCGGGCGTAGTCGGTGAACCGGTAGCCACCGGGGCCGTAGACCATCATGTTCGTCTGGTAGCCGATCGGCGAGAGGAACGACGCCGAGGCGGCCACGGCGACCGCGATGGCGGCGCCGCGCGGGTCCAGCCCGGTCGCCTCCGCCGCGGAGACGGCGATCGGCAGCATCAGCAGCGCGGCGGCGTTGTTGGTCACCAGCTCGGTGAGCACGATCGTGGCGAGCACGAGTCCGAGCAGCACCCCGTGATCGCCGAAGTCGCCGAACAGGTCGACCAGTCCGGTGGCGACGCTGGAGGCCAGCCCGGACTCCTGCATCGCGGCCGCCAGCCCGAACGCGGAGGCGATGACGACGATGACCTCGATGTCGATCGCCCGGCGCGCCTCGATCGGCGAGAGCACCCGGAAGCCCACGAGCAGGATCGCTGCGACCAGGGAGCCCTCGAGGATCGGGACCAGGCCGGTCGCGGCCAGGACGACCACCGCGAGCAGCAGGGTGACCGGCACCCAGGCCCGCGACGTGGTCACCGGCGGAGTGCCGTCGAGCGGGGCGACCAGCAGGAAGTCGGCCCGGTCGCGCCACCGCTCCCGGAACCCGGAGTCGGAGACCAGGATCAGGGTGTCGCCCACGTGGATGGTCTCGGTGCCGATCCGGCCCTCCAGCAGATGTCCGGAGCGGTGGATGCCGAGCACGGCCGCCAGGTAGGCGGAGCGGAACCCGACGTCCTTCAGGTTCCTCCCGACCAACGGCGAGCGCGACCCGACGACGGCCTCGTAGTAGCTCACCGACGGGTCGTCGAGGTCGAGCACGTGCTCCAGCTCCGCCGACCGCAGGCCGCGCATCTCCTGCAGCTCGACCACCCGGTCGATCGGTCCGACGAAGTGCAGGCGGTTGCCGCCGCGCAGCACGGTCTCGGGACGCACCGGCGCGATCGTGGTGTCGCCGCGGTCCACCGAGGCGAGGAAGAGCCCGGACAGGTTGCGCAGCCTCGCCTCCTCCACGGTCCTGCCGTCGACGGGCCCGCCGGGCTCGACGATCATCTCGACGCTGAAGCGCCGGCCGGCCTCCTCCATCTCGGTGCGGGCCGAGCGGCGGTCGGGCAGCACCCGGGGGGCCAGGGCGATCACCGCCACCAGCCCGACCACGGCGATCGGGAGTCCGAGCAGGCCGATCTCGAAGAAGCCGATCTCGCGCAGGCCGAGGCTGTCCATCTGGCCGGAGACCACGAGGTTGGTCGAGGTGCCGATCACGGTGATCAGGCCGCCGAGCACGGCGGCGAACGACACCGGCATCAACAGCTTCGACACGGCCATGCCTCGGCGGTTGGCCCAGGTGGTCACCTGCGGGATCAGCATCGCCACGATGGGGGTGTTGTTCAGGAACGCCGAGGCCCCCGCGGTGGGCACCAGCGTGCGGAGCAGCGGCCGTCGGTAGAAGCCGCGCTCGCCGAGCGTGCTCTGCATCACCGGGGTGAGCGCCCCCGTCTTCTCGATGCCCGCGGCCAGCACGTAGAGGGCGGCGACCGTGATCGGCGCGGAGTTCGAGAACCCGGAGAACGCCTGGTCGGCCTCGATCACGCCGAGCACCAGCACGGCCACCGCGCCGCCGAACACGACGACGGCCGGGGCCACCCGCCCGCGGACCAACAGAGCGAGGACGGCGAGGATCACGCCGAGCGTGATCCAGGCATCGGCAGACACGATCGGACGCTCCAGAAGTTCGGGCTGGCGGCGGGGCACCTCCAGGACTGGCCGGGTCACGGTAGCGCGGCGCCGGCATGGAACCGTGCTCGGGCGGACACCGGGCGGTCATGAGTCCCGTCCGAGTCCGGCCGCTCGGCGGCGCCCCCGGCTGTCTGGCCATGATCCTGATCTCGGTGCTGGCGTCCGTGCTCCTCACCGTGCTTCTCAACGTGCTCGCTCGCTGACGCGGCTGCCCGGGGGCGGGGTCTCACCGGCGGGCGTTCAGCGGAGGTTCAGCACCCGTGGCGGAGAATGGTGCCCCGACCCCGGGAGGCCCCTATGCGTGTGCTCGTCGTCGACGACGAGGTGCGGCTCGCGCGCTCGCTGCGGGTCGGTCTCGAGGCCGAGGGGTTCGCGGTCGACGTCGCCAACGACGGCACCGACGGGCTGTGGCTGGCGCGGGAGAACGACTACGACGCGATCGTGCTCGACCTGATGCTGCCCGGGATCAACGGCTACAAGGTCTGCGAGACGCTCCGCGCCGAGCAGGACTGGACGCCGATCCTCATGCTCACTGCCAAGGACGGCGAATGGGACCAGGTCGAGGGCCTGGACACCGGCGCCGACGACTACCTCACCAAGCCGTTCTCGTTCCCGGTGCTCGTGGCCCGGCTGCGCGCGGTGGCGCGGCGCGGCGCCCGGGAGCGACCGACCGAGCTGCGGGTGGGCGACCTGCGCGTCGACCCGGCCGCCCGGCGGGTCTGGCGGGGTGAGACCGAGGTCGAGCTCACCGCGCGGGAGTTCTCCATGCTCGCGTTCCTGGCGCGCCACCCCGGAGACGTGGTCTCGAAGCGGCAGATCCTCGAGGCGGTCTGGGACGTCGACTTCGACGGCGACCCCAACATCGTGGAGGTCTACGTGCGCCACCTGCGCAACAAGATCGACCGGCCGTTCGGGCGCCAGGCGATCGAGACGCTGCGCGGCGCCGGCTACCGGCTGCGGAGCGACGGTGGCTGAGCGGCCGAGGACCGCGAGGGACCGGCGCGGGTGGGCCCCCGGCTCCGTGCGGCTGCGCACCACGGCCGCGGCCGTGCTGGTGGTGGCGGTCGTGCTCGCGGTCGCCGCCGTCGCCCTCGTGCTGCTGGTCCGTGGCTCGCTGCGCGACGGCGTGGAGGTGACGGCCGAGCAGCGGGCCGCCGACCTGGTGGCCCAGGTCGAGGGCGGCGGGGTGTCCGCGCTGCCCACCGGGGACCCCGACGAGGCCGACGAGGACCCCGACGAGCTGGTCTGGCAGGTCCTCGACGAGCGTGGCACGGTGCTGGCCGCCTCCCAGCCGGGGCTGGGGCGGCTGCCCGTCGACGGGGGCGACGAGGTCGACCTGTCGGATGCGGACGAGCCCTACCTGCTGGTGACCGACGACGCGGACGCCGGCGGCCGTGACCTCGAGATCGTGGTCGCCGCCTCGCTCGAGGACGTCGAGGAGTCGACCGACGCGCTGATCTCGCCGCTGGCGCTCGGCCTGCCGCTGGTGCTGCTCCTCGTGGGCGGAACCACGTGGATGGTGGCCGGCCGGGCGCTCGCGCCGGTCGAGCGGATCCGCCGCGAGGTCGAGCGGATCGGGGGCGACCGGCTCGACCGCCGGGTGCCCGAGCCGGGCACCCGCGACGAGGTCGGGCGACTGGCCCGGACCATGAACGCCATGCTCGGCCGGCTCCAGGACTCCCGCGACCGGCAACGCCAGTTCGTCGCCGACGCCTCCCACGAGCTGCGCTCCCCGCTGGCCAGCATCCGGCAGAGCGCCGAGGTCGCTCGCGCGCACCCCGCGGCCCTCCCCGACGGGGAGCTCGCCGACACGGTGCTGGAGGAGTCGCTGCGCATGCAGCGGCTGGTGGAGCAGTTGCTGCTGCTGACCCGGGCCGACGAGGGCGGGCTGGCCCGGATGCACCGCGAGGTCGACCTCGACGACCTGGTGCTGGCCGAGGCCCGGCGGGTGCGCCGCGACGGCCTCGCGGTCGACGCCTCCGGCGTCGGGGCGGCCCGGGTCGACGGCGATCCGCTCGCCCTGGCGCAGGTGGTGCGCAACCTGGTCGACAACGCCGCCCGGCACGCCCGGTCCACCCTCAGGCTCACCCTGGGCCCGGACCGGGCCGGTGCGGTCGAGCTGGTCGTCGAGGACGACGGCGCCGGCATCCCCGCCGACCAGCGGGAGCGGGTCTTCGAGCGGTTCGTCCGGCTGGACGAGGCGCGCGCCCGCGACGCCGGCGGCAGCGGTCTGGGGCTGGCGATCGTCCGCGAGATCGTCCTCGCCCACGGGGGCACGGTCGGGGTCACCGACTCGCCTGTCGGTGGAGCCCGGTTCAGCGTCCGGCTGCCGGCGCCCGGCCCCAGACCTCCCGCAGCAGGTCGTTGAACGGCGCGCCGGTGGCCTGCACCTCGTGCTCTGCCCCGGTGACCACCACCAGCTCCGCCCCGATCCCCGCGGCCAGGGCCTCGCAGGTGGCGTCGAAGGCAGCATGGTGCCCACCGGACACGACGACCTTCGGGAACCGGGCGGCCGCGAGCTCGGCCAGCGGCACCCGGGCCGCCCAGGGGGGACGACACCGGCGCAGCGGCCCGACGATCCGAGTCCAGTGCTCCACGAGATGCTCGGGCACCTCCGTCGGGTCCGTCAGCGTCGCCAGGAACCCCAGCACGAAGGCTCGGTCGGACAGACCGTCGCGGGCCCACAGGGCGACCGACTCGGCGACGATCGCGTCCACGGCAGGGTGGCCGGCCGCGACGGCGAAGGCCGGCGGCTCCACCACGACCAGCGACCGCACGGCGTCCGGCCGCAGGGCGGCCGCGAGCAGCGCCCCGATCCCGCCGTAGGAGTGACCGACCAGGTGCGCACCGCCCCGGACCGCCAGCAGGTCGACGATGTCGTGGGCGTCGACCTCGTAGTCCTCGCCGGCGGCCAGCGCGGCGCTGCGGCCGTAGCCGCGCCGGTCGGGCACGACCAGGGCGAACCCCTCGGCGGCCAGCGGCCGCTGCTGCTCCCAGGTCTCCGCTCCGGTCGCGATCGACCCGTGCACGAGCAAGACCGGCTCGCCCTCGCCCCAGATCTCGACTCGTGGCGCGTCCGGGGCGCCGGCCTGCTCGGTCATGGCCGCCATCCTGGCAGCCCGATTCGGGCGGGTGCAGCGCTTCGTCCGGTGTCGCGCGCCCCTGAACGCGGCTTCAGGTGCGTTCAGGGAGGGTTCAGCGACGCTGGCGCATCGTGGGACCACCGCAGCGATCCCGACCCGAAAGGCCCGACATGCCCACGCTCAAGCGCCCCCGCCTCTCCGCCCTCCGCCGCAAGCGCGTCGTCCTCCCGACGGTCGCCGCCGTTGCCGTGCTCGGCGTCGGCGGGACCGTGTGGACCGCCACCGCCGACGACGAGCTCGCCGGCAGTGACCGGGACCGCGTCGCCGCTGCGGCCGTCGAGGCCGTCGGCGGCGGCGAGGCCGTCGACGTCGAGACCAGCGACGACCCCGGCGAGGCCTACGAGGTCGAGGTCCGCCTGCCCGACGGCACCGAGGTCGACGTCGCGCTCGACGAGGACCTGACCGTCGTCGCCCGGGAGAACGACCCCGACGATGATGGCGACGACAACGACAACGACAACGACAACGACAACGACAACGACAACGACAACGACGAGCTTGTCACCGACGCAGACGACAGTGACGACCGTGCGCTCGACGCGACCGAGCGGGACGCCGCCGGCAAGGCCGCCCTCGACGCCGTCGGCGGCGGCACCGTGCTCGACGTCGAGCCCGGCGACGACCCCGGCGAGGCCTACGAGGTCGACGTCCGCGACCCCGACGGCGTCGAGTGGGACGTCGAGCTCGACGAGGCCTACGAGGTGCTGCGCAAGCGCGCCGACCGCTGACTCGCGGGCCCGGCGTCGACCCGCCCGGCGAGCCGGTCGCCGATGATCCAGCCGAAGCCGAACGCGGCGAGCAGCCCGTTGCCGGAGGAGTAGCCGTCCGACGACGGCCCGGCCAGGCCGCAGACGGTGCCCCCGCCGGCGTACAGCCCCGGCACCGGCTCCCCGTCGCCGCCGAGCACCCGGCCGGCGGTGTCGACAACGACGCCGCCCTGGGTGGCGAGCACGCCGTGGGTCACCCAGGCGAGGTGGTACGGCGCGGCGAGGCGCCGGCGGCCGGGGAGCGGCTCGAGGGCCGCGGCCAGCGTGTCCGCAGCGACCCCGAGCGCGGCCGCGAGCGCGGGCAGGTCCGGCAGGTCGCGGATCGCGCCCGCGGCCAGGCAGTCGCGCATCATCTCCGAGTGCCGGGTGGCGGCCATCGCCTCGGCGTCCCACACCATCGCGGCCCGCTCGCCGGGCTGGGCGCGAAGGACTCCGGCCATCGAGGAGTAGCCGTGGGCCTCCTCGTCGACGAACCGGCGGCCGTCGGCGTCGAGGAGCACCGCGCCGTTGAACTGGAGCGCGGGGGAGACCCGGGTGCCGTGGTCGACGACGACCAGGCCGCTGCGCAGGCACGCGCCCATGTTGCGGAACCTCGCGCCGAGGGCGTGCAGCCACGGCACGGCGGAGCCGGTGGCGGTGGCGACCCCGCCGTAGAACGGGTGGCCGAGGTCGCCGCAGTGCTCGGCCATCAGGGCCGGCGAGGCGGCGAACCCGTCGGTGGCCAGCACGACCGCGCCCGCGCGCACCCGCTGCCGGGCGCCGTTCTGCTCGACCACCAGGCCGGTCACCGTGCCGTCGTCGACGACCAGGTCGACCACCGGTGCTTCGTCGACGAACGCGACGTTCGGCAGCCCCTCGAGGGCGGCGCGCAGGTGCGCCATCAGCCGGCCGCCGCCGTGGCGTCCGACGTCGGTGTGCAGCCGCGGCACCGACATCCCGGCGCGCGGCATGTCGGCGCCGATCTCGACCGGGTAGCCGAGCTCGTCGGCGAGCCACTCGACCATCTCGGGGGCGACCGCGCACAGCGCGCGCACGATGTCGCCCCACTCGTGGTCGCCGCTGGCGGCGAGGATGTCGGTCGCGTGCTGCTCCGGGGAGTCGACGATGCCGGCCGCGCGCTGGAAGCGGGTGCCGCCGGCGGCGAGGCTGCCGCTGGAGATCGCGGCGTTGCAGCCCTCCCGTGTGGAGCGCTCGAAGACCGCCACCACCAGGTCGGGGTCCTGGGCGGCACGCAGCGCGGTCATCACCCCACAGGCGCCGCCGCCGGCGACGGCGACGTCGACCTCCAGGTCCCAGCTCACCCCAGCACCTCCGGCAGCCCGTAGAACGCCCGGGCAGCGTCGACGACCTCGCGGGCCGGCTGCGAGCCGTGGAAGCCGACCCGGTTCGGGTGCAGCCCGGTCGCCGCGTGCTGGGCGGCCCGCAGCTCGGCGACCCGCACGCAGGTGCCGAGCGAGTCGAGCACCGGCACGTCGTCGACCCGGGTGACGCCCTGGTCGGCGAGGAACACGTTGAGCGGCCCCTCGCCGGGCACGATCACGTTCGCGCCCTGGGCGATCGCCTGCCGCGCCGCGTCGGTGAACGCCGCCAGCAGCGGCTCCGGGTCGGCGTACGCCGCCATCACGTCGGTGAACCCCTTGGCCACCTGCACGATCGGGCCCACCAGCGCCTCGAGCCGGTAGTGCGCGACGTTGCGCCGCAGCTGCGGGGTGAGGGCGGCGATGAAGTTCACGATGCCGACGCGGTCGCCGAGCATCCCCGCCATCAGCAGCGAGGTGTGCCCGAACGCGACCACGGGGATGTCGACCAGCGAGCGGACCTCCTCGTAGCCGGTGTCGGGGATCGTGGCGATCAGGAACGCGTCGTAGCCCTCGTCCTGGGCGCGCAGCGCGGCGTGCACGAACTGCTCCTTGTGCAGCCCGGCCAGGTAGGCGTGGCCGATGTGGGTGCCCGGGTACGCCGAGGGGTAGGTGCCGGGCAACATGCCGTGCAGGTCGATCTTCGTTCCCGGCGCCGCCTGCGCGGACAGGTGCCGGGCCAGCGCGTCGCGATAGTGCGGCACGTCGTCGAGCACGGTGAAGCTCTGGTGCCAGATCCTCATGCGGGCGCCCCCACGACGGACCGGGCCGCCTCGCGCCCGGCGATCCGGCCGAACGTCGCACCGCGCAGCACCGAGGTCGAGCCGGTGTAGTTGGAGTAGTAGAGGCCGGTCAGCTCACCGGCCGCCCAGAGGCCGGCCACGGGGCGGCCGTCGCGATCGACGACCTCGGCCGCGGCGGTGGTCTTGAGCCCGCCGAAGGTGAACACGTTCGCGGCCATCACCGGGTAGGCCTCGAACGGTCCCTCGGCGAGCGGTCGGGCCCAGTTCGACTTCGGCGGCACCAGACCGTTCGTGGCCAGGCCGTCGGGTGAGCGGTGGTCGAAGCCGGCGGGGTCCGGGCAGGCGGCGTTGTACGCCGCGACCGTGCGCTCGAGCGCGTCGGCGGGCACGCCGATCCGGGCGGCCAGCTCGGCCAGCGTGGCCCCGCGCACCGGCGGCTGGTCGGTGCGGATGCCCGCGCGCAGGTTCGGCACCGCCAGGCTCTGCTGGTCGAGCACGACCCAGGCGACGCCGCGCTCCTGCGCCTGGATCTCACGGGTGGTGCGCTCGTACCACGCGTCGATCGGGCCGCGGGCCTCGTCGGTGAACCGCTCGCCGGCGGCGTTGACCAGCACGCCGTGCGGGAAGCAGAAGATCGCCGCCTCGGGCTCGCCGGAGCGCGGGTCGACCGGCTCGGCGTGGAACAGCGAGAAGCTGCCGGCGGTCGCCGCGCCCAGGGCGAGCGCCATCTCCAGGCCCTCGCCCTTGTTGTAGTTGCCGCCGCGGGCGACCGGGCGCGTGGTGAGCGCCCGCTCCCCGTGATAGCGGGCCATCAGCTCGGCGTTGCCCTGGTAGCCGCCGCTGGCGAGCACCACCCGGCCGCGCAGCTCGACCGGCCCGCCCGGGGTGCTGGCCGCGACGCCGACCACGCTGCCGTCGCCCGGGTCGGTGAGCAGCGCGCGGGCGGTGGTCTCGAAGTGGAAGGCCACGCCGAGTCCGCGGGCCGCCTTGCCCATCGTCTCCACGATCGCCAGGCCGCCGCCGACCGGCGCCATCCGGGTGGTGGAGGTGGTGAGGAACGGCGTGGGCAGCACGTCGAAGCGCATCCCGTGGCCGGTCATCCAGGCCAGCGTGCCCGGGGCCTCGGCGGCCAGCTCGGCGACGTAGTCGGGGTCGACGACGTGGTGGCTGCGGTAGAGCGCCGAGCGGCGCTCGACCGGCGCGGCGGCCTCGTGGACCACGCTCGGGTCGGGGTGGCCCATGAAGTCCTCGACCAGGGTGTCCTCGAGCCCGTCGGCGGTCTCCTCCAGCGAGGCCATCCGCAGGAACGCCTCGGTGTAGCGGGTGTTGCCGCCGGTCTCGGACTCGGTCGCCCGGTCGACCAGCGCGACCCGGGCGCCGTGCTCGGCCGCCGAGCAGGCCGCGGTCAGGCCGGCGACGCCGCCGCCGACCACCACGACGTCGTACTCGTGCACCTCCCGGTCGACCTCTCCGCGGGTCACGACAGCGACCCCAGCAGCTCGTCGGCGGTGGTGACGGTCGCGAACAGCGGCAGCATGTTCTGCACCGAGAACTCGTGGAAGTCCGGGCGGAACGAGGCGCACATGTCCTCGACGACGGTGACCTGCAGGCCGGCGTCGCTGGCGTGCCGGGCGGCGGACTCGACCACGAGGTTGGTGGCGACGCCGCCGAGCACCACCTCACGGACGCCCTCGGCGGCGAGCACGTCGCGCAGCGGCGTGCCGACGAACGGGTCGACGCAGCCCTTGTCGACCACCGGCTCGCCGGGCAGCGGGGCGACGGCCTTGACGATCTGCGCCTCGGGGGAGTCGGCCAGCATCGCCTGCTGGTCGGGGTAGGCGTCGAAGCGCGCCAGCCGGTTGGTGCGCAGCACGTAGGTCGGGTCGAAGGCGAGCCGCACGTGGACCACCAGCCACCCGGCGTCGCGGGCGGCGCCGAGCACCCGCTCGGCGGTGGCGAGGACGCCGCGCTCGGCGACCTGGGCGGCCAGCGGCGGCATCCGCAGGTGCGGGCCCTCCTCGCACAGCGCGACCTGGTAGTCGAGCAGCAGCAGGGCCTTGCGGGAGTCGGTCATCGGGGTTCCTCGTTCTGTGGGGAGTGGGCAGGTGGGAGAGGCAGGGCTGGGCAAGGGAGCCGGACTACCAGGCCGACCAGCCGCCGTCGACGTAGACGACCTGGCCGGTGACGTAGGAGGCGGCGGGGGAGGCGAGCAGCAGCAGCGGGCCGGCGAGGTCGGTGTCGGGGTCGCCGAGGCGGCCGAGCATGGTGCGCTTCGCGAACCAGTCGAGGCGCTCGGGGTCGGCGCCCAGCGGCGCGGTCATCTTGGTCGGGTAGAAGACGCCGGGCGCCAGGCAGTTGACGCTCACGCCGTGCGGACCGAGCTCGGCGGCCAGCGCGCGGGTCACGTTGGCGACGCCGGCCTTGGAGGCGTAGTACGCCGACTCCGGCACCGGCCCGACCCGCTCGGCGTAGACGGTGGTGAGGTTCACGATGCGGCCGCTCCCGGCGGCGGCCATCACCCGGCCGGCGGCCCGGTCGAGCAGCCAGGTGCCGGTCAGGTTGACCCGCACCACGCGCTCGAACTCCTCCAGCGTGGTCTCGTCGTAGGGCTTGCGGAGCATCAGCCCAGCGGCGTTGACGAGCACGTCGAGCCGGCCGTGGTCGGCCAGCACCCGGGCCACCAGCGCGTCCACCGCGGCCTCGTCGGTGACGTCGGCGGTGTGGTGCACGTCGGTCGGGTCGAGGTCGGCGGTGACCACGGTGGCGCCGGCCTCGGCCACTGTCCGGGCCGCGCGCTCGCCGAGCCCACCGGCCGCGGCGCCGACGACCAGGGCGACCTGGCCGGCGAGGTCGAAGGGGCTCACCACTCGAGCTCACTCTCCTCGGCCGCGGCCTCGCGACCGGCGAGCCGGCCGAAGATGCCGGCCTTGCCGATCGAGGTGCCGGTCATGTAGCCGGCGCCGTGGAAGCCCCCGATCACCTCGCCCGCGGCGTAGAGCCGCTCGATCGGCTCGCCGAACACGTCGAGCACGCGCATCCGGGTGTCGACGGTGAGGCCGCAGTAGGTGGCGAGCACGACGGTGCCGGAGGGGTGGGCGTAGAAGGGCGGCCGCTCCAGCGGGAGCAGGTCGCCGACGCTGCTGGACAGCGCCCGCCGGCCCAGCGGGTCCGGGTCGCCGTCGCGGATCCGGCGGTTGTAGTCGTCGACGGTGGCGACGAGCGAGCCGTCGGGCAGCCCGATCACGGCCTCGAGGTCGGCGACCGTGTCGCCGCGCAGCAGCATCCCGGCGCGGTCGCGGCCGGCGAACTCGTAGATCGGCACCTCGTCGTTGCTGGCCGCCATCACGGTCGCGTCGAAGACCTGCCAGGTGGTGACGCCGGGCTGGGCGAGCGCGGCGTCGCCGATCTCCTTGTAGGGCAGCGACTCGTCGACGAAGCGGCGGCCCTCGCGGTTGACCGCGATCGCGCCCTTGTAGACGGCGAGGATGCCGGTGCCGTCCTCGTCGGGGTGCGGGCGGTGGAAGATGCCGTAGGTGCCCTTGACGTACGGCGTGTCCACGACGCCGGCGCCCAACTGCCAGGCCATCAGCAGCCCGTCGCCGGTGCAGCCGGGTCCGCCGGCGCGCAGCGCGTGCTCCATCTGCGGGGCGAACCGGGCCAGCAGCTCGGGGCTCTGCGCGAACCCGCCCGTGGCGACGACGACCGCGTCGGCGGCGATCCGGTGCGGGCCGTCGGGCCCGTCGACCTCGACGCCGACGACCCGGCCCTCCTCGCGCAGCAGCCGCCGGGCGGGGGTGTCCATCAGCAGCCGCGCGCCGAGCCGGCCGGCCGCCTTGAGCAGGTGCACGAGCATGCCGGTGGTGTCGGTGGGGTGGGAGCGGGGCACGGACTGGCCGGACGCCGCGTGCACCTCGCCGTAGCGGACGCCGTGCTCCTTGAGCCACCGGTAGGTGTCGAGCTGGTGGTCGCAGTAGAGGTCGACCAGCGCCTCGTCGCCCACGTGCTTGCCGGTCTCGACGAGGTCCTTGCGGAGCAGCTCGACGGAGTCGGCGATGCCCTGGGCGGTCTGCTCGTCGGTGCCGGCGAAGGCCGAGAGGCCCGCGGAGCGCACCGTGGACCCGCCGATCGCGTCGGTCTTCTCCAGCAGCACCGCGTACTGCCCGGCCTCGGCGGCGGCGAGCAGGGCGGCGCAGCCGGCGAGGCCGGAGCCGAGGACGAGGACGCCGACCCGGTCGGGCAGCTCGGTCGCGTAGGGGAGGCCCGGGATCATGCCCGGCCCCCGGACCGGACCCACGGCCGGTCGTAGTGCGCCTCGGCGGCGGTGAACTCCGGCAGGTGGAACAGCTGCTGCCGCTCGGCCCAGGTGGCCATCGCGCCGGCGCGGGAGGCGGTCTCGCCGGTGGCGGCGAGGTGGGCCAGCGCGTCGCGGCCGGCGGCCATCATCGAGCGCATCAGGTAGTTGGCGAAGAGCACGACGTCGAACCCGAGGTCGGCGTACTCCTTCAGCTCCAGCTGGGGCGTCTTGCCGCCCTCGACGACGTTGACCACCAGCGGCACGCCGGCCAGCTCGCGGCCGACCCGGGCCAGCTCGTCGACGGTGCGCGGCGCCTCCACGAACAGCACGTCCGCGCCGGCCTCGACGTAGGCGTGGCCGCGCTCGATCGCGGCGTCCAGGCTCTCGGCGCTGCGCGCGTCGGTGCGGGCGACCAGCACGAGCGCGTCGTCGGTGCGTGCGTCGAGCACGGCCGCGATCTTGGCCTGCATGTGTGCGGTCGGGATCAGCCGGTGGTCGTCGAAGTGGCCGCAGCGCTTGGGCATCTCCTGGTCCTCCAGCTGCAGCGCGGCCGCCCCCGCCCGCTCGAGGAGACGCACCGTCCGCATCGCCGAGAGCGGGCCGCCGTAGCCGGTGTCGGCGTCGACGACGACCGGCAGCGCGGTGGCCTCGGTGAGCCGCTCGACGTGGTCGACGACCTCGCCGAGCGAGACCAGTCCGAGGTCGGGCACGCCGTACTGCGCGTTGGCCAGGCCGGCGCCGGTGGCGTAGGCGGCCGCGAAGCCGGTCTGCTCGACCAGGCGGGCGCCCAGGGCGTCGGTGACGCCGGGCAGCACCAGCGGGCCGCCGGCGGCGGTGCCGGCGAGCGCGGCACGCAGCGCGAGCCGGCGCTGGTGCGCGCTCGGCATCGGGCCGACGCCGGTGAGCGCGTCGGCCCAGGGCCGATCGGCCGGCGCGGGCGACGAGGCCGACATGGCGGATGTGGTGGGCGGAGCGGACAAGGCGGGACCTCCGTGGGTGCGGTGTCAGCAGGCTGGCACCGGGCACCGCCCCGAGGCCCGGGTCGTGGTCCGCCTGGCGGCACGGAGGGGGAGAGACCGGCGCCACATCGGGGGTTTGATCAGCGGACACCGCGGATCCCCGCTGAGACGACCCCGACCAGGGAGAGGCACACATGAGCGTCGAGCTGACCGAAGAGGGCACCAGCCGCTTCGCGCAGACCAAGTCCTGGAAGCTCCACTACAACGAGGCCGGCGAGGGCCACCCCGTGATCCTGCTGCACGGCAGCGGCGCGGGTGCCACCGGCTGGAGCAACTTCCGCCCGAACCTCGGCCCGCTCTCGGAGCGGTTCCGGGCGATCGCCTGGGACGCGCCGGGCTGGGGCAAGTCCGACTCCGCACCCTCCGACGAGTACGACCACCCCGAGGCCGTCGTCGAGCTGATGGACGAGCTCGGCATCGAGAAGGCAGCGCTGGTCGGCAACTCGATGGGCGGCATGATCGCGCTGGCCGTCGCCGCGCGGCACCCCGAGCGGGTCTCCCACCTGATCACGATGGGCCCCGGCAGCTTCCTCGACCTGCCGACGCTGTTCGGTCCCGGCGACGGCCCGAGCGAGGGCCTGAAGATCCTCTTCGAGGGCTACCGGAACCCCACCCCCGAGGTGATGAAGCGGCTGGTCGACATCATGGCGTTCTCGCCGGAGTTCGCCACCGACGAGCTGGCCCGGCTGCGCTCCGACGCGGCGCTGGCGCGCCCCGACCACCTGGAGAACTTCCTCAAGGGGGTGGCCGCCGGCCGCGGCCCGGTCTCGAAGCCGGCCACGCCGGCCGAGGTCCGCTCGATCACCCAGCCGTCGCTGCTGATCCACGGCCGCGACGACCGCGTCGTCCACTTCGAGCACTCGCTGCGCCTGGTGTCGATGATCGACAACGCGCGGCTGGTGCTGCTCAACCGCTGCGGCCACTGGGCCCAGATCGAGCACGCCGACGAGTTCAACCGGCTCGTCGCCGACTTCGTCGAGAACAACTGAGGGGAGCGGCGTCATGGCTGCCGTCAAGCACGAGGTGCTGAACCGGGTCGAGGAGGCCGCCGAGGTCTTCCGCGGCACCGCCGCCGAGAGCGAGGAGCTGGGCCGGCTGAGCGACCTCTCCGCCAAGCAGCTGCGCGACACCGGCGTGGTCCGGATGCTCCAGCCGAAGGAGTACGGCGGCTACGAGGCGCATCCGGTCGAGTTCTTCGAGACCGTGCTCAAGGTGGGGTCGCTGTGCGGCTCGGCCGGCTGGGTCGCCGGCGTCGTCGGCGTCCACCCCTGGCAGCTGGGCCAGTGGGACAAGCGGCTCCAGGAGGAGCTGTGGGGCGAGGACCCCGACACCTGGATCGCCTCGCCCTACGCGCCGATCGGGCGGGCCCGCAAGGTCGAGGGCGGCTACCGGTTCAGCGGCCGGTGGCCGTTCTCCTCCGGCACCGACCACTGCGACTGGATCATCCTGGGCGGGCTGATGGTCGACGACGACGGCAACGTCACCGACCCGACGCCGTGGAACTTCGTGCTCCCGCGGTCCGACTACGAGGTCCACCACGACTCGTGGGACGTGCTGGGCCTGCGCGGCTCGGGCAGCAAGGACGTCTCGGTGCCCGACGCGTTCGTGCCCGACTACCGGGTCAACAAGCCGGCGAACTTCGAGGACGGCTACCAGGCGGGCCTCGTCGGCCGTGACGCCGTGACCTACCAGGTGCCGTTCGGCACGATCTTCCCGGCGGCCATCAACGCGGCGACGCTCGCGATGGCCGAGGGCGCGCTGGCGGCGTTCGTCGACTACACGCGCAAGCGGGTGACCGGCCGGGGGCCCAAGGCGGTCTCGGACCCGGTCCAGCTGATCGCGCTGGGCGAGGCCGCGGCCGACATCCACGCCGGCCGGGTGCAGTTCCTCGACGACTGGTCGCGGCTCGTCGACACCGTCGAGCGCGGCGAGCGGATCCAGCGCGAGCAGCGGATCGCGCTGCGCCGCAACGGCGTCCGGGCGGTACGCCGCTCGGTCGACGCGGTGGACCGGCTGTTCATGAACGCCGGCGGGGGAGCGCTGCAGCGCGACCAGCCGCTGCAGCGGTTCTGGCGCGACCTGCACGCCGGGATGAACCACATGTGCAACGTCGCGCACCCGCTCTACCAGGCCTACGGCCACGACCTGTTCGGGCTCGAGGTCGACCCGTTCGGTTGGTGAGGTCTCCGGCGGGCACGGTGACCGCGGCGAGGGGACGAGAGCCCTCCCGGTCCGCGGACGACGTGCCCGCCGGCGCCTACCAGGTGCTCGCGGTCGTCTTCCTGGCGACCGTGGTCATCTCGCTCAGCTCGACGATGCTCACGATCGCGCTGCCGAGCATGGCGGCCGACCTCGACGCCACGGCGTCCGGGACGGGCTGGGCGCTGACGGCCTACCTGCTCACCAACACCGCCTCGATGATGCTGATGGGGCAGGTCGCGGACGCCGTCGACCGCCGGCAGATGCTCGTGGGCGGCCTCGCCCTGTTCACCGTCACCAGCGCCGGGCTGGCGCTCGCCGACGAGGTGGGCCAGGTGGTCGTGCTCCGGGCGGTGCAGGGGGTCGGCGCCGCGATGCTGCTGTGCAACGCGGTCGCGGTGCTGGTCACCGTGTTCCCGGGCCGGCTGCTCGGGCGGGCGATGGGGGTGCCCGCGGACCGCGCCGGCCGGGTGAACGCGGTGCGGGTGACCCTGCAGAGCACCAGCCTGGCGCTGGCGACCGCGATGTCGCTGGCGCTCGCGGTGGCGTTCGTGGGCCCGGCGGCGGCCGAGTCGTTCGTGTCCGGCGACGCGGCCGCGCTCACCGCCGCGGACGTCGACGGCATCGTGCTCGGCCACCGGCTGCTGTTCGGGGTGTTCGCGATGCTGGTCGTCGCCGGCGCGGCCGTCACTGCCGCGTCGCCCCGGCGGGCACGTCAGCCGCGGTAGTCGCGGGCGATCGCGTCGGCGGTACGGCGCACCTCGGCGGCCGCGGTGACGGGGTTGAACCGGGTGGCCGGACCGGACACGGACACCGCGGCCACCGCTCGACCGTCGGGCCCGAGGACCGGCGCGGCGGCGCACACCAGGCCGAGCTGGATCTCCTCGCGGTCGAAGGCGACGCCCTCGGCCCGGACCCGGGAGAGCTCTGCGAGGAAGCGAGCGGGGTCGGCCACCGAGTAGCGGGTGCGGCGCACCAGTCCGCCCTCGAGCACCGTGCGGATCGCCTCGCGGCCGCTGAAGGCCAACATCGCCTTGCCCAGGGCGGAGCAGCCCGCGGGCATCCGCCCGCCGACCGCACTGGCGACCTGCAGCTGGTCCTGGCCGTGGATCTTCTCCAGGTAGACCACCTCGGTGCCCTCGAGCACGGCGAGGTTGACCAGCCGCTGGGTGCGGACCAGCAGCTGGCCCAGGTGCGGGGCGGCGGTCTCGCGCAGCCCGTGCGGGCGGCACAGCGGGACGCTGTTGCCGAGCTCGAACAGGTGCCGGCCCAGGCAGTAGTCGCGGCCGATCCGCTCGACGTACCCGCCCTGCTCGAGGTGGGTGAGCAGCCGGAACGCCGTCGACTTGGGCACGCCCGCCCGACGGGCGATCTCGCTGACGCCGAGCGTCGGGCCGGAGCCGCGGAACGCGTCGAGCAGCTGCAGCGCCTTCATCACCGACGGCGTCGCCTGCTTGTCGGACTCGCGGGTGGGTGCCTCGGGGGCCAGCGTGCCGGTCATGGGTCCTCCTGCTCCGCGGTGGTGACCGCGATCACTCCCTGTGGTGTCAGTCACTGTAGCGATCAATACAGCGAAGGACCAGAGTGTCGGTGAACTTTCACCTTTCGGGCGCGGAGGGACCGTCCGGAGCGCGTAACGATCGCTCCACTGAAGTGGGGGCGTGGGGCCCGCTGCGGGCCCGGGCGACCAGCCGGGCGTCAGCCTGCGGGCGAGAGGGTCGGGGCCGTCGCGGCGGCGTCGAGCATGGTGACGAGCAGATCGGCGAAGACCTCCGAGTCCCAGTTCGGCTCGTCGAGCTGGTAGGAGAAGAACAGTCCGTCGGAGAGCGACATCGTCAGCAGCGACAGGGCGTCGGCCGTCACCGGGGTGGCCTCGGGCAGCACCGTGGCGAACCACTGCTCCTGCAGCAGCCGGGCCTGGCGGCGCACCCCGACGAAGCGGGCACGCGCCGCCGGCGGGTCGTCGCGGCGCAGCAGCAGCAGCATGTGGCCCAGTCGCAGGAACAGCGGCCGCTCGGCGAGGCTGCGCAGGCTCACCGCGAAGTGGTCGCGCAGGTCGTCCTGCCAGGCGGTGCCCGGTGACGGTGGCAGCCAGGCCGGCTGGGCGACGTACCACTCCTGGTAGGAGTGCTCGATCGCCGAGGCCATCAGGTCGTCCTTGTCCTTGAAGTGCCAGTAGAGCGAGCTGGCCGGGAGCCCCGCCTGCCGGCAGATGCGAGCGATCGACGCCCCGTCGTAGCCGCTCTCGGCGGCGACGTCCGCGGCGGCGCGCAGCAGCCGCTCCCGGCCGGAGTCGGGATCGTCGGGCACCAGGCGCGCCGGCGAGCCGCGACGGGTGCCCCGCCGCGGCGTCTGGCGATCGCCGAGCAGGTGCCGGGCCGCGGCGACCAGCCCGTGGGCCAGTGCGTGGATCAGGTGGGTGAGGTCCTCCTGGTCGTCCGACTGGTGGGCCAGGAAGAGACCGTCGGTGCCCGAGAGCGTCACCAGCGCGAGGGTGCGCGCGTGCGCGGGAGACGCGCCGGCCTCGTCGGCGAGCGCGCGGGTCCACCAGTCGGTGAGGCGGGTGAGGGCCTGGGCGCGCACCCCGAGGAATCGCTCGCGCGGCCCGCTGCCGACGGCGGGACCGGTCTCGAGGGCGAGCAGCAGCCCGGCCCGCCAGAACCCCGGCTCCTCGTCGAGCGCCCGGGCCGTGGCCTGGAGCTGGACCAGCAGCTCGTCGAGCAGCGGGCGGTCGGGGTCGAGGTCGACCCAGCGCGGGTGCTCCTCGGAGAAGCGCCGGTAGCCGTGGTCGAGCGCGTCGGCGAGCAGGTCGTCCTTGTTGCGGAAGTGCCAGTAGACCGAGCTGCCGGGCAGCCCGCTGGCCTTGGTCAGCTGCGCCATCGTGGTGCCGACGTAGCCGCGCTCACCGGCGATGCGCAGCGCGGCGTCGAGGATCGTTCGCCGCGACTCCTCGCCCTGTGCGTGGTGACGGGTCGTCTTGCGTGCCATGGCTCCGCTCCGAGGGGTGGGCGGCCGGTCGCGGCCGCGCCCAATGTTAGTGAGTCGGCTGGTGGGGATCGGGGACGGCGGACGCGTGCGCCGCGGCGGCGAGGACCAGGCGGGAGCCGATGCCGAGCCACAGCGTCAGCAGCGCGCCTACGCCGGCGACGGCCATGGTGGCGCCCATCAGCCCGCCCGACACGCCGCCCACCGACACCAGCGGCGGCACCGCGGCGCCGAGGAGGAACTGGCTCGCACCCAGCAGCGCCGCCGCGGAGCCGGCGTCCGCGCCGTGTGGTGTCAGCGCCAGTGCCGTGCTGTTGCCCAGGGAGAGGCCGAGGCCGGCCAGCACCAGCCACATCGGTCCGGCGGCGACCGCCAGCGGTGCCTCCCAGGCCAGGGCGGCCGCGAGCGCGACCGTGGCGGCGCCGACGAGGAGCAGGCCCCACCGCAGCAGCGTCGCCGGACCGAGACGGCCGACCAGCCGGGCGCTGACCTGACTGCCGACGATCATGCCGGCGGCGTTCGCGCCGAAGACCCACGCGTAGGCCACCGGCCCCAGCCCGTAGCCGTCCTGGAGCACGAACGAGCTCATCGAGATGTAGGCGAACAGGACGACGCCGAGGAGCGCACTCAGCACCAGGAAGCCGCGGAACCGCCGGTCGGCGACCAGCCGGCGCAGCGCCCGCGCTGGCACCGGGACCGCCTGCCGCGACGCCGCCGGACGGGTCTCTACGAGCACCAGCCGGGAGGCGGCCAGCAGGAGCAGGCCGACGAGGCCGAGGACCACGAAGATGCCGCGCCAGTCGGTGAGCGTCATCAGCTGCCCGCCCAGCAGCGGGCCCAGGATCGGCGCCAGCCCCATCACCAGCATCAGCTCGGAGAAGACCTTGGCGGCCCGGGCCCCGGAGTAGACGTCGCGCACGATCGCCCGGGCCACCACCATCGCCGCCGCTCCCGCCAGCCCCTGCGCCAGGCGCAGCAGCAGGAGCACCCACACGTCGGTCGCGACCGCGCACACGAACGAGGTGACGGTCAACACCAGCACGCCCCACCGCAGCGGGCGCATCCGGCCGATCCGGTCGCTGAGCGGGCCCGCCACCAGCTGCCCCAGCGCCAGGCCGACCAGGCAGACCGACATCGTCAGCTGCGCCATCGCATCCGACGTGCCCAGGGACCGGGCCAGGTCGGGCAGTCCCGGCAGGTAGAGGTCGGTGACCAGCGGCGCGACGGCGGTGAGCGCGCCGAGAGTGACCAGGACCCCACGGGAGAGCTCGGTGGGGACGCCGGTCGGTGCGGCGGTCGCTGCGTCGGTCGCTGCGTCGGGGGAGGTGGCGGTCACCGGCGCATCCTGGCGTCCCGCGGGGCGGCGGACGACATCGCCGTGCCTGTCCGTGGAACGCCGACCGGCCGGCCCGGCGTCGGTCCGCAGAGCGGCACGGGTCGCTGTGTGACCCGCGCCACGAGCCCCCAAGGTCGGCTCAGTCTCGGACACCACCGACCACTCCAGCGGCCCCCCGGCCCGCGGCACGGCAGAAGGACACCCATGACAACCATCCGGTCACTCGCTCGTCAGAACCGACGTCAGACCCTCCGGCGCCAGGGTGCGGCACTCGTCGCGACCGCGGCGCTCGTCGGCACCCTCGGCGCCTGCGCGCAGGACACCGTGCAGGCCGACTCCAGCGGCACCGCCGAGGACAGCGCGTCGGGCATCGAGAAGGCCGAGGAGGCGGTCGCCTCGTGGAGCGGCCCGGTCACCGACTACCCCGAGGAGCCGGCGCTCTCCGCCACCCCCGACATGGAGGGGAAGAAGATCACGGTCATCCCGCTCGGCGACAACATCCCCGTGATCCACGGCGTCGCGGTCGGCATCCAGGACGCGATGGAGGCGGTCGGGGCGACCACCACGATCTGCGACGGCAAGTTCACGCCCACCGCGGTCGCCGACTGCCTCAAGCAGGCCGGCGACCAGGGCGCGGACGCGGTCGTCTCCCTCTTCATCGACTACGCCATGGCCGGCACCGCGTTCGACGCGCTCGCCGAGCAGGGCGTGCCGGTCCTGGTGGGCGGCGTCGAGCCCACCGGCGGCCGCGAGTCGGACGAGACCCTCGCCTTCTACGACAACACCGGCCGGGTCGGCCAGCTCTACGACGCGATGTCGATGTCCGCGCTCGCCCAGGGCGGCGAGGACACCAACGTGCTGTGGTTGCGGCTGATGGACTCCACCACCACCCGGGACGCCAGCGACCAGGGCGTCGCGACCTTCAAGGAGCTCTGCCCGACCTGCGGCGTCGCCACCGCCGACTTCACCACCGCCAACCTCGACAAGCTGCCCTCGGCCGTCAGCGCCGCGATGGTCGCCAACCCCGAGACGAACGCGATGATCGTGCCGGTCGACAGCTTCGTGCCGCCGGCGATGCAGGGCCTGCAGAGCTCGGGCAAGGCCGACCAGGTGAAGGTCTTCTCCTCCAGCTCCGACCTGGCCGGGCTGCAGCGGGTGCGCGACGGCCAGCAGGCCTCCGACCTCGGCACCCCGGTGATCTACGAGGGCTGGAAGTACGCCAACGGCCTGATGCAGCTGCTCGCCGGCGACGAGGTGCAGCCGGCCGACGCGATGGTCACCCGCGACTTCACGGCCGAGAACGTCGGTGACCTCGAGCTGACCGACGACGCCTACTTCACCCCGGACTGGTTCGGCGACGACCGGTTCAAGGACCTGTTCCTCCAGGCCTGGGGCGTGAGCTGACCATGACCGCGACTCCCCGGCTGGAGGCCCGCGGCGCCAGCAAGACCTTCGGCCCCACCACGGTGCTGACCGACGCCCACCTGGTCGTCCAGCCCGGGGAGATCCACTCCCTCGTGGGTCAGAACGGCTCCGGCAAGTCGACGCTGGTCAAGATCCTCACCGGCTACCACCCGCCGGACGGCGGGATGACCCTCGAGGTGGACGGGCAGCCGATCGCGCTGCCCGTCCAGTGGCGGGCCGCCCAGGCGGCCGGAGTCTCCGTCGTGCACCAGGACATGGGCCTGCTCGACCACCTGACCGTCAGCGAGAACATCGGGATCGGCGGCTTCGCCCGGTCGCGGTTCACCGGCCGCATCGACTGGCGCCGGCAGGACGAGCTGGCCGCCGAGATCCTCGGCCGGCTCGAGATCCCCGTCCACCCCCGCACGCTCGTCGACGAGCTGCCGCCCGCGCACCGCGCCGGCGTCGCGATCGCCCGGGCGCTGCGCGGCACCGTGCCGGGGGAGGGGCTGATGATCCTCGACGAGGCGACCCGGGCCCTGCCCCGCGAGGACCTCGCCCGGATGCACGACCTGCTCGGCCGCGTGGTCGCCTCCGGCACCTCGGTGCTGATGGTCAGCCACAACCTCGAGGAGGTGCTGACGCTCAGCGACCGGGTGACGGTGCTGCGCGACGGCCGGGTGGCCGGCGCCGGGCTGCCCACGGCCGAGCTCGGCGAGGCGGACCTGGCCCGGCTCATGCTCGGCAAGACCGTGGACGCGGTCACCCGGGTGCCCGTCCCTGCGGGGCTGCCCGAGGACGCGGTCGCGGAGGTCGCCGGTCTCGAGGTCGACGGACGGTCGGTGTCGTTCACGGTCCGCCGCGGCGAGGTCGTCGGCCTCACCGGGCTGCCCGGCACCGGCTTCGAGAAGGTGCCCTACCTGCTCGCCGGGGCCGCCCGCGGGGCCGCCGGCACCGTCACCACCCCGACGGGCCGGATCGACCTGAGCCGCGCCGAGGTCTCCGACGCCCTGCGGGCCGGCATCGCGCTGGTGCCGGAGCGGCGGGTCCGCGACGGCCTCGCCGTCGACCTCAGCGTGCGCGACAACGTGGCGCTGCCGAGCCTGCGGCGCCGCGGCCGGCCGTGGCTGGTTCGGCGTCGTTGGCAGGACGAGGTCACCGGCGAGGCCGTGACCCGGCTCGGCATCAAGGCCCGCTCGGGCGCGGACCTGGTCAAGGAGCTCAGCGGCGGGAACCAGCAGAAGGTCCTGTTCGCCAAGTGGCTCTCCACTGGACCCGACCTGCTCGTGCTGCACGAGCCCACCCAGGCCGTCGACGTGGGCGCCCGGGCCGACCTCCTGCACGCCATCGGCGCCGCTGCGGCCGCCGGCCGCGGGGTGCTGCTGGTGAGCACCGAGCCCACCGACCTGGTCGAGATCTGCGACCGGGTCCTGGTGCTGCAGCCCGGCGCCGAGCCGCAGGAGCTGCGTACCGACGATCCCGACGCCCTGCTCGAGGCGATCTATGCCGTCCCCACGACCACCGGAGCCTCCCATGCCTGAGACCACCGTCGACCACCTCGTCAGCGACGACGAGACCGCCCGCCGGCTCGTCACCGACAGCGGCACCGACACCGCCATCCCCAACCACGGCGAGCGGGCCCGGCCCGGCCGCGCCGGGAACCTGCTGCGCACGGCCGCCTCGAAGTACGCCCTGATCGGCGTCTGGGCGGTGATGGCGCTCTACTTCTATCTCCAGGTGCCCGACACCTTCGGCACCAGCGGCACGTTCTCCTCGATCTTCGGCTCCCAGCAGGTGCTCGTCTTCCTGGCGATGTCGGCGTTGGTGACATTGGTCGTGGGGGAGTTCGACCTCTCCGTCGCGGCGATGATGGGCATCGCGGCGACCACGATCCCGGTGCTCGCCGGGATGCACGACGTGAACATCGTGCTGGCCTGCGCCATCGGGGTGGGGGCCGCGGTGCTGGCCGGCGCGATCAACGGCTTCTTCGTCGTCGTGCTCGACGTGTCGTCGTTCGTGGTCACGCTGGGCATGGCCACGCTGCTCACCGGCGTGGCCCAGCTGGTCTCGGGCTCCACCATCGTCTCGGTCAGCAGCCCCGGGCTGGCGAAGATCGCCATCGGCGACGTCCTCGGCATGCCGGTCTCGTTCTGGTACGGCATCGTGCTGGCGCTGCTCATCGCCTACGTGCTGGCGTGGACGCCGCTCGGGCGGGCGATGGTCTTCGTCGGCGCCAACGCCGAGGTCGCCCGGCTCGCCGGCATCCGGGTGAAGCGGGTCCGCTTCGGTGCCTACGTGACCGCCGGTCTGCTCGCCGGCCTGGCCGGGCTGATCCTGGTCGCCACCGTCGGCGGCTTCGACTCCTCGACCTCCAACAGCTACCTGCTGCCGGCGCTGGCCGCGGTCTTCCTCGGCACCTCCGTCGTGCAGCCCGGAGCGTTCAACCCGCTCGGCACGATGGTCGCGATCTACTTCCTGACCACCGGCATCTTCGGCCTGCAGCTGCTCGGCTACGCCGGCTGGATCCAGAACGTCTTCTACGGCGCCGGCCTGGTCGTCGCCGTCGCGCTCGCCAAGGTCGTCCGCGACCGATCCCGAGCGCGCTGACCGCTCGCCGACCGGGCCGGAGGGGCGTGCCGCGGAACGGCACGACCCGGTGGTGGCCCACGTCACACGAACCTAGCGTGGCTGTAGTGATCGCTACGGACTCCGCAGCCACACCACCAGAGATGAGGAAGCCCATGCACGAGGTGCTGGAGAAGGTCCACAAGGCCGCCGACGTCCTGCGGGAGGAGGCCGTCCCCAGCGACCAGCTGGGCCGCCTGACCGACCGCACCGTCGAGACGATGAAGGAGACCGGCCTGGTCCGGCTGCTCCAGCCCGTCGAGCACGGCGGCTACGAGGCGACCCTGGCGGACTTCCTGGAGGCCGGGATGGCGGTCGGCGCTGCCGCGCCGTCGGCCGGCTGGGTCGCCGGCGTCGTCGGCGTCCACCCGTGGGAGATCGCCATGATGGACCCGCGGCTGCAGCAGGAGATCTGGGGCGAGGACCAGGACACCTGGACCGCCTCGCCCTACGCGCCCTTCGGCCGCGCCCGCCGCGTCGACGGCGGCTTCCTGTTCACGGGCCGCTGGCCCTACTCGACCGGCACCGACCACTCCGAGTGGGTGATCCTCGGCGGCATCGTCGTCGGCGAGGACGGCCAGCCCGGCATGCCGCCGGACATCCGGCACTTCGTGATCCCGCGCAAGGACTACGAGATCGTCGAGGACTCCTGGAACGTCATGGGCCTGCTGGGCACCGGCTCCAAAGACGTCCAGATGACCGACGTCTTCATCCCCGACTACCGGGTCGTCGAGGCCTCGGTGATGCTCGCCGGCGGGTACGAGCACCGGCAGGAGGGCAAGCCGCTCTACCGGCTGAAGTTCCCGCTGGTGTTCTCGGCGGCGATCGGCGCCGCCACCCAGGGCATCGCCCAGGGCGCGCTCGCGGCGTACCGCGACTATCTGAGCACCCGGGTCTCCGCCGACGGCATCGTCGGCAAGACCGACCCGACCCAGCTCACGGTGTACGCCGAGGCGGCGGCCGACATCGCCGCCAGCCGGTCGCACCTGCTGACCTCGGCGGTGGAGCTGCAGGACTACGTCACCAAGGGCGGCGAGATCACCCGATCGCAGCGGCTGACCTTCCGCCGCGACCAGGTGCGCGCCACCCGCCGGGCCGCCGACGCGATCGACCGGCTCTACAAGATCAGCGGCGCCAGCGGCATCCGCACCGACTTCCCCAACGAGCGCTACTGGCGCGACCTGCAGGTCGGGCTCAGCCACATCTGCAACGTCGCGGAGAACGTCTACACCGGCTGGTCCACCGACGACCTCGGCGGCGACGCCAGCCCGGCCCTGTTCGTCTGAACCACTGCCAAGCCCCGTCCGACTCGCACCCCCACCACACACAGGAGACCCAGAGATGATCACTTCGCTCGCCTACCTCGGGGTGAACTCACCCCGATCGGAGGACTGGCGCGAGTTCGGGGCCGGGTTCCTCGGCGCCGAGATCGCCGAGGACGGACCCGACGGCTCGGTGCGGCTGCGCGTCGACGACGCCGCCTGGCGCATCCAGGTGCACCCCGCCGAGGCCGACTCGGTGGCCTACTTCGGCTGGGCCGTCGACCACGAGGAGGACCTCGACGTCGTCCTCGAGCGGCTGCGCGCCGCCGGGGTGGCCGCCGAGCGCGGCTCCGCCGAGCTGGCCGAGGCCCGCGCCGTGAACCAGCTGGTCACCTTCACCGACCCGTGGGGCTTCCCGCACGAGGTGAGCTGGGGCCAGCACTTCTACCCCGCGACGTTCCGGCCCGGCCGGGCGATCTCCGGCTTCGTGACCGGCACCCAGGGCCTGGGCCACGTGCTGCTGATGATGCCCGACATCGAGGCCGGCCACCGGTTCTTCCACGACGTGCTCGGCTTCAAGCTGTCGGACAAGATCATCGTGCCCGGCCAGCTGAACGCGCGGTTCTACCACGTCAACGAACGCCACCACACGCTCGCGCTGGGCCAGTGCCCGCCCGGCGTCGCGGTGTTCAACCACCTGATGCTGCAGATGCAGTCGATCGACGACGTCGGGTCGGCCTACGACATGCTCGACAAGTACGACGTGCCGCTCACGCTGAGCCTGGGCCGGCACACCAACGACAAGACGTTCAGCTTCTACTGCGCCACGCCGTCGCTGTTCAACGTCGAGGTCGGCTTCGACGGCATCGAGGTCAACCAGGACTGGGTGCCCTACACCTACGGCTCCGCCGCGATCTGGGGCCACAAGCTCGACCCGGAGGCGAAGAACCGCCCGCCGGGCATCGTGCACCCGCTCGCCGCGGACTGACCGCGTCGGGCCGCCATGCCCCCGACCGCCCCGGACGGATCTCCCGTCCGGGGCGGTCGGCTGTGCTGTCCGCCTTGTCCGCCATGTCTGCGTGCGGCGAGGTCACAGCAGGGTGGTGAGGGTGCCGCCGTCCGCGCGGAGTGCCGCGCCGTTGGTGGCCGCGGAGAGCGGGCTGGCGAGGTAGGTCGCGAGGGCGGCCAGTTCGGCCGGGTCGATGAAGCGCTGCAGCAGCGACGTCCGGTTCTGGGCGGCGACGGCGTCCTTCAGCGTGGCGGCCGGCATCGACTGCGCCTCGGCCAGCCGGGTGACCGCGGCGGCGACCCCGTCGGAGTAGGTCGGACCACCCAGGATCGTGTTGACGGTCACCGCGGTGCCGCGGGTGAGCTTGGCCAGGCCGTTGCCGAGCGCCAGCATCGCGGCCTTCGTGACGCCGTAGTGGACCATGTCGGCCGGCACGTTCACGCCCGACTCGCTGCCGATGAAGATGATCCGGCCCCAGCCCCGGTCGAGCATGGCGGGGAGCGCGTGGCGGGAGAGGCGGACGCCGCTCATCAGGTTGACCTGGAGATAGCGCTGCCAGTCGTCGTCGGTGATGTCGGCGAAGGGGGCGAGCTCGAAGACGCCGACGTTGTTGACCACGATGTCGGGTTGGTCGAGGGAGTCGAGCAGCCGGTCGACCTGCTCGGGCTGCGAGAAGTCGGCGGCCAGTCCGGAGACGTTCGCGCCGGGAACCGCCGCCTCGAGTCGGGCGACGGCCGCCGCCACCCGCTCGGCGCCCCGGCCGTTGACCGTGACGGCGACGCCCTCGCGCAGGAGCGCTTCGGCGACGGCGTACCCGATGCCCTGGGTGGAGCCGCTGACGAACGCGGTCTTGCCGGTGAGCTGCAGATCCATGCCGTCCTGCTTCCATTTGACTTGCCTGAGCAAGTGAAACGTAGGTGGTTTCACTTGCTCAGGCAAGTCAGCCGGTGCGTCGGCCAGCGGTCCGGTCGCGTAGGGTGCGGCCATGTCCGACCTCACCTCGTCCGCGCGACTGGAGGGCGACGAGCTCGAGACCTGGTCGGCCGTGGCGACCGTGCTGGAGTGGCTGCCGGCGGCACTCGACGCACAATTGCAGCGCGATGCCGGGCTGACGCACTTCGAGTACGGCGTCCTCTATGCGCTGGATGCGGCCGAGGGGCGGACCCTGCGGATGAGCGTGCTGGCGGGCTTCGCCAACAGCTCGCTGTCGCGGCTGTCGCGGGCTGCCGTGCGCCTGGAGAAGCGGGGGCTGCTGCGGCGGCGGCCGGACCCGGCGGACGGGCGCTACACGTTGGCGATCCTGACCGAGCTCGGGGTGCAGTTGGTCGAAGAGGTCACGCCGGGGCACGTCGCGACGGTCCGGAGGCTGGTGCTCGACCCGCTGACCCAGGCCCAGGCGCGGCAGCTGCAGGCGATCAGCCGGCGGGTGATGGGGGCGATCCGTGACGAGGACGGGTGGCGCCCGCCGGTCGGACCGGGCGGTTCCGGGTGAGCGGTGCGGGAGCCGCGCCCGGGCGGCTGCTGACCGTCGGTCACGGGACGGCGGGTCGGGCGGAGCTGGCGGCGCTGCTGACTGACGCCGGGGTCGAGCTGCTCGTCGACGTCCGGCGGTTCCCGGGCAGCCGTCGCAACCCCGATGTGAGCAGCGACGCGCTCGCCGAGTGGCTGCCGGCGGAGGGTGTCGCCTACCGGTGGGAGCCGCGGTTGGGCGGTCGGCGCCGGGTGCCCGCAGGCGAGGACGACGTGGACGGGTGGTGGAAGGTCGCCGCGTTCCGGGGGTACGCCGCCCACATGCGCACGACCGATTTCGGCGAGGCGCTGCGGGAGGTGCTGGGCGAGGCGGCGCAGGGCCGGGTGGTGGCGGTGATGTGCAGCGAGTCGCTGTGGTGGCGCTGTCACCGGCGGATGATCAGCGACGCCGCGGTGCTGCTGCACGGCGCGGAGGTCGAGCACCTCGCGCACGACGGGCGGCGAACCGCTCATGCTCCCGCCGAGGGGGCGCGGCGGGTGGGGGACGAGCTGTTCTACCCGGCTGACCCGGCTGCCGGATAGCTCAGGCCTCGGTGGCCTCGTAGGTGTTGACGCCGGTGACCCGGCGTACCGACCCCCAGCCCCAGACGGCCCACGCGACCAGCAGGAGGGCGCCGAGCGCCGAGCCGACCGCGTCGGCCACGAGGTCGCCGACGGTGTCGGCGTTGCCCTCCGACAGGGCCGTGTCGAGGAGGCCGTCGGAGCTGAACTCGACGATCTCCCAGAGGCCCCCGACGGCCATGCCGATGCAGAACGCGACCATCGCCATGCCGACGTAGTGCCGCACGTGGGTGTCGTCGCGCGGGTCGGGGAGCACGTCCAGCCTGGCGAGCCCGATGTAGATCACCGGGGCGGCGAGGCAGGGCAGCACGACGTGGACGACCCGGTCGAACCACCCCAGCGAGTCGTACCAGCCGAACGCCTCGCCGAGCGCGTGCAGCGTCAGCACGAGGACGAAGCCGAAGTCGTAGGGGCGCGGCAGGTTGACCAGGCGTGCCACGAGGGCGAGGGCGGCGGCGAACCCGAGGGCCAGGCCGCCGGCGACCTCGCCGGCGGCGAACGCGGCGACCATCGCGATCACGAGGACGACCCGCAGCACGTCGATGCCGTCGCGGAACCAGGGGGTCCAGTCGCCGAGGAGCAGCCTTCGGGCGTTCATCCGGGAAGGCTAGCCCGACTGCTCTGAGCGCTCCCGTGGTCGAGCCTGCCCGGCGACGGCGGGTTCTACCTCGTCGACCACACCGGCAGCCGAAGACTTCCCAATGTCGCCTGACGGCACCGGAGGCGGCATGCTCCCGGACACAGGATCCCCTGGATGCTGGACACCCCCACGAGCATCTGACGGGTCACTCGGCACATGGATGGAAGACTGCGGCGCGTGAGCGAGGGCGGGGTCTTCATCTCCCGGCCGTTCCTGCACTACTGGCGCGCTGCGGCGGTCTCGGGGTTGGGCACCTACGTCACGCTGTTCGCGCTGCAGGCGCTGGTCGTGCTGACCCTCGACGGGACCGCTACGCACGTGGGGTGGCTGAACGCCGCGCGGTGGCTGCCCTACCTGGTCTTCGGGCTCGTCGTGGGAGCCCTGGTCGACGGCAGGCGCCGGCTCCCGCTGATGATTCGCACCGACGTCGCCCAGGCTGTCCTGCTGCTGGCCATCCCGGTGCTGTGGTGGGGGGACCTGCTCCCGCTGCCGGTGCTGCTGGCCATCGTCTTCGCCTACGGGACCGCCGCCGTGGTCAACATGGCAGCGACGATGTCGCTGCTGCCGCGCCTGGTCGAGCCGGGCCAGCTGCAGCCCGCTCACGCGCGGGTCGACGGCGCCGACGCGGTGGCATCGACAGCGGGGCCTGCGATCGGTGGCGTGCTCGTCAGCGCCGTCGGAGCGCCGCTCGCGGTCCTCCTGGACTCGGCCACCTACCTCTACTCCGCGCTTACGCTGCGCCGGATCGAGCTGGACGAGCCGCCGCCACGCACCGGGGTCACTGCTCGCGCCCTCGCCGGCGAGATCGCGGACGGCGTCCGCTGGGCCTACGGACGCTCAGGGCTCCGCACCCTGGCGATCGCGACGCACGCCTGGTTCGTCGGCAACGCCATCGTCGGCGTCGTGCTGGCGCCCTACGCGTTCCTCGTGCTCGACCTCCGGGCGGCGCAGTTCGGGGTCGTCGGCGCTGCCGGTGGCATCGGCGCCGTGCTCGGCGCCGCGGTCACGACCTCGGTCGGCCGTCGGCTCGGCACCGGCCGGACGATCATCCTGTGCCACCTGGTCACCACGGCCGCCGTGGTGGCGATGCTGCTCGCCGGCGAGTCGGCGTACGCCGTGGGGGTGCTGGGGCTGGGTCAAGGGCTCTACGGGCTGGCGATGGGGATCAGCAACTCGCACGAGATGAGCTACCGGCAGCTCGTCACGCCCGACGAGCTGCAGGCCCGCACCAACACGACACTGCGGTCGATCAACCGGGCCGTCGTGGTGGTCGTGGCGCCCATCGCCGGTGTGCTGGCCGACGCCGTGGGCGTCCGGTCGATGCTCCTCGTCGCGGCGTCGGCGTTCGCCCTCGTCGCCGTCGGTCTCGCCGCCACCCCGTTCAGGAACGCGCGAGCTCCGGTCTGACCGTCGTGGCCCGGGTGGTCGCGCCCTCACATCGGGAAGTCGGCCTCCCACCAGTCCCGGTAGTCCGACGCCTGCTGCGCGCCACGACCGACCAGGTCCCGTTCGACGCACCCAGCAGCGGTGCGGAGCTCCTCGATCCAGCCGTTCACGACCCGGCCGGGCATGCCGGCGGGCAGCTGGGTGATCCGCAGGACCATCGCCACCCGGCCGTCCGGCCCGTGCACCGGTACGACGACCGCGCCGACGTCGTAGGTCTCGTCGGGCAGCACGTCGAGCTCGTCGAAGAAGTGGCGGGTCTGCGCCAGCACCGTCCGCACCGCCCGCTCCCGCGCCGGGGTGAGCTCGCCCGAGGCGTACTCCGCGAGCGCCTCGTGCAGCCGCTGGTAGTCGCTGCGCGCACCCGGCCCCACCATGCTCAACGCCACGCCCCGCTCGGCCACCGCGGCCAGCCGGCTCCGGTAGCACTCGACCAGCCCCGGCTCGTTCGGGCCGACCTTGGCCAGCCACCGCTCGACGACCTCGGGCGCCGCCCCGGCGACGTACGCCTCACCGATCGGCGGGATCAGCGGGACCCGCTGGCCCAGCGGCTCCACCATCGTCGCCGAGCCGCCGTAGGCGCTCACCGCCGTGGTCAGCTCGTCGGGGCTGATCGCGACCAGCGCCGCCGCCTCGCACTCCAGCCGCGAGGCCAGCCGCTCCACCTGCGGCCGGGCGCGGTCGCCCAGGCGCACGGCCGTGATCAGCTCGGCGTCGGCCTTCGCCGCCATCCCGGCGGGGGAGAAGCCGCCGTAGCCGCCCTGGAAGAACAGCAGCGGCGTCGCCGGGCGGGTCACCTCCATCCCCTCCACCGCGCACAGCACGATCCAGTGGTCGCCCGCCTCCACCACCGACTGCTGCCGGCAGTGCACGTGCGCCACTGCGTCGGTCAGCACCGGCGCCCCCAGCGTCGACGGCACCCAGTCGACGCCGTCGAACTTGTCCGGGCGCGGCACCGCCATCGTCCGGCACAGCTCCAGCTGGTCGTGCGCGAGCACGTTCACGCACAGCGCGGGGGCCAGCGTCAGCCGGTCCCACGTGCGCGAACCGACCTGCGGCATGAACGCCACCAGGGGCGGGTCCATCGACACGCTGCTGAAGGTGCCGACGACCATGCCGACCGGTTCGCCGTCCACGACGCCGGTCACCACCGCGACTCCGGTCGGGTAGTGGCCCATCACCTCGCGGAAGTGGGTGGGGTCGATGAGGGTGCGCTCTGCGGTGTCCACCCCTGCACGGTGCGCCGGGGCGCCGCCCGGCTCAAGTGGCCCATGCCACACTGCGGCACACTGCCCATCATCGCGAGTGACGTGGACGGCAGGTCCGCGACCGCGATCGGCCTGCCGTCCACGTCACTCGGCGTCACGCCTGCGCCGGCAGCAGGCTGAACGCGATCTCCTCCTCCTGGGCGTTGTGCAGCCGCAGCACGCCGTACAGCCCGTAGAGCAGTCGTCGCAGCTCGACCAGGTCCTCCGGCTGTGACGGGCCGCTCGGCCACTCCTCGAGCAGCCGCCCCACCCGGGAGACCAGGTGCTCGATCTCGGCGTGCGTGCGGGTCAGTGCGTACGTCGTGCCGGGGCCGAGGGCGCGGGCCACGATCGGCACCAGCTGCGCCTCGTCGGCGCGTTCGTGGGGCAGCAGGTCCCCGCGCAGCCGGACCAGCAGCCGTCGCGCCGGCTCGAGGTCGGCGCCGGGGGAGGAGAGACCGTCGGCGACCGCCCGGATCTCCTCGACCACGGCCAGCGACGCGTCGTGTTCGGCGCGCAGCACCCGGCCCATCGCGACGTCCTCGGACGACAGCACCACGGTGTGGGTGCGGCCGGGCAGCACCGCGCGCAGGGCGAGCCCGATCGCGAGCAGGTCGATGACCTCCTGGAGCACGGCGCCACCGGCGGGCGGCAGGTAGCCAATGGCCGCGATCACCATCGCCGCCAGCGAGAGCCCCATCCCGAGCCACACGGCCTGGCGGGCGATCCGCCGCGACCGCTGCGCGATCAGCACCGCGTCGGCCAGGGCGTCGACCCGGTCCACGGTCAGCACGACGTCGGCCGCCTCCGACGACGCCGTGGCGCCGCGCGCGGCCAGGGCGACCCCGACGTCGGCGGCCGCGAGGGCCGGGGCGTCGTTGACGCCGTCCCCGACCATGATCGTCGGGCCGGCCAGACGCTCCTCCTCGATCACGGCGAGCTTCTCGGCCGGGTCGCACTCGGAGCGGACCGCGTCGGTGCCGACGATCCGGCCGATCGTGTCGGCGGTGTCGGCACGGTCGCCGGTGACCAGCACGACCCGGCCGATGCCGGCCTGGCGCAGGGCGTGCACCATGCGTGGTGCGTCGGGGCGGACCACGTCCTCGAGCAGGAAGGCGCCCGCCGGCTGTCCGTCGACGGCCGCGAACACGGTCAGCGACCCGTCGAGGGCGGCGCGGCGGCCGACCCGCTGCACCCACTCGGGGGCAGGTTCCGGAGCGATCCAGGCGCGCTTGCCCAGCGCCACCGTCTGGTCGCCGACGCGGCCGCTGAGGCCGTAGCCGTGCTCCTCGACGACCCCGGTGGCCTCCTCCAGGACCAGCCCCCGGGCGTGCGCGGCCGCCACGATCGAGGTGGCCAGCACGTGCGGCGACATCTGGTCGAGCGAGGCCGCCAGCTGCACCAGCCGGGTGGCGTCGATCCCCGGCGCGACGGCGACGTCGACGACCTTGGGGCGGCCCTGGGTGAGGGTGCCGGTCTTGTCGAAGAGCACGATCTCGGCTGCGGCCAACTGCTCCAGGGTGGCGCCGCCCTTGATCACCACGCCGGCCTTCGTAGCCCGGGACAGGCCCGAGATGTAGGCGATCGGCGCGGCCAGGAGCAGGGGGCACGGCGTCGCGACGACCAGCACCGCGACCGCCCGGACCGGGTCGCCGCTGAACGCCCAGGACCCGGCGGCGAGCAGCAGCGTCAACGGGACGAACAGCACGGCGAGCCGGTCGGCCATCCGCACGAACGGCGCGGTCGAGGCCTGGGCCTGCTCGACGAGTCTGACCAGGCCGGCGTAGGTGGAGGCGTCGGCGGTCTCGGTGGCGAGGAGGTCGAACGGGTCGCCCGCGTTCACCGCTCCGCTGCGGGCGGTCTCCCCGGCCGGTCGCTCCACCGGCAGCGGCTCGCCGGTCAACGCGGACTCGTCGAGGACTGCCGGGCCGAGCAGCCGGCCGTCGACGGGGACGACGTCTCCGGCGCGCACCAGCAGCCGGTCGCCCACGGCGACCTCGGCCACCGGCACCTCGGCGACGGTGCCGCCCGTCCGACGCCGCGCGGTGCGCGGCGACCGCTCCAGCAGCAGGCCGAGCTCCCGGTGGGCGCGGGCCTCGGCGCGCGCCTCGAGCAGCTGGCCGGTGGCCAGCATCACCGTCACCACCGCACCGGCGAAGAACTCCTCGACGAGCAGCGCCCCCACCAGGGCCAGCACCGCGATGACGTCGACGGTCGGCCGGTGCCGGCGTACGGCGGCGATGGTCGAGGTCAGCGAGGAGATCAGGCCGAGCGACGCGCCGACGAGCCAGAACCCCTCCGCGGCGGCGTCGCTGTCGGTCGTCCACAGCGCCCCACCGATCGCCAGCAGCGCCGTCGACACGGCGAACACCACCAGCGGGAGGCGCGCCCTCAGCGCATCCACGTCGCCAGCCTCGCACCACGCATCCGGGCCGCGCAGGGGCCTTCGGCCCTGTCGGTCAGGCCTTCGTCCCGGCTCGCCGGTCAGCCGACGTCGGCTCGCACGTCGGCCCACGCCTCGGTCAGCCGCTCGACGTCTGCGGGGTCGGGGGCGGGCCACTCCTCCGGCAGTGGCTCGAAGCCGTCGGCGGTGAGGATCACGACCGTCGGAGCGGTGCTGGTCCGCAGGATCGGCGGGTCGCCGACCTGCACGGTCATCCCGTTCGTCCCGACGCCCACGCGCGCGGCCTCGGTGAGCACCTGCGTCAGGGCGGCGTCGCTGATGCCACGCTCGAGCACGAGGGTGTCGTCGAGCTGCCGGACGCCATCGATGCCGGCGATCAGCCGGTAGGCGCGCGTCAGTCGGGGCGGGGTGGCAGCGCTCACTGTCACCACCGGGTCGGGGGCGAAGCCGATCAGGTCGTTCGGCTCCCGCACCAGGGCCACCGGGCGGCCGTCGACGATGCGGCGTACGGCGACCAGGGTGTCGTAGTCGGCCACCTCGACCCCGTCAGAGCGGACGGCGAGCACACCGGGCAGCGCGAGCAGCCGATCGAGGTCAGGGCCCAGCTCCTCGTGGAGCTCGCGCAGGTCGGCGAAGGTGCGTGCCCGCAGCGGCCCCCAGCCGACCTCCCTCAGCTCGAGCGGCCCGAACGACCGAAGCAGTCGCGGGCCGCCGGCGATCATCCGGGAGAAGGAGATGTCGTCGGCGGCGAGGTGCACGCCGAGGGTGCCGTCGGTGTCGTCGTACCATCCCGCGGTGCCCGGCAGCCGGCGCTGAAGAGCGACGAAGGCGCGCACGGCGTCCTGGTCGAGGGCGCCGCGGACGTTGCTCCACTCGATCCGCATCGAGCCGTCGGGAGAGCCGACCAAGAGCGGCTCGCGGATCTCCTCCGTGGAGGGCACGGCGTCCTCGAGGGCGAGGGCCAGGCCGGCGACGTCGCGCACCGGCGCCAGGACGAGGGTGCCGGAGTCGGACCGGGCCAGATCGTGGCTGGGCCGGAAGTGCGGCCCCGTGCCGGCCCAGGTCGCCCGCCCGTCCTCGCGCAGCCACAGGGCGCGTTCGAGCCTGGGGTCCGGGGAGGTCACCGACCGGGAGAAGAGGTCGACGCTGAACCCGTCGAAGAGCACCTGGAGGGAGTCGGGGTTTCCCTCGCCGGACTCGTAGGCCTCGTCGAGGTTCTTCCGCAGGGCGGCGACCGTGGCGCGCACCTCGCCGTCGTCCAAGCCCTCCTCGAGGGTGACCCGGAGATAGTCGACCTCCCGGTCGTCGGAGTAGGGCACCGACTCGGCGGCGGCGACCCCGTCGATGGAGGTGGCCGGTCCCAGGGCACCACCTTCGCGGTCGTCGCCGGAGCAGGCGGACAGCGCAACAGCGAGGAGACAGGCGATAAGGCACGGGAGTGCGCTCGTGGCCGGACGGTGGCGGGGCACATCGGGCACCCTTCCCCCGGCAGCGGCCCTCACACCTGGGTGGCGTCCGAGTTGGCCGCCCAGGCACGATCGAGGCATGACCGACTCCTCCGAGGGCTCCTTCGTCGACCGCCTGCCGCCGCCCGACCGGGAGGCGTTCCGCAGCCACGCGTTCGGAGTGATGGAGGCCAACCAGGCCCTGCGCGACGTGAGCGCTCTGGCGGACATGGAGACCGCACTGCTCGAGCAGCTCGACGACTCCGAGCTCGCCACGTTCTTCCAAGGGGCCGCCGACAACTGCCGGCGCAACGTCGAGCTGTGGGGCCGGGTCGCCGACCACTTCGAGGCGATGGGGCGGATCATGGAGGAGAAGCTGCGCTGACCGCGGGCGGCAGGAGGAGCGGATGCAGGCCGGGAGTGGGGAGACCATCGGCGTCGTCGGCGGCGGCATCGTCGGGCTCGCCGTCGCCCGCGAGCTGACCAGGCGGAGGCCGGGCACCCGCGTCGTCGTCCTCGAGAAGGAGGACCGCGTCGCCGCCCATCAGACCGGCCACAACTCCGGCGTCGTGCATGCCGGCATCTACTACCGGCCCGGCAGCCTCAAGGCCACCCTGTGCACCCGCGGCCGGCACCTGCTGAGGGACTACTGCGCCGAGCACGGCATCGCGTACGACGAGTGCGGCAAGCTCGTGGTCGCGGTGGACGCCGACGAGCTCGGCCGCCTCGACGCCCTGCAGCGGACCGCCACCGAGAACGGCGTGCCCGGGCTGCGGCGCGTCGACGCCGCCGGCATCCGCGAGCTCGAGCCGCACGCCGCCGGGCTGGCCGCGCTGCACTCGCCCGCCACCGCGATCACCGACTACGTCGCGATCGCCGAGGCGCTGGCTGCCGACGTGCGCGCTGCCGGGGGAGAGGTGCTGCTGGGCGCCGAGGTCACCGGCCTGACCCGCGAGCGTGGGCGTGTGGTCGTGTGCACCGGCGACGAGCGGTACGCCGTGGACAGGCTGGTGCTCTGCGGCGGGCTGCAGGCCGACCGGCTGGCCCGGCTCGTCGACGGCCGGGACGGGCCGCGGATCATCCCGTTCCGTGGCGAGTACATGCGGGTCCACGCCGCCAAGGAGGAGCTGGTGCGCGGCATGGTCTATCCGGTGCCCGACCCGCGCTACCCGTTCCTCGGCGTGCACTACACGCGCCGGGTCGGCGGCGGCCTCGAGGTCGGCCCGAACGCCGTGCTGGCGCTGCACCGCGAGGGCTACCGGCGCAGCGACCTGTCCTGGCGCGACGTCCGCGACATCGCGACCTGGCCCGGAGCCTGGCACCTGGCCCGCGGCAACTGGCGCACCGGCATCGCCGAGGTGCGCGGGTCGGTGTCGGTGAGGGCCTACATGCGCGCGGCCCAGCGCTACGTGCCCGCGATCGGCGCCACCGACGTCGTCCGCGGCGGCGCTGGCGTGCGCGCCCAGGCGGTCGAGCGCGACGGCACCCTCGTCGACGACTTCCGGATCACCCACGCCGACGGCGTCACCGCCGTCCGCAACGCCCCCTCGCCGGCGGCCACCTCGAGCCTGGCGATCGCCGAGCACGTCGTCGAGGAGATGCTGAACCGACGGGGCTGAGCCTGACCGGACCCACTACCTGAACTTTCGGGCTGCTGCGGGCGTCCCACCGGCATGAGGTGCCGGCGGCTGGTCGGGTGGGGGGTGGGGGTGGGCGTCGCCGCCTCCGTGCTGGGAGGCTGCAGCGAGGCCATGGACCCCGAGCCAGGCGCGCGCCCGGTGGCACCGGCCGCGTCCGCGTCCACGCCGCCTCCGCCGACCTCGCTCGAGCAGCGGCTGCCGTGCGACCCCGGCGGCGGCTTCCCGCGGCGGCGGGCCGGATGCCCCGACGCGGTGCCCGAGACCGGCTGGCTGGCCGGGACGCCGGATGCGCTGGTGCTGCGGCCGTTCCGCACGTTGGGCAATGACGCCGAAGGCCGGGCGTGGGCCCGAGCCCACCAGGAGGAGTACCCGTTCTCCAACGACTACCGCGACGTCCCGGACGGCGCGGCCCGCCCGCTCGTGCTCACGCGCGGCACCGTGTGCAGCGGCATCATCCGGGTCGGGTACCGGGAGCCGCTCCGGGACCACCCGGTGACCTGCGCCGAGCTCGTGAGCGTCGCGACACGGCGGCAGCTGAGCGTGGCCGTGTGGATCGTCGGCGCCCGCGTCGTCCAGGTGTCCGAGCTGTACCGTCCCTAGCAACTTGAAAAGCGAACTGTGATTCGTGAATAATCAAGCGCACGAGGGGAGTACCCCGCTCGTGACGTCACCGTCAGTCCGGCCGGCCCTGCCCGGCCCGGTGCGTCAGCCTCCCGGCTCCGGCCGGCAGGCGGGGGAGACCTCCAACGGTCCGCCGCGTGCGGACGCTGGAGGTGCTGGTCATGGATGTTCCGTTCTGGGCGTGGGTCGCGGTGCTCGCCGTCATCCTCGTCATGCTGGCCGTCGACCTTTTCGCCCACCGCGACGCCCACGTCGTCTCGGTCCGCGAGGCGGCGGTCTGGTCGGCGGTGTGGGTCACGCTGGGGCTGGCCTTCGGCGGCGTCGTCTGGTGGGCGTACGGCGCCCAGGCCGGCGGCGAGTACTACGCCGGCTACCTGATCGAGAAGTCGCTCGCGGTCGACAACGTCTTCGTCTTCGCGCTGATCTTCACCTACTTCGCGGTCCCCCGGGAGTACCAGCACCGGGTGCTGTTCTACGGCGTCCTCGGCGCGCTGGTGTTCCGGGCGATCTTCATCGCCGGCGGTGCGGTGCTGATCGAGAACTTCGCCTGGGTCCTCTACCTCTTCGGCGCGTTCCTGGTGTTCACCGGCTGGAAGATGTTCCGCCACCGCGACGACGAGATGGACCCCTCCCGCAACCCGGTGCTGCGGCTGGTCCGGCGCTGGGTGCCCAGCACCGACGAGTTCCACGGGCAGAAGTTCTGGGTGAAGAAGGCTGGCACGTGGGTGGCCACCCCGCTGTTCACCGTGCTGGTCCTGGTGGAGACCACCGACATCATCTTCGCCGTCGACTCGATCCCCGCGATCTTCGCCGTCACCCAGGAGCCGTTCCTGGTCTTCACCAGCAACGCGTTCGCGATCCTCGGGCTGCGGGCGATGTACTTCCTGCTCGCGGACCTGATCCACCGCTTCGTCCACCTCAAGGCGGGCCTGGCCGCGATCCTGGTCTTCGTCGGGGTCAAGATGCTGCTGCTCGACGTCTACAAGGTCCCGATCTGGCTGTCACTGAGCGTGATCGCCGCCAGCATCGCCATCGCCGTGGTGGCCAGCCTGCGGGCCACCCGGGACCAAGCGCCCGCGGTCGAGGGCGACGAGGTCGCCGTCGGGAGCTAGGGGGTGCCGCGGCGCCCCTCCGGCACGACCAGATCGAGGAAGTCACCGAGCGTGACCCCGGCCTCCAGCTCGTGCCGGAAGGTTGCGCCGCGGACCACCGCGTAGCGGTTGCGGCGGCCGACCTTCTCCTTGTGCAGGTAGCCCTGCTCGGAGAGGTCGCGCACGATCTGCTGGACCGCCCGCTCGGTGATCCCGACCGCGTCGGCCACGTCGCGCATCCGGGCGCCGGGGTCGCGGGCCAGCGCCACCAGCACGTGACCGTGGTTGGACAGGAACATCCACCCCGACCCGCTCATGCGAAGCAGGCTACGCGAAGTCACCTTCGGGCTTGGGTGCTACGCGAGCAGTGCGGCCATCCGCTCCCGAAGGGCGGTCGCGGCAGAGTAGGGCCGGACCATCACGGTGAGCTCGGTGAGCCGCCCGCCGGAGCTGCGCAGGATGTCGACACCCTGCAGCTCGCGGTCGCCGACCCGGGTGGTGAAGGCCAGCACGTGCCCCTCGGTGCCGTCGTCGCCCGAGTCGTCGGCGTACGAGGCGGTGTAGCGGAAGTCCTCGAAGACCTGCGCGACGCCACTGAGGATGAGCGCGATCGCGTCGCGGCCCACGTAGGGCTGGTGCACGACCGGGGACCAGAAGGTCGCGTCCTCGGCGAACAGCGACGCGGCACCCGCCATGTCGCGGCTCTCCACCGCCGCCCGGAAGGCCGTGAACGGGTCGGTCTCGGTGGGCTGCGTCGTCATCGCGATCCTCTGGTCGGGCTGCACGGGCAGGCTATGGATAGCAGGACGGCCGCGTCGCGCGCCACAGCAGTCAGGAGCGGCAGATCGCGGTCTCGACCGCCCGGCTGACCGCGGCCACCATCTCCAGGTCCGTGGGCAGCGCGTTCACCGCGACCACGGTCCAGCGCCCGTCCGCGGTGACCAGGTTGCGGGTCTCGAAGCCCTGGATGTCGCCGCCGTGACCCCAGCCGACGACGCCGCAGTCGAGCCGGTGGCGGGCCAGCCCCAGGCCGTAGCGCCAGCCCGGCTCCGCGTCGAAGTGCGGCGCCTTCACGGTCCGCTTCATCTCCCGCAGCTGCTCCGGCGGGAGCAGCTCTCCTCCGAGCAGACCCTCCATGAAGCGGCCCAGGTCGCGTGGCGTGCCGATCAGCTGACCGGCGGCCCAGCCCATGGCGGGGTCCAGTCGGGTGACGTCGTGCCACTCACCGCCGGGCTCGTCGGCGAGATAGCCGCGCGGGTGGGTGCCGCGGATCCGCTGCTCGCCCTCGTGCGGCCAGTAGGTGTCGTCCAGGCCGAGCGGCTCGATGATCCGGCGCTCCACCTCCTCGCCGATCGGCCGGCCGGTGACCCGCTGCACGAGCAGGCCGAGCAGCACGTAGTTGGTGTTGCTGTACTCCCAGTCCGAGCCGGGCGCGAACCGTCGCCTCTCGGCGAGCGCGGCGTCGACGAGCTCGTACGGCTCGTAGTACTGGTGGATGACCGAGCGCAGCGTGCCGCCCGCGTCGATGACCAGGCTGTCGTAGTCGGGGAGCCCGCTGGTCTGCCGCAGCAGCTGGCGCACGGTGATCCGCCGCCCGTCGTTGCCGTGGCCGCGGACGACGCCGGGCAGGTAGGTCTCCACGGGCTCGCCGAGGGCGACCTCCCCCTCGGCGGCGAGCTGGAGGACCACGGTGGCGGTGAACGTCTTGGTGTTGCTGGCGATCCGGACCCGCGCGTCGCGGGCGATGGGCTCGCCGGTCTCGAGGTCGCCGACGCCGGCGCGGTAGGTGCGGACCTTCCCGTCGCTGCCGCGGACGGTGGCGGCCGCCCCGGGGAATCCCGAACGGTTGACCAGGCGGTCGAGGCTGCGCTGGATCGCGGCGGCGGCCTTGTCCGGCTTGTCTGCGTTGGCTGGGTCGTCCGGCTTCGCGGTCTGTGAGGTCCGGGCTCCGGTGGGCGTGGCCGCCTGGACTCCACTGGTCGCCGCGGTCAGGGCGAGGGGGAGGGCCAGGGTCAGGGCGGTCAGGGCGAGTGAGGTGGTGGGGCGCAGGGACATGGTGTGTTCCTCGATAGTCGGGGTGGGGGTCTCGGCAGGCTCGACCACCGGTCAGGCGGGGACGCGGCTGCGCCCGAGCCGGGCGGCGACCGTCGGGACGGTGCTGGCGAGGCTGACCAGGACCACGACCGCGACCAGTGCGGCGTACGTGGTCAGGTCGACGGCGGGCACCTGCGCGCCGAGCAGGCCGAACGAGACGCCGAGCAGGGCAGGGACGACCGAGAGGGTGCCGATCGCGACGGCGGCCGAGGCGGTCACCAGCGACTCGAGCGTCGCCAGCCGGAGCAGCTGGCGCCGGGTGGCGCCGATGCGGCCGAGCAGCAGCCACTCCGGGCGGCGTCCGGCGGTCAACATCACCAGCGCGTTCGCGGCGCCGACGAGCAAGAACCCGAGCAGGGCGAGCAGCAGCGCGGCGGAGAGCCGCTGCTCGCCGGCGCTGGTCGCGGTGGCGGCCTCGATGTAGTCCGCGACGGTGCTCACCTGGTGGCCCGAGGTCGCCAGCCGGTCGGCGAGCACATCGGGCCGTGACGAGGTGACCAGCACGGTGTCGGCGGGCTGCTCGAGCCCCCGGTCGGCCAGCGTCGCCGCGCCGAGGGTGTAGTCCCCGAAGCCGAGGCTGCGGTCGTAGACCGCGACCACGCGCAGCTCGGTGGTCTCGCCGTCGCCGAGGCGCACGGTGACGCTCTCGCCGAGGCCGGCGCCGTTGAGCAGCCGGGCGTCGGTGCTCACCGCGACGGTGTCCGGGTCCTCCAGGGCGTCCAGCGAGCCGTCGACCAGGCCGGGGTCGTACGCCGCGGCGCCACCGGCGGGCAGCACCCGCATCGGGCCGGTCTCCCACGAGAGCCCCTCGAGCGCACCGATCTCCTCCTCGTCGGTGCGGACCCGGACGGTCAGCGAGCTCAGCGGGGTCGCCTCGTCGACGGCCGGGTCGGCCTCGATCCGGGCGACCTGATCTGCGCTCAGACCGTCGGCGGCGGTGACCACGAGGTCGGCGTGGAGGCCGTCGCGCAACTGCTGGCCCGCGGCCTCCTGGACCGCGTCGCCGGTGCTGGTCTGGATGGTCCCCACCGCGACGACCGCGGCCAGGGGCACCACGACGGCACTGAGCCGGCGCGAGAAGCCCCGGGTGTTCGCCCGGGCCAGGTGCCGGACGGGGCGGGCGCCGACGTGGTCGCGTGCGGAGAGGCCGAACGTCCACGCCACGAGCGCCGGCCCGGCCAGGGCGGCGGCGCCCACCAACAGGAGGCCGGAGGTGGCGGCGCCTGCGCCGCCGACCGCGCCGGGCACCACCAGCGGGGTGCCAGCGACGACGACGCCCGTGACGGCCGTGACCAGCGCCAGGACCCGGCGTACCCGACCGAGGCCGGCCGGCTCGACCAGCGTCGAGCCCAGCGCGGACGTCGGGGAAGACCGGAGCGTCTCGCGGACCGCGAGGTGCGCGGCGCCGACGGCGACCGGCACGAGCAGCGCGACGGCGCCGAGGGCGGGCAGTGGGGAGAGCGTCAGCGTGAAGTCGTCCGGGACCATCCCGGCGTCCACCAGGAGAGGCGTCGCGAGCCGTGCGGCCCACAACCCGGGCAGGGCGCCCAGCGGCGCGACCACCACGGTGAGCAGGAGCAGCTCGGCGGTGACCATCCGGCGCACCTGACGCGAGGTCGCGCCCACCGCCCGCAGCAGCGCCAGGTCGCGCCGGCGAGGCCGCATGGCGAGGGTCACCGTGGCGGCCACGACGAGCACGACCACGAGGACGGTGGTCCCGATGAACGAGCTGGCGAGGGCGGTCAGGGCGCCGCCGTCAGCGGCGCCCGGGCCGGTCGGGCCGGTCTCGGCCCGCACGCCGGACTCGACGAGGACACCCGAGGCCGACAGCAGCGCCGCGGCGAGAGCCAGGACGACGACCGTGCCGGTGAGTGAGCCGCGGTGCGCGGCGAGGTTGGAGCGAGCCAGCCGCCACATGTCAGGCACCTGCCAGCGAGAGCATGCGGGTGAGCACCAGCTCCGCCGTCGGGCGGTCGAGCCGGTCGACCACCCGTCCGTCGGCCAGGAACACGACGCGGTCGGCCACCGCGGCGACCTGGGGGTCGTGGGTGACGATCACGACGGTCTGCCCGAACCGCTGCGCGGTCGTGCGCAGCACCTCCAGGACGCTGCGCCCGGTCCGGGAGTCCAGGGCGCCGGTCGGCTCGTCGGCGAAGACCACCGTCGGCTTGGCGAACAGCGCCCGGGCGATCGCGACGCGCTGCGCCTGCCCGCCGGAGAGCTCGGTCGGCCGCCGCTCGTCGTACCCGCTGAGGCCGACGGCGTCGAGGAGCTCCGCGCGCCAGGCGTGGTCCGGCTCGCGGCCGGCGAGCACGACCGGCAGTTCGACGTTGTCGGCGACCGAGAGGTGCGGGACCAGGTTGTAGCTCTGGAAGACGAATCCGACGTGCTCGCGGCGGAAGCGGGTCAGGGCGTCGGCGGAGAGCGTGCTGATGTCGTGGCCGCCGATCGTGACCCGGCCCCCACTCGGGACGTCGAGGCCGGCCGCGCAGCTGAGAAGCGTGGACTTGCCCGACCCGGACGGCCCCATCACCGCGGTGAAGGAGCCGGTGGGCAGGGCGAGGGAGACGCCGCGCAGCGCGTGCACCGGCTCGGCGCCGGCGTAGGTCTTGTGCACCTCGCGCAGCTCGACGGCGGTCGTCGTGCTCGTGATGGTCGGGGGAGGGATGGACGGGGTGATGACGGGGGCGTCGGAGGTGGTCACGGGAGGGCTCCTGAGGTCGTGGGCGGGACGACTACGACGCTAGGAACCGGCGGGCCCCGCCACGAGCGCACAAAGAGCGAACCTGCGGCGTTGCATCCTTCGATGCAAGGGCCGCTCGGGCGGTGCCTGGGACGGTCAGTCCGGCAGATCGACGATGCGGTTCTGGTAGGCCCAGACCGCGGCCTGCAGCCGGGAGCGGACGCCGAGCTTGGGCAGGATCCGGGCCAGGTGCGACTTCACCGTGGACACCTCCAGCACCAGCGCCTGCGCGATCTCGTCGTTCGACATTCCCTGGGCGAGCAGCAGCACGATGTCGAGCTCGCGGGAGGTGAGCAGGTCGGTGCCGCGGGCCGCGGTCACCGGCTGGGTGCGCCGGCGGCTGACCACCTCGCTGAGCACCCGCTTGGTGAGGGTGTCGCCCAGGGTGCCGTTGCCGGCCGCCACCGAGCGCACCGCCTGGACCAGGACGGCCGGGTCGGCGTCCTTGAGCAGGAAGCCGGAGGCGCCGGCCTCGAGGGCACCGAAGAGGTAGTCGTCGATGTCGAAGGTGGTGAGCACCAGCACCGGGATCGGGTCGGCGACGTCGGGGCCGCACAGGGCGCGGGTCGCGGCGATGCCGTCCATGCCGGGCATCCGGATGTCCATGCAGACCACGTCGGGCCGCAGTCGCCGGGCGGCCTCGACCGCCTCGTGGCCGTCGGCCGCGGTGGCGACCACGTCGATGTCCGGCTCGGCGCCGAGCAGCGTGGACAGGCCGGCCCGGACCAGGGGCTGGTCGTCGGCGACGACGGTCCGGATGACGGGGCCGGTCGTGGCGCCGGTGTTGCGCTCGCTCATGTGGTCTCCCTGGGCAGTCGCATGGTCACCTGCCAGCCGCCGTCGTTGGTCGGCCCCGCCTCCAGCTGGGCGCCGGTGAGCTGGGCGCGCTCGTGCATGCCCAGCAGGCCGAACCCGGTGCCGCCCCGTCGCTCCGGTCGCCCGGTGCCCGGGCCGTTGCGGACCGTCACCTGGACCGCGTCGGCGGGGCGCGCGTCGACGGTGACCTCGCAGACGGCTCCGGGGGCGTGGCGGCCGGCGTTGGCCAGGGCCTCCTGGACCGCACGGTACGCCGCGAGCTGGGCGAGCGGGCCGACCTCGCGGCCCATCGCGTCGGCGTCGCCGAGCACGGTGAGGCCGACCTGGCGCCCGGTGGCGGTGACGTCGGCGACCAGGTGGGCGACGCCGGCCAGGGTCTCGGGTCGGGGCTCGGCGGCGGTGTCCCCGTCGCGGAGCAGGCCGACCAGGCTGCGCAGGTCGCGCAGCACCACGGTCGTCTGGTCGCGGACCTGGTGCACCGCCTGCTTCGCCCCGCCGGGGTCGGTGTCGATCTGCCGTTCGACCGCGGCGGCCAGCACCGCGATGCCGGTGAGGTGGTGGGCGGCGATGTCGTGCAGCTCGCGGGCCATGTCGGCGCGCTCGCGCGCGATCGCGGCCTGCACCAGCGCCTCCTGCTCCCGGGCGAGGGCGCGCACCTGGTCGGCCCGGGCCTCGCGGGTCTCACGGCGGGCGGTCATCCAGGTCGCGGCCAGCAGGGTCAGCCCGACGGTGCCCAGCCCCTGCGCGAGCGGGCCGCCGACCGCCTCGTACCAGGGAGCGTCCAGGTCCCGGGCGACGACGATGCCGCCGATCGCCATCGCCGCGGCGACCACCGCGAGCGGCCAGGCGATGCCCCGGACCGGGTGGGCGCTGGCCGCCAGGTAGACCCCGGCCACCACGGCCAGCGAGGTCAGGCTGGTCGCGTCGAGTGCCCCGGCCACCGCCATCACGGGGATCGGCAGGCCGACGCCGAGCAGGGCCGGCACGGGTCGGGTGCGGGCCCAGGTCAGGCTGGCCGCCTGCACGGAGAGGGCGGCCGCTGCCACCCACCAGGCCGCCTCACCTGGCGACGGGAGCGTCGCGGGCGTTTCGCCGACTGCCGTGACCACGGCGAGGAGACCGAGCGACAGGACGCCGCAGACCAGCGACACGACGGCGGGCGAGCGGCTCAGCGTCTCTCGCGACACACCCACCCCTTCGCCGTCGGATCAGCGCCCCCGAGGGCGGCGCGGGTCGAGCGTAACGAGCCCGCGCGGACCCATTGATTGTGACCTGGCTCACTGGGTACGACGACGGGCATGAAGCGCCACCTGCTCGGGACGGCGGCCCTGGCTCTCACCGCCACCACGACGATCGTCACCGCGATCGCTGCGACCATCACGCCGCCCATCACGCCCCTCGCCACGGCGGCCACTGCGCCACCCGACCGTGGCGCGAAGTCGACCTGGACCGAGGGAGACAAGACCGGGTTCGGCACCGCGCGGGCCAGGTCCAGCAACGTCTGGTTCACGCTCCAGGGAGGGCGGATGAGCGAGGTGTTCTATCCCGATCTCTCCACGCCCAGTGTCCGCAGCCTGGAGCTCGTCGTCACCGACGGGGAGACGTTCACCGACCGCACGTCGGTGCACACCGACACCTCGGTCACCCGGCCCGATCCGCGCAGCCTGCGGTTCACCCAGGTCAACATCGACCGGGACGGCCGCTACGAGGTCGTCGAGGAGTACGTCACGTCGCCGGCCTCGGACAGTGTGGTGGTGCGGGTGCGGCTCGCCTCGCTCGACGGGGGCGACTACCGCCTCTACGCACTGCTGGATCCGGCGCTCGACAACAACGGGCTGGACGACCGGGCGCGCAGCAAGGGGCGGGGCCTGCTCGCCACCGACCGGGGGGTCTCGTCGATGCTCCTGGCCGAGCCCTCGCTCGGGAAGCGGTCCAGTGGGCTGGCCGGCACCCGCACCGACCCGTGGCGCGACCTGCGTGACGACCACGCCCTGAACCGCAGCGACCGCCGGGTGGGCCCGGGCAACGTGGTGCAGCTGGCGCGGGTGCGCGGCACTGCGGGTGAGCAGCCGCTCGAGGCGACGCTGCATCTCGGTCTCGGACGCACGCCTCGCGCCGCCGCCGCCCACGCCCGCGCCGCCCGGTCGACCGGCTGGGACGCCCTGAGCGCGGCGTACGACCAGGGCTGGGACGGCTACCTGGACCGGCTCCGGCCGGTGCCGGGCAGCGCCGCTGCGGTCGAGGAGGAGTACCTCGCCTCGGCGCTGGTGCTGGCCGCCGCCGAGGACAAGCTGAACCGGGGCGCGCTGGTGGCCTCTCCCTCGGCGCCGTGGGTGTGGGGTGACGAGGTGGAGGACCTCTCCTCGCCCTCGGGCGCCTACCACCTGGTGTGGTCGCGCGACTCCTACCAGTTCGGCACGGCGCTGTGGGCGATGGGCGACCGGGCCGCCGCTCGGCGCAGCGTCGACTGGCTGTTCGGGGTGCAGCAGAGGCGCGACGGGTCGTTCCCGCAGAACTCGACCGTCGACGGCACCCCGGTCTGGGGAGAGCTACAGCTGGACGAGGTGGCGTTGCCGATCGTGTTGGCGGGGCTGGTCGGCAAGCGTGACGACCGCACCTGGCGCGGGGTGCGGAAGGCGGCCGAGTTCATCGTGGGCTTCCGTGACGAGGAGACCGGGCGCCGGGCGCCGTACTCGCCGCAGGAGCGGTGGGAGAACCAGTCCGGCTACTCGCCGAGCACCATCGCCGCGCAGGTCGCCGGCCTGGTGGTGGCCGCCGACATGGCCCGCGACCGGGGCCGGGAGGTGCTGGCGAAGCGCTGGCTGGAGAAGGCTGACCGCTGGCAGCGTCGGGTCGAGGGCTGGACCGTCACCGAGACCGGCCCGCTCTCGGACGACCCGTACTTCCTGCGTCTGACGAAGAACGGCAAGCCGGACACGGCGAGCCGCTACCCGATGGGTGACGGTGGCCCGAGGTCGATCGACCAGCGTGCGGTGGTCGACCCGAGCTTCCTCGACCTGGTCCGGCTGGGTCTCACCGCCCCCGACGACCCCGAGGTGCTCTCAACGCTGCCGGTGATCGACGCCGAGCTCGGGTTCGACACACCGAACGGCCGGTTCTGGCGCCGGTTCAGCCACGACGGCTACGGCGAGACCCGCGACGGCGGCCAGTGGGAGATCACCGACTCCGGCACCTTCACGACGCTCGGCCGAGGCTGGCCGCTGCTGACGGGGGAGCGCGGCGAGTACGCCGTCGCCGCGGGCGAGGACGGCGCGCCGTACCTCGCCGCGATGGCGGCCGCGTCGTCACCCAGCGACATGCTCTCGGAGCAGGTGTGGGACGGCCGCCCGCCGACGGGCGAGGCCTGCTGCCCGCTTGGCGAGGGCACACGTGCCGCTACGCCGCTGGTCTGGTCGCATGCGGGGCTGGTGCGGCTCGCGTGGACCATCGAGCGGGGAGAGCCGGTGGACCGGCAGTCACTGGTGGCCGACCGCTACCTACGGTGACCGGATCAGCCGGTCGCGAGGGTCCCGGGATCGCGTCAGCGAGGATGGGCGCCGTGACGCGCCCTCGGAAGCTCCCGCGACTACTGGCGTGGCTCTCGCCGGCGTTCGGGCTGTGCCTGGTCGTCCTCGTCTACCGCGCGACCTACGAGAGTGAGGACGGCCGCTATGCCGGGGCCGAGCCGGCCCTGGCAGGGGCTGCCGTAGCGGCCCCCTTCTTCGCCCTGTTCTGTGCCCAGGCCGGTTGTGCGCTGGCGATGAGCCTGTCGAGTTCTCGGCGCGGGCAGGCCGCGTGGGCAGGCGGCGCCGCCCTGTCGGCGGGCGTCGCTGTGATCGGGGCGGCGCTCATCCTCTGAAGAGGGGCATTGCCGGTCTAGGTTCGGAGTCGGGTGAAGGTGACGGTGCCGTCGGGTGCCCAGGCCTGGTCGTAGTCGCTGTCGTGGGCGCGGTGGTGGTGCCAGGGGCACAGCAGGGCGCCGTCGGCGAGGTCGGTGCGCCCGCCCTTGACCCAGGGGTTCTTGTGGTGGGCTTCGCACCATGCGGCGGGGACGGTGCAGCCGCGTGCTTGGCATTGGTGGTGGGCCAGGCCCATCGCGATGCGTTGGGGGCCGGTGAAGAGTCGCTGGTTGCGGCCCAGGTCGAGGACCTGGGACTCGCCGTCGAGAACCGCGGGCAGGAGGCTGTGTTCGCAGGCCAGGCGGCGGAGCTGGCTGATGGAGATCTGGTCGCCGGTCGAGAGGCCGGCGGCGCCCAGGTCGTCACGGAGCTTGTCGTGGTCGATGGTGGCGACGACCTTGACCGGGGTCCGGCCTTGGGTGGGGAGCCGATCGGTGGGGATGTGTTCCACGAGGGCACTGAACGCGAGGCCGAGGAGTTGGTCGTGGGGGATGCGTTCGCCGGTGTCGGGGTCGGTCCTTGGTAGCCCGTCGGCAACTTCCTGGTGGTGGTCGAGTCGGGGGCTGGTGTAGGCGTGGAGGGCGGTCTTGAAGATCGCGGCGACGGCGTCGGGGATGTCGGCGACGATGCGGGTGCGGCCGTCACCCAACGGCTTGAACACCAGGCGCGTTCTGGCTCGGGCTGCGCGTTCTTCGTCTTCGAGGCGTTTGCGTTCTTCTTCTTCGGCGATGTCGGGGGCGACGACCTCGAGGATCCGGCGGCCCAGGATGCGCAGGTCGCGGGGGTTGTGGAGGCCGGCCAACCGGACGAGCTCGGTCTCGGCGGCGGCGAGGACCTCGGCGCCGACGCGGCGAGGGAGCTCGTCGAGCGCTCGGGTGATGACGGTGACCTGGTTGCGGTTCACCGCACCGGTCGCCCATCCGGAGGCGAGGGTGGCGTACTTGCGGTCGAGGGTCTTGGCGAGCTTCTCTTCGGCGGCGCAGGAGGCGGGTTCGTCGCGGGTCTGGGTGGCGAGCCAGGAGGCCACGGAGCGGGCGCCGCGGTCGTCGGCGAGGTCACCGGAGGCAGCGATCACTCTGGCCTTCAGCGCGCCCAGCTGCTCTTGAGCCTGGGCCAGCTCGATCAACACGTCGGCTTTGGTGTCGATGGGCAGCCAGGTGGGGTCGAGGTCGACGACGTCGGCGAGCGCCGCGGTGATCGCGGTGGCGCATGCCTGGAGCGGATGCTCCCGTGTGTTGGTCGTCGTCATGACACTACGTTAAGGGCGACCACCGACAGTCGTGTTCGTGCAGGTGTTCGATCTGTGGATGAGGTTGTGTGATGCTCGGTTGTGGATGGTGAGGGTCTCGGCAAGCTCGACCACCGGGCAGGCCACGGACGGCGGAGAGGATGACCCGGTGAGTCCATTCCACGACGACGAGCTGTCGATCGACGTCTCGCTGGCGCGTCGCCTGGTCGACAGGGCCTTCCCCGAGTACACCGGTCACGAGCTGACGCCCGCTCGAGACTCGGGTTCGTCGAACGCCCTCTTCCGCCTCGGGGACGACCTGCTGGTGCGGATGCCACGACAACCGGGCGGCGGCGAGACCATCGACAAGGAGGCACGGTGGCTGCCCTTCGTGGGCTCTCACGTCACAGCCTCGGTCCCGACCATCCTCGGCGTCGGCGAGCCCGACCTCGGCTACCCCGAGCGCTGGGCGATCACGCGCTGGCTCGACGGTGCGAGTGCGACACCTCCAGTGCCGGGGGTGGGCACTCACGCGCCACTGGGGTTCGCCAGAGGCCTCGCACGGTTCGTGATGGAACTCCGGGCCATGAGCGTGCCTCCTGAGGCAGCAGACGACGAGACCCTGCGGTGGTACCGGGGGCGACCGCTGGGCACTCTCGACGATGACTTCCGCGAGGCTGCGGCGGAGTGCCGGAAGCTCGATCTGACCATCGACATCGACGAAGCGCTCCGGGTCTGGGATCGCGCGGTCGCGGCCTCCCCAGCCGCAGATGAGCGCAACTGCTGGTTCCACGGGGACCTGCTGGCCGAGAACCTCCTGGTCGACGATGCGGGCCGGTTGGCAGGCGTGCTCGACTTCGGCGGCCTGGGCATCGGCAACCCGACCGTGGATCTGATCGTCGCCTGGGAGGTTCTCGACGAGGAGGGGCGTCGCGAGTTCCGGAGGGCGCTCGACGTCGACGACGCCACGTGGACAGCCTCGAGGGGTTGGGCGCTGCTCATCGCCCTGATCACCTTCCCGTACTACGGCGCCAGCATGCCGCGCCGCTGCGCAGACCGGCTCGCGATGGCGCAGGCGGTGATCTCGGCCGCCTGAAGTTGGGCCCGGCGCTTCACGGTCGGGGCAGCGGCCCCGAGGGGTGGCGGGCTTCGAGCTGCTCCTCGGCCTCCGGCTCTGACCGAGGGGCCGGGGCCGGGGCCGGGGCCGGGGGGTCTACCACCACCTCCAGTACGCCGACCAGCCGCAGCACCCGCGCCGCGACCCGATCGACCTGCCAGGAGCCCCCGCGGACGCCGATCACGGCTGTCGCCTGCTGCTCCCGGCCCACGGAGTAGCTGAAGTGGTCGACCTCGTGCTGGCCCAGGGCGGCCACGATGCGCCCGAGCATGGCGTTGCCGTCGTGCGCCCGGACGTGGAGTCGGGTCGACATGGGCAACCCTCCTCCGGTCGTTGGCTCGGGGCACGCGCCTGCGGGCGCGGAGATCCCGGCCACCGTAGGTCCCGCCGTCGCGCGGAAGTTCGTCAGATCCGATGGCCCGGACCATCACGCATTGTCCAGTTCGACGAACACGGCGCCCGCTTGCGCTCCTAGCGTGTCGGGGCATGACCACCCTCGAAGACACCCGGGCCTGGGTCGACGACCGGCTCCCGGCTCTCCTGGAGAAGTACGGCGTCCCGGCCGCTGCCTGGGCCGTCCTCAAGGACGGCGAGGTCGTCGACGGCGCCGCCGGCCTGCTCAGCACCGCCACCGGCGTCGAGGCCACGCCCGACTCGCTCTTCCAGATCGGCTCGATCACCAAGCTCTGGACGGCCAGCCTGGTGATGCAGCTGGTCGACGAGGGCCGCGTCGACCTCGACGCCCCCGTGCGCACCTACCTCCCGGAGTTCCGGATCGGCGACGAGGCCGCCGCCGCGCAGATCACCACCCGGATGCTGCTCCAGCACACCGCCGGGTTCGAGGGCGACATCTTCGCCGACACCGGCGTCGGCGACGACTGCGTCGAGAAGTACCTCGGCGTCCTCCACGAGGTGCCGCAGCTGTTCCCGCCCGGCGAGCGGTTCTCCTACAACAACGCCGGCTACTGCGTGCTCGGCCGGCTGGTCGAGGTCGTTCGCGAGAAGCCGTACGACGCGTGCCTGCGCGAGCACCTCTTCGCACCGCTGGGCCTCAGCCACGCCGCCACCGGTCCCTACGAGGCGATCCTGTTCCGCGCCGCGGTCGGCCACATCGAGCTCGAGCCGGGAGCCGGCCAGCAGCCCGCCCCGATCTGGGCGATGGCCCGGTCGAACGCGCCCGCCGGCTCGATGCTCGCGATGCGCCCCCGCGACCTGGTGGCCTTCGCCCGGATGCACCTCGAGGACGGCCGCGCCGCGGACGGCACCCAGGTGCTCGCCCCCGGCACGCCGGCGCGGATGCAGGCCAAGCGCGTCGAGCTGCCCTACCTCGGCGTGATGGGCACCTCGTGGGGCCTGGGCTTCGAGCGCTTCGACGTGCCCGAGGGCGACGTCATCGGCCACGACGGCAGCACGATCGGGCAGAACGCGTTCCTGCGGATGGTGCCCGAGGCCGGGCTCGCCGTCGCGCTGCTCACCAACGGCGGCGACGTCGTCTCGCTCTACCACGACCTGGTCGGCCACCTCGTCGAGTCGCTCAGCGACACCCACCTGCCCGGCCTGCCCACGCCGCCGCAGCAGCCGGAGCGCATCGACGCCTCCCGCTTCGTCGGCACCTACTCGGCCGAGGTGATGGACCTGGTCGTCAGCCAGGACGACGACGGCCGGGTCTGGGTCGACACCATCCCGAAGGGGCCGCTGGTCGAGATGGGGGAGAGCCCCGACCGCAAGGAGCTGGTCGCGTTCGGCGACGACAGCCTGATCCCGGTCGAGCCGGAGCAGGGGATGCACCTGCCGCACGCGTTCGTCGGCGACGACGGCGCCGGCCACGCCCTCTACCTCCACGTCGGCCGCGCCATCCGCCGCGCCGGCGCCTGACCCACCACCGCGACCAAGGGACCCGTCCATGAAGCAGGCCATGAAGCTCCCCGTGAAGCTCCCCGTGAAGCTGACCTCCACCGCTCTCGGGCTCTGTGTCACCGCCGCCGTCCTCGCCGGGTGTGGTGGGGGCGACGACCCGAGCGGCTCGGGTCCGGACGCCGGGGGCGACGTCGTCGACGGCGGCACGTTCACGCTCGGGGTGTCCTCCGACCCCGGCAACCTCGACCCGCAGATGTCGGCCGGCAGCGCCCTGTTCATGGTCACCCAGTTCGCCTACGACCCGCTGGTCAGCGTCGACGGCGAGACCGGTGAGATCAAGTCCGCGCTGGCCACCTCCTGGGAGACCGAGGGTGAGACCACCACGCTCACGTTGGGCGAGGGCATCACCTGCGCCGACGGCACCGAGCTCACCGCCACCGACGTCGCCGACAACCTCAACTTCGTCGCCGACCCGGCCAACAAGAGCCCGTTCCTCGGCACCTTCCTGCCGGCCGGCTCCAGCGCGGAGGCAGACGACACGGCCCGCACGGTCACGCTGACGCTGAAGTCGCCCGCCCCGTTCGTGCTCAACGGCTTGGCCAGCCTGCCGATCGTCTGCCCCAGCGGCCTGGCCGACCGAGAGGCGCTCGCGCAGGGCACGGCCGGCACGGGCCCCTATGCGCTGACCGAGGCGGCGCCCGGCGACCACTACACCTACCAGATCCGCGAGGGCTACACCTGGGGTCCGGACGGCGCCACCACGGCCACCGAGGGCATGCCCGACACCGTGGTGGTGCAGGTGGTCGAGAACGAGTCGACCGCCGCCAACCTGTTGCTCTCCGGCGGGTTGAACGCCGCGCAGATCGCCGGCCCGGACGCCGTGCGGCTCGAGAAGTCCGGGCTGTTCTACGCCGAGACGCCGGCCCTGGCCGGTGAGCAGTGGTACAACCACGCCGAGGGACGGGTCACCAGCGACCCCGCGGTGCGGATGGCGCTCACCCAGGCCCTCGACCTGGCCGAGCTGCAGCAGGTGATCACCGCCGAGCAGGGCGGCCCGGCCACCGTGCTCGCGGTCAACGAGCCGGTCTCGTGTCCCGGCGACTCGGTCTCGGGAGCGCTGCCGCCGCACGACCCGGACGCCGCGGCCCAGCTGCTCGACGACGCCGGCTGGACCCGCGACGGCGACGGCGTCCGCACCAAGGACGGCCGCCCGCTCGAGGTGGTCTTCCTCTACCAGAACAACCTCGGCAGCAGCGGTGACGCGGCGGCCGAGCTGACGGTGCAGCAGTGGCGCGAGGTCGGCGTCGACGCCACCGCCCGGGCCCAGAACGAGGGCACGCTCACCGGCACGATCTTCGGGGCCGGCGACTGGGACGTGGCCTGGGTCTCGCTCAACGTGAACAGCCCCGACCAGCTGGTGCCGTTCCTCTCCGGCCCGGCGGCACCCGACGGCACCAACTTCTCCGCCATCGACGACCCGGCGTACGAGGCTGCCGTGCAGGAGGCCATGGCGCTGCCCGGCACCGAGGGCTGCGACGCCTGGCTCGAAGCCGAGGCCGGCCTGATCGCGAACGCCGACATCGTGCCGTTCGCCAACTCCATGGTCCGCACCTTCGGTGCGAAGGCGCAGTTCGAGACGCCGGGTCAGCTGGTCCCCACCAGCATCCGGATGATGGCGAAGTAGCGGCGATCGCGTGACGACGGCGAACTCGGCGGTCGCCTCGACCCCCGCCACTCCCACCTCCGGCCCCCAGGCCGGTCCAGGGGGGCGCCTCTCCTCGGCCCTCACCCACCACTGGGTGCGGTTCGCGGTCCGGCGCCTCGCGCGGCTGCTGGTCTCGGTGTGGGTGCTGGTCACCGCGTCGTTCCTGATGATCCACCTGATCCCCGGCGACCCGGTGCGCGGGGCGATGGGGCCGACCGCGCCCGCGGAGCTGGTGGCGGCCCGGCGGGAGGCGCTCGGCCTCGACGACCCGCTCTGGGTGCAGTACTGGGACTACCTGCGGGGCCTGGCCACCGGCGACCTGGGCACCTCGCTGATCTCCCAGCTGCCGGTCGCCGACGTGGTCGCGCAGCGGCTCCCGGCGACCGTGTCGCTGGCGGCGCTGGCCTTCCTCGCCGCGGTGACGGTCGCGGTGCCGCTCGGCGTGACCATGGGGGTGCTGACCCGCCGCGGCCGCGGGCGGCGTACGGAGCTGGCGTTCACGACCAGCAGCGTGGTGCTCGCGACGGTCCCGGACTTCCTGCTCGGCGTCGGCCTGGTCTACGTCTTCGGCGTGCAGCTGGGCTGGCTCCCGGTCGCCGGCAACGTCGGGCCCGAGGCCTACCTGCTGCCGGTGCTCTCGCTGGCGGTCGGGCCTGCCGCGATCCTGGCCCGGATCATCCGCGTCGAAATGGTCACCGTGCTCGAGGCCGACTACGTGCGGACCGCCCGCGCCAAGCGGCTGCCGGCCCCGCGCGTCTATCTCGGCCATGCCCTGCCGAACGCGCTCACCGCCGCGCTCACGCTCGGCGGGCTGATCCTCGGCGCGATGGTGGCCAGCACCGTGCTGGTCGAGAACGTCTTCGCCTGGCCCGGTCTGGGCAGCACGATCGTGTCCTCGATCCTCAACAAGGACTACCCGGTCGTGCAGGCGATCGTCCTCGTGTACGGCGTGGGCGTGCTGCTGGTGAACACCACCGTCGACGTCGTGCTCGCCCTGCTCGACCCGCGCTCGATGATCCGGGAGGACTGACGTGGCCGCGCAGAGGACCCGGCAGCCGACCCGGCGCTGGCGGCAGGTGGTCCGCACCCCGCTGGGCGCGGGGGCGAGCCTCCTGATGGCGCTGGTCCTGCTGCTCGCGCTCGTCGCGCCGATGCTGTGGACCGACCAGGCGGACGCGGTCGACACCGGCAACATCCTGGCCGGACCGTCGGCGGAGCACTGGGCCGGCACCGACAACCTCGGCCGCGACATCCTCTTCCGCTCGCTCGTCGCCGCCCGGCTCTCGGTCGGCCTGGCCCTCACCGCCACCGCGATCGCGATCGTGCTCGGCCTGCTGCTCGGCACCGCCCCGATGCTGCTCGGACGCCGCCTCGGCCGGCTGGTGACCGCGTCGGTCGACATCGCCGTCGCGTTCCCCGGGCTGCTGCTCGCGCTGTTCTTCGCGGTCATCTTCGGGGTGGGCGCGCGGGGTGCGGTGCTCGCGATCGGCATCGCGGGGGCCCCGAGCTTCGCCCGGCTCGTGCACACGCTGGTCGCCGGGGTGGCCGCGCGCGACTACGTCGCCGCGGCGCGGGCCGCCGGGGTCGGCCGGGTGCGGGTGCTGCTGCGCCACGTGCTCCCGAACATCTCCGAGCCACTGATCGTCAACGCCACCATCGGCGCCGGCGGTGCGCTGCTGTCGTTCGCCGGTCTCTCGTTCCTCGGGCTGGGCGTCCAGGCGCCGCAGTACGACTGGGGGCGGCTGCTCTTCGACGGCATCGGCGCCCTCTACGTCAACCCCGCCGCCGCGCTGGCGCCGGGACTGACCGTGCTGCTGGCCGGCCTCGCCTTCAACCTGTTCGGCGAGTCGGTCGCCAAGGGCCTCGGGGTGGCCACGCTCGGTCACCTGCCCGAGCGCAGGAGCGCGGGCCCGGCCACCTCCGGCCCACCCACGATCCGCGCCGAGGAGCCGGTGGTCGCCGGCGACGACGAGGCCCCGGTGCTCGACGTGCGCGACCTGTGGGTGAGCTTCCCCGGTGCCGACGGCCCGGTGCAGCCGGTGCGCGGCGTGAGCTTCGCCGTACGCCGTGGCGAGGCGGTCGGCGTCGTGGGGGAGTCCGGCTCGGGCAAGTCGCTCACCGCGTTGGCCGTCTCGCGGCTGATCGAGGAGCCGGGTCGCGTCGAGGCCGCCCGGCTGCAGCTGCTCGGCGCCGATCTGCGCACCGGCTCCGAGCGTGCCCAGCGGCAGCTGCTCGGCACGTCGCTGGCGATGGTCTTCCAGGATCCGATGACCTCGTTCAACCCCACCCGGCGGATGGGCGGCCAGCTGGCCGAGGTGGCCCGCCAACACCAGGGCATGACCCGCCGCGACGCCTTCGGCCGGGCCGTCGACCGGCTCGCGGCCGTGCGGATCCCCGAGGCGCGGCGGCGCGCCGGGCAGTACCCCCACGAGTTCTCCGGCGGGATGCGCCAGCGGGCGATGATCGGCATGGGGCTGATGGGCTCGCCCGCCCTGATCATCGCCGACGAGCCGACCACCGCCCTCGACGTCACCGTGCAGCAGCAGGTGCTCGACCTGCTCCAGGCGATCCGCGAGGCCGACGACGTCGCGCTGGTGCTGATCAGCCACGACGTCACCGTGGTCGGCGAGGTGTGCGACCGGGTGCTGGTGATGTACGCCGGCCGGATCGTCGAGGACCTCGCGGCCGCCGACCTGGCCACCGGCGCCGCCCACCCCTACACCCGGGCCCTGGTCGCCGCCGTCCCCGACATGGAGACCGACCTCGAGCAGCCGCTGGCGGTGGTCCCCGGCCGCCCGGTGGCGCCCGGCGAGGTGCCGGCCGGGTGCGCGTACGCCGCCCGCTGCCCGCTGGCCGACGACCGCTGCCGGGCCGAGGACCCGCAGCTCGCCTCGTTCGAGACGCCGGACCACCGGGTCGCCTGCTGGCACGCCGGCGAGCCGATCCCGGTCGACGGGCCCCGCGAGCCGGCGCCGGTGGACCCGGTGGAGCTGGTGGAGGTGGACGCGCCGTGAGCACGCCTCGGCCCACATCTCAGAGCGCCCGGCCGACCGGACGGCCGACCGCGGAGCTGCGCTTCGAGGACGTCACCGTCCGCTACGGCAGCGCCCGGCGCGGCCACACCGCCGTGGACCGGGTCAGCCTCACGGTCCCGCCCGGCCAGGTCGTCGGGCTGGTCGGCGAGTCCGGCTCGGGCAAGTCGACGCTCGCCCGGGCCGCCGTGGGCCTGGCGCCGCTCACCGGCGGCCGGGTGCTGCTGGGCGGGGCTCCGGTGCCCACCCGCGGCCGCCGGCGTCCGCTGCAGATGGTCTTCCAGGACCCCTACTCCTCGCTCGACCCGCGGATGACGATCGGCGACAGCATCGCCGAGGCCATCCCGCCGGGACCCTCCCGCGAGGAGCGGCGCGCCGAGGTGGCCCGGCTGCTCGAGCTCGTCCACCTCGACCCCGACCGGGCTGCCGTGCGCCCCGGCCTGCTCTCCGGGGGCCAGCGGCAGCGGGTCGCGCTCGCCCGGGCGCTCGCCGGCGACCCGCAGGTGGTCATCGCCGACGAGATCACCTCAGCCCTCGACGTCTCGATCCAGGGCGCGGTGCTCAACCTGGTCCGCGAGCTCCAGCGCGAGCTGGGCCTCTCGATGCTGTTCATCTCCCACAACCTGGCGGTCGTCCGATACGTCGCCAGCCACGTCGCGGTGATGCGCGACGGCGTGATCGTCGAGGAGGGCCCGGCCGCCCGGGTGCTCGCCGACCCCCACCACGACTACACGCGCGCGCTGCTCGCCGCCGTGCCCGGCACTCGAACCCCCAGGAGGACCCCATGACGACCACGAGGCCCGCGGCGACGACCGCCACGACGACCCGCCGGATGCGCGTCGGCGACCTGGCCGACCTCGCCGTCCCCTCCCAGCCGGACCTCTCCCCGGACGGGGCACGCGTCGCCTACGTGCTGCGCACCCTCGACGTCGAGGACGACCGCAACGTCGACCAGCTGTGGACCGTGCACACCTCCGGCGACCGGCCGGCCCGCCGGCTGACCTCCGGCCCCGCCGACACCGCTCCCGTCTGGTCGCCGGACGGGTCGCGACTGGCGTTCCTGCGAGAGGGCCAGGTGCACCTGCTGCCCGCCGACGGCGGGGAGGCAGAGCGGCTCACCGACCTGCCGCTCGGCGCCGGCGTCCCGGTCTGGAGCCCCGACGGCACCCGGCTGGCGTTCAGCGCCCCCGTCGACCCCGCGCCGCACCAGGGTCCCGGCGCCCCGCCTCTCGTCGCCCGCCGCGTCGACTACCAGGCCGACGGGGCCGGCTGGGTCGGCGCGGTCCGCCAGCAGCTGCACCTGCTCGACCTCGGCACCGGCGAGACCCGCCAGGTCACCGACGGCGACGAGCACGCGGGCCAGGCGGCCTGGTCGCCCGACGGCCACACCCTCGCCTTCCCCCGGCGCGTCGGGGCCGACAGCGACCTCACCGGGCGCACCGCGGTGCACCTGCTGGACGTCGCGGACCCGAAGGCGACGCCGCGGGTCGCCGGCTTCGCCGACGGCCTCGCCGGCACCGTCTCGTTCACCGGCGACGGGAGCAGCCTGCTGGTGGTCGGCCACCCCGACGGTTCGCTCGGCTCCCGGTTCGGCCACCAGCACCTGGTGCGGGTGCCGGTGCCGGGCGCGGCTCCCGCAACGGGCGGCGGCGAGCCCGTCGACCTCACCGGCCACCTCGACCGCAACGTGATGCCGGGTGGGCCCGGCTACCCCGGCGGCCGGCCGCAGGAGACCGCCGACGGACGGCTGCTGTTCTGCGTGCGCGACCGCGGCTGCACCCACCTCTGGTCGCTCCCCGGCCTCGAGGCACCCGGCGCCGACGCCACCCCGGTGCTCGCCGGCGCCGGCCGGGTCGTCTCCGGGCTGACCGTCGCCGGGCACACCGCCGTCGTCGTGCTCGGCACCCCGACCTCGCACGGCGAGCTGGTCGCGCTCGACCTGCGCACCGGCCGCGAGTCCGTGCTCACCGACCACGGCGCCCCGCTCGCCGACGTCGAGCGGTTCCTGCCCGAGGAGCGCACCTTCACGATCTCCGACGGCACCGAGGTGCAGACCTGGCTGGTGCGCGACCCCGGCCTCGACGGCCCGCGACCGCTGCTGCTCGACGTGCACGGCGGCCCGCACAACGCGTGGAACGCCGCCGCCGACGAGATGCACCCCTACCACCAGGAGCTGGCCGCCCGGGGCTGGGTTGTGCTCCTGGTCAACCCCCGCGGCAGCGACGGCTACGGCGAGGAGTTCTTCACCGCCGTCAACGGCGCCTGGGGCACCGCCGACCACCGCGACTTCCTCGAGCCGGTCGACGCCCTGGTCGCCGAGGGCCTCGCGGACCCGCAGCGGCTCGCGGTCACCGGCTACAGCTACGGCGGGTTCACCACCTGCTGGCTGACCGGCCACGACCACCGGTTCGCGGCCGCGGTCGCCGGCGGCGTCGTCGCCGACCTGACCAGCATGTACGGCACCGCCGACGACGGCCCCGCGATGGGCTCCTTCGAGCTCGGCGGCCCGCCCTGGGAGCGCCCCGAGGAGTACGCCGCGATGTCACCGCTCACCCGCGTCCACGACGTGCGCACCCCGACCCTGGTGCTGCACGGCGCCGACGACCGCACCTGCCCGGTCGGCCAGGCCCTGCAGTGGCACACCAGCCTGCGCGAGCGCGGTGTGCCCACCGAGCTGGTGCTCTACCCCGGCGCCGCGCACGTGTTCATCCTGCTCGGGCCGCCCTCGCAGCGCCTCGACTACGCCCACCGGCTCGTCGACTGGGTCGAGCGGCACACCCGGCACGGCGGCCGCCCGAAGCTCGACCTGGTCCACTGGCAGCGGCGACTGTCCCGGCTGGCCGAGCGGCACGGCGTACCAGGTGCGCAGCTGGGCATCCTGCGGCTGCCCGCCCACGGTGAGGGGGAGGACGAGCTCGTGGTGGCGACCCACGGCGTGCTCAACCAGGCGAGCGGAGCGCCGGTGACACCCGACTCGGTCTTCCAGATCGGCTCGATCACCAAGGTGTGGACCGCCACCGTGGTGATGCAGCTCGTCGACGAGGGGCTCGCCGACCTCGACGCCCCGGTGGTCGAGGTGCTGCCCGAGCTGCGGCTCGCCGACCCCGACGTGACCAAGCAGGTGACGCTGCGGCACCTGCTCGACCACACCAGCGGCATCGACGGCGACGTCTTCACCGACACCGGCCGCGGCGACGACTGCCTGGAGCGCTACGTCGAGCTGCTCGCCGAGCAGACCCAGAACCATCCCCTCGGCGCCACCTGGTCCTACTGCAACGCCGGCTTCTCGCTGCTCGGCCGAGTGATCGAGCGGCTCACCGGGCAGACCTGGGACCAGGCGCTGCGCGAGCGGCTGTTCACCCCGCTCGGCCTCGAGCACACCGTCACGCTGCCGGAGGAGGCGCTGCTGCACGCCGCCGCCGTCGGCCACGTCACCCACGAGGGCAGCCGCTCGCTCGCCCCGGTCTGGCAGCTCCCGCGATCGCTCGGCCCGGCCGGACTGGTCACCGCCAACGCCGCCGACGTGCTGGCGTTCGCCCGGCTGCACCTCACCGGCGGCCTCGCCGCCGACGGCACCCGGGTGCTCGGCGCGGACTCCGCGGCGGCCATGGCCGCCCACCAGGCCGACCTGCCCGACAAGCACTCGTTGGGCGACTCGTGGGGGCTGGGCTGGATCCGGTTCGGGTGGGGCGAGCACCGGCTCTACGGCCACGACGGCAACACGATCGGGCAGTCCGCGTTCCTTCGGGTGCTGCCCGACCCCGAGACCGGGGGCGGGCTCGCGGTCGCGATGCTCACCAACGCCGAGAGCAGCCGCGACCTCTACGAGGACCTCTACCGCGAGGTGTTCGCGGAGCTGGCCGAGGTCACGATGCCGCAGCCGCTCACCCCGCCGCAGCCGCCGCTGCCCGACCCCGCCGGCGCGGTCGCGGCGTACCTCGGCCGCTACCAGCGTGCCGGGGTGACCATGGAGGTGCTGCTCGGCGACGACGGCCCGTCGCTGCGCACCACGCTCACCGGCCCGATCGCCGAGATGGTGCCCGACCCGGTGGACGAGCACGCGCTGGTGCCCTACGCGCCCGGGCTGTTCCTCACCAAGCCGCCGGAGGCCGAGACCTGGTTCCCGGTCACGTTCTACGAGCTGCCGAGCGGCGAGCGCTACCTGCACTTCGGTGCCCGGGCCACGCCGAAGGTGGGCTGAGCCGTGACCAGCCTGCCGGGCCTGCTGGCCGACATCCGGACCCTGGTGGAGTGCGAGTCGCCCTCCTCCGACCTGGCCGCGGTCGCCCGCTCGGCCGAGGTCGTGGCCCGCGTGGGGGCGGCCCACCTGGGCCGGGAACCGGAGCGGATCGTGCTCGACGGCGTGACCCACCTGCGCTGGCGGCCGCTCGAGGGTCCGGGCCGGGTGCTGCTGCTCGGCCACCACGACACCGTCTGGCCGCTGGGTTCCCTGGCCGCCCGACCGTGCACGATCACCAACACCAGCCCCGACACCGGCGCCGGCCCCGTGCTGCGCGGACCGGGCTGCTTCGACATGCTGGCCGGGCTGGCGATGGCGTTCCACGCCGCCGTCGGCCTGGAGGGGGTGACGATCCTGGTCACCGGCGACGAGGAGCTCGGCTCGCCGACCTCGCGCGGGCTGGTGGAGGAGGAGGCACGCCGCTGCGACGCGGTCCTGGTGCTCGAGGCGTCCGCCGACGGCGGGGCCCTGAAGACCGAGCGCAAGGGCGTCTCCCTCTACGACGTGGGGGTGCGGGGGCACGCCGCCCACGCGGGCCTGGAGCCCGAGCGCGGGATCAACGCCACCGTGGAGCTCGCCCACCAGGTGCTGGCCGTGACCCGGCTCGCCGACCCCGCCGCCGGCACCACGGTGACGCCGACCCTGGCCGGCGCCGGCACCACCACCAACACGGTCCCCGCAGCCGGGGCCTTCAGCGTCGACGTCCGCGTCCGCACGATCGCCGAGCAGGAGCGGGTCGACGCCGCGATGCGGGCCCTGCGTCCGGTCCTGCCGGGTGCGCAGCTGGAGATCACCGGCGGGCCCAACCGGCCGCCGCTGGAGGCGTCCGCGTCCGCCGGACTGCTCGCCCGGGCGCACCGGGTCGCGGAGTCGCTGGGCCTGGAGCCGCTCACCACCGCCGCGGTCGGCGGCGCCTCCGACGGCAACTTCGCCGCCGGCGTGGGTACGCCGACCCTCGACGGCCTCGGCGCCGTCGGCGGCGGGGCGCACGCCGAGCACGAGCACGTGCTGGTCGACCGGCTCGTCGACCGGACCCGGCTGCTGCGCGGTCTTCTCGTCGACCTGCTCACCGACCCGCCGACCACCGACCGGCCCGACCTGCGCGCGAGCGCGACGGCGACCCGGCCATGACCACCCCCGACCCCTGGAGCAGGACCCACACCGTGCCGCACCCCACCTCCCTGGACCCCCGACCGCCCACCGGTGCGTCTGCCGGGCCACCCCTCGGCCCGGCCACCGACCCGGCCCTCGACGCCGACCTGGCGGACGCCGCGCGGGCCGCCGACGCCGCCGCGTCGGCCGCGGGGGTCACCGTCACCGAGCTCACCGAGCTCGAGCAGCTCGAGCAGGTCGTGGCGCTCTACGCCACGATCTGGGGCCGCTCGGAGAACCCGCCGATGACCATCGAGCTGCTGCGCGCCTTCGCCAAGGCCGGCAACTACATCGCCGGCGCTCTCGACGGGGACCGCCTGGTCGGCGCCTGCGTCGGGTTCTTCCACGCCCCGGCCGACGACACGCTGCACAGCCACATCGCCGGCGTCGCCGGGGGCATGACCGGCCGCTCGGTGGGCTTCGCGCTCAAGCTCCACCAGCGGGCCTGGGCGCTGCGGCACGGCGTCGCCGAGATCGCCTGGACCTTCGACCCGCTGGTCAGCCGCAACGCCTACTTCAACCTGGTCAAGCTGGCCGCCCGGCCGGTGGAGTACCTCCCGAACTTCTACGGCCCCATGGTCGACACCATCAACGGCGACGACGACTCCGACCGGCTGCTCGTGCGGTGGCGGCTGCGCGACCCGGGCGTGGCGCTCGCCTGCGCTGGATCCGGGATGCCGGCCTCGATGGAGGAGGAGGTCCGCGCCGGCGCGGTCATCGCCCTCGGCATCGCCCCGGACGGCGCACCGCAGCCGGGCCGTCTCGACGGCGCGGTGTCGCTGGTCGCCGTGCCGCGCGACATCGCGCGCATCCGGTCCACCGATCCGGCGCTGGCCCAGCGGTGGCGCGAGGAGGTCCGCGCGGCCCTCACCACGCTCCTCGCCGGCGGCGCCTCGATCACCGGCTTCGACAGGGCCGGCTGGTACGTCGTGCGGAGCGCCCGGTGAGCGGGGCAGGCAGGCTCGAAGGCGTCGAGCTGTGCCACGTGTCGATGCCGCTGGTCTCGCCGTTCCGCACCTCGTTCGGCACCCAGACCACCCGCGACCTGCTGCTGCTGCGGGTGGTCACCGACGAGGCCGAGGGCTGGGGTGAGTGCGTGGTGATGGCGAGCCCCCTCTACTCCTCCGAGCACGTCGAGGGGGCCGCGGACGTGCTGCGCCGGTTCCTGGTGCCCGCCCTGGCCGGCGTCCGCGAGGCCACCGCGGTCGCTCCGGCCCTGGCGGCGTTCAAGGGCCACCGGATGGCCAAGGCGGCGCTGGAGATGGGGGTGCTCGACGCCGAGCTGCGCGCCGCCGGCCGGTCGTTCGCCCGCGAGCTCGGCGCCGTGCACGACCGGGTGCCGTGCGGCGTATCGGTCGGGATCATGGACACCATCCCCGCCCTCCTCGACGCGGTCGGCGGCTACCTCGACGAGGGCTACGTCCGGATCAAGCTCAAGATCGAGCCGGGCTGGGATGTCGAGCCGGTCCGCGCGGTCCGGGAGCGGTACGGCGACGACGTACTGCTGCAGGTCGACGCCAACACCGCCTACACCCTCGCCGATGCCCGCCACCTGGCGCGGCTCGACCCGTTCGAGCTGCTGCTGATCGAGCAGCCGCTCGAGGAGGAGGACGTCCTCGGGCACGCCGACCTGGCCAGGCTGATCCGCACCCCGGTGTGCCTCGACGAGTCGATCGTGTCCGCGCAGTCGGCGGCCGCGGCGATCCGGCTCGGTGCCTGCTCGATCGTCAACATCAAGCCGGGCCGGGTCGGTGGCTACCTGGAGGCGCGGCGGATCCACGACCTGTGCGCCGCACACGGCGTCCCGGTGTGGTGCGGCGGCATGCTCGAGACGGGGCTGGGCCGGGCGGCCAACGTCGCGCTCGCGGCGCTGCCCGGCTTCACGCTGCCCGGCGACACCTCCGCCTCGGGCCGCTACTACCGCACCGATGTGACCGAGCCCTTCGTGCTCGACGACGGCCACCTGACGGTGCCGACCGGTCCCGGCCTCGGGGTGGCCCCGATCGCCGAGCGGCTGGAGGAGGTCACCACCGCCACCGAGTGGATCCCCGTCGGCGCCGGGTCCTGACTCGGCGTCGGACCCCGATTAGGCTCGGCGCGTCGCCCGCCCGAGGAGAGCGTGTCGTCCGCCATGAGCACCAGCGAGATCCCGAGCAGCCCGTCGGGCGCCGCGGCCGCGCGGCCGCGGGCCAGCCTGCGCCGGGTCCTCGACGACCTGGGCGCGACGCTGCTGGAGCTCGCGCACGGCGACCCCGACCGTGAGGTGGACCTCGGCGGGGTGGTGATCCACGACCCGGACGACCCGCCGGTGTTGCCCCCGCACTCGTTGGTGCTCGGCGTCGGGGTGAGCGACCCCGACCAGGTCGCCGGGTTGCTCTCCCGCCTGGGGGAGCAGGGGGCGGTGGCGCTGGTGCTGCGGGCCCCCGTGCCGCTGGATCCCGCGGTGGTGGCGGCGGCGGACGCCGCCGGCACCGCGCTGATCGGGTTCCGGCGGGGTGCGCCCTGGGCGCACCTGGCCACGCTGCTGCGCTCGGTGCTCGCGGAGGGTGACGTCGGCCCGGCCGAGCCGGAGTCGCTGGGCGGCCTGCCGTCCGGCGACCTGTTCGCGGTGGCGAACGCGATCGCCTCGCTGCTGGACGCGCCGATCACGATCGAGGACCGCAGCTCGCGGGTGCTGGCGTTCTCCGGCCGCCAGGACGAGGCCGACCCCTCGCGGGTGGAGACGATCCTGGGCCGGCAGGTCCCCGAGCGCTATGCCCGGATCCTCACCGAGCGCGGGGTCTTCGGCGACCTGCTCCGCTCCGAGGGCCCGGTCTTCATCGACCCCGGCAGCGAGCCGGCCGGCGAGTTCACGATGCCCCGGGTCGCGATGGCGGTGCGAGCCGGCGACGAGATGCTCGGCTCGATCTGGGCGGCGGTGCCCGCGCCGCTCAGCGAGGAGCGCACCGCGGCCCTCGTCGACGCGGCCAAGCTGGTCGCGCTGCACCTGTTGCGGGTGCGGGCGGGGGCCGACGTGCAGCGCCGGGTCCGCGCCGACCTGGTCAGCTCGGTGCTCGAGGGCGGCGCCGGGGCGCGCGAGGCGCTGGAGCGGCTCGGCCTGGCAGACACGCCCCTGGTGGTGCTGGGCTTCGCGCTCGCCGAGCCGGCCAGCGGCTCCGACGCGGCCGTCCGGCACGAGCGCGAACGGCTCGGCGACGCCTTCTCGATGCACCTCAACGCGGTCACCAGCCGCTCCGCCTCGGCACTGCTGGGCGGCGTCGCCTACGGGCTCGCCGCCGCGTCCGCCGCGCCGGAGGAGAGCGAGCTGTTCGCCGTCCGGCTGGCCACCGACTTCCTCGACCGGATCGGCGATCGGCTGCGGCCGGTGCTGGCCGTGGCACCGGTGGCGGGCTCGCTGGCGGAGGTCGTGGACGCGCGCCGGACGGCCGACCGCATCCTGCGGGTGCTGCGCGAGGGCCGCGTCGACCGGCGGGTCGCCCGGCTGGCCGACGTCCAGACCGAGTCGCTGCTGCTCGAGCTGCGCGACCTCGCCGCAGCCCGCGGCGAGCGGCCGACGGGGGCCCTGAGCCGGCTGCTCGACTACGACCTCGCCCACGGCGCCAGCCTGGTGCCGACGCTGCGCGCCTGGCTGGACGCCTTCGGCGACGTGGCCGCGGCCTCGGAGGCGCTGTTCGTGCACCCCAACACGTTCCGCTACCGGCTGCGGCGGGTGGCCGAGGTGGGGGAGTGCGACCTGCGCGACCCGCGACAGCGGTTCGACCTGATGCTGCAGCTGGCCCTGCTGCACGACCGGGCTCACTGATCCCCTGGGGGTCCGGCGGGGTCAGCGGGCCAGGTCGAGCAGCCAGGTCGCGACCGGCTCGCCCGCGACGACGGCGGCGAAGAGGCCCAGGTGGTCGACGTCCGGGACCAGCTCGACGGTCGTCGGGTGGCCGGCGTCCTCCAGCGCCTGCGCGAACTGGGAGGTGAGATCGGCGGGCACCACGTCGTCGGCCTCGCCGTGCAGGAGCAGCACGGGTACGTCGGGGCGGAGGTCGGCGCGCCGGACCGGGTTGGCGGCCTCCCAGGTCGCCGGGTCGTCGTCCGGGCTCGAGCCCAGCAGCGCACCGGCCATCTCCGGGACCTGCGCGATGTCGTAGGGACCGGCCAGCCCGACGAGCGCGTCCGGGGCGACGGCGGGCGCCTCGCAGTCGGGGGAGTAGTCGTCGACCGCCAGCACCGCCAGCGCGGCCAGGTGGGCACCCGAGGAGTGGCCAAGCACCGCCACCGGGCCGGCGGCGAACCCCTCGGCACGGGCCCGGTCCACGGCTGCGGCGACGGCACACAACACGTCCTCGACGGGCGTGGGGTAGACGACGTCGTCGTCGACGGCGGCCCGGATCCGGGCGGGGGCCGCGACCAGGCCGGCGACCGCGAGGCTCGCCGCCAGCCCGGCCAGGCCCCCGGGGTCCGCGGTGGTCCACGACCCTCCGGGCACGAGCACCACCAGCGGCGCGTGCCGGAGCCGGCCACCGCCGGTGCCTTCGCCCACGTCCTCGGGCAGGTAGAGGTCCTCGGTCAGCCCCGCGGCGTACTCGACCGGCACCACCTCGAAGCCCTCGGTCGGCACGCCGGCGCCCGGGTCGGGGCTCTCGGCGTCGGCGCAGGCGGCCCCGAAGAGTGTCAGCACCAGCGAGAGGGCGAGCGCGACCGTCCGCCGACGGTCCGGGCCGGTCATCGGGCACCACCTCCGCGTCGCCAGTCTCCGCGGTCGGCGCCCCCGCGCGCCAGGGGCCGAGGTCGGGAGGGGGACGAACCGCCGGTTGGAGTCGCCGGACGGTTGGGCTACCGTGACTCCTCCAAAGATCTTTGGAGGAATAGATGAGTGTCTCCAAGCACGGCGTCTTCGACGAGCTCGCCGTCGTCGGCAAGGCCTTCGGCAGCGCCAAGCGGCTCGAGCTGGTCGACCTGCTCGCCCAGGGGGAGCGCACCGTCGAGGGCCTGGCCCGTGCCGCCGAGATGGGCGTCACCACGGTCTCGGCCCACCTGCAGGTGCTCAAGCTGGCGAACCTGGTGCAGACCCGGCGGCAGGGCACCCGCATCTACTACCGGCTCGCCGGCGACGACGTGGCCGCCCTCTACGAGGCGATGCTGACGGTGGCGCGCACCCGCTCCGCCGACGTGGAGCGCGCCCTCAACGCCTACCTCGGTGTGCCGGACGGTGGCGAGGTCGGCCTGATCACCCGTGAGGACCTCACCCGGCTGCTGGAGTCCGGCGACGCCGAGGTGCTCGACGTCCGCCCCCGCGAGGAGTACGACGCGGGCCACATCCCGGGTGCGCGGAGCCTGCCGTTCCCCGAGCTCGCCACGGCGCTCGACGAGCTGCGGGGCGCCTCCACGATCGTCACCTACTGCCGCGGCGCCTACTGCGTGCTCGCCCACGACGCGGTCCGGCTGCTCGGCGGCGAGGGCATCGACGCGCTCCGGCTCGAGGACGGCATGCTCGAGTGGCGCACCCACGGGCACCCCGTCGAGGTCGGCGCATGATCGCCGCGCTGCGGCTCTGGCCCGCCCGCCGCTGGCTCACCGCCCTGGTCTCCGGCGCCGCGTTCGTGCTCGTCGTGGCGATCCCGACCGACCTGATCGACACCCCGGTCTTCGGTCGCGAGGTGCCGCCGACGTGGTGGGCCTGGCCCTCGCTGCTGGTCTCGTCGGTGCTCGCCGGCCTGCTGGTCGGCTCCTACGTCGCCAACCCGGTCGAGACCCCGACCGACCGCGGCTCGCGGCGCGGCGGCTGGGCCGGGAGCCTGCTGACCTTCTTCGCGGTCGGCTGCCCGGTCTGCAACAAGCTCGTCCTGATCGCGCTCGGCAGCGCCGGCGCCATGACCTGGTTCGAGCCCGTCCAGCCGTTGCTGCAGGTCGCCGCGGTGGCGTTGCTCGCCTGGGCGCTGCGCCAGCGGCTCCTCGGCGAGCTGTCCTGCCCCACCACCGGTGGCCCCGCCGCCGACCCCGCCACCCCCGACTCGGAGGAAGCACGTGCCTGAGCGATCCACCCGCAAGAGCCCCGTCATCCCGCTCGTCATCGCCGCCGTGGCGGCGGTCGCGTTGCTGGCCACGCTGATCGGCCAGCTCACCGGAGGTGACGGCGACGCCGGCGACGAGGCGGCGGGCCCCGCGGCCGCGAGCAGCGCCGAGCAGGGCGGGGGCGACGACCCGCTGGCCGGGCTCGCCCGCCGCCAGCAGGACGACCCGATGGCCATGGGCGACGTCGACGCCCCGGTGGTGCTGATCGCCTACTCGGAGTTCCAGTGCCCGTTCTGCGGCAAGTTCGCCCGCGACACCGCCCCGGTGCTGGAGGAGAAGTACGTCGCCGACGGCACGCTGCGCATCGAGTGGCGCGACTTCCCCTACCTCGGGCCCGAGTCGACCACCGCGGCGCTGGCCGGCCGCGCGGCCGCCGCGCAGGACAGCTTCTGGGAGTTCCACGACGCGATGTACGCCGAGCAGCTGCCGCCGAACAGCGGCAACCTGGACCGGGACTACGTGATCGGCATCGCCGAGCAGCTCGGCCTCGACGTCGAGCAGTTCGAGGCCGACCTCGACTCCGCGAAGATCGAGCAGCAGGTCCGTGACGACTTCGCCGAGGGCCAGTCGATCGGCGTCACCGGCACCCCCTCCTTCCTCGTCAACGGGACGCCGATCGTCGGCGCCCAGCCGACCGAGGTCTTCGAGCAGGTCATCGAGGACGCGGCAGCGTCGTGACCGAGGTCGGTGTGCTCGCGGCGTTCGCCGCCGGCGTCCTCGCGCTGCTCTCGCCGTGCAGCGCGCTGCTGCTGCCGTCGTTCTTCGCCTACGCGTTCGCCAGCAAGCGGGCGCTGGTGGCGCGGACCCTGGTCTTCTACGTCGGGCTGCTGCTCACCCTGGTGCCGCTGGGCACCGGTGCGGCGGCGGCGTCGTCCCTCTTCTACGGCCACCGGCCGCTGCTGATCGCGGTCGCCGGGTGGACGATCATCGGCCTGGGCGTGTGGCAGCTCCTCGGTCGCGGCTTCGCGCTTCCGTTCGCGGGCCGGCTGCAGTCCTGGTCGAGCAGCCGCCAGGGTTCCGGGTGGCTCTCCACGATGGTGCTCGGAGCGGTCTACGGGCTGGCCGGGTTCTGCTCGGGGCCGGTGCTCGGGGCGATCCTGACCGTGGCGGCGACCCAGAGCTCACCGTGGCGCGGTGGCCTGCTGCTCGCGGTCTACGCGCTCGGCATGGCCGCGCCGCTGCTGGTGCTGGCCGGTCTGTGGGACCGCTTCGACCTCGGCGGCCGGCGCTGGCTGCGCGGACGGGTGCTGACCTGGGGACCGCTCCGGGTGCACACCACCTCGGCCGTCGCGGGAGTGCTGCTCGTCGCGGTCGGGGTGCTGTTCCTGCGCTACGACGGCACCGCCGGCATCACCGGCACGTTCGGGCTCGGCGACACCGTCGACCTCGAGTTCTCCGCCCAGCGCGCGGTCACCGAGTGGGCGGCGGGGGTGCCGGCCTGGCTGCTGCCGGCCGGGGTGCTGCTCGTGGCCGTCCTCGTGGCCTGGCGCCGGGTGCGCGGGGGAGCGAGGAGTGGACCGGGGCCGGCCGGTGCGATGAGTTGTCAAGCGTTCCCCGACACGCCGCGAGAACGCGTGACTCAGTGACGCCTCGGCGAGGGTGTGGCTCCGGTCACGCGCGGCCTATCCTCGGCTCCATGAGCGTCGAGCCGTCCTACGCCCAGGGGGAGACCCAGCCACCGCTGCTCGAGGAGACGATCGGGGCCAACCTGGCGCGCACGGTCGCCGCCCGGCCCGACGGCGAGGCGCTCGTCGAGGTCGCGACCGGACGCCGCTGGACCTGGGCCGAGCTCGACCGCGACGTCGACGACCTCGCGCGCGGGCTGCTCGCCGCCGGCCTCGAGAAGGGCGACCGGGTCGGCATCTGGGCGCCCAACTGTGCCGAGTGGACCCTCGTGCAGTACGCCACCGCCCGGATCGGGGTGGTGCTCGTCAACGTCAACCCCGCCTACCGCTCCCACGAGCTCGCCTTCGCCGTCGAGCAGTCGGGCCTGCGGATGCTGCTGGCGGTCAGCCGGTTCAAGACCAGCGACTACGCCGCGATGATCGAGGGCATCCGCGCCGACCAGCCGGGGCTGGAGCGGGTGGTGCTCATCGACACCGACGACTGGGCCGCGCTGGTCGACGAGGGGCGGTCGGTGGCCGACGACGCCGTCGCCGCCCGGGCCGCGACGCTCGACCCCGGCGACCCGATCAACATCCAGTACACCTCCGGCACCACCGGCCGGCCCAAGGGCGCGACGCTGAGCCACCGCAACATCCTGAACAACGGCTACCTCACCACCGAGCTGATCGAGCTCGGCGCGGAGGACCGGCTCTGCATCCCGGTGCCCTTCTACCACTGCTTCGGGATGGTGATGGCCAACCTCGGCAGCACCAGCCACGGCGCCACGATGGTGATCCCGGCCCCCGCCTTCGACCCCGAGGTCACCCTGCGCACCATCGCCGCCGAGCGCTGCACCGCGGTCTACGGCGTGCCGACGATGTTCATCGCGATGCAGAACCACCCCACGTTCGCCGAGCACGACCTCGGCTCGCTGCGCACCGGGATCATGGCCGGCTCGGTCTGCCCGGTCGAGGTGATGCGCCGCTGCATCGACGACATGGGGATGACCCAGGTGTCGATCGCCTACGGGATGACCGAGACCTCGCCCGTCTCCTGCCAGACGCGGCCCGACGACGACCTCGAGCGGCGTACCGCCACCATCGGGCGGGTGCACCCGCACCTGGAGATCAAGGTCGTCGACCCGACCACCGGCCAGACGGTCGACCGCGGCACCCCCGGTGAGTTCTGCACCCGCGGCTACTCGGTGATGCTCGGCTACTGGGAGGAGCCCGCGAAGACCGCGGAGGCGGTCGACGCCGACGGCTGGATGCACACCGGCGACCTGGCGGTGATGCGCGAGGACGGCTACTGCGAGATCGTTGGCCGGATCAAGGACATGGTGATCCGCGGCGGCGAGAACATCTACCCCCGCGAGATCGAGGAGTTCCTCTACACCCACCCCGACATCGAGGACGTCCAGGTCGTCGGCGTGCCCGACGAGAGGTACGGCGAGGAGCTGTGCGCCTGGGTGCGGCTGCGGTCCGGAGCCGCATCGATCGACGCCGACGCGGTGCGGGAGTTCGCCACCGGCAAGATCGCCCACTACAAGATCCCGCGCTACGTGATGGTCGTCGAGGAGTTCCCGATGACGGTCACCGGCAAGATCCGCAAGGTCGAGATGCGCCAGCGCAGCGCCGAGGAGCTCGGCCTCGGCGGGTGAGGGCCAGAGGAGAAGGTCACCGGACCACGGGCCGACGACCCGGCCGGGGAACGGCCGTTCTCCGCGTACAGTGGAGGGGCCGGGAAACCCCGCAGACGTCGATTCCCGTCGTCGGTTCGCGGCGACGACACCAGTCCGGCGTCCACCGCGCCGGCAGGACCGGCTTCTCGTGGCATCTGCTGACACCCTGACCACCGACCCCGCCCCGCTGTGCGCCGATCAGCCGCACCGGCCCGGTCTGCTGACCGTGGTGCGCCGGGTCTCGCTGAGCCTCCTGATCGCCGTGGTCGTGCCCGCCGTGCTGTTCTACGGCGTGTTCGTGCTCGCCGGCGTCTGGGCGGCCATCGTCGTCGCGCTCGGCTGGTCCTACGGTGCGATCGCCTGGCGTGCGGTGACCGGACGGCGTACCTCCGGGCTCCTGATCCTGGCGGCCGTCCTGCTCACCGGCCGGACCCTGCTCTCGGTCGTCGCCGACAGCGCCTGGCTCTACTTCTTCCAGCCGATCATCAGCGATGGCCTGGTCGCCGGGCTGTTCCTGCTCTCGCTGGCCAGTGCCCGGCCGATGGTGGCCCGGCTCGCCGGCGACTTCTATCCGATGGACCACGAGCTGGCGATGCGCCCGCGCGTGCGCCGGCTCTTCCGCAACCTCACGATCATGTGGGCGGTGCTCGGCCTGGCCAAGGCCGGGATGACCCTGTGGTTGCTGCAGTCTCAGTCGCTGGAGACGTTCGTGCTGGTCAAGAGCGTCTCGATGCTGACGATCAACGTGGTCGCCGCGTTCGCGACGATCGGCCTGGCGGCGCTGGTCGCCCGCCAGGAGGGCCTGCTGGGGCCCGCGCGGCTGCAGCCGGTCCCCGTCACCGCCTGAGCGTCGGGGCCGAGCGCCGGTCGGCCAGGTCCGCCCGCCGCATCCGCGACCGCCTCTCGACCAGTGCGCGGGCCGAGTCGAGCGCGGCGTAGTCCGCCGCGGCGAGCAGCGCGGGCAGCCGCAGCGCGGGCGGCCGGCCGGCGGCGGTGCGGGCCAGCTGCAGCCGGTGCCAGCCCGGCCCGGCGGAGACCCCCACGGTGCGGCGGAACCAGGTCGGGCCGCCGAGCCGCGGCGCCGGCCGGTCCAGTGAGTCCGCCTCGGCTCGCACCAGCTCGCCGGCCAGCCGTGGGCGTACGGCGAGCGGTCGCCCGGCGCCGACCGCGGCGACCCCGGCGCCCAGCGTCCGCTCCATCGCGGCCCGGGTGAGGAAGCCGCCGGTGAGGACCACCGGCACCGTGGTCGCGGCCGCCACCGCCACCGCGGCGGCGCTGAACGGCGACTCCTGCGGGCCGGTCTCCAGCGGCCGGCCGTCGGCGTCCAGGCCGACCATCGCCGGATCCTCGTAGCTGCCGCCGGACACCTCCACCAGGTCGACGCCGGCTGACTCGAGCAGGCCGACCAGCCGAACCAGGTCGTCGAGACCGCCGTCGCGGGAGTCGAGCTTCACCGCCACGCCGGCCTCCCGAGGCAACACCTGGCGCAGCCCCTCGACGATCTCCAGCAGCAGCCGGGCCCGCCCGGCCAGGTCGCCGCCGTACTCGTCGTCGCGCTGGTTGTGCCGCGGGTCTAGGAAGCTGCTGAGCAGGTAACCGTGCGCACCGTGCACCTGGACACCCGGGAAGCCGGCCGTGACCAGCCGCCGGCCGGCGTCGACGAAGCGGTCGCGCAGCTCGCCGACCTCGGGGCGGGTCAGCGCCCGCGGCGCCGCGAACAACCCGGCCAGCGCCACGGCCGGCCCCGCCGACGGAGCCACGGGGTGGGGATTGACGAACCTGGAGGTCTGCCGTCCGGGGTGGCTCAGCTGCACGAAGGTCGGCGCCGCGGCGCACGACTCGGCCCACCGGCGCAGTGCCTCGCGGTCGGTCGTTGCGTCGACGACCACGTTGCGGCTGCGCTCCAGGTGGCGCCGGTCGACCATCACGTTGCCGGTGAGGACCAGCCCGGCGCCGGCCGCGCAGGTCTCCGTGTAGAGCCGGCGGAGCCGATCGGACGGCTCGTGCCCGCGGTCGGCCAGGCTCTCGGTCATGGCCGCGCGCACCAGCCGGTTGGGCAGCCGGAGGCCGCAGGGCAGGTCGAGCGGTTCGTCAAGCACGCGTGGGCTCCTCAGAGACTGGTCGGGTCGAGATCGAGAGTGAGGCCGTCGGCGGCCGCCACCACGTCGAGCCACGGCGCCACCCGGGGCAGCTCCCGGGTGAGGAAGAAGCGGGTGGCCGCGCGCTTGCCGTCGTAGAAGCCGCCCTCGCGCCCGTGGGCGGCCAACCACTGCTCGAGCCACAGCCAGCCCACGATCAGGTGGCCGGTCGCCTCGAGGTACGCCGTCGCCTCGGCCAGCACCTGGCGTGGGTCGCCGAGACCGCCGACCCGGGCGGTCACCTCGAGCAGCCGGTCCAGCGTCGCGGTCAGCGCGGCGGCGTGCCCGGGCCCCTCGCCGCCGGCCGCGGCGGCCCGCTCGGCGGTGCCGCGGACGCGGTCGGCCAGCACACCCAGCGCGGCACCGCCGTCGAGCAGCACCTTGCGGCCGAGCAGGTCCATCGCCTGGATGCCGTGGGTGCCCTCGTGGATCGGGTTGAGCCGGTTGTCGCGGTAGTGCTGCTCGACGTCGTGGTCGCGGGTGTAGCCGGCGCCGCCGAGGACCTGGATCGCCAGGTCGTTGGCGGCCAGGCACCACTGCGAGGGCCAGCTCTTCGCCACCGGCGTGAGCAGGCCGAGCAGCTGCTCGGCCTGGGTGCGCGCCGGCCCGTCGTCGAGGGACTCCACGTCGTCGACCAGCCGGGCGCAGTAGAGGTTCAGCGCCAGCGCCCCCTCGACGTAGCTCTTCTGGGCCAGCAGCATCCGGCGGACGTCGGCGTGCTCGACCAGCGGGACCTGCGGGTCGTCGGGGCCCGCGCCGGGGAGCCGGCCCTGGGTGCGCTCGCGGGCGTAGGCCAGCGACTTGAGGTAGCCGGTGTAGCCCAGCGCCGTGGCGCACAGGCCGACGCCGATGCGCGCCTCGTTCATCATCGAGAACATCACCGGCAGGCCGCGGTGCAGCTCGCCGACCAGGTGGCCGACCGCGCCTGCGCGGCCACCGGGGGTGAAGGCGCCGTCGCCCAGCACGGGCGCGGTGTTGACCGTGCCGCGGAAGCCCATCTTGTGGTTGATGCCGGCGAGCACGACGTCGTTGCGCTCGCCCAGCGACCCGTCGTCGCCCACGAGCACCTTCGGCACGCAGAACAGCGAGATGCCGCGAGTGCCGGCCGGTGCGCCGGGGGTCCGGGCGAGCACGAGGTGGACGATGTTCTCCGACAGTTCGTGGTCGCCGCCGGAGATCCACATCTTGCGTCCGAACAGCCGGTAGCTGCCGTCGTCCTGCGGCTCGGCCCGGGTGGTGATGTCGGCGAGGCTGGAGCCGGCCTGTGGTTCCGAGAGCGCCATGGTGCCGAAGAACCGGCCCTCGGTCATCGGGCCCACGTAGCGGGCCACCTGGTCGGCGTCGCCGTGCCGGCTAAGCAGGTTGGCGGCCGCCAGCGTGAGCAGGGCGTAGCCGGTGGTGCCGGCGTTGGCGGCGTGGAACCAGGCCATGCAGGCCCCGAACACCGACTGGGGGAGCCCCATCCCGCCGGCGGTCTCCGGCAGCGGAGCGGCCAGGAAGCCCGCCTCGGCGAACGCCCGCAGCGCGGCGCCCACCTCGGGGAGGACCTCGACGCGCTCCCCGTCGAAGCGCGGCTCGGCCAGGTCGGCGGCCCGGTTGTGGGTGGCGAACAGCTCGGTGGCCAGCGCCTCGGCCAGGTCGAGCACCGCGTCCACGGTGTCGCGGGAGTGCTCGGCGAAGGCGGCGCGGCCCAGCAGGTCGTCGGTGCTCAGCCACTCGTGCAGCAGGAAGTCCAGGTCGCGTCGGGACATGATCGAGCTCATCGCTGCGGTGCTCCTCGGGCCGGGCGGGCGTGGTGCCGTCGCTGGAAACCTAACGGGTGGGTCTCGGCAGGCTCGACCACCGGCCAGGGCTAGGGTCTCGAAGATGGCATCACCGGACTTCACCAAGCTCGCCGTCCTCATCGACGCCGACAACACCAGCCCGTCGGTCGTCGAGGAGCTGCTCGCCGAGATCGCGAAGTACGGCACCGCCTCGGTGAAGCGGGCCTACGGCGACTGGACCACCCCCCAGCTGCGTGGCTGGAAGGACGTCCTCAACGCCCACGCCATCCAGCCGATGCAGCAGTTCGCCTACACCACCGGCAAGAACTCCACCGACAGCGCGCTGATCATCGACGCGATGGACCTGCTCTACACCGGCGACCTCGACGGGTTCTGCCTGGTCTCCTCCGACAGCGACTTCACCAAGCTGGCCTCCCGGCTGCGCGAGTCCGGCAAGCCGGTCTACGGCTTCGGGGAGCGGCGTACCCCCGAGGCGCTGCGGGTGGCCTGTGACAAGTTCGTCTACCTCGACGTGCTGCGCAGCTCCGACAAGGAGCGCGAGCCCAGCACCGACGTGCCCACGACCTCGGCGCCGTCGCGCCGCTCGACCAACGAGCTGCGAGGCGACGCACGGCTGGTCCGGCTGCTGCGCGAAGGGGTCAGCGCCTCCTCCGACGACGACGGCTGGGCGCACCTGGGCGTGGTCGGCAGCTATGTGGCCAAGCAGTCGCCGGACTTCGACTCCCGCAACTGGGGCTACGCCAAGCTGGTCGACCTGGTCACCGCGATCGGGCTGTTCGAGGTCAGCCGGCAGGCCGGCCAGGGGGTCCTGGTGCGGGAGAAGCCCAAGGGGCAGGCGTCGGCGAAGGCCGGCGGGGACAGGCTGGCGGGGGACAAGCCCGCGGGAGACAAGCCCGCAGCGGAGAAACCCGCCGACGAGCCCCCGACCATCAAGGTCACCTCGAAGCGGACGACCTCGAAGCGCACCGCGGCCAAGCGGGCCGCGGCGAAGAAGACGGCCGAGTAGCCGGGCAGCGAGTCCGGGTCAGACCGCCTGCGTCGGGAACCGGCGCAGGTGCGAGAGCAGCAGCTCGCCGACCGTCTCGGGGGCGTCCTCGGGGATCCAGTGGCCGACCCCGGCCAGCACGTGCAGCTCGTAAGGGCCGGTGACGAACCGCGCGGTCGCCCGCGTCGCCGCCTCGCCGAGGAACGGGTCCTGGTCCGACCACAGGTGCAGGGTCGGCACGTCGACCGGCGGGATCGACGCGTTCCGCTCGCGGGTCTGGGCGGCGTACCAGTTCAGCGCCCGGCGCAGGCGCTCCGGCGTGCCGAGCCGCTGGAGCATGTGCGCCACGTCGACGTCGCCGCTCGGCCCCAGCAGTGTGCGCAGCGCTGCCGCGTCGTCGGCCAGCAGGACCTCCTCGTAGCCGGGGCGGGCGAAGTCGAGCATGTACGTCGATCGGGCGCGCTGGTCGGGGTCGTGCGCGAGCGTCTCGAGGAAGGCGCCCGGGTGGGGCACGGACAGGACCGACAGCGTGCGGACCCGCTCGGGGTGGAGGCCGGCGGTCTGCCAGGCGACGGCGGCGCCCCAGTCGTGGCCGACCAGGTCCACGGCGTCGAGGCCGAGCGAGTCGAGCACCCCGAGCACGTCGGCGACCAGGTGCTCGCCGGTGTAGGCCTGGACCGGATCGGGGCTGGCGTCGAGGGAGTAGCCGCGCTGGTCGAGCGCGATCGCGCGCAGTCCGGCCTCGGCCAGCCGAGGCATCACCCGGCGCCACGACCAGCTGGATTGCGGGAAGCCGTGCAGCAGCAGGACCGTGCGGCCGTGGGCCGGCCCGGCGACGGTGGCGTCGAAGACCAGATCGCCGACGGGGATGCGCAGCCGGCCGGGGGAGAGCGTCTCGGGTGGGGGCACAGGGGCAGTGGAGCACGCGGCCCTTGACCGGGTCGAGGGGCGGGGTCTCAGGGGCGGGGTCTCAGGCGGCGGCGGTCCGCGGCCGAGCCACCGCGGGCTCCTCGGCCCGCTCCCACGTCGCCATCAGGCGGCGGCGGCCGCGCTCGTCGACTGTCTGCACCCAACGGCAGACCATCTCCGGTCGCCTCACGTCACTCACCTCGACACCTTTCGTTCACCTTCTGTTCACCAAAGGGTACCTGATGTTCAACCGACTTCCGGACGAACCAGCGATCGGCCGCTGGCTCGGCCCGGCACTCGACGGGCGGACCGGGCGTGACGCCGCTCACGGACGGGCTTAGGATCGCGGCACCCATCCCCCCTGGAGGACCCGTGCAGGCAGTGGCCGACCTGTGGCAGTCGATCCCCGAGGTGCTGCGCGACCCGGTCGCCCTGGCCGCCCCGTTCTTCCTGCTGTTCATCGCCCTGGAGGGGCTCGCGGCCGCGCTGCTCGAGGACGAGCGGCCCGAGGCCGAGCGCCGCGGCCCGGACGGGCGGGCGCTGTCGCTGACCGGCGGCTACGACCGCCGCGACGCGCTGGCCAGCATCGGCGCCGGGGCGGTGTCGGTGCTGACCATGTCGCTGTGGAAGGGCCTCGGCCTGCTCGGCTACGCCGTGCTCTTCGCCTACGTCGCTCCCTGGCAGTTGCCGGCGGACCGCTGGTGGACCTGGGCGCTGGCGATCCTCGGCGTCGACTTCTTCTTCTACTGGGCGCACCGCGTCGCCCACCGGGTGCGCCTGGTGTGGGCGACCCACCAGGCCCACCACTCCAGCGAGTACTTCAACTTCGCGACCGCCCTGCGCCAGAAGTGGAACAACTCCCACGAGCTGGTCCTCTGGGCGCCGCTGCCGATCCTCGGCGTGCCGCCAGCGCTGGTGTTCTTCGGCTTCTCCGTCAGCCTCGTCTACCAGTTCTTCGTGCACACCGAGCGGATCCGCACCCTGTGGCGGCCGGTCGAGCTGGTGTTCAACACCCCCTCCCATCACCGGGTGCACCACGGCAGCGACCCGGAGTACCTCGACCGCAACTACGGCGGCATCCTGATCGTCTGGGACCGGCTCTTCGGCTCCTTCCAGCCCGAGCTGCACCGGCCGACGTACGGCCTGACGACGCCGGTCGGCACCCACAACCTGCTGCGCCTGCAGACCCACGAGTACGCCGCGATCGCCCGCGACGTGCGCACCGCGCCGACGCTGCGCGACAAGCTCGGCTATGTCTTCGGCCCGCCGGGCTGGCGGCCGGACCCGCGGCCGGAGGCGGCTGTGGCCGCGGCCGGCGCGGGCGTGCCCGCTCCCGCGCTCGAGGTCGCGGGCGAGCCGCCGGCCTGACGTCGCCACTGCCTCCCTGCTGCGCCTCGGCTGCTCAGAGCGGTGCCACCCGGAGGCGCACCCCGTTCTGTCGCGCCGACCGGCGCCAGGCCGCGACACACTCGGTGCAGAGGAGATGGACCTCGACCGCGCAGTCGCAGCCGGCGACGGCGCAGAGCAGGCTCACCCGGGCCGCGGCTCGTTCGCCGCACTGCTCCCGGGGCGGACCGTGCTGGCACTCGCAGGTCGGTGCGGTGTCGGAGCCGAAGCGGGCGGCGAGGTCGTCGATGGTGGGTGGGGTGGAAACGCTCATGTCGGCCTCCGGGAGCGGGTGAGGTGTCGCTCCCGACGCTCCGATCCGCCACCGACACTCGCGAGGCGTCCTCCACAGGCCAGCGCACGCGTCTTCCCTGGGGACGAAGCCACGCCGAGCCGGCGCTACTGCAGGCCTGACGTCGCCGAGTCGGCGCTACTGCCGGGCGATGAGCTGCAGAAGCGCCGACTCGGCGCGCTCGCGCCTGCACTTGCGCCGACTCGGCGGAGGTGGCCTGGGTGATCGAGTGGCCGGGCTCGCGATCAGCGCATCGGGTCGAACGCGGCCAGCTCGGCGGGTCGGCGACCGGTCACCACCTGCTCAGCCAGCAGTCGACCGCTCACCGGGCCCAGCACGACCCCCCACATGCCGTGCCCGCCGGCCGTGAACACGCGCGGGGACGCGGTGGCGCCGACCAGTGGCAGACCGTCTGCGGTGCAGGGCCGGGAGCCCACCCACTCGTCGAGCCGGTCGTCGAGCTCGGCGCCGTCGAGCAACGGGCGGACAGCGGCCACGATCGCCTCGATCCGGCGCGGGTCGAGCGGCTCGCCGGGAGCCCGGAACTCCATCATCCCGGCCACCCGCAGCCTCGGCCCCTGCGGCGTCTGCAGCGGCGTGCAGGCGACGCGCTGCGCGGGGAAGTAGACCGGCCCGCGTGGCAGGTCACGGCAGCGCACGCTGAACGAGTAGCCGCGGCCGGCCTGCACCAGGCGGCGTACGCCGAACGGCCGGGCCAGGTCGCCGAGCGCCGCGCCGGTGGCGAGCACGACCGCGTCGAAGCGGTGCCGGCCACCGAGGGCATCGGTGAGGAGCACCGACGGTCCGTCGTCGCGGACCTCGCTCACTCTCACGCCCTCGCGCAGCTTCGCGCCGCGGCTGCGCACGGAGTCGGCCAGTGCCGCCACCAGCTGCGGCGGGTTCACGAACCGCTGTTGGTGCAGTCGGATCGCGGCGCCGACCTCGGCGGAGAGCGCCGGCTCCGACGCGCGTGCCTGCTCGCCGGTGAGCAGTTCGAAGTCGACCGGCTGGCTGCGGCGGATGGCCAGCAGCTCCTCCACCAGTGTCTCCCGCTCACGAGGCGTGCGGTAACAGGCCAGGAACGGGGTGGCCGGCTGCGGCGCCGGCACCGCGCCGGCCTCGACCAGCTGGTCGAAGGCGTCGAGGGCGAGTCGGTTGATCGGTGCGTAGGCGGCCATCCCCGCCCGCCATCGGGCGCCGGTGCAGTGCCGCACGAAGCCGGCGAGGAACCGCCACAGCCGCAGGTCGGGACGGATCGGCACGTAGACGGGAGACGACGGGCGGAGGGCAGTGCGGAGCCCGTAGCGGAGGACGGCCGGCTCCGGGAGCGGGGTGGTGAGGGCGGGGGTGAGCCACCCCGCGTTGCCCCACGAGGCGCCGGCTCCCACGTGGTCACCCTCGAACACGGCGACCTCGACTCCGTGCTCCTGGAGGAACCAGGCGGTCGACAGTCCGGCCACGCCGCCGCCGACGACGGCCACCTGTCGCGGTGGCTCGTCGGGGTGGGTGCGCCGGGGCATCGTGACCGGGTGCCGTCGGGTGCTCATGGCTGGAGGCACCCACCGCAGTGGGTGTCCCAGGGGCGCCGCTGCAGCCGCTCGAGCGGGATCAGTGCGGCGCAGCCCTGGCAGGTGCCGAAGCTGCCGTCGTCGAGTCGGTCGAGGGCGTCGAGGACCTCGCGCAGGATCCGTTCGACGCTACGGCGGTGGGCCGCGGCGACGGCGCTCTCCCGATCGCGAGGGGTGCGGCGCAGGTCGATGAGCTGGCGGTGGCGCAGCTCCGCGGCCTCGAGCAGGGAGCTGCGGATGCCGGCGGGGATGGTGCGGTGCGTGCGGTTGCGGAGTCGCATGAGTGGGTTCCTGGGCTCGGGAGCGGCGGGCATCCGCCCGGCTCCGGTGACCCCCGGTGTCCGTGACGGACGCCGGGGTGGGGAGTTGTCAGGAACCCGTCGGTGGAGCGCGGTCGACGCTGCGGCGCAGCACGTCGAGGCCGCGAATGCCGCGGGCCTCCTCGCCCAGCTCGATCGCCAGCAGCGCGGCACCCGACGGCACGTGCGACGGCTCCGCCGTCGCCGTCTGCGCCGCTGCCCACTGCTGCACCATGCCGGCCACCATAGGTCGGTTCCCGCGGGTGGGCCAGTCCGCTCGCGAGGGAGCGTCCCGGCAGCCGGGAAGGCGGCGGGGCGGCACCGGCCATCGTCGGTAGCCTGCGGCGTCGCCGTACCGAAACGCCGCCTGCGGCCCCGAGAGTGAGCCCCCCACGTGCGCCCCGAGCCCGAGCCGTCCCGACCGACGTCCCCGGCGCTGTGCGTCGTGGTGCTCTGCCTCGGCGGGCTGGCCGCCTCCCTCACCCAGACACTGGTGATCCCGATCCAGGGGGAGCTGCCCGGGCTGCTCGGGGCGGCTCCGGCGGACACCGCCTGGGTCGTGACGATCACGCTGCTGGCGGGGGCGGTGTCGATGCCGATCACCGGGAGCCTCGCCGACCTGTTCGGCAAGCAGCGGATGCTCGTGGCCACCGCGGGGTGTCTGCTCGCCGGGTCGCTGGTCTGCGCCGTCGCCGACGCGCTGGCGCCGATGCTGGTGGGGCGCGCCCTGCAGGGCCTGGCGATGGGCTTCATCCCGGTCGGCATCTCGCTCGTGCGTGAGGTCGCGCCGCCTGCACTCGCGGCCAGCGGGATCGCCGCGATGAGCGCGACCCTGGGCGTCGGCGGCGCGGTCGGCCTGCCGCTGTCGGCGTGGGTGGTGCAGGTCGCCGACTGGCACGCGATCTTCTGGCTGGCCTCGGCCCTGGCGGCGGCGGTCACCGCGCTGGCCTGGTTCGCGCTCCCGCGTCTGCCTGTCACGGGCGGACGCCGCTTCGACGGCGTCGGTGCGCTCGGACTGGCCGTCGGCCTCGGCTCGCTCCTGGTGGGCATTTCCAAGGCCACGGACTGGGGCTGGACCGGTTCGCGCACGCTGGTGGCGCTTGCGGTCGGCCTGGCGACGCTCGCCCTGTGGGCGGTCCACGAGCTGCGACGGGCCGACCCGTTGGTCGACCTGCGGGCGACCGCGCAGCGACCGGTGCTGCTCACCAACATCGCCGCCATCGCGATCGGCTTCGGCATGATGGCCCAGGCGATCGTCGTGCCGCAGCTGCTCCAGCTTCCCGAGGAGACCGGCTACGGACTGGGGCAGAGCCTGCTCGCCGCCGGCCTGTGGATGGCGCCGGGAGGGGTGATGATGCTGCTGGTCGCTCCCTTGTCGGGCCGGCTCATCTCCCGATGGGGCGGCAGGCCGCCGCTGTTGCTGGGTGCCGGGGTGATCAGCCTCGGCTACGCGCTCGCAGCAGTGCTGATGGACGCGCCCTGGCAGCTGCTGGTCGCCTCCTGCGTCACGACGGCCGGGGTCGGCCTCGCCTACGCCGCCATGCCGACCCTGATCATGGACGCGGTGCCCCCGCGGGAGGCCGCGGCGGCGGTGGGGCTCCACGCGCTGATGCGCTCGGTCGGCACGACGCTGGCCGCCGCGGTCATGGGCACGATGCTCAGCGCGAGCACCAGCACCTTCGGTGAGGTCGAGGTGCCGAGCGAGGGCATCTTCCGGCTCTGCTTCGCGGTGGGCGCCGTCGCCGCCTTCGTCGGCCTTCTCCTCGCTGCGGGGATACCGCGGCGGGTGGCCGTTGTCGAGGTGGCGGCGGCGCCCGTACCTGCCAGGCGCTATTAGGGCGTGTCTCCCAAGTCCGTGGCCTGCTGCGCGCCGCCCCGCGAGCGCCTCGCGGCGTTGCAGCCGCTCGACAGACAACCCCGGTATGCCTTCACGGCTGCGCCTGGCGGGGCATCTCGCGGATACGACGCTCGCGACGGCCGAGACCTGGGAGACACGCCCTAGGAGACCGCTGAACAATCCGCGCGCCGTGGGCGCCGTGCGGCGGTGACCTGAAATCCTGTGGTCATGCAGGGTGAGTCGGATCGGCAGCGTGAGCTGCTAGACGTGGAATCGGTGGCCGGGCACCTGCTCGAGCCGGGCAGCGTGTTCGCGCTGCTGGCCGAGCATCGTGACCGGTTGTTCCCAAGCGAGTTGTTCGCCGATCTGTTTCCCTCGGGACGCGGCCGGCCCTCGATCCCGGGCGAGGTGATCGCCTCGGTGATCGTGTTGCAGGCGCTGTACGGCCACTCCGACCGCGAAGCGGTCGACGCGTTGACCTTCGATCTGCGGTGGAAGGCGGCGTGTGGGTACGCCATCGACGCGAAGGGCTTCGATCCCTCGACGCTGACCTACTGGCGGCGCCGGCTGGCCGCGAGCGATCGTCCGCAGCGGATCTTCGAGGTGGTCCGCGAGGTCATCACCGAAACCGGTGTAGTGGCCGGCAAGCAGCGCCGGGCGCTGGACTCCACGATCCTCGATGACGCGGTCGCCCGCCAAGACACCGTGACCCAGCTGATCGCCCAGATCCGCCGGGTCGGGCGTGAGGTCCCCGACGCCAAGGACCTGATCGCCACCGAGTGCACCCGGCTGGTCGCGTTGACCGGGCAGGGCTATGACCAGCCGGGCAAGCCGCGGATCGCGTGGGACGACCAGATCGCCCGCGACGAACTGGTCACCGCGTTGGTCGGCGACGCGCTCGCTTTGCTCGCCGCGCTCGACATCGAGCAGATCACCAATGACAGCGGAAAGCCGGCTGAGGCGGTCGCGTTGCTGGCCCTGGTCGCGGGCCAAGACGTGGAGCCGGCCGAGGACTCTGATGGCACCGACGGCCGGTGGCGGATCGCCCGGGCGACCGCTCCGGATCGGGTGATCTCGACCGTGGACCCCGACACCCGGCACGCCCACAAGACCCGGGAACGTCGCCAGGACGGGTTCAAGGCACATGTGGTGGTCGAGCCCGACACCGGTCTGACCACGATGTGCGAGCTGACCAAGACCAACGGTCCGGAGAACTCCGACGCAAGCGTGGGTGCCGAACTCGTCACCGTCGACCCCACCATCGCCGGCGACGAGCAGATCGAGGTCCTGGGTGATTCGGCCTACGCCAGCGGCGACATGTTGCACACCTTGGCCAGCAAGCAGTGGATCCCGCTGGTCAAGCCATGGCCGATCAAGCCAGCGGTCGAGGGCGGTTTCACGATCGACGACTTCGTCTATGACGTCGCCGCCAACACCCTGACCTGTCCCGGCAATGTCACCCGGACGGTGTCCGCGCAGGGCCGCGCCACGTTCAAAGCAGCCTGTCGTGGCTGCCCGCTACGCGACCAATGCACCACCTCGGCAACAGGACGCACCGTACTGCTCGGTGAGCACCATCAGCTGCAACGCGAGCACCGCCAGCGGGCCACCGACGAAGGCTTCCAGACCCTCTACCGACAGCACCGCCCGATGGTCGAACGCTCGATCGCCTGGCTCACCCGCGGCGCGCGCCGCGTGCCCTACCGAGGGATCGAGAAGAACAACCACTGGCTCCACCACCGCGTCGCCGCCCTCAACCTGCGCCGACTCCTCGCCATGGGGCTCACCATCGAAAACGGAGCCTGGGTCCTCACCTGACAAGGCCCCACGGGCCCTCCCAACGCCCCTTGCGACCGGCCACAGCGCCGCCCAAGATGGTCACAGGCGGGCGGAACGACCCCGTGTCGCACCCAGAGTGCTGACCTCACTGCCGCTCGACGGCCAATTGGTGGCGCTCCGCCCGCCGCCCACCCCGTCAACGCCGCCCAGATGGCGCCTTGTTCAGCGGTCTCCTAG
>NZ_QZVR01000019.1 GCF_003660455.1 Nocardioides ferulae | reverse complement strand
CGGGACCGACCAACACGTCAGCCCGTACCTGCACCTACACATGAGGTCGTACGCGGACACGAGGACGCCGGGCCGTTCACGTTCGTGGCCGCCGATGCGCTCGTGCTCAAGGTCCGCGAAGGCGGCCGCGTGGTGCCCGTGCACGTGCTCGTCGCGACCGGCGTCAACGCCGATGGCCACCGCGAGATCCTCGGCGTGCAGGTCACCTCCAGTGAGGACGGCGCCGGCTGGCTGGCGTTCTTCCGCGACCTGACCGCCCGCGGCCTGGCCGGGGTCAAGCTCGTCACCAGCGACGCGCACGCCGGCCTCGTGGCGGCGATCGGCGCGACCCTGCCCGGCGCTGCCTGGCAGCGGTGCCGCACCCACTACGCGGCGAACCTGATGTCTGCGACCCCGAAGTCGTCCTGGGGCTGGGTCAAGGCACTGCTGCACTCGATCTACGACCAGCCCGACGCCGAGGCCGTGCACGCCCAGTTCGACCGGGTCGTCGACGCCCTGGCCGAGAAGCTCCCCACCGTCGCGGACCACCTGGAGGAGGCCCGCGCCGACATCCTCGCGTTCACCGCGTTCCCGAAGGAGATCTGGCGCCAGATCTGGTCCAACAACCCCAACGAGCGGCTCAACCGCGAGATCCGGCGCCGCACCGACGTGGTCGGGATCTTCCCCGATCGAGCCAGCATCATCCGGCTCGTCGGCGCAGTCCTGGCCGAGCAGCACGACGAGTGGGCAGAAGGCCGCCGCTACCTCGGACTCGACGTCCTCGCCCGAGCCCAGGCCGTCGACCACATCATCGTCGAGGAGGTGACCGACTCGGACCTCCAGGCCCTCACGGCCTGACCGACACGCCCAACCGGAGGATCAACCTCGTACACCACCCCACCGGACTTGACCGTGACGACGCATCGTCAGTTCACTCCCGTCAACCTGGGCCGCTTCTCCCCGCGCTGAGCGGACGGCGGAGGCTGGCTACAGGTTTGCGACCCGAGCGCCGGGCGGCCCGGCTCCCGGGCGCTGTTCGCTGAGCTGCGACGCATGAGATCGCAGCTCCGCCGGCCGACGCGGCCGCGGCCTCAAGTGCCAGGGCTGGTCTTGCGGCGCCGCTCGACCACGGGTCGCGATCGGACTGGTGCCCTCTGCGAGTCCCACGGGTACAGGCCGTCGAGAAGCTCGATCACGCTCACCTGCAGCTTTCTGGCAAAGGCGTCGAGCACCTCGAGGGTCGACAATCGCTGACCGTGCTAGACCTTGCTTACGTAGGTCTTGTGCACCTGTGCTGCCTCGGCGAGTGCCAGCATCGTCAGGCCCTTCGAGCCGAGGACCGGTCGATGTCGTAGGTGCGCGGGTGGGTGGCCGAGTAGCAGCGGCGCAGACCATGTGGGCACCGTGGCGCAGCGGTAGCCAGCGTTCAAGAGCAAACAACAACGCCTCGACTGATCAGGATCGACGTCGTGTGGCTATTAGGATGCTGACAACTCCAAGAACCACTCCGCCGCCGGCCGCAGCTCGCCAGACCCAGTCGAGGGCGCCCCAAGCAGGCACCAGCACTGCGGTTACGACGCCGAGGTAGGCGAGCAGGAAGGTCGCCACCTGTATCGCATGAGCTGAGCGCTGCTCGTCGAGCAGGTCGCCGACTAGCTCGGCCGTCACAGCCATGTGAACGGCTCCTTGAGCCATGTACGTAGCCCCCTGGTTCAACGCCGACAGCATCGCGTCGTGCCGTGCCGCGTCGAGTTCCTCGCGTCGCTGACGATCCGCTTCCCACTCAGCCGCGAGCTCGTCCTGCTCCCGCTCCCATTCCCCCTCTTGGAGTTCGCGCTCGGCAGCTTCTGCTGCCAGCCGCTCCTGCATCTCCTCGAGGTGCCGAGTTAGCGAGCGTGGCGGCTCGATCGGCTTCATGCGCTCGAGGTGCTTGTTCAAGCCGAAACCGAAGTCCATTTCAGGCAGTAGCGCCGGGGTGTCTATCTTCGGCACGGCCTCCGAGATCTGAGCGTCGAGGTTCAGGGCCGACTGGATGGTGCGGCCGAAGCGCTCGCTGACCTCGCGGTAGCCCTTCGTCTGTTCTTCGACCCTTGCCCACATCTCTGCGGCTGGCTCCGCCATCAGGCGCATGGCCTCAGCTCGTCGCTCGGATAGCGAGGGGACGATCGCGGGAGCAGCAGTCGCGTCGGCGTCTTCATCGGCCTCTGCTGCACCCGACAACTCGTCCTGGGGTCGAGCGTCCTCATCGGTCACGAGCGCGACGATAGGACCTGGCAGGGACAGTCTTGCCCGTCCTGATGTGACGGGGAAGCGCCCTCCTGCGCAATACAGGCTGGTCAGAGTGCCGCGTCATTCTGGGCGGGTTGCCCGTGGCCTCGACGGATCACTACGGTCGATATTGAAGCGGCACTCACCTTCCGATCTGGTCATCCCAGAGCAGTGCGCCCATCTGTCGCGCGGCGCGACGCCGCAGTTCGTCCACGGCGTGGGTATAGCGCTGGGCAGTGGCCATCTCGGTCCAGCCCATGATGGACATGACGGTGCGGATGTCGACGTTCTGCAGCAGCAGGAGGGTCGCGGCCGTGTGTCGGGCGTCGTGGAGGCGGACCTCCCGGACGCTCGCCACTTGGAGGAGGGCCTTCCATTCGGTGTGGTCCCGCGCGGGATCGATTAGCCCGCCACTTCGAGCCGGGAACACGAGGTCGTTGGTGCTGTCCCAGTCGGATCCGGCTGCGAGGCGTCGGCGGTTCACGACGGCGCGATGAGCACGCAGCTCCTCCACGAGCGGCTGGGGCAGCACGACCGTCCGCTTCGACGCCTTCGTCTTGGGCTCGACCAGCTGCAGTCCACCGCCCGTCCGGTGATCGCACTCGGCCCCGCGCTTTCGCCCGCAGGAAGGCAGACCGCCGGCAGCCGGGCAGCCGTGCTCCCAAGTGTGGCGCTGCACAGACCGACGGATCCGGAGGACGCCGTCGTCGAGGTCGACGTCGGACCAGAGAAGTCCGAGCGCTTCGCCCTGACGCAAGCCGAGCGAGAGCGCGATCGACCACCGGGCCGGATGCAAGGTGGATTGCGCGGCGGCGAGGACTCGGCGACTCTCCTCGACCGAGAGCGGTTCGACCTCGACGTCCGCGGCGCGTGGCGGCCTGGCCGCTACCGCCGGGTTGGTGGCCAGCCGGCGGCGCCGTACGGCCTCATTCAGCGAGGACCGCAGAACGCGGTGGACGGCGCGGATGACGTGCACTGAGTGACCTTCAGTCTGCATCCGCCGATAGTGCTCCTCGAGGTGCTCGGGGCGGAGCTCACTGAGTCGCCGACCGCCGAGGGCAGGGACGACGTGGACACGCATCTGGCTGCGATAGGTCGACAAAGTCTTCCACCGCGCCGTCATCGGGAGCACGGACTCGAGCCAGTGCTCGAGCCACTGGCCCAGGGTGACGTCGTCCTGGGTCCAGACGTAGGTGCCGGCGTCGCGACGGCGCTCGAGGTCACGGACGGCGTCGCGCAGCTCGGTTTTCGTCCTGCGCTGTATGTGCTTGCGCGCGGTGCTGCCGTCTGGGCGTCGCCCCATCGTGACCCGGGCATGCCAGCAGCCGTCGGCGCCCCGGTAGAGCGTGGAGGTGGTCTGCTCGACGGGCTTGCGGGGCCTACTCATCGAGGTCCTCGGCGTGCTGGTCTCGCATCTGGGCGATGAACCGCTCGAGCTCCTGGCGCTCCACGCGCACGGAGCGGCCGAGGTGGACGACGCGCAGCCGGTGGCTGGCGACGTGGCGCTCGACGCTGCGTCGTGCGCAGCGCAGCTGCTGGGCGGCTTCGTCGAGGGTGAGCAGCAGGGTGTCGGCTGCGGTCGTGGTCAGGGGGCTGGGGTGTGTGGTGGTCTCCATGTGGCACCAAAGTGCGGAGACCGGTCCCGGGCGATCACGAAACCGGGGGGACGCGGGGGGACGCTGTCGACTTTCGGGGGGACGCCCTGGGGGGACGTGACGGGCCGCGACTGGACCCGGCACTGGCGTCCCCGAGAGTTTTTGAGCCAGTTCTTGAGCCGGCAGAGGCCCGCTCCCTAGTACGGGATGCGGGCCTCTGAACCTGTTTGCGCAGGTCATGCGGTAGATCCGATCTGCGCGCCCGTAGGGATTCGAACCCCAAACCTTCTGATCCGTAGTCAGATGCTCTATCCGTTGAGCTACGGGCGCCCGCCGTCCGTGGGACGACTGGACGAGGATAGCGGACCGGACGGCGCGAGCCGAAATCGCCCCCCGTCGCGCACGCAACACCGCAACTGCCGCAAACCGCCCCCAACCCTCAGCGAACAGGCGGAGGATCGGAGGATGGTCCCCGTGCGGACTCGGCCCGTCCGGCTGCTGGTCGCGCTCGTCGCGCTGCTCCTGGTCCCTGCCTGCGATGCCGGCGCCGACCGCGATCTCCGCCCCGAGGAGGAGGCCACGTCGGCGATGCCGCCGGAGGACATCGCGGCCACCCCTTCCGTGCCGTCCTGGTCCGGCAGCCGCGCACTCGTGCTCGTCGCGGGCAGCAGGGTGCTCACACCGCTGGCCTGCACACCCGCTCCCGAAGCAGGCCTGATCTGCACCGCTGACGGGGACACCTACGCGACCGCAGGCACGTCGCAACGGGCGACGCTGGTGGGCGCCGAGGCCCGCCTGGACGAGGGCCACACGTCGTGGCAGTCCGCCTTCCGGTTCGCCGCCGGCTCGGAACGCGCGCTCGTCCGCGCCCAGGAGTCGGCGCAGCGCGCCGGCGAACTCCTCCTCTTCCAAGTGCCCGACGGGCCGGTCGTCGCCGCCATCCCGGTCCCGAGGGTGAACGGCCGGACCCTGCTGTTGGCGCGGCTCGACAAGGCCGACGCCTGGGGCTTCGTCCGCGCGGTCGCCGAGGAATGAGGCCGTGCGAGCCGGCGCGATCGCGCACTGTGACGCACACCACCCATGGTTGATCGATCCAATATGTTCCGGCCGTAGGCCGTGGGTACCGTGACCCCACTCCGGGTTTCGCCGCACTTGGGACAAATCCGGGTCCCATCCTAGACGGTCGCCGCCAACGACGTCGCGCGATCCCCAGAGCAACACACCTCCGTCGTCCAGCCCGACGGACCGGTGCCCCGGCCACGGCGCACCGGGAACGCGCGAGAGGGAACCAGGCATGACCGCAGAGACCCAGGCACCCGCCCCCACCATCCCCGCTGCCCACCTCGAGGCGGCGGGGATCGCTGCTTCGGCACCCACCACCCATCAGGGCATCCTCGACTTCGTCGCCGAGGTCGCCGCGCTGACCCAGCCGGACTCGATCCACTGGTGCACCGGCTCCGACGAGGAGTGGACCCAGCTCACCGACGCCCTCGTCGCGAGCGGCACGTTCACCCGCCTGAACCCGGCGATCAAGCCGAACTCCTTCCACGCCGCGTCGACGCCCAACGACGTCGCCCGGGTCGAGGACCGCACCTACATCTGCTCGCTGGACCCCAAGGACGCCGGGCCCACGAACAACTGGATGGACCCCGAGGAGATGAAGACCCTCATGCGGGGTCTCTACGACGGGTGCATGCGCGGTCGCACGATGTACGTCATCCCGTTCGTGATGGGCCACGTCGACGCCGAGAAGCCGATGTTCGGCATCGAGCTCACCGACTCCGCCTACGTCACGGTCTCCATGCGCGTGATGGCCCGGATGGGCACCGAGGTGCTCGCCAAGATGACCGAGCTCGACGCCGAGTTCGTGCCGGCGATCCACTCCGTCGGCATGCCTCTGGAGCCGGGCCAGGACGACATCGCCTGGCCGTGCAGCGACACCAAGTACATCGTGCAGTTCCCCGAGGAGCGCGCGATCTGGTCGTTCGGCTCCGGCTACGGCGGCAACGCCCTGCTCGGCAAGAAGTGCTACGCCCTGCGGATCGCCTCGGTGATGGCCCGCGACGAGGGCTGGCTGGCCGAGCACATGCTGATCCTGAAGCTCACGAGCCCCGAGGGCGTCGTGAAGTACGTCGCCGCCGCCTTCCCGAGCGCCTGCGGCAAGACCAACCTCGCCATGCTCGCCCCGACCGTGCCCGGCTGGAAGGTCGAGACCCTCGGCGACGACATCGCCTGGATGCGCGTCGGCGCCGACGGCCGGCTGTGGGCGGTGAACCCGGAGTACGGCTTCTTCGGCGTCGCCCCCGGCACCAACCACCACACGAACCCCAACGCGATGAAGACCATCGAGAAGGGCAACTCGGTGTTCACCAACGTGGCGCTCACCGAGGACGGCGACGTGTGGTGGGAGGGCTTGGAGAACCCGCCGGCCAAGGCCACCTCCTGGAAGGGCGAGCCCTGGACTCCCGACAGCGAGGAGCTCTCCAGCCACCCGAACAGCCGCTACTGCACCCCGATCAAGCAGTGCGACATCCTCGCCCCCGAGTACGACGACCCGCGCGGCGTGCCGATCGACGCCATCCTGTTCGGGGGTCGCCGCAAGACCACGGTCCCGCTGGTCTTCGAGGCCCGCGACTGGACCCACGGCACCTTCCTCGGCGCCACGCTGTCGTCGGAGACCACCGCCGCGGCGGTCGGCCAGGTCGGGGTGGTGCGTCGCGACCCGATGGCGATGCTGCCGTTCATCGGCTACAACGCCGGCGACTACTTCGCCCACTGGATCCAGATGGGCAAGGACAACGACGCGGCGAAGCTGCCACGCATCTTCTACGTCAACTGGTTCCGCCGCGACGACGACGGCGGCTTCCTGTGGCCGGGGTTCGGCGAGAACAGCCGCGTCCTGAAGTGGATCGTGGAGCGCATCGACGGCCAGGCTGCGGCCGCCGAGACGGCGATCGGCTATGTGCCGACCCCCGAGGCACTGGACACCGACGGGCTGGACGTGACCCCCGAGCAGCTGGCCCGGGCCCTCGCCGTCGACCCCGAGGAGTGGAAGGCCGAGGTGCCGCAGATCCAGGAGTGGTTCGACAAGTTCGGCGACCAGCTGCCCACCGTGCTCTGGACCGAGCTCGACGGGCTGAAGGCCCGGCTGGGTCTCTGACCGACCGGTCGCGTCCGTGCTGTGACGCGATCGCCAGGAGGGCTTCGTCCACTGTGGGCGGAGCCCTCCTGCCGTCTGTGGGAACATGACGGTGCTCGGGGTCCTGATCGCGGGGGAGGCCGAAAGGGGAGTCGTGTCCGAGTACGGCCCGGAGGAGCGCGCGCTCTTCGAGCAGGAGGCGAGCGCGCTCTACGAGGAGGTGCTCACCGCCGGTGGGCTTCCCGTCGACGACAAGCGACTCGCCGACGGCGCCCCGCAACGCCCTGCCTTCGACCTTCTGGTGCGGCTCGGGCTGCTGCGTCGCGACCGCGACACCGACACCTGGGTCGCCGAGGACCCCACCGGCAGCCAGGCACGGGTGATCACCCCGCTCGGCCGGGAGGGGGCTCGCCTGATCGAGGAGTCCTCGAGCTGGGCGCACGCGTTCGACGCGGTGACGCAGGCCTGGCGGCGGGCGCCGCAGGCCTCCGAGCGCGGCCCGTTCACCTATCTGCACGCCGAGGCCATCGACCCGTTCCTGGCAGCACTGACAGCGGAATGCCAAGAGGAGGCCCTCACTGCGCAGCCGCAGACCGGGCGCGACCTGCGACTACTGCCCACGGGCATCCTCCGCGACACCGCGCTGCTCGAGCGCGGCGCGAAGATCCGCACGCTCTACCAGCACAGCGCCCGCCGCAGCAGCGCCACCCGACAGTACGTCGCCGAGGTGACGGCGCGCGGCGGAGAGGTGCGCACGCTCGACGAGTTCTTCAACCGGATGATCGTCTTCGACCGGCGGGTCGCGGTGATCCCCAGCGGCGAGGACCTCAGCGTCGCCCTGGCGATCCGCGAGCCGTCGGTGGTCGCCTACCTGGTCGACGTCTTCGAGCGCAGCTGGGAGCGCGCACGGCCGTTCACCAGCCGCGAGATCTCCCTGATGAAGGACATCGCCGCCGAGCAGCGCGCGATGACGCTGCGGATGCTGATCGAGGGCCACCCCGATCCGGTCTCCGCCAAGCGGCTCGGGGTCAGCCCCCGCACCTACGCCGGCTATGTCGCCGACCTGAAGGAGGAGTTCGAGGCCGAGACCCGATTCCAGCTCGGCTACACCATCGGCCAGCGGGGGCTGTCCGGCAACGAGGACACCCACGACGACGACGCGTGACCCGGACACAGCACGAGGGCAGCGACCCTCAGGTCACTGCCCTCGTGTGTTCGAGACGGGCCGGGGGATGGGCACTGGACCGGACAAGTGGGGGAGTCGGGCCCTCGTCTCGAAGCAGGTGGCGTCAGGCGGTCACTTCCCGCCGTTGACGATGCGGTAGCCCCACGTGGTGTCGGCGTGGGCAGGTGCGGAAATCCCGAGAAGGCCGAGGCTCATGGTCCCAGCGAGGAGTGCGATAGCAACCTTCCGTGCGATGTTCATAGTCCTCTACCTTCGAAGTCCTGCGGGCCGCGGGCGGGCCCTGTTGACATGAGTTTCAAGCACCTGCCGAGATCGCGTGGGGGAACGGCTGCCTCATGAAATTGCATTGCACATTCCTGCAGTCCAGTCGCTGACATGGCCGCGCCGGGGCCGGGAACGGCACCGGCCCCCATCCGTGCGGATGGGGGCCGGTGGCTGGCGGAGGCGGAGGGATTTGAACCCTCGATGGGGTTTTAGCCCCAAACCCGCTTAGCAGGCGGGCGCCATAGACCGGACTAGGCGACGCCTCCTCGACAGCGCAGCAAGGCTACAAGGCCGGACCGGGCCACGACCAATCAGGCACCCCGGAGACCGGTCGGCGACTCACAGCGGGCGCGATCCGCTGCCCCTGCGCAGGCGCTCGCGCAGCTCCCGCACGAACTGCTCGCGATCCACGGCGAGCGCCTCGACGGGGACGGTCGTGGCGCCGTCGTCGCCGAGTCTCAACACCACGCACGGGATCCCGTTCGGCGAGGCCGTGACCACCTCCTGCACCTGCCGCCAGGACGCCTCGCGCACGCCGGCGCCACGCACGAACCGGACCCGATAGCCCTCGTCGCTGAACCGGACGACGTACGCGCGCGAGCGCAGGTACCAGCCCAGGGTGAGCACGCCGGCCACGCCCAGCACCAGGACGACGACCAGCAGGTCGCCGTTGAGGTCGGCGGCGGCGACCACCGCGGTGGCCGCGAACATCACGACCGCGAGCAGCAGCAGCGCGGCACCGACGAAGCGCGCGGCCACCGGCGGTGCCATCCGATAGTCGGTGGGGTGAGCATCGGGCCCTGAGGTGGAGTCGGGGACAGCGGGCATACCCCAGATTGAACAAGACCGCCCTGTCGGCCAGGTCACCCACCCTTGCCGCGAGCCGTTCCGGGGGTCACACTCGGGAGAACCGGCGCGCGCCGTGCCCAGCCCAGGAGGTCGCCATGACCACTGACATGACGTTCCAGGCCAGCGGCTGCACGGGATCGGTCCCCGATCCGGACACACTGCCCGCACCCGCCCGCGCGCTCCTCGCGGACCTGCTCCCCGGGGCCCCCTCCCAGATCGCGGCGCTCGCCGAGCTGCTCGACCGGCCCGCGACCGGCGCCGCCGAGTCCGGCCAGTGGCGGTGGGAGGTGCGCCGCCGGCTCGGCGCCGTCCACGAGCTGTTGGCCCGCGAGGCCGACCCTGCCGCGGGCACCTGGCTGGCGGCCCGTGGCGGCAGCGTCCTGCGCCAGCGAGCCGCACTGCTGGCCCGGGTTCGGACCCTGGCCGGCGTACTGGTCGACGAGGGCGATCCGCGGCAGCTGCGCCACGAGGTGCTCCGCCTCAGCTTCGACCTGGTGCACCACGCCCAGCGGGTGCGCGACCTCGCCTACGACGAGATCGAGCTCGAGCTGGGCGGCTCCGAGTAGGCGGTCGGCTTAGACTCCCCTGCGTGGAGCCGGGCCTCGCCGCCCGGTCCCACGGAGGGGTGCCGGAGTGGCCTATCGGAACCGCCTTGAAAGCGGTCGTAGGGAGACCTACCGCGGGTTCGAATCCCGCCCCCTCTGCCAGTGGCTCACATCCGGGTGGGCTCCAGCTGCACCAGCACGTCGCCCTCCTGCACGACGTCGCCGGCGGCGACCTTGACCGCGCTGACCGTGCCGGCCGCCTCGGCGATCACCGGGATCTCCATCTTCATCGACTCCAGCAGCGCCACCGTGTCGCCCACCTCGACCCGGTCGCCGGGCGCGACCGTCACCACCAGCACGTTCGCGACCATCTCCGCGACCATCTCGGTGTGCTGCGCGCGTGCCATGGATGCGAACCTAGCCGTTACCGCGAGGTACGCCGAACGGCCGGCGCGGTGGGTGCTCTCAGGCCAGTGCGTGGTGCCGGGGTGGCTCGGGCCGGACGGCCGCGGCCTCCTCGGCCCGGCGCGAGCGGCGGCCACGCGACCCGGACACCGCCAGGTCGAGCCGGATCAGCAGGTAGCCGATGAACAGACCGACGACCAGCCCGTAGCCGACCGAGAGTGCCGCCTCGACCCGGGTGATGCCGGGGTTGACCAACGCGTTGGCCACCGGGGTCGCCGCCGCCACCCCGAACGCGCACACCCACCAGCCCTGCCGGCGCCGGGCCCGCATATGGCAGCCCCACGCCAACGCGGGGACCCCCACCAGGGCCTCGATCGGGCGGGGGAACGCCCCCAGGTTCTCCCGGCTCCAGACCACACCGTCGAAGAGACGACCGGTGAGCCCGGGGGTGCCGTAGCGGCGCAGCAGCTCGGCGTAGGCGACGATCACCGCCAGCGCGAGGCTGCCGACGACCACCGCGATCAGGCCGCGGCGACCGAGGCCGTGCAGCCCGGCGCCGAGCTGGTGGACGGTGACCAGCGCCCAGCCGAGCGACAGCGCGAGGGTGACGTGCTCGAAGCGGGCCAGGGTGAGCGCGGGCTCGAACCCGACCGTGGCGAGCGCCCCGACCGCCGCGACCAGCACCGCCACCGTGCACTCGCGGGCGGCCTGCCAGAACCGCACCGCCGGCACCGTGACCATCACCGCCAGCACGGCGCTGACCGAGCAGGTGAGCACGGCCGCGCCGGAGCGCAGCGCGTCGCGATCCACGACCAGCACCGCGACGCCGAGCGTGAGCGCGAGCGCGCCGAACACCACCGGTCGGCCACCGCCCCGTGCGGCGAGCGCGACCGTGTAGGCCGTCGCCACCGTGACCGCGCCCGCGCCGCCGAGCAGCTCGGGCCCGACCGGCACCATCCGGGCCACCAGTGCCGCCGTGCCGAGGGCGACGACGACCGACCACACGACCACGGCCGCGCGGGAGCCGGCGAACGCCTCGGCCCGCGCCGTCGACCGGTCCCGCCAGCGCCGCCACACCGGCGGCGGCTTCTCGGCGCGGCGTCGGGGACGGGAGCGAGGCACGACGCTGAAGGTTACAGTCGCCGGTTGGCCAGCGAAGGGTTGGTGCGCCGGGCCGTGACCAGCGCCTCGCGGGTCAACGTCGCGGTCACGGTGGCCGGCCCGTCGCCGGCCTCCGCGAGCACGTCGCCGAGCGGGTCGACGACCATGGAATGGCCGGTGTAGCGCGGCCCCGGCTGGCCAGCCGCCACCACGAAGACCGTGTTCTCGATCGCCCGGGCCCGCACCAGCGTGCGCCAGTGGTCGACCTTGCGCGGACCGGCGACCCAGGCCGCCGGGACCACCAGCACCTCGGCTCCCCGATCGACCAGTGCCCGCGCCAGCTCGGGGAACCGCAGGTCGTAGCAGGTCATCAGCCCGACCGCGAAGCCCCCGACCTCCACCACGACCGGGTCGGGGTCACCCGCGGTCAGCCGGTTGGACTCGCGGTAGCCGAAGGAGTCGTAGAGGTGCACCTTGCGGTACGCCGCGCGGGCGGCGCCGCGCACCAGCAGCGTGTTGAACGGCCGGGCCGGGTCGGCGCCGGTCTCGAACATGCCGGCCACCACCGTGGTGTCGCGGGCCGTGGCCACCGCCTCGAGCTCGGCGTCGAACGGCCCGCCCAACGGCTCGGCGTGGCCGCTCACGTCGGAGCCCGCCTCGCCGAAGTCGCGGGCGAACGCCTCGGGGAGCACGACGAGGTCGGTCGCGTCGGGGCAGAGGTCGGCCAGCCGGGCCCGGTTCTCGGCCGGGTCCAGCCCGGACGCCGCCTGGACCGCGGCCACCCGGAGAGCGGAGCCGGCCGGGCGCGAGGACGCCTGCGTCGTGGTCGTGGGCCCGGTCATGGGCCCAGTGTGCCGTGCCCTGCCCACGCACCGCGGCCGCGGTGCGAGACTGAGCCGGTGGAACTCTCTCCCGGTGCCACGGGGTACGCCGCCGTGGTGTTGGCCGGTGGCACGGCTGCGCGCCTGGACGGCGTCGACAAGGCCGCGATCGAGCTGGCCGGGCGCACCCTGCTCGCGCACGCCCTCGACGCGGTGATCGACGCGGTGGAGGTGGTCGTGGTCGGCGACCCGGTGCCCACAGACCGCCCGGTCACGTTCACTCGTGAGGACCCCCGCCACGGTGGCCCGGTGGCCGGGCTGTTGACCGGCGTCGACGCGCTGCTGCGGCGGCCGGTCACCGTCGCGGTGCTCGCGGTCGACATGCCGTTCCTCACGGCGGCGACGTTCCGGCGGCTGCACGAGGCCACGCCCGGCCACGACGGGGCGGTGCTGGTGGCGCCCGACGGGAGGCGCCAGCTCGCGTTGGTCGTCGACCGGGGTCGGCTGGACGCGGTGCGGCCCGACCGCGAGGGCCAGCACGGGATGCCGCTGCACCGGCTGCTCGCCGGGCTGGACCTCGCCGAGGTCGCCGCGGCCGGCCGGGAGCACCGCGACGTCGACACCTGGACGGATCTGCGCGACCTCCAGTGAGCGAGCGTGGGTGAGCGTCGTCTCATCAAGCCGAGGGCGGGATCGGTTGCCGGGCCGGGCGGTGGTTGTGCGAGTCTGGCCTCGTGAACCTGCACGACTGGATCGACGAGCTGAGCGACGTCCTCGACATCGACACCGAAGTGGACGAGGGGCTCCTGAGCGACCTCACCAAGGCCGCCGCGGAGAACGTCGAGCGTCCGGCCGCACCGGTGACCGCCTACCTCCTCGGCTACGCCGCCGGCGCGCGTGACGCCGACCCGGAGACCGTCGAGGCCTTGGCAGCGCGCGCGCAGGCGCTCGCCGAGCAGTGGGACCGCCCCGCGAACGCGCCCGACCCCATCGACGTGGACGACGAGGTCCCCGACGACAGCGGTGTCGACCACACCGGAGACCGGTTCGACGACTGACCATCGCCCGGGGTGGCCTGGGAGCCACGCCCTAAGGTGACCGGCATGCGCGCCGTCATCGCCGACGGGACCGGCGGTCCCGAGATCCTGTCCGTCGCCGAGGTCCCCGACCTGCAACCTGGCCCCGGCGAGGTGCTCGTCGACACCGCCGCCACCGCGGTGAACCGGGCCGACCTGCTGCAGCGTCAGGGGTTCTACCCACCCCCGCCCGGGGCCTCGGAGGTGATCGGGCTGGAGTGCAGCGGCACCATCGCCGCGCTCGGCGAGGGCGTCACCGGCTGGTCGGTCGGCGACCAGGTCTGCGCGCTGCTCGCGGGCGGCGGCTACGCCTCACAGGTCGCGGTGCCTGCGGGCCAGCTGATGCCGGTGCCCGCCGGCGTCGACCTGGTCACCGCGGCGGCGCTGCCCGAGGTCGCCTGCACGGTCTGGTCCAACGTCTTCATGGTCGCCGCCCTCCAGCCCGGCGAGACCCTGCTGGTGCACGGTGGCGCCGGCGGGATCGGCACGCTCGCGATCCAGCTCGCGGCGGCCCTCGGGTCACGGGTGATCACCACCGCGGGTTCCGCCGAGAAGCTCGAGGCATGCGCCGCGCTGGGCGCGGAGGTGACCATCGACTACCGCGAGCAGGACTTCGTCGCGGAGGTGGCGGCGGCCACCGACGGGCGCGGCGCCGACGTGATCCTCGACAACATGGGCGCGAAGTACCTCCCCCGCAACGTCGAGGCGCTCGCCACCGAGGGCCGGCTGGTGATCATCGGCATGCAGGGCGGCACCAAGGGCGAGCTCGACATCGCCCGGCTGCTGGCCAAGCGCGGAGCGGTCATCGCGACCTCACTGCGGGCGCGACCGGTCGGCGAGAAGGCGGCCATCTGCGCCTCGGTCGTCGAGCACGTCTGGCCGCTGGTCGCCGAGGGGCGGGTGCGGCCGGTCGTGCACGGCACGATGCCGCTGGAGCAGGTCGCCGACGCACACCGGCTGATGGCCGACAGCGGCCACATCGGCAAGATCGTGCTCACCGTCTGACCATCCGTGGCGTGCGCCGGCCCGAGGTCACCAAGGCATGGATAGGTTTGGATCCATGAGCGAGAAGCCGGACGAGCAGGAGCAGCAGGTCGTCATCATCGGCCCCGACGGCCAGCCGATGGGCTCGGTGCCCGCATCCGCCCTCCGGGTCTCCTCAGACGACGACGGCGACGGGGGCTCCGACGACGAGCGCGCCATCACCGACCTGGTCGAGCAGCCGGCGAAGGTCATGCGCATCGGCAGCATGATCCGTCAGCTGCTCGAGGAGGTGAAGGCCGCGCCTCTGGACGAGGCCAGCCGCAACCGGCTGCGCGACATCCACCGTGCCTCGATCAAGGAGCTCGAGGAGGGCCTGGCCCCCGAGCTGGTCGAGGAGCTAGACCGCCTCACGCTGCCGTTCACCGACGAGGGCACCCCCTCCGACGGCGAGCTGCGCATCGCCCAGGCTCAGCTGGTGGGCTGGCTCGAGGGGCTCTTCCACGGCATCCAGACCGCGATCTACGCCCAGCAGATGGCCGCGCGCGCCCAGATCGAGCAGATGCGCCGCGGCCTGCCCCAGGGGATGCTCGGCCAGCAGCCCGGTCAGCCGGGGCCCGAGCCGGGCCAGGGCGCGCCACGACCCGGCGAGTCCGGCGGCATGTACCTCTGAGCGGGGTCTCGGCAGACTCGACCACCGGCGGCTCGACCCACCGGTAGCCGCGGTCAGCGGCCGCCCAGGCGGCGTACCAGCAACAGACCGAGCAGGCCGGCGATCACCATCGCCAGCCCCGGAGCGGCGACCCGGGTGAACGTCTCGGGGTCGCCGTCGGCGACAGGCGTGAGCGTCGCGTGGTCCGGGGCGGGCGTGGGCTCGGGCTGCCACTCTCCGAGCTTCGACTCCACCCGCGCGACGAGCGCGCCCGTGGCGACGGCGGTGCCCCCGCAGCTGTTGACCCGCCACGAGCTCGCGGAGCCGTCTGCGAAGAACAGCACGTCCCGGTCGAGCGGCAGATCCGGCAGACCGCACACCGAGGAGTCCGCAGCGGTGCTCACCTCGACGGTGTCGTCGACGGTGCCCTGGTAGACCCGGTCGACCTCCACCCGGTAGACCAGCCGGCGCTCACCGGGCACCCGCTCCGGCCGCTCCACGATCACCCCTTGGAAGACCGCGTCGGCGTCCTCGGCGTGCTGGGCGACGGTCGCCGACTTGCAGCTGCAGGCGTACGCCGCGGGGGCGGGGCCGATCACGAGGGCCCCGGCGAGCAGGACGAGGGCGGCGAGCAGACGTGCGGCGAGCGGAAGCACAGGGGGCATCACAGCAGACCATCCCACCAGATCACAGGCCGAACACCTCAGCCAGGACCTTCGCGACACCGTCGTCGTCGTGTCCGGGAGCGATGTGGCTGGCCGCGGCGGTGACCGTCGGGTGGGCATCGGCCATCGCGTAGGCGGTGCCGGCCCAGCTGAGCATCGGCAGGTCGTTGGGCATGTCGCCGAAGGCCAGCACCTCGCCGGCCGCGACGCCCAGGTCGCGGCAGAGCAGCTCCAGCGTGGTCGCCTTGGTGACCCCGGGGCCGCTGATCTCCAGCAGCGTCGTCGACGACGACCAGGTGATCACCAGCCGACCGAGCAGGATCTCCTCGGCGAGGTCCCAGAACTCCTGCGGCGACAGCTCCTCGTGCCGGGCCAGGAGCTTGAGCACGGGCTCGGCCACCAGCTCTTCCAGTGGTCCCCGGCGAGCCCCGTCTGGCACCTGGTAGCGCTCCCGGAACTGCGGTTCGAGGGCGATGCCGTGGTCGCCCTCGACGGCGTACGCCGTGCCGGGCACGGCCTCGCGCAGCTCGCGGCAGACCTCGAGCACCAGCTCCGCGGGGATCGGGCGGGTCAGCCGGGCGGCGTCGGCCGCGACGTCCCACACCAGCGCGCCGTTGGAGACGATCGCCAGGCCGTGCTCGCCGACGTAGTCGAAGACGTCGGCCGCCCAGCGCAGCGGCCGGCCGGTGACGAACACGACCGGCACCCCCCGCCGCTCGACCTCGAGGAGCACGTCGCGGGTGTAGTCGGAGACGGTGCCGTCGGAGCGGACCAGGGTGCCGTCGAGGTCGGTCGCGACCAGCCGGGGCAGCCCGGCGCCGTCGGCTGGTCCGGCCGCCGCGGTCATGCGCCCGTCTCGGGGCTGGGGAGCGGACGGGCCATCACCAGGTTGCCGTCCTCGTCGGAGCCGCGCAGGCCGGTGAAGCCGCACTTGGCCAGCACCTTCAGGCTCGCAGCGTTCTCGGGCTGCACCGAGGCGCGCACCCGCACGCCGAGCCGGTCGGTCTCGGCGAGCAGCGCCCGCAGCGCCTCGGTCGCGAAGCCCCAGCCCCAGGCCTCGCGGACCAGCCCGTAGCCGACCTCGGCCTCCGGCACGCCGTCGTCGGCGGGCTCGGGCGGCCCGAAGAACCCGATCGAGCCCAGGGCGGTGCTGCCGCGGACGATGTGCCGTGGGCCCCAGGGGTCCCCGTCGTGCCACAGAGTCGCCACGTCACGGTCGTCGGGGCGCGGGTAGTCGCGGTGCCAGTGCGGATGGTGCTCGCCGCCCAGGATCGCGGCCACGTCGGCGGCGGTCCACAGCGGCAGCCGCAGCCGCTCGGTGGCCACCATCGGCGGGGGTCCGCCGCTCACCCGGCGTCCCGCACAGGCCCGGCGTCGTCCAGGTCGGTCGCGTCGGCCGGTGGGAACCAGCGGTCCAGCTCGTCGGCGACGCCGTCCTCGTAGACGCTGGCGGTGACCGCGTCGGCGACGTCGAGCACCGGCTGGATCGCCTGCCCCATCGCCACGCCGCGCCGCGCCCAGGTGAGCATCTCGATGTCGTTGCGCCCGTCGCCCATCGCCAGCACGTCGTCGCGGGTCAGGCCGAGCCGCTCCGCGACGTAGGCCAGCCCCGAGGCCTTGTCGACGCCGACCGGGGCCAGGTCGAGCCAGGCGGTCCAGCCGACGACGTAGTTGGTGCCGTGCAGGCCGAGGTCGCGGGCCATCTCGACGAACTCGTCGGCGGTCGAGGCGGGGTCGCGGATGATCACACGGCTGACCGGACCGGCCACCAGCTCGTCGATCTCGGTGAGGATCATGTCCCCGGACAGCTCCCCGTCGGGGAACGGGGCGTTGACCCGGTAGCCGACGCCGCGCTCCTCGACCGCGACCAGCGCGGCGGGGTGCCGCCGGAGGATCGCGTGCACCGCGGGCCGGGCGTCGAAGGTCTCCTCGTGCACGACCTCGAGGGGTGGGTAGCGCGAGACGACGGCACCGTTGCTGGAGACCACCCACAGCCGGTCGCCCGCCCCACCGTGCAGGTCGAGCAGGTCGGCCACCGTGGTCATGCCGTGCGGCGAGCGGCCGCTGGCCAGCACCACGTGGGCGCCGGCGGCGAGCGCGCGGTGCACCGCGTCGTAGACCCGCGGTGAGATCTCCTCGTGGGTCATGCCGGCGCCCTCGACCCACTTCAGCAGGGTGCCGTCGATGTCGAGCGCCACCAGGCGCGGGCGCCAGTCGTCGTCCGGGGCGGGGAGACGCTCCGGTGCCGGTCGTGGGTCGGTCACGGTCGCGTCACCGGCTCCAGGACCTCGCGCCCGCCCAGGTAGGGCCGCAGCGCCTCGGGCACCCGCACCGACCCGTCGGCCTGCTGGTGGGTCTCGAGGATCGCCACGATCGCCCGGGGGATCGCGCAGAGGGTGCCGTTGAGGGTGGCCAGCGGCTTGGTGCCGTCGGGGAACCGGCCCCGGATGTCGAGCCGGCGGCTCTGGAACTCGGTGCAGTTCGAGGTTGAGGTCAGCTCGCGGTAGCGCCCCTGGGTGGGGATCCACGCCTCGCAGTCGAACTTGCGCTGCGCCGAGAGGCCGAGGTCGCCCGCGGCGGTGTCGATCACCCGGTAGGACAGCTCGAGCTTGTCGAGGAACCGCTTCTCGAGGCCCAGCAGCCGCTGGTGCTCGGCGAAGGACTCCTCGAGCGTCGTGTAGACGAACATCTCGACCTTGTCGAACCAGTGCACCCGGAAGATGCCGCGGGTGTCCTTGCCGTGCGAGCCGGCCTCCTTGCGGAAGCACGGGCTGAACGCCGCGTAACGCAGCGGCAGGCTCTCGGCGTCGAGGATCTCGTCGGAGTGGTAGGCCGCCATCGGCACCTCGGAGGTGCCGACGAGGTACATCTCCTGGCCCTCGATGCGGTAGACGTCGTCGGCGGCCTGGCCGAGGAAGCCGGTGCCCTCCATCGCCCGCGGCCGCACCATCGACGGAGCGATGACCTGCGTGAAGCCGGTCTCACGGGCCTGGGCCATCGCGAGGTTGACCAGCGCCAGCTCGAGCTCGGCGCCCACGCCGGTGAGGAAGTAGAACCGGGAGCCGGACACCTTGGCGCCGCGCTCGAGGTCGATCGCGCCGAGGATGCGGCCCAGCTCGACGTGGTCGCGTGGCTCGAAGTCGAACTGCGCCGGCTCGCCGACGTGCTCGATGACCGTGTAGTCGTCCTCGCCACCGGCCGGGGCCTCGTCGGCGGCCAGGTTGGGGATCGCCAGCAGCTCGGCCTGCCACTGCTGCTCGGCCTCCGCCTGCTCGGCCTCGGCCGCCTTGACGCCGGCCGCGAGCTCCTTGGTGCGGGCCAGCAGCTGCTGCTTCTCCTCCCCCTGCGCCTTCGCGACCTGCTTGCCGAGCTGCTTCTGCTCCGCGCGGAGCGCCTCGAAGCGGCCGATCGCGGCGCGTCGGGCGGCGTCCGCGGCGACGGCCCGGTCGACGACGTCGGCGGAGAGCCCGCGCTTGGCCTGGGCGGCGCGCACCCGGTCGGGCTCGTCGCGCAGCAGCTTGGGGTCGATCATGGGCCCAGGCTATCGGCCGCCACCTCGCGCCCGCACCGCAGATAGGCCGCGAGAGCGGCCGCGGAGAGGGCGGCCACCGCGCCGCGGATACGGCCACACCGCCCGCGGCGCGGCATACTGACCAGGCCGCCCGCCGGGAGCGCGCACTGCCGGCCAGCCCCGCGGCCGCCGTACCCGAGAGGAGCCGCGTGCTCGACCGCCCACGCCTCGCCCCGCTGGGCGTCGCCGCCCTCTGCTTGATCTCCCTGGCGCTGCTCGCGATGGCCACCACCCAGGGTTGGGCCTCGGTGGCCGAGCTCGACGACCGCGGCGACCCCGCGCAGCGCTGGGCCACCGACGCCGGCTGGCTCTGGCACCCGCTGCGGTGGGTCGAGGTGGTCTTCGGCACCATCGGCATGACCGTGATGACCGCGCTCCTCGGCATCACCATGTGGGTCAAGGGCTACCGCCGCGCCGGGGTGTTCGCCGTCCTCGTGGTCAGCGCCACCGGCCTGGCCACCACGGGCCTGAAGCTCTGGATCGGGCGGGAGCGGCCCGACTGGCAGCACCCCGACTTCGTGCTGAGCTCCAACTCGTTCCCCTCCGGTCACGCCTCCTCGGTCGCCGCCCTCGGCGGAGTGGTGATGCTGCTGGTGCTGATGCTGGTGCGCCGCCGGTCGGTGCGCCGGCTCGCCTACGCCGGCGTTGCCCTGGTGATGCTCGTCGTCTGCCTGGACCGGGTGCTGCTGGGCCGCCACTACCCCAGCGACGTCGTCGGTGGTCTGCTGCTCGGGGTCGGCGTCGTCTTCCTCGGCCTGGCGCTCTACAACCCGCTGCCGGTCACCACCGCGTCGCGGGCCGAGCCGCTGCCCGAGGTCTACGGGCCCAGGCGCCGGCTGGCGATGGTGCTGAACCCGATCAAGGTGGAGGACGTCGGCCAGTTCCGCCACCTCGTCGACTCGATGGCCGCGGAAGCCGGCTGGGCGGAGCCGAGCTGGCACTTCACGACCGTCGAGGACCCCGGCACGGGCATGGCGGCCGCCGCGGCCGCCGACGGCGCGGAGCTGGTGATGGTCTGCGGCGGCGACGGCACGGTGCGCGAGGTGTGCGCCGAGTTGGCCGGCACGGGCATCCCGGTCGGGATCATCCCCGCCGGCACCGGCAACCTCCTGGCCCGCAACCTGGCGATCCCGCTCTACATCCGCTCGGCGATCGACAACGCGCTGCACGGCCAGGACCAGGCCATCGACCTGGTCTCCGTCGGCGGCGACGGCATCGAGGACACCCACTTCATGGTGATGGCCGGCATGGGCTTCGACGCCGCGATCATGGAGGGCGTCAACGAGGACCTCAAGAAGCGCGTCGGCTGGGTCGCCTACGTGGTGTCCGGGCTGAAGTCGCTGATGTTCCCGGCCGTGAAGGTCGAGATCTCCGTCGACGGCGGCGAGTTCACCAAGCACCGCGCCCGCACCGTGGTCGTCGGCAACGTCGGGTTCCTCCAGGCGGGCATGCCGCTGCTGCCCGACGCCGCCATCGACGACGGCCAGCTCGACGTGGTCGTGCTGCACCCGCGCAACTTCCTGGCCTGGATCCCGCTGGCCTGGCGGGTGCTGCTCAAGCGTCCGCACACCGACGACCTGATCAACCGGATGACCGGCGCCACCGTGTCGATCCGGGCCAACATCGACACCCCCCGTCAGCTCGACGGCGACTCGATCGGCCTCGGCCGCGAGCTGCACATGGAGTGCCTGCACGGTCGGGTGCTGGTCCGGGTGCCGCGCTGAGCGACCACCGTCAAGGACGGGCCGCGGCGATGGCCTCGGACTCCTCCGGCGAGAGCTGCTGCTCGCTGGTCCACCCGGCGACGCTCTTGGCGTAGGTGCGCGCCTCGCTGCGCCCGGAGATCGACGTCAGCACCACCCCGTTGCCGGCGTCGTCGAGCAGCGCCAGGGACCAGGACAGGTGCCCGCCCATGTCGCCGAACGCGTCGTACCGGACGACCGCGAGGTGACGCAGGGCGTCGCGCGCCTCCCGGCGCAGCGCGGCGACCTCCTGGCGCAGACCCGGCACGTCCTCGGGGAGCGACTCGGCACCCGGGCGGCGACGGGCGGCGCCCTGCCGGCGCAGGCCGACCACCGCCAGCAGCAGGGCGAGCAGGGCGACCACGAGAGCGAGCACGGCGAGGACCAGCACGCCCCCGACACTAAACTCCAGGCGTGAACGCCTCGCGACGCATCGCCTATCAGGGCGAGCCCGGCAGCAACTCCCACATGGTGTGCATGCAGCACTACCCCGACTGGGAGACCCTGCCGTGCGCGTCGTTCGAGGACGTCTTCGCCGCGGTCGAGACCGGCGAGGCCGACCTGGCGATGATCCCGATCGACAACTCGATCGCCGGCCGGGTGGCCGACATCCACCACTTCCTGCCCAGCTCGGGTCTCTACATCATCGCCGAGCACTTCCTGCGCATCCGGTTCCACCTGATGGGGCTGCCGGGCGCCTCGCTCGACGGCGTCCACACCGTACGCAGCCACGTGCACGCCCTGGGCCAGTGCCGGCGGGTGATCCGCGAGCACGGCCTCACCGCGGTGATCTCCGGCGACACCGCCGGCGCGGCTCGCGAGGTCGCCGAGGGCGGCGACCCCGGCGTCGCGGCGATCTCGCCGCCGCTGGCCGCCGAGACCTACGGGCTGGAGGTGCTGGCCGAGGACGTCGAGGACGAGGAGCACAACACCACCCGGTTCGTGGTGCTCTCCCGCGACCTGGTGCACGCCGCGGCCGACAACGGCCCGGTCGTCACCAGCTTCATCTTCAACGTGCGCAACCTGCCGGCCGCGCTCTACAAGGCGCTGGGCGGGTTCGCCACCAACGGCGTCAACATGACCAAGCTCGAGAGCTACATGGTCGGCGGCGAGTTCGCGGCCACCCAGTTCCTGGCCGAGGTGGACGGCCACCCCGACCACGTCGGGGTGAAGCGGGCCCTGGAGGAGCTGCAGTTCTTCACCACCGAGGTGAAGGTGCTGGGCGTCTACCCGGCCGATGCGTTCCGCGAGCGCAGTCGTAGCGTCTGAGCCGTGGATCTCGCCGTCATCGCGCTGACCTTCGGCGCCATCTTCCTCGTCGAGCTGCCCGACAAGACGTTCCTGGCGACGCTGGTCCTGTCGACGAAGTACCGCCCCGTGCTGGTCTGGCTGGGCGTCGGGCTCGCCTTCGCGCTCCAGGTCACCTTGGCGGTGGCCCTGGGGCAGGTGGTCTCGTTCCTGCCCGACGAGGTGGTCAAGGGCGCCGCCGCGCTGCTGTTCCTGTTCGGTGCGGTGCTGCTCTTCCGGGAGGGCCGCGGCCACCACGAGGCCGCGCAGGAGGCGGCCGAGCAGGAGGACGAAATCGCGGCGAAGGCCACCGACGCGAGCGGCTGGCGCGCCGTGCTGGCCTCGTTCCTGGTGCTCTTCGCCGCCGAGTGGGGCGACCTGTCGCAGCTGCTGACGATCTCGCTGGTCGCCAAGTACGGCGAGCCGGTGAGCGTGTGGGCCGGCGCCCTGGCCGCGCTGCTCACGGTCAGCGGCCTCGCGGTCCTGGTCGGGCGCGCGCTGCTGAGGTGGCTCAAGCTGCACGTGCTGCACTACGCCGGGTCGGCGGTGTGCCTGCTGCTCGCGGCGCTGACGGTCGTCGAGCTGGTCCGCTGATCCACCGGGCTCCTAGGCTCGGTGGATGACCACCGACAGCAGCTCTGCTCCGGCCGACGACCGTTCCCTCGGCGTGGACAGCGAGGTGGGGCGGCTGCGCACGGTGCTGCTGCACCGGCCCGGCCCCGAGCTGCAGCGCCTCACCCCGCGCAACAACGACCGGCTGCTGTTCGACGGGATCCCCTGGGTGGCGCGCGCCCAGGACGAGCACGACGCGTTTGCCGAGGCGCTGCGCGCCCGGGGCGTCGAGGTGCTCCACCTGACCGGTCTGCTCACCGAGGCGCTCGCCGCCCCCGCCGCTCGGGACGAGGCGATCCGCACCGCGCTCGCCGGCCTGCACCTCGGGACGACGCTGCGCGGCCACCTCACCGGGTTCCTCGCCGACGCCTCTCCCGAGGAGCTCACCGGGCACCTGACCGCCGGCATCCGCAACGACGAGGTCCGCGGCGGCTTCGGGCTGGTCACCTCGCTGCTGGCCAGCGACGACTTCGTCGTCGACCCGCTGCCGAACCTGCTGTTCACCCGCGACTCCAGCGTCTGGTTCCGCGACCGGGTCGCGATCACCTCGCTGGCGATGCCGGCCCGGACGCGCGAGACCCAGCTGACCGAGCTGATCTACACCCACCACCCCCGGTTCGCCGGCGTCGCCGCCCTACACGGATGGCGCCACGAGCACGTCGAGGGCGGCGACGTGCTGCTGCTGGCCCCCGGCGTGGTGGCCGTGGGCGTCGGCGAGCGGACCACGCCGGCCGGCGCCGAGCAGCTGGCCCGGGAGGTGTTCGCCGCCGGGCTGGCCCACACGGTGCTGGCGGTGCCGATCGCCCAGCAGCGGGCGACCATGCACCTCGACACCGTGTGCACGATGGTCGACGCCGACAAGATCGTGATGTACCCCAACGTCGCCGACGCGCTCCAGGCCTACGCCGTCACCCCGGCAGACGGCCCCGACGCGGCCGTGGCCGCCGATCCGGACGGGGACCGCCTCACGCTGCGGGTCGCCGAGGCCGAGCCGTTCCTGGTCGCCGCGGCGAAGGCGATGGGCATCGACACGCTGCACCAGATCGACACCGGCCTGGACCCGGTCACCGCGGAGCGGGAGCAGTGGGACGACGGCAACAACACCCTGGCGCTCGCGCCCCGGGTCGCCGTGGCCTACGAGCGCAACATCGAGACCAACCGGCGCCTGGAGGAGGCCGGCATCGAGGTGGTCCGGATCGCCGGGTCCGAGCTGGGCTCCGGTCGCGGCGGCCCGCGCTGCATGAGCTGCCCCATCGCCCGCGACCCGCTGCCCGGCTGACCCGACCGGCGTACCTGCGCGACCACTGGATCGTTGGGTCGGCGACACCGGGCCCCCGGATGCGCCACGATAGGCGGGTCCGGCGTCCTCTTCCGCAACACCGAACCAGCAAGGAAGGCACACGGCATGGCGGTCTCGTTCTTCGACGCGTTCACTCCCGAGGAGGTGGCGCGGATCAGCGCCTCCGGCACCCGGGTCCACCTGCCGCAGGGCTGGGCTCCGATCTCGGAGCAGACGCCGGCCGACAAGGCCTACGTGATCCTCGACGGGACCGTCTCGGTCCGCCAGCACGGCCAGGAGATCGCGCAGCTGGGCCCCGGTGACATCGTCGGCGAGGCCGCGATCATGAACCACACCCTGCGCACCGCCTCGATCGTGGCGCTCACGCCGCTGGAGCTGATCCACTTCACCTCCGACACGCTGCGGCGCCTCAATGTCGAGATGCCGAAGTTCCACGAGGCGCTCGAGGCGGTCGTCCGCGACCGGGTCGCGCCGGCCGCCGACCCCGGCACCGAGTCCGACCGAGCCTGAGCGCTGCGGTGACCGGCGCGCGCGACTCCCAGCCGGAGCTCGCGGGCGCCCTGGAGGCGGTCGAGGAGACGCTGCTCGGGTCGCGCCCACACCTGACCCGGGGCGAGGTGGCCGCGCTGGCGGGCGTCCCGATCCAGCAGGCCGAGCAGCTGTGGCGGCTGCTCGGCTTCCCCCACGCCGCGGACGACGACCGCGCGTTCACCGAGTCCGACGTGCAGGCCCTGCGGCTGGCCCGCGACCTGATCCGGCTCGGCGTGATCGGTCCCGACTCGCAGGCCGCGCTGGTGCGCACCTGGGGCCGCTCGTTCGCCCGGCTCGCCGAGTGGCAGACCCGGCTCCTCGCCGACCTGGCCCTCGACCTCGCTCTCGACGCCGAGGTCGACGCCGCCGCGGGCGTCACCTCCCTCGCCGGCGAGGTGCTGCCCCGGCTCGAGGCGCTGCAGGCCTACGCCTGGCGGCGCCACCTCGCCTCCGCCGCCAGCCGGCTGCTCACCGTCGGGCCGACCGCGGCCGGGTCGCTCGGGGTGCCGCTGGCGGTCTGCTTCGTCGACATCGTCGGCTACACCTCGCGCAGCAAGAGCCTCTCCGAGGCCGAGCTGGTCGCCTGGCTCGAACGCTTCGAGAGCGAGGCGACGCTGGTGGTCGTGGAGGCCGGGGGCCGGATCATCAAGACCATCGGCGACGAGGTGCTCTTCGTGGCCGAGGACCCGGTCGGTGCCGCCGAGGCGGCACTGCAGCTCACCGCCCGCGGGCAGGACGACGACGACCCCTTCCCCGCCGTCCGCGCCGGGCTCGCCTACGGCGAGGTGCTCGCCCGGCTGGGCGACGTCTTCGGGCCGGTGGTCAACGTCGCGTCCCGGCTGACCTCGCTGGCCCGGCCGGGCGCCGTGCTCGTCGACCAGGGCGCCTACGAGGTGCTCTCGGGGCTCACCTTCGACGACGTGCCGGGCGAGCCGACCGGCACCGCCGAGCCCGGGGCGAGCCTGGTGCCGGAGGCCGCCGGTGAGCCCGCCGGACCCGACGCCGCGCCCGAGGCCGCAGCGACGTACCGCTTCCGGCGGCTGCGGCGCACCTCGGTCAAGGGCTATGCGAAGCTGCCGGCCTGGGTGCTGCGTCCGGCCTGACGACGCGGCGCCGGGGCCGTGGGGTGACGGGTCGCGTCAGCGGATCGTGACTTGGCGGTTGGCCAGGCCGTTGCGGGCCGAACGCTGCTCGGCGGTCAGCGGCGAGTCGTCCGCCAGCGCGGCCGCCAGGTCGGCGGCGAACCGCTCGGCCGGCTCCTCGAGCGCCTCCGGGCCGGTGCCGAGCGGCAGGTCCCACACCGGCGCCAGCAGCCCGTGGGCCCGGAACATGCCGACCAGCCGGGCGCCCTCGACGATGACGTCCTGACCGGCCGCGTGCACCCGCGCCAGCGCGTCGAGCAGCTGGTCCTCGGGCTCGGGCATCACCCAGCGCAGGTGCTCCTTGGTGCCGACGTCGGTCCAGTACGCCGCCTCGACCGAGGTCAGCCGCGCGGTCGGCGTCGCGGCGGCGTTGGCCTGCTCGAGCGCACCCTCCATGCCGGTGGTGTCCTCGACGTCGGAGAGCCAGTAGTCGAACCCCTCGTGCACGCTCACCTCGAGCCGGTCACCGGTCAGGAGGTCCTGCAGCCGGGGCCCCTCGCCGGGCGGGTCGGTGAGCCCGACGATGCCCGGCTCGGAGTCGAACGCCTTGAGCAGCACGGCGCCGAGGTCGCGGGCCGGGTCGCCGAAGTTGTGCTGCACCTGCAGGCCCAGCCAGATCTCGCCGCTGTCGCGGACCATCGCCGGGGCGGCCATCGGCAGCAGCGTGCACAGCCGGACCACCCGGGACGGGTCGGGAGCGGCGTCGGAGAGCGTGAGCGGGGCCGTCGCGGCCGGCACCAGCTCGCGCAGCGCGACCACGTCGCACTCCGACGGCATCCCCTGGAACGGGCGGGCCACGAACGCGGCCGGTGCCCCGCCCGGAGCGCCGTGGCAGGCCTTGTAGCGCTTGCCCGAGCCGCACGGGCAGGGCTGCCGCGGGCCGACCTCGCCGGGAGTGCCGGTGGTGCCGTCGGTCAGGTCACGAGCCTTGGTGCGGGAGCGCTTCGCCATGCCGCGAACCTACCGAACGCTCATCGGCGCCGGTCGAGGAGGCGACGGATGTGCGCGGGGCGGTCGCTGATCACCGCGGTGACCCCGAGGTCGAGGCACAGCTCGAGGTCGGCGGCGGTGTTGACCACCCACACGTGCATCTCGTGACCCGACTCGACGATCTTGCGGCCCAGCCTCGGATGCTCGCGAAGCTCCTCGATCCCGGGCCCCACGAGCCAGTCGGGGCCGATCACCCGGCGCAGCATCGGCCAGAGCGGGGCGTGCTCGATCAGCATCACCAGCGGCAGCCCCGGCGCGAGCCGCTCGACCCGCTGCAGCGCGCTGTAGGAGAAGCTCATCACCCTCGCCGGGGAGCCGGCCCGGTCCCACCCGAAGTCGCGCAACGTCTCGACCAGCCGCTTCTCGACCAGGCCGCCGTAGCGGGTCGGGTGCTTGGTCTCGATCGCGATCTGGACCGGCCGGTCGTAGTCGGCGACGGTCTCGCACAGCTTGCGCAGGGTGAGCACCCGGTCGAGGGTCTCGTCTCGGTCGGGCGCCTCGTCGTCGAGGTCTGCCCACGGGTGCTTCCAGGAGGCCACGTCGAGCTCGGCCAGCTCGGCCAGCTCCATCGTGGACACCACGCCACGGGAGCTGGCGACCCGGCGCAGGTCGCGGTCGTGCACGCAGACCAGGTGCCCGTCGGCGGTGAGCCGCACATCGCACTCGAGCGCCTCGGCACCCTCGTCGAGGGCGGCGACGTACGCCGCGAGCGTGTGCTCGGCCTCGTCGTGGCTGGCACCGCGGTGGGCGACCACCTGCGGCCGCGGCCCGTCGTGGGGCCCGGCCTGCGCGGACGCTCGCTCGGGGGTCATCCGCGAGGGGGTACCCGGCCGCTGCCGGCCCACACGGCGCGACCGGTCGACGCCGGAGTCCCGGCCGCTCCTGGCGTCCTTGCTCATCGGCTCATCGGCTCATCGGCTCATCGGCTCATCGTCGGCTGCCACCGCCACCCCTCCAGCGTCTCACCACCGCCTCACCGGGACCGCAGGAACCGGCCCAAGAACGGCACGGTGAACGCCACACTGCCCGCTCGTCGCGGCGTCAGGCCCCGTGCGCCAGCCGGCGGTGGGTGAGGGCCTCGGCGTACGCCCGGTCCAGGCCGGTGCGGAGCACGTCGATGAACTCCGGCACGTCGTCGACGGCCAGCCGGAAGGAGCCGGCGCAGACGTTGTCGCGCCACAGCGACAGCACGACCAGGCCCGACTCGTGGTGCCAGGAGACCCTCAGGGCACGGTCGGTGCCACGGGCGTCGAGGAAGATCGACCCCGTCTCGGGCAGCGGCCGCGCGGTCGGCATGGATCCATCATGCGCCCGGCCCGGGCATCTGTCACCGGATCGGCGGTCGCGGCCGGGTCGGCTTCAGCTCGGTCGACGGATGTGCCCCGGCTCGGAGCCTCCTACACTGACCGTCGTGCCCGAGCTGCCCGAGGTGGAAGCCCTGGCCCTCGACCTGCGGGGCCGGCTCGACGGGCGCGCGATCGTCAAGGTCCACGTGGCCGCGATCAGCGCGCTGAAGACCTTCGACCCGCCGCTGACGGCGCTCGAGGGAGCGCTGGTCGACGACGTCACCCGGCACGGCAAGTTCCTCGACGTCCACACCTCCGCCGCCCACCTCGTGCTGCACCTGGCCCGCGCCGGCTGGGTGCGCTGGCGCGACGAGGTTCCGACGCTGCCGCCGAAGCCCAGCACCAAGTCCACGCTGGCGGTCCGGGTGGTCCTCGACGACGGGTCCGGGCTCGACATCACCGAGGCCGGCACCCGCAAGAGCCTGGCGATGTATCTCGTGCACGACCCCCACGACGTGCCCGGCATCGCCAGCCTGGGGCCCGACCCGCTCACCGACGACTTCACCGTCGAGACGCTCCGCGAGATCCTCACCCGCGAGGGCCGCAAGCAGATCAAGGGCGTGCTCCGCCACCAGGGCACGATCGCCGGCATCGGCAACGCCTACTCCGACGAGTTGCTGCACGCCGCCCGGATGTCGCCGTTCAAGCCCGCCGGCAGCCTGACCGACGAGGAGCTGGGGACGCTCTACGCCGCGATCCGCGACGTGCTGGGAGACGCCGTGGCCCGCTCGCGCGGGCTCGCCGCCAGCGAGCTGAAGGGCGAGAAGAAGTCACACCTGGCCGTGCACGGCCGCACCGGCCAGCCGTGCCCCGTCTGCGGAGACACCGTGCGCGAGGTGTCCTTCGCCGACTCGAGCCTGCAGTACTGCCCCACCTGCCAGACCGGCGGCAAGCCGCTGGCCGACCGCCGGCTCTCCAAACTGCTCAAGTAGCGGCGCTCACGCGTCCGACCATCTCGGTCGGCACCGCAGCCGGTCGGAGCACCGACTCTCCTCGAGATCGGGACTCCCGACTCTGCCGCCGGAGCGCCCCGTCACCGATAATGGCGGGATTCTCCGTGTCCTCCGGCAGCCCCCGAACCCCCGACGAGGAGCCCGATGTATCCCGTGCCGACCGTCACGATCGACGGCGTGCCCGAGCCGCTCCCACCGCACGTCAGCATCCTCGACGTCCGGGAGGACCTCGAGTGGGCCCACGCGCACATCGACGGCGCCGTGCACATCCCGCTGATGGAGCTGCCGCAGCGGCTCGCCGAGGTGCCCGACGGCCAGGTCCTGGTCGTCTGCAAGATCGGCGGCCGCTCGGCCCAGGCCGTCGCCTACCTCAACCAGCAGGGGTTGGACGCGGTGAACCTCGACGGCGGCATGCTCGGGTGGGAGGCGGCCGGCCGCCCCATGGTCAGCGAGAGCGGGGCCACCCCGGCGGTCGTCTGACCGCTGGATCCACCTGATCCCTGGCTCCGACCCGCCGGCGGCGGTAGCCGCACCGGCCACCGCCGCCTCACGAGCCGCGTCAGCGCCGGGTCACTCGGCCGTGCCCTCGCTCTCGAGCTCCCCGAGCTCGCCCAGCTCGCTCTCGAGGTCCTCGGGCATCTCCGGCGGCGCGAAGCCCGCGCCGATGTCGTCGGGGCAGGTCTCCATCGAGTAGTTGATGAACGCCTCGAGGTCCTTCTCGTCGTCGGAGCTGAGCTCCTCGCCGAGCTTGTCGAGCTCGTCCTCGGACATGTCGTCCTCGGCCTCGGCGGTGATCTCGACCAGGAGCTCGAAGCCGTTGCGGGCGTCGTCGGCGATGCCTTCGGGGGTGCCGACGTCCGCGAGGTTCTCGACCGCGTCCTTGAGTGCCTTGATCTGGTCCTCGGTGTTCATGTCCTCCTCGACGTCGGGGCTGAACACTCCGGCCACCGCGCCACAGAAGTCCTCCTTCGAGGCGCTCTCGGGCGCGTCCCCGGCGTCGTCGCCGCAGGCCGTCACCGATCCCAGCAGGAGCAGGGCTCCCGCCGCGGCCAGGGTGCGGGTCCTGCGCGGTGCTGCAAGCTTCATCGATTCGTCCTCTTCACGTCGTCGCGGGGTCTTCCCCCAGGTGCCCCGGACCCTGTGCTCCGCCCGAGGCCGCGAACGCTACCGGCAACGGCAGCGGCGTGGCCCGCGAGAGTCGCCGGAGGTAGTCGTCGCGACTGATCTCGACCACCCCGAGGCTGGCCAGGTGCGGGGTGCTCCACTGCACGTCGAGCACCCGCCGGTGCGCGTGCTCGTCGCGCATCAGCTCGACGAGCCCGACCAGCGCCACCTTCGACGCGTCGCGCTCCCGGTGGAACATCGACTCGCCCGCGAACAGGCCGCCGATCGCGACCCCGTAGAGCCCGCCGACCAGCCGCCCGTCGCGCCACGCCTCCACGGAGTGCGCCCACCCCAGGTCGTGCAGCCGCTGGTACGCCGCGCGGATGTCGCGGTCGATCCAGCCGTGCGGCCGCGCGGGGTCGGCGCAGGCGGCCACCACCTCGGCGAACGAGGTGTTCACCCGGATCTCCATGTCACGGACCGAGCGCCGCAGCGACCGGGTCACCCGCAGCCCGGCCAACGGCAGCACCCCGCGGCGTACCGGGCAGAACCAGAACATCGGGTCGCGGCGGGAGCCCGACGGCATCGGGAACAGGCCACGGCGGTAGGCGGCCAGCAGGGTGCCGGGCTCGAGGTCGGCACCGATCGCGACCAGGTCGTCGTCGGCGTCGAACCCGTGCGGGTCGCCGAAGGCCCACGCGGACGGTGGTGGTTCGACGGGCACCCGCCGAAGGTAACCGAGACGCGGCAGCGGATCGGTTGTCGGTGGTCGGTGAGGGGCGCGCCAGCGGACCTCACGTCGGTGGTCGAGCAAGCGACCGCGACCGAGGGACGAGGTCGCGACGGAGCGGGTCGAGACCAGAGGCGCGCAGCACCCCGATCGCGCCGACGCAGGTGCGAAGCCGCGCACGTGCGCACAGAGGAGCACACGGGAGGCACGACGGCGATTCACCCGGCTCCGTAGGATGCGCTCATGAGCGTGAAGGGCAGCATCGGCAAGCGCCTGGCGCCGCACGTGCCGCATCTGGCGCCCAGCTTGACGACCTCGTTCGTGCGCGAGGCGCTGCACCGCGCCATCCACGGCGTCGGCCCGCTGCCGCCGGCGGCGAAGGCCGCGGACAAGCAGCTCGCGGAGCAGCACGGCGACGTCGACAAGGCGATCCACGAGCTGATCGAGAACCACGTGCGCTACGCCGGGGCGCAGGGCTTCGTCACGAACCTCGGCGGCCTGGTGACCGCGGCGGTGACGATCCCGACCAACATCACCGGCGTGGCGCTGCTGCAGTGCCGGATGATCGCCGGCATCGCCCACCTGCGCGGCTACGACCTCGAGGACCCGCGGGTGCGCAACGCGGTCCTGGTGTGCGTCCTGGGCGAGGACGCCGTGAACTCGCTGGTCAAGAAGCGCAAGCTGCCCGCACCTCCGATGGCGCTCGCCACGGCCCCCGCGCACGACCCCGCGATCGACCGCGTGATCTCGCACGAGGTCGCCTCCGACCTGATCTCGCGGGTGGCGGGCAAGCGGCTCGCGGTCACGGTCGGCCGGCGGGTCCCGGTGGTCGGCGGCCTGGTCGGCGCCGGAGCCGACGGCTGGACGACATGGAAGGTCGGCCGCTACGCCGACCGCGAGCTCCTGCCCCGCACCCGACGGTAGAGCCGCATCAGCCGCTGCCCGGCGGCACCGGTCTCGAGCCGGCGCACCAGCTTCTCGCGCAGCCGGTAGGACGGGCGCAGGTAGGAGCGCTCCAGGGCGGCCCGGGTCTCGGCGAGCTCACGGTGCAGCTGCTCCTCGGAGTGCCGCAGCCGGGCGGCCTCGACGGTCAGCGCCTTGATCGCGTCGACGGCCGCTGCCGCGACCTGCTTCTCCGACGGGTGGTCGGGGTCGGTCCACGGGCTCGTGGGGGCGGCGCCCACGAGGTCGTCGAGGTCGCCGACCACGTCGTAGCCACGCTCGCGCAGCGTCGCGACCCAGGCCTCCTCCCGCTCCCGCACCCACGCCTGCACCTCGGCCGGCAGCGCCAGCCGCGGCGAGCGGGTGCGCTGGGAGAGCGTCTGGTGGGCGAGCAGCTCCCGCACCAGCGGGCGGTAGTCGGCCGGCGGCACGACGTCGTTGACCGCGGCGTTGATCCGCCGCATGAGCGCCGTCTCGGGCACCCCCATCGACGGGTTCGACCGCTCGCCGTGCAGGTCGAGGTCGACACCGTCGAGGCCGAACGCGGCGCTGAAGCGCTTCCAGAGCACCTCGGGGGCGCCGCCGGCGGGGGGCACCGTCACCAGGTGCACCCGCTCGGGTGGCAGGTCGAAGGCCCACCGGTCGAGGATGTCGGGCACCTCCTGCACGCTCCAGAACCACGACCCGATGCGCGAGGACCGCTCCGGGTCCTGGATCTGCTGGAGGAACTGGGCGTAGCCGATCGGGCTGCGGTGCTTGACGTTCTCCTGCCACTCGGCCGGGATCTGGCGCACCAGGTCGCGCACCGACAGCACCAGGTGCACCTCGGTGCCGTTGCGGTGGCCCAGCGAGGTCAGGGCCCGGTCGGCCTGCGAGCGCGAGGCGGCGGCGAACACCTCGTGGCTCACGATCGCGGTGCCGTGGTGGCGGCGGACCTGGCCGGCGAGCCGGTCCCAGGCGCCGACCGCCTCGGCCTCGAGGCCGCCCCAGGTGAGCCGCTGCAGGTCGAGCGCGGCCAGGAAGTGGTCGTCGAACCGCTTCGCGGGGTAGCACAGGCCGGCGTCGAGCAGCCGGTCGCGATTGCGGAACAGCACGTCTTGGAGGTACGACGTGCCGGTCTTCGGCGTGCCGACGTGCAGGAGAACCCGCTCGCTCACGTCGCTCCCTCCGTGTCGGGGGCGCCACGCCGGTCGCGCGGGCCCTCACCGGCCGGCCCGGGCTCGCGCAGCAGTCGCAGCGCCAGGGACAGCACGGCGGCTCCGTCGGGCTCCGTCGTGGCTGGCCCCGTCGGCCCGGTGGGCCCGGCCGCCGAGCGCGGCAGCAGCGCGCTCGGATCGCCGTGCACAGCGTATCGGCCCTCGAGCAGGGCGTCGCGCACCCGGGCGGCCCGGCGGCGTACCCGGCGCAGCCGGTCGGGGGGCACGGTGAGCGTGGGGCCGGCGCCGGCCAGCCGGGGCAGCAGCACCCGGCGCAGCAGCAGCTCGCGCCGCTCGGGCGCGACGAGCACGCCGAGCACCGGCCCGACCCGGCGGGCGAGCTCGGCGGCGTCGGCCGGGACGGCGGGGACCCGGTCGGTGATCGCGCGAGCGCGGCGCCGGGGCGCGCCCGCGAGCCGGGGCACCGCGGTGGGGTCGAGCACGACGGTCAGCCGGCGCGGGCCGACCCGTTCGGACCAGTGCCGGGCCGAGCGCACCAGGTCGACGCTGGCCGGCAGCCGGCCGGGCCGGAGGGCCTCGTCGAGCCACTCCGCCCAGGGCGGCGCTCCGGGACCGAAGCAGCGCAGCGCCCAGGCGTGGGTGAGCATCGTGGCCAGGTCGGTGCCGGCGATCAGCACCGTGGCCCGGGGACCGCCGGGGGGGCGGGCGGCAGCGACCAGGCCCTCTCGGATCGGGTCGGCCAGCCAGGGGTCGCCGACCAGGCGGTACGGCCGCTGCCAGGGGCGGCGCGTGGCCCGCGGGGGCGAGGGCACCGTCGCGGCGCTGAGGTCCTCGGCGAGCAGCCCGGCCGCCACCCGGACCAGCTCGTCGTCGGGCAGCCGGGCGGGGTCGACGGGGGGCAGTCCGTGCGGCGAGGGCGCCGCGGCCCCCTCGAGGAGCAGCTCCGGGCGGCCGCGGCCGGGCGCGGAGGCCGCGAGCACGCGGGCGGCCAGCGCCGGCGAGACGGGTGCCTCGGCGTTCAGGCGGCGCAGCAGCTCGAGCTGCTGGGCGCCCGGAAGGTAGGAGCCCTGCGGCTCCGCCTCACCCGCCCACGACCGCCACGGCGTGCTGCCGCCGTCGCGGAGGTGGGCCACCCAGCCCCAGGCGCGGGGAGTCACCTCAGCGCTCACGCCACCGGCCGGTGGCCTCTCGTGCCCGGGCCAGCAGCCGGTCGTCGGGGTCGCGGCGGCGGGCCGCCTCCGTGGTCATCGCCGCGAGCGCGTCGACCGCGGCCCCGAGCTGGCGCTTGGCGCGCACCTTGTCGGGGTCGCGCCACGGCTCGCCGTCGGGCTGCGGCACCGGGCGCAGGTCGTCGAGGTCGCCCACGACGTGCACGCCGGAGTCGCGCACCCAGCCGATCCAGCGCTCGGCCTGCTCGGCCGCCCACGGGTGCAGTGCGGGTGGCATCCGCACCGCCGGGGAGTTGCGCCGCACCAGCTCGTCCTGGGCGAGCATGCCGCGGATCAGCTCGTCGAAGCTGGCCTCGCGCCGGGTGGCGCGGTCCAGGCGGCGGTTCAGCCGCCGGATCAGCTGGGTCTCGGCGGTGCCGAGCGAGCGGTTGGCCTGGTCGCTGTCCCGCGGCGCCCAGGCGGGGTCGATGCCCAGGGCGGTGCAGAACCGCAGCCACAGCTCGTCGCGGGGCGCGCTGCCGGGGGCCGGCACGGTCACCAGGTGGATCCGCTCGGGCGGCAGGTCCGCACCCCAGGTCTCGAGCACCTTCGGCAGGTCGAAGGCGCGGGAGAACCAGGTGCGGCCCTCCTGAGACAGCCGCAGGAAGCGGCGGTAGCGCCACTTGCGGCCCTGCTTGATGCTCTCCTGCCAGGCCGCCGGCAGCTGGCGGGCCAGGTCGCGTGCGGAGTAGACCAGGTGCACCTCGGCGCCGTCGCCGAGCTCGCGCACCGCCCGGGCCGCCCGCTCGGGGGGCGCGGGCGCCAGGATCTCGTGGCTCACCACCACGGTGCCGTCCATGCGGGACACCTTGCGCACCAGGGTGTCCCAGGCGCCGCGCGCGTGGCCGGGCGCGCCGCCCCAGTCCTGGCCGAGCAGATCGAGCGCCGCCCGGAACTGGAAAAGCGCCGGCGTCACGAGCGGTGAGCCCGTGGGCACGTGGACGCCGTGGCGCGCCAGGGTGCGGGCGTTGCGGGTCAGCCGGTCCTGCAGGTAGGTGGTGCCGGTCTTGGGAGCACCGACGTGCAGATAGACGACCCGGCTCATGGCGTCGATTCTGCCGGACCGTCCGGGACGACCGCCGCCCGGGACCGGCCGGCCGCGGGGCGGGTCAGGACCCGCCGCCGAAGGCGCGCACGACGGCCGACGGGCTCGGCCGGCCGAGCTGCTTGGCCATCCAGACGCTGGTGGCCGCCACCTGCTCGAGATCGACGCCGGTCTCGATGCCGAGCCCCTGCAGCATCCAGAGCAGGTCCTCGGTGGCCAGGTTGCCGGTCGCGCTGTGGGCGTAGGGGCAGCCGCCCAGCCCGCCGGCGCTGGCGTCGTACGTCGTGATGCCGCTCTGGAGCGCGGCGTAGGCGTTGGCCAGTGCCTGCCCGTAGGTGTCGTGGAAGTGCATCGCGAGCCGGTCGGTGGCCACCCCGGCGGCCTCGAAAGCGCCGACCAGCGCGGTCACGTGACCGGGGGTGCCCACCCCGATGGTGTCGCCGAGGCTGAGCTGGGAGGCGCCCAGGTCGAGCAGCCGGTGACCCACGGCGACGACCTGCTCGAGCGGCACCGCGCCCTCCCACGGGTCGCCGAAGCACATCGAGACGTAGGCGCGGACGTCGACGCCGGCGTCGAGGGCGCGGGCCATGGTCGGCTCGAACATCGCGAACTGGCCCTCCAGGTCGCGGTTGAGGTTCTTGCGGGCGAAGGTGTCGGTGGCGGAGGCGAAGATCGCGATCCGGCGGCAGCCCAGCTCCAGCGCCCGGTCCAGGCCGCGCTCGTTCGGCACCAGCACCGGCAGCTGCACGGCGGTGGGGCCCAGCGCTCGCAGCAGCTGCTCGGCGTCGGCGAGCTGGGGCACCCACTTCGGCGACACGAAGCTGGTCGCCTCGACGACCGGCAACCCCGCGTCGAGGAGCCGGCGCACGAACTCGGCCTTGACCTCGGTGGGCACCTGGGCGGACTCGTTCTGCAGCCCGTCGCGGGGGCCGACCTCGTAGATCGTCACCGCTCTCGGCAGCGGGGCGATCGGCGTCGGGTGCGCCGGCACCACCATCGGGGCGCGCATGCCGGTCATCTCAATCCTCCTGGGTCTCGGCAGGGTCGACCTGGAACAGCATCGCCCCGAGCGCCACCTGCGCGCCCGCGGCGGCGCCGACGGCGGACACGGTGCCGGCGAAGGGAGCGGTCAGCGCGACCTCCATCTTCATCGCCTCCAGCACCCCGAGGACCTCGCCGTGCCCGACCCGGGCGCCCTCGGCGACCCGCACCTCCAGCAGGGTGCCCGGCATCGGTGCGACCAGGGTGCCGTCGCCCGCGGCGACCGCGTCGTCGGCGAACACGTCGGGGCGGGTGAACACGTGCCGGTGTCCGTGGTGGACGACCTCGACGGTGTGCCGATCGGCGTTGACCACGGCCTGGTGGCGCCGGCCGCCGACGCCGAGCACCACCACGTGGTGGTCGCAGCGGAACTCGCGGACCTCGACGGTGTCGTCGGGGCCGCCGACCAGCCCGCGGGCCCGGTCGACGCTCAGCGTCACGTCGTCCAGCTCGACCAGCACGGGCGCCGGGTCGGCGCCGAGCCGCCAGCCGTCGGGCCGGAACGGCGAGGGCACCTCGCTGGTCATCGTGCGCACGGCGACGTCGGTCCAGGCGGCGATGGTGCGGGCGGTGGCGGGGTCGGGGGCGGTGAAGGTGGCCCGGTCCAGCCAGGCGGTGTCGATGGTCGCGGCGGCGAACTCGGGGCCGGCCACCAGCTCGCGCAGGAAGCCGGTGTTGGTCGTCAGCCCCAGGATCGCGGTCTCGTCGAGGGCGGCGACCAGGCCGCGGCGCGCCGACTCGCGGTCCGGCCCGTGCACGACCACCTTGCCCAGCATCGGGTCGTAGGAGGTGCTGACCACCTGGCCGTCGGCCAGCGCGTGGTCGACCCGGGCCAGGCCCGGGTCGGGCCACCGCACCAGCACGGCCGTGCCGGCCTGCGGCAGGAAGCCGCCGTAGGCGTCCTCGGCGTACACCCGGGCCTCGATCGCGTGCCCGGTCAGCGTGAGGTCGTCCTGGGTGAGCGGCAGCGGCTCGCCCGCGGCCACCCGCAGCTGCAGCTCGACCAGGTCGACCCCGGTGACCGCCTCGGTGACCGGGTGCTCGACCTGGAGCCGGGTGTTCATCTCCAGGAAGTACGCCGCGCCGGTGTCGGCGTCGACGAGGAACTCCACGGTGCCGGCCCCGACGTAGCCGACGTGGCGGGCGAGGTCGACCGCGGCCGTGGTCAGCCGCGACCGGAGATCGGCGTCGACGGTGGGGCCGGGCGCCTCCTCCAGCACCTTCTGGTGCCGGCGCTGCGGCGAGCAGTCGCGCTCGAAGAGGTGGACGACGTTGCCGTGGGTGTCGCCGAGCACCTGCACCTCGATGTGCCGGCCGCGCTCGACGTAGACCTCCACGAGCAGGGTGTCGTCGCCGAACGCGGTGGCGGCCTCGCGCCGGGCGGCGGCCACCGCCTCGGGCAGCTCGGCGGCCGAGCGCACCACGCGCATGCCCTTGCCGCCGCCCCCGGCGGCGGCCTTGACCAGGACTGGGTAGGCGTAGGTCGCCGGGTCGTCGTCGAGGGAGTACGACGGCACGACCGGCACGCCGGCGGCGACCGCGACCTCGCGGGCGGCGTCCTTGCGCCCCATCAGGTCGATCACCTCGGCAGTGGGCCCGACGAGGGCGACGCCCGCCTCGGCCAGCGCCCGCGCGAAGGGCGCCCGCTCGGAGAGGAAGCCGTAGCCGGGGTGCACCGCGTCGGCGCCGCTGTCGACCGCGGCGGCGACGACCGCGTCGACGTCGAGGTAGGACGGCACCCGCACCGCGTCGTCGGCGGCGCGGACGTGTGGGGCGTCGGCGTCGAGGTCGGTGTAGACCGCGACGGTGCGCAGCCCCATCCGGCGGCAGGTGCGCATCACCCGCAGGGCGATCTCGCCGCGGTTGGCGATCAGGACGGTGTGGAGGGTGGTCATGGGATGCCGCCTCACATGCGGAAGATGCCGTAGGAGGGCTCGGGGATCGGCGCCTGCGCGGCGACCGCGAGGCCCATGCCGAGCACGCGACGGGTCTCGGCGGGGTCGATGATCCCGTCGTCCCAGAGCCGGGCGGTGGAGTAGTAGGCCGAGCCCTGCTCGTCGTACTGGGCGCGGATCGGCGCCTTGAACGCCTCCTCCTCGTCGGCCGACCAGCTCTCGCCGCGACCCTCGATGCCGTCGCGGCGCACGGTCGCGAGCACCGAGGCGGCCTGCTCGCCACCCATCACCGAGATCCGCGCGTTGGGCCACATCCACAGGAAGCGCGGGTCGTAGGCGCGCCCGCACATGCCGTAGTTGCCGGCTCCGAACGAGCCGCCGATGACCACGGTCAGCTTCGGCACCACCGAGCAGGACACCGCGGTGACCAGCTTGGCGCCGTCGCGGGCGATGCCGCGGTTCTCGTACTCGCGGCCGACCATGAACCCCGAGATGTTCTGCAGGAAGACCAGCGGCACGCCGCGCTGGTTGCACAGCTCGACGAAGTGAGCGCCCTTGAGCGCGGACTCGCTGAACAGGATGCCGTTGTTGGCGATGATGCCCACCGGGTAGCCGTGGATGCGGGCGAAGCCGCACACGAGCGTCTCGCCGTAGAGCTTCTTGAACTCGTGCAGCCGGCTGCCGTCGACGACGCGGCGGATCACCTCGCGCACGTCGTAGGGGGTGCGGGTGTCGGCGGGCACCACGTCGTAGAGCGTGGCGGGGTCCTCGTGCGGCTCCTCGGAGGGGTGCACCTCGAGCGAGGACGGCGCCGGCCGCTCGAAGGTGTCGACGATGCTGCGCACGATCGCGAGGGCGTGGGCGTCGTCGTCGGCGAGATGGTCGACCACCCCGGAGGTGCGGGCGTGCACCTCGCCGCCGCCGAGCTCCTCGGCGGTGACCACCTCGCCGGTGGCGGCCTTCACCAGCGGCGGACCGCCGAGGAAGATCGTGCCCTGCTCCTTGACGATCACGGTCTCGTCGGACATCGCGGGCACGTAGGCGCCGCCGGCGGTGCAGGAGCCCATCACGCTGGCGATCTGCGGGATGCCGCGGGCCGACATCTGGGCCTGGTTGAAGAAGATCCGCCCGAAGTGCTCGCGGTCAGGAAACACCTCGTCCTGGCGGGGCAGGAAGGCGCCGCCGGAGTCGACCAGGTAGAGGCAGGGCAGCCGGTTCTCCGCCGCGACGGCCTGCGCCCGCAGGTGCTTCTTGACGGTCATCGGGTAGTAGGTGCCGCCCTTGACCGTGGCGTCGTTGGCGATCACCAGGCACTGGCGTCCGGAGACCGAGCCGATGCCGGTGACGATGCCGGCGCTCGGCACGGCGTACTCCTCCGCCTCGGCGCCGCTGCCGTACATGCCGTACGCCGCGAGCGGACTCAGCTCGAGGAACGGGCTGCCGGGGTCGAGCAGCCGGTCGACCCGGTCGCGGGCGAGCAGCTTGCCGCGCTCGGTGTGCTTGCGGCGGGCGGACTCGGACCCGCCGAGCCGGGCGACCTCGAGCCGTTCGCGCAGCTGGTCGACGAGCGAGCGGAGGTCGGGCGGTGCTGTGCTGGCCTGGGACACGAGCCCAGGTTAGCGATCGTTAACCACGGCGTCCATCGATAGTGGATGTCGACCGCTCCCGGCAGGCCGGCAGTCCCGTCCATCTCACGATATGAACATGCGTCTCGCTGAGCGAGACAGAACCGAGACGGTCGCCCACTCACCGGCAGGCTGAGGGCTCCGCTCACCCACGGAGGACCCCATGACCTACCGCCCCGAGACCCTCGCGGTGCACGCCGGCCAGGAGCAGGCCGACCCGACCACCAACGCGCGGGCCGTGCCGATCTACCAGACGACGTCCTACGTCTTCAACGACACCGAGCACGCCGCGAACCTGTTCGCGCTCGCCGAGCCGGGCAACATCTACACCCGGATCATGAACCCGACCCAGGACGTCTTCGAGCAGCGGATGACCCAGCTCGAGGGCGGCGTCGGAGCGCTGGCCACCGCCTCCGGCTCGATGGCGACCACCTACGCGGTGCTGAACCTGACCTACGCCGGCGACAACATCGTGGCGCTCTCCACGCTCTACGGCGGCACCTACGCGCTGTTCGCCCACACGCTGCCCCAGTTCGGCATCGAGGTGCGCTTCGTCGACCCCGAGAAGCCCGAGGAGCTCGCCGCGGCCGTCGACGACAAGACCAAGCTGGTCTTCGGCGAGACCATCGGCAACCCCAGCATCAACGTCATCGACATCCGCGCCTGGGCCGACGCCGCCCACGCCGTCGGCCTGCCGCTGATCATCGACAACACCGCCCCCTCGCCGTACCTGTGCCGGCCCTTCGAGCACGGCGCGGACGTCGTCGTGCACGCCGCCACCAAGTACATCGGCGGCCACGGCACCTCGATCGGCGGCGTGATCGTCGACTCGGGCAACTTCGACTGGGCCGCCCACGCCGAGCGGTTCCCGGGGCTCACCCAGCCCGACGCCGCCTACCACGGCGTGGTGTGGACCGAGGCGGTCGGCAACCTCGCCTACATCATCCGCGCCCGCACCGTGCTGCTGCGCAACACCGGCGGCGCCACCACCCCGATGAACTCCTGGCTGTTCCTCCAGGGCCTGGAGACGCTGCACCTGCGCATGGAGCGCCACTCGGCCAACGCCCTGGCGGTCGCAGAGTTCCTGCAGGCGCACGACGCGGTCTCCTGGGTCAGCTACCCCGGCCTCGAGGACAGCCGCTTCCGCGAGGTCGCCGACCGCACGCTCACCGGCCGGGGCTACGGCGGTCTGGTCAGCTTCGGGCTGAAGTCGGGCCGCGACGGCGGGAAGCGGTTCATCGAGTCGCTTGAGCTGTTCAGCCACCTGGCGAACATCGGCGACGCGAAGTCGCTGGCGATCCACAACGCGACCACCACCCACAGCCAGCTCACCCCCGACGAGCTCGAGGCGGCCGGCGTGCCCGAGGAGATGGTCCGGCTCTCGATCGGCATCGAGCACGTCGACGACGTCATCGCCGACCTCGAGCAGGCCCTCGCCGCCAGCAAGTGAGCCGCACGTGAACCGGCCAGCGCGCCCCCGCGGCGTACCGGCGTGAGCTCGCTGGGCTATGTCGAGCTGCAGCGGGTCCTCCTCGCGACCGCGGAGGACCCGCTGCTGCTGCGCGCCGGCGGGCGGCTCGACCACGTCGAGGTCGCCTACGAGACCTACGGCGAGCTGAACGCCGCCCGCGACAACGCGGTGTTCGTCTGCCACGCCCTGACCGGCGACGCGCACGCCGCCGGCATGCACCTGGGCGCCAAGCGGCGCGGCTGGTGGGACAACCTGATCGGGCCGGGCAAGCCGCTCGACACGAGACGGTTCTTCGTGGTCTCGGCGAACCTGCTCGGCGGCTGCGCCGGCACCACCGGGCCGTCCTCCCCGAACCCGGCGACCGGGCGGCCCTACGGCCTGGACTTCCCGTTGCTGCACATGCAGGACCTGGTGACGGTGCACCGCCGGCTGCTCCGGCACCTCGGCATCGAGCGGTTGTACGCCGCGGTGGGCGGGTCGCTGGGCGGCATGCAGGTGCTGCAGTGGGTCATCGACGAGCCCGAGCAGATCGAGCGGGCGGTGATCGTGGCCGCCTCGGCGCAACTGTCGACGGAGAACATCGCGTTCTCGACCGTGGCGCGGGAGGCGATCCGCAGCGACCCGGAGTTCCACGACGGGCGCTACCTCGAGCACGGCACCATCCCCCGCACGGGTCTCAAGGTGGCCCGGATGCTCGCGCACATCACCTACGTCTCCGACCAGGCGCTGGCCGCGAAGTTCGGCCACGAGCGCGACACCACCGGTGACGCGATGCGGCTGGAGCCGGACTACAGCGTCGAGCACTACCTGCAGCACCAGGGGTCGTCGTTCGTGGAGCGCTTCGACGCGTTGTCCTACCTCTACCTCACCCGGCTGCTGGACTACTTCGAGCCGTTCGCCGACCCGGCGACCGGCGGCCGGCTCTCGGCGTCCTCCACCCGGTTCCAGGTCACCTCCTTCGACAGCGACTGGCGCTTCGACACCCGCCAGTCGGTGCACCTGGTCGCCGAGCTGCGCCGGCTCGGGCTGTCGGTCGACTTCACCGAGCTGCGCTCCCCGTGGGGCCACGACTCGTTCCTCCTCGAGCCGCCCGGCTACCACGACCGGATCCGCTCCTTCCTCGCCTCCTGACGCCGACCCGTCACTGATTCCCGCGTTTCCGCGGCGTGTCGCGGAACGATCGACGGGTCGGCAGCGAGAGCACCGCCACCCTCGAGGTGAACGACCGCTAACCTGGGCGCGTGAGCGGACGGGCGGACCAGGTGGTCGACGCGGCCACCACGAGCACTCCGGCCACCGGGCGGCGCGAACAGATCCTGGCGACGGCGGCCGAGCTGTTCGCCGCCCGTGGGTTCCACGGAGTGTCGGTGGCCGAGCTCGGCGCGGCTTGCGGCATGTCGGGCCCCGCGATCTACAAGCACTTCGCGTCCAAGGACGCCGTGCTGGCCGAGATGCTCGTCTCGATCAGCGAGCGGCTGCTCGCAGAGGGCAGCACGCGGGTGGCGGCCGCCCCCGGACCGGAGGCTGCCCTCGACTCGCTCGTCGACTGGCACGTCGACTTCGCCCTGCGGCACCGCGCGCTGATCGTGGTCCAGGACCGCGACTGGGAGTCACTGCCCGACGACGCCCGCGAGCAGGTCCGCGACCTGCAGCGCGCCTACGTCGACCTCTGGGCCGAGCAGCTGCGGGAAGCCGGGCTCGCCGGCTCCTCGGGGCGCGCGGGCGAGCTGGACCGGGCGCGAGCGATGGCCCACGCGGCGTTCGGCCTGATCAACTCCACGCCGCACAGCGGGTTGCTCCCCGACGTCGCCATGCGCGACCTGCTGCGGTCGATGGCGACGGCTGCGGTCGGCCTCGCGTGCTGACGACCCGTCGATCGTTCCTCGACACGCCGCAGATTCGGGTGAATCAGTGACGGGTCGGCGGGAATCGGTGGGCTGGGACGCCGTGGCCGAGGCGTACGCCGAGACGTTCGCGCCGCTGTGCGCCGGCACGTTCCCGGAGCTCCTCGCCGCCGCCGGCCTCGGCGCGAACCGACCGGCGGCCACCCCGCGACTGCTCGATGTGGGCACCGGCCCCGGCGATCTCGCCGCCCTCGCCCGAACCGCCGGCGCGATGGTGACCGCCGTGGACGCAGACGCCGGCATGCTGCGCATCGCGGCGCGACGCGCCCCCGGTGTCGAACTGCACCACGCCGCCCTGCCCGAGCTCCCGTTCCCCGACGGCTCGTCCGCGGCCGGCTTCGACGTCGTGACCGCCAACTTCGTGCTCAACCACGTGCCCGACCCGCGCCGGGCGGCGGCCGAGCTGGCGCGGGTGTCCGCCCCCGGCGGAAGGGTGGCGGTGACGATCTGGCCGTCCGGGCACAACGTCCAGTCCCGGCTGTGGGCAGCGGTCATCGACGAGAGCGGGGCGGTGCCTCCTCCCTCCACGCGCCTCCCCGAGGAGCTCGACTTCCCGCGCACCGTCGACGGGCTCGCCGCACTGCTCACCGACGCGGGGCTCCGCGACGTCGAAGCCCGGCCGCTGCGCTGGACCCACCGCACCGACCCCGACGCGCTGTGGAACGGCGCCGCGGCCGGTGTCGGTGGCATCGGCGTCACCGTCACCAGCCAGCCGGCACCGGTCCGCGCGCGGATGCGGGCGGCGTACGACCGGCTGGTGCAGCCGCTCCTCGAGGACGGCCTGCTGCGGCTCGACACCGAGGCCGTGCTCGCCGTCGGCAGCCGCTGAGCCCGCTCGATCGTTCCTCGACCCGGGTATCGACAGGACCGAAGAGGGCGGGAAGCGGTGACGATCGGTCTCAGAGCAGGTGGTCGAGCGGTTGGTCGGGGTCGTCGCCCTGCAGGATCTGCAGCACCCGCCGTGCCCTCAGCGCGGCGTCGAGGGCGGTCTCGAGGTCGGTGACCAGCTCCGGCTCGGCGGCCTCACCGGAGCCGGGCTCGACCTCGTCGCCGCCCGGGTCGCCGTCGGGGTCCTGCACTCGCGCGTGCAGCCGGGCGAGCAGCTCCTCGCGGGGCAGTCCGCGCAGGTGCAGCAGCACGAACGGGTCGGCCTCGACCAGCCAGCCCAGCGCCGTGAGCACCGCCAGGCCGTGCACGCAGGGGTCGACCCAGCTGGTGCAGGTGCACTCGGTGGTCAGCTCGCCGCCGTAGGGCAGCAGCTCGACCCCGGCCTCCTCGGCGTGCTCCACCAGCGAGTGGGGCAGATCGCCCGCGAGCAGCGCGGCCAGCCGTCCGGACTCGGCCGCCACGGTCTCGACCAGGGCCGACACCTCGGCGGCGTCGAACACCGGCACCGCGCCCGCGACCGTGCACAGCTCGTCGGGGTCGCGCTCGGAGGCCTGGACCGCCGCCACGAACGAGCCGCGGCCCAGCGTGATGCGGCCGACCAGCCCCGCGCGGGCCAGCGACCGCGCCCCGCGCAGCTCGCGCTCGCCGTACGCCGCCTCCTCGACGGCGCGCGCCCACGCCTTGGCCCACCACGCCATCGGGCCCCGACTGCGCCGACCGGCGGCTCGGGGCAGCGTCAGGGCCACGTCGGAGCCCGCCGGCCCGGGCACCGCCTCCACCTCAGCGCTCCGGCCGGTAGCTGACCAGGTCGAACAGCTCGGCGTCGTCGAGCTCGGTGAGCGCGGTCTCGCCCCGGGCGAGCACGCTGTCGGCCAGCGACCGCTTGCGCTCCAGCAGCAGCCCGACCCGCTCCTCGATCGTGCCCTGCACGACCATCCGGTGCACCTGCACCGGCTTGGTCTGCCCGATCCGGTAGGCCCGGTCGGTGGCCTGGTCCTCCACGGCGGGGTTCCACCAGCGGTCGAGGTGCACGACGTGGTCGGCGCGGGTGAGGTTGAGGCCGGTGCCGCCGGCCTTCAGCGACAGCAGGAACACCGGCACCGCGCCGGCCTGGAAGGCCGCGACCATCGACTCGCGCTCGCGCACCGGGGTGCCGCCGTGCAGGAACTGATGGGGCACCCCGGCGGAGGACAGGTAGCTCTCGAGCAGCCGGCCCATGGCGACGTACTGGGTGAACAGCAGCACCGCGCCGTCCTCGGCCAGCACCGTGCCGAGGAGCTCGTCGAGCAGGTCGAGCTTCTGCGACCGCCCGGCCAGCCGGCCCGAGGACTGCTTGAGGAAGTGCGCGGGGTGGTTGCAGATCTGCTTCAGCCCGGTGAGCAGCGACAGCACCAGGCCACGCCGGGTCGTCTCGTCGGCGCGCTCGATGCGGGCCATGGTGTCGCGCACGAACGCCTCGTAGAGCACGACCTGCTCGCGGGTGAGTCGCAGCAGGTGGTCGGTCTCGGTCTTCGGTGGCAGCTCGGGGGCGATGCCGGGGTCGGACTTGCGGCGGCGGAGCAGGAACGGCCGCACCAGGTCGGCGAACTGCCGGGCCACCCGCGGGTCGGCACCGGACTCGATCGGCGCGGCCCAGGCCTTGCGGAAGGCGTTGCGGCTGCCGAGCAGGCCGGGCGTGGCCCAGTCGAGGATCGCCCACAGCTCGGTGAGCTCGTTCTCGACGGGGGTGCCGGTGAGCGCGACCCGGGCCCGGCTCGGCACCGTGCGCAGCGCCCGGGCGACCGCCGAGCGGGGGTTCTTGACGTGCTGGGCCTCGTCGGCGACGACGAGGTCCCATGGGACGTCGCGCAGCCCGGTCGGGACCGAGTCGAGCTGCTCGAGGGGGAGCGCCGCGTCCAGCGGCTCCGCTCGCTCGACGCCCTGCTGGCCGGCGGCCAGCGAGCTGCGCAGGGTGCCGTAGGTGGTGAGCACGAACCCCTCGGTGAGCCCGTCGAGGGTGCGGGCACCGCCGTGGAAGCGACGGACCGGGACGCCGGGTGCGAAGCGCCGGACCTCGGCCTCCCAGTTGCCGAGCAGGCTCGCCGGGCACACCACCAGGGTGGGTCCCGGTTCGCGGCCGGCCGCCCGCGCGTGCTCGGCACGGTGCAGGTGGAGCGCGATCAGCGTGACGGTCTTGCCCAGCCCCATGTCGTCGGCCAGGCACACACCCAGCCCGAGCGAGGTCATCTCGGCCAGCCACGTCAGCCCCTGCTGTTGGTAGTGGCGCAGCTCGGCGCGCAGGCCGGCCGGGGGCGCGATCGGATCGCGGGTGGGCGCATCGAGGAGCCGTTGGTGCAGCCGGCGCAACGAGGCGCCGACGACCACCTCGGCGGCGCCGTCCTCGCCCTCGGTCGCGGGATCGACCCTGACCACACCGGTGAGCGCGGCGGCCACCGCCTCGACCGGCCTGACGGTGCGGACCAGGCGCCTGCGGGCCTTGCGGGCGGTGGCAGGGTCGACCACGGTCCAGCCGCCGCGCAGCTTGAGGATCGGGCTGGCCGCCGCGGCCAGCTGGTCCATCTCCTCCTCGTTCAGCGGCTCGCCGTGCACGGCCAGCTGCCATCGGAACGAGAACAGCGCGTCGGTGCGGAGCAGGCCGTCCTGGAGCGGCTCCTCCCGCGGGCCGCGCGCGTCGTCGCGGGAGCGAGAGGGGCGATCGGCCATGTCGAGGACCGTGCGGGCGGTGAGGTCACGCCCCAGGCTGCGCGGCCACAGCACGTCGACGCCGCGGGCGGCGAGCGCGGCCACACCGTGCTCGAGGAGGCTGACCAGCTCGTCGGTGTCGAGGGTGAGCTGGTCGGGCACCCGCAGCTCGAGGAACCGGTCGAGCACCGGCCACGCCTCGGCCGCCCCGCGCAGCGCGATCACCGCGTGGGTGCGGGCCCGGTCGCCGAAGCCGTGGCTCGAGCCGTCGGGAGCATCGCCCGGGTCGTCGGGAGCCGTCCAGAGCAGCGCGGCGTCGCAGACGTGCAGCGGGTTGCGCTCGTCGTGCACCTGGAGCACCAGCCGGACCGCGCCGGCGACCAGCTCCTCCTCGTCGGCCTCGACCCGCAGCGAGATCGTGACCAGCTGCGGACGGTCGTCCTCCCGGGGTCGGAGCCGGTGCGCGAGCCGGGCCTGCAGGCGACGCTCGAAGTCGCCACCGGGGCGCCGTGCCCCGGGAGCCCGGCCGGAGGGAGGCGTTGCGGAGGGGGACGCGGTGCGGGCCGGGGCGGTCGACACCGGGGCGGTGCGCGGCATGGTGTCGGCCACCGCGTCGAGCAGCTGGCGCACCACACGCTCGGCGGCCTCGGGGTCCTCGCCGCGGGCCCGGGCCAGCAGCCGCACTCGCTCGGCGTCCTCCTCACCCAGCGGAGCCACCCGCCACCCGGGCGTCTGCGCATCGCCCTCGGCCGGCCGCAGGTGGCCGGCCGCCACCAGCCGCAGCGCCAGCAGCGCGGCACCGGAGAGCAGCCCCACGCTCGGGTGGAGGTCGTCGCGCCGGTGGGCGCGGGTGAGCACCGGCAGCGCCGCCCGCATCGGCAGCTCGACCGTGCGCCGCTCGTCGCTGAACTCGACGACCCCCTCCCGGGGCGGGTCGGCGGCACGGAACGCGGCGGGTCCGGTGACGGGGACGAAGCTCAACGCACCTCGGCTCGGGTCGGGGACGGCGGGGGCCGCAGCCGACGGTAGCCCCCGGCACGGACAGGGGCACGGACAGCGGGCACGGCCGGTCGGGCTCGCCTCGGGGGCCGTAGGCTCGCCGCCATGAGCATCCTGGACCTCCCGATCGCCCGGCTCGACGGCTCCCCCGCGACCCTGGGCGAGGTGACCGGCGGCGCGCCGGCCCTGCTGGTCAACGTCGCGAGCAAGTGCGGGCTGACCCCGCAGTACGCCGGGCTGGAGCGGCTGCACGAGACCTACGCCGGGCGCGGGTTCACCGTCGTCGGCCTGCCGTGCAACCAGTTCATGGGGCAGGAGCCCGGCAGCGCCGACGAGATCGCCGAGTTCTGCAGCGCGACGTACGGCGTGACCTTCCCGATGACCGAGAAGATCGAGGTCAACGGCGACGGGCGGCACCCGGTCTACGCGGGACTGGTCGAGACGCCGAACGAGAAGGGCGAGGCCGGCGACGTGACCTGGAACTTCGAGAAGTTCCTGATCTCCGCCGACGGCGACGTGGTGGCGCGCTTCAGCCCCGGCGTCGAGCCGGGGGACCCGGCGCTGGTCTCGGCCGTCGAGGGCGTGCTCGACCGCTGACGGGTGGGCGCCGGAGGCGCGGGGGCAGCCATCGCCTGCCGGAGTGCTCAGCCGCCGACGAGCAGGGCGACCCCGGTGCCGGCGAGCAGCAGGTGCACGACCCGGCGGAAGACCTGCTCGTCGAGGCGGCGGTGCAGCACCTCGCCGGCGACCAGTCCGACGACCAGCACCGGGGTCAGCGCCAACACCCGCGGCAGCGCCGGCAGCAGGCTGCCGGCGAGCGCGAACAGCACGGTCAGCGTGGTGTTCAGCAGCAGCCACACAGTCAGCAGGGTCGCCCGCAGCGCGGCCTTGCCGAGCGTGGTGCCGGCCAGCCCGGCGACCAGCAGCGGCCCGCCCGAGGCGACCAGGCCGTGCGAGACCCCCGCGCCGACGATCAGCGACCGGGTCAGCCACGGACCGTGCCGGCGCGGCTCCACCCGGCGCAGCCAGCGGCCCAGCTCGCGCAGCGCGAACCACAGCACCAGCGCCCCCAGCACCATCCGCAGCGAACCGGCCGGCAGGTGCGGGGCGGCGAGGTAGCCGACCAGCATCCCGGCGAGCATCAGCGGCAGGATCCGGCGCACCAGCGTGGGCCGGTCCACGTGCCGCCGGTGCCGGGTCACCAGGAACGAGGTCATCAGCACGTTCAGCGGCACCAGCACCGGCAGCAGGTCGGCCACCGGCAGCACCAGCGCGCCCAGCGACACCGCGATCACGATGCTGCCGAACCCGGTGACCGCCTCGACGGTGTAGGCGACCAGCACGAAGCCGGCGACCCACAGCCACGGGTCGCTCATGCCAGGTCCGCGGCGAAGCGGCGCCGCACGATCCGCTGGTAGGTCGACGGCAGCAGCCGCCACAGCAGGCTCGCCGCGACGGTGCCCCGGTCGGGGAACAGCCGCGGCCTCTCCTCGCGCAGCGCCCGGTCGATCAGCGCGGCGGTCTGCTCGGCGGTGCGCAGCCGGCCCACCGTCGACCGCGGCCGGACGGTCGGGCGGCCGTCCTCGCCGAGCGCGTGCGCCTCGATCGGGGTGTCCAGGAAGCTCGGATAGACCATCAGCACCCGCACCTCGGGCTCCAGCTCGAGGCGCAGCACCTCGAAGAACTGCGCGAGCGCGCTCTTCGCGGCGCAGTACGCCGCGCGGCCGGGCACCGGCATCCAGCCGGCCATCGACCCGATGCAGACCACCGCCCCGCGGCTCTCCCGCAGCAGCGGCAGCGCGGCGAGGGTCAGCTCGACCGGGCCCTGCCAGTCGACGGCCATCACCTTGCGGAACACCTCGGGGTCGGTGCGGTGGGCCGCGGAGCGGTGCGTGATGCCGGCGTTGTTGACCAGCACGTCCAGCCGGCCGAACCGGAGCCGCGTCTGCTCCACCATCCGGGCGACGTCGCCGGCGTCGGTCACGTCGGCGACGACCGTCGCCACCCGCTCGGGATCGGCGAGCTCGCTCTCGCGCCGGCGCAGCCCGTCGGCGTCCACGTCGGCGAGCACCAGCCGGTGGCCCGCGGCGTACCAGTGCCGGGCCATCGCCCAGCCCAGCCCGGAGGCGGCGCCGGTGACCAGGACGACGTTCACGCGCGCTCCCGCTCCGGCTCGGCGTCCGCCGGGGCCAGCATGCCGCGGGCGACCGCGAACCCGCGCAGCACCTCGGCGGTGGTGCGCTGCGGGACGTAGCCGAACTCCTCCTTCAACCGCCGGTTCGACAGCACCGGGCGGTAGCGCAGGAACGCGACCTGCTCGGGACCGACCGGCCGCCCGCGCCAGCGCTGCACCTGCAGGCCGGCCCGGACCAGCCACACCGGCAGCCGCAGTAGCGGCTTGCCGAGCAGGTCGGCGATCTCGGCCATCGTCAGCGCGCCGTCGCCGGCCAGGTTGAAGATGCCGGTCGCGTCGGTGCGCACCCCCTGCTCGAGGATCGCGAGCACGTCGGCGTCCCAGATCAGCACGAACGGCGAGTCGCTGCCGCGCAGCGCCAGCACCCGGCGTCCGGTGAACAGGCCGGTGATCTGGTTCTCGGTGGTGTCGCCGAGCACCGTGCCGGGGCGCAGCACCAGCTGCCGCAGCTCGGGGTGCTCGGTGCGGTAGCGGGCGAGCAGCTCCTCGACGAGCCGCTTGTGGTCGCTGTAGGCGAACTCGGGGTTGCCGCGCAGCGGGTCGGCCTCGTCGATCCACGCCGGGTTGTCGGGGTGGTAGCCGTACGCCGCGCCGGAGCTGGTCACGGTGAGGTGCCCGACCCCGGCGGCCAGGCACGCCTCGAGCACGTTGCGGGTGCCGCCCACGTCGATGTCGTGGTCGCGGGCCCGGTCGCGCGAGGCCTGCAGCACAGAGGCGAGGTGGACGACGTGGGTGGTGCGGTGCCCGGCGGCCACGTCGGCGAGGGCCGGGTCGCGCACGTCGAGGCGGCGCAGCTCGAAGCCGAGCGGGCCCTCGACGTCCTCGGGCCCGCGCACGTCGACGCCGAGCACGTGGTACGCCGGGGAGGCCGCGAGACGCTCGCACAGCTGGCGGCCCAGGTAGCCGGCGGCACCGGTGACCAGGACCCGCTTGGGTGCCCGGCCGGGGGTGGGCCCGTGGTGGTCGGGGGCGGTCATGCGTACTTCACCTTCAGCCGGTCGGGGTGCGCGGGGTCGTCGGCGGGCAGCGGCCGGCGCGACCAGAACTGGGCGACGGTCAGCCCCGAGACGAGGTGCCACACGCCCCAGAACGCGGCGATCAGCAGGATGCCGCCGAGGTCGGGGAAGAACGTGAAGCCGATGACCAGGCCGAGCCCGGAGTTCTGGATGCCCACCTCGAGGGTGATCGCGCGCCGGTCGCTGACCGGCACCCGCATCGCCCGGCCGGCCAGGTAGCCCAGGCTGAGCGCGATCACATTGTGGCCGACGACCAGCCAGAAGAACGTGTGGAACTGGTCGAGGAAGAGCCCCATGTTGTTGCCGAACGCGACCGCGACGAACAGCAGGAAGACCAGCATCGAGACGATCCGCAGGGTCTTCTCGCTGCGCCGGGCGAACCGCGGGAAGCGGGTGCCGGCGAGCATGCCGACCACCATCGGGACCGCCAGCACCAGCAGCACCAGCAGCAGCAGGTCGCCGCGGTCGACGGCGATGTCGGTCATCAGGTCGCGGGTGCGGGGGTTGAGCGTGCCGTAGAGCGCGAAGTTCAGCGGGGTGAGCACGGTCGCGGCCAGGCTCGAGACCGCGGTCATGCTCACCGACACCGCGACGTTGCCGCGCGCCAGCCAGGTGAGGATGTTGGAGAAGCTGCCGCCCGGGCAGGCGGCGACCAGCATCATGCCCAGCGCGAGCTCGGGGTCGATCGGGAGCCACCAGGTCACCAGGCAGGTGCCGGCGGGCAACAGCAGGAACTGGGCCACCAGACCCGCCGCCGGCGCGACCGGCGCCTTGAGGATGCGCCGGAAGTCGGAGGGCCGCAGGGTCAGCGAGACCCCGAACATCATGAACGCCAGCAGGACGTTGAGGATCGTGAGGTCGGGGAGCTCCATGTCGACGTTCATCCCGAGACCTCCGATGCTGACGCCGGCACCGGGGTCGGGTCGTCGCGGCGCGGGAGCAGCGCCGGCGCGGCGTCCGGGTCGAGCCGGGCCAGGTGGCCGCGCAGCGCCGCCAGGTAGGCGTCCTTGTTGACGTAGTAGGCCATCCGGGCCAGCCGCAGGTAGCGGTAGCCGCCGTCGACGCGCTCGGCGGCGCGCTCGCGGCGTACCCGGTCGAACTGGGCGGCGGCCTCGGTGCCGGCGAGCTTGTGCCGCAGGTAGCCGGCCACCAGCCTCGCCTGCTGGTTGCGGCCCTCCCAGCCCAGCCCGGTCGCCTCGACCATGCCCATCACGAACAGGTCGTCGCGCTCGGGGTGGAAGGCGTTGAGGTAGAGCTGCGGCGCCTGGGCGTCGTCGGGCCAGTTGAGCAGCGAGCGGTCCAGGAACGGCCAGTCGAGCTGGTAGCCGGTGGCCAGCAGCACCAGGTCGTAGTCGGCCGACTCTCCGTCGGCGAAGCGCACCGTGTGGCCCTCGACCGCGGCCAGGTCGCGCCGCGCGGTGATGTCGCCGTGGCCGAGGTGGTGCAGCACCAGCGAGTTCACCACCGGGTGGGACTCGTAGAGCCGGTAGGCGGGGTCCGGCAGCCCGTAGTCGGACGGCTTGCCGACCAGCGCCCGGATCAGCGCGCCGTCCACGCGCTGCTTGACCGCCCGGGGCAGCCCGACCTTGCCGCCGAGGGTGTCGACCGGCCGCCCGGCGACGAACTTCGGCAGGAAGTGGTAGCCGCGCCGCACGCTCAGATCGACCGACGCGGCGTGGTGCACCGCGTCGACGGCGATGTCGGCACCGGAGTTGCCGCAGCCGACGACCAGCACCCGCTTGCCCTCGAAGACCTCGGCGCTGCGGTAGTCCGAGGAGTGCAGCAGCTCGCCGGCGAACTCGCCGGGCAGCTGCGGGGTGTACGGCGTGTGCAGGGTGCCGTTGGCGACCAGCAGGCCGGCGAAGGTGCGGGTCTCGCGGACGCCGTCGCGCTCGGTGACCAGCTGCCAGCCGCCGCCGTCGACCGGGGTCGCCTCGAGCACGCGGGTGCCGAGCTCGTAGTGGCGGCGCAGGTCGAAGTGGTCGGCGTAGTCGCGCAGGTAGTCGCGCACCTCGCGGTGGCTGGGATAGGCCGCCACCTCGTCGCGCATCGGGAACTCGGCGAACTCGGTCATCCGCTTGGAGGAGATCAGGTGCGCGGACTCGTACATCGTGCTGTGCGGGTTGTCGATGTCCCACAGCCCGCCGACGTCGGTGTGCAGGTCGAAGCCGACGAAGTCGATCCCGGCGCGCTGCAGGTTGCGGGCACAGGCCAGCCCCATGGGTCCGGCACCGATGACGGCGTACCTGTGCGATGACATGTGAGGTGCTCCCTTTACCTACTGCGACAGTGACCCGGGACACACTAGGCACCGCTGGTCCGCTCGGGATCAGCCGAACGAGACGGGACAGGGGACAATCCGGGCCATGGACGCGCAGCCGGGACCGGGGGTGACCGTGCACTACGCGCTCGCCCTGCTCCAGGCGGCGGAGGCCGGCGGCATCGCCCTGCCCGCCGAGCTGGTCGCGCGCATCCGGGCGGCCGACCGGATCCCGCTGACCCAGCAGGACGAGCTGTGGGAGGCGTTCTGCAGCGCGTCGCCGGACCCGCTCGCCGGGTTGCGGCTCGGTGCCCGGGTGCAGGTGGGCCACCTCGACAGCGTCGGGATGCTGTTGGTGACCTGCGAGACGCTCGGCGAGGCGTTCGACGAGCTCTCCGCCTACGCGCCGGTGATCGGCGAGGGCGGGTCGTTCACCCTGCGCCACGACGGCGCGCTGGCGCACGTGCAGTTCACCCACCGGTTCGTGGTGCGGCCGGTGGAGCGCAGCGAGGCCGCCCTCGCCACGCTGCTGCACCTGGCCCGGTGGGCCACCGGTGAGCGGTTCCGTCCCGCCGGGGTGTGGTTCACCCATCCTCCGCTGGCGCCGGTCGCCGACTACGGCGACGTCCTCGGCTGCGCCACGCACTTCTCCGCCACGCACACCAGCCTCGGCTTCACTCCCGACCAGCTCGAGCTGCCGTTGGCCCAGGCCAACGGAGCGCTCCGCGACCACCTGCGCGAGCTGGCCGACCGCACCCTGGCCGGCCTCGACGACCAGGGCATCGCTGTGCGGGTGCGGCGGCTGATCGGCGAGCATCCCGACTGGGGTCGCGACCGGGTGGCCGAGCACCTGGCGGTGAGCACCCGTCACCTCAACCGGCTGCTCGCCGAGCAGGGACTGACCTTCCGCGCGGTGCGCGAGCGGGCCCTGCAGGAGCTCACCGCCCGCTGGCTGCAGCAGGGGCTCCGGGTCACCGACATCGCCACCCGGCTCGGCTACTCCGACGAGACCGCGTTCACCCGGGCGTTCCGGCGCTGGCACGGCACCACCCCGAGCCGCTTCCGCGAGCCGCCGGCCGGCTGAGCCGCTCGTGTCCGCCGCGGCCGCCGCGGCCGCCTCGGGACGTCATACGTCGCCGCGACCACCGAGCCGCAGCCGACTTGCGCTCCCGGTGGTGACGAACGCCACCCTCGCCGGCGACCAAAGTCGGTTGGTGCCGAAGGTGAGGCTTCCCTAGCCTCGTCCGGTGACCATGGATCCCCCTGCCGGCCCGACCTCGCCGGACACCGACTCCCACCATCCACACCACCTGCCCGACCCGGGCATGGGCCTGGACCGCCGCACGCTCGTCATCGCCGGAGTCGTCGTGCTGGGCGCGATCATGTCGATCCTCGACATCACGGTGGTCTCGGTGGCGCTGCAGACCTTCCAGCGGGAGTTCGACGCCACCTCCGCACAGGTGGCCTGGACGATGACCGGCTACACGCTGGCACTGGCCACGGTCATCCCGCTCACCGGCTGGGCGGCCGACCGGTTCGGCACCAAGCGCCTCTACCTGCTGGCCGTGCTGCTGTTCACGCTCGGGTCGGTGCTGTGCGCCGTGGCCACGAGCCTGCCGATGCTGGTCGCCTTCCGGGTGGTCCAGGGCCTGGGCGGCGGCATGCTGATGCCGCTCGGCATGACGATCCTGACCCGCGCCGCGGGCCCCGAGCGGGTCGGCCGGGTGATGGCCGTGCTCGGCATCCCGATGCTGCTGGGGCCGATCTTCGGCCCGATCGTCGGCGGCGCGCTCATCGACTACGCCAGCTGGCACTGGATCTTCCTGATCAACCTGCCGATCGGCGCGGGCGCGCTGGTCTATGCCGCGAAGGTGCTGCCCCCCGACCACGTCGAGCCGTCGGAGACCTTCGACTGGCTGGGCATGCTGCTGCTCTCGCCGGGCCTCGCGGCGTTCCTCTACGGCGTCTCGATGGTCCCCGAGACCGGCACCATCGCCGACACCGAGGTGCTGGCTCCGGCCATCGCCGGCCTGGTGCTGGTGGCCGCGTTCGTGCCGTGGGCGCTGAACCGCAAGAACCTGCACCCGCTGGTCGACGTCCGGCTGTTCGAGAACCGCAACCTCACCGCGGCGGTGCTCGCGATGTCGTTCTTCGCGATCGCCTTCTTCGGCGCCAGCGTGCTGTTCCCGCTCTACTTCCAGCAGGTCCGTGGCGAGGACGCCCTCGGCGCCGGGCTCGTGCTCGCCCCCCAGGGCCTGGGCGCGATGATGACGATGCCCGTGGCCGGTGTGCTCGCCGACCGGATCGGTCCCGGCAAGGTGGTGCTCACCGGCGTCTCGGTGGTGGCGATCGGCATGGGCCTGTTCTCGCAGCTCGACGCCACCACGTCGTACTGGTACCTGCTCGGCGCGCTGTTCGTGATGGGGCTGGGCATGGGCGGCACGATGATGCCGATCATGTCGGCCGCGCTGGCCACGCTGCGCGAGCACACGATCGCCCGCGGCTCGACGCTGATGAACATCGTGCAGCAGGTCGCCGCGTCGATCGGCACGGCGGTGTTCACCGTGCTGCTCACCAACGGGCTCAAGGACGACGTCGACCCCACCGGGCTGGCGCTGGCCTCGGTCGCCGAGGACGAGGAGGAGCTGGCCGGGTTCCTCCAGCAGTCCGGGATCCCGCCGGAGGCCGTGCCGGGCCTGGTCCAGCAGACCCTCGACGACCTGGCCGGCGTCTTCAGCGGCACGTTCACGCTGGCGACGGTGCTCGTGGCCCTGGTGCTGGTGCCGGCGTTCTTCCTGCCCCGCCGCAAGAGCGAGAAGAGCGTGGACCCGACCGTGCTGGTGGGTCACTGACGCAGGCCGGCAGGCATGACGACGGCCCGGCACCACGATGGTGGTGCCGGGCCGTCGGCGCTTGGAGCTCTCCTCGGAGACTAGTCGAGGGTGACCTCGACCGGGTCGGCCTCGTCGACGACCTCACCATCGGCGTCGACGGTGGTGACCACGACGCTCATCGTGCCGGCGAGCCCGCCGAGGCAGACCTGAGGCACCCGCAGCTGCGACTGGCCGTTGCGGCCCTTCGCCAGCGTGGCCTTGACGTTCTTGCAGACGACCGCGGTGACCTCGCCGGCCGCGTCGACCGACTCGAGCACGGCGCCGATCTTCCCCGGCTTGGCCGGCTTGCCCTTCCCCTTGCTCGTGGCGGGGAGGACGACCGAGCGGACGACGTACGCCGCCGGGGCGTCGACCTCCGGCGCGTCAATGGGGTCGGTCTCCGGCGCGTCGACCGGCTCCGCGGCCGGGTCCGTCGGGTCCTCGACGGGGTCGGTCTCCGGCTCGTCGACCGGGTCCGTGGCCGGGTCGGTGGCGGTGACCGGGGTCAGCGTGGCGACCAGGTGGGTGCGCCCGACGGTGAGCCGGGCCACCTTGGCCTTGACCTGCAGCAGGTCGACGCCGTTGTCGACGGTGACCAGGGTCAGGTCGCCCTCGGCCGGGGCGTCAGCGACCGGGTCGACGACCTGGCCGACGCCCGCGAAGGCGGCGGAGCCGGAGAGCAGCAGGGCCGCGGCAGTGGTGGTGATGAGGATGGAGCGGGTCGGAGACCGGCGCATGGTGGTTCCTCTCGGAGTGAAGACGGATGTCACACCCCCCCGGTGCCGCTCATCGGCGCCGACGCCCGAGTGCTGAGCCTTCCCCCGCGTGGGCCGGCACTTCCACCCCTGGGGGTGGGCTGCCGCCGGCGGCGTCAGGACTGGACGGCCAGCGTGAGCGGCAGCACCGCCCCGGCACCGGCCTGGCGCAGCGCCCGGGCGGCGACGGTGAGGGTCCAGCCGGTGACCACGAGGTCGTCGACCAACAGCAGCGAGCCGCCGGCGGGAACCTTGCCGGCGAGGCGGTAGCGCCGGGTCACCGCGGCGACCCGCTGGGCGGAGTTCACCGCCCCCTGGCCCGGGACGACGCCGGGGTCGGCGATCGCCCAGCGGCCCACGACCGGGACCCGCAGGTAGCGCGAGAGCCCGTCGGCGAGGTCGGCCACCAGCGCGGGCCGCGACGCGGACTCGACCACGACGATGCCGTCGACCCGCGGCCGCCAGTCGTCGAGCACGCCGATCACCGCCTTGACCAGCGGCACCGGCACCTGGCCGTCGGGGGTGCCGGGCCGGAACAGCTCGCGCAGCGCCTGCCCGTGGCCCAGGTCGGTCAGCCGGGCCACGGCCCGCCCCTCCTCGGCGACGTCGCCGACCTTGCCCTTGAGGTCGAGCCCGAGGTTGGTCAGCGCCGTGGGCCACATCTTGCGCGGCTCGACCGGCACCCCCGGGCGGGCCAGCCGCGCTCCGGCCTCCTCGACCGAACCCGCCGACACCTCCGCCGACAGGGCCAGGCCGCCGCAGTTGTCACACCGCCCGCAGTCGACCGCCTCGGGATCGTCGAGCTGCTCGCGCAGGAACCGCATGCGGCACTGGTCGGTGGCCAGGTAGTCGAGCATCGCCTGCTGCTCGCGCGCCCGCGCCTCGGCGACCCGGCGGTAGCGCTCCTCGTCGTAGGCCCATTCGCGGCCGGTCGCCTGCCAGCCACCGCGGACCCGTTGCACCGCGCCGTCCACGTCGAGCACCTTGAGCATGGTCTCGAGCCGGTTGCGGTTGAGCTCGACGTAGGTCTCCAACGCCGCGGTGCTCAACGGGCGCCCCTCGTCGGTGAGCACCTGCAGCACCCGGCGCACGACGTCCTCGCGGGGGAAGGCGAGCGAGCCGAAGTAGGCCCAGATGTCGCGGTCCTCGGGCGCGGGCAGCAGCACCACGCTCGCGCCCTCGGGCGGAAGGTCGCTGCCACGTCCGGCGCGGCCGACCTGCTGGTAGTAGGCCACCGGCGAGGAGGGGGCGCCCATGTTGACCACGAAGCCGAGGCTGGCGTCGAAGCCCATGCCCAGCGCGCTGGTGGCGATCAGCGCCTTCGCGCGGCCGGCGATGAGGTCCTGCTCCAGCGCGTGCCGCTCGGTGGTCTCGGTCTGGCCGGAGTAGGCGGCGACGGCGTGGCCGCGCGAGCGCAGGTAGTCGGCGATCTCCTGGGTGGCGGCCACGGTGAGGCAGTAGACGATGCCGGAGCCGGGCTGCTCGGCCAGGTGGTCGGCGAGCCAGGCCAGGCGTTGCTCGGGGGTGCGCAGCCGGACCACGCCCAGCCGCAGCGACTCGCGGTCGAGGGAGCCGCGCAGCACCAGCACGCCCTCGCCGGCGGCGGGAGCGTGCTCGGCGCTGGTCGAACCGGTTGCGGTGGTCGAGCCGGCCGAGACCCCCAGCTGCTCGGCGACGTCGGCGGTGACCCGCGCGTTGGCGGTGGCGGTGGTGGCCAGCACCGGGATGCCGTCGGGGAGGTCGCCCAGCAGCGTGCGGATGCGGCGGTAGTCGGGCCGGAAGTCGTGGCCCCAGTCGGAGATGCAGTGCGCCTCATCGACCACCAGCAGCCCGCAGGTGGCCGCGAGCCGGGGCAGCACGGCGTCGCGGAAGCCGGGGTTGTTCAGCCTCTCGGGGCTGACCAGCAGCACGTCGACCTCGCCGGCCTGGATCGACTCGTGGATCGGCTCCCAGTCGTCGACGTTGGTGGAGTTGATCGTCACCGCGCGGATGCCGGCCCGCTCGGCCGCGGCGATCTGGTTGCGCATCAGCGCCAGCAGCGGCGACACGATGACGGTGGGCCCGGCACCCTCCTCGCGCAGCAGCAGCGTCGCCACGAAGTAGACCGCCGACTTGCCCCAGCCGGTTCGCTGCACCACGAGCGCCCGGCGCCGGTGCACCGCCAGCGCCTCGATCGCGGTCCACTGGTCCTCGCGCAGCCGGGCCTCGGGCACCCCCTCCCGCGGACCGACCAGGGCTCGCAGGTGGGCCTCGGCGCGCTCGCGCACGTCGGGAGCATCGCCGGTGGCCGGGGTCGTGGCTGGGGTGGCTGTCACGCCGCCTGTCTACCAGCCGGCGGCGACCATCCGCGGTGGCCATCCACAGCCCTGCACCGTCCCGGCGGCGGGGGAGTCGGGTCTGTCCCGCGCGTCGCCGGCTGGCCCGCGTTGCCAGGGCCTCCCGCTCTGGAGGCTGGCCGGACACATGTCACCCCAACCCGTCTTCCCTCAGCCCCGATCAGACGACGGCGTACGGCGTCGTGTCGTCGATCTGACCGGCCCGGTCGGCGATCGCGACGACCAGGTCGAGCGCCTGGCTGCGGGCGTGGCCGCCGAGCAGCTCCGAGCGGGACGAGACCCGGGTGAGCAGGGTGGCCCCGGCTTCGAGCGCCTCGTCGACCCGGCGCAACAGCTCGGCCATCCGGTCCAGCGACCGGGCCAGGCTCTCGACCAGGCGGCGCGCCTCGGCGACCACCTCACGGCACTTCGCCGCGGCCGTGGCGAAGGCGTGGGGCGCCGCCACCCCCAGGGTCGCCGCCGACTCGGCCACCAGCTTCACCACCTGGCCGACCGCGTCGGCGAGCAGCCCGGAGATGAAGTCGCGCACCCCGGCCAGCAGGGCACCCGCGGCGGCCACCCCGGCCCCGGTCCCGGCTGTGATCGCGGCCAGTCGGGCGGTGGCGTGCGCGTGCAGGGCGGAGTACTGCTGGTAGTTGACCGCGGTCAGCCCCAGCTGCCCGGCGAAGTCGCGGCGCACCGAGGCCTGGTAGTCGGCGCCGACGTCGGTGAGCTGCTCGGCGACGGCGTGCCAGGTGGCACTGGCTGCGGCGATCGTCGCGGGGTTGCCGCACAGATCGTCGAGCCAGCCCTGGACCGGACCGAGGTGCTCGATCAGCCACCCGGCGACGCTGGACCCGATCGTGCCGATCGGGTCGAGCACGGCGCCGGCCAGGTCGAGCCCGGCTCGCAGGCCGTCGACCCCGGCCTCGACCCAGTCGCCGCGGGCCAGGGCGTCGGCGGCGTCGACCCCGCCGTCGACGACCGCGAGGCCGTTGCCGGCCTCCGGCGCCGAGCCGAGCGCCACCACGCCGCTCACAGCAGGCTCCCGAGCAACTGACCGAACCGGGCGGAGGTGCCCTGGTCGACCAGCTCGAACCCGTCCGCGACCGCGTCGAGCGCGGCCGCGGTCGCGTCGTACGACGCGGACGAGGCGCGGGCGGCCAGCACGCCGGCCAGCTCGAGCGGCACCAGGAACGGGTGCACCAGGCGTGCCCCGATCGCGCCGAACGTGTCGGGCTCGAAGGCGACCTGTCGCGCCGTGTCGGCGGCCGCGTCGGCGCGCCCGCCCAGCCCCCGGACCTCCGTCGCGTGAGTGTGCATCCGCTCGGCGTCGACGACCAGCTCGCTCACGACTCCTCCCCCCACGAGCCACCGGCGCCGCCGTGGGCCCGGGCGTAGGCGGCGGTGATCGTCTCGGCGCTCGGGGAGTCGGAGCCGTAGGCGTCCCGGGCGAGCCGGCTCACCTCGGCCGTCAGGGCCTGCCTGGCCCGCCTGTGCGCCTGGAGCACCGACCGGCGCAGCGACCCCGGCGTGCTGGCCTCCAGTCGGCCGCGGAAGTCGACGTCGACCAGCTGGCCGACCCCGTCGACGGTGACCTGCACCGCGTCGTCCGCCGACCGCCCCGGAACCCGCAGCCGCTCGGTCGCACCGGCGAACCGCTCGGCCGCGGCCAGTCGCTCCTCGGCCCGGGCCGCCTGCTCGCCGATCGTGGCGAGCACGGCCTCGATCCTGCTCATGCTCATGCTGCCCCCTGGTTGCTCGGCCCGAGGACGGGCCCGGTCGCGTGTTGCGACTCTGCCCGAGCCGGGCGGGCGGCGAAACCGGCCGGCCCCAGCCTGTGGAGAACCCCCTCCCCGTCGCCGGCCCGTCACCGATTCCCGCGATTGCGCGGCGTGTCGGGGACGATCGACGGGTCGGCCACCCGGCCAGGGACGGCTCAGGCCGGCAGGAAGGCCTCGCCGCACAGCAGCGGGACGACGCTCGAGGAGTCCACCTCGGCGGCCACGTCGACGTCGGCCGCGAAGCCGCCCGCGACCAGCTCGCGACCGCTCGCGCAGCCGTGCAGTGCCGCCGGGAGGTCCGCCGCCACCGCGCGGTACGCCGCCTCGGCGACGCGCGCCTCCGGGCTCGGCCGGCCCACCCCGAGGTCCGCCAACCCGGCGAGCACCGCACCGGCGCCCCACAGGTCCTCCACGGCGGGGCGCAGCGAGCCGTCCGGCCAACGCTCGCCCGCCGCCACCACCGTCACGTCGTCACCGGCCCCCAACCGCGGCGCCAGCGCCGCCGCCACGGCGCGCGCGTTGCGCAGGGAGGCGGCGTACACCTCGGTGCCGGTCTCGGCGAGCCCGAAGCAGATCGCCGAGCCGTTCGGGCTCGGCAGCACCAGGCGGCGTACCCCCTCGGCGGCGCGCACGGTCACCGGCGACAGGCTGACCTGGCCCGGCGCGGCCTGCCGTCGGCCGACCGCCAGCGTCGCGTCGCGGGTCTCGGCATAGGTGGTGGCGCGCACGTCGCCCCAGCGGAACGGGAACACCTCGATGCCCCGGTCGAGCGCCACCGACAGCGTGGTGGTGAACGAGAGCACGTCGACCACGACGGTGACCGGCGCGGCGCAGGCGAGGGCGCCGGTCAGCCCCCACTCGAAGCGGACGTCGAAGTCGGGCTGGCCGTGCTCGGGGTGGCCCCCGCTCACCAGATGCGCACCCGCTGCTCGGGGTCGAGCCAGAGGCCGTCGCCCGGGGCGGTGCCGAACACCTCGTGGAACTCGTCGAGGTTGCGCACGATGTTGGCGCGGAACTCCGGCGGGCTGTGCGGGTCGATGGTGAGGTACTGCTGCTCCTGCTCGCGGCGGCGCTTGGTGCGCCACACGAACGCCCAGTTGAGGAAGAGCTTGCGCCGCGACTCCTCGTCGGCCGAGCCGCCCTCGCTGATCAGGTAGGCCTTGTGGGCGATGGTGAGACCACCGAGGTCGCCGATGTTCTCGCCGACGGTCAGCGCGCCGTTGACCCGCTCGCCGGGCAGCGCCCGCGGCTCGAAGCCGTCGTACTGCTCGATCAGGGTCTTGCTCTTCACCTCGAAGGCGGCCTTGTCGTCGGCGGTCCACCAGTCGTTGAGGTTGCCGAGGCCGTCGTACTGCGCGCCCTGGTCGTCGAAGCCGTGCCCGATCTCGTGGCCGATCACCGCGCCGATGCCGCCGTAGTTCTCGGCCGGGTGCGCGTCGGGGCTGAAGAACGGCTTCTGCAGGATGCCGGCGGGGAAGCAGATCTCGTTGGTGCCGGGGTTGTAGTAGGCGTTCACGGTCTGCGGCAGCATGAACCACTCGTCGCGGTCGACGGGCCCGCCGAGCTTGCCCAGCTCGCGGTCGGTCTCGAACGCGGCCGCCGCCGCGACGTTGCCGAGCAGGTCGTCGGGCCGCACCTGCAACGCGGAGTAGTCGCGGAACTTCTCGGGGTAGCCGATCTTCGGACGGAACGTGTCGAGCTTCTCGTAGGCCCGCTGCTTGGTCGCCTCGGTCATCCAGTCCAGCTGCGAGATCGACTGGCGGTAGGCGGCGAGCAGGTTGGCGACCAGGTCGTCCATCAGCGCCTTGGACGTCGGCGGGAAGTGGCGCGCGACGTACTCCTTGCCGAGCGCCTCGCCGATCGCGCCCTCGACGAACGCCACCCCGCGCTTCCAGCGGGCGCGCAGCTCGGGGGTGCCGTTGAGGGTGCGGCCGTAGAAGTCGAAGTTGGTCTCGACGAACTCGTCGGGCAGGTACGCCGCGACCGCGCGCAGCACGTGGGTGAGCAGCCAGGCCTGCCAGTGCTCGAGCGGCACCTCGTCGAGCACCGTGGAGAGGTGGGCCAGGTAGGACGGCTGCCGCACGCAGCTCTCGGCCAGCGTCTCGTCGCTGCCGCCGAGGTTGGTCACGTAGGCGTCCCAGTCGAAGGCCGGGCAGAGCGCCTTCAGCTCGGCCAGCGTGGTGAGGTTGTAGGTCTTCTGCACGTCGCGGGTCTCGGCGCGCTCCCAGTGGCCCTGGGCCAGCCGGGTGTCGACGTCGAGCACGGTGCGCGCCTGGTCGGCCGCGTCGGGCACGTCGGCCAGCGACAGCAGGCGCTCCAGGTAGGCGACGTACTTCTCCCGCACCTCGGCGAACTTGTCGTCGCGGTAGTAGGACTCGTCGGGCAGGCCCAGACCACCCTGGACGAGGTGGAACAGGTAGCGGTCGGAGTTGCGGTCGTCGGTGTCGACGTAGGAGCCGAAGAGACCGTGCCCGCCGATCCGCTCGAACTCGCCGAGGAACGCGGCCAGGTCGCGGACGTCGCGCAGGCCGGCGACCGCGTCGATCAGCGGCCGGGCAGGGGCGAGACCGCGGGCGGCGATCGCCTCGGTGTCCATGAACGAGGCGTAGAGGTCGGCGATCTTGCGCGAGTCGTCGTCGAGGGTGTCGCGCTCGGCCGCGGCCAGCTCCTCGACGATCGCGTGCACCTGCTGCTCGGCGACGTCGGCCAGCTGCACGAACGGCCCCCAGCTGGAGCGGTCCGAGGGGATCTCGGTCTCGTCGAGCCAGCGGCCGTTGACGTGGCCGAACAGGTCGTCCTGCGGGCGGATGTCGGGGTTCATGCCCGGTCGGGCGTCCTCGAGGATCGTCACGGGGACGACGATAACCGGCGGGGTGACGACGCGGTGGTGTCGGTGGCGCCGTCCTCCCGACCGATCGGGTCAGCGCACCGTCAGCGGACCCGGACCACCGACTTGCCGAGCGTGCGCCGGGCGTCCATGTCGGTCAGGGCGGTGCCGAACTCCTCGAGGTCGTACGTCGACCCGATCGGTGGCTTGACCACGCCCGAGGCCATCATCGGCACCAGCTCGGCCCACTGCTGCTGCATCACGTCGGGGCGGAGCATGGTGAAGGCGCCCCAGCCGACGCCGCGGACGTCGACGTTGTTGAGCAGCAGCCGGTTGACCTTGACCTGGGGGATGCCCTGGCCGGCGGCGAAGCCGACCACGAGCAGCCGCCCCAGCGGAGCGAGCAGCCGCAGCGAGTCGGTGAAGGCATCGCCGCCGACCACGTCGACGACGACGTCGACCCCGGCGCCGCCGGTGAGCTGCTGCACGGCGTCGCGGAAGCCGTCGAGCAGCACCGCCTCGTCGGCGCCGGCGGCCTTGGCGACCGCGGCCTTCTCCTCGGTCGAGACCACCGCGATGGTGCGAGCGCCGTAGCCCTTGGCGACCTGGATGGAGGCGGTGCCGACACCTCCGGCGGCCCCGTGCACGAGCACGGTCTCGCCCTCGCGCAGGTCGCCGCGCTGGCGCAGCGCGAACTGGGCGGTGAGGTAGTTCATCGGCAGCGCGGCGCCCTCATCGAAGGAGACGCCGTCGGGCAGCGCGAACGTGAACGGCGCCGGGTTGGCGACCAGCTCGGCGGCGCCGCCGTAGGCGTTGACGCCGGCCACCCGCTGGCCGGGCTCGAAGCCGGGGCCGCTGACCACGACGCCGGCGAAGTCGACGCCGAGGGTGAACGGTGGCTCGGGCTTGAGCTGGTACTCGCCGCGGCTGAGCAGCAGGTCGGGGAAGGAGACACCGACCCGGTGCACCTCGACGAGCACGTCGTCCGGGCCGGGGGTGGGGTCGGGGACCTCGCGGACGGCGACGTCGGCGGGGCCGGTGGGCGTGAGGACCTGGACTGCGCGCATGGGTCGGGAGGCTACCGACTGGGGCCGTGGTTGCGGCGCCCAGTGCCGTTGGTGCGCGGCGCCCCACCACCGAGCCGTCGATCGTTCCTCGACACGCCGCCGAAAGGCGGGAATCTGTGACGGGTCGGCGAGAACCCCGTCGGTCTCACGGCCCGGAGGGCTCGACGATCCGGTCCATCTCGAAGTGCATCGGGTCGGTCCAGCGCCAGTCGCCGCCCCACGCGAAGCCCCACGACTTGAAGATCGCCACCACGTCGCGGTCGATCTCGCCGACGGTGCCGCGACCGTTGCCGGGCACGTTGAGGTCGAGCGCCAACCCGAACGAGTGGTTCGACAGCGTGGTGCTGCCGGCGATGAACCGCGGGTAGTAGCACCCGGCGTACTCGTCGGGGTGGATCTCGTCGGCGAGCCCGCGACTGACCACCTCGGTGAGCGCCGCGCGCAGTTGCGGGAAGAGCGCCTTGTTGCAGGTGACCGTGCCGAGGATCGGCACCTCCTCAGTGGCGATGTGGGCCCGCACCCAGGCGGGGTCGGGGGCGATCCGGCCGCCGCCGATCACCGTGTAGCGGAAGACCCCGACCGCCTCGGCGACCGAGCCGACGGTGACCGCGATCTGCCGGGCGTCGGGGTCGAGGCCCTCACGCGCCATCACATCGACCATCTGCACCGACGCCTCCCCGGCGACGAGCCGCTGGATCGGCTTGCGCAGCGGCTGCGGCGCGACGGTGGCGCCGGTGCGCACGAGCAGCGCGTTGCCGGGCGTCATGCCGAGGGTGTCTCCCCAGCGGCGGTTGACCACCGCGTCGACGTCGACCGCCTGCTGGGCCCAGGCACCGACGTGGATCTCGCTGGCGTCCTCGGCCACACCGAGCCGCAGGAAGTCGGCATCGTCCAGCGGCAGCTTCTTCTCGAGCGCCGGGCGCAGCGCCAGCTCACCTCCCGCGACCCGATCCCAGACGTCCTGCGCGTCGGGTGTGGGGTACGGCGTGAAGTTGCGGTAGGTGGCCGGGTCGACGGCGGCCACCTGGATGGCCTCGTTCTCGATGGTCACCTGCGCGATCGAGAGCACCTCGACGTCGAGGACCCCCTCGAGCCCACGGATCGCCTCGACCGTGCCGTCGCTGATCGTCTCGCCGGCGGTGACCAGGATGTCGGCCGGCGCGATCGACCCCTCGCGGGGGCCGGGCGGCTCCACCGCGTGGGCGGGGTCGGCGGCGGGGCGCGCGGTGGCGCCCTCACCCGCCCCGTTGCCGCCGCCGGGCGACCCGGACGCGGGAGTGGAGGCGGGCGGGTCGGCCTCGGCCTCCCCGTCGGAGGTCGCACAGGCCGAGGGCAGCATCAGGGCGGCGGCCAGTGCCGCCGCGCCCCACCGACGTGAGCTCCCCATGTGCCCTCCTCACCGCCAGGGTACGGAGACCTGCGACCCGGCGGGGCGTCGTCACCGGATCGTGGTCGCGGCATCGACGCCGCGGGCCTCACCGCGGCGAGCGCAGCACCCGTTCGGCCACCCAAGCCACGTCGGCGGCGGTGTCGGCCGGCGCACCGGAGGGCTGCATGACGTGGCTGAGCACCACCCGCACGACCATGTCGATCGCGGCGTCCAGCTCCGCCCCGCCCAGCCCCACGTCGTACCCGTCGAGCCGCTCGCGGACCACGGCCTTCGCGGTCTCGAGCAGCGACCCGGCGTTGGTGGTCAGCAGCGGCAGCAGCTCGGTGTCGGCGCCGTGAGTGGCCGAGACGACCGCGTGCAGCAGCGAGTTGCCCTGGGCGTGCTCGAGCACCGCCCGGGTAGCGTCGCGGATCGCCGCGACCAGGTCGGCCGGGTGCCGGTCGAAGGCGTCGGAGACGACGGCGAGGAACTGCTGCAGCTCGGCGCCGACCATGGCGGCGGCCAGGCCGGGCTTGGTGCCCATCTCGTTGTAGACGGTCTGCCGGCTCACCCGGGCCTCGTCGGCGACCCGGGCCATGGTGACCTGGGCCCACCCCTGCTCGGTGGTCATCCGGACCGCCGCGTCGACGATGCGCTCCCGCGTGGATCGCGCGGAGGGCACGGCCGGCGACGGGGCAGCGGAGCGGGCGGCAGGCACGGGCCAGAGTCTAGTGTCGCGAGAATTCTCCGATCCGGTTGTCGATGTCGCCGCCGCCCGTTCGACGCCATAGTTGGAAGGCCGATCCGGCCCTCCCGACCAGCGAGCCGACCGGCTCACCGACCAGAGGAGACAGGCGATGAAGTACATGCTGATCATGCGTGCCACCGCGGCGGCCCTCGAGGCCTCGGCCGAGATGGACTTCGAGGAGATCATCAACCAGATGGGCGCCTACAACGAGTCGATGATGAAGGCGGGTGTGCTCCTCGGCGGCGAGGGCCTGACCGACCCCGCGGAGGGCTTCGTCGTCGACTTCGACGCGGAGACGCCGGTCGTCACCGACGGTCCCTACGGGGAGGTGCACGAGCTGTTCAACGGCTTCTGGTTGATCCAGGTCTCCTCCCGCGAGGAGGCTGCCGAGTGGGCGTCGCGCGCGCCGCTCGGTCCCGGCTCGAAGCTCGAGGTGCGCCGGGTCGCCGGCGACGAGGACTTCGCCGACTACGCCGACAACGAGTACGTCGTGAAGGAGAAGAGCTGGCGCGAGGAGCTGGGCACCGTCTGAGCCGCGCGCACGAGGACGAGCAGGTCATGAGTGCCCGGCAGGCACCTGACGATGCGGCGCCCGCCCTGCGGGCCCGGGTCGACGCCCTGTGGCGCATCGAGGGCGCCCGGATCGTCGCCACGCTCACCCGCTACGTCGGCGACCTGGACCTGGCCGAGGAGCTCGCCCAGGAGGCGGTGGTCGAGGCGCTCGCCCGATGGCCTCAGAAGGGGGTGCCCGGCAACCCGGGCGCGTGGTTGACGGCGGTGGCCAAGCGCCGGGCGATCGACCGGTGGCGACGCCGGGAGCGACTCGACGCCCGCCACCGGCTGCTCGCCCTGGACCTCGACCGCGAGGCCGCCGAGGGACGGATCGAGGAGTGGGAGCCGATCGACGACGACGTCCTGCGGCTCGTGTTCACCGCCTGCCGCCCGGTGCTCTCCAGGGAGGCCCGGGTGGCGCTCACCCTCCGAGTCGTGGGCGGGCTCGGCTCGGAGGAGATCGCCCGGCTGTTCCTGCTCCCGGTCGGCACCGTGCAGCAGCGCATCGTGCGGGCCAAGCGCACCCTGTCCGCGGCGCGGGTGCCGTTCGAGACCCCGGAGCCGCACGAGTGGGCGCCGCGTCTCGGCTCGGTCCTGGGCGTGGTCTACCTGGTCTTCACCGAGGGGTACGCCGCGACGTCCGGCGACCGCTGGATCCGCACCGAGCTCGCCGACGAGGCGCTCCGGCTGGGGCGGGTGCTGGCCGGGCTGCTGCCGCGCGAGCCGGAGGTGCACGCCCTGCTGGCGCTGATGGAGCTGCAGGCCAGCCGGTTCCGGGCGCGGGTCGGCCCCGACGGCACGCCGGTGCTCCTGGCCGACCAGGACCGCAGCAGGTGGGACCGCGCCCAGATCGAGCGCGGCCGCGCCGCGCTCGATCGCGCCGACGGGGTGGGTCGGGGCCGCGGGCCCTACGCCCTGCAGGCGGCGATCGCCCGGTGCCACGCGGTCGCCCCGAGCGTGGCGGAGACCGACTGGGCCCAGATCGTCACTCTCTACGACGCGCTGGGACGGGTGGCGCCGAACCCCGTGGTCGAGCTGAACCGTGCCGTGGCGGTGTCCATGCTGGACGGCCCGGCCGCCGGGCTGGAGCTGGTCGAGGAGCTCGCCGCGTCCGGCGCGCTGCCGGAGTCGCACCTGTTGCCGAGCGTGCGCGCCGAGCTGTTGGGCCGGCTCGGTCGGCGCGAGGAGGCCCGCACGGCGTACCTCCTCGCGGCGAGCCTGGCCCGCAACGAGCCGCAGCGTCGGGTGCTGCTGGCCAAGGCCGACGGCTGAGCCGACCCGTCACTTCTTCACGCTGACACGGCGTGTCCGCGGGAATCGGTGACGGGTCGGCGACAACACCTCGGTCGCAGTTCTGTGCTAGACCCGGAACGATCGGGACAGGTCGGTCAGCCGGGAGACGGTGCGCCCGAGCTCCTCGGTGGCCTGGGCCGACTCCTCGACCGCGCTGCGGGTGCGCTCCATGGTCTCCTCGACCTCGCGCAGCGCCCCGGAGATCTGCCCGGTGCCAGTTGCGGCCGCGGAGACGTTGCGCGACATCTCGTTGGTCGTCGCGGTCTGCTCCTCGACCGCCGCCGCGATCGCGGTCTGGTAGTCGTCGACGCGGCCGATGGTGCCGGTGACCGCGGCGATCGCCTGCACGGCGCTGTCGGTGTCGCCCTTGATCTCGCCCACCCGGGCGGCGACCTCCTCGGTGGCCTGGGCGGTCTGCCGGGCGAGCTCCTTGACCTCGCCGGCCACCACCGCGAACCCCTTGCCCGCCTCGCCGGCGCGGGCCGCCTCGATGGTCGCGTTCAGGGCCAGCAGGTTGGTCTGGGCGGCGATCGCGGTGATCACGTCGACGACCTCGGCGATCCGCACCGACGACGAGCTCAGCGTGCGCATCACGCCTTCGACGTCCGCGGTCAGCGCCACGCTCTGCCGGGCCACGTCGGCCGCCTCGTGGGCGTTGCTGGAGATCTCGGCGATCGAGGCGCTCATCTCCTCCGAGCCGACGCTGAGCGTCTGCACGTTCTCGGTGATCTCGGCGGCCGACCCGGCGGCCTGGCTGGAGAGCCGGGTCGCGGCGTCCGCGGAGCCGCGCAGGTCCTGGCCGACCCCGCCGAGCCGGCGGGTGGCCTCGTCCACGCGCCCGGCCTCGCCGCCGATCTCGGCCACCAGGTCGTGCAGCTGGTCGACGGCCCGGTTCAGCTCGCGGCTCATCGTGCCGATCTCGTCGCCACCGGCGTCGTCGACGCGCACCGTGAGGTCGCGGTCGGCGAGCGAGGTCATCGCGGCCGTGAGCGTCGCCATCCGCGACGACATCCGCCGGGCGACGAGCCACGCGACCAGGGCACCGACCAGCACCAGGAGCACCGCGGCCACGATGAAGTCGCGCAGCATGGCGGAGCGGCCCTCGGCCAGCGCCTCCGCCGCGGCGGCGAAGTCGGGGCCGTAGGCCTCGACCACGACGGCCCACCCGTACTCGGGGTAGAAGGCACTGTGCACCGAGGTGTCGGCGACCGGTGCGTCGCCGGCGCCGGGCAGCCGGTAGGTCTGCGCGGACAGCTCGCCGACGCCGAGCTCCTTGGCGCGAGTGAGCACCTCCTCGACCCAGGGGCTGCCCTCGGCGTCCCGGTCGCCGAGCACCTCACCGATGCGGCTCTCCTGGCTCGAGGCGAGGACCCGGCCGAAGTCGGCGTCCCCGGTGCTGACCAGCGAGACCGTGCCGTGCTCGCCGACGGTGGTCTCGGCCAGCGCCTCGGCCAGCGGAGCGATCGCCGCGTCCATCGGGACACCGACGAAGACGGCACCGATCACCCGGCCGGCGTCGTCACGCAGCGGGTCGTAGGCAGTGACGTTCCAGGTGTCGACGACCAAGGCGATGCCCCGGTACGACGCGCCGTCCGCGATCGCGGCGGCCACCGCGTTGGCGCTCCCGTCCGCGTTCTCGGCCGGGATGTAGGTGCCGATCGCACGCTCCCCTTCCGCAGTGCGCACGGTGGTCGCGACCCGGAGCAGGTCGCCGCGGGGGTTCATCCGCTGGAAGATCGTCACGCTCGCCCCGAGCATCCGGCTCAGCTCGTCCACGACCGGGGTCGGGCGCTTCGGGTCGGTGTTCTGGCCCAGCCAGGTGCCTGCGTTCGACAGCCGCGGCAGCCGGATGGACCTCGCCTCCCCGCTGACCTGGTCCACGGCGCGCCAGGCGACGGAGCCGGTCGGGTCCTGCCGCACCCCGCCGGTGCTGGCGATGGCGGCGTTGGCGACCTGGACGCTGCGGTCCTGGGAGGCCTGGACCGACGACCCCACCGCACCGACCAGGCTCGACACGCCTGCGGTCACATGCTCGATGTCGGAGGCGACGAGGTCATCGACGCGGTGGTCGGCCTCGGCGGTGAACTGGTTGGTCTGCCAGGCACCGACCCACACCAGGATGGATGCGGTGATCACGACGCTCCCGGCACCCAGGGCCACCAGTCGGTGGCGCAGCTGCCAGGAGGCACGGCGCAGCACACGAGTCGTCATGCCCCTCAGATCGGCATCCTCCCGAGGGCATCCCAGCCCGACGGGGTAAAATCTCACCCCGACGGTGGGCGTCGGCCGCACCCCCGGGGTCAGCCCGCCAGGCTGAGCGCCTGCACCGGACAGGAGGCCACCGCCGCGGCCACCCGCCCCCCGTGCTCGGGCGAGGGGGCCTCGCGCAGCACCGACATCTGCTCGTCGTCGTCGAGCTCGAAGTAGTCCGGCGCCATGGCCTCGCACATGCCCAGCCCCTCGCAGCGGTCGCGGTCGACGACGATGCGGGCGCTCATCGCGACGAGTCCGCTCGGTCCAGCGGCACGAAGTCGACCTTCTCGCGCACCCCACAGTCGGGGCAGCACCAGTCGGCGGGGATCTCGGCCCAGGCGGTGCCGGCGGCGAACCCCTCGTGCTCGTCCCCGGCCTCGACGTCGTAGACGTAGTCGCAGTTGGGGCACCGTGCGGCGAGCACCTCCGGCACCGCGCCCGGGGTCGTGTCCATCGCGGCGGCGGTCCCCACCGGGTCTGCCGGCGGCGGGAAGGCGCCCAGCACCTTGTCGCGCTTGCGGGGCTGGATGTTCGCGCGTCGCAGGTCGCCGTCGAAGTGGGCCGCCACGCGTGGGTCCATCACCCGGCGCCACAGCGGCGGGAACAGCGCCAGCACGATCATCCCGGCGTAGCCGGTGGGCAGCACCGGCGACTCCTCGAAGTCGCGCAGCGTCTGGTAGCGGCGGGTGGGGTTGGCGTGGTGGTCGCTGTGCCGCTGCAGGTGGTAGAGCAGCACGTTGGTCGCGATGTTGTTCGAGTTCCACGAGTGGGAGGGGTCGACGCGTTCGTAGCGCTGCCTCTCTCCGGCGCCGACGCGCTGGCGCAGCATCCCGTAGTGCTCCATGTAGTTGACCACCTCGAGCAGCGAAAACCCGACCACCGCCTGCACGAGCAGGAACGGCAGGATCCCGATGCCGAGCCACGCGACCAGCCCGCCCCAGAGCACGGCCGACATCAGCCACGCGTTGAGCACGTCGTTGCCGAGCCGGAAGGGGTGCTGCTTGCGCCGTGCGTAGCGTCGCTTCTCGAGGTTCCAGGCGCTCTTGAGCGAGCCGGTGACGGTGCGGGGCCAGAACGCGTAGAAGCTCTCGCCGATCCGGCTGCTCGCGGGGTCCTCCGGCGTCGCGACCCGCACGTGGTGGCCGCGGTTGTGCTCGATGTAGAAGTGGCCGTAGAAGCTCTGGGCCAGCGCGATCTTCGACAGCCAGCGCTCGTGGCTCTCCTTCTTGTGGCCGAGCTCGTGGGCGGTGTTGATGCCGATGCCGCCGATGCAGCCGATCGAGATGGCCAGGCCGAGCTTGTCCCAGACGCCCAGGTCACCGTGGCCGAGCGGGTCGCCCTGGGCGATCAGCCAGAAGGCGCCGACGAACCCGGCGTACTGGATCGGCAGGAAGAGGTAGGTGATCCACCGGTAGTAGCGGTCCTGCTCCAGCGCCTCGATGACGTCGTCGGGCGGGTTGGAGCGGTCCAGCCCGATCGTGAGGTCGATCGCGGGCACCACCACGAGGATCACGAACGGCCCGATCCAGAAGAAGCCGCCCCAGCCGGTCACCGCCCAGGCGGCGTAGGCGATGAACGCCAGCGAGGGCACGACCAGGCCGATCAGCCACAGGTAGCGCTTCTTGTCCTTCCACTCACTCGTGGACCCAGCGGGCACCGTGCTGTTCGGGATGCTCTCGCCGCCGGGACGCTCGGTGGTCTTGCTCGGTTCGGACCCCATGCCCTCGAACCTTCCTGTCGTCGGCCGTGCCGACCGGTCTCTTGGGCACCGGCTCGGCGTGGTTTACAGGACTGTAAGGTTTGTAAACCGAGATTGACAAGGGTCTGACAGATGTCAAGTTCTCCCGGCGTCTCGGACGACCGGTCCGGCGACGGGCCGGGCATGGGGTCGACCTCGGGTCGACGACTCAAGGAGCCCCTCAAGACTCCCCTCACGTGGTTGCTCAGGACGAGGCAGCTCTCCGGCGGCTCAGGGGTTGCTCAAGCCAGCGCCCCTGGCTCAACAGAGGCTCAAGGCCGGCCATGCGTACGCCGTCCAGCGCGGCGGCGGCTCAGGCTCGACCCCGATCCGGCCCAGCTCCGGCTCAGGTCCGACCCAGGTGCGGCTCGACCCGACTCCGGGCCAGGTCGGGGCCTGACGGCCCTCGAAGTTGTGGGACGCGCCGAGGTTGGGAACCCTGAGGGGATGACGACCCAGCCGACCCCGTCGACGCACCGGCCTTCTCACCGCCTGAGCCCGTCCGCGCACCCGCTCGGCATCGACTTCGGCGGCACCGGGATCAAGGGCGCCCCGGTCGACCTCGAGCTGGGCGACTTCGCGCAGGAGCGGGTGCGCGTCCGCACCCCCCAGCCGGCCACCCCGGAGGCCGTCGCCGCGGTCTTCAGCGAGCTCCTCGCGCACTTCCCCGACGCGACCGGCCCGGTCGGGGTGACGGTGCCCGGCATCGTCCGGCACGGCGTCGTCCATTCGGCCGCGAACATCGACGGCTCCTGGGTGGGCACCGACGCGGATCGGCTGATCACCGAGGCCACCGGTCGGGAGGTGCACGTGGTCAACGACGCCGACGCGGCCGGCCTGGCCGAGGTCCGCTACGGCGCCGCCCGCGGCCGGGAGGGACTCGTCATCGTCACCACGCTCGGCACCGGGATCGGCGCGGCACTGGTGTTCGACGGGGTGCTGGTGCCGAACGCCGAGCTCGGCCACCTCGAGATCGGCGGCCGGGACGCCGAGACGTGGGCGGCCAACAGCGCCCGCGAGCGCGAGGACCTCTCGATGGCGGCGTGGGCCGAGCGGCTGACGACCTACTACCGCACGCTGGAGAAGCTGTTCTCCCCCGACCTGTTCGTGGTCGGGGGAGGCGTGAGCAAGCGCAGCGACGAGTTCCTGCCCCTGCTCGACCTCGACACCGAGATCGTGCCGGCGTCGCTGCGCAACAAGGCCGGCGTCGTGGGCGCCGCGCTCTACGCCTGCGAGGGCTGATCGCCGGCCAGCTCCTCGAAGGCCGCCACGGCGCCGCGCAGGTAGCGCTCCACCACGGCGAGCTCGGCCTCGTCGAAGTCGTCCTCGAGCCGGCGCATCGCCTCCAGCATCGGGGCGAGGTGGCCGAGCACCTCCGCGCGCCCCGAGTCGGTCAGGTGCACCTCGACCCGTCGGCGGTCGGCGGGGTGCGCCCGCCGCTCGACGTGACCACGAGCGGCCAGCCGGTCGACGACGCCGGTCACCGCGGGGGTGGTGAGCTCCAGCGCCCGCGCGAGCTCGGCGGGCCCGGGCGCCGCTCCCGGGCCGAGGCGGTCGAGCAGGCGCATCTCGCTCTCGCCCAGGCCGGCGCGCCGCGCGACGGCCTGGCGGGCGCGGGCACCGGTCTCGACCACCGCGCGCAGCGCCCGCATGGTGGGTGAGCCCCGGGGGACCGGAGAGGTGGGCATTTTGTTTCACCTGCTTAGTGACTAGGCTACCTAGCGAATTCTACCGTCCACGGGAGGCGAGCGCCATGAGCCCGACCCAGGAGACCCCGCCGGCCCCCGGCCCGCACCACGAGCGACCCGGTCGGCTGGTCGGCGCGGTGACCGGTCGGCGTACCGCCTGGCTCTTCGCGCTGATCCCGCTGGTGCTCGCCGTGCTCGCCATGGGCGCCCTCGGGGAGGGCGAACGCGACCGGCTCAGCACCGACCAGCTGCCGGCCGGCCTGGACAGCACCCAGGGCACCGAGCTGCGCGAGCGGCTCCCCGAGAGCGACAGCCAGGTCGCCGTCGTGCTCTTCACCGCCGACGAGGGCGAGCTCTCCGAGGAGGCCCTGGGCGAGCTGGAGCAGGTCGCCGGGGACGTCGGCGCCGTGGCCGCGGGCGACGAGTCCGGCTCGACGACCGGTGGCTCGGGCTCGGCCGGTCAGGACACGGGTCAGGGCTCGGGGTCGCCGTCGGGTGAGGCCGCGGGCGGGCCGCCGCTGCTGACCCCGGCAGAGGACGGCACCGCCGCGATCGCGATCGTGCCGGTCGACGCCAGCACCTCCAGCGCGACGGCCGACGCGGTGACCGAGCTGCGCGACCGGGTCGACGACGCGGTCCCGGACGGCGTGACCGGGCAGGTCACCGGACCGGCCGCGATCCAGGCGGACCTCGCCGAGGTCTTCCAGGGCGCCGACCTGACCCTGCTGCTGGTCACGGCGTCGGTGGTCGCGCTGCTGCTGGTGCTGACCTACCGCTCCCCCGTGCTGTGGATCGTGCCGCTCACCGTCGTCGGCATCGCCGACCGCTTCGCCGCGGTCGCCGCCACCCAGGTGATGGCGCTGCTCGACGTCGCCTGGGACGAGTCGACGGTCGGCATCCTGTCGGTGCTGGTCTTCGGCGCGGGCACCGACTACGCGCTGCTGCTGATCTCGCGCTACCGCGACGAGCTGCGCACCACCGAGTCGCGGCACCTCGCGATGGCGACCGCGCTGCGGCGTACCGCCGAGGCCGTCCTCGCCAGCGCGACCACCGTGGTGCTCGGCGTCCTGACGCTACTGCTCTCGCTCACCCCGTCCACTCGCGGGCTGGGCGTCGCCTCGGCGATCGGCATCGTGGTCGCGGCGGCGTTCGTGCTGCTCGTGCTGCCGGCGGCGCTGGTGCTCTTCGGCCGGTGGGTCTTCTGGCCGCGGGTGCCGCACGTCGGCGAGACCGCCCTGGTCGACTCCGACACGCTCTGGCACCGGGTCGGCGGCTGGGTGGCCAAGCGCCCGGGAGCGTTCGTCGCCGGCACCCTGGTCGCGCTGGCCGTGCTCGCGATCGGCGTGTTCCGCATCGACACCGGCCTCGACACCGACGACCAGTTCCTCGACGAGCCGGAGGCGATCACCGCCTCGCAGCGCCTCGAGAAGTCCTTCCCCGTCGGCTTCTCCGACCCCACGCAGATCATCACCGCCGCCGACGCCCAGCAGGTCCTCGGCGTCGTGAAGGACGTCGACGGCGTCACGTCGGCCCGGATCAGCAACGAGGGCGAGGGGGTCGCCCAGATCGACGCGGTGATCGACGCCGAGCCGGGCTCCTCGAGCGCGCAGGACACGATCGGCGGGCTGCGCGACGCGCTGTCGGACTTCGACGACACCCATGTCACCGGCACCGAGGCCGAGGCGCTCGACGAGGCCGACGCCGCTTCCCGCGACCGGACGGTGATCCTGCCGCTGATCCTGGCGCTGGTGCTGGGCGCGCTGCTGCTCCTGCTCCGCGCGGTGGTCGCCCCGGTGCTCCTGGTGCTGACCGTGCTCGCCACCTACGCCGCGAGCCTGGGGGTGTCGTGGTGGATCTTCACGGGGCCCCTCGGCTTCGAGGCGCTCGACTCCGGTGCGCCGCTGATGGCGTTCCTGTTCCTGGTCGCCCTCGGCGTCGACTACAACATCTTCCTGGTCACCCGCGCCCGGGAGGAGAGCGCCGCCCACGGCACCCGCACCGGCATGCTGCGCGGCCTGTCGGCCACCGGCGGCGTCATCACCAGCGCCGGCATCCTGCTCGCCGCGGTGTTCCTGGTGCTCGGCGTGCTGCCCTTGGTCGTGCTCGCCCAGCTCGGCGTCATCGTCTGCATCGGCGTGCTCCTCGACACCCTGGTCGTGCGCACCGTGCTCGTGCCCGCCCTCGCCCTGCTCCTCGGCGACCGCTTCTGGTGGCCCGGCCGCCTCTCCCGCCCCCGCGGCGCCGACCCGGAGGGAGCCGGGGTGCGGTGAGGCCGGCCGCGCCCGGCGGGAGAACCACCGCTCAGGCGGTGAATCTCCCGCTGGGAGGCGAAACTTGGTCTCCCAGCGGGAGTTTCGTACGCCCAGTGTGACGCGTGTGGGACGACACCGCCCGAAGATCGCGTGGCCGCCCCGATGAGCGACCGACCACGCAGCGGTGCGACTCGCTGCCGCTGGGAGACAGCGGATCACCCGTCTGCGCCGGCCCGCCGGTGCTGCCTCGTCACTCGGGGCGGTGTCCGGCGTGCACGAGCTCGGACAGCCGCCGCTCCAGCTCGTTGAAGTCCGCGGCGTTGACGTCGCGGTGCTCACCGAGCGTCACCGGCACGATCTCGGCGATGCCACCGGGTACGCCGTGCGCCGCGCCACCGGACATCACCACCACCCGGTCGGCGAGGTAGACCGCCTCCTCGATCGAGTGCGTCACCAGCAGCACGGTCGTGCCGGTCTCGCGGTGCAGCCGGCGCAGCTCGTGCTGCATGGTGGTGCGGGTGAGGGCGTCCAGCGCACCGAACGGCTCGTCCATCAGCAGCACGGCCGGGTCGTTGGCCAGCACCCGCGCGATCGCCACCCGCTGCTGCATCCCGCCCGACAGCTCGCCGGGGAACCGATCGGCGAAGCGGGTCAGACCCACCACCTCGATGAACTCCTCGGCGATCCGGTGCCGCTGCCCGCGCGGCAGCCGGCGCTGGCGCAGCCCGAACCGGACGTTCTCGGCCACGGTCAGCCACGGGAACAGCCCGTAGTCCTGGAAGACCACACCGCGGTCGGGCCCGGGCCGGGTCACCGGCCGGCCGCCCACCTCGACGCGGCCGCGGGTCGCGGGCTCGAACCCGGCGAGGATCCGCAGCAGCGTGCTCTTGCCGCAGCCGCTGGCGCCCACCACCGCGACGAACTCGCCGGCCGCCACCTCCAAGTCGACGCCGGCCACCGCGTCCACGCCGGCGGCGCCGCGAGCGGCGTACCGCTTCGTCACCCCCTCGAGCAGCACCCGCCCGGCGTCCGCGTGCCGGGTCAGCCGCGACAACGACGGGGCGGGCCCGGTCGCGGGGGGTGTGGCCGCCCCGGGCCGAGGGGCGCTCACGCCTCCCTCACCAGCGGTCGCCGGCCGAACAGCAGCCGCAGCCCGTGCACCAGCGCCCGGTCGGAGAGGAATCCGGCCATCCCGATGACGATCATCCCGACCACGACCCGGTCGGTGCGCACCTGCTCGCGGGCCAGCGTGATCATGCTGCCCAGGCCGGTGTCGATGCCGTTGGCCTCCCCGAGCACCAGGATCACCCAGGCCAGGCCGAGCCCGATCCGCAGGCCGCTGACGATGCCCGAGGTCGCGGCGGGCACCACCACGCCCAGCAGGACGCCGGCCGGACGGGTGCCGAGCATCCGGGCCGCCTCGACCAGCCGCGGCGGCACCTCGCGCACCGCCGCGACCGTGTTGAGCAGGATCGGGAAGAACGCCGAGAGCGTGATCAGGAAGATCGTCGCCTGGCCGCCGAAGCCGATGATGAGCAGCACCAGCGGCACCCACGCGGTCGCCGGGACCGGACGGAACAGGTTGACCGCCGGGTCGAGCGCGGCGTGCACCCAGCGGAACCGCCCCATCAGCACGCCCAGGGGTACGCCGAGCGCGGTCGCGAGCGCGAAGCCCCCGAGCACGCGGCGGGTGCTGGCCCACAGGTGCTCCCACAGGGTGCCGCTGAACGCGTCGTCGTAGACGCCGCCGAAGGCGAAGTCCCAGGTGAGCCGCGCGACGTCGAGGGGCGGCGGCAGGTAGCCCATCTTGATGTCGAAGACGAGCACCCACTGGCCCCGGACGCCCAGGTCCCACAGCAGCACGATCAGGCCGAGCACGCCGGTGCCCAGGGCGGCTCGCAGCCCGCGCTCCACCCAGGGAGCGGCCTCTGTCTCGCCCGCCACGTCAGGACCCGGTCGGCTCGTCGCGGGAGGCGAAGCCGGTGTCGACCAGGTCGGTCAGCGGCGGGGCCTGGTCGATCATGCCCAGCCGGGCCATCTGGGCGGCGAGGTTGCCGATCTGCTCCTCGTAGGTCGGCGAGAGGTCGGCGCGCAGCCAGAAGTTCTCCAGGGCCGTCTCGAAGACGGCCTCGTCGCCGCCGTACTCGGCGACCATCTCGGGCAGCCACTCGTCGATGTGCCCGGCCATGTAGTCGGTGGCCGCGGCATGGGTGTCGACGACGGCCTGCACCAGCTCGGGGTCGTCCTCGATGGTCGTGGCCGTGGTCAGCAGGGCGATGTTGAGGCGCCCGATCTCGGTGGAGTACGGGTCGGCGATCTCGTGCCCACCGGCCGCCTTGGCCAGCGAGACCCCGATCTCGGGGGCGGCGAACGCGTCGATCTGCCCGGTGTCGAAGGCGTTGAAGAACTCCGGCGCCGAGAGCGACACCAGGTCCAGGTCGTCGACGTCGACCCCCTCGCGCTCGAGGATCAGCCGCAGCGCCACCAGCTGGGAGCTGGACTCCAGGTAGCCGACCTTGCGGCCGGCCAGGTCGGCGACGGAGTCGATGCCCGGGCCGCCGATGATGCCGCTGCCGCCGTCGGCGGCCGCGGCGACGATGCGCACGTCGCGTCCGGTCGCGGCGCCCGCGACGGTCGCGGTGATGCTGCCGACGACGAAGTCGACGGTGCCGCTGGCCAGGGCGTCGTTGAGGGCCGGCGCGGTCTCCAGGGCGACCACCTCGAACTCGAGGTCGCCGGCGCCGGCCTCCTCGGCGTGGTCGGCGTACAGGTAGGGCGCGTAGAAGTGCGGCTGGCCGCGCAGGGTGCCGATCTTGACGGTGCCGCCGCCCGCACCGGCGGGCTCCTCAGCGGTGTCGCCGCCGGTGGAGGTGCAGGCGGTGAGGGCGGTGCCCAGGGCGAGCAGGAGGGCGGCCGCGGCGGGCCGGAGGGAGCGGAGTTGCGGGCGCATGCGGACATGCTGGGCGGGCCGTGTTGCGCCGGTGTAAGACCGCCGTTGCAGCCAGGCTGCGTTTGCGCAACCTGCGTTTCAGCAGCAGCGCCCCTGGGGGTGCCGCTCGCGGTGGTCCACGCGGGCCCGCTCGTACGCCGCCCGCGACAGCGGGGTGCGGCCCTCGGCGCGGCAGGAGTCGAGGTAGCGCTGGTAGCGGCCCGCCCCGGAGATCTCGCGCAGGTACCAGCGCAGGTACCCGTGCACGCCGCCGAGGAGCCGTCCTCCCGGCTCGGGCCCGCTCACGACCGGCCGCCGGTGAGCACCAGCTGCGACTCGACCTTGGGCACCTCGGTGGTGGGCGCCGTGCCGCCGTTGCGCAGCGTGCGCACGCACACCCACGCGGCGTTGAGCACCACGAGGACGACGAGGATCGCGAAGGTCGCCTGGAGGGTGCCGTTGAGCATGGAGTTGGTGATCACCTGGTCCATCTGGGCGGCGTCGGTCGCGGGGGCGAGCACCTCGCCGGCGTCGCGGGCGTCGCGGAAGACCTGGGCCTGCTGGAAGTAGCCGATCTTGGGGTCGTCGCTGAACACCTTCTGCCAGCTGGCGGTGAGGGTGACGACGAGGTCCCAGGCCAGGCCGATGCCGGGCACCCAGGCCCACCGCGCCTTGCCGTGCTTGACCAGCAGCGTGGTGCACAGGGTCAGCGCGATCGCGGCGAGCAGCTGGTTGGCGATGCCGAACAGCGGGAAGAGCTGGTTGATCCCGCCGAGCGGGTCGGTGACGCCGACGTACAGCATGCCGCCCCACAGGCCCACCACCACGGCGCTGGCCGACCACGAGGCCGGCTTCCAGGAGGTGTCGCCGTAGCGCCGCCACACGTTGCCGACGCTGTCTTGGAGCATGAACCTGCCCACCCGGGTGCCGGCGTCGACGGCGGTGAGGATGAACAGCGCCTCGAACATGATCGCGAAGTGGTACCAGAAGGCGGCCAGACCGCCGCCGAACGCCTCGGTGAAGATCAGCGACATCCCGAACGCGAGGGTGGGCGCGCCGCCGGTGCGGGAGATCAGCGAGCTCTCCTCGATCGAGGCCGCGGCGGCGGTGAGGTCAGCGGGACTGATCGTGAAGCCCAGCGTGCGGACGAACTCCGCCGCGGCCTCGGGGGTCCCGCCGGTGGCGCCGGCCGGCGAGTTCATCGCGAAGTAGAGGCCCTGATCGATCACGCAGGCGGCCATCAGCGCCGAGATCGCGACGAACGACTCCATCAGCATCCCGCCGTAGCCGATGGCGCGGATGTGGCTCTCCTTCTCGATCATCTTGGGCGTGGTGCCCGACGAGATCAGCGCGTGGAAGCCGGAGAGGGCACCGCAGGCGATCGTGATGAACACGAACGGGAACAGCTTGCCGGCGAAGACAGGGCCGGTGCCGGAGGTGGCGAAGTCGGAGACGGCCGGCGCCGACAGGGTCGGGGCCGCGAGCAGCAGCCCCACCGCCAGCAGCACGATGACACCGACCTTCATGAACGTCGACAGGTAGTCACGTGGGGTGAGCAGCATCCACACCGGGAGCACCGAGGCGAAGAAGCCGTAGCCGATCAGCAGGAAGGTCAAGGTCTCCGGGCTGAGCGTGAGGGCGGACTCGATGCCCATCTCCTCGACGTAGGAGCCGCCGGCGATCGACAGCAGCAGCAGGGCCACGCCGATGCCCGTGACCTCGAGCACGCGGCCGGGCCGCAGGTAGCGGAGGTACCAGCCCATGAACAGGGCGATCGGGATGGTCAGCCCGATCGAGAACACGCCCCATGGGGACTCGGCGAGGGCGTTGACCACGACCAGCGCCAGCACGGCCAGCAGGATGATCATGATCGAGAAGACCCCGATCATCGCGGCGTAGCCCCCGACGACGCCGATCTCGTCGCGCACCATCTGCCCCAGTGAGCGGCCGTCGCGGCGCAGCGAGAAGAAGAGCACCACCATGTCCTGGACGGCGCCGGCGAGGATCACACCGACGACGATCCAGATGGTGCCGGGCAGGTAGCCCATCTGCGCCGCGAGCACCGGGCCGACCAGTGGGCCGGCGCCGGCGACGGCGGCGAAGTGGTGTCCGAACAGCACCCGCTTATCGGTCGGCTCGAAGTCGTGACCGTTGCGCAACCGCTCGGCCGGGGTGGCCCGGGTGTCGTCCACGCCGAGGACCCGGTAGGCGATGAACTTGGAGTAGAAGCGGTAGGCGATCGCGTAGGAGCACAGCGCGGCGAACAGGATCCACAACACCGAGATCTCCTCGCCCCTGGCGAGGGCGAGCACGCTCCAGCAGGTCGCCCCGACGAGGGCGACGACCACCCAGAGCGCCGCCTGCTTGGGGTCGGTCCCGCGCGCTCCCGGCGGACGGCCCCTGCCGGGTTGTCCGCTGCCGGCGCTGCGGCGGTTCGACGACGGGGACGGACCGGACGGGTTCGACATGGCCATGGCTTGGTGCTCCTCCCGAGAGGGCCGCCGGTGCGGCGGCCTCCCGCCGCGTTCTACCGCACCGGATGTGAGCACCACCACCCCCCAGTTCTTTGCACTGCTTGATCCTGAGTGCAACACTGCACTATGTGAGTCAAAGTGCATCCCTCCGGGAGAGGCGCCGCCACGAGACCTCATTCCGGATCAGCGCCGAGGCTCGCCGGCTCACCGACGCCCACGGCCTCGACGGCTGGACGATGGACGAGCTCGCCGCGGCGGCCGATGTCTCCCGGCGGACCCTGTTCAACTACTTCCCGGGCAAGATCGACGCCGTGCTGGGGGAGCCACCGCAGGTCCCCGACGACCTGCTCGCCACCTTCCAGGCGGGGGGGCCAACCGGCGACCTCCTCGAGGACATCGGCGTCGTGATCCAGTGCGTGCTGCAGGTCGACGCCGAGGACCGTGAGTCCCTCGAGCTGGGCCGCCGGCTCCTCAAGGGCACCCCCCGCCTGCTCGTGGCCGCCCACCAGCGGTTCGAGGCGAGCACCGACGAGTTCGCGGCGCTGCTGCGCACCCGGTCGACGGCCGACATCTCCGAGAACGACGCCCGACTGCTCCTGCGGATGCTGGTCGCGCTCTACGACAACGTGCTCGAGCGCTACCTGGCCGAGCCGCCGGGCCGCAGCTTCGCGGAGCTCTACGCCGACACCCTGCACGCCGCACGACGGCTGCTCGGCTGACCGCCAGGGCCGCCACACCACCCTTCCCTCCCACCCTCACCGATCCCCCAGCCAGGAGACCCCATGGCCACCCTGCTCTACCGACTCGGCAAGGCCGCCTACCGGCGGTGGCCGCTGTTCCTCGCGGCGTGGGTGCTCGCGTTCGTCGCCGTCGGCGGCGTCGCGGCCACCATGTCCAAGCCGATGACCGACGCCTTCTCGATCCCCGGCATCCCGTCCGAGGAGGCCGCGGACCTGCAGTCCGAGCTGTTCCCGGGCAGTGTGGACGCCTTCGACCAGGCCACGGTCAACGTCGTCGTGGCCGCACCCGAGGGCAGCACGCTGGACGACCCGGAGTACGCCGACCGCGTCGACGCCCTGGTCGAGGATCTGGCGGCGCTCCCCCAGATGCCCGACGGCTCTGACCCGACGAACCCGCTGCCCGCAGACCCGGTCGAGGCCGCGGCCGCGCAGACCGAGCAGATCGTCGCCGCCCAGACGGCGTCCGGTGCCACCCATGAGCAGGCCGAGGCCAACGCCCAGGCCCTCTCCCCGCTCGCCGAAGGCGGCCGGGTCGGCCTGATCACCTTCGACTTCGACGTCGAGTCCTTCGCCGACCTCGAGCCCTCCACCGTCGAGGCGCTGCACGACACCCTCGACGAGCACCGCACCTCCGACTTCACCGTCGAGGCCAACGGCAGCGGCGTGACCGGCATGACCGAGCTGGACGGCAAGGCCGAGCTGATCGGCATCGCCGTCGCCCTGGTGATCCTGGTGCTCACCTTCGGCTCCTTGGTCGCCGCGGGCGGCCCCGTCGTCACCGCCATGGTCGGCGTGGGCCTCGGCATCACCGGCATCACCGCGATGACCGCGTTCACCGACATCGGCTCCACGACCCCCATGCTGGCCACGATGATCGGCCTGGCGGTCGGCATCGACTACGCGCTGTTCATCCTGGCGCGCTACCGAACCGAGCTGCACCACACCGACGACCGCGAGGAGGCGGTCGGCATCGCGGTCGGCACCGCCGGCTCCGCGGTGGTCTTCGCCGGCCTCACCGTGCTCATCGCGCTGGCCGCGCTCTCGGTCGTGCGCATCCCGTTCCTGACCACGATGGGTCTGGCCGCCGCGGCCACCGTGTTCATCGCGGTGCTGGTGGCGCTCACCCTGCTGCCGGCCGGCCTGGGCATCTTGAAGTCCAAGGCCTTCGGCGGCCGGGTGCGCCACTACGCGCCCAAGCGCGAGGCGGACGGCCACATCGTCAACAACGGCGTCCGCTGGGCCCGTCTCGTGGGCCGCGCCCCGATCGCGGTGGTGCTGCTCGTGGTCGTCGTCCTCGGGTCGCTCGCCATCCCGCTCAAGGACCTGCACCTGGCGTTCCCCACCGACTCCACGGCGTCCTCCGACACCACCCAGCGCAAGGCGTCCGACGTGATCGCCGAGGCGTTCGGCCCGGGTCGCGACGCGCGGATGCTGGTGGTCGTCGACGCCCGCGAGATCGACGACCCCGAGGAGCGCGGCGCCGCGTTCGGCGCGGTGGCCCAGTGGGCCGCGTCGCAGGAGGGCGTCGAGAACGCCCAGGTCGTGATGTCCAACGCGGTCACGGACAAGGACGGCAACGTCACCGAGCCGGCCACCGGCGCCCAGGTGATGATCACCCCCGAGACCGGTGCCGACGACACCGCCACCGAGGACCTGCTCGCCGACCTGCGCGACAGCGAGGCGGCGACCGAGGCCGAGACCGGCACGACGATCGGCGTCACCGGCCTCACCGCGATCACCGTCGACGTGTCGGAGCGGCTCGCCGACGCGCTGCCGATCTATCTGCTGGTCGTCGTGGGCCTGGCGTTCATCCTGCTGACGCTGGTCTTCCGATCCCTGCTGGTGCCGCTGACCGCGACCCTCGGGTTCGTGCTGTCGGTGCTGGCCACGCTGGGCGCCACCGTCGCGGTCTTCCAGGAGGGCGCGTTCGGGATCATGGAGGGTCAGCCGATCGTCAGCTTCATGCCGATCTTCCTGATCGGTCTGGTGTTCGGCCTGGCGATGGACTACCAGGTGTTCCTCGTGACCCGGATGCGCGAGGCGCACGTGCACGGCATGTCCACCCGCGACGCGGTGGTCGACGGATTCCGCAACAGCGCCCGCGTGGTCGCCGCCGCCGCGGTGATCATGATCTCGGTCTTCGCCGCCTTCATGCTGATCGACGAGCCGATCATCAAGTCGATGGGCTTCGCGCTGGCGGTCGCCGTCCTCTTCGACGCGTTCGTCGTGCGGATGGCACTGATCCCCGCGCTGATGTACCTGCTCGGCGAGAAGGCCTGGTGGATCCCGCGCTGGCTCGACAAGCTGATGCCGAACGTCGACGTGGAGGGTGAGCAGCTCGACCGGCCGCACCTGCGACCGGGCCAGCGCTCGCTCGCCGACGAGGAGAACCTCGAGCCGATCGACGACGTCGACGAGTGGGAGGCCCGGCCCGAGACCGCCGGCGAGGACGCCCCCGCCCGCGCCTGACCCGCGCTGTCGACCCGACCGCCCGGCCCCGGTCCCACCGGTGGCCGGGCGGTCGGCGCTTCTCCCGCTGCGACCCGGTGCGAGAAGCGACACGTTTGCGGAGGGCCCGAAGTGAGAACCCTTCTCTCGACCTACGAGAGGAAGTTCCCGATGGCTTTCGCAACCGCCTTGGTGGTGGCGTTGACCGTGTTCGTGCTGGTGGTTCCGGCCGCCATGGTCGCCGTGCTGGTCTACGCGGCCCCGGGCCGCGCCCGTCGGGTGGCCCAGGCCGCTCCGCTGCGGGTCCGCGCGGCCGAGCCTGTGGCGCTCGCGCAGGAGGTCGCTGCCTGAGGCTCCGGCGGCCGAGCCCTGCCGAGACCTACCCGATCAGGACCCCGGTGACGCGGGCCGGCTGCTGGTAGCCCACCGGGTTGTGGTGCCCGTCGAGCAGCACCTTGACGGTGCGGTCCCCCAGATCGAGCAGCAATGCGTCGTCCTCGATCTCGAGCACGTCGCCGGAGACCACGTAGCGCTCGCCCTCGAGGCGCTCCAGCTCGGCACCCGGCGGGCAACGGCGGACGTCCTCGGTGGCGAGCAGCCGCAGCTGGGGGCGCAGCCGGCCGCGGTGCCGCCAGGCCAGCACGACCATCAGCAGCAGCACGAGGTCGGCCACCACGGTCAGCACGAGCATCCCGCGGCCGCGTACCTCCCCGTCGACGGTGTGCAGGCCCGGCTCGTCCTCGACCACCCGCACCCGCACGGTGCCGGTGCGCTGGACCTCGTCGTAGGTCGACTCGTCGACGACGACCGGCCAGACCGATCCCCCGGCGGTCTCGTCGTCGGTGAGCGTGAACTGCACGCGGTACGTCGGCTCCTCGCCGTCGTCGGCGACGCCGAGGCCCTCGGCGCGGGCGGTGACGTCGACCCCGTTGCGCTCGACGGTCCAGTCGCGCCAGGCGCTGTGCACCAGCGGCAGGTTGACCAGCAACGCGGCCAGCACCGCGAGCACGAGCAGCGACGCGGTGCGGGTGCCCCTCATCGAGTGCTCCCGGTCGTCGCCGGGCTCCAGGCCCTTCCCCAGGCGCCGGCGTGGACGAAGGTCTCGGCCGGTCGGCGGCGGCGTTCACGCTGCTCGCGCGCGGCGGTGTCGTCGTCGGCCCGGTCGGGGTCGCCGTGCCGGCCGAGCGCGATGCCGGTCAGCAGCCGGTAGTGGCTCGGCACGCCGAGGGCGGTCGCCACGGCGTCCTTGTCGAAGCCGCCGAACTGGTGCACGGCCAGGCCGAGCGCGGTGGCCTGCAGGGTGAGGTGGGCGGCGGCCTGGCCGAGGTCGTAGCAGGACTCGGCCTCACCCTTGACCCCCTTGTCGGTGGCGTCGTCGGGGTCCGCCGCGACCTTGGCCGCGGCCAGCACGACCGCGGAGGCCTGCGGCACCCACGACCGGTTGCCCCGGCTGAGGTGGTCGAGGAGCACGTCGTGGCCGGCGCCGTCGCGCTCCAGCACCAGGAACGCCCAGGGCTGGATGTTGCCCCAGCTCGGCGCCCAGCGCGCCGCCTCGATCACGTCGCCGAGCTGGTCGGCGGTCAGCCGGTGCCGGGCGTCGAAGACGCTGGGGCTCCAGCGCGACCGCATCGGCTCCGCCAGCCGCTCGGCGGCAGGCATCGGGGCGTGGGAGGACATGGCTGCCAGTATCCCCGGGGCGTCCTGACCGCCGTCGCTTCGCCCCGCTGGACGCATGTAACGCGGTGTCCGGGTATCTACCGCGGTGTCCGGACACCGCACCACCTACCTGGACACCGCGTTACAGCCGGCGTGTCGGGCGAAGGTCAGCCGAGGGCCGCGAGCGCGGCGACCGCGACCGCCACGAAGCAGGCCAGCTCGATCATCCCGATCCGGCCGGGACGCCAGGTGCGGCCCGGCATCAGGAACGTCCGCGCCGCGACCGCGGCGAAGACCACGGCGAGCAGCACCGCGCCGGCACCGGCCGAGCCGACAAGCTCACCCTCACCGGCCAGGACCGCGACCGCCGCGCCCGGCACGCAGAGCACCGAGAAGGCCTGCGACAGCCGGGTGAACCGGGGGTTGCGGCGCTCCCGGATCAGCGACTTCACGTGCAGGGTGGAGCCCAGCAGGGTCATCGCACAGACCGCGGTCAGGGCCACCACCGGAGCGCTGTCGACGGCGTCCCACGGCGGCGTCCACGTCTGTTCGCCGCCGACCACGGCCACCACCAGCGGCACCATCAGGCAGGCCTCCGCGATCAGCACCAGGTCGTTGGCCAGCGCCCGCTCGTCGTGGCGCCGCGCGTAGCGGACGTTCACCGCGAAGAGCGCCGCGTAGGCCAGGCCCACCCACACCAGCCAGGGGCGCAGCAGCACGAGCAGCAACGCCAGCGGCAGCACGAGCGCGCCCCACACCACCGCCGGCCGCACGAACCGCTGCGTCCTCTTGGCAGAGAGCAGCCCCGTGGCTGCCCACGAGAACGGATACGCCGCGACCCAGGCCACAGCGAGCGGCATCAGCAGCCACGAGGCGCCGGCCCGGCTGCCGCCGAGGACCAGCGGCAGCGCCAGGAACGCCCAGGCGCCGTGCTGGGGCGGGAACAGCCCGTGCAGCGGCGAGCGGCGGCGCTCCGGCCGCGGTGTGGTCGGGTCGGCGGCTCTGGCCACCATGGTCTGCCTCCCGGTGAACGCGGTGGGCTGCGGTGTCGTGGGCCATCCTCCCACCGTCCGGACGCCCCCCCGGCCTTTCACCAGCGACGTCCCGGTACGCCGTACGCTGCCTCCTCGTGAGCGAGGAGCTGAGCCAGGACCTGATCGTCACCCGGGGCGACGGGGTCGTCGAGGTGACCTTCAACCGACCCGAGCGGCGCAACGCCTTCACCCGGGCGATGTACGCCGAGCTGCGCGAGCTGTGCGCGGACCTGCAGCACGACGAGGGGGTCCGGGCGCTGGTGCTGCGCGGCGCGGGCGGCAAGGCGTTCGCCGCCGGCAACGAGATCTCCGACTTCGTCGACACCGACGCGGTCGGCTACGAGAACTGGATCCGCGAGCTGCTGGAGGCGCTGTTCGCGCTGCCCCAGGTCACGATCGCGGCCGTCGACGGGGTCTGCGTGGGCGGCGGCCTGGCGGTGGCCACCCACTGCGACCTGCGGATCGCGACGCCGGGGTCGCGCTTCGGCTACCCGATCGCCCGCACGCTGGGCAACGCGCTCTCGGCCTCGATCGTCTATCGCTGTGCCGCGGTGTTCGGCGAGTCGCTCACCCGCGAGATGCTGCTGACCTCCCGGCTGGTCGACGCCGACCGCGCCTACTCGGTCGGCGCGTTGCTGGCGGTCACCGCCGACCTGGACACCGAGGTCGCCTCGGTGCTCGACGGGCTGCGCGTCGCGTCGGGAGTCACGCTGCGCACCACCAAGGCGCAGCTGCTCGACCGGGCCCGTGTGGCCGAGGCGTCCCCGCGCGACGACGAGGCGCGGCTGCGCGAGGTCTACACCGGGCCCGACTTCGCCGAGGGCGTGCGCGCGTTCCTGGCCAAGGAGAAGCCGGCCTTCCGATGAGCGGACGCGGCAAGCGGGCGGTGGCTCGGCTCGAGCACGCCCTCGACGCGGCCCGGCTGCGCCGCCGGATCGACCGGCCGGCCGAGCACCTGCGCGTCGTCGCCTATCTCGGCCACGGCTCGGCCGGGCGGGCGCTGGTGCGCGGTCGGGTCCTCGACAACCGCGAGCCATCGCCGGTGACGGCCGGCGAGAGCGCCTGGGCCGCGGCCGGGCGCACCGTGAGCGGCTTCCTCACCGTCGAGCTGCCGGGGGTGCCGCTCCACGTCGAGGTCGGTGGCGTGCGGGTCGCCACCACCACCGACGGCGAGGGCTACTTCGACGTCGAGGTCGGCTCCGCGGCGGAGCCCGTGGCGCTCGTCGCGCCCTGGACCACCGCGCGCGTCACACTGGCCGAGCCTCACCGCGGGGTGCACCCAGGCGACCCGGGCGCCACCGCCGAGGCGCTGGTGCGGGTGCCGGCGGCCGGCGCGGCGTACGGCGTGATCTCCGACGTCGACGACACGGTCCTGCAGACCGGGGTGCAGCGCACCTGGTCGATGCTCCTGCAGACGTTCACCGGATCCGCGCTGACCCGCACCCCGTTCGCGGGGGCCGCCGAGCTCTACCGCCACCTGGAGGGCAGTGCGGGCAACCCGTTCTTCTACGTCTCGTCGAGCCCGTGGAACCTGCACGAGTTCCTGCTGGGCTTCCTCGAGCACCGGGGCTTCCCGGCCGGGCCGCTGCTGCTGCGCGACCTGGTCGGCGACGGCCGCAGCGGCACGCACCAGCACAAGCGGCAGCGGATCGAGGAGATCCTCGCCCTCCACCCCGAGCTCCCGTTCGTGCTCGTGGGCGACTCGGGCGAGCACGACCCCGAGATCTACGCCGACGTCGTGCGCCGGCACCCGGGGCGGGTGCTGGCGGTCTACATCCGCGAGGTCCGCCTCGACCCGGGCGACGGCCGCGTCGAGGCGGTCACCGACGCCTGGGACCACGAGGTCCCGTTCGTGCTGGCCGCCGACTCCGCCGCGGTCGCCCGGCACGCGGCCGAGCTCGGTCTGCTCGCTCCCGACGAGGTGGCCGAGGTGGAGCAGGCGGTCCGCGCCGAGACCTGAGCCGCTGCCGCGGGGGTCAGGCGTCGAGAGCGCGCAGCTCCTCGTCGGTGAGCTCCAGCTCCGCGGCGGCCGCGGAGTCGCGGATCGACTGGGGCCGCTTGGCGCCGGGGATCGGGATCACGACGGGAGACTGGGCCAGCTCCCACGCGAGCGCGACCTGCTGCGCGCTGACCCCGCGGGCCTCGGCGATCTCGGCGAACGCCGGGTGCTTGTCGGCCAGCGACTTGGCGTCGCCGAGCCCGCCGAGCGGGCTCCACGGCAGGAAGGCCAGCCCGAGCTCTGCGCACACGTCGATCTCGGGGCGGCTGGAGCGGAAGGCCGGCGAGTACTGGTTCTGCACGCTCACCAGCGAGTCTCCCAGCACCGCATGCGCGGCCCGGATCTGCTCGGGGTTGGCGTTGGAGAGGCCGAGCATGCGCACCTTGCCGGAGGCGGCGATCTCGGCCATCGTCGCGATCACCTCGTCGTAGGGGGTCTTGCTGCTCGGCCGGTGGTGCTGCCACAGCGCGATCTGCTCGACGCCGAGCCGGCGCAGGCTGTCGTCGACGGCCTGCTTGAGGTGGCCCGCACTGCTGTCGGTGCCCCAGCCGCCGCCCTCGGTGCGCACGTGGCCGCCCTTGGTGGCCAGGAGCACCCGGTCGCGGACGCCGAGCTCGTCGAGCAGCGAGGCGATGAGCAGCTCGTTCTCACCCTGGGCGGCGGCCCCCTTCTCCTCGCCGGGCCCGTAGGCGTCGGCGGTGTCGAAGAGCGTCACCCCCGCGTCGAGCGCCGCCCGGATCGTGTCGAGCAGCTGCTCGCGGGGCTGGGTGCCGGTCTGGTCGAAGGTCATCAGGCCGAGCCCGATGGCACCGACCTCGGTGCGGCCGACGGTGTCGTTGCCGATGCTGCGTGTCCTCATGCCTCGTTCCTACCAGCCGCCCGGGGACGCCGGCCGTCGGGTGGCTGGTACGCCGACGGACGTCACGCCCTGCGCCGGGTCGCGCGCAGTACGACGTCGTCGACGTGGTGGGTGCTGGCGGCCCCTGCCGGCCGGGGCCGGGTCTCGTGGATCTCGACCTGCCAGGTCTCGGGGTCGGCGGCGAGGGCGGCGGCGACCTCGTCGATCCCGACGAACGCCTCGGGGTCGTACATCCGGGTCTGGGTGGCGACGTCCACGGGCTCGCGCAGCGACGAGAGGTCGTGGTGGACCACCAGCAGCGTGCCGCCCGGGGCGACCGCGGCGAGCAGGTTGCGCAGGCCCCGTTGGTCGGGTGAGCGCTTGAACGAGCCGTACTGCAGCGAGACCAGGTCGAACGGCTCGGCACCGAAGGGGTCCAGGGCGGCCACGTCGCTGCGGACGAGGTCGATGTGCAGTCCGCGCCGCTCGGCCTCGGCGTCCACCCTGGCCAGCGCGTTCCCGGAGATGTCGTTGGCGGTGACCCGCCACCCCTGTTCGGCCAGCCACAGCGCGTCGGCACCCTCACCGGCCCCGATGTCGAGCGCCCTCCCCGGTGGGAGGTCGGCCACCTCGCGGACGAAGGTGCCGTTGGGGTTCCGGCTCCACGTCGGCTCCGCACCGCCGTAGCGGTGGTCCCAGTCGGCCTGCTCGCCACGGGTGCGGGCGGCGGCGTGCAGGTCCTCCTCGGCGAGGCTGAAGGCGACCATCGCGCCCACCTGACTGCCCTGGGCGGCCGCGGGCAGCACCTGGAGGGAGGGGTCGGTGACGTTGCCGGCCGCATACACGCCGGGGACGGCGGTCTCCCCGCGCGGGTCGACGGCGAGGACGTCGCCGGCGCCGGTCGGGTGCGGGGTGGCGGTGAGCCCGAGGCCGGCCAGGACCTCGACCCGGGCCCGGAAGCGCGACCCGACCACGACGGCGTCCGCCTCGAGGAGCCGGCCGTCCGCGAGCTCGACGCCGGTGACCTGACCGTCGGGGCCGGCGACCACCCGGCCGACCCGGCTGCGCTCCACACCGACACCCGAGGCGGCGAGGGCGGCGACGGCGTCCTCGTCGAGGCCGGTCTCGTCGTGCAGCACCAGGGTGAGCCGGTCGGTGAGGTGGCGGAAGAGGGGGGTGGGGTGGAGACCGAGGGGGTGGGTCACGATCTGCACCAGCCGCTGGTCGCGCACCTCGAAGCCGTGGCAGAACGGGCAGTGCACGGCGCCGCGTCCCCACTGCTCGGCCAGGCCGTCGATGTCGGGGAGCTCGTCTTCGAGGCCGATCGCGACGAGCACCCTCCGGGCCAGCAGCGCGTGGCCGCCGGTGAGGTCGAGCCGGAACCGGTTGTCCTCGCCACGGCGAACGCCCAGGACCCGCCCTGACAGCACCTCGCCGCCGTGGCTGCGGACCTCCTCGCGCCCGGCGGCGCGCAGGTCGCCGGGGGCCACGCCCTCGTGCCCGAGGTAGCCGTGCATGTGGGCGGCCGGGGCGTTGCGCGGGGTGCCGTCGTCGACGACGACGACGCTGCGCCGCTGGCGGGCCAGCTGCAAGGCGCCGGCCAGACCGGCGGCCGAGCCGCCGATCACGGCGACGTCGCAGACGCGCTCCACCGAAGGCGGTCCCGCCTCGCCGGAGGGTTCGTGGTGCCCGGCGTGCGGGGCCGGGCGGTGGCTGTGGGGGCTGTGTTCGCTCATGCTCTCGACGGTAAGGGCTCGACCTGTTCCCGCAAAGGGTCTTGCGGGATTCGCAAGAGGTGCGAGGATGGGCCTATGAGCGAGATCGCCGATGTCGAGTCGCTGGCGCGCACGCGCCTGCGCAGCCTGCGGACCACCCTGGGCTACTCGCTCGAGGAGCTGGCCGAGCGCACGCACCTGAGCGCCTCGACGATCAGCCGCATCGAGACCGGCAAGCGCACGCTGGGCCTCGACGTGCTGGTGCCGCTCGCGGCCGCCCTCCAGGTCAGCCTCGACGTGCTGTTGGAGGTGCCCGACGACGACGACGTCGTCATCCGCCCGGTGGCGCACCACGACGGCGGCCGGACGACGTGGCCGCTGAGCCGTCCCGACGGGCGCACGGTCGCGATGAAGATGCGCTTCGAACCCTCCACCTCCCGGCCCGAGCAACGCGTGCACGCGGGCCACGACTGGTTCCTCGTGCTCGAGGGGCGCGTGCGCTTGTGGCTGGGCGAGCGGCAGATCGACGTCGCCGCCGGCGAGGCCGCCGAGTTCGCGACGATGGTGCCGCACGCGATCACGGCACTGGAGGAGCCGGCGGAACTGATCATGGTCTTCGACCGGGACGGCCAGCGCGCCCACGTGCACCACTGACGGACGACGCGGCCTGTTCGGCGAGCTCGGCGCCTGGCGCACGGCCTTCGGCCTCCTCGCCGGCCTGACGGTCCTGATGATGCTCGTGGCCCACCGTGCGCTGCCGCGGACCGAGCGCGGCCCGTCGAGCAGCCCGGTGCCGCGGGGCTCCCTCGCCCTGATGACGGCGGCCGTCGCAGGCTTCAGCGTCGCCAGCATCGTCCCTGTCGGAGGGTGGACGGTCCTCCTGCTGCTGTCCGGGGTCGCGCTCGGCGGCTGGTTCGTCCACCACGAACGCCGGACGGCGGCGGCGGTCCTGCCGTCGGTGACCTTCCGGCGGTCTGCTCCGCTGAAGTGGATCTACGTCGCGGTCGGCGTGCTGGCCTTCGGCATCGGAACCGAGGCCTTCATCCCGTTCTTCGGCCAGGAGTTGGGCGGCATGACGCCGCTGGTCGCGGGCTTCCTCGGCGCGGCCCTGTCCTTCGGCTGGTCGGTCACCCAGGTCGTCAGCGCCAACGCACGCACGGCTACCACCGTCCGGACCGTGACCGTCGCCGGGCCGGGGCTCCTGGCGGCCGGGCTCGGAGTCACGGCGCTGCTGCAGCAGGAAGGCCCGGCGACCGCAGTGGCGGCGCTGTGGTTCCTCACGCTCTTCATCGCCGGGGCGGGTATCGGGCTGGCGTTCCCGCACCTCGCCGTCGCCGCCTTCGGCAGCGTGGCCGATCCCGAGGAGGCGGCCAAGGCCTCCGCCGGCATCAACACGGTGTTCCTGATCGCGAGTGCCTTCAGCTCCGCCCTCGCCGGCGTGCTGGTCAGGGTGGGCGAGCCGTCGATCGTCAGCTCCGCGCAGTACCTGCTCGGCGGGTTCGCCGGCGTCGCGCTCCTCGGCGTCGTCCCGGCGGTCGTCGCGAGCCGCTCCGCCGCTCGGGCCGTCAGTCGCGGGGCGCCGAACCGGTCGGGAGTCTGACCGCCCCGGCCGGCGCCCCGGACCCGTGCTGGCCGATGCGGGGCACGCCGACCTCGCGTGGGTCGACGCGGTGGGCGACCGGCTCGGCCGCGCCGTAGAAGGCCTCGCTGGCGCTGGCTGCGCTCGCCGAGCCACTCGCGTCGTCGGGCGGGAACGTCACCGGCTCGGTGGCGATGCCGTCGGGGTCAGCTCTCGTCCGCCGTTGACAGAACGCACGGTCGATGAGTGGCGATCCCATGGGAGGAACGTGCGTCGAACGGCCGCAGCCTCGATGCATGCTGACCCACACACCCACCCATCCCGGTTCCGCCGCTGAATGCGTACGCCTCCCGCTGTGGAGGCTCTGGCCGGCCATGCTCGGACTGGCCGTGGCCACCTCCCAGGTCGTCGCCGGAACCAGCACCGAAGGCACCGCTATCACCGTCGCCGCCGCGGCGTCCTGCTATCTCGCCGCCGCGGCACTGGGCCGGCCCTGGATCGCCTGGGTCGGCGTCATCACCAGCAGCCTGGTGGTGGTACTCACCGAGATGGCGGGGCTCCCCTGGTGGGCGGGCCTGACGGGCTATGCAGTCCTCCTCGTGCTGGTCGGGCTGGGTCGACCGGCCGGGGCGCGAGTGCTGTCCGAACAGAGCCTGGCCATGCTCGGCTTCGGTGGCCTCGCCGTGCTCGCCATGTTCATCTCACCTCGAGTGGGTCTCGCCCTGGCCGGCCTCGTGCTGGCAAGCCACGCGGTGTGGGACTACCGGCACTGGCGTCGCAACGACGTCGTCTCGAGATCGATGGCCGAGTGCTGCTTCCTGCTCGACGTCCCGCTCGGGGCCGCCGCGCTGGTCCTCGCACTCACCTGATCCAACCTTGCGCCCGCGCGATGGCGACGGCCTGCCCTTTGGACTCGGCGCCGAGCTTGGCCGTCGCGGCGGCGACGTAGTTGCGCACGGTGCCTGTCGCGAGGTGCGTACGCCGTGCGATGACGGCCGTGGGCAGGTCCAGCGCAGCGAGCCGGAGCACCTCGAGCTCACGCTCGGTGAGCGGGTTGGCCGGGGCGGTGAGCGCCTCGGCGGCGAGCGTCGGGTCGACGTACCGCTCGCCGCGCTGGGCGCCGCGGATGACGTCGGCCAGGGTTCCGGCCGGCGCTCCCTTGGCCACGAAGGCCTGCGCGCCTGCCTCGAGCGCTTCTCGCAGGTGCGCGGGTCGCCCGCGTCCGCTGAGCACCACCGTCACACAGCCAGGAGCTGCTCGGTGCAGCTCGGCCACGACTGCGATCCCGTCGAGGTCGGGCATCTCCAGGTCGAGAACGGCCACGTCGGGCCGGTGTCGGCGAGCCAGCTCGACCGCCTCACGCCCGTTCGCAGCCTGGGCGATGACGTCGAGGTCGGCCTCCAGCTCCAGCAGCGCGGCGAGAGCGGCCCTGATGGTGCCCTCGTCGTCGGCGATCAGGACCCGAACCTGCTCAGCCATGACCGGCCGGGACGGTGGCGCTGATCCGGAACGAGCCGTCATCGTGATGGACGGAGAGATCTCCGCCGACAGCACCCAAGCGTGCACGTAGCCCGACGAGCCCGGAGCCGGTCGCCGCCCGGGTCGTGAGCGGGCGATCGTTGGTCACCGAGAGCTGCACCCGGTCCGCCTCCTGCCCCAACTCCACCCGACACCACTGTGCATCGCTGTGGCGCAGCACGTTGGTGGTCGCCTCCTTGAGCAGCATCGACAGGGCGCCTGCGACCTGTGGTGATACTTCGATCGGTTGCACGGCCAGGTCACATCGCACGGCGGCCGCAGCGAGGACCCGCTCCATCGCAGCCAGCTCGGCCCGGAGGTCGACCTCACGGCCGAGGGCCAGCGAGCTGCGCAGCCTGCCCAACGTCGTCTCGGCAAGAGCTCGCACTTCCTCGGACTCTCGGGCAGACGACACCGGGTCGGAGGCAGCGGTGCGGGCAGCCAGCTCGGCCTTGAGTGCGATCACGGTCAGAGCATGTCCCAGGACGTCGTGCACGTCGCGTCCGAATCGGTTGCGTTCGAGCGCCGCGGCCGCGCGGGCTCCGGCCTGGCGGGTCGCGTCGGCTCTGACCAGCAGCTCCCACATCCAGAACGGTGCCCAGTTGATCGTCGCGAGCCCAGCGCCGATGCCAAGGGTGACGGCGCCGTAGGTCAGCACGTCGCCGTCGAACACCAGCGCCACCGCCAGGCTCGTCGAGGTCGTGGCCACAGCGACCATGGCCACGGTCGGCCATCGCCAGAGCAGGGGGGCGGTACCGAGCACGCTGGCGCCCAGCCATGCCCAGGTGGCCCACTCCTCCACGGCCACCGGCGCGACCGAAGGGACGCTGAGGATCGCTGCGAGGACGAACAGAGTCTGGGCACGGTGATGCGTGCTGACCGATGCCCAGGGCGTCACCGCCGACCACATGACCAACAGCTGGGTGGAGAACAGAAGACCCACGCCGGCCAGTCCGGTGGTCCTGAACAGCACGGATGGCTCACGGGCCACGCCCACCAGCGGCAGGAGCACCACGCTGAGCACCGCTGACACGAGCCAGACCACGGTGAGGAGGCGTGCTCGTGACAGCGCCGGGCTGGGGCCGACCAGGTCGCTCATGGTCCTCGCCGTAAGAGGGTCGGTGTCACCCGGAGACCGTGCAGAACGCAGGAGGGACCGGTGACACCGCGAGCCCGACCGGCCGGAAGCGGACGGGCTGCTCGGCAACCGGCACGCGCAGGCACCCGTCTCCCTCGACCGGAGACGCGCGCCGCGTCCCGGGAGGCCGCCAAGGCCGGGGGCCGCCGTGGTCGCCGACAGGTCGGCGTCCGGTGCGGTCATGGAGCAGGTCAGGGTGCCTGCACCTGCCAGAGATGTCCGTCCGGGTCGGCGAACATCCCCGTGTATCCCCACGGTCGCCGCTCGGCTTCCGCGTGAACCATCCCTCCGGCCTGGAGGGCTCGCTCGAGCCAGCCGTCGACCTCCGAGCTGGTCGCGACCTCCAGGTTGAGGATGCACTCGCTCGCCGACGAGCTGTCGGCTGGCGTCCGGTGGTCGCCGAGCACCCAGTCGAAGCCTCCGGTAGGCACGAGGGTGAGTCGGACGCCATCGCGAATCGCCACGTGCAACGGCTCGGGGACGCCGTCTGCCTGCGGCTCCCCTGGTCGGTCGAAGCCCATAGCGCCATAGAAGGCAAACGCGCGAAGCCGGTCCGCGATGGGTAGAGCGATGGAGAACGGCGGCACAGAAGGGTCCTTCCTGAGGGAGATCGGCGGTTCGTTGACGACCGCGACGATGCGCGAGCGTGAGGAGCAGTCAGGGCTTGCCGCCCGGCCCGGTTGGTCGAGGGCGAGAAGTGCCGGCTCGGTGCGCTCGCGAAGAGGCTCGTGGCGACGGGCGGCAGGAGGAGGTTCAGCCGTCGACTCGGTATTCGAGCATCACCACCCCGGTCGAGGTGGGTGTGGCACCGGCGAGCTGCAACCGCTGTGGTTGTGGTAAGTCGCGGAACAGTCGTTTGCCGGTGCCGAGTAGCAGCGGGTGCAGGAAGATCCGGTACTCGTCGATGAGGCGCTGCTGCATCAACTCGTGGACCACGATGCCGCTGCCCAGGATGGCGATGACGCCCTCGCCTTCGTCCTTGAGCGCACGTACGCCACTGCCGAGGTCGTCGCCGAGCCGTCGGGCTCCGGCCCACGAGAACTGGTCGAGCGTGCGCGTGACGACGTACTTCGGCGTCGCATTGAGGTGCGCCGCCATGGGGTTGCTGTCCGGCTGGTGGGGCCAGAACGCGAGCATCTTCTGGTAGGTCCTGCGACCGAACAGGTAGGCCGTGGTCTGAGCCAACCCTTCTCCGGCCGACTGCATCTGGGTCTCGTCCATGTACGGTGCGCCCCACCCACCGTGCTCGAAACCTCCGTCACGGTCCTCGTCGGGTGATCCCAGGCCCTGCATCACGCCGTCGAGCGTGACGAACTCAATGGCGACCAGTCTGCGCACTTGCGACTCCTCGTGTACCTGCTCCAGCAACCCGGTGCTTCCCGGGCCGGTTGCAGCACCCTCCTGCACACCGTCGAGTGTCGGCTTGAACAAATCGGCAAACCGCCTGGGACCCGGGCGGGTCATACTGAGCGGATGCTCGCCCCGTCGGTCGTCCGGACGCCTACGGCGTCTGGGTGGATCGAGTTCGCACGTGCCCCCATCCCACCGCGACTGGCCGGACTGGTCGCAGGGCGCTGTGGCAACGCCGAGCAGGCCGTGCACGGCGTCACCCGCACCCTTCCGGCGAGCACCCTGGTGCCGGTGGTGATCTCGTGGGGCGACCATCAGCACGTCACCGAGACCCTCGGCGGCATCGGCACCGGACTCCACGGCTCCTTCGCCGCCGGCCTTCGGCCCGGGCCGACGCGCACGCGCTTCCGTGGTGAGCAGGGGAGCGTGCAGGTCTATCTGACCCCACTCGGCGCCACCAGGATTCTCGGAGTTCCCGGGCGCGAGCTCGCCAACCGGGTGTGTTCGTTGGGCGACGTCGCCCCATCACTGGCCCGCCTCTCGAGCCGCTTGGCGGAAACGAGCACGTGGTCAGCCCGACTGGCTCTCGTGGACCGGGCCCTGCTCGCCCTGGCCGATTCATCCAGCGATGTCGACGCCACGGTCCAGGGCATGTGGCGCAGCCTGGCAGGCAGCCACGGCACGACTCGCATCGACGAGGTGCTCACAGGCACGAGCCTGAGCGCGAGAGCCGCGGCGGCACGATTCGTGGCCGAGATCGGTCTGCCGCCCAAGGCCACCGCCCGCATGCTCCGCTTCGAGCATGCAGCACGCGCCATCGGCACCGGTCGAGCCATCGCCGATGTCGCCGCCAGCACCGGCTACGCCGATCAGAGCCACCTCACACGCGAGTTCAGGGCCTTGGCCGGGATCACCCCCGGACGCTGGGCTGTCGCGCCACCGCCGTCCGCGCAGACGGCACTCGGCTCGAGAGGACCGTGACCGGCCGCTGTGAGACCTCGTCCGCGAGGCGGGCCCGGAAATGGACGAAGGCCCCGGATCCGATGACCCGGGGCCTTGTCACACGTGCGCGAGGGGGGAGTTGAACCGTAGGACCACCACGCTCGATCCCGCGTCAACCATCGGTCGTGAGCGTAAAACCCGGCTCCCGTTGCCTCCGGTTTCCTCCCGTTACCTCGGGGGCGTGCACCCCAGGGGTGCACCAGCCAGTGTTCAGTTGAGCGAGCTCCAGTTGCTCACTCTCACCTTACGTGGCATGGCGCGGAACTGAGGCGCGGCCCCCCGGCCATCCAGCCTTCTGTTCCGTAAGCCGATCCTCTACGGAGATGTCAGGACTCGAACTTGACCACGTTCGCGCGGGTCGGGTCGACATCATCAGCACAAGCCAGGGTGGGCAGGTCGGCGCTTTTCAGGCCGGCCAGCTCTAGTGCGGCGCGGCTAGCGAGGTGGGCCGAGCTCACGGACTGTCAGTTGGCGATAGCGGCGCCCGTGCATCTGCTGCCTCAAGCGTCGTCGGCAACTGCCACATGACCCGTGATCCCTGCGAGACGCCGAGGCTCGTCAATCCCGCGGCGACTTCTTCGGCGTCCCGGGCGAACTCACCAAACGTCGGGCTGCGCCCGTAGTCGTCGAGGATGAACAAGGCGTCTGGGGTCCGTGCCGCTCGCCAGGCGACGAGTCGCCACAGGTCGTCGAGGGGCGGTCGGTCATCCTGCGCCTCTGCGGGCAGATCACTCACCACATCCGTCGGAGTCTCGGTACTTGCCATGAATTCCTCACTGGTCCTGCGGGAACGTCGTTTCCGGTTGCGACACGGCTGAGCTCGGTCAGGGTTGGCCGGGCAGCAGCTCGACGAATAGTCCGTCTGCCTCAGCGCAGACGCGCTCACCGTCGAGAAGCAGCCCGCGCAAGATGCGCTTGCGCCCCTCCTCCTTGACGAAGTGCGCCTCGACCCGCAAGTCACGGCCGATGGGCGTGACCGATCGGAAGTCGACGTGGAGGTAGGCAGTACGGCAGGGCGCCCGCCCACCCGTGCCCGCCAGCCATCCCAAGACCTCGTCGAACAACAACGGGATCGCCCCGCCGTGCGCTGCGCCGTTGCCGCCGAGGTAGTAACGCCCGAAGCGCGTCACGCCGACGACGTGGTCCCGGTCAGCCTCCAGGGGTCGGAACGTCGGCACGAGTGACTGGCCGCGGTTGGGCAGATCGAAGCGCCGGGAGAAGTACTGCTCACGCTCGGGAACGGCATCCCTGCCGAGCCGGTCCGACCACGCATCCAGGTCCGAAGTCAGTGCCTGGATCGTTCCCGCCTCAGGCTTGGCAGCGGCTACGTGGTCGAGGAAGCGCCGTACGGCGCGCATCAGCTCGTCGTAGCCGTCGTCAATCTCCGAACTACCGAAGTCCCCCACCCACGTGTCGACAGCCGGGATCCCCGGCGCCGAGCCCTCCCCCAGTCCCAGTGTGGGGTCGTCGAGGGGTTGGAGTCGTCGGTTCATCGCCGGTCGCTCGTCACGCCCAGCGATTGTCCGAGCACGTAGACCTGGTCGATCAGGGACTTGAACGTCTTCGCGTACGGCTGCCAGAGGAGCCAGGTCACGCCGGCCTCGACGCACTCCGGTCCCGAGGCCGTGACGTAGTCGGCGAACGCGTCGGCGGTGTCTCCACGAGTCGCGGACAGGCAGACGTCCAGTGGAGCGGTTCTGCCGGCCTCCCGGGCCATCTCGTTGAGGTGGCCCACGCGGTCGGCAACCTCGTCAAGCGACTGCAACGCGTCGGTGCCCGTGACAGCGGCCTGCTCGGGGCTCTGGAGGAAGGGGATCCAGCCGTCACCGAGCCGAGCGGCCCTCCGTCGGGCTGCCGCCGAATTGCCCCCGATCCAGATCGGAGGGCCGGGCACCTGCCGCGGCCGCGGGAGCACGGTGTGGGTCGGTCCTCCGGCGGAGGGGGCGAAGGACTCGCCTGTCCAAGAGGCACGGATGCCACCAATGGCGGCGTCGAACTCCCTCCCCCGGCGACCGAAGTCCGCACCCACCGCACCGAACTCGTCCGCGACGTAGCCCGCGCCCATGCCGAGGATGAGCCGGCCCTGGCTGAGGACGTCGACGGTCGCTGCTGCCTTGGCCGTCACAAAGGGGCTCCGATATCCGGCAACGATCAGGTTGGTGAGCAACCGGACCCGCGAGCTGCAAGCAGCCAGGTGCGAGAGGAAGGCGAACGGATCCATTGACTGGTGGCCCCCGACGCCGAGCCACGAGTCCGGCGGCACAGGATGATCGCTCACACTGACCGCGCCGATCCCGCTGGAGTCCAGGGCGGCGCCCAGCTCGGAGATGGCGTGGCCGTCGAGCCAGTCCTCCCACCGGGCGAACGCGCGCACCGGCAGGTCGAGACAGACCGAGAGCCCGCCCTCGGTGCCCATCACGGGTTCCATTCACGTCCCTTCTGACGAAAGCGCCACGATTCGCGCACCGTGCCCAGCGACCACAGCAACATGGGCGGCTCTGCTCATCGGACCACGACTTGACGCCTTCGTCAACTGCCAACGGGAACGAGCCCGTGAACGTCAACAATCACCGCGATCTCCCGCGCACGATTGACACCTGCGTCAAAAGATAGTGAAAATCTTTTTCACTACTAGTGACAGCGGTCACTCGACGCTCCTACGCTCCGTCGACACCCGACCCCGGAGGTAGAGAACGTGAAGCACACCAGGAAGTACGCCGCCACAGGTGCGGCGCTGCTGTTGGCGGCCACCGCCACAGGCTGCGGCGGAGACGACAGCGGAGGCGGCGCCGGCGGCGACACGATCCGGATCATGTCGATCGCTCCGACCGGCACGCAGTCGACGAACTTCGAGACCGCGAAGGTGATCCAGGCCTACATCGACCAGCTCAACGAGTCCGGCGGCCTCGGCGGCATGGACGTGGAGCTCATCGTCTGCAACGACAAGTACGACGCCAACGAGGCCACCAACTGCGCCGCCCAGGCGGTGGACGAGCAGGTCACCGCCGTCGTCGGCGGGTTCTCGGGCTTCGAGGGCGACGTCATCAAGATCCTCGACCAGGCGTCGATCCCGTGGATCGGCACCTTGGCCAACAGCGCCGACTCCCTGACGAGCGAGTTCTCCTACCCCGTCTGGTCCGGCCCGCTTGCGTTCGGTGCGCTGGGCGGTACCGCAGCCCAGACCTGCGACGTGACCACTCCCGTACTGCAGGACACGGCCTCGGCGGCCAGCATCGTCAGCTTCGCGGATGCGGCGATGCAGCAGGCCGGCAAAGAGTTCAACGAGCCGGTGAAGGTCGCCCAGACGACGGTCGACTTCACCAGTGTCGCCCAGAGCCTCAAGGGCTCGGACTGCGCACTCGTGGCGCTGCCGACCAGCATGTACGCCCCGCTGGCCTCGGCGATGGACCAGCTCAAGGTGCGTACGCGACTGCTCACCACCGCGGCGGTGTTTGACAACACCGTCGTCGGCGAGTTCCCGGAGACTCTCGAGGGCTCCGTCGTCAGCGGCTACTACCCGCACATCGACGACCCGGCGTGGGCGGACGCCGTCGCGGTCATCCCCTCCGACCTGGACATGAGCGGCGCCGTCCTGCAGAACTCGTGGGTCTCGATGCTGGTCTTCGACGCAGTGGCGTCGTCGATCGACGGAGACGTCACCGCCGCAACGCTGAAGGAGGCACTCGACGGATCAGCGGCGGTCGAGACCGGCGGGCTGACCCCCACGCTCAACTTCACCGAGCCGCTGCCCATGCCTGACCTCGCACGCCTCTTCAACACCGAGGCTGTGAACTTCGCTGCGACCGACGGGAAGCTCGTCCAGCAGGGCGAGCCGATCGACCTGGGCGAGGCGATCCGCGCCGGCGCCGGCGGCTGACACCCGGACTGCGACGGGGTCTCCGCCTTCCGGGACCCCGTCGCACGCCCCCCCAATCGACCCCCAGAGCCCGACCGACCAACGCCTGAGGAGGCGAACGATGGCTGACGTCCTGCATGTCCAGACCGCGCCCGAGCCGCGTGCAGAGCACCCAGCCCTGGTCGCCGACGACCTGGTCATCACGTATGGCGCGGGCAACGCCGCGGTCTCGGGCGTCAGCCTGGAGGTCGGATCCGGCGAGGTCGTCGCACTCCTCGGCGCGAACGGTGCCGGCAAGACGTCGACACTGCTCGCCCTCGCCGGAGCGAAGGACGCGGCGTCAGGCACCGTCCGGATCGACGGCCGAGCGACCACCGCTCCCCTACACCGCCGGGCCCGCGAGGGCCTGGCTCTCCTCACGGAGGACCGCTGCATCTTCGGGCACCTGACAGTGCGGGAAAACCTCGTCCTCGGGCGCGGCAAGCCGGCCGACGCGTTGGCCCACTTCCCCGAGCTGTCAGAGCACATGGACCGCCAGGCCGGCCTGCTCTCGGGCGGACAGCAGCAGATGCTCGCGCTCGGCCGAATCCTCGCTGGCAGGCCGCGGATCCTCCTGGCCGACGAGCTCTCGCTCGGCCTGGCACCGCTCGTCGTCAAGCGGCTCCTGGCCGCGGTCCGGCAGGCGGCCGACGACGGCCTCGCCGTACTCCTCGTCGAGCAGCACGTCCACCTCGCGCTGGAGATCGCCGACCGCGTCTACCTGATGCGGCGCGGACGGATCGCCTACGCGGGAACGGCGGCCGAGCTCCGCGCCAACCCTTCGCTGATCGCTGACCTCTACCTGGAGCAGTCCCGATGACCGACGTCTTCCAGTTCGCCCTGCTCGGCCTCGGGATCGGGTCCATCTACGCCCTGCTCGCCGCCGGCCTCGTCCTGATCTACCGCGGCTCCGGAACGATCAACCTGGCGCACGGGCACTTCGCGGTGCTCGCGGCCTACCTGTTCGTCGACCTGCGGGACCGGCAGGGCCTGCCCACGCTGCTGGTGCTCGTCCTCGTGGTGCTCCTCGGTGCCCTCCTCGGCGCGGCCGTCCACCTGCTCGTCATGGTGCCGCTGCGGTCGGCGAGCCCGATCACCCGCGTGATCGCGACACTCGGCGTGCTGGCCACCATCAACGCGGTGGTCGACCTGCGGTACGGCGCCGAGCATCAGCGCACCGAGCCGCTGCTGCCGAGCGACTCGGCCGAGCTCGGCGACATCGTCGTCGGGCAGCAGAACCTCTACCTCTCGGGCATCGCCCTCGTCGTCATCGCCGCCCTCGTCCTCGCCTCACGGGGGCGGTGGGGCCTGGCCCTCTCCGCTGCTGCGGAGAACCCCCGCGCAGCGAGCTCGCTCGGCTGGTCCCCCCAGCTCCTCGCGGTCGCCACCTGGTCCCTGGGTGGGGCCCTCGCCGGGCTGGCGGGCAGCCTCGTCTTCTCCACGACCGGCGGCTACTTCAACCAGTCCTCCCTGTCGCTCCTGGTCGTCGGGGCGCTGGCGTGCGCCCTGCTGGCGCAGTTCCGCTCCTTCACCGTGGCGCTCCTGGCAGGCTGGCTCATCGCGATCGCCCAGAGCGAGGCGACGCAGTACATCAACGTCACCGGCCTGGCCGAGGCGATCCCGTTCCTCGCCATCGTGCTCATCCTCGTCGTCCGCGGCCGCGGCCTTCCCGTTCGCGGCACCGTCGCGGACCGGCTGCCGACCGTCGGCACCGGCCGGGTCCGGCCGGTCGTCGTCCTCGGCCTGGCCGCGATCGGGATCGCCTACCTCCAGAGCACGCAGGACCTCGGCTTCCTGGTGCGCCAGGAGCGCCTGCAGCCGATCATCGTGTCCCTCTGCTTCGCGATCGTGGCCGTCTCGGTCGTGGTCCTGACCGGCTTCGCGGGCCAGCTCAGCCTGGCGCAGATGGGCCTCGCCGGGATCGGCGCCTTCGCCGCGGGCCGGCTCGTCGCGGCGAACGAGTGGTCCTTCCTCCCGGCCCTCCTCGCCGGCGTCGCCGTCGCCGCGGCCGCCGGTTGTGTGCTCGGGCTACCTGCGCTGCGGACGCGAGGGGTGAACCTCACCGTCGTCACCTTCGGCCTGGGCTTCGCCGTCTACGCGATCGTGTTCAGCAGCACCGAGCTGACCGGAGGAACGGAACAGACGCGCATCCCGCCGCAGAAGCTCTTCGGGCTCGAGATCGACCCCCTCTTCGGCAAGCACAACTACGCGACCGTGTGCCTGGTCGCGCTGGTGATCGTGTGCCTGATCGTGGCCAACCTCCGCCGCGGCCGCGCCGGGCGCCGCCTTCTCGCCGTACGCGTCAACGAGCGCGCCGCCGCCTCGATCGGGATCAGCGTCCTGGGCGCGAAGCTCTACGCCTTCACCCTGGCCTCCGCGATCGCCGGCCTCGGCGGTGTGCTCTACGGCTTCGCCTACCAGACGATCCCCTACAACCAGCTGTTCGGACCGTTCTCCTCCATCGACGTCCTGATGATCGCGGTCATCGGCGGTGTCGGCTGGGTGATGGGCCCGATCGTCGGTTGCGGACTGGCTGCGGGCGGCGTCGGAGTGCTCGTTACCGATGCGCTGTTCCCGAGCCTGGAGGACTACCTCCCCCTGATCAGTGGCGTCGTCCTGATCGTCCTGCTCATCGCCCACCAGAACGGCATGGCCGCGGTCATGGACGAGGCCGCGCGCCGGATCCCGCCGAAGCGCGTCTTCGCACCCCTGCGCCTCCGGCGTCGGCCCGCTGCCGACGCTTCGCGCCCGTCGAACGACGTGGGTACGACGGAGCGCCTGCCGCTGTCGGTCTCCGGCGTCACCCTCCGCTTCGGTGGCGTCGTCGCGCTCGAGGACGTCTCCCTCGACGTCCAGCCGGGCACCGTCGTCGGCCTCCTCGGCCCCAACGGCGCGGGCAAGACCTCGCTGGTCGACGTGGTGACCGGCTATGCGCAGCCGTCCTCGGGCACCGTCTGCCTCGGGGGCACCGACATCACCAGCTGGTCGGCCACCAAGCGCTCCCGCGCCGGTCTCGGGCGGACCTTCCAGGCGCTCGAGCTCTTCGACGACCTCACCGTGAGCGAGAACCTGATGGCGGCATCGGATCGCCGGGACCTGCTGGCCTACCTGACCGACCTGGTGTGGCCGGGCCGCAGTCGGCTCACCGGCACGGCCGCAGCGGCGGTGGACGAGCTCGAGCTCGCCGAGACGCTCGACCGCCGCCCGCGCGAGCTCTCCTACGGTCAGCAGCGACTCGTCGCCATCGCCCGTGCAGTGGCGACCCGTCCGGCCGTCCTGCTGCTCGACGAGCCCTGCGCGGGTCTCGACGAGCACGAGTCGGCGGAGCTCGGTCACCTCATCCGGCGGCTCGCGGACGAGTGGAGGATCGCCGTACTCCTGATCGAGCACGACGTGGACCTCGTGCTGAACACCTCGGACCGCGTCGTGGTGCTCGAGTCGGGACGCGTGATCTTCGAAGGCGCACCCGGCGACGTCTCCGCCGACCCGCGAGTCCGCTCGGCGTATCTTGGGCTTCCGATCGACGAGGACGAGTCAGCCACCGTGTAGGAGTAGGCCTGTGGACCAACGGCCCGGGCGGGACTTCGGCGCAGCCCTGGTCGCCCTGCCGACGGCGGCGGACCTGGTCGCCGACGACCTGCGGCGGCTCATCGCCGCGGGGCTCCTCGAGGACGATGCCGAGCTCGACGCCGGCACGACCCTGATGGCGCGCTACGGGATCTCCCGGCCGACCCTCCGCGAGGCACTGCGCGTCCTCGCCGCGGAGCACCTCCTCGAACTGACCGCAGGCACCCGGAAGGCACGCGTGAAGGCGCCGTCGATCGACATCGCGGCACAGCACCTGAGCCTGCTCCTCGCGTCGCGCGGCGCCACCCTCGCCGACGTGCGGGCCGCCCGCGACCTGATCGATCTCGCCGCCGTCCGGACCCTCGCCGAGCAGGCGCCGGAGTCGCGCCGGGCACGGGTCGCGGAGGTCACCCAGCAGGCCCTGCCCCCCTCGGGGACCGAGCCCGACGCAGCGACGGAGCCGACGTGCCTGCACGAGACCTTCGTCGCGGTCTGCGGCAACCGGACCTTGACGCTCGCCGCCGATCTCACCTCGTCCATCCTGCGGCAGCAGGAGCTCCGCGTCGGCTCCCCCGTGCGCTCCGCCCACCACCGGACCGGTGGCGACGCGCAGGCCGATCTGCAGGCGCTGCTGAGCAATCTCGACGCCGGGGACGTCGACGGTGCAGATCGCGCGTTCCGCGACCACCTGGCCCGCTGCGGTACGCCGTACGACGAAACGCTGGCCGGTGCCACCGTCGTGGACCTGGTGCGGCGAGGCTCGGTTGACGGCCCCAGCGTCGCCGGCGCCTCGGGCGAGGCGGCCGCCATCGCCGACGAGCTGCGCGCCTCGATCGTGGACGGCGACCTCGCGCCGGGGACCCGCCTCCCGACCGACCTCCACACGAGCAGCGGCGTCAGCCGGGTGACGATGCGATCCGCGATCCGGCTCCTCGAGAGCGAGGGCCTGCTCAAGGTGATCCGGGGAGCACGCGGCGGCGTCGAGGTCACCCGGCCCACGGCGCAACAGGCGGCGCGCTACCTGATCCTGCTGCTGGGCCCACGCGGGGTCGACATCCACGACTACGCCGTGGCACGCCGGGCGACCCAACCGCTCGTCGTCGAGAGCATGGTCGACTCGATCGATGACGACGGGATCAGGCGGCTCCGCTCAGCAGCGGCGCGGGAGGAGCGCATGCGGCACACAGGCGACCTCCCCGGCTTCGCCCGCGCCGCCGTCGGGTTCCAGGGCCTGGTCGCCGAGCTCAGTGGTTCCGTCGCCCTCGAGGTCCTGACCGAGGTCCTGGACCGGATGGTCGTCGGGCCCTACCTGGAGATGCTGCTCGACCCTGACCACGACGGGCCGCGGAGCTCGCTGATGGACGCGCACCGCCACCTGATCGAGCTGGCCGAGCAGCGCAACGGCACGGCCGCCCGCCAGCAGTGGGCCGCCCTGACCGGAGAGCTCGCGGCGGCCTTCCTGAACCACCGGGCCTCACGAGGCCGACGCGAGGCCAGGCACTAGCCCACGAAGCCAGTTGACGATATCGTCAAATTGTGGATCTCCAGCTTGCAGGAAAGCGCGCCCTCGTCACCGGGAGCAGCTCGGGCATCGGGAGCGGGATCGCCCGCTCCCTCGCAGCCGAGGGCGCAGCTGTTGTCGTCCACGGGCGCGACGTCGACCGAGCCGAGAAGGTGGCCGCCGCGATCGTCGACTCCGGCGGGAGCGCCGCCGTTGCCACGGGCGACCTCGCGACCGATGAGGGCGCACAGGCCGTCGCCGACGCCGCGTGCGCGGCGTTCGGCGGCATCGACATTCTCGTCAACAACGCTGGCGGAGCGTCCGAGCTCGACGACAAGTCCTGGTTCGCCGTTCCGATCGACGAGTGGCTCAAGAGCTACGAGCGCAACGTGACGGCCGCGGGACGCCTCGTGCACCGCCTGGTGCCGCCGATGAGGGAGCGTGCCTGGGGCCGCGTCATCCAGATCTCGACCGCCGCCGCGACGCTCCCTACCTCGGCCCAGCCCGACTACGGACCCGCCAAGGCCGCGCTGCTGAACATGTCGCTCGGCCTGTCCAAGGCGCTCACCGGCACCGGGGTGACGGTGAACAGCGTGTCCCCCGGAATGATCCGGACTCCCGGCCTCGACGAGTTCCTGCGGGGCTTCGCCGAGCGACGAGGGTGGGGCACCGACATCCAGAAGGCCGCCGACTACATCCTCAAGGGCACCGGCCAGACGGTCGCACGGATCGGGACAGTCGAGGACGTTGCGTACGCCGTCGCCTGGCTCGCGAGCCCCCGTGCCGACTTCCTCAACGGGCTCAACCTCCACGTCGACGGTGGCGGGACCTCCAACATCTACTGACCACGCACCCCCTTCGATCCCGCACGGGAGGACCACCGCCATGAAGATCGGCGTCCAGCACGCCATCGCCGACCCGAACTGGTCACCGGCGATCCTGACGCCCGAGGCGATGACCTCGTTCGCCCGCGCTGCGGAGGAGCTCGGGTACGACGCCATCGGGTTCACCGACCATCCGGTGCCGTCCGTGAAGTGGGCGCACCACGGAGGCGAAGGGTCGGCGGATCCGTTCTCCTCACTCGCCTTCTGTGCGGCGGTGACCACGCGGATCCGACTCCTGACCTGGGTGCTCGTCGCGGGCTACCGCAACCCCTTCTTCACCGCGCACCAGATCAGCACCCTCGACCACCTCAGCGCGGGCCGGCTCACCCTCGGTGTCGGCACGGGCTACCTACGCGGAGAGTTCCGCGCCGCGGGTGCCGACTTCAATCGACGTCGAGCAGCACTCGACGAGCTGCTCGACCTCCTGCCCACCGTCTGGCGTGACACGACCGAGGGTGACGGCCTCGGATGGACCGCGCCCGGGAACATCGTGCAGCCACCGCCGACGCAGGCGCCACACCCGCCGGTCTGGGTGCACGGCAACAGTCCGTGGGGCACCGCGCGCGCTGCCCGCGCAGACGGCTGGATCGGGGTCCTGACGACGGATGCGATGACCCGAACCATCCGGACGAGCCCCATCCCCGACCTCACTGCGCTCGCCGCCAGGGTCGACCGTGTCCGCGAGGCCCGGGCGCGCGTCGGGGCTGCGAACCCCTTCGACATCGTCGTCACGGGCGCGATCCCGCTTCTCGACGTACGACGTCCGTGGGAGGTCGAGCGGATTCGCGACGCCATCGGGCGCATCGCGGACCTCGGCGCGACCTGGCTCATGGTCAACGTGATCGGCGACGACCCTGTGGCCGCCGAGGAGACGCTGCGCAGGTTCGCAGCGGACTTCATGACCGACGCCAGGCCGGACGCTGGACCTTAGCCATGAAGAGGAATGTCGACGGGCTGCGAGGACAGGCCGGCGGCGTAATTCTCCGCCCACGCATCGACCCAGCTCTCGTCGTCCGGGGCAGCTGCGTCCGGTCCGGGAGGGGGCGGCGCGGGCGCTGGGCCCGCTGGCGTTCGTTCGTCGTGGGACATCATCACGCCAGGTGACTGACCGAGCCGTGGTTGGCGGTGGCCAGCTGCCGGCTGATCACCAGCCGCTGGATCTGGTTGGTGCCCTCGAAGATCTGCATGACCTTGGCCTCGCGCATGTAGCGCTCGACCGGGAAGTCCCGCGTGTAGCCGTAGCCGCCCAGCACCTGGACCGCGTCGGTGGTCACCTTCATCGCGTTGTCGGTCGCGATGAGCTTGGCCACCGAGGCCTCGCGTGTGTAGGAAAGTCCGGCGTCCTTGCGTCGCGCAGCACTCAGATAGGTGGCACGTGCGGACTCCACCGCTGCCGCCATGTCGGCCAGGAGGAAGCCCAGGCCCTGGTGGTCGATGATCCGCTTGCCGAAGGTCTCGCGCTCCAGGGCGTAAGCCGTGGCTGCGTCGAGCGCGGCCTGCGCCAGCCCCGTCGCCACGGCCGCGATCCCCAGTCTGCCGGCGTCCAGGCCGGCGAGAGCGATCTTGAGGCCGTCCCCCTCGTCCCCGAGCCGGCGCTCGACCGGCACCCGGACGCCGTCGAAGCGCATGGTGGCCGTGGCCGAGCCGGTGAGCCCCATCTTCCGTTCCGGCGGATCGGCGCTGAGGCCAGGGGTATCCGCGGGCACCAAGAAGCAGGAGATGCCGTTGCGGTCGCCCGACGTACGGGCCATGACCTTGTAGAAGTCGGCATGCCCGCCGTGCGTGGTCCACGCCTTGGCGCCGCGGAGGACGTACTCGTCCCCCACGCGCTCTGCTCGGGTCGTCATCGCGGCCGGATCCGATCCTGCCTGGGGCTCGGAGAGGCAGTAGGCGCCGAGCAGCTCACCGCCGATCATCGCCGGCAGCCACTCCTTCCGCTGCACATCGGTCCCTGCTGTCGCCAGCCCGAAGCAGCTGAGGACGTGGACGCTCGTGCCCACGCCGACACTGGCCCAGGCGTGGGCGATCTCCTCCACCACCTGGAGGTAGACCTCGTAGGGCTGGCCCCCGCCTCCGTACTCCTCGGGATACGGGAGACCCAGGACGCCGCTGTGCCCGAGGATGGCGAACGCCTCCCGGGGGAAGGTCTCGTCCCTCTCGGCAGCCTCTGCGCGCGGGCGCAGCTCCTCAGCTGCGATCGAGCGGACCAGTGCGATCAGGTCGGCCGCCACGTCGTCGGGCATGACGCGATTCGCAGGCATGTCAGCGGGGGGCCATACGCAGCGCGCCATCCATCCGGATGACCTCACCATTGAGGTAGTCGTGCTCGACGATGAAGGCGACCAGGTCGGCGTACTCCGAGGGGCGAGCCAGACGCTGCGGGAAGGGGACGCCCGACGCGAGGTTCGCCCGGAACTCCGCGCTCACCGTGGCCAGCATCGGCGTCTCGACGATGCCGGGCGCGATGGTGTTGACGCGGACGCCGTACTGCGCCAGATCGCGCGCCGCCGGGAGGTTCATCCCGACCACGCCACCCTTGGACGACGCGTAGGCGACCTGACCCACCTGGCCCTCGTACGCGGCGATGGAGGCGGTGTTGACGATCACTCCGCGCTGGCCGTCCTCGAGGGGTTCGGTGCGGGCGATCTCCTCGGCGGAGATGGCCATGACCGTGAAGGTGCCGACCAGGTTGATCATGACGACCCGGCGGTACAGCGCCAGGTCGTGCACGCCCTTGCGCCCCACGACCCGCTCCGACGGACCGATCCCGGCGCAGTTGACGACGACGCGGAGCGGTCCACTCTCGGCCGCGACCGCAACGGCGTTCCGAACGTCGTCTTCCTGCGTGACATCGGCGCGGACGTAGGTGACGTTGTCGATGGCCGGAGCGTCGGAGACGTCGAGGTCCACCCCGATCACCCGTGCACCCCGGTCACTGAGCGTTCTGGCCGTTGCCTGGCCCAGGCCCGAGGCTGCGCCCGTGACGATGGCCGAGACGTTCGTTAGCTGCACAGTGGTCCGTTCTCTGGTGACGTGGATGATCGGTGCGTGGGACGAGGTGGATCACGCCGGAAGGGGCGCCCCGGCTTCGAAGCCACGGACGACCTCGCGTCGAAGGAGCTTTCCGGTCTCGGTGCGAGGCAACTCGGACCAGGCAACGATCTCCTCGGGCGTCTTGCTGCCGCGCAGGATGCCTCGCGCGAACGAGCGGACGTCCTCGACGTCGAGCTCCTCTCCTGCACGAGGCACGACCGCCGCCACCAGCCGCTGGCCCCACTCCTCGTCGGGGACGCCGACGACGGCGACGTCGGCGACGTCGGGGTGTCGCAGGAGCACGGTCTCGATCTCCGCCGGAGCAATGTTCTCGCCGCCGCGGATGATGGTGTCGTCCGTGCGCCCACCGATGAAGAGATAGCCCTCCTCGTCGAGGAAGCCCTCGTCGCGGGTGTCGAACCACCCGTCGTCGTCGACCAGCCGACCGATGCCGGCGTACTCGGCGGAGACCTGGTCGCCGCGGACATGGATCCGGCCCCTGAAGCCTGCCGGGACCGGCTGCCCGAGCTCGTCGCGGATCTCGATCTCCACGCCGGGCAGGGCACGGCCGACGGATCCCAGCCGCAGGCGCGCGAAGGGGTCCTCGCTCGCCACCGCGGTCCGGTGGTCCTCCGGCGTGAGGACGGTGATGGTGGAGCTGGTCTCCGTCAGGCCATAGGCGTTGACGAGGTCCAGCTGCGGCCAGGTCTCGAGGGCCTTGCGCACCACGCGTGCCGGCATGGGTGCCCCTCCGTAGGCGAGGGAGCGGAGCGTCGGGACGGAGAGGTCACCTGGCGCGTCGAGGATGCGGGCCAGCATCGTCGGCACCACGAGCGCGTTGGTGATCTGCTCGCGACGCACCGTCTCGATCCACTGGCTCGCGTCGAACTGCTCCAGCGTGACCACGCGCCTGCCTGCATAGAGGCTCGTGATCGCGTTCGCCACGGCGGCGATGTGGTACGGCGGCACGCTGACCAGCGCAGCATCGGTCTCCGCCGCGCTCGCGTACTCCACCGAGCCAAGAACATAGGAGACGAGGTTCGCGTGACGGAGCAACACGCCCTTGGGCTCCGACGTCGTGCCGCTCGTGTAGATGACGACAGCGGGCACGGCATCGTCCGGGGTGGCGGCCGGCTCGGGCGTGCGCAGACCTGTCGCAGAGAGCCATTCGGCCGTGCTCATCGAGGGCATACCCAGCTCGTCCACCACGGGGTGACCACCGTCCTCGGTCAGCACGAGGGCACCCGGGTGGCGGCGCAACATGCCGGCGAGCTGCTCGCGACCCAACCTGTAGTTGAGCGGGACGAGCGGAACACCGGCGCACGCCGCAGCGAAGAGCGCGATCGGGAACGCCGCGCCGTTGACCGCCAGATAGACGACGGCGTCCGCGTCGTGCGATCGGACGATGTCCGCACCGCTGAGTGAGCGACGCCGCAGGCCTTCGCCGGTGATGCCCGGCTTGGTCGGGCCGAGGACGACGCGATCGCCGAAGCCGTCGGCGGCCATGTCCAGGAGCATGGTCAGATGCATGACGCTGACTCCCGATCAGTCCGACGAAGGCAGCGCTTTGGCGCTGGCGACGGTCAGGGGCGCGTCTCCCAGCGAGAGCGAGCTGCCGCCAGGCTTCGTGCAGAGGACCTCGAGCGCTCCCGTCTCGTCGACGTACCGCTTGCCGATGAGGGTGCCCATCGCGTGGGCGGCGTCCGCCTCCCCCGACGCTCCGCCGGTGCCCTTGGGCACCAGCGGCTTGCCGCCGCACCTGAGGTCGACGTCGCCAGCGGGCGCCTTGGTCACGATGACGCTGACCTGGTCTACGGCGCTGTCCAGCGCCAGTCCCGGACGCAGTTCCATGTCTGTCTCCTAGCTTCGAGTGTGTTGGGTTTACCGACCGCGCCAGACCGGCTCGCGCTTCTCGGCGAAGGCCGCGGCGCCCTCGCGAGCGTCTTCGGACTCGAAGACCGGCATCATCAGCTCGTCCTGGAGGCGCCAGCCCTCTGCCCAGCTCCAGTCAGCGGCCGCCACGGCGATCTCCTTGGTGACCGCAACAGCGAGCGGTCCGTTGGCCGCGATCACGCCGGCGAGCTCGAGAGCTCCGTCGAGCGCACCGCCGGACGCCGTGACCCGGTTGACCAGCCCGAGCTCCGCAGCCCGGCCGGCAGTGATCGGGTCGCCGGTGAGGAGGAGCTCCAGAGCGATGGCGCGCGGGATCCGCTGCCCGAGGAGGAGTGCACCGCCCCCACCGGGCACCAACGCACGCTTCACCTCCGGCACGCCGAGTCGAGCGTCCTCCGCGGCGACGACCATGTCGCAGGCCAGGACGAGCTCGAACCCTCCCGCCACTGCGTGGCCCTCCACGGCGGCGATGAGCGGCTTACGTGGCGGCGCCATCGTCAGTCCGCCGAGTCCGCGGTCCCCGACGACGGGCGTCTCGCCGCGGAGGAACGCCTTGAGGTCCATGCCGGAGCAGAAGGTCCCACCGGCACCCGTCAGCACGCCCACGCGCAGCTCGTCGTCGGACTCGAGCAGGTCCAGCGCTGCCGCGAGCCCCTGCGCCAGAGCGCCGTCGAGCGCGTTCCGGGCCTCGGGCCGGTTCAGCGTGATCACCAGAACGCCGTCGCGGCGCTCGACGAGGACCGGGGTGCCGGCCTTGGTTTCAACCTCAGTTGACACTTTGTTCAATCCTTCGCTTCCGACGACCCGCGGGTTGCACTCAGCTGCGCAAGTTGATGCATTGGATCGCACAGTTTACAGTTTCGTCAACTAGCCGTCTACGGAAGGACCTCCCATGCCCGATCTGACGAATCGACCAGTCTTCGGTGCGGAGCACCATGAGTTTCGCGCCCTGGTCCGGGAGTTCCTCGCGCGCGAGGTCCTGCCCAACGCCGAGGCCTGGGAGCAGGCGGGCATTATGGACAAGCAGGTCTACAAGGCCGCGGCTTCGGCGGGCGTGCTCGGCTTCTCCGTGCCCGAGGAGTACGGCGGCCTGGGGATCGACGACTTCCGCTACAACGCGATCGTGGCCGAGGAGCTCGCCATCGCCGGCGGCGTGGCCAACGGCCTCGCACTGACGCTGATCAACGACATCCTCGCGCCGTACCTCCTTCGGCTCACGACCGAGGAGCAGAAGCAGCGCTGGCTGGTGCCGCTCGCGAGCGGCGACATGACCTTCGCGATCGCGATGAGCGAGCCCGGCGCCGGGTCGGACCTGGCCGGGATCCGCACGTCCGCCCGCCGCGACGGCGACGACTGGGTGATCAACGGCCAGAAGACCTTCATCTCCAACGGCATCCTCTCCGACGCCGTCGTCGTCGTGTGCCGCACCGACCCGGAGGCCGGCCACAAGGGCTTCAGCCTCATCGTCGTCGAGGACGGCGCGCCTGGCTTCGAGCGCGGGCGCAAGCTCGACAAGATCGGGCTGAAGACGCAGGACACTGCTGAGCTGTACTTCGCCGACTGCCGGGTGCCAGCGGGGAACCTGCTCGGGACCGAGGGCCGCGGGTTCATGCACCTCATGGAGAACCTCCCCTCGGAGCGGCTGTCGATCGCGATCAGCGGCATTGCGGGCGCGCGTCGTACCTTCGAGCAGACAGTGCAGTACGCGAAGGACCGCCAGGCCTTCGGGCAATCGATCGGCTCCTTCCAGGCCAACCGCTTCACGCTGGCGGAAATGGCCACTGAGCTGGACATCGCGCAGGTCTACATCGACAACTGCATCAGCCGGGTCCTGGACGGCACCTTCAGTGCCGTCGACGCCTCCAAGGCGAAGTGGTGGTGCACGGAGCTGCACAAGAAGGTCGTCGACCAGTGCCTGCAGCTGCACGGCGGCTACGGCTACATGCTCGAGTACCCCGTGGCCAGGGACTACCAAGACGTGCGCATCTCGACCATCCTCGGCGGGACGACGCAGATCATGAAGGAGATCATCGGCCGCGACCTCGGCTTCTGAGGATCTCCTAGCACCGGACATGACCACGGGCGGTGGAGTACGGCGCCGCCGTACTCCCCCGCCCGTTGCTTGTGGTGCCTCGACCGATGGCGCTAGCCGCCGGCGAGCGGCAGGTCCTGGAACCCGCGGCGCTCGACGATCCGCCAGCCGTCGGCAGTACGCCGGTAGCGGTCGCGGTGCCGACCGGCCCTCGCGACCACGGGGCCCTCGGAACCGGGTTGGAGCGCGACCCAGTTGCACTCCCCCGTCGCCTCATCGACGTCCACGCGGACCGTGGGGGCACCGATCACGTGGGTCGTCGCGGGAGCAGCGGCGAGGATCGTCCGCATCGTCGCGACCAGGGCGGCGCGACCCTCGGGCCGCCCGAACGGACCGAGGTCGAGGACGCCGTCCTCGGTGAAGAGGGACGCCCATTCCTCCAGCCGGCCTGCGTCGAGGAGCCTGCCGTACCGGACGCACAGCTCCTGGAGGTCAAGCTTGTCCTCCAGGAGCTGCAGGCGGTCCGGGGTCCCCTGCCCGCCCTCAGGCAGGGAGGAGCTGCTCATCGGGATTGCGGACCTGGAGGCCGAGGAAGCGCCGCGCGTTGTCGCCCATGAAGTCGTAGGTGCGCTTGCGGTCCATGCCCTCGGCGTACTTCCAGAAGCCCTTGGGCTCCGGCAGGCCCTCGGGATGCGGGAAGTCCGAGCCAAACATGACGCGGTCCCATCCGACCGTCTCGACGACGTCGGCCACGGAGCCCTCCCAGAAGGGGCTGATCCAGATGTTGCGCCGGAACACGTCGATCGGGTGCTCGGGGAACGCCTGCGGCATCTTCTTGTAGAAGTCCTCGTAGTCGTGGAACAGGGGGTGCAGCCAGGCCGACCCGTTCTCCACACTCGCGATCCGCAGGCCCGGGAACCGCGTCAGCGTCCCGTGGCAGATCAGGCTGGTGATCATGTCCGTGATCTCACGGTGCCCCAGCGCGATCCAGCGGAACGAGCTCATCTCCGTGAACACCTTGGTCTCCGGCGGCTCCCACATGTTGATGTAGGAGTCGAGCGGGGGCTGGCTGGCGTGGAGCACCACGGGCAGGCCCAGCGACTCGACCTCGCGCCAGAAGGGATCGAACTCGGGGAGCGCAGGAGACCGCCATCCCTTCCAGTTCCGCACCGGGGCGGGCTTGATCAGGATGACCTTCGCGCCGTTCGCGACGACGAACTCCAGCTCCTTCATCGCCTCCTCGAGGATGCCGAGGTTGATCACCGGGGTCATGAACAGTCGGTTCTCGTGGGTGAAGCCCCAGGTCTTCAGCATCCACTGGTTGAGCGCGTGGATCATCGCCGCACAGAGCTCCGGGTCCGCCGACGCGGAGTGCTCGACGAGGTTCGCCAGCGTCGGATAGATCATCGCCGCGTCGACGCCCTGACGATCGAGAGCCTCCAGCCGCGGGCCGGGCTCACGGAACGATGGGATCGACTCCATGATCTGCTCGCGCGCCATCTCGCTGAGGGTGCGTCCCTCGTGGTTCTCGGCGGCGAAGAACTTCTCCCACGCCCCCGGGGCAGCGACGCGGTCGAAGGTGGGGTTCGGGATGTAGTCGCGGATCTGGCCGAGGATGGAGATCCGCGTCTGACGGCCGACCTGCACGAACTGGACCGCGGACCTGTACTTCTCGGGCAGGTACTTGGTCAACGCATCCGGCGTCTCGTACATATGCGAGTCCGCGTCGAAGATCGGGACCTCGGTGAACTGCTCCATGTGACGACCTGCCTCCTCTGACGGTGATATCTGTAGCCATCTTAGAGAGTAGTTGACGAAAGCGTCAACCCAGGTTTCCATCATGTGGTTTTGGCGATTCGATCCCCCAAGTGGCTCCCGTTCGACGCTTGTGTCAAGTAGGGTCATTGGCGGCCGGGCTCCTCGGGGCCGTGAGACTGAGGAGACCAGCGTTGTCCCTGCAACTGGATGTGAAGCAGACCCCGTTCGGAACGGACGAGGAGGTCCTTGGCGAGCGCGCGCTCCGGACCCGCAACGCCATCCTCGAGGCCTCCCGCCAGCTCTTCCT
>NZ_QZVR01000018.1 GCF_003660455.1 Nocardioides ferulae | reverse complement strand
GCAGCGACGCGTAGGCACCGAGGATCACCTCAAAGCCCACCACCCCGCGGGGCTCTGTCTAATGCGACAGTCGACGTAGACCGGCAGGCCATCGCGGATGGTCGGCTCGCCCTGGAGTTGGGCGGCGTCATCGGCGGCGCCGTCGCGGACGAAGACACCCCGGTCGTTGGTGCCCAGAATGATGTAGTTGGCAGGCAGTTGCTGCGGCGCACTGTGCGCACCTGCAGGCGCTGCAAGTCTCTGATCGCGTCGTCGACAGACTTGTCCGCCAGTTCGTTGGCAGGCGGTACTCCGCCGCCGTAGCCCGTCCGCCCCAAGGACGAGGCGAGACCTCAACGCTACCTGGCTAGCACCTCCCAAGCATTCGAGTTTGCGTCCGCTTCTGCCGCAACAAGAGTGCGCTTCTGCCCGCGTCATACCGCCGCAAATGTTCCGCTTAGGTGGGGCGCTCGACCCCTGGGGGAAGGGCGCCTGCGATGAGGCGGAGTGCGTTGCGTACGGGTAGCCACTCAGGCTCAGCGAGGATCCCGTCGGCGCGTCTCCGCTCAAGGTGTGAGAGCAGCTTTGCAACGTACTCGGGGTCGTTGCGGAGAGTGCGAAGAGCTTGTTCGGGGGTCGGCATCGGTGGCTTCGCGTTGCGGGTGGGAGCGGGTCCGGGCTCCTGGTCGGGCGACGAAGCTGTGGAACCCGAGCCTCGCTCGTTGGCGCTGTTCCGCTGACGTAGGACCTCGACGACTCGAACCTCAACGGCCGCTCTCCGCGCGCCCAACCGTTTGAGGGAGGCGTCGTTCCGGCACCGGGTTGAGCACCAGATTGGACGCCGGCCCACGCCGCGATAGACAACGCCGGCCCCGCAGTTGGGGCAGGCGTTGTCGTCGCCGCTCAGGTCCTGATCAGCGCTCATTCGCTCATCTCCTGACCGATGCACCGGTGGGGGGACGTCCTCGCGATTCGCACAATCGAAACAGTCGGAGGCCGTCAATGCAAGAGGTGTGTGGCACTTGGTCGGCTCGCAAAGAATTGGGGGACGCTGAGGCTTGTCGGTGACGGCTGGGGCGTCGGGATCGGAACGCCTCGGCTGCATGGGTCGCGGGAGCCGGTTGCATGGCTTCTGCGGTCTGGGATCGCTCGGGGTCCGGGACTTGTCGCAGCAACTGTCAGAGTTACGTCGACACGAGTGAGCACCCGAAGAGTCAGCAGACGATCACACAGCAGGCGCGGCGTACGGCGCGGGGAGCTGGTCGGGAGAGGCGCAAGGTGTGCGAGCAACGGCAGCGCCGGGTGATCAACCAGACCGGGCGGTCATGGTCGCGTCCCAGCCAGGCTGACGCCAGCCAGGCTGACGCCGCAATTGTGGCGGGTCGCTCACGAGGCCCTCGTTGCGATGAGCACCAGGACGACGTCCTTGGTGGTGGAGTCATCGCGAAGCACACCAGATCGTCAGGGTCGCCGCCGGCGAGACGCGTGCACTTGACGGTGGTGCCACCGCTCTCTTGGGGCCCGGCGTCCTTCGCCCGGCCGCGGGGATTTGTTACGACGGCGTCACGCACTCGCTCGGGCACCGACTCCGCTTCTTCAAGCCTGCGTCATCGTGGCGTAACAGCGGATGTGTTTCCTAGGGGAAGACATAGTTTCCCACTAGGACTTGGAGTAGCCATGATCGAGACCATCCCCGCATTTCGAGTGGTGCAGGACGGTTGGAAGAACCTGCCGAAGATGCCGCAGGACGAGTACCCGGGCACCGACGGCTACATCGCCGACACCTACGTCAACCCCGACAACAGCGTCATGTGCAGCGGATACTTCGAGCTGAACCACACCGACGAGCCGCTGCTGTACGAGTACGGCTACGACGAGATGAAGGTCGTCCTCGAGGGCGAGTTCCACCTCGAGAACGCGGACACGGGTCAGAAGCTGGTCGCCAGGGCGAAGGACGCGATCTTCTTCCCCAAGGGGTCGCGCATCCTCTTCTCCACCCCTGACCGCGCGCTCGCCTTCTACGCAGGTGACCGCACCGCGGAAGGCCTCTGAGCCGCGGCTCTCGGGCGAGGCGGACAGCGCATGGTCGACTTCACCACCAGCATCCCCACCTGGGCCTCCCGCCCAGGGGAGGACGCAGCAGGGCCTCCCGCGGACGGTACTTCGCACGTCATCGTTGGAGTCGCGAGCGGTGAGGTCGTCGCCCGTCGATGGGCGACGACGCTGCCCGACGTCACCGTGGTGACGACGGACGACGCTCCGGCTGCCGAGACGGCGCTCGCCGCCGCACTCGAGCGTGCCCGGGTCGGAGTACGTGTCGCGCTTGCGGGCCCGGCTGGCGCCTGCCTGCGGCTGCGGGCAGTCGCGCTGGGTGCCGGGGCGGAAGACGATGAGATCCATGTGCACGCGACCGAAGCAGGGACGGCCGAGGTCTTCTGCGCGCACTGCTCGACGGCGACGGCGACCGCGGTCGGCGTCGACGGTGTCGTGCCCTGCACGGGCTGTGGCCGGGACCTGGTCGTCTACCACCACGTCTCACGACGGCTGGGCCAGTACCTCGGATTCCAGGTCGACGCCGAGACGCTTCCCGCTGGCGACGTGCTCGTCGGCCTCCGGGAGACGCAATGACCCTCCGACTGGTGGTGACTGCTCTCGACGACTCCGTGCCCGGCATCCGTTCGATCACGCTGGCCGATCCGGCGGGCGCAGAGCTTCCTGGCTTCGTGCCCGGCAGTCATCTCGCGATCACCTTGGGGGACAGGACCAACGCCTACAGCCTTACCGGCGACGGGCTGGCCCCCTCGACGTACACGATCTCCGTGCTGCGTGTCGCCGACGGCGCCGGCGGATCGGTGTTCGTCCACGACCGGCTCGCTGCGGGGGACCTGGTCGCCGCACGTCCTCCGCGGAGCGCGTTCCCGCCGGTCGCGAGGGCCACGCGGCACCTGCTCGTCGCGGGCGGGATCGGCGTCACGCCGATCGTGTCCCACCTCCGTGCGGCTCGGAGGTGGGGACGCGAAACCCAGGTTCTCTATGCCTTCCGCGAGGGCCACGCGGCGCACGTCGACGACGTGCTCGAGCTCGCTCCGGACGCGGAGCTGCTGGTCGACGGGCCGGACGCGTTCATGGATCGGCTGGAGAAGGTGCTCGTGGACCAACCCCTCGGCACGCATCTCTACGTCTGCGGTCCGGGCGCGATGATCGACGCGGTCGTGTCGGCGGCGGCCGCCACCGGATGGCCGGCCTCGCGGGTCCATCTGGAGCGCTTCGGGACCGACGCCCTCGCCCCCGGGGACCCGTTCACCGTCAGGCTCGCGAAGAGCGGCATCACCGTGGACGTGCCGAGCGGCACGAGCCTGCTCGAGGCGCTCGAAGGGGCCGGCGTCACCGTGCCGAACCTGTGCCGGCAGGGCGTCTGCGGGGAGTGCCGCATCCAGGTCGGCGCCGGGACACCGCTGCACCGCGACCTGTTCCTGTCCGACGAGGAGAAGGCGAGCGGATCAACGCTCATGGCCTGTGTCTCCCGCTCCGAGGGACCGACTTTGGAGGTCTTGCTGTGACCACCTCGCAGATCCCGGCGACCGCGCGCTACGCCGGCTTCCCGTTCCCGTTCCCCACCGACGTCTACCGGTACTCCACCAACGTGGAGCCGGCCAACCGGCCGGTCGCGACGCCAGTGGGGCAGTGGGGCGACTCGATCGTCGCGATCGACGGTGAGTACGACGCGGAGCTCGACGAGAGGGCCGCCATCCTGGCGGCCGACCCGAGCCGCCACGCCGTCCTCCCGCACATGCGCCCGGCCGCTTGGGACGCCTGCCTGACGCTCCTGCGCGAGCTCGCGGCCGCCTACCCCGATGACTGCGTGCTCGAACGGCTTACCGATGGGCGCTGGCACTGGCGGAACCGGCGACGCGGCACCGATCTGGTCTTCACCTATGGCGACGACGCCACGCTCCCCGACGAGCCGCTGCGGTGGGTGTCCGGTCAGGTGCAGGAGGACATCGTCCTCCTCGACCAGCGTGACCAGCTCTACGGGGACGCGGGCGTGGTCACCTTCGCCGCGGACTGGAGCTTCGGTTTCGACGTGGGCATGAGCTTCTTGGAGATCCACGGGCCGGTGCCACGGATCCGGCAGGAGGGGGTCATCACCCGGGCGCACGAGTTCCTGATGCGGCTGCAGCCCCACGAGCCGTACCGGCGTACCAACTGGACGCTGACCATCGGCCGCCGAATGGACGTCTCGACCGAGACGTACCCTGAGTGGGGACCGGACCGTGAGCTGGTCAAGGTCGTCGACGACCAGACCTTCGGGCGCCTGGTGCACCTGCGCGTCGAGGTGCAGCACCTCGTCCGGCTGCCCGACTCAGGTGCGGTGATGTTCCTCATCCGCACCTACCTCATGCCGCTGGAGGTGCTCGCGACCATCGAGCCCTGGCGGGAACGCGCCGCGGAGGTGCTTGCCGAGCTCCCTGACGACATGGCCGCCTACAAGGGCATCGACAAGTACCAGGCGCGAGCGGCCTCCTGGCTGCGGTCCGCAGGTTCCGGTGCGCTCCTCAGTCCGGGAGGTGCCCGGTGAGCGCCGTCGCGGCGTCCGTGACGCGCGAGGTCGTGCCGCCGCAGGTGCCGTCGCTGCCGCGCTGGCCGGAGGCACCGGAGCCGGTCGACAGCGACGGCACGAGCTTCCTCGTCGTCGCCGTGGGCGGCGGCCCGGCGGCGGGGGACGTGGCGCGGGCCTGGACCGACCAGGCGGAAGGCGTCGGACCGACCACGCTGGTCGTCCTGGAGACCATCGACGACAAGGCCGATCGGGCTTCCTTCGAAACGGTGCTGGCCCGGACGTGTACGGGGGTCCGGGTGATGGTCGTGGGAGGGCAGTACGACGTCCTCCAGGTCCTCTCGCTGCTGCGCCGCGCCGGAGCGCTCGAGAACGAGGTGCGCTCGTTCGTCACCGACCGCACCGAGATCCCCGTCTTCTGCGCTCACTGCCAGACGACCTTCCGCGCGTCCACCGGACCCGGCGGGCTGACGCCGTGCCCGAGCTGTCGGCGCACGCTCGAGGTCCACGAGCACCTGGCTGCACTGCGCGGCTCCTTCCTGGCCTCCGACGCGGAGGCGACGTCACTGTGAGCGCCACGATCGCTCCGGTCGTCCCGGAAGTCGCGAGCGTCCCGCAGCAACGGGACGAGCAGTACGTGGGTCACCAGCACCGGGGATACGCCTTCGGTGTGCGACACCTCCAGGTCGTCGGCCTGACGTCCCTGACCCGGGAAATCCTGCACGTGGAGCTCGCGGACCCGGCGGGCTCGCCGCTCGCCCCGTACGAGCCGGGCAGCCACCTGGTCGTCAGGGCGGGAGAGGGACGCCGGAACGCCTATTCGCTGACCGGTGACGGCTTCAACCCGCGCCGGTACGAGATCTCCGTGCTCCGCCTCGACTCCGGCCAGGGTGGTTCCGCGTGGTTGCACGACAACCTCGCCGTCGGCGACCTCCTGGAGGTCGAGGGTCCGCGGTCGATGTTCCCGGCGGCCCACGAGCAGCGGCACGCGCTGCTGGTCGCCGGCGGCATCGGGGTGACGCCGGTCCTCTCCCACGTCCGGGCGCTCGCGAGAGCGGGAGCGGGCGCCACGGTGCTCTACTCCTACCGTCCTGGCCACGAGGCGCACCTGCAGGACCTCCGCGAGCTCGCCGGAGACCGGATCCGGCTGGTCGAGGCCACCACGGTCGAGGAGACCGGAGCTGCTCTCCATGCGCTCCTCGCCGAGCAGCCGTTCGGCACCCATGCCTACGCCTGTGGACCGGTCGCCATGCTCGACGCCTACGAGGAGGCCGCGCTCGCGGCCGGTTGGCCCGCCGGGCGCGTGCACCTCGAGCGGTTCGTCGCCCCGGAGCTCGACCCCGGCAGCCCGTTCACGGCCACGGTCGCCTCGACCGGCCGCGAGATCGAGGTGCCGAGCGGCGTCAGCCTGCTCGATGCGCTGGTCGGCGCCGGCGTACCGGTCAGCTACCTGTGCCGCCAGGGCGTGTGCGGGGAGTGCCGGATCCCGGTCCGGAGCGCCGAGGCGCTCGAGCACCGCGACTTCGTCCTCACTGCCGAGGAGAGGGAGGCGGCAAGCCACGTCATGGCCTGCGTCTCGCGCGGCCGCGACATCCACCTGGACCTCTGACGTCACTCCTGAGGAGCGCAGCACGATGACGATCACCCGTGAGCCCACCACCGACCACCGCTCCATCACACCCCGCGGCACTCCGGCCGTCGAGGAGTTCTTGAGCCAGCCGGTCGATCACATGGCACGACTGCCCTGGCCGTTCGCGGAGGGTCACGAGGCCTTCCGCTACAGCGTCAACGTCGACCAGGCCCGCGTTCCTCGCAGGACCCTCGCCGGCGAGTGGGGGCGCCACGTCTGCGACCTGGGCGGCGCCGAGTACCCCACGATCATGGCCGAGCGCCGTGCCGTCCTCGACGCCGACCCGTCGCGGGTCAAGGTCCTGCCAGGCATGGAGCTGGCCTGCTGGGACCTGCTCCTGTACTACCTGCGCGACCTGGCGCTGTCCTACCCCGATGTCCTGCACCTCGATGAGGGCGTGGGCGGTGACCCGGATGCGTTCCACTGGCGCAACGACCTCCTGGGGACCGACCAGGCGTTCGTGCTGGGGAACGGATCGACCCTCCCCTGCGGTCCGCTCGAGTTCCTCGCCCGCGAGGTGCCCGACGACCTCCTCCTCGTCCGCGAGCGCGACGGGCGGCTGCACTTCGACGCCGGCGCGGTCACCTTCGCCGCGGCCTGGTCGGTGAGCTTCGACGTGGGCATGGACATGTACGAGATCCACGGCCCGGTGCCGCGCATGAACGGCTCCGGGATGACGGCCCGTGCCGAGCAGTTCCTCCGGCGCGTGCCCGCGGACCAGGTCTTCCGGCGGGTCAACTGGAACGTCGCGGCCTCCCCGACCCGCAAGTACGACATCGCCTTGGAATCGCTGCCCGCGTGGGGCCGCGACATGGCCGAGGCGGTCCAACGCGGAGATGCCATCGAGAACTGCCAGTTCCGGATCGAGCTGGAGCACTTCATCCGCCTGCCCATGACCGGCGCCGTCACCTTCAACATCCGCACCTTCATGGCCTCCCTCGCCGAGGTCCGCGAGTACCCGACGTACGCCGCACAGCTCGCCACGATCCTCGAGGAGCTTCCTGAGGACCTCGGGACCTACAAGGGCTTCATCGACCTGATCCCCGACATGGTCGCCTTCCTCCGCGGCTGAGCACACCCACACCAGCGCTGGTCGATCCAGCAGAAGGAGGTCCCATGGACCCGACAATCGCCGCCAACGCCGACCTCGCCTGGTTGCTGGCTGCCTTCGCCATCGTGGCCCTGATGTTTCCGGGCCTCGCGCTCTTCTACGGCGGGATGATGGGGGTGAAGAGTGCGCTCAACATGATGATGATGGTGCTCAGCACCCTCGGCATCACCAGCGTCCTCTACGTCCTGTACGGCTACGGGATGGTGTCCGGACCGTCGGTCAAGGACTGGGGCATCATCGGCGACCCACGCGACTACATCGGACTCAGCACGGTGATGGAGGACCTCGGCACCGGCAATGCGGAGACGGCGTACTGGGCCGCCTTCTTCATCCTCTTCGCCGCCATCACCATCGCGATCGTGGCGTCGGGTGCCGCGGGGCGGATGAAGTTCAGCGGTTGGCTCGTGTTCTCCGCGGTCTGGCTCACGCTGGTGTACTTCCCGGTGGCCCACTGGGTCTTCGCCTTCGACGGAGACGGCTACTCCGGTGGGTTCCTCATCAACGACGTGAAGATCCACGACTACGCCGGCGGGACCGCTGTCCACATGAACTCCGGGGTCGCCGCCCTGGCGCTGGCGTTCGTGCTGGGTCGGCGCAAGGGCCGCCCCGAGCGGCCGCACAACCTGCCGCTGACCCTCCTCGGCGGCGGCATCCTGTGGTTCGGCTGGTTCGGGTTCAACGGCGGCTGCGCCGTGGTCGCCGGATTCCTCGCGCAGTACGTCGTCATGAACACTCTCCTGGCCGGCAGCGCCGGCATGCTCGGCTTCCTCCTCGTCGAGCGGGTGCGATCGGGGCACTTCACCGGCCTGGGCCTGATCACCGGTGCGATCGCCGGCCTGGTCGGCATCACTCCCTCGGCGAACACCATGAGCCCGCTCGGCGCCCTGGGCGTCGGCCTGGTTGCGGGCGCCGTGGTCTGCCTCTGCCTCGGGCTGAAGACCAAGCTGGGGATCGACGACACGCTGGACGCGTTCGCCGTCCACGGGCTCGGCGGCATCGCCGGCACGATCTGCATCATCCTGTTCGCCTCGGCCGCCGCTCCTGCCGGCGTCGAGGGCATCCTCCTCGGCGGCAGCTGGGACATCGTGTGGCGCGAGCTCACCGGCATCGCGGTCACCTGCACGTACTCGTTCCTCATGACCTGTGCCATCGCGTGGGTCCTGGACAAGACGATGGGCCTGCGGGTGGACGAGGAGTCGGAAGTCGCCGGCCTCGACCTGGCCCTGCATGCCGAGTCGGCCTACGACATCCACCCGGTCGGCGGCCAGGGCGCCCGGCTCGGCGCGCTCGCGGACAGGGACGACGTCGTCCAGGGGGCTGGGGACACGGGTCGGGACACGGGTCGGGACACGGTCAAGGACGAGGAGGTCATGGCATGAAGCTGGTCACCGCGGTGCTGCGGCCCCACGCGGTCGACGACGTCATCGAGCGGCTGCAGGGGGTCGGGATCTCGGGTGGCACCACCACCGAGGTCCAGGGGTTCGGCCAGCAGAAAGGGCGCAGCGAGTCGTACCGCGGCGCGACCTACGAGGCGCTCGTGCCGAAGACCCGCCTGGAGGTCCTGCTGCCGGCCGAGGAGGTGGAGGCAGCGGTCGGCGTGATCACGGCGACCGCGTCGACCGGGAAGGTCGGCGACGGGAAGGTCTGGGTCACCGACGTGAGTGACGTCGTCCGCGTGCGGACGGGTGACCGAGGCGCAGCAGCGCTCTGAGGCGAGGCGTCACGAGGTGGCGGGTGGGCGGCGACGCCCACCCGCCACCTGTCATTTCCGGCGCCAGCGGCGAACCCGCCGGACTTCACGGGAGCGAAACACGGCGGAAACCCATCGGCGTCCACTGGCATGAATCATAGAGTCATCTCAGTGGACAACCCGAGGAGCAGTGCCATGACAGCAACGTCCACCCTCGCCGACCTGTGTGCCGCGTCCGGCACGAAGTTCATCCTGGCCCTCTTCGTCGACCTCAACGGCAAGCCGTGCGCCAAGCTCGTGCCGGTCGAGGCGGTCGACGAGCTCGCCAACGACGGTGTCGGCTTCGCCGGGTACGCCGTCGGCGCGATCGGCCAGGAGCCGAAGGACCCCGACCTCGTCGCCATCCCGGATCTCGCGTCCTTCACCCCGATCCCCTTCGTGCGCGAGGGCCTCGCGCTGGTCCACTGCGATCCCCACGTGGAGGGCCGCCCGTGGCCGTTCGCGCCTCGGGTGATCTTGAAGGAGGTCGTCGCCAAGGCGGCCGCCGCGGGCTTCGCGCCGTACGCCGGAGCGGAGGTCGAGTACTTCCTGCTCAAGCGGGACGGGGAGGGCCGGCTGGTGCCGGCCGACTCCGACGACTCCGCGGCGCAGCCGTGCTACGACGCGCGCGGCGTCACCCGCATGTACGACCACCTCACCTCGATCAGCACCGCGATGAACCAGCTCGGCTGGGGCAACTACGCCAACGACCACGAGGACGGCAACGGGCAGTTCGAGCAGAACTTCCAGTACGCCGACGCGCTCACGACCGCCGACCGCGTGGTCACCCTGCGCTACCTGCTCAGCGTCCTGGCGCACGAACGCGGCATGATCGCCACCTTCATGCCCAAGCCGTTCGCGAACCGCACCGGCAACGGGCTGCACTTCCACCTCTCGCTGCGTGACGTGGCCACCGGCTCGCCCGCCTTCCCGGCCAACGGTGCCGACGACCCTGTCGGGCTAGGTCTGTCCGCGACGGCGTACTCCTTCGTTGCCGGCATCCTCGAGCACGCCCCGGCCCTCCAGGCGGTGATCGCGCCGACGGTCAACTCCTACAAGCGCACCGGCGCGGTCGCCTCGAGCGCCAGCGGCGCGACGTGGGCGCCGCGGCTGCCGACGTACGGCGGCAACGACCGCACCCACTACGTCCGGGTCCCCGACGACCAGCGCATCGAGCTCCGGGGCGGCGACGGCGCGGCCAATCCCTACCTCGCCATCGCGACCGCCGTCGCCGCTGGCCTGGACGGCATCGAGCAGGGGCTGCTCCTCGGGGCGGTCGGCACCGGCCCGGAAACCCCGTTCCCGCTCACCCTGCTCCACGCCGTCGACGCCCTCGAGGACGACAAGGCGGTCAAGGGAGCGCTCGACATCGCCGGACCGGGCGTCGCCGACTACTTCGCGAAGCTCAAGAAGGACGAGTTCTTCGCCTACCACGCCGACGTCTCCGACTGGGAGCACGACCGCTACCTCACGGCCTTCTGAGCCGTCGCCCCGACCGAAGGAGAGACAGGAATGTGTGGAATCGTCGGGTTGCACCTGCGCAACCCCGAGCTCTACCCGCAGCTGGGTGAGCTGCTGACCGGGATGCTGTGCGAGATGGAGGACCGCGGCGCGGACTCCGCGGGCATCGCCGTCTACGGACACGAGGAGTGGTCGCCCGCCGGCCACGGCACGATCTCGTTGATCGACCTCGCGGCGCCCGCCCCCGAGGTGGCCGCGGAGCTCGGCGCCAACCTCGGCACGGAGGTGGAGGTGCGCGTGGTCGAGAACGTGCTGCTCGTCCACGCGCCGGTCGCCTCGGAGGTGCTGCTGGCTGCGGCGCGGGGGCTCTACCCGCACGCGCTGGTCGGAGGGTTCGGGGAGGACCTCGCGGTGCTCAAGGGCGTCGGTGCGCCGGCCGACCTGGCTGCCGCGTGGGGCCTCGAGAAGGCTCAGGGTTGGCAGGGTGTCGGCCATACGCGCATGGCCACCGAGTCCGCGGTCACCGCCGCAGGGGCACACCCGTACGCCGTCGGGCCGGGCGAGTGCCTGGTCCACAACGGCTCGTTCTCCAACCACGCCTCGATCCGCAGGGAGCTGCGGGCCGCCGGTGTCGAGTTCGACTCCGAGAACGACACCGAGGTGGGCGCCCGCTTCGTGGCGCACGCGCTCGCGCAGGGCAAGGGGGTCGACGACGCGCTCGGTGAGCTGACGCAGACCTTCGACGGCTTCTACACGCTGCTGGTGTCCAACCGCGACTCCTTCGCCGTGGTCCGCGACGCGATCGCGTGCAAGCCGGCCGTGATCGCCGAGACCGACGACTGGGTGGCGATGGCGTCGGAGTACCGCGCCCTGGCCCACCTGCCCGGCGTAGCCAACGCCCGGATCTGGGAGCCCGAACCCGAGGTCATCTACCACTGGAGCCGTGAGGGGGTCCCGGCGTGACCACCACCTTCGACCTGAGCGCGGTGGGCCTCCGCGAGGTCAACCAGGCGCTGCACGCCCCGGACCTCGACGACGAGTTCCTCATCGAGAACCCGCTCGGCGCCCACAACGTCGCCGTCGGTGTCAATGCCCCCATCAAGGTGACGGTCAACGGCCACCTGGGTTACTTCGCCGCCGGCATGAACCAGCAGGCCGAGGTGACGATCAACGGCAACGCCGGCCAGGGTGTCGCGGAGAACATGATGAGCGGCGTGGTCCACGTGACCGGGTCGGCCTCCCAGTCGGCCGGCGCGACCGGTCGCGGGGGTCTGCTCGTCATCGACGGCGACGCAGGTGCCCGGTGCGGGATCTCGCTCAAGGGCCTCGACATCGTCGTGGGCGGCTCGGTCGGCCACATGAGCGCCTTCATGGCGCAGCGGGGGACCCTGGTCGTCCGCGGTGACGCCGGCGACGCGCTCGGCGACTCCCTCTACGAGGCACGGCTCTACGTGCGCGGCGAGGTCAGGTCGCTCGGCGCCGACTGCGTCGAGAAAGAGATGGGTCCCGAGCACGTGCAGGAGCTGGCGGGCCTGCTCAAGGCCGCGGGGTTCGCCGACGACGACCCGGCGACGTACCGGCGCTACGGCTCGGCCCGGACGCTCTACCACTTCCACGCCGACAACACCTACTGAGGTTCCGACGATGACTTCCACACCTGAGGACCGCGCCCGGCTGGGCCTGCGCGAGTCCGCCACCTTCGACCGCGCGACGATCGCCGCCATCCAGCGCGCCGCACAGACCGGCATCTACGACATCCGCGGCTGGGGCGCGAAGAAGCCGCTCCCGCACTTCGACGACCTGCTCTTCCTGGGTGCCTCGGTCAGTCGCTATCCGCTGGAGGGCTACCGCGAGAAGTGCGGGACCGACGTGGTCCTCGGCGCCCGCAACGCGCGATACCCACTCCACCTCGACATCCCGGTCACCATCGCCGGCATGTCGTTCGGGGCGTTGGGGGCCAACGCCAAGGAGGCGTTGGGTCGCGGGGCATCCGAGACCGGGACCTCGACCACGACCGGCGACGGAGGCATGACGCCCGAGGAGCGCGGCCACTCCAAGCACCTCGTCTACCAGTACCTCCCGAACCGGTACGGCATGAACCCCGACGACCTGCGGCGAGCCGACGCGATCGAGATCGTGCTCGGGCAGGGCGCCAAGCCGGGCGGCGGAGGGATGCTGCTGGGTCAGAAGGTCTCCGAGCGGGTCGCCGGCATGCGTGACCTGCCGCAGGGCATCGACCAGCGATCGGCCTCGCGGCACCCCGACTGGACCGGCCCGGACGACCTGACCATCAAGATCAACGAGATCCGGGAGATCACCGACTGGGAGAAGCCGATCTACGTGAAGGTCGGCGCCTCGCGCACCTACTACGACGTCAAGCTCGCCGTGCACGCCGGCGCCGACGTGGTCGTCGTCGACGGCATGCAGGGTGGCACCGCCGCCACCCAGGAGGTGTTCATCGAGAACGTCGGCATCCCGACGCTGGCGGCCATCCCCCAGGCGGTCCAAGCGCTCCAGGAGCTCGGCGTGCACCGCAAGCCCGACGGCGTCCAGCTGATCGTCTCCGGTGGCATCCGCAACGGCGCGGACGTGGCCAAGTGCCTGGCGCTCGGCGCCGACGCCGTCGCCATCGGCTCGGCGGCGCTCATCGCGCTCGGGGACAACGACCCGAAGTACGCCGCGGAGTACGAGGCGCTCGGCAGCGCCGCGGGGTTCTACGACGACTTCCAGGCCGGTCTCGACCCGGCCGGGATCACCACCCAGGATCCCGAGCTGCAGAAGCGGCTCGATCCGGCCGAGGGCGGGCGGCGGGTCGCCAACTTCCTGCGGGTGCTCACCATGGAGGCCCAGACCATCGCGCGCGCCTGCGGCAAGGCACACGTCACCCACCTCGAGCCCGAGGACATGGTGGCGATCTCGATCGAGGCCGCTGCGATGGCGCGGATCCCGCTCGCCGGCACCTCCTGGGTTCCCGGTTGGAACACCGGAGGGGCCTTCTGATGTCGGGGCAGAAGGTGGTGGTCGTCGGAGGCGGGCTGATCGGTCTCTCGATCGCGCGAGCGCTGGCCGGTCGGGGCGTCGCCGAGGTGCTCGTGCTCGAGAGGCACAGCCTCGCCTCCGGCGGCACGGGGAAGTCGTCGGGCATCGTCCGTGCGCACTACGGCGTGCCTTCGCTGGCGGCGATGGCGTGGCGCAGCGTCCCGGTCTTCGAGGAGCTCGGCGACGCCGTGGGGTTCCGGCAGGTCGGTTACACGGTGATCGTCGGCGAGGAGAACGCCGAGGCGCTGGCGGCGAACACCGCCATGCACCAGGGCCTGGGCATCGACGTCGACCTCATCGACGTCGGGAAGTTGCAGTCGATGTGGCCGATGATGAACGTCGAGGACGTCGCTCTGGTTTCCTACGAGCCGCGCGGAGGGTTCGCCGACGCGACCCAGCTGGCGCTGCACTACGGGCAGCAGGCCCGCGCCGACGGAGCGAGGATCCGCCAGCACGCCCCGGTGGCCCGGGTGCTCACCCAAGGTGACCGCGTGAGCGGCGTGGAGCTCGAGGGTGGGGAGGTCGTGGAGGCAGACGTCGTGGTCGTGGCGTCGGGATGGTGGTCCGCGAAGCTCATGGCCGACCTCGGCATCGAGCTCCCGATCGAGGCCTACCGGTCCGAGCTCATCATCGTCGATGCTGGCGAGCCGCTGCCGGATCTACCAGTCGTCTCGGATCTCGTCAGCCTGCAGTACTGCCGGCTCGAGGGCGCCGGCCAGTTCCTGGTCGGGAACAGCGACCACGCCGATTTCCAAGCGAAGTTCGTCGACCCCGACAGGTACTCCAACGTCGCCGGCGAGGCGAGCATCATGCGGTACGCCGAGAAGGTGATGCACCGCTTCCCCGGCTTCCCCGAGCCGGCGGTCACGCACACCTACGCCGGCGTCTACGACGTGCCGCCGGACTGGAACCCGGTGATCGGCCCCGTCGGGGCGATCGACGGACTGGTCCTATGCGCCGGGTTCGCCGGCCACGGCTTCAAGATCAGCCCGGCCGTCGGTGACCTGGTCGCCGACCTCGTCCTCGAGGGCGACAGCACCGATCCGGACGTCCCTGCCTCGGACTTCCGCCTCGAGCGGTTCGCTGAGGGCCGGCCGCTCTCCAGTCTGCACCCCTACGTCGGTGCCGGCGAGATGCGCTGACGAGGTGCTGCTCGACCCCGCACGGGTGGACCCGACGCCCTGGCGCAACGGCGCAGGGTCCACCCGTGAGCTGTCCGTGGCGCGCGAGGACACGGGGGAGACCCGGTGGCGGATCAGTCTCGCCGACCTCGTCCGGGACGCGCCGTTCTCCGGCTTCCCGGGCATGGACCGGCTCCTCACCGCCCTGGGCCCGCTCCGGCTGACCATCGACGGGACCCCGGTCGACCTGACGACCGGTGAGCAGGTCCGATTCCCCGGCGAGGCCGCCGTCGCCGTCAGCCTCGACCGACCCACCCGGGCCCTCAACGTGATGACCCGGCGAGGGTCCTGCGTAGCCGGGGTCGTCCTCCGCCGGTCAGCCCACGGCTTGCCGCCTGCCTTCTCCGCCGCTCCCCACGTCACGGTCCTGCTCGGTGACCTCCTCGCCGACGTGACCTTCGCCTCGCCGACCTAGGACTCCCATGACCGACACCGTCTCCTCCCTCCTCGCCGAGATCGCCGACATCGGCCGCGACCCTGCCCGGGGCGGCTACACGCGGCCCGTCCACTCCGACGCCGAGCACATCCTCCGCGAGTGGTTCGTCGGCCACGCGACCGCGCGGGGCCTGGACGTGGAGCGCGACCGCAACGGCATCATCTGGGCCTGGGCCGGCGGCGTCGGGCCGGACGCCGTCGTCACGGGCAGCCACCTGGACTCGGTCCCCGGCGGAGGCGCGTACGACGGTCCGCTCGGCATCGCCTCGGCGTTGGTGGCCTTCGACCAGCTCGTCGCCCGGGGGGTGGGTGGGCGTCCGCGGGCGATCGCCGTCTTCCCGGAGGAGGAGGGCTCTCGGTTCGGGGTCGCCTGTCTCGGGTCGCGGCTCCTCACCGGAGCCCTCGACCCGGACCGGGCGCGGTCGCTCGTCGACTCCGAAGGTACGACCCTCGCGGAGGTTGCAAGCCGCAACGGACTCGATCCGAGGCACCTGGGCCCCGACCCCGAGACGCTCGGTCGGATCGGCACCTTCCTGGAGTTGCACGTCGAGCAGGGACGCGGGCTGGTCGACCTCGGCGAGCCGGTCGCGGTCGGCTCCAGCATCCTGGGCCACGGACGCTGGAGGTTCTCGATTAGCGGCGAGGGGAACCACGCCGGCACGACCCTCATGGGCGACCGCCGGGACCCGATGGTCGCCGCCGCGCAGACGATCGTCCTGGTCAAGACCGTGGCGCGCAGCATCCCGGACGCCCGCGCGACCGTGGGACGCCTCGTCCCGGTCCCCGGGGGGACGAACGTCATCGCGTCCCGCGTCGACCTCTGGTTGGACCTCCGGCACCCCGAGGACGCGCTCACCCGGTACCTCGTCGACGAGATCGCCTCGCGGGCGGCTGCTGTCGCCGCGGAGGAGGGGTGCACGGTCGAGGTCACCGAGGAGTCGTACAGCCCGACGGTCGACTTCGACGCCCGCCTGCAGGACCAGCTCTGCGCGGTGCTTCCCCAGGCGCCGCGGCTGAGTACCGGCGCCGGGCACGATGCCGGTGTGCTCAAGCAGCACGTGCCCACCGGCATGCTCTTCGTCCGCAACCCCACCGGTGTCTCCCACGCCCCGTCCGAGCAGGTGGAGGACGCGGACGCGGAGGCGGGAGCGCTTGCTCTCGCGGCCTGCCTGGAGATGTTGGCGACCGCATGACCTCGTTGGTCCAGCGACGGTCGAGGAACTGCGGCGATCGGTCGTGAGTGGTGGATCTATAGACGGCCACTGGGAGGAGACGACGCCCCACTACGGTGGTCCCATGGACGACGAGGCGCTCCTCCGCAACGCCGGCACAGCGCGGGAACGGCATCGTGAGGACGACGGTGAGATCCTGGAGCTGGAAGCGGCGATCGCCGAGAACGTGCGCCGGCTGCGTGCCCAGCACGGACTCTCGGTCGCGGACATGGCGGCCAGGATCGGTATCTCCAAGGCGATGCTGTCGAAGATCGAGAACGCCCAGACCTCGTGCAGCCTCTCCACCCTCGCTTCGCTCGCACGCGGCCTGGACGTGCCGGCGACCACGCTCCTCCGAGGCGCCGAGAGTGATCGTCCGGCGTCCTTCGTGGCCGATGGCCACGCGGCCCCCATCGTGCGGCGCGGCACGCAACGAGGGCACGCGTACCAGCTCCTCGGCTCGCTGCCCGGTGAGCACAAACGTCTCGAGTCGCTCCTCGTCACCCTCAGCGAGACGAGCGAGGTCAACCCGCTCTTCCAGCACCCGGGCACCGAGTTCATCTACATGCTCGAGGGCGAGATGGTCTACGGGCACGGCCGCCAGCGCTACCACCTGGCGAAGGGAGACTCCCTGCAGTTCGACGGCGAGGGCGCCCACGGGCCGCTTGAGCTGGTCCAGGTGCCTATCGTCTTCCTGTCGGTCATCGCCTTCCCGGACTCGACGCTCTGACGGGGGTGGTGCAACACTTCCGCGCCCCAGCCCCCCGGCGCCACCCGCCTCCCAAGCCGCGTGACGTGCCCTGGCCGACCAGGGGCAGCGCCTCGTGGACGTCGACGCAGCGGGTTCCGACTGTCGCCGGCCCCACTGCGGTCAAGCTGGTCACACATAGTCCCCGCCGGGAGGGGTCAGTCGCCACCGCGATGCGCGAAATCAGGCCCTGACAGATACGCAAAGCGTGGGACTCGCACTCGTTACCCACGATTTACGTATCCGGCACGAGGGCACATCTACGGGCAGTGGACATTGTCTACCGTAAGAGCGCGCGGCCGGACGATGAAGGCATCGAACGGCGGCGGGCACGCCCCGTACTTGGAGCCAGACCTGATGACCGCTCATGAACTCACCCCTCTGGCCGGAGTAGCCGGCCCCGCCCTCGTCCACCACCTGCCCACCGGCGCGGTCGACGACTTCGCCCATCGCGTGGAACTCGCATCGGAGGCCAGCAACGACGGCGACAGCTATGCCGTCGTCGACTACTACGCCGTCGCGCTCGCCACCGTGTTGGTCCCGCTGGTCATGTTTGTCGTCGCCCTGCTGCTCGCATGAACGCCGGTAAGCCGGCATCGAGCTCCAGCTTCGCCGGACTGGACAACGCACCGCTCCTCAAGAGCGAGCGCACGTGGCGCGGTGGCACGCTGCTCGCCTCGTCCACCTCGACCGCGGTGGCGACCTGGTGCTTCGTGCTCGGCGGCACCGTCGCCTACTACCTCGATGCCGTGACCGGCGCCATTGCCATGATGGCGGGGATCCTCATCGGCATCGGCGTGATCCTGATCTCCATCGTCCCGGTGGCGACCAAGTACGGGGTCGACTCAGCACTCTCCTCGAAGACGTTCATGGGCAGCCGTGGCTGGTACCTCGCCGTAGCACTGCTGTTCGTCATCCTCGCCGGGTGGAACACCGTGATCGTCGTCATCCTCGGCCGTGCGGTCGCGGAGATTCTGGTGACGATGGGATTGATCGGTGAGCAGGCACGCTCCGCTACCGAGGTGATCGCGATGCTCGCCGGCCTCGGCGTCGTGTGGTTGGTCATCCGCCGCGGCTCGTCGGCGTTGGCAAGCTCGTCCAAATGGATCGCCCTGGGTGTGCTGGTCCTAGCCACGTGCGTCCTTGGCCTGCTCATCAAGGAGGTGGGTGTGAGCGGACTTCTCGACGCGGCACCGCTCGCGCCGTTCGACAACAAGGCCACCAACGTGACGATCAGCGTGGAAGCCTTCATCGCCACGGCAATCGCCTGGTGGCCCTACGTAGGCGGCATGGTTCGCCTGGTGCCGAGTGCTCGGACGGCGCTGTGGCCGAGCATCTTCGGTCTGGCCGTGCCGCTCGCGGCGGTGTCGATCATCGGGCTTCTCGCAGGTTTGGTGGTACCTGACTCCGGCGGCGACCCGACAGCCTTCCTGACCCAGGTCGGCGGCGTGGTCTTCGGCGTCATAGCACTGGCCTTCATCGTGCTGGCCAACGTCGGATCGACCATGGTCGGCGCGTACTCAGCGGCGGTCGGCATCCGCCAGGTCCCGGCCATCTCGAGACGAACGTCGTGGAGCACGGCATGTGCCCTGGCGCTCATCCCCAGCGCCGTGGTCGCCGTCTTCTTCGCTGATGCGTTCGTCGCCAACCTGCAAGTCTTCCTTGCGGTCTGCGGGCTCTTCCTCGCGCCAATGTGCGGCATCCAGGCGGTGGACTACTTCCTCCTGCGCCGACAGACCCTCGACGTCCGCGCGCTGTACACCGACGGCCCGACGAACACCTACCGATTCTGGGCCGGCGTCAATCCGGCCGCCGTCGTGGGGTTCGGGGTGGGTGTGGCGACGTTCTTGATGCTGCTCGACCCGCTCACGTACACACCCCGAACATTCTTCACGTACACGACTGCGAGCCTGCCCTCGATGCTGGCGGCCGGAGCCGCCTACTGGCTGGCATCACTCGTGGTCCGCAGGATGGGCAAGGGCGGCTATCGCGAGGCCGCGACGCGCGATCCGGCGCAGATGGCCGAACGTCTGCAGCGGTGAGCCGAGGGTCCCGTCGCCTCAGCTGAGGCGGGAGTAGTGGTACTCCGCCTTGTGGACCTTGACCTCCTGGATGACGTCGACGTCGACGATGCCGTCGACGTCACCCAGGCGGCTGGTCAGCAGCGCGTACAGGCTGTCGCTGTCCTTGCACAGCATCTGGACGTAGATGTTGCTGCGCCCGATCGTGGTGGACACCCAGGTGGTTTCCGGCCACGCGGTGAACTCCGCGACCGCTCGTGAGTGCGCGGCTGGTGATGCCTTGACCAGGAGGACGACCATGGTCCCGTAGCCGTAGGCAGCCGGGTCCACATAGCCGAGGATCTGCAGCACCCCTGTGTCTCGAAGTCGCTTGACGCGGCCCCGGACCGTCGCCTCGGACACCTGGAGCGTCCGCGCGATGTCCCTGAACGCGCGACGCCCGTCGTCCTGGAGCTCCTGCAGGATCTTGCGATCGAGATCGTCGAGCGAGATCTCGGCCTGCGCCCCGTCGCGGTCTGCGAGCGCCGCCGTTGCGTCGTTGTCCACGTCGCGATCCTTCCACACACGTAACGCCTGGCATCGCAACACAGACTTAACATGTCTCCCCGTTGCGCAATGCGCAAAAGAAGCGCGAGAATCGTGCGCAATCAATAGAAATGGAGATCGACCATGACTCTTCTGAACGTCGCCGATGAGGCACGTCGAGGCGAGCTCGTTCCCAGCTTTCCCGTGAGCTGGTACACCGATCCCGAGATCCTCGAGATCGAGCGCCGAGAGATCTTCGCCAAGACCTGGCAATACCTCGGCACCACCGAGTCCTTGACCAGGACCGGCGACTACCTCACCGTCACGGTGGGGGACGTCCCGGTGGTGGTGACCCGGTCGGCCGAGGGCATCAATGCGCTGGTGAACGTGTGCCGGCACCGCTTCCACGAAGTGGCACAGGGGAGCGGAAATGCTCGCCGCCTGGCGTGTCCTTACCACGCCTGGAGCTACGACCTCGAGGGCAACTTGTGCAACGCCCCCCGGGAGACTCGCTTCGAGAACTTCGACAAGTCGCAGTTCCCGCTCGTCAAGCTGCCTGTCGCCGTGTGGGGTCAGATGGTGTTCGTGTGCCTGGACCAGGACGTCGCACCGCTGCAGGACTGGATTGGGCGGCTGCAGGACGTGCTGATCGACGTCGGTGTCGATGTCACCAAGCTGGTGCACCGCAAGCGCACCGAGATGACGATCAAGGGGAACTGGAAGGTCGTCGCGGAGAACTTCCTGGAGTGCTACCACTGTGCGCCGGCGCACCCGAGCTACACGAAGGCGTTCGACGTCGCCACGTCGGAGGGCTACCCGTTCGAGGTGAACCAGGACTGGATGACCGCGCGCACCCTTCCGCGGGACGTGTTCAAGCAGGAGCCGGACAAGGCGCCGTACAACATGGTCGGTCCTGTGGAGGTCAACCAGAACGACTATCTCTGGCCGAACTTCGCCACCTGGACGTTCCCTGGCGAGGGCAACCTCCTCGTCTACTCGTTCACGCCGGTCTCGCCTGGGGAGACCGTGGCCCACTTCGACTACTTCCTGGATCCGGCCATGACCGACGACGCGGCCGAGAAGCTGACCGAATTCGTCGACGAGGTCGGGTGGGAGGACGTCCGCCTGATCGAGTCGGTCCAGCGCGGGGTCGTCGGCAATGCCGTCCCCACGGGCGTCCTCGTCCCTGATGAGGGCCAGGTCGTGGCGTTCCAGAAGCTGGTGCGCGACGCGGTCGCTCGCGCGGGTCGGTGAAGCGACCGGCCGGCGCAGGGGAACGTGCCGCTGCACGGCTCCCTGCGCGCCTTCGAGTGACGGGGATCGAGGAAGCCGCCGAGGACGTGCGAGTCCTGCGTCTGGCCGACGCGGGTGGCGCTGACCTGCCGGCCTGGGAACCGGGCGCGCACCTCGAGCTGCTGCTGCCCGGAGAGATCCGGCGCCAATACTCGTTGTGCGGGTCCCTGTCCGACCCCGCGGAGTGGTCGATCGGCGTGCTTCGGGCCAACCCCAGCCGCGGCGGCTCCGCCTACCTCCACGACCACGTAGCCGCGGGCGACGAGCTCGACGTCACGGGCTTCCACAACCTGTTCCCGTTGCTGCCGGCCGAGAGGTACGTGTTCATCGCCGGTGGCATCGGCATCACGCCGATCTTGCCGATGATCGCGGCGGCCGAGGCGGCCGGGTCCGCCTGGGAGCTGCACTACGGCGGTCGTCACCGCTTGTCGATGCCGTTCCGCGACCGGTTGGCCGAGCATGACGACCGGGTGACCATATATCCCCAGGACGAGTGCGGCCTGATCGACCTCGATCGGGCGCTCGCTGGAGTCGGACCGGGCGTCCTCGTCTACGCATGCGGACCCGAGCCGCTCTTGGACGTGCTGGGTGAACGGTCGGCCAGGACGAGCATGCAGCTGCACATCGAGCGATTCGCCCCGGCGTCCGCAGCCGACGACGCCTCGTCGACACCTTTCGAGGTCGAGCTCGTCCGGACCGGCGTCAGCATGCAGGTACCGGCCGATCGCTCGATCATCGACGTGCTGGAGGACATCGGTGTCGACGTCCTCACGTCCTGCCGGGAAGGCATCTGTGGGACCTGCGAGACCGAGGTCCTCGGCGGCCTGGCCGATCACCGTGACAGTCTCCTCAGCGACGAGGAGCGCGAGACCGGGAACACGATGATGCTCTGTGTCAGCAGGGCCCGTTCACCGCGGCTGGTGCTCGATCTATGACGACGTCGCACGGCCCGCCGGTCGGCTCGCTTCCGGTCGCCAAGCGCGGTCGAGAGGCGGAGCGGCAGAGCGGCAGAGGCCTCTCCCGCCAGCAAGGTGCGGCCGCGCGACCCAGCAGCGCCTGGGTTTGCGCGGCGACCCAGATCCCACGAGAAGAGGAGTGCACATGCAGCAGGTGAAGGCGGCGGTCGCGCGGGCGAAGGGTGCCCCGGTCGAGGTGGTGACGATCAACGTCCCCGACCCGGGTCCGGGCGAGGCCGTGGTGCAGGTGCAGGCCTGCGGCGTCTGCCACACCGACCTGCACTACCGCGAGGGCGGGATCAACGACGAGTTCCCGTTCCTGCTCGGCCACGAGGCCGCCGGCGTCGTCGAGGCCGTCGGGCCGGACGTGACCGGCGTGGCGCCCGGCGACTTCGTCGTCCTCAACTGGCGCGCGGTGTGCGGCGAGTGCCGGGCCTGCAAGCGCGGCGACCTGCACTACTGCTTCAACACCCACAACGCGACCCAGAAGATGACGCTCGCCGACGGTGAGGGGGCCGGCACCGAGCTCAGCCCCGCGCTCGGCATCGGCGCCTTCGCCGAGAAGACCCTGGTCGCGGCCGGCCAGTGCACCAAGGTCGACCCCTCCGCCCGGGCGGCGGCGGTCGGCCTGCTCGGCTGCGGCGTGATGGCCGGCATCGGCGCGGCCATCAACACCGGCGCCGTCACCCGCGGCCGCTCGGTCGCGGTCATCGGGTGCGGCGGCGTCGGCGTCGCCGCGATCGCCGGCTCCGCGCTCGCCGGGGCGTCTCCGGTCATCGCCGTCGACATCGACCCCAAGAAGCTCGCGAGGGCCACCGAGATGGGCGCGACCCACACCGTCGACTCCTCCCAGGTCGACCCGGTGGAGGAGATCAAGCGCATCTGCGCCGAGACCTACGACGGCGCGGACGGCGCCGACGTCGTCATCGAGGCGGTCGGCCGACCGGAGACGTGGAAGCAGGCGTTCTACGCCCGCGACCTCGCCGGCACCGTCGTCCTCGTCGGCGTGCCCACCCCCGACATGAAGGTGCCCGACCTGCCGCTGATCGACGTGTTCGGCCGCGGCGGGGCGCTCAAGTCCAGCTGGTACGGCGACTGCCTGCCCTCGCGCGACTTCCCGATGCTGGTCGACCTCTACCAGCAGGGCCGGCTCGACCTCGACGCGTTCGTCACCGAGGAGATCGGCATCGGCGACGTCGAGGCCGCCTTCGACAAGATGCACCACGGCGACGTCCTCCGCTCGGTGGTGATCGTGTGACCGCCCGGGTCGGCCACGCGCTGGTCAGCGGCACGTTCAGCCTCGACGGCGAGACCCACGAGGTCGACAACAACATCTGGGTGGTGGGCGACGACGCGGAGTGCGTGGTCATCGACGCGCCCCACGACGTCGACGCGATCATGGAGGTCGTCGGCGACCGGGTCGTGCGCGCGATCCTGCTCACCCACGCCCACGACGACCACAGCCGGATGGCCCCGGCGCTGCGGGAGCGGGTGGTCGCGCCGATCATGCTGCACCCCGACGACCGTCCGCTGTGGGAGCTCACCCACCCCCAGGACGAGCACGGCCACCTCTGGGACGTCGACCTCGGCGAGGGCTTTGAGATCGTGGTCGGCGGCACCCTGCTGCGCGCGCTGCACACGCCGGGCCACGCGCCCGGTGCGGTCTGCTTCCACGCGCCCTCGCTGGGCGTCGTCTTCACCGGGGACACCCTCTTCCAGGGCGGTCCCGGCGCGACCGGCCGCAGCTTCAGCGACCGACCGACGATCGAGGCCTCGATCCGGGCCAAGCTCTTCGCGCTGCCCGAGGAGACCGTGGTGCACACCGGCCACGGCGACGACACCACCATCGGCGCCGAGCGGGCTGCCCTCGGACCCCCGGCGACGAGTGTCGCCTCTCTCGACGGGACCCCCACCGAGGACGAGGAAGAGGCCGAGGGCCTGTCGGCCTCGCGACCCGGTGCTCGCGAGGTCCTGTCCTGATGGCCGTCACGCTTGCCCTGCTCGCCGCCCTCTTCTACGGCACCGCCGACTTCGTCGCCGGCATCGCGACCAACCGAGTTCGGCCGTGGATCAGCACTTTCATGGTGGTTCTCAGCGGCGCTTTCGCCGCTTCCGTCGGATGGGCGTTCAGCGGGGGCACCGTCGGTGCCACCGACCTCACCTGGATCGTCGTCGCCGGCGTTGGTCTCGGACTGGGTTCACTCGTGCTCTACCGAGGACTCGCCACCGGGCGGATGGGAGTGGTCGCCCCCATCTCGGGCGTCGGTGCGGCCCTCGTCCCCGTCCTCGTCGGCATCCTCGTCGGCGAGCGACCGGACCCGCTTGCGTGGCTGGGCATGCTGCTAGCCCTTCCCGCGATCTGGCTGGTCGCCCGACCGCCGGCGTCTTCCTCCGCGAGCAGCACCGGCATCGTTGACGGCATCCTGGCAGGCGTGGGATTCGGGGTCCTGTTCGCCGGACTCGGCCAGATGCCTGAGAGCGCCGGACTCCTGCCGGTCGCTCTCACCAACTTCGTCGCTGCGGTGGTCGTCGGCCTCCTTGCACTCCTCGTGCGCGAGCCGGTCCTCGCCTGGGAGCCACTCGTCCTTGTCCTTGTTCCGTGCGGATTGGTCGGAGCACTAGGCACGGGCCTCTTCATGGTCGCGACCCGCTTCGGGTACCTGTCGGTGACCGGCGTGATCACTGCCCTCTACCCCGCAGTGACCGTGCTTCTCGCCGCCGTCCTCCTGCGCGAGAAGATCCACCTCGCTCAGCTGCTCGGCCTTTCGCTCTGTGCCGGGGCTGTCACGCTGGTCGCCGCCTCGTAGTCGTATGTCCAGCCAGGTTGCTGACACGCGACCGGGCGAAATCTCACGCGAGCGGCAACACATCCAGGGCCCGTGTCTATTAGCCGTCGCGCGCTCAGCAGAGCGCCGGCGCTGGGGCGCGGCGGCCAAACCCGATACCTCCCGGAAGGACCCAACGGCGCGTACCCCGGTCACCCCCGTGTATGCCCGGCTCTGCCATACGTGAGTTGCGGCATCGCCGGTCGTACACCCCCGGCAGGGGCACTTGATCCGTGGGTTGGATCTGGGTCGACCGCCTTGAGACGGTCCGGCAGCGCAAGTCGAAAGGACGACGTCCTAAAGCTGGGGTCGCGACGGCGGACTCGTTCGCTGGAGCGGGAGTGTTGCGAAACGGCACCGGGTCGGTGACATGGGATAAGACCTTCGACGACTGTCCTGCCCTCAACCTGCCCCTCGCCGGGAGTCGAAGCGACGACAACATACTGACCACGTACGGCGACTCGCTAGCACTGTTAGTGCAGGTCAGCGCCACTCTTGCCCAAGGCTCTCGAACGACGGCGTCGGCCGGGAACGTTCCCGGCGGGGAAAGCGGACTCCCGGCCGGGCGTCGCCGGGGCAACAAGTGGTTGAGGTCGATGCTGGTTCAGGCCGCTGGGCCGGTCGGTCGGATGAAGGGCAAGAACTAGCTCGCCGCCCAGCACGGCTCGGCTGACGCGTCGGCGTAGAATGTGCCGCGCTCAGGTCGCGATGGAGCACTCGATCCTGGGCACGGCCTACTTGTTAAAAGCGCGGTGCCCTACCGCGACCTCGGACCGGAGTCGTTGGAGAAGCGCAACGTGGAGGCGCACACCGCAGACTGGTGGCGCAGCTGTAGAGGGTGGGACACACCGTGGTGATTGCCCCAACTGCCTGACCTCAAGAGGACGAACGGCGTCCTCGGGCTTCGCCCGTCGGCGCTTCTGCACGCTTAGCGGGGACTCGGTGGATTGTTGCTGGGAGCACGTGCGTCTGTGTCCTGTGAGAGTAATCGCCCAAGTCATCCGTCATGGACGACGGCGCGGACCCGCCACGTTTCCTGGCGCCGCGCACCCAGCGGCGCGGGTGAGTCGCACGGGCGCCGTAGGGACGGAGGGTGCCAGCGCGAGCAAGGGCCACCGCCCGCCCACACGTCGCTCCGAGGGCGGCCCGGCACGCGGAGGAACCTGCCTGAAACATGCGTCGGCCACCATGGCGGGATGAGTGTGCAGCAACCGGTCCCGGAGTCGCTTCTGACTTCCCTCGCCTTCCTCGGCATCGACGAGACCGCCACGGCGGAGGTGCTGGCAGTCATGGTTCCCGTCGACCTGCGGCGCAACCAGGCCCTCTTCCACCAGGATGAGGAAGGCGCCAGCCTGTACGTCGTGCAGACGGGCATGCTGAAGCTGTCGCGACGAGGTGGACAGGCTGCGGCCGGCATCCAGGCGCTCTTCGGCGCTGGCGACGTGTTCGGCGAGATGTCCTTGCTCGGTGGCGGCCGACGCAGCGGCACGGTCGTCGCTGTGACGCCGTCGACGGTGCTGGAGCTCCCGCAGCCTCGGTTCGATGAGTGGTTGGAAGAACGGCCATGGATGGCAGGCGTCCTCCTGCGTCACCTGGCACGTCGTCTTCGCTCCTCGAGCGAGGTGATCTCGGATCTCGTCTTCGCTGACGTGACGAGTCGGGTCGCGAAGGTCCTCGTGCGGCTCGGCGAGCGCTTCGGCGTCGTTCTGGGGAATGGCTCCGTGCACGTCGACCATCAGTTGACGCAGGTCGAACTGGCGCAGCTCGTGGGTGCCGCTCGAGAGTCGGTCAACAAGGCGCTGGCCAGCCTCACCGCGTCGGGATACATCGAGCTGCGTCCCAAGGGGGTCACCATCCTCAAGCCCCAGGAGCTCGAGGCATTTTCCCGTTGACGTCGAAGGGCAGGTACACATAGGCCGCAGCGAGGTCGCAGCAGCTAGTGATTAGTACGAGGGAGACCGTTCAGCAACGGACAGGAGCAGGCGCCGGCGTGAGCCCTGCTGGCCGAGCCTTCCGTCAGTCCGGTCAGTGGACAGGCTCAATATCGGCTCAAAAACCTCGCCGGCTACTCCTGGCAGCGTCCTGCTGCGACGACCGGCGTCTGGGCACGACAGCCCGGCGGATATCCCGCTGACCTGCTATTTTCTCCGTGAGAGCGGTGTCGGTCAGAGGCGCGTCGGGTCGTCACCAGGGGCCTCGAGGTCCTTCTGATCCTGGCTACGGATCAGAAGGTTTGGGGTTCGAATCCCTACGGGCGCGCAGATTCAGAAGTGGCCCTCACCTGCGGAGACGCGATGGTGGGGGCCTTTCGCTTTGGCGGGGTCGGGGACGCGTGGGCCCAAGAAATGGGCTCAAATTGAAACCGCAACGCCGTCGAATCGAAGGTGCGCAGCCGTTCAGCGAGCACCAGTTGCCCGGTCTGAGATCCCTGGCGATGCGCTGGCGGGACGGCACGCCTATCGGCGACTGGGTCCAGCGGTCATCGGTGGGTCGCAGTTGCTCGACGCGTGCACGACCGATCAGGCGCCGGCGACGCACGGAGTCGAGATCGAACAGGTGTTTGTCACAGACGTACGTAAGTCCTTTGGAGTGACTGTCGGTGGGCTCTGTTTCACTGGTCCTATGACCGAGACCACCACTCCGCAGCCGCCCGATCGGGTGCTGCTCGACCCCGCCGACCAGGCGTGGGTCGATGAGGAGTGGTGGGCTGCGGGTGATCCGGCGCGGGTCGAGTTGGAGGCGATGCTGGAGCAGCTGGCCAACATGGCCGACGTGCCCGAGCAGACCCCGGCCGCGGACGCGACCCGGGTCGACCAGTTGGCGTTGTTGGAGCGGATCAAGGGCGCCGCCGCGGGGTTGCAGGCGCGGATCACCCGGGGGTTCGAGGCCTCCCAGCTGGCCCAGCAGGAGGCCGCCGGGGTCCCCGCCCGGCGGCTGGGCCGCGGGATCGGGGACCAGGTGGCCCTGGCCCGGGGCTGCCCCACCCGCGAGGGCGCCCGACACCTGGGGTTCGCGCACGCGATGGTCGAGATGCCCCACACCGACTCCCTGCTCGCCGGTGGCCTGATCAGTGAGTGGACCGCGACCCTGCTGGTCCGTGAGACCGCCTGCCTGACCCGCGAGGACCGCCAGATCGTCGACGCGAAGCTGGCCGCGACCACCATCGACACCGAGACCGGCGAGGTCACCGAGGCGTTCGTCCTGGGTCTGACCCCGCGGCGGGTGGAGGCCGCGGCGCGGGCGTTGGCGGTCGAGCTCGACGCCGAAGCCGTGGTCCGCCGGGCGGCGAAGGCCGCCAAAGACCGGCGGGTGACCACCCGCGCCACGCCGGACACGATGGTCCACGTCACCGCCACCGTGCCGGTGGTCCAAGGAGTGGCGTGCAAGGCCAGCCTGATCGCCGCGGCGAAGGCGATCAAGGCCCAGGGGGATGAGCGGACCCAGGCGCAGATCGAGGCCGACCTGTTCGTCCAACGCCTCACCGGTCAGACAGACGCAGACGCGGTGCCTCTCGAGGTGGGGCTGGTGATGACCCCCGACACCCTCCTCGGCGCCGGCCTCGCCCCGGACCGGCCGGCCCGGACCGCCGACGGCACCGTCATCCCCGCCCAGACCGTCCGCGACCTCATCCACACCACCACCGCGCCGGTCTGGCTACGGCGGATCTTCACCGACCCCGCCACCGGGGTCGTCACCCACACCGACCCCACGAGGCGGTTCTACGACCGAGTCGACCGCGACTTCATCAAGTGGCGCGACCAGCACTGCCGCAGCCCGCTCTGCGACGGCCGGATCGACGAGGGCGACCACGCCGAACGGTTCGCCGACGGCGGCCCCACCACCCGCGAGAACGCGCAAGGGGTCTGCAAGCCCCACAACCTGGTCAAAGAGACCCCCGGCTGGAGCACCCAGGTCACCGACCCCCGCCCCGGCCGCCACACCACCGAGACCACCACCCCCACCGGCCACACCTACCGCTCCCAAGCACCACCGGCCTTGCCTCCCCCGGCGAGGGAGTGACCCGACGCCGCACCACGAACGACGTGTGGCGAGGGTGTCACCTCAGCCCTGCTGCAACAGCGTGCGCATCGTCTCGGCGTCGACCTCGGCGCCGTACGCCGGCTTGTCGCGGTCGAAGCGGCGTCCCTCGATGAGCGCGCCGGCGTCGACGGCGTCGAACCCGAACGCGTCCACCAGCGATGCGACCACGCGCTTGGCCTCCGCGTCGTCGCCGGCGATCGGCACCGCGCGACGCTCAGGGTCACCGGCGGGCTTCGCCTCGTCCACGATGTGCGCCGCCTGGATCGCGTTGAACGCCTTGACGACCTTCGACTTCGGCAGGTGTGCGGCGAGCAGCTCGCTGGGAGAGGTCTCGCCGGCGTCGATCGCGGCGTAGTGCCCGTCGCGCTCGAAGTAGTAGTTGTTGGTGTCGATCACGACCTTGCCGGCCAGCGGCTCGACCGGCACGGTGTCGTAGGCGCCGAACGGGATGGTCACCACGACGATCTCGCCGGCGGCCGCGGCCTCCTGAGCGGTCGCGGCGCGGGCGCGCTCGCCGAGCTGATCGACCAGGTCGGTGAGCGTCTCCGGCCCCCGGGAGTTGCTGAGCACCACCTGGTGCCCGTGCGCGACCGCCTGCTTCGCGATCGCCGTGCCGATGTTGCCGCTGCCGATGAGGCCGATGATGGTCATGGCAGAGGAGCGCGGGCACGCGACGATTTCTTCCCCACGAGACCACCGCAGGTGTCCGGGATCGCACCACGTGTCCACCGGTAGCCGCACCTTCAGACGCCGTCCGTCGGTAACGTCAGGTCGTGACAGTCGAGACCAGCGAGTACGACCGGTTCGGGCCGTGGGTCGAGGAGGTCACCACCGAACGGGAGGTCCCGCGGCTGTTCCGTGTCCACCCCCTCGACCTCGGTGCGGCCCGCCTGGTGCTGAAGGTGCCGCGCAACATCGCCCGTCGCGACGCCACTCCGAGCATGCACCTCTACGACCACCTGCTGGCCCTGGAGTCCGATCGGCTCACCGTGCTGAGCCGGCCGAGCGGTCCGGACGCCCGAGGGTCGCGGGACTACGAGGTCCGGCACAGCGCGTACGCCGACGTGGTCGCCGTCCTCGACGAGGTGAACATGCTCGAGGGTCACCTGCGGGTGCACACCAGCGGCGGCGAGGTCGTGGCGATCAGCTACAACGGAGCGGCCAACGCCCAGCCGCGCCGGCTCGCCGAGGAGCTGCGCCGGCTCGCGGTCGCGGCCAGGGGCGGCGTACGGCGATCGCCGCGCTTCGCCCCGGCGGCGAGCGGCGACCGGCTGCTCGCGCAGTCGGCCCTCGGCGACGACGACATCGGCGTCGTGAACGCCCATCGCGTCGTGGCGGAGCAGCGCCCCGAGCTCACGATCCTCGCCTGCCACCGCCGGCACGCCCTCAAGCCCGGACTCGGCGGCCTCGCGGGGGCGCGGAGCAGGCTCTCCCATGCCCTCAAGCCGGCCGTGCTGCACGCGGGCATCGTGGCCGCCGACGGTGACACGCTCGAGCTGTTCGGGCGACGCCACGAGCCGGTGCGCGGCCGGATGGCGGAGTACTCGCTCTCCCGAGCCGTGCTGCTGACCCACGCGCTCGACCGCGTCGAGCGCGAACCGCACCCGGTCTATCCGGGGGCGACCGTCCTGACGTTCGTGTCCGGTCGTTCCCGGCTGCGCACCACCGTCCCGACCGGCTCCGATGCCCAGTGCGTGTTGACCGGAGTCACCGCACGGTAGGGCGCGGCCGTCCGGCTCAGCCGTGCACGGTCGGTGCCTCGCCGCGCAGCACGACGGGCACCCGCGACCAGCCACCCACCGGCGGGGTCTCGCGCACGGCCCGGCGGTCGGTGGCCAGCTCGATCCATCCGGTGCGCCGCAGCAGCTCCTCGATCACCACCCGCAGCTCCATCAGTGTGAGGTCCTTGCCGGGGCACACATGCGGGCCGATGCCGAACACGAGGTTGGCAGCGGCGTTGGCGGCGGGCTGGTAGCGGTCCGGCTCGGCGAACGCGTGCGGGTCGCGGTTGGCGGCGGTCCAGTTCAGCAGCACCCGTTCGCCCGCGGCGAGGCGCTGCCCGCCGAGCTCGACCTCCCGGGTGGTCACCCGCCGGTTGGAGACGAACGGGTCGTCGATCCGGAGGATCTCGTGCAGGGCGTCCTCGATCGCGCCTGCCGCGCCGGCGGCGACGAGGTCCCGGAGCTCCTGCTGGACCGTGTGGTCGGCGGCCAGGAAGTGCACGATCACCCCGACCGAGGTGGCCAGCGACCCGAGGTCGCCGGCGGTCCAGTTGCGCAGGATCGAGACCACCTCCTCGTCAGTGAGGGGCCGGCCGTCGACCTTGGCGTGCATCAGCTCGCCGGTGACATCGGCGACGGGGCACCCGCGCCGCTCCGCCAGCAGGCCGTGGATCAGCCGGTCGAAGCGCTCGGCCACCTCCGCCGTCCGCGCCCGGTCACCGGACCGGGTCGCCGCGTGGTTCTCGGCCATCCAGTCGACCAGCCCCTCCTCCAGGTGCGCCGGCCAGCCCAGCCACGACGACTGGGATCGCACCGCGTAGGGGACGCCGATCCCGGCGATCGTCTTCACCGTGACCTCGCGCGGCAACGCGTCGACGATCGCCACCGCGTGCGCCCGGCACCCCGCCTCCAGCTCGGCCACCCGCCCCGGGGTGAGGAACGCGTCCACCACCGCCCGGTACGCCGCGTGCTCGCCGCCGTCGAGGCTGTTCGGGATCGCGCGGCGGGCGGTCACGTTGCTGGAGAAGGTGCCGGGATCGGTGGCCGCCTCGACCACCTCGGCGTGCCCCAACACCACCCACGCGTCTCCGAGACGGGTCACGGAGGCCCGGTCGCGCATCGCGTCGTAGGCCGAGCGCTGATCCTCCTGGATCCGGGCCGTGTCGATCTCCACCGGGTCTCCCACGGTTCTCCTCTCCTCGCTGCCGGCCTGCCGGGCGGCTCACCTCACACCTAACCAGGTGGGCCGCCGCTCGTTGCTCGGGCGTCGGGGGGCCCGCTGACCGAGAGGACGAACCGATGACCCGTGCCCTGCCCGTCTGGGGGCTGCGCGTGCTGGCGGCCGCGACGGCGCTGTTCCTGCTGGCGGCCACCGTCGTCCTGGTGCGGCTGGTCCCGCACGTGCCGACGCTGGTGCGGGCGGCGTCGGACCTCCCGGAGGCGGTCGAGATGCTGGACCGGGCCCCCGACACCCTCGACCAGGTCGAGCGGATCGACCGCAACGTCGACGACCTGACGCCGCCGGCGATGAAGGCGCTCGACGAGCTGGACGGCGCCGGCTCCGACATCGGCACACTGGCCGACAGCGCCGACGACCTGCTCGCGCAGCTGGCGGCGCTGGACTCCTCGGCCGCCCCGCTGGCGGAGGCGGCGCCGGAGCTGGAGGCGCTCGCCGCGGAGCTCACCGAGCTGCGCGCCGCGCTGCGGCGAGTCGATCGACGGCTGGCCGGCGTGGAGGAGATGGAGGGGGCGCTCACGTCGATGCGCCGGCCGTTGAGGGACCTCGCCTCGCACGCCGGACCGTTGCCCGACAGCCTGGACCGGCTCAACGCCAGCGCGGCCACGCTGGAGGAGCTGCCCGAGCGGTTCGACCGCCTGCAGCGGGTGCTGATCCGGGTGGCCCGCCACGTCGCGAACCTGGACCGCAAGCTGTCGCTGCCCATCGTGGGCGGCTGATCCGCCCGCGAGTCCGCGAACCTCCTCCAGCCCCGCCCCTGGCTGCCGATAGGTCCGACATGAACCCGAACCACCTGCACCAGGTCGCGACCGTGCTCGCCGCCACGCTCGGTGGCGCGGCCTTCCTCCAGCTCAGCGACGGCCACCTGCGGACCGGCCTGCAGCTCGTCGCGCTCGTCGTCGCCTGCTTCGCGGTGATGCTGGTCAACCGCCGCCGCGAGCCGGAGGCCGGCTCGGCCCGGGACCCGTTCCGGGAGTGACCGGTTCGTGCGGTGCCCCTCGCGCCGTCGCTGCGTACGCCGATCGGTTCAGGCGAGCAGGAACGTGCGCAGTGCGGTGACGACGGTCTCGGGCTGCTCGGAGTGCACCCAGTGGCCGGCACCCTTCACCGTGACCAGCGTCGTGCGCGGGAAGAGCCGGCGCATCTCCGGCTCGTTCTCGGGCCGCACGTAGGGGGAGCGCTCGCCGGCCAGCCACAGGGTCGGCCGGTCGAAGCAGCCGTCGAGCTCGGGGAAGCCGCCGATGGCCGGCAGCTCGCGGCGCAGCAGCTCGAGGTTGGCCCGCCAGTGGAAGCCCTCGCGACCCGAGCGCAGGTTCTGCAGCAGGAAGCCGCGCACCCGCTCGTCGGGGATCGGGCCGGCCAACGCCTCGTCGGCGTCGGAGCGCCTGGCCACCACGGACAGGTCGAGCGCGGAGAGGCTGTCGAGGAGGTGCTCGAACTCGTCGGTGCCGCGGCCGCCGGACGGTGAGATGTCGACGACGACGAGGCGGTCGACCAGCTCGGGGTGGCGCAGCGCCAGCACCATCGCGACCTTGCCGCCCATCGAGTGGCCGACCAGGTGGACCGGACCGGACGCCGCGAAGCCGGCGCGCAGCTCGTCGGCGACCAGGTCGGCGGTCTCCTGGTAGCTGAAGTGGTCGGTCCACGAGGACCGGCCGTGGTTGGGCAGGTCGACCAGCAGCGAGCGCAGCTCCGGCTGCAGGGCCTTGGCGATCGTGGTGAAGTTCTTGCCCTGTCCGAACAGGCCGTGCAGGAAGACGACCGGTTCGCCGGCGTCGCCCACCTCGGTCGTGTGCAGGTCGCTCTCCGCGTCGGTGGTCACCGGGCCAGACTAGGAGGATGGACCACGACGGCCGCGGCACGGTGCTCTGCTTCGGGCTGCTCACCCTCGACCACCTGCAGGTCGTCACCCGGTGGCCAGGGCCCAACGAGAAGGTGGTCGCCCGCTCGGCGGAGCTCGACTTCGGTGGACCGGCGGCCAACGCCGCCGCCACCGCGGCCGTCCTCGGCAGCCCGGCGCGGCTGGTCACCGCCGTGGGGTCCGGCCCGCTGACCGAACTGGCGCTCGGACTGGTCGGCGCGGCCGGCGTGGAGGCGGTGGACCTCCTCGCCGGCGAGCCCGGCGCCCCGGCGGTCTCGTCGGTCATCGTCACCGAGCCCACCGGGGAGCGTGCGGTGATCTCCCACAACGCGGCCGGCGTCGCTCGCACCCCGCCGGTGGACGGGGTGCCGCTCGACGGCGTCGGCGTGCTGCTGCTCGACGGCCACCACATGGCCGCCGCCACCGAGCTGGCCCGCCGGGCCAGGGCGGCGGGGGTGCCGGTGCTCCTCGACGGGGGCAGCTGGAAGAGCGGCACCGAGGAGCTGTTGCCGCTCGTCGACGTCGCCCTCGTCTCGGCCGACTTCGCCCACCCCGACGGCGGCGATGTGCTGCACCTGCTGGCCGCGGCCGGCTGCCCGGTCGCCGCCCGGTCCGCCGGCGCCGACCCGGTCGAGCTGCTCGTCGAGGGGCGACGCCGCCAGATCGCGGTGCCGGCGGTCCCCGACGTGGTCGACACCGTCGGCGCCGGCGACGTGCTGCACGGCGCGCTCGCACACCTGGTCGCCGGTGGCGGCCTCTCCGACCCCGCCGCGGCGTTGGCCCGGGCGGCCGCGGTGGCCTCGGAGTCGTGCCGCAGCGCCGGAGCGCACGGCTGGTTCGGCCGGCAGCACCGCTGACCGACCGAGCCTTGCGGTCAGGTCGTCGCGAGCGCCTCGAGCAGCGGCACCGGGCTCGGGTGCTGGCCGGTCGCCTGGAAGATCACCGAGTCGGCGCCAGCGCCCCCCAGCTCACGCACCCGCTCGGCCACCGCCGCGTTCAGCTCGGCGGCGGTGCGCATCGGGTCGACCTCGGTGTAGACGCAGACCGCCGACCGCGGGTCGAGGGCCCGGCCGCCGCGGTCCCGGCCCAGCGCGAGCTCCGCGTGCGCCCGGCGTACGGCGTCGGCGTCGGCGACCGAGTCGAGCAGCACGCCATCGGTCAGCTCGCCGGCGAGGCCCACCGACCGGGGACCACGGGCACCGATCAGCAGTCGGGGCGGCGTCTGTGGCGGCCAGTCCAGGCGCACCCGGTCGAGCCGGACGTACCGCCCCTCCATGGTGACCTCCTGGCCCGACAGCAGGTCGCGGACCGCCGTGGTGTGCTCGCGCAGCAAGGTGAGCGGCGACTCGACCGCGGCGCCCACCTGCGCCATCCACTCCTGCACCCCGTGGCCCAGGGTCACCGTCAGCCGGCCCGGCCAGAGGCGGGCCAGGTTCGCGATCTCCATCGCCGCCAGCGCCGGGTTGCGCAGCGGCACCGGCAGCAGCCCGACGCCGACGTGGACCCGCTCGGAGAGGGCGAGTGCGGCGGCCGCGGTGGTCAGCCCACCCTGCAGGAAGCAGTCCTCCCAGAGCCAGAGCTCGTCCACGCCGGCGGCGTCCACCGCCGCCATGACGGCACGCAGGTCCTCGGGCGGGGACTGCGGACGGAACACCACGCCCAGCTGGGGCGAGGAGACGGGCTGGCCGGCGGGGGAGTCGGATCTGCTCACGGTCTCATCATGCTCCCGGCGCGGCTCAGTTCGCCGGTCCGAGAGCCGATGGGGAGAGCGCCGCCCTCCCCTGGTGACTTGGTGACCCGTCGTCCGAAAGGCAACCCGTGTCCTCCACCGTGCGCTCCACCGGCCTCGTCGCCGCCCTGCGTGGTGCCTCCCTGCGCACCCGGCTGCTGGCCTCCTTCCTCGTCGTGTCGCTGCTGACCCTGCTCGTGGCCGGCTTCTCGCTGGAGCGGATGAGCGCGCAGAGCGAGCGTTCGCAGTCGGTGCAGACCGACTCGGGGCACCTCAACGCCGTCCGCGACCTGCAGGTGCTGTGGTGGGAGTACGCCGCTCACGACGCCCGCACCGCCATCGAGAGCCTGCCGCCGGAGGTCCTCGAGGTCGAGTCGGCAGCGGCGGCCGAGGCCGCGGAGGGGCTGGTCGCCCGGGTCGACGACGTGCAGGCGCTGCCGCTCGACCCGACGGCGAAGGCGGCGATGGACGAGTTCGCGGCCGCGGTCGAGGGCAACTTCGCGATCCTCGACCAGATCAAGAGCGGCGAGCTCCTGCCGGCCGAGATGGGTGCCGCGCTGGCCGAGATGGACGGGTACGCCGTGCAGGCCGAGGAGAGCATCGCCGTCGCGATCGAGGGTGAGCAGGCCGAGTCCGCGGAGAAGGCGGCGGCGGCCGACGCGGCGTACGAGGACACCCGCACCTGGACGATCGCGGTCAGCGCCCTGGCGGTCCTGGTCTCCGTCGGGCTGGGTGTGGTCAGCGCTCGCAGCGTCGCCGGACCCATCGGCGCGACCCGGGACCTGCTGGCGCGCGTCGCCGACGGCGACCTGACCAGCCGCCTGGAGCGCTCCGGCGCCAAGGAGATCGAGCAGCTGCGGCGCTCCCTGAACACGACGCTGGACTCTCTGGCCGGTGTGATGACGATGGTGCGCGAGTTCGCCGGCCGGCTGGCCGGTTCGTCCACGGCGCTCAGCGGCACCGCCGACGCGCTCGCGGCCGGCGTACAGGAAGTCGCCGGCGAGTCCGACCAGGTCAGCGTCGCCGCCGGCGAGGTCTCGCGCAACGTGGCGACCCTGGCGAGCGGATCGGAGCAGATGCAGTCGGCGATCGGCGAGATCGCGCACAGCGCCAACGAGGCGGCCCGGGTCGCGGACAACGCGGTGAGCGTCGCCGAGGAGACGACCCGGACCGTCGGTCGGCTCGGCGACTCCTCGCGCGAGATCGCCTCGGTCGTCAAGGTGATCACCGCGATCGCCGAGCAGACCAACCTGCTGGCCCTCAACGCCACCATCGAGGCCGCCCGGGCCGGCGAGGCCGGCAAGGGCTTCGCCGTGGTCGCCGGCGAGGTCAAGGACCTGGCTCAGGAGACCGCCCGGGCCACCGAGGACATCTCCCGGCGGGTCACCACCATCCAGGAGGACACCGCCGGCGCCGTCGAGGCGATCGACCGGATCCGCGGCGTGATCGACGAGATCAACCACTTCCAGACCACGATCGCCTCCGCGGTCGAGGAGCAGACCGCGACCACCAACGAGATGAACCGCAACGTCGTGGAGGCGGCCGGTGGCTCCGAGGGCATCGCCGGCAGCGTCGCCGGCATCGCCGGCGCGGCCACCCGGACCTCCGGCAGCGTGCAGGAGGCCCAGCAGGCCGCCGCAGAGCTGGCCCGGATGGGCACCCAGCTGGAGGAGATGGTCAGTCGCTTCCGGCTCTGACTGGGCGGGGCCGGGGGTCAGCCGGCACCGGCTCGCACCGCCAGCAACGCCACGTCGTCCTCCGACGGCCCCGGGAGCATGTGTGCGAGGACCCGGTCGCACAGCTCCTCCAGGCCGAGGCCGAGCGGACCCAACTCGCGCAGCAGCTGGCCGAGTCGGGCCATCCCCTCGTCGACCGGCTGACCGCGGCGCTCGACCAGCCCGTCGGTGTAGAGCAGTACGGCGGTGCCTGGCGGCAGGTCGAGTGCGGTCTCCGCCCGGGGCGTAGCCGGGTCCAGCCCGAGCAGCAGGTCGGCCTGGGGGAGCGCCAGCGAAGTCACCTCGCCGGAGGGGTGGATCGCGAACGGTGGCGGGTGGCCGGCGTTCGCCCACCGCAGCCGCACCGGCTCCGACGTCTCGCCGGGCGGCTGGTCGGGGAGCAGCGGACCGTCGAACTCGACTCGGGCCACGATCGCTGTCGCCGTCGTGTCGACCTGCAACGTGGCCATCACCTGGTCGACGCCGCGCAGCACCGCGGCCGGTCCCTCGCCGGTGTGCGCCGCGATCCCACGCAGCAGTCCCCGCACCTGGCCCATCGCCGCGGCGGCCGCCGTGTCGTGGCCGACGACGTCGCCGATCACCAGCATCGTGGCGCCGCGGCCCTGGTGGAACGCGTCGTACCAGTCGCCACCCACCTGGGCCGCCTGGGCGGCCGGCTCGTATCGCACCGCGATCTGCAACCGCTCGCTCTCGGGCGGCGCGGTGAGCATGCTGCGCTGCAGCCCCTCCGCGAGGTCGCGCTGCTCGGCGTACAGCCGGGAGTTGTCGAGCGAGAGAGCGGCGCGTCGGGCCACCTCGCGCAGGGTGTCGACGTCGCCGGCGGAGAAGGGTGCCCGGCTGCCGTCCCGGAACGCGCTGAGCAGGCCGACCGTCCGCCCCCGAGCGCGCAGCTGCACGACCGCGAGCGACTCGGGGGCCAGCCGCAGGCACAGGTCGCGGGCCTCGCCGGGCAACAGCACCTCGGCGATCGCCGTGGCGGCGCCGCTGGTGACCAGGACGGGTTCGGTCTGGCGCATCCCGCGGGCGAGGAAGGACTGCTCGGTCAGCGCGTCCAGGCGCAGCGCGGCATAGCGCTCGACGAGCGGCCGCAGCCGCGGGTCGGCGTGATGCCACCCGACGTCGTGCAGCCGCCGGCGCCAGTCGCCGCCCCGGTCCTCCCCGGCCACGGTCACCAGCGCCCAGTCCGCGAGCGCCGGGACCACGAGCTCGGCCAGCTGGCCCACCGCCTCCTCGACCTCGAGAGTGCCGGACAGCGCCGTGCTCACCTCGGCGAGCAGCTGGTTGCGTCGCGACGTGCGGTCCAGTGACTCCTGGACCAGTCGGCGTTGGGTGATGTCGACGAAGTAGACCGCCAGGCCGTCGGGGGAGGGCCAGGCACGCAGCTCGAACCAGCCGTCGAGCGGCGCCGGGTAGTAGGCGTCGAAGGTCAAGGGCTCGCCGGTCTCGGCGGCGCGGCGGAAGGAGCGCTCGAAGTCGCTGCCGACAGCTGCGGGGAACAGCTCCCACACCGACCCACCGACCAGGTCGCCGCGGGTGGCTCCCAGCAGCCGCTCCGCCTCGGCGTTGACGTAGCTGAACCGCCAGTCGGGGGTCAGCTGATAGAACGCCGTCGGCATCGACTCCAGGACCCGGGCGACCCGGGCCTCTCCCTCCTGGACGGCGGTGGTGTCGTACGCCGCACCGAGCAGCCGGACGGCCTTCCCGTCCGGCCCGGGCAGGCCGCGCCCGCGGGCGGCCACCCAGCGCATGCTTCCGTCCGGCCGCAGCACTCGGTACTCCGCGGTGTAGTCGCCGCAGGTCGACACGGCCTGCTGCGCGGCCGCGATGACCCGGGGCAGGTCCTCGGGGTGGACCAGCTCGTAGAACGCCTCGATGTTCCCGCTGAACCGGGACCGGTCGGTGCCGAAGATCTCCAGCAGCCGGTCGTCCCAGAGCAGGGACCCGGTGGTCAGGTCCCAGTCGAAGGCCCCGACCTCGGCGGCGTCGACCGCCAGCTGCCACCGCAGCCGCTCGCCCTCCAGGTCGGCCGCTGCCGAGGCGAGCCGCAGATCGGCCGAGACCAACTCGGCGACCTGCTCCAGGAAGCGGAGCCGTCGCGGCTCCCAATGCCCCGGAGACGCGGCGGTGGCCGCGAGGGCACCGGGGACGCGGCCGCCGTGACGCAGCGGCACCGCGGCGACCGCGCCGCCGGTCTGCGTCCCGAGGACCACGGGCTCGTCGGCGAGCACCGACTCTGCCGCCGCGGAGGCGAGGGCCCGGATCTCGGGAGCGGCGTCCGGGTCGAGCGCCGCCGAGCGGTCATCGGTGACCAGCCACACTCGGGCCTCGTCGGCGCCGGTCACCTCGGCCGCGAGTCGCACGCCGCGCTGCGCGACGTGGTTCTCCGGAAGCGGCACCACGGTGATCCCCGATGGGGGGCTCGAGACACGACCCTCCGCGGAGTCGACCGCTGGTTGGCGCCCCTGGTTGCTCACGGCGTCCTCCACGGCGCTCCCGACGAAACGGGCGAGTCCCGCTGCGCCGCAGACCGCACGCCCGTCGGCAGAAGCGTTTCACATCCCGGGCCTACCCGCAGTCGCTCCGGCACAACCGCGCCCTTACGGGTGGTCGACCACCCACCACGCGGCGTACGGCGGCAGCCACACCGTGCCGTCCGGGTCGGGGTCGACCCGGTGCCCGGCCAACGCGTTCCACGGGTCGACCAGACCGGCGGCCTCCAGCCGGGCGGCGGGGAACGGCCGCGGCTCCTCGGTGACGTTGTAGAGCCCGACCAGCGGACCGCTGGGATGCCGGCGCACCACGGCCAGCACGCCGTCGTCGGTGTCGGGAAGCACCTCGACCGGGGCTCCGGCGTGCAGTTGGGGGAGCCCCGCCCGGACCCGGATCAGGTGCGCGAGCGCGCCGAACACCTGGCCGGGCACCGTGCTCGGGTCGTGGCGCTGCGCGACCAGGGCGGCGTCCAGGCGCGGCCGTCCCGCCCACCGGTTGTCGCCGGCATGTCCGGGCTCGTCGGCCCAGTGTGCATCGTTCGGCAGCCCCAGCTCGTCGCCGCTCCACAGCACCGGGATGCCGCCCCAGCCGGCCACGATCGCGTGGGCGAGGACCAGCCGGGCCAGCCCCAGTTCCGGATCGTGGGGCAGGCCGACCAGCGAGGCCGCGGTGCCGCTGATCCGCCGGTCGCCGGTCGCCGGGTTGTGCTGGAAGACCAACCCGTCGGCCCAGGTGCCGGGGAACGAGCCGGCGTACCAGTCGGAGAGGAACCGGCGGTGCCCGTCGCCGCTGAGGCCGACCGCGGCGGCATCGCCGTCGTCGATGGCCCAGCCGATGTCGTCGTGGCAGCGCACGTAGGTGATCCAGGTGCTGGACGCCGGCACCGGGGGCAGCGCCGCCAGGGCGTGCCGGGCCAGCACGGTGTTGCGGGCCGCCAGCATCGACCACACCTGCACCATCAGGCTGTTGTGGTAGGCCAGGTCGCTGACCCGGCCCGCGTGCCGGCCGGTGCCCAGGTAGGCCACCAGGTCGCGCGGCCCGACGATCGCCTCCGCCTTGAACGCCAGGGCGGGGGCGGCGATGCGGGCCACGGTGCGCAGCAGTTGGGTCACCGCGTGCACCTCCGGCTGGTTCTGGCAGTCGGTGCCCATCCGCTTCCAGACGAACGCGATCGCGTCGAGCCGCAGCACCTCCACACCCAGGTTGGCCATGTCGAGCACCAGGCTCGCGAACTCCAGCAGCACCTGGGGGTTGGCCCAGTTGAGGTCCCACTGCCAGGAGTTGAACGTGGTCCACACCCAGCCGGCCAGGTCGTCGTCCCAGGTGAAGTTGCCCGGTGCGAAGTCGGGGAACACCTCCGGCAGCGTGCGCTCGTAGGAGTCGGGCTGCTCGCGGTCGTCGAAGACCAGGAAGTAGTCGCGGTACGTCGGGTCGCCGGCGCGGGCGCGCACGGCCCAGTCGTGCTCCCGGGCCACGTGGTTGAGCACCAGGTCGAGGACGAGGCTGATGCCGTGCTGGCGCAGGGTGCCGGCGAGGCGGCGCAGGTCGCGCAGCGAGCCGAGGTCGGGTCGGACCCGGCGATAGTCGGCGACGGCGTATCCGCCGTCGTTGTCGCCGGGACGAGGCAGTGCGAGCGGCATCAGGTGCAGGTAGGTGACGCCGAGCTCCTGCAGGTAGTCGATCCGTTCGCCGACGCCGTCGAGGTCGCCGGCGAACCGCTCGGTGTAGCAGGCGTAGCCGGCCATGTCGGGCTGTTGCAGCCAGTCCGGTGTGAGGAGCCGCCGCCGGTCGAGCAGCTGCAGGTCCTCGGGGCGCGCGGCGTACGCCGCCGCCGCGAGCTCGACCAGCCGGCCCACGAGGACCTCGGGGTCGGGGTAGAGCTCGCCGGCGGCCGCCTGCAGGTCGGGCCACCACCGGTCGAGCCGCAGGGCGAAGTCGGCGCGGCGGTCGCGGCTGAGCGCCGCGAGGTGGCGCGCGGCGGTGTCGTGGACTGCCCGAGGTGCGGTCACCGGCTCACCAGCGGCCGTGGATGGCCTCGCGGAAGTAGCGGTCGTAGACCGCCCGGACGCCGTCGAGCAGCTCGGGGGCGAGTGCCGGCAGCTCACCGGCAGCGGCGTTGGCCCGGGCCTGGTCGACGTTGCGGGCACCGGGGATCACCGTGGTCACGCCCGGCTGCTGGACCACCCAGGCCAGGGCCACCTGGGCGGGCGTCGCCCCCTCGGGGCCGTGCTCGGCGACCAGACGGGAGAACTCGCGGGCGGCCTCGACGCCGGACCGGTAGTCGACCCCCGAGAACGTCTCGCCGACGTCGAAGGCGCTGCCGTCGCGGTTGTAGGTGCGGTGGTCGTCGGCCGCGAACGTCGTGTGCTCGTCGTACCTGCCGCTGAGCAGCCCCGAGGCGAGCGGCACCCGGGCGATGATGCCGACGCCGGCCTCGGCGGCCGCCGGCAGCACGGCGTCGAGGGGCTTGAGGCGGAAGGCGTTCAAGATGATCTGAATGCTGGCGACGTGGGGCCGCGAGATCGCGCTGAGCGCCTGGTCGGCGGTCTCGACACTCACGCCGTAGGCGGCGATGACGCCCTCCTCGACGAGCGCGTCGAGGGCGTCGTAGGTGGCGTCGGCGTCGATCGTGGCGCTCGGCGGGCAGTGCAGCTGCACCAGGTCGAGGGTGTCGACGCCGAGGTTGCGGCGCGACCGGTCGGTCCAGGCGCGGAAGTTGTCCATCACGTAGTTGGCGGGCACCTGCTCGGCTCGGCGACCCATCTTGGTGGCGACGGTGATGCCGTCGTGCTCCTTCAGGAAGGCGCCGATGACGCGCTCGCTGCGGCCGTCGCCGTAGACGTCGGCGGTGTCGAAGAAGCTCACCCCCGCCTCGACGCTCGCGGCCAGCACCGCGGTGGCGTCGGACTCGGTGACCTCGCCCCAGTCGGCACCCAGCTGCCAGGTGCCGAGCCCGACCACCGAGGCGTCGTGGCTGACGCGCCCTCGCGACGGCGTGATCAGCGTGCGGTGCTCCATGGGGGTCCTTCCGGTCGAGAGTGGGCCGGCGGTGGCCGGTCTCCTCGATCATCCTCCAGCCCTGGTGAGGGCAGAGGCCCGGGTGGGCCGGAGGGCAGGGCTCAGCGAGGCTCAGGCGAGCACCCGGCGGCAACGGGCCGGGTGGTTGGTGATGATGCCGTCGACGCCGTGCCGGGCGGCGCGCCGCATCGCCAGCGGTCGGTCCACGGTCCAGACGAAGGTGCGCAGCCCGTGGTCGTGGATGCGGGTCACCGCGGCGCGGTCGACGACGGTCGCGGCGGGGTTGAGATAGGCCGCCCAACTGGCGGTCTCGCGCACCAGCGCCGGCGTCGGGGGCAGGGCCACCAGCGCCCCGACCGGGACCTCCGGCACGGCCTCGGCGAACCGCCGCAGCCAGCGGTGCGAGAAGCACTGCACCACCGTTCGGCCGCGGGCGACGGCGGAGCGGAGCGCGGGCACGGTGCGCAACTCCGCCGCGAGGTCAGCTGCGAGCCCGGGGTAGAGCTCGGGCCGCTTGGCCTCCAGCAGCATGCCGGCTCGCCCGCCCACGGCCGCGGCCCACTCCGTCAGGGTCGGGACCGGCTCGCGCGAGTGGGCGGGGCCGAACCACGATCCGGCGTCGACCCGCCGCACCTCGGCGAGGGTGAGGTCGGCGATGGCCCAGGGGGCGCGGCCCGGCAGCACCCGGGCGGCGTCGGTGGTCCGGGCGAGGGTGGCGTCGTGGTGAACGACGATGGCGCCGTCGCGGGTGCGGTGCAGGTCGTTCTCGATCAGGTCCGCACCCTGGGCGAGGGCCAGTCGCACCGCGGCCACGGTGTTCTCGGGGGCCTCGCCGGAGGCCCCGCGGTGCGCGACGACGGCGAGCCGGGTCGTGACGGCCGACAGCGTGCCGGTGGCCGTTCGGCGGGTGTGCGGGGAGGTGAGGGGCGAGGGAGTCGGTGGGAGGGCGGGTGCGAGAGCCGGTGAGATGGGCAAGGCGACCGTCCGATGCGTCGGAGCCACCCCGGTGGGTGGCCGGGCACCTCCGACGGTGGGCGGGCGACGTCAACGGCGGGTGACCGGGACGCCACCCACAGGTGTCGGGTGGCGGTCGATCCGGCCCGGGTGCTAGGGCCAGCCGAGGATCCGGCTCACCTCGGTCGCGAGCGTCATCGGGTCGAACGGCTTGGAGATCACGCCCGCCACGTCGAGGTCGTCCCACACCTGACGGTCCCCGACCTGCACCTTCGCGGTCAGCAGCACCACGGGAATCTCTCGGGTGCGCTCGTCGGCGCGCAGCAGCCGGAAGGTCGCGGGCCCGTCGAGGCCGGGCATCATCACGTCGAGCAGCACGGCGTCCGGCAGGTGCTCGAGCGCCAGCTCGAACCCCTCCTGCCCGCCGCTGGCCGCGAGCACGTTCCAGCCGCCGATCGCCTCGAGTGCGATCTGGGTGATCTCACGGACGTCGTCGTCGTCGTCGACCACCAGCACGCTGGGCACCACCGAGCACTTCCCTTCCCGGCGCCCTCCCTGACGCCGGACCTGCATGCTAGGGGTCGGCCGGCCGCGCTCGCTGATCGGCGGCCACCCGTCGGCCCCCGGCGGGCCTAGCCGAGCTCGTGGACGCCGGCGAAGTAGGTCTGGGTGTCGACCACGCCGACCTCGAGACCGGGCAGGTCGCCCAGCATCTTCGCCACGATCGGGCCCAGCCCCAGGATCTCGTTGTTGTAGTGGCACATGTCCCACGCGCAGACGCCGCGGACCGTGTGGACCTCGTCGATGACCGCGTCGATCATCGCGGTGAAGACGCTGCTCTGCTGGTGCTCGCGCTCGACCAGCGTGAACCCGAGGTAGTAGACGATGCCGCGCGCGGTGTGCTCGGGGTAGTGGTGGGCGAAGTAGGCCGGGCTGATCCACGGCACCGTCGCGAGGTCCTTGGTGAGCGTGGTCAGCCCGATCGGCCGGTCGCCGTCCCAGGCGACGTACTTCATCACCCGGGGGTCGTGGATCTCCTCGAGGAACTCGTGGCGGTGCAGCAGCTGGCGGGCGACCGCCCGGGTCTCCAGGTCCTTGAAGGTGTCGTAGTAGAGGTCGTAGTAGCGCTCGGCGGTCACCTCGTCGAGGTCGGACTCGACGGTGACCCGGATCGACTGCTCAGACATCGCTCTCCCCCCTGTCGACGTTCCAGCCTTCCACCTCGTACGCAGCCAGCACCAGCGCGCACACCGGCTGCTCCTCGCAGCGGGCGTGGGACACCGCCGTCTGCACCTCGCCGTAGCCGCCGCCTCGGTTGCGGCACATGTCGGCGAGGCTGGACTCGATCAGGTCACGCAGGACCTCCTCGGTCGCGGCGTGGTGCTCCACGAACAGGCCCTTGCCGTTCTCGGCGTCCACGACCCAGCCGATCCCGGCCCAGACCTCGTCACCGGGGACAGCGGCCTGGGCGGACGACATCACGCAGTAGAGCCGGTCGCCGTGGGTGCCGGCCAGCGGCTCGGTCGTGAGCCGCACCGTGCTGTGCGGGGGGATCACCGAGGACAGGGGGATCAGGTTGAAGTTCGCGACTCCCGCCGCGAGGAGTGCGGTGTCGAACGCCGACAGGGGCGTGGTGCCGCTGCCGGTGGCTGCGCGCACCGTGATGTCGACACCTCGGGGCAGGTCGAGATGGTGGCCGGGGGCGGGCATGGCGGGGCGGTGCTCCTTCGTTCGGGGATGTCGGTTCAGTGCGGGGCCGGGCCGTGCCCGCTGGCGGGCAGAGTGAAGGTGACGGTCGTGCCGCTGCCGAGCTCGCTCTCGGCCCAGATCCGGCCGCCGTGCCGTTGGACGATCTCACGGCTGATCGCGAGACCGAGACCGGTGCCCCCCTTCTGACGGGCGTCGGAGGAGTCGACCTGCTGGAACCGCTCGAAGACCGACTCCAGTTTGTCCGACGGGATGCCACGGCCCTGGTCGCACACGCGGAAGGTGACCTCCGTCTCGTGCAGGCGGGCCTCGACCGTCACCTCGCCGCCCTCGTCCGAGTACTTGATCGCATTGTTGAGCAGGTTGGTGAGCGTCTGCACGATGCGGTCCCGGTCGGCGACGACGCGCCCGGAGCTCGGGGCGGCCACCAGCCGCACCCCACGGTCGCGGGCGAAGCCCTGCATCTCGGTGACCGAGCCGGTCACCAGGTCGGCTGCCTCGTGCTGGTGCAGGTCGAGGGGGCGGTTGCCGCCCTCGATCCGTTCGAGGTCCAGCAGGTCGTTGATCAGCCGGGTGAGACGCTCGCTGCTCTCGAGCGCGATCGACACCAGCGACTCGCCACGTTCGTTGAGGGCGCCGAACCGACCGCTGGCAATGAGCCCGAGCGATCCTCGAATCGAGGTCAGCGGGGTCCGCAGCTCATGGCTGACGACCGAGAGGAACTCGTTCTTCATCCGGTCGATCTCACGGCGCTGGGTGACGTCGCGGAAGACCACGACCGCGCCACGGACCTGGTGGTCGTCGAGCAGGGGGCTGGCGGTGATCTCGACCGGGAACGGCTGCCGATCACGACGCAGGTAGGTGTCCTCCTCGGCGTTGGCAGACAGCCCCTGGGTGATGGCCTCGGCGATGTAGCAACCCTCGAACGGGTACGCCGTGCCGTCGGGTGCGGGGGCGTGGAACTCCTCGTGCGCGTGACGACCGAGCAGCTCGTCGGCGCGGTAGCCCAGGGCCGCTGCTCCGGAGGGGTTGACGAAGGTGATCCGACCGTCGGCGTCGACGCCGTAGATGCCGTCGCCGACCGACGCGAGCAGCACCTCGTTCTGCCGGGCCAGCCGCCTCAGGTCGTCGGTCTGGGCGCGCACCTGGCGCTCCAACCCGCGGCGCAGCGTGGCGTTGTCGTAGCTGAGCAGGATCTGCCGGGTGGCGACCGCGAGCACCAGCACCAGCCACAGCCCGCCTTGGGTGAGGGTGAAGCTGCGGCTGGCGACCAGCTGGACGGACGCGGCGAACAGCAGGACGCTGTAGACCAGTGCGGTGTCGACCGTGCGTGAGGTGACGTCGGTGGCTACGGGCTGGCGCTGGGGGACGCTGGGGTACCAGGAGGCGAGGCCGATCAGCAGGTAGCCGGCCATCCAGCCGAGGTCGACGACCGTGCCGAACTCGAAACTCGCCTGCGCCACCTGAACCGCGAACGCGAGGTCGGTCACGGCGTACATCACGAACCCGCTAGCGACCAGAACCAACGGTGGTCGGTCCGTTCCCGAGCTGCGCAGGACCAGCAGGAGCGCCACCGTGGCGAGCACGACGTCGAGGGGCGGGAAGAGCAGTGACGTGTAGCGGGTGGGGCCGTCGAAGTCGCTGACGGAGTCGAGCACCTCGCCATAGACGAGCACGATCGTGGAGGAGAGCACGGCCATGCCCATGACGAGCGCGTCGAGCCCGATGAGCATCAGGTCGAACCGGCGCCGCCGCGCGGTCGGGAACTGGATCAGTGAGGCGATGGCGAGCAGCTGCGCGGAGATGATCAGCAGGTCGGACACCAGGCTGGGGTGGTCGACCGGGTCCGACCCCGCGGCTGCGGTCCAGACGTTGGAGAGCATGGCCACCGCGCCGGCCACGACGATCAGCAGCCAGGCGCGTCGACGGCGTCCGCTGGTCACCCGGGCGCGCAGCAGGCAGCCCACGATGCCGGCCGCTGGGACGGCGAGGAGTCCGGCGAGACTCGCGGCCTCCGCGATGCCGGCGGACCAGGCGGGGAAGTAGAGCAGCGCCAAGACCACACAACCGAGCCCGTAGGCGATCAGTGCGGTGTGGAAGTGACGTCGCTGCACCGCGAGCGACGTCGTGGTGCTCATGGACGGCGACGCTATCAGTCGGGGGGATCCGTCGCGGCAGCGCGATGCCGCTGGTGGAGGCGTGCGACTTTACCGCTCAACCGAATCAGACCAGCGCCGGCAGCGCCTGGCTGGCGGTGTAGGCGGCCACCCCCAGCACCAGGGCCGTGAACGCGGCGGCGAGCCGTCGGCTGTCGGTGCGTGCCGCCAGCCGGGTGCCGAGCACCGCCGCTGCCGCGGAGGCCGCGGTGAGCAGCAGCACGAGCGGCCAGTCGGGGGCCACGCCCGAGCCGGCGCGGACGGTGAGGGCGGCCGCGCTGGTCAGCGAGATCGCCACCAGCGAGGTGCCCGCGGCGTACGCCATCGGCAGCGAGAGAGCCACCACGAGGGCCGGCACCACCAGGAACCCGCCGCCCACGCCGAGGAACCCGGTCAGCAGGCCGACTGCGGTGGCGGTCACCAGCACCTTGAGGGCGCGGGGGCACTGACAGGCGAAGGTGGGCCGGAACGTGATGATCGGATCGTCGAACTGAGGTGGTGGTTGGTCACCTCCGGGACGGTTGCGCCCGCGCAGCTGGCGCACCGCCATCACCAGGCCGACCACGAGCATCAGGACCGCGAACGCACCCAATAGCACGTCGTCGCCGACCCGGGCGGCGGCTCTGGCGCCGGCGGCGGCCCCAGCGACGCCGACCCCGCCGAAGACCAGCCCCCGGCCGACGAGCACGCGGCCGCGGCGGTGGGCTGAGACCGCGCCGATCAGCGAGGTCACGCCCACCACGACGAGCGAGCCCGTGGTGGCCTGCGAGGGGGACTGGTCGAGCAGGTAGACCAGGACGGGAACGGCCAGGATCGAGCCGCCGCCACCGAGCGCGCCGAGGCTGAGCCCGATCAGGAGCCCGGCCGCGACGGCCAGGATGACGGACACGGAGTCAGGCCGCCTGCCGCACCATGTCGAGCCCGGACTTCTCGGCGTCCTCGAACTCGTCGTCGATGGCGACGACCCGGTGGCCGGCCGCGTCGAGCAGCGAGGCGGCGATCGAGGCCCGGTAGCCGGAGGCGCAGTGCACCCACACCTCGCCCTGCGGCACCTCGTCGAGGCGGTCGAGCAGCTCGTGCAGGGCGATGTGGAGGGCGTCGTCGATGTGCGTGTCGTCGTACTCCTCGGCGCGGCGCACGTCGAGCACGGTCACCGGGCGGTGATGGCGCACCTGCGCCAGCTCGGTGAACGTGGCGGTCGGGAACGAGGTCGGCGCCTGGTCGGACCAGTCCTCGGGGCCGCCGGTGGCGTGCGCGGCGGGGCGGTCGATGCCGATTCGCACCAGCTCGCGCTGGGCCTCGGCGACGTCCTCGGCGGTGGCGCCGAGGAGCGTGACAGGAGTGCCCCACGGGATCAGCCAGCCCAGATAGGTGGAGAACGAGCCGTCGAGCCCGAAGTTGAGGGTGCCGGCGGCGTGGCCGGCGGCGAAGGCCGTGCGGTTGCGCAGGTCGACCACCCACTCGCCGGCCTCGATCCGCTGCCGCAACTCGGCGGCGTCGGCGCGCTGCGGGGGGCTGAGGTCGGGTGCGCCCGGCCCCGCTGCGTTGGCCGGGGCCATGTGGGCGTAGTAGGCGGGCCAGGCGCCCAGGCCGTCGAGCAGCTCCCGGACGTAGGTCTCCTCGTCCTGGGTCAGTGCCGGGTTCGCCCGCCGCTCCTCACCGATCGTCGAGGAGGTCGCCTCGGACTGCGTGGCCGAGCAGAAGGAGCCGAAGCCGTGGGTGGGGAAGACCTCGGCGTCGTCGGGGAGCAGGTCGGCCAGCCGGTGCGCGGAGGCGTGCTGGTGGCGCACCAGAGCATCGGTGTGGTCGGGCCCGAGCAGGTCGGGCCGGCCCGTCGAGCCGTAGAGCAGCGAGCCGCCCGAGAAGACCCCGATGGTGCCCTCCTCGTCCGCCTGCGCGCGATCGGTGAGCGTGTAGGACAGGTGGGTGAACGTGTGCCCGGGGGTCGCGACCGCCGTCACCTGCATCCGGACGCCGACGGCGACGGTGTCACCGTCGCGCACCGGGGTGCGGTCGAAGGCCACGTCGTCCTCGGCGTTGACGAGGTAGGCGGCGCCGGTGGCCCGGGCCAGGGCCAGTCCGCCGGTGACGTAGTCGTTGTGGATGTGGGTCTCGAAGACGTGGGTCAGCCGGACGTCGTGCTCCTCGAGCAGGGCGAGCACCCGGTCGATGTCGCGCTGTGGGTCGACGACGAACGCGACGGTGCCGTCGTGGACGAGGTAGCTGCGGTCGCCGAGCGACGGGGTCTCGAGCGGCACGACGGTCAGGCCGTCGACCCGCTGCGTCGGGGCGTTCATGCGCGCCCGCTCTCGACCGGGCGACCGGACCGGATCCAGGCGGTGGTGCCTCCGGCGACCGAGGTGGCGGAGAAGCCCTGCGCGCCGAGGAAGTCCGCCACGGCGAGGCTGCGGTTGCCGCTGGCGCAGATCACGTAGACCGGGCGCCCGCGGTCGAGCTCGTCGAGACGGGCGGCGAGCTGGCTCATCGGGATGAACTGGACGCCGGGCACGTGCGCCTCGACGTACTCCATCGGCTCGCGCACGTCGAGGACGGTGGCCGTGTCGCTCTCGAGCACCGACGCGGCGCTCGCGACGTCCACCTCGCGGGGCAGGGTCTGGTTGGTCGGGTGCATGCGGTTGCCTTCCTGCGGCCGACGGCCGCGCGGGTACTCGCTGGCGGTATCCCCCTGGGGGGTTGGTCCTTAGCCTAACCATTCCCCCCAGGGGGATGTTCCCCGCGCCGCCGGCGGACATGCGTCGGGGCCGGCGACGCCATCGCGTCGCCGGCCCCGCAGCCGGGTCGGTCGGGCTCCTACGGCGTAGCCGGCTCCACCGAGGGGACGTGGCTGGACTGGTCCCAGGTGAAGACGTAGCTGCCGCCGCCCTCGGGGACCTCCAGGCTGAGGTTGTCGCCGCCGGCCGCGCCTCCGGCGCCGTAGTTCTCGTCCCACGAGCCGTCGATGGCGACCTTCCAGCTCCAGGTGCCGGCGGGCAGGTCGAACGTGCCGTGCCACTTGCCGTCGGTCTCGTCGAACGCCAGCCGCGACTGCTCGCAGGCGGGGCTCCAGTCCTCGGGGCAGCCGACCTCGCTCTGCAGGTCACCGACCAGCGTCACCGTGTCGCGCGCGGGCGTGGGCGGTGCGGTGGTGACCACCACTTCGGCGCTGGTCACCTCGGGGGCGCCCGGCTCGAGCAGGATCGCCCGGTAGCGCAGCTCGGTGCCCAGCGGCAGGTCGGAGACGTCGTCGGTGACCTGGTAGGCCGGGGACGAGGTGTCGGTGCCGATCGTCTGCCAGTCGCCGTCGCCGACGGCGCGCTCGAACCGGACGCTCTGGGTGGGCCGCTCGGGGTCGACGGTCGCGGCCACGGTGAGTGGGTCGATCGCCGAGACCGTGCCGGCCCCGGGGGCGTTCACCGTGATCGACGGTGACGGGACGCGCGACCCGACCGGCCGGCTGGTCCGGCTGTGGCCGGCGTTGTCGAGCACGGCCGCGCGGTAGCGCAGCCGCACGCCCGGAGCAAGGTCGGAGACGTCGTGGAAGACGCGGTAGGGGCGGGTGTCGTCGGTGCCGATGCTGTGCCAGCGGCCGCCGGCGACGCGGGCGGAGAAGGTGACCTCGTTGAAGGAGGTGCCGCCGACACGGGCCGGCACCTGCATCCGGCTGCGCGCGACCGCGGCCGGCGAGACCCGGCCGATCTTCACCTGGGGCGCCCGGCGGGACTCGGGAACCCGGCCCACCAGCGCGTAGACGCCGGTGGACAGTGCCGGCAGGCTGACCTTCAGGGCGCGCGACCCGTTGGTGCGCAGCCGCTTCGGCCCCTCGCCGTAGATCTTGCGGAAGGTGGCTCGCGGCACGTAGGTGCGGACCCGTGCGGTTGCCTGGCTCTCCCCGTTGTTCAGCGCCACGACGTACTCGCGCTGCTCACGGGCGTCGATCCGGGAGAAGGCCACCAGGCCCGGACCGCCGGCGGAGGCGAAGCGCATCTGGTGGGCGCCGTCGCGCAGGGCCGGGTGTCGCTCGGTGAGCGCGTCGAGGTCGGCGATCGTGCGGTAGAGCGGGTGCTCGGGGTCGAAGCTGTCGGTGGCCGGGGTCTTGCCGTCGGTGCCGAGCTGGACGTCGTCGGCATAGTCGGGAACCTGGCTGGCGAACATCGTCTGCCGGGCGTACTGGTCGTTGCCGGGGCCACCGCCGGTGAAGCCCTGCTCGTCGCCGTAGTAGACGACCGGCTGCCCGCGGGAGAGGAACATCAGCTCGTGGCCGAGCCGGTCTCGCGCCAGCAGCTCGTCGGCGTCGGCGTCGGGGTTCTCGGCACCGACGAAGAAGCCGAACCGGCCCATGTCGTGGTTGCCGAGGAAGGTCGGCAGCGAGTACACGTTCGAGTCGGCGTCGGTGTACCAGTCGTCGTTGCGGAAGAACCGGCCGAGCCGGCTGTTGCCCTGGGACTTCGCAGCGAAGTCCTCGGCCGCCCACTGGAACGGGAAGTCGAGGATCGCCTGCATCTGCGCCGAGGTCGTGTAGTGCGAGGTGAACGCCTTCGCCGCGGCGCCGCTGCCGTCGAGGGCGACCTCGCCGAACATCAGGAAGTCGTCGTTGCCCTGCTCGTGGGCGGTCTCGAGCAGGGCCGGGCCGAACGACTCCCAGAACGCGTCGTCGACGTGCTTCATCGTGTCGATGCGGAAGCCGTCGATGCCGAAGTCCTCGACCCAGGTGCGGTAGATGTCGATCATGCCGTCGCGGACCGTCGGGTGCTCGGTGAACAGGTCGTCGAGGCCGAAGAAGTCGCCGTACTGGCTGTCCTCGCCGGTGAAGGTGGTGTTGCCGCGGTTGTGGTAGAGCGAGAGATCGTTGAGCCAGGCGGGGACCTTGAGGTCCTCCTCGCCGTCATCGAGCACCGGGACGTACGGGAACGAGGTGGCCGGGTCGAGCTCGGGGAACGCCTGGTCGGAGAGCGGGCCGCCGGCGAAGTCGCGGTCGTCGAACGGCTCGCCGTCGGCGTCGCGGTAGGGCTCGACGTCCTTGGGGACGTAGGCGGTGCGGGAGCCCTGCTCGTAGCCGATCACGTCGGCGGTGTGGTTGGTGATGATGTCGAAGAAGACCTTCATGCCCCGCTCGTGGGCAGCGTCGACCAACGCGGTCAGCTCGTCGTTGGAGCCGAGGTGGGGGTCGATCTGCGTGAAGTCGGTGATCCAGTAGCCGTGGTAGCCGGCCGAGGGGCCGTCTTCGAGCTGGACCGCCTTGTTCTTGAACACCGGGGTCAACCAGATCGCGTCGGTGCCGAGACCCTCGATGTAGTCGAGCTGTCCGGTCAGGCCGGCGAGGTCGCCGCCCTGGTAGAACCCGCGCGCCGTGGGGTCGAAGCCGGTCTCGTTCGGCCCGCCGGTGAGTCCGCCGGTGTCGTTGCCGGTGTCGCCGTTGGCGAACCGGTCGGCCATCACGAAGTAGAAGCTCTGGTCGGTGAGCGGCCCGCGCAGTGAGTGCCGGGCGATGGCTCGCTCGTCGTCGTCCGGGCCGACGGCCTGGGCCGGGAGCGCGCTCGCGCCCAGGGCCGCGGTCAGGCCCGCGGTGACGAGTGCGGCACGGATGGTTCGACGCATAAGCCCTCCCGAGTGATCTGCGCCACAGCTGTGGCGCGTCGACCGTAGACCCCGGCGCCGACGGGCGACAAGCCCGCCGGCGCCGGCCGGTCTGACGCTCGGGTCGAGCGGTCGGTCAGGCGGTCGCCGGTCCGTCGGTGCGGGTCACCGGGCCGGTGCCGGCAGCGTGGTTGGCGGCCTTGGCGGCCGACATCAGCGCGAGCGCGACCAGGATGAGCGTGAGTCCCAGACCCATCGCCATCGCCGCGACGCCGAACGCGACCACGGAGGTGAACAGCGAGGCGCGCAGGAACGAGGCCGACATTGCGGTCTCGCGCAGCGGGTCCTCGCGGTCCAGCTCGGCATAGGCCTTGCCGCCGGTGGCCTCCAGGGCGTGCTTGTCGATGATCTGCGCTTGGGCGTAGGCGGAGAACGGTCCGTCAACGTCGTCTCCGGCGAGGAAGTCGGCGTCGTCGGCGACCGTGATCCGCGCGTCGGACAGCTGGTCTTGGACCATGAACCAGGTGACCGCGCCGGCCACGATCATCAGCGCTCCGATCAGTCCGACGATGGTGGCGAGCAGCTTGCTGCTGCCGGATCCCTTGGCTTTGGCCATGTCTGCTCCTCGAGTCGTGTGATTGGGGCCGTGCTGGTCCCCACCCGCCGACGTTTGTCACTCTATGTGACCCGTGACACACTGAGACTGACCGATCGGTCAGTTAATCGGGAGGCGCGGTGGCGCAACAGACGGTGGACACCTTCGAGGGGCTGCTCGCCCGCGGCGAGCGGATCGAGCCCGGCGACCCGATGCCCGAGGCCTACCGCAGTGCCCTGGTGCGGCAGATGGCCCAGCACGCCCACTCCGAGGTGATCGGCATGCAGCCGGAGGGCGCGTGGATCGGACGTGCCCCGAGCTTGCGCCGCAAGGCGGTGCTGCTGGCCAAGGTGCAGGACGAAGCCGGCCACGGCCTCTACCTGTACGCCGCCTGCGAGACCCTCGGCGCGCAGCGCGCGGAACTCACCAGGCTGCTGCTGGCCGGGGCCCAGAAGTACTCCTCGATCTTCGCCTACCCCACCCCGAGCTACGCCGACGTCGGCACGATCGGCTGGCTGGTCGACGGCGCGGCGATCGTCAACCAGGTGCCCTTGTGCCGCACCTCGTTCGGTCCCTACGCCCGGGCCATGGTGCGGGTCTGCAAGGAGGAGTCGTTCCACCAGCGGCAGGGCTTCGAGCTGCTCTGGACGATGATGCAGGGCACCGACGTGCAGCGGGCACTGGTGCAGGAGTCGGTCGACCGGTTCTGGTGGCCGGCGCTGATGATGTTCGGCCCGCCCGATGCCGACTCGGCGCACAGCGCGCAGTCGATGGCCTGGGGCATCAAGCGGCACGGCAACGACGAGCTGCGGCAGCGGTTCGTCGACATGACGGTGCCGCAGGCCGAGGCGCTCGGCGTGACGCTCCCCGACCCGGACCTGCGCTGGAACCCCGAGCGAGGCAGCCACGACTTCGGCGAGCCGGACTGGGCGGAGTTCCGCGAGGTGCTCGCCGGCCGCGGGCCGTGCAGCACCGAGCGGCTGGCGCACCGACAGCGCGCCCACGACGACGGCGCCTGGGTGCGGGAGGCCGCCCGCGCCTACGCCGAGAAGTCGTCCCGGGTCCACGCCGACACGTCAACGATTCCCGCTTCGGTGGTCGAGCCTGTCGAGACCCGGCGTGTCGCGGAACGGTTGACGACTCGGTCGGAGGAGAAGAGATGAACGACCAGCCACACACCGACGAGTGGGCGGTCTACGAGGTGTTCGTGCGCAGCCGCCGCGGCCTCAACCACGTGCACGTCGGGTCGGTGCACGCCCCCGACCCCGCGCTGGCGCTGCGCCACGCTCGCGACGTCTACACCCGCCGCAACGAGGGCGTCAGCCTGTGGGTGGTGCCGGCGGCGGCGATCACCGCCTCCGACCCGGGCGAGAAGGAGGCGCTCTTCGAGCCGAGCGCCGACAAGGTCTTCCGCCACCCCACCGCCTACCAGGTCCCCGAGGGGGTGTCCCACCTGTGAGCCTCCTCGACGACGGATGGGCGTTCGGTGCCGAGTTCGCCGACCCGCTGGCCAGCCTCGACACCTCGATCCCCGACGGCGTCGACGGCGCGCTGCTCGCGGCGTACGCCCTCGGGCTGGCCGACGACGCGCTGGTGGCCGCTCAGCGGATGACGTGGTGGTGCAGCCGGGCGCCCGAGCTCGAGCTCGACCTGGCCTGGGCCAACGTCGCGCTCGACCTGCTCGGCCAGGCCCGGCCCCTGCTGGTGCGCGCTGCGACCGCCGAGCCGGCGCTGGTGCCCGCGCTGCCGGCCGGCTCACCCATCCCGGCCGAGGACGCACTGGCCTTCTTCCGCGAGCCCGCCGGGTTCCGCAACCACCGGCTCGTCGAGGGTGCGGACGCCGACTTCGCGCAGGCCGTGGTCCGGCTGCTGCTGCTCTCGACCACCCGCTTGGCGGTCTTCGAGCGGCTGCGGCACAGCCGTGACCAGGTGCTGGCCGGGGTGGCGGCCAAGGGGGTGCCCGAGCTGGCCTACCACCGTGACCTGGCCGCCCAGTGGTTCCTGGTGCTGGCTGGGGGCACCGAGGAGTCCCGCCGGCGCACCGTCGCCGCGGTGGCGGCGCTGTGGCCGCTGCACGTCGAGGCGCTGGAGACCCACGCCGTCGAGGTCGCGGCGGCCAGAGCCGGCGTCGGCGCCGACCCCGCAGACGTCCGCGAACAGGTCGCGGCGGTGCTGGGCCCGCTGCTCGAGACTGCCGGTGTGGTGCCGCCGCCGAGCGGCCGCGCCCGCCCGGCGGCGACCGGACGCGACGGCGCGCACACCGCCGAGTTCGCGCCGCTCCTCGACGAGATGCAGTCGGTGGCGCGGGCACACCCGATGGGGCGGTGGTGAGCGTGTCCGCCGTGACCACGCACGCCGAGCGGCGGCAGGCCGCCTGGCTCGTGGCCGCCGCCGTGCCCGACCCCGAGCTGCCGATGCTCACCCTGGCCGACCTCGGTGTGCTGCGCGCGGTCGAGGTGGCCGCCGACGGCGCCGTCGAGGTGGTGCTGACGCCGACCTGGAGCGGCTGCCCGGCTCTCGCGACGATGCGAGACGACGTCGTACGCCGCGTCGACGAGGCGGGCCTCGGTCCGGTGCGGGTGCTGGTCGAGCTGCTGCCCGCGTGGTCGAGCGACGACATCTCGCCGCAGGGGCGTCGGGCACTGGCCGAGCACGGTGTCTCCCCGCCGCGCCCCGGTGCGCGCCGGACCGGCCCCGTCCCCCTGTCCCTCGGCAGGCACCGCGCGGTGTCGTGTCCGCGCTGCGACGGGGCCGCCGAGACGCTGTCGGCCTGGGGCCCGACACCGTGCACCTCACTGCACCGCTGCGGGGAGTGCGGCGAGCCGTTCCAGCACATCAAGGAGGTCGGGTGACGCTCACCCGTCGGGGCTTCGAGGCGTTGCGCGTGGCCGCCGTCGACCGGCTGTGCGCCGACGCGGTGGCGGTGACCTTCGACGTGCCGCCCGAGCTGGCGGCGGCCTACGACTTCGCGCCGGGCCAGTCGGTCACGGTGCGCCGCGAGATCGACGGCGCCGAGCATCGGCGCAGCTACTCGGTGTGCGCGCCGGCCGGCGCGCCGCTGCGGATCGGGGTGCGGGAGGTGCCCGGCGGACTGTTCTCGAGGTGGCTGGGCCGCGAGGTCCGGCCCGGCGACCGGGTGGAGGTCCAGTCGCCGTCGGGTCGCTTCGTGGCCGACCCGTCCGTGCCGGGCCGGCATCTCGCCGTCGCCGCCGGTTCGGGCATCACGCCGGTGCTCTCGATCGCCGCGAGCGTGCTGCGCCACCCGGCCTCCTCGGTCACCCTGGTGGTCGCCAACCGGGGATCGGCGAGCGTGATGTTCCTCGACGAGCTGGCCGACCTCAAGGACCGGCACGGCCCGCGGCTGGAGCTCGTGCACGTGCTCTCCCGCGAGCCCCGCGACGCCGAGCTGCTCTCCGGCCGGCTCGATGGCGAGCGGCTGCTGCGGGTGCTCGCCGCCGTCGATCCCCGGCCTGGGGCTGCCGCCCGCTACGACCACGCCTGGCTCTGCGGCCCGCTCGACCTGGTCGAGCAGCTCCGGGTGACCCTGGTCGACGCGGGGCTGCCCCCCGCCCGCGTGCACCGCGAGCTCTTCTTCGCCGGCGACGAGCCGCCGCCGCGCGCCCCTCTCCGCGTCGAGGAGATCCCCGCCGGCGGCAGCACCGCGGTCACGGTGGTGCTCGACGGGCTGCGCAGCACGGTCCGGGTGCCGCGCGACCGGCCGCTGCTCGACGGGCTGCGGCCCACGCGGGCCGACCTTCCCTATGCGTGCCGGGGTGGGGTCTGCGGCACCTGCCGGGCCCGGGTGACCGGCGGGCGGGTCGAGATGCTCCGCAACCATGCCCTGGAGCCGGACGAGGTCGCCGCCGGCTACACGCTGACCTGTCAGGCAGTGCCGCTCGACGAGCAGGTCGTGGTCGACTACGACGCGTGAGGCACCCCGCCAGGGGCCCCGGCTACGAGCGTGGCGCGAGCCCCTCGAAGGCCACCGCGACGACCGCGTCGGCCAGCGCGGACGCCGGGAGGGTGCCGTCGGCGCGGTACCACTCGACCAGCGAGTTCACGGTGCCGAACAGCAGCCGGCTGACCAGCTGCGGCGGCAGGTCGGAGCGCACGGCCCCGGCGTCGGCCGCGTCGGCGACCAGACCGGCCAACCGGGCGTCGAGCTCGCGGCGGCGCGCCAGCGCCGCCTGCTCGACCGCTCCGTTGCCGTGCACGCGCAGCAGCAGCGTCACTGCCGGCTGGTGCGCCACCAGCGTCTCCACCCCCGCGCGCACCGCCGCGCGCAGGCGGTCCTCCGCGGACCCGGGGCCGGTGCTCACCCGGTCGAGGGCGCGGGTGAGGGCGTCGAGGGCCTCGTCGAGCGCCTCGGCGAGCAGGTGCTCCTTGCTGGGCACGTGGTGGTAGATCGCCGACTTCGAGACGCCCAGCTCGGCCGCGAGATCGCCGACGCTCGTGGCGGCGTAGCCGCGGGCGTTGAACAGCTCCACGGCCCGGCGCAGCACCGTGTCGCGGTCGTGGCCGGGGCGTCCGCGACGGCCACCGGGCTGGGGGCGCGGCTCGTCCACGGCGGCAGCGTCTCACAGCGGCCGCTCCTGGGACGCGCCCTCGACAGGGGCCGCTCCGGACGTCCATGCTCGTGCCGGCCTCGGAGGTGACCACCGTGAACGCGACCCGCAACCTGCTTCCCGCGGCGCCGCTGGCCATCCTGGCCGGACTGGTGGCCGCGGCCGTGCTGCTCGCCGGCGCCGCGGTGGTGTCGATGCAGCGCCCGGACCGCGAGGTGTTGCTCGCCGCACCGGCGCCGCACCGGGCGGCACCACCGGCAGCCGTCGCGTCCGAGCCGCTGAGCCGCGGCGGCGACCGTCGAGCCCCGACGGTCCCGGTCGTCGACGAACCGTGGCTGGCCGCGACCGCGCAGGCGGCCGGGATGAGCGTGCCGGCGCTGCGGGCCTACGCACGCGCCACCCTGCGCGCTCCGGAGGGATGCGATCTCGGCTGGACCACCCTGGCCGGCGTCGGCTGGGTCGAATCGGCTCACGGCACGATCGGCGGCCGGGTGCTCGGCGAGGACGGCCGTCCCTCGTCGCCGATCCTCGGGCCCGCGTTGGACGGCCGCGGTCCCGTCGCCGCGATCCCCGCCACCGCCGGGTCCACCGCGTGGCACGGCAACCCCGACTGGGACCACGCGATGGGGCCGATGCAGTTCATCCCCTCGACGTGGGAGACCTGGGCCTCCGACGGTGACGGCGACGGCCGGTCCGACCCGCACGACCTCGACGACGCGGCGTACGCCGCCGCGCGCTATCTGTGTGCCGACGGCCACGACCTCGCCACCGGCGCCGGGTGGTCGGCGGCGGTGCACTCCTACAACCACGACGACGCCTACGTCGAAGCGGTCCGCTCCGCGGCGGTCGCCTACGCCGACCGCACCGCCGGTTGACGCCGACCCGTCACTGATTCCCGCGTTCTCGCGGCGTGTCGGTGAACGATCGACACCTCGCACCACCTCCAGGCAGCTCCCCGCTGGAGCACACGGGCGGGCGCGTCCCGGGAGCGCCCGCCCGTCTTCCCCGGCCGCTTCGCGCCGGTTCACCTGGGCGTCATCGGCCGCCGCGAGGGTGAGGTCGCCGCCGGCCGAACGGGCCGGCGGCCACCTCTCGGGAAGGAACCCCCATGTCTGCTGCCCGCCCTCGCCCGCTCGTCCGGTACGCCGCCGGCCTGCTCGCCGCGCTTCCCCTGCTGGCCCTCGCCGGCCCGGCCGACGCGGCGCCCGCGTCGCGCAGCGAGGTCGACGTCGTCGCCCACCGTGGCTCGTCCGGGGCGGCGCCCGAGAACACCCTCGCGGCGGTCGAGCTGGCGCTGGCGCACCGGTCGGACGTGGTGGAGAACGACATCCAGCGCACCAAGGACGGTGAGCTGGTCATCGTCCACGACACCACGCTGACCCGCACGACCGACGTGGAGCAGGTCTTCCCCGACCGCGCGCCCTGGAACGTCCGCGACTTCACCCTGGCCGAGATCAGGCGTCTCGACGCCGGCTCCTGGTTCGCCCCCGAGTTCGCCGGCGAGCGGGTGCCGACCCTCGCCGAGTGGGTGCGCGCGGTCGGCCGGCGCACCGGCATGCTGCTGGAGCCGAAGGCCCCCGAGCTCTACCCCGGCATCGAGGTCGACCTCGACAAGGAGCTGCGGGCGCTGCCGGAGTTCCGCCGGGCCCTCGCCGCCGGCCGGGTCACGGTGCAGTCGTTCAACCACGACTGGCTGCGCACCTACGCCGACCTCGCCCCCGACGTGCCGACCGGCCTGCTCTTCGGCACCCGGCCGACCACCGCGCAGATCCAGGACGCCGCGACGTGGGCCGAGGAGGTCAACCCGGCCCTCGGCGCCATCGACGAGGCCACGGTCGATGCGATCCACGCCAGCGGGCTCGAGGCGCACGTGTGGACGGTGAACGCCGGCCAGGACATGCGCCGCGCCCTCGACTGGGAGGTCGACGGCATCATCACGAACTACCCCCAGGTGCTGCGCGACATCCTGCGCCGCCGCTGACCGGACGCTCCGAGACCGACGTCGGGCCCAGCGGCGGGCCCGGCGTCCGCCTTCATCCGCGACGCCCGGATGCTGGCGGTGGCGATGGCGACCAGTACCCGAGCACTGGCCCGTTCCGGTGAACCCGGGGGTCGCTCGGGGTCGGCTCAGGGCGCCACCCGATGGTGCGCGGGCCGCCCGCGGAGCACGCTGGAGGTGTGGGGAGAAGCCCCCGCAACCACGCCACCACCGCTTCGAGGGAGTGCATCGACCATGACCGACATCCACCAGACCTTCGCCCAGCAGGGTCTGATCCGCCCCCGTGACGGCCGGATCCTCGGTGGGGTGTGCGCCGGGCTCGGCCGCCGGTTCGGACTGACGCCGTGGATGGCGCGGCTGCTCTTCGTGCTCGTGCTGATGGTGATCCCGGGCAGCCAGTTCCTGATCTATCCGGTGCTGTGGATCCTGATGCCGTCGGAGGAGCAGGTGTTCGCGGGTCCGCCCGCGCCGCCGATGCCCCCCACGTCCGTCGCCTGACCAGGGGCCGCGGGCGGTCAGCGGCCGGTCCGCCAGACCGGTGCGAACCGCCGGACGTACGCCACCGCGCGCGGCCACGGGTCGTGCACGAACAGGTGCGGGGCCCGGTGGCGGTGCTCGGCGCAGAACTCCTCCAGCGTCGACCCGATCACCAGCCTCTCGGAGCGGTGCTCGCCCTCGAACTGCCGGTTGGCCTCGATGAGCGACTGCTCGGGGTTCCAGCCGGAGAAGTCGAACGCCCAGTCACCGACCACGGCATAGGTGTGCATGGCGTACCGGGCGCCCGGGAGTCGCAGCGCCACGATCTCCGGTCGCTGCGCGACATGAACGCTGCGGCAGGCCCAGGCCAGGATGTGGCAGGCGCCCGCGGCGAAGAACGCCTCGTCGGTGCGCTCCCACGACGTCCGCTGGTCGCGGCGCTGCTCGAGGGTGCGGCGGAACTCGCCCGCGGCGACGGCGACCATCGCCCGAGGCTAGCCCCTGCTCCGCCTCTGGTGGCGACCACGGACGGGTCACGCCACCTCCGGAGGGGCGACGCTGAGGTCTGGCTGCCCGGCAGGCAGGTGGGTAGCCTGCGATCCATGCCCGTCAGGCTCGAGAACGTCGCGATCGCGGTCCGCGACCTCGAGGCGGCCGTCGCCTTCTTCACCGACCTCGGGCTCGGCGTCCTCGGCCGCGACACGGTGCGCGGCGAGTGGACCGACACCGCGGTCGGGCTCGACGGCAACCACGTCAAGCTCGCCATGCTGCAGACGCCCGACGGCGAGGGACGCCTCGAGCTCTTCGAGTACCTCCATCCGGCGGCGATCGAGACCGAGCCCACCCGCCCCAACGAGATCGGCATGCACCGGGTGGCGTTCTCGGTCGACGACCTCGACGAGGCGCTCGCGATCGCCGCCCGGCACGGCTGCCACCCGCTGCGCGGGGTGGCGACGTACGAGGACATCTACAAGCTCACCTACGTCCCTGGGCCCAGCGGCATCCTGGTGATGCTCGCCGAGGACCTGAGGAGGGGCTGAGGCGGATCGCTGCCGGCGCGGAACCGACCCTCCCCACGCCGCGTCGTACCAGGGTGCCCCCGTCTCGTGGACTCGCCCTCGCCGCGCTCTCCCTGTGCCTCCTCGCCGCCTGCGGTGAGCAGACCGAGCCCGACGGGGGTTCGGGTGAGCCGCTCTCGGGCGGCCCGGGCGAGTGGAGCACCCAGCACCTCGACGCCGAGGTCGGCGCCGACCAGGCGCCGATCCTGGCCACCTCTGGAGACGACGCGGTCGTGCTCACCGTCTCCGAGGGCGGCACCCTCGTCTCGCACCACTCGAACGACGGTGCGGCGTTCGAGACGGGTGAGCCGTTGGCCACCGGCATCGACTACCTCCAGCTCGGCGGCCTGGTGCGGCTCGCCGACGGCGACTGGTTCACGCTCGGGTCCGGCGGCAGCGTCGAGAGCGACGGCGACACCGAGTTCACCTTCGAGGCCGTGGCCCTCCGCAGCGACGACGGCCTTGCCTGGGAGCAGGTCGAGGTGTCCGGCTTCGCGCACGCCGTCGACGTCCACGACATGACCGTCGCCGGCGACACCGTCGTCGTCGCCGGCGGCTACCGGCTGGCCGAGAACCCCTCGATGGGCGGCTTCCAGGCCCAGGTGTGGACCAGCACCGACGCCGCGGCGTTCACCGAGGCCGATCTGCCCGAGGTGCCGGAGCCGCGCGGCTTCCGCGGCGAGTCCTACGCCGGTGACGTCGCGCAGGTGGGCGAGCGACTGCTGGTCTCGGGTCGGGTCGACCGCACCGCCGCGGTGTGGGCCTCCGGCAACGCCGGGGCCGGCTGGGTGCGGGTGTCGGACCCCGCGCTCGAGGAGGTCTACGAGGTGACCTCCCTGGCGGTGGCCGGCGACGAGGTCGTCGCCGGTGTCGGCGAGGGCAAGCTGCCCGCGTTGGTCTCCACCGACGGCGGCGACTCGTGGGCTCCCGTCGAGGGACTGCCCGAGCGAGGTGAGACCGCCTGGGCGCCGATGTGGTCGGACGGCGCCAGGTTCTGGACCCTCACCGGCGTCGACGACACGAGCTGGAGCGAGCCCGAGGTCTGCTACGCCGACCTCGACCAATGCGGCAAGAGCCCCGGCCCGCAGCTGGTGGTCAGCGACGACGCCGAGACCTGGACGGCGGTCGACCTGCCCGGCGAGCCGGACCAGGTCGCCGGCACCGCCGACGGCCGCACGCTGGTGCTCGGTGCCGACCGCGACGGCCCCGTCGTCCACGAGCTGCCCGCGGGGACCGCGCCACCCGAGGCCGACACCCCCGCCGAGCCCGAGACCGTCGAGCTGGTCACCCTCGCCGAGGGCGAGCAGCCCGACGTCGGCGTGCGCTACCACGCTCCGATGTACCTGCACTGCGGCATGACCTGGTTCTGGTTCGGCGACACCACCTGGCGGCGCACCGATGGCGGCCCCGACATCGAGACCGGCGCCGGCGACGGCGCGATCGAGGGCTGGCCCTACGCCAACGGCATGCTCTACGGCTACGCGACGCTCACCGACGCCGACCACCTCGAGTACGCCGACGAGGACGGCGAGGTGCTCGCCACCTACCGCCGGAACCCGAACGCGCCCGGCTGCGACTGACGGGCAGCCAATCAGTCGTCGGTCACCTTCCCCACGCAGCGGCGCCCGGAGGCATTGCTGGCGACGGCTTCGATCGTGAGCGGCTCCTCATCGCGGGCCACTGCGAACGCCGACCAGCGGCCGCGCTTGCCGGCGGTGGCCTGGCTGCCCACGCCCTTGCCGCCGTCGTCGCCCTCGAACGAGATGCTCCAGTCCCAGGAGGAGCCGGACCGCACCCCCCGGGCTCGGATCTCCCCGCGGACACGGTTCTCCTTCGGGTGGGTGACCACCAGGACCAGGTCGCCGGGCCCCTTGCACCGGAGCTCGGCGCGCGCTGGCGCCTGTGCTTCACGGGCAGAAGCCGTCGAAGTGGCGGCCGGGACGCTCGCGGTCAGGGCCATGCCCACGAGGAGGGCCGAGGCGGCGTGCCGCCAGATGTCGGTCATGCGGGTTCACCAACGTCGGTTCGAGTGCCGTCTTGAGCACCATAGTCGCTGAGGCCGCGGCCGCGGCGACGGAGCAGGCCGACCGCCAGGCAGCCGGTCGACGCGAGCACCAGTCCGGCCGGGAGCGCGACCCACGTGCCCCACGCGGCCAGCGGCTCGGGGAGCACCGGCTCGTGCTCGACGAACACGGGGCCTGCGGCCGAGGGCCCGCAGGTGACGCTCACGGTCTCCGACGGCGCGTCGAAGCGCAGCGTCGCAACCCAGTCGGCGGCGCTCCCGCCGGGCCGGGTGCGGGAGCCGTCGGTCGGTGTCACCGCGACGGCGCGGCCGGTGTCGGCGTCGGTGACCGCACACTCGGGGGCGGTCGCGAACGCCCCGTACGCCCAGATGAGGGCCGGGCCGGAGTCGGCCAGCGAGACCTCGTGGGCGCGCCCGTCGGTGGCGACCTCCCGATCGTCGGGCCAGTCATGCTCGAAGGCACCCGGCACGGCCAGCACACCGGACGCGGCGATGGCCGCCACCAGCAGGAGGCCGGCGGCGATCAGCCAGCGCCGTGCCGCCGCCGGACAACGTGCGACGGGTGAGGACGTCGGCATGCCGCGACCGTAGCGGACCGGAGGGACGCCCCTGGCGCCACCGTCGGGCCGGGAACGCTCGGTCAGCCCGGCTCGCCGTCCTGGTCGGTCACCAGGTGCAGGCCCGAGGTGAAGGCCGTCGACGGGCCGGAGATCGTCGTTCCCGACTCGACCGGCTCCTGGCCGGCGGGCCACACCGCCGTCGCGCGGTAGTCGTACCCGTCCTGGGGGAACTCCTCCACGAGCATCTCGACCTGCGTGCCGGCGTCGAGCGCCTGGTAGCCGTGCACCTTGACGCACGAGAAGTGCACCCAGCAGCCGCCCGGGGTCTCCTCGGAGTCGAGGACTCCCCAACCCTCAGCCTCGGTCCAGAACCGCACCTGCCCCAGGATCGCCATGAGTCGAGTCTCCGCCACGCCGGCAAACCATGGCCGGGCTGTCGACGTGGGATCGCTCGCGAGGCTGCCGCGGCTGGATCGAGGTGGCGCGAGAGACTGGCCCGGTGAACCTCACCGGAGTCCGCCTCGGCGGCCGCCCCGACCTGCCGCTGCTCGTGCTGGGCCCCTCCCTGGGCACGTCGGTCACCGAACTGTGGTCGGAGGCGGCTCGCCTGCTCGCCGAGGAGTTCCAGGTCATCGGGTGGGACCTGCCCGGCCACGGCACCAACCGGATCCCGCTCGACCCCGACGGCGAGCCGCTCACGGTCGCCGCCCTCGCGGCGGCGGTGGTCGACCTGGTCGACCAGATGGCTCCGGTGATGCCCGGCGCGCGGCCGACCCGGTTCCACTACGCCGGCGACTCGGTGGGCGGCGCGGTCGGGCTGCACCTGCTGCTCGACGCACCCGACCGGGTCGCCACCGCCACGCTGCTCTGCACGGGCGCGCGGCTCGGCAGCCCCGAGAGCTGGCAGGAGCGCATCGACCTGGTGCGCTCAGGCGGCACCGCGGCGCTGCTCGAGCTGTCGACCCAGCGGTGGTTCGCGCCCGGCTTCGTGACCCGACGGCCCGAGACGGCCTCCGCTCTGCTCGACCACCTGCGCGGCGTCGACGACGAGGGGTACGCCGCGGTGTGCGGCGCGATCGCGGGTCATGACGTCCGCGACCGCCTCGGCCAGGTGGCCGCGCCGGTGCTCGCGGTGGCCGGGGCGCACGACGTCGCCACTCCGCCGGACCTGCTGCGCGAACTCGCCGACGGCGTCCGCGACGGCCGGCTGGTGGTGCTCGACGGCGTCGCCCACCTCCCCCCGGCCGAGGCGCCGGAGCAGGTGGCCCGCCTCTTCCGGGAGCACGCGCTCGGTCCGGTGCCCGTCGACGAGCCGGCCGGCGAGCGCAACGAGCACGGTCAGCCGGTCGGAGCCACGGTGGCCGGCTGGACAGCCCGGCCGCGCCTCGGCGGCACCGTGCTGCGCGGCCGGTGGGTCACGGCCGAGCCGATCGCCGACGAGCACACCGAGCCGCTGTACGCCGCGGTGTGCGGGCCGGGCGACGAGCCGCTGTGGACCTACCGTCCGGCGCCGTTCCCGACCGGCCGGGAGCAGTTCCAGCAGGAGGTCGTCCGGCGGCTGGCGGACCACCCGGACAGCGCGACGTACGTCTTCGTCCCCCATGACGGTCCGCGCGGCGGGCGCGCCGCGGGACTGGCGACCTTCTTCCCGTGCTCTCCGGCGGCGGGCACCGTGGAGATCTCCGGGGTGCTGTTCGGCCGCGCGCTGCAGCGCACCACCGCGGCCACCGAGGCGATCCACCTGCTGCTGCGGCACGCCTTCGACGACCGGGGCTACCGGAGGGTCGAGTGGAAGTGCGACAGCCGCAACGAGCCGTCGCGGCGGGCGGCAGCACGCCTGGGCTTCAGCCACGAGGGCCGCTTCCGGCAGCACATGGTCGTCAAGGGACGCAACCGCGACACCGACTGGTTCTCGATGCTGGACGGCGAGTGGCCGCAGATCCGCGCGCGGCACCAGCGCTGGCTGAGCCCCGACAACTTCGGGCCGGGCGGGCGGCAGCTCAGCCGCCTCGAGGATCTCTGAACCCGGTGCCACGGCGGGCGCGCCGACCCGTCACAGGTTCCCGCCTCTCTTCGGCGTGTCGAGGAACGATCGACGGCTCGGCCTCGGTCGGGGAGACTGACCCGCGATGGTCGAGCCGAGCAGCGCCCCGCCCCTGCGCAAGCACCAGGAGCTTGCGCTGCAGGCCCTCGACCGGGCGTGGGCCAAGGGGCGTCGCCGCGCCTGGGTGGTGCTGCCTCCGGGCGCCGGCAAGACCCGGGTCGGCATCGAGACGATCCTCTCCTCCTTCGCCGACGGCAGGGCGGCTCGTGCGGTCGTGTTCGCCCCCAACACCGCCATCCAGGCGCAGTGGGTGGCCACGGTCCGCGCCCACGGCCTGGAGGCCGGCACCACCCGGGACCTGGCGGCGCCGGTCACCTGCCTGACCTACCAGTCGCTCGCGGTCTTCGACCCCGACGACGAGGTCGACGACGACCCCGAGCTCACCCCGGCCCACCAGCGGCCGGTCACCGGCGGGCTGATCGACCGGCTGCACCCCAACGGGCGGGCCCTGGTCGAGGCGATGCACGCCGAGCCCGGACTGCTGCTCGTGCTCGACGAGTGCCACCACCTGCTCGAGGTGTGGGGCCGGCTGCTCGGCGAGCTGCTGCACACGCTCGAGGAGGCACGGGTGCTGGGGCTCACCGCCACCCCGCCGGACGCGCTGACCGCCGACCAGTCGGCCCTGGTGCGCGAGCTCTTCGCCGACATCGTCTTCCGCGCCGGCGTGCCGGCGGTGGTCAAGGAGGGGCACCTCGCGCCGTTCGCCGAGCTGGCCTGGCTCACCACCCCGACGGTCCACGAGAACGAGTGGCTGGCCACCGAGGCCGTCCGCTGGCGCGAACTCACCACGCAGCTGATGGACCCGCGGTTCGGCAGCCTGCCGTTCCTGGAGTGGCTGACCGCCCGGTTCGTCACCCCGGTGCCGCAGGTGCAGACCTGGTCCCGGCTGTCCTTGCGCGAGCCGCAGCTGGCGGACGCCGCACTGCGGCTGTGCCACGCCGGACTGCTGACGCTGCCGACCGGCGCCCGGCTTGCCGAGCGGCACCGGCGCGCCCCCGACGCCGACGACTGGGTGGCGCTCATCGACGACTGGGTCAAGTCGCAGGTGCTGCCCAGCGACGACGAGCGGGACGCCGAGGTGCGGGCCGCGGTCAAGCGGGCGCTTCCCTCGGTCGGCTACCACCTGACCCGTCGAGGGGTACGCCGTGGGCGCACCCCGGTCGACCGGGTGCTGGCCCGCTCGCACGCGAAGACGACCGCCGCGGTGGACATCGTCAGCCACGAGCTGGGGCTGCTGGGCTCCCGCACCCGGGTGCTGGTGCTCTGCGACCACGAGCGCGCCTCGGCCACCCTGCCCACCGGCCTGCGCGGGGTGATCGACCAGCAGTCGGGGTCGGCGTACGCCGCGTTGGAGGCGCTCGTGGGCGACCCCACCACCGCCACGCTCTCACCGATGCTGGTGACCGCCTCGACGGTGGCCGGGGCCCCGGAGACGCTGCAGCGGCTGGCCGCCTTCGCCATCGAGGGCGACCCGATGCTCGACGGCCGGCTCAGCGTCGTGCCCGGCGACGGGGAGGTGGCCGAGCTGACCGGGCCCTGGGGGTCGCGCGAGTGGGTGCCGCCGGTGACCGCGTTCTTCGAGGCCGGTCACTGCCAGGTGCTGGTCGGCACCCGTGGACTGCTCGGCGAGGGCTGGGACGCCCGCCGCATCAGCGGCCTGGTCGACCTGACCACGGCGACCACGCTGACGGCCGTCGTGCAGACCCGGGGGCGGGCGTTGCGCACCGACCCTCTCTGGCCGGACAAGGTCGCGGTGAACTGGTCGGTGGTGTGCGTCAGCGAGGAGCACCCGAAGGGCGCCGCGGACTGGGCGCGGCTGGTGCGCAAGCACGAGGGCTTCCACGGGGTGGACGACGACGGCGACGTGGTCGACGGGGTGGGTCACATCGACGCCGCGTTCTCGCCCTACGCCCCGCCGCCCGCAGAGCTCTTCGACGCCGTCAACGGCCGGATGCGGGACCGGGCCGCCGACCGGGAGGGCATCCGGGAGCGGTGGCGGGTCGGCGAGCCCTACTCCGACCGGGTGGTCTCCACGGTGCGCGTGCGCAGCGCCCGGGCGCGGCCGATCGAGGTGGAGGCCACCGGCCTGCCCGCCGCGCCGGTCCCGCCGCCGCTGGTGCTGGCCGGTGACGGGATCCAGGTCCGTGACGCGGCGCTGCGACCGCCAGATCCGCCGGCGCTGCCAGGTGTCCTGGGGGTGTCGGGGTTCTGGGGCGGCCTCGGGGTGAGCGTCATGGGATCGAGCAGCAGCCTGTGGCTCGTGCCGGCCGGAGTCGTCCTGGCCGGCAGTGGTCTGGCCGCGGTCGCCGCCGCCTGGCGGCGCAGGAACGACCACTACCGCTCGTGGGTGCTGGAGCAGGCCCGGCAGGCCGTCGCCGCGCCGTCGGTGCTGCAGGTGGCGGCGGCGGTCGCGCAGGGGCTGGCGGACAACGGCACCACCCTGACCGGTGTCGACCGGCTCGTCGTCGAGGTGCACCCCGGCGGGGAGTACCGCTGCCGGCTGGCCTCGTCGGAGCGTGACGCGTCCCGGTTCGCCCTGGCGCTGGACGAGGTGTTGGGACCGATCACGAGCCCGCGCTACGTCGTGTCGCGCTCGGTGCGGCTCGCCGACCCGATCGTGCCGCAGGAGCACCGGCTGACGCGTGGCTCGCACGCGCTGGCGGCGCTGACCGGGATCGAGGCGGACGGCGTGGTGTGGCACCCGGTGCCGACGGCCCTCGGCCAGGACGTCTCTTCGGCCCGCTTCTTCCATCGCGCGTGGGAGCGGTGGGTCGGCCCCGGCCGGATCCTCTACACCGGCAGCCCCGAAGGGGCCGGCGTGCTCGCCGCCCAGCAGGGTGCGGACCCGTTCGACGCGACGACGGTGCTGCGCCGGCAGTGGGTGTGACCCGGCGGCGGACCTGGATTGTGGTGATATCCCCGACAAATCCTCCGGACGGGCCGACTGGTGCCGACAGGCTCGACAAGGCACGATGCGCCATGGCCGGGGCGTCTCGTGCGTCCGGGCCCGGCGACCACGGGGGGTGTGATGCCACGCAAGACCAGGCGCGTGCGCGCGGACGGCGAGCAGACGCGTCGGCGCATCCTCGACGCGACGCTGGCCATCGCCACCGAGCACGGCTACGACGGCACCTCGATCGGCCGGATCCGCAAGGCCACGGGTATCCCGGCCAGCTCGATCTACTGGCACTTCCGCGACAAGGACGACCTGCTGGCCGAGGCGTTGACCCACGGCTTCGCGTCGTGGCGGGCCGAGACCCAGCCGGACTTCGACCCGACCCATTTCGACCTGAACGGACCGGACGGGGCGGAGCGGGCGGTGCGTACCCGGTTGCACTGGGCAGCCCGGGCGATGGCGGAGTCGCCGGCGTTCTGGCGGCTGGGCATCATGCTGGCGATCACCAGCCGGGTGCCCGAGCCCGCCGCGCGCCGCCGCTACCTCGAGGTCCGCCGCCAGACCCAGCAGCAGATGGCCGCCTGGTGGGCGCCGATGATGCCGCGCGCGGCGGCGCGTGACCCGGAGCTGCCGCTGCGCCTGGCTCGGGTGCACCTGGCCCTGATCGACGGGCTCTTCGTCGGGGCCCTGACCGGTCGGGGCTGGGACCTCCAGCAGTGCGCGGACGTCATCGGCGACGGACTGCTGGCCTTCCTGCGCGAGGCGGAGGGTGAGCCGGCATGAGCGAGTACGACGAGCGCCGGCCCGAGAGCCCCGCCGGGGACGACGAGGAGTCGTCGCGGCAGCGGATCCTGGACGCCACCGCGGAGATCGTGGCCGAGGCCGGCTACCACGCCACCACGATCGCGAAGGTGACCGAGCGGTCGGGGCTGCCCGCGAGCAGCATCTACTGGTTCTTCAAGGACAAGGACGAGCTGGTCGCGGAGGTGGTGCGCCGCAGCATCGCCGAGTGGACCGCGAGCCAGCCGCCCTGGGAGGTGCTCGACTCCGCGTTGTCGGCACGGGAGGCCCTGGTGGCCGTGCTCGACCAGACCCTGGAGCGGATGGTGCAGGGGCCGGCGTTCCTGAAGATCGGGCTGCTGCTCACCCTGGAGCAGTACGAGCGTCCGCCGTCGGCCCGCGCTCTGTGGGTCGAGCTGCGGGGGCAGACCGAGGCCGCCCTCACCGAGCTGATGGCCGGCTACCTCGGGCCGGTGCGGACCGACGGCTCCCCGGAGCTCGCCGGCGACCTGGCCCGGGTGCTGATCGCCGCCGCCGACGGGCTCTTCCTGGCCAGCCAGATCGACGTGGACTGGGCGCCCGCGGACGTCGTCCCGCTCATGGTGCGGGCGCTGCTGGCCTCCACCGACCTCGAGGAATGACGAACATCACACCGCCTGAACCCGGGTAATGCGGGAGGGCTTTTTGTCGATGGGGGACTCCGCCGTAATCTTTCCCGTGCGGCCGTGAGGTGTCCGGCCGCCACTCCCGCTCCACGACGCGGTCGCCGCGTGCCCCGGCACGCTGCGGCCGCGTCGTCGCGTGCGGCCCCGCGCCACCCTCCCCCCGTTTCGACGCCCGTGCACAAGGACTGCCACCCGTGACCCCCTCCCTGGAGAACATCGTCGGCCTCGCCGGCACCCTGCTCGCCCTCGGCTGCACCCTGCCGCAGCTGTTGAAGCTGCGCGCCACTGCGACGGCGTCCGGTGTGAGCGTCGCGGCGCTGGCGAACTCGACGCTCAGCGGGGTCGCGTGGACGCTCTTCGGGATCCACGTGGGTCAGGTCTGGGTGGCGCTGCCGGCCCTGCTCACGCTCCCGGGCACCGTCGGCGCGCTCGTCCTCGCCTGGCGGGGTGGCGGCGACCGCAGCCGGCTCTACCTCCCGGCGGCCTGGGGCCTGACGCTGACCGGTGCCGCCGCGGTGTCCCCGCTGGCCGGCCAGGCGCCGCTTACCGTGGTGCTCGGCTGTTCCATCGCGCTGCTGGTGGGCCCGGCCGCGCTGACCGCGTGGCGTAGTCACGACGTCTCCGCCATCGCGGCGTCGGCGTGGGTCCTCACCGTCGTGGACGCCGCGTTCGTCGGTGCCTACGGCGTGCTCGCCGATGTCGACGCCAACCTGCTCTACGCCGCGGTCGCGACCGCCGGCAGCCTGGCGATCCTGGCCCGGCTGGCCACGCCCGCCGAGCTGCACGCCCGGCTGCTCCCCGCCCCCTCCCCGGTCTCGCGCGGCGAGCTCGAGCTGGTCTCCTGACCTGCCCTCGAACCGTGGCTCGGGCTCAGTCGGGGATCGCCGCCGGAGCCCCCGTGCGGAACAGCGTGGTCAGGTAGATGACCACCGGCACCTCGCCGCGGTTCGCGGCGTGGTGCACGACGTGGGGCTGCTCGACGATCCACTGGCCGGTACGGATCCGCACCGTCTCACCGGCGACGACCCGGCGGACCAGCTGCGGAGCGTCGGCGGAGCCGCGCATCACCCGCACCGCACCGGTCTCCACGCTGTAGGTCAACGTGCCGTTCTCGATGCGGGACACCTGGGTGCCCGGGTGGTGGTGGGAGGCGAGCCGGGCGCCCGGCATCACGGTGACCCGGTGCAGCTGCAGCGACCGGCCGGTCACACCGCGCGGGGCGTCGGTGCCGGCCAGCGGCTCCCGCACCACCACGACGGGCTCGTCGTCCCGGGCGGCCTCGTCGGCCGCCACCGCCCAGCCCAGGCCGGCCCCGGAGGTCAGCAGCGCGGCGGCCGTCAGCGGCACGAACAGGACGCGGCGCAGGCGTGGGGCCCGCCCGGAGGGCTGATCGGTGGGCCGGTCGGCGGGATCGGTGCTCATCCCCGCAGGGTAGGGACGCGGCGGAGCCTCCGCAGCCGTCCGGCCGGATCCCGCGAGCCGGTCCGGACCGGCGTCGGCGCGGCCTTCTAGGGTCGGGACCGTGCCCCTCCACCTCCACCGCGCCGCGCGCACCGACCAGCTGGCCGACGGCCTGGCCGGCCTGCTCGCCACGCCGGTGGCCGACCCCTTCGCCGGCGAGCTGGTGGTGGTGCCGGCCAAGGGCGTGGAGCGCTGGCTCAGCCAACGGCTGGGCCATCGCCTGGGCGCGCAGCCCGGACGCGAGGACGGCATCTGCGCGGGCGTGGAGTTCCGCAGTCCGTGGGCGCTGGTGGAGACGCTCCGCGAGGCGACCACCGCCGACGAGCACGACCCCTGGGCGCCCGAGGCGCTGGCCTGGCCGCTGCTGGCGACCATCGACGCGTGCCTCGACGAGGCCTGGGCCCGACCCCTCGCGGCCCACCTGGGCCACCTGGTGACCGGCGACTCCGGACACGAGATCGAGGAGGCCGACCTCCGACGTGGCCGGCGGTTCTCGGTGGCCCGCCGGCTGGCGCGCCTGTTCGCGGCGTACGCCGTGCAGCGCCCGCGCCTGCTCGCCGACTGGCATGCCGGGCGCGACACCGACGGCTGCGGGCGGGTGCTGCCGCACGACCTCGGCTGGCAGCCCGAGCTGTGGCGCCGGCTGGCCGAGCGGGTGCCCGAGCCACCACCCCACCTGCGGCATGCCGAGACCGTGGGCCGCCTCGCCGACGAACCCGGAGCGTTCGAGCTGCCCGAGCGGCTCTCGCTGTTCGGCCACACCCGGCTGCCGGCGACCGAGGTCGAGCTGTTGTCGGCCCTCGCCCGCCATCGCGAGGTGCACCTGTGGCTCCCGCACCCGTCGGGGCGGCTGTGGCAGGCCCTGGCGGAGGTGACCGCGGCCGGGCCGGTGCCCCGGGCCGACGACCACAGCCACCAGCAGGTGGGCCACCCGCTGCTGGCCACCCTGGGCCGCGACGTGCGCGAGCTGCAACGCACGCTCGCCACCGCAGACCTCGCCGACCACGGCGAGGCGCCCCCTCCCGAGGCACCCGACACACTGCTCGGCTGGCTCCAGGCCGACCTGCGCGCCGACGCTCCCGGCGATCCGCGAGACCGGCTGCTGGCGCCCGACGATCGCAGCGTCCAGGTGCACGCCTGTCACGGCACGGCCCGCCAGGTCGACGTGCTCCGCGAGGTGCTGCTCGGCCTGCTGGCCGACGACCCCACGCTCGAACCGCGCGACGTGCTGGTGATGTGCCCCGACATCGAGACGTTCGCGCCGCTGGTCTCCGCCGGCTTCGGCCTCGGCGACGTGGTGTCCGACTCCGGCCACCCGGCCCACCGGCTGCGGGTGCGGCTCGCCGACCGAGCCCTGACCCAGACCAACCCGCTGCTCGCGGTCGCGGCGCGGCTGCTCGACCTGGCCGGCGGCCGCGCCGGCGCCGGCGAGGTGCTCGACCTCGCCCATGCCGAGCCGGTGCGGCGGCGCTTCGGCTTCCGCGACGACGACCTCCAGCAGCTCACCGACTGGGTCAAGGCCGCCGGTGTGCGGTGGGCCTTCGACGCCGAGCACCGCGCCGACTACGGCCTCTCCCACTACGTCGCCAACACCTGGCGGTTCGGGCTCGACCGGCTGCTGGCCGGCGTCGCGATGTCCGACGACACCGGCGTCTGGCTCGAGCGCACCCTGCCGCTCGACGACGTCGGCAGCGGCCAGGTCGAGCTCGCGGGCCGGCTGACCGAGTTCGTGCACCGGCTGCAGGACGTCACCGACCGGCTGACCGGCAGCCACCCGTTGGAGCACTGGCTCGCCGCTCTCGACGACGGCGTCGCCGCGCTCACCGCGGTGCCGGCCACCGAGGGCTGGCAGACCGGCCAGGTGCAGCGCGAGCTGGGCCGGGTGCGCGAGGCCGCGCAGGGCCTCGACACCACCGAGCTGCGGCTCCCCGACGTGCGCGCGATGCTGGCCGACCGGCTGGGCGGGCGTCCGACCCGCGCCAACTTCCGCACCGGCACCCTCACCGTCGCCACGCTGGTCCCCATGCGGTCGGTCCCGCACCGCGTGGTCTGCCTGCTGGGCCTCGACGACGGGGTGTTCCCCCGGGTCGGCTCCGTCGACGGCGACGACGTGCTCGCCCGCGACCCGGTCACCGGCGAGCGAGATCCTCGCAGCGAGGACCGGCAGCTGTTCCTCGACGCGGTGCTGGCCGCCACCGAGACCCTGGTCGTCACCTACACCGGAGCCGACGAGTACTCCGGCCAGCCGCGCCCGCCGGCGGTCCCGCTCGGCGAGCTGCTCGACGCCCTCGACGCGACCGCCCGCACGGCAGCGGAGCCAGGGGCCCGGCCGGTCTCGGCGGCGGTCACGGTGCGCCACCCGCTCCAGCCGTTCGACGTGCGCAACGTCGAGCCCGGCGCGCTGGTCCCGGGCCACCCGTTCACCTTCGACACCACCGCGCTGGCCGGCGCCCGCGCGGCCGTCGGAGTGCGGCGCCCCCCGCCCCCGTTCCTCGCCGGCCCGCTGCCGCCGGCCGACGGCGACCGCGACGTCTCCGTCGACGACCTCCTCTCGTTCTTCCGCCACCCGGCCCGGGGCTTCCTGCGCTCGCGGCTCGACCTTGCGCTGCCCCTCGATGACGAGCCCGTCGACGACGCGCTGCCGGTCGAGATCGACAACCTGGAGCAGTGGGCGGTCGGCGACCGGGTGCTGCGCGACCTCCTGGCCGGCGTCGACCCCGAGCGTGCCCGCCAGCAGGAGTGGCGGCGCGGTGTCCTGCCTCCCGGGCAGCTCGGGTGGCGGCTGCTCGCCCAGGTGCTCGACCGGGCCCGCCCGCTGGCCGCCGAGGGGCTGCGGCTTCGCTCCCGGCCGCCCCGGGCGGTCGATGTCGACGTCGACCTCGGGGGCGGACGCCGGCTGCGGGGCACCGTGCCGGAGGTGTTCGGCGACCGGCTGGTGCCGGTGTCCTACTCGCGCCTGGGCGCCACCCACCGGCTGCAGTCCTGGATCCAGCTGCTCGCGCTCGCCGCCTCCGACGAGGACCGCAGCTGGACCGCCCACACCCTCGGCCGGCCCACGAACTCCCGCGCGCACGCGGCGTTCTCGGCGTCCCTGTTGGGCCCGCTCGACCACACCGCAATCGCCACGCTGCGCGACCTGGTGGCGCTGCGCGACCTCGGGCTGTGCGAGCCGCTGCCGCTGCCGCTGAAGGCGTCGCTCGCCTACGCCCGGGCGCGACGCACCCAGGCCAGCCACGACGAGGCGGTGCTCAAGGCCGGCTGGGACTGGGACGACGGCCGCTTCCCCGGCGAGTGCTCCGACCCGGTCAACCTGCGGGTGTGGGGTCCCCAGGCCCCGTTGCCCGGTCTCGACGCCGGCCCCGGCGAGGGTGAGGAGCACCCCGGTGAGACCACCCGGTTCGGTGCGCTCGCGCTGCGCCTGTGGGCCCCCCTCCTGGTCGCCGAGCAAGGGAGCTGGTGATGGACGAGTCGCCTGCCGCGCCCGCGACCTTCGACGTGTGCGGACCGCTGCCCACCGGCACCACGCTGCTCGAGGCCAGCGCCGGCACCGGCAAGACGTTCACGGTCGGGGCCCTGGTCACCCGCTACGTCGCCGAAGGGGTCGCCCGGCTCGACCAGATGCTGGTGGTCACCTTCGGTCGAGCCGCCAGCCAGGAGCTGCGCGAGCGGGTGCGCGAGCAGCTGGTCGAGGCCGAGCGGCTGCTCGCCGGTGCCCTGCCGCCCGACCCGGCCAACCGCCTGCACTCGCTGCTGCTCGACCCCGGCGAGCACGGCCCCGGCGAGCTCGACCGGCGCCGCCACCGCCTGCGCGACGCGCTGGCCTCGTTCGACGCGGCCACCATCGCCACCACCCACCAGTTCTGCCAGCTCGTGCTGCGCTCGCTCGGTGTCGCCGGCGACACCGACTCCGGCGCCACGCTGGTCGAGTCGCTCGACGACCTCGTGGTCGAGGTGGTCGACGACCTCTACCTCCAGCGCTTCGGGCACCTCAAGCAGCGCCCTCCCTTCGATCGGGCCTGCGCCCTCGACCTGGCCCGCACGGCGATCGGCGACCCCCAGGCGGTGCTCGCCCCCGCCGAGGACCCCGACGCTCCCGCGGGGGCCCGGGTCGGGTTCGCCCAGGCGGTCCGGGCCGAGGTCGACCGGCGCAAGCGCCGGCTGGGCGTGCTCAGCTACGACGACCTGCTGACCCGGTTGGCCGCGGCGCTGGAGGACGACACCGCCCCCGCCCGCGAGCGGATGCGCTCGCGCTGGCGGATCGTGATGGTCGACGAGTTCCAAGACACCGACCCGGTGCAGTGGCAGGTGCTCGACCGCGCCTTCACCGGCCACGCGACGATGGTGCTGATCGGTGACCCCAAGCAGGCCATCTACGCGTTCCGCGGCGGTGACGTGGTCACCTACCTCGCCGCGGCCCGCACCGCAGACACCCGGGCCACCCTCGGCACCAACTGGCGCAGCGACCACGACCTGGTCCGGCGGTTGCAGGTCGTGCTGCGCGGGGCCGCGCTCGGCGACCCCGAGATCGTGGTCCGCGACGTCGACGCCCACCACCCGGGCAGCCGGCTGCGCGGTGCCCCGCACCCCGCCGCGGTGCGGGTCCGCCGGGTGCCCCGTGACGGGCTGCGGTTGACCAAGAAGGGGCTGATCACCGCGGGCGACGCCCGCGCCTTCATCGCCCGCGACTGCGCCGCCGACATCGCCGAGCTGCTCGCCTCCGGCGCCACCTGGTGCGGCCGGCCGGTGGTGGCCGCCGACGTCGCGGTCATCGTCGCCGAGCGACGGCACGGGCAGCTGGTGGCCGACGCACTGCACGCCCGCGGGGTGCCGGCCGTGCTCGCCGGCGGCGGTCACGTGTTCGCCACCCCGGCCGCCGACGCCTGGCTGGCCCTGCTCGAGGGGCTCGAGCAGCCGCACCGGTCCGGGCGGGTCCGGGCCGCGGCCCTCACCTGCTTCGTCGGCCACGACACCGCCGAGCTCGCCGCCGGCGGCGACGAGCTCACCGACCGGGTGGCCGACACCCTGCGCGGCTGGGCGCTGCTGCTGCGCGGCCGCGGCGTGGCCGCCCTGGTCGAGGCGGCCGAGGAGCGCGGCCTCGGCGCCCGGGTGCTCGCGACCACCGACGGCGAGCGCCTCCTCACCGACCTGCGCCACCTCGGCCAGCTGCTCCACGAGGTCGCCGTGCACGACGGGCTCGGGCTGACCGCGCTGCTCGGCTGGCTGCGCGACGAGCGGCGCCGCACCGGCGCCACCGAACGGCCCCGGCGCCTCGACTCCGACGCCGCCGCCGTGCAGATCGTCACCGTCCACGGCAGCAAGGGTCTGCAATACCCCATCGTCTACCTCCCCTTCGCCTACCAGCGCTTCGAGCACCCGACCGAGACCGCCCTCTTCCACGACGCCGACGGGGTGCGCACCCTCGACGTCAGCGCCGCCGGCGGCTCCTGGACCCAGCACCTCGCCCGGCACCGCGCCGAGGAGTCCGGCGAGGAGCTGCGCGACCTCTACGTCGCGCTCACCCGTGCCCAGTCCCAGGTCGTCGCCTGGTGGGCCCCGACCACCAACACCGCGATCGGCGGCCTGCACCGGCTGCTCTTCGGGCGCCAGCCGGGGGTGGCCGAGGTGCCCGACCACCAGGAGGTCCGCGACGACGACTACGCCGCCCGGGTGCTCGGGCTGATCGAGGACCTCGACGGCCCGGCCGCTGAGGTGGCCCTGACCGCCGAGACCGGCCCGCTGCCCGCCCCGGCCACACCCACGGGGCTGGCCGTGCGCCGATTCGGCCGCGAGGTCGACGCCGACTGGCGCCGCACGTCGTACTCCGCGCTGATCCGGGTCGAGGAGACCGACGGCGCCATCGGTGGCGTCGGCAGCGAGCCCGAGATCCCCGGGCTGGCCGACGAGCCCGACGCCGACGAGCCGCCGCCCGACCTGACGCCGGCCCAGGCGCCGGCCGCCGACGACCCGGTGTCCCCGATGGCCGGGCTGCCCGCCGGCGCGACCTTCGGCAGCCTGGTGCACGCCGTCCTCGAGCACGCGGACCCCGACGCCCCCGACCTGCGCGACCACCTGCGCGAGCTGGCCGCCGACCACCTGCGCTGGTGGCCGGTCGGGGTGGGCGCCGACGCCCTCGCCGAGGCGTTGCTGCCGCTGCACGATACGCCCCTCGGCCCCCTCGCTCCCGGCCTGACCCTGCGACAGGTGCCGCTGCGCGACCGGCTCCGCGAGCTCGACTTCGAGCTGCCGCTCGCCGGCGGCGACCATCCGTCGGTCCGCGCCGGCGAGGCCGCCCAGGTGCTGCTGCGTGACCTGGCGCCGCTGCTGCGTGCCCACCTCCCCGCCGACGACCCGCTCGCGTCCTACGCCGACCGGCTCGAGCAGCCGGCCCTCGGTGGGCAGCGGTTGCGCGGCTACCTCGCCGGGTCGGTCGACGTCGTGCTGCGGGTTCCCGGTGAGGCCGGCCCACGCTTCCTCGTCGTCGACTACAAGACCAACCTGCTGGGCGACCCGGGCCGGCCGCCCACCGCCGCCGACTACGCACCCGCCCGGCTCGCCGAGGCGATGCTGCACTCCCACTACCCGCTCCAGGCGCTGCTGTACGCCGTGGTCGCCCACCGCTACCTGCGCTGGCGACAGCCCGGCTACGACCCGGCGCTCCACCTCGGCGGGGTGCTCTACCTCTACCTGCGCGGCATGTGCGGCCCCGACACCCCGCTCACCGACGGGCAGCCGGCCGGCGTCTTCAGCTGGCGGCCCCCGGCCGCGCTGGTCGTCGCGCTCTCCGACCTGCTCGACGGCGACTCCGCGGTGCTCGCGGCAGGAGCTGCCCGATGATCGAGCGGTTCGAGACCGACGACCCCCACGACGCCCGGTTCGCGGCCGCGGCGACCGGCCTGCTGCGGGCCTTCAACGCGGGCGGGGTGCTCACCGCCGCCGACGTCCACGTCGCGGCCCGCACCGGCGAGCTCACCGGCGAGACCGACGAGGCCGTGCTGCTCGCGGTCGCGCTCGCCGTCCGCGCCGCCCGCCACGGCTCGGTCTGCGTCGACCTCGCCGGCCTGGCCGGCGACGAGGTGACCACCGGGGGCGACCCCGTCGAAGGCTCCGCAGTCGACTCCGGCCCGCTGCCGTGGCCGCCGGTCGCGGGCTGGCTCGACCGGGTGGCCGCCAGCCCGCTGGCCGCCGCCTCGGTGGTCCGGGTCGAGGGCGGCCTGCTCTACCTCGACCGCTACTGGCGCGAGGAGGGGCAGGTCCGCGACGACCTGCTGGCCCGCGTCGCCGCGCCGGCCCCGCCGGTCGACGGCGCGGCGCTGGAGGCCACGGCGTCTCGCGTCTTCCCCGGTGAGGGGTACGCCGAGCAGCGCGCGGTCGCGCTCACCGCCGCGGGGCAGTGGACCACCGTGCTCACCGGCGGGCCCGGCACCGGCAAGACCACGACCGTGGCCGGACTGCTGACGCTGCTGGCCACCGCGGAGCCCAGCCGGCTGCGGATCGCGCTCACCGCACCCACCGGCAAGGCGGCGGCCCGGCTGCAGCAGGCCGTCGAGGACGCCCAGCGGGGTCCCCAGTTCACCGACGCCGACCGGGCTCGGCTCGACGGCCTCAGCGCCTCCACCCTGCACCGGCTGCTGGGCTGGCGGCCCGACTCACGCACCCGCTTCCGGCACCACCGCGGCAACAAGCTGCCGCACGACGTGGTCGTGGTCGACGAGACCTCGATGGTGTCGCTGACGATGATGGCCCGGCTGCTCGAGGCGGTCCGGCCCGATGCCCGGCTGGTGCTGGTCGGCGACCCCGACCAGCTGGCCTCGGTCGAGGCCGGCGCGGTCCTCGCCGACCTGGTCGGTGGGTTGGCGGTCCGGGCACCCACGGCGGTCACCGCGTTGCGCACGACCCGCCGCTACGGCGAGGGCATCGGCTCCTTGGCGGCCGCGCTCCGTGACGGCGACGCAGACCGGGTGCTGGCGCTGCTGACCGCCGAGACCGGCGACGACGCCCCCCTCGGCCTGGTCGATCCCGGCGACGAGGCGGGCATGGCCCGGCTGCGTGGGCGGCTGCTGCACCACGCCCTGGCGGTGCGCCAGGCCGCGCTCGACGGCGATGCCGGCGCCGCGATCGACGCGCTCGACGCGCACCGGCTGCTGTGTGCTCACCGCGAGGGCCCGTGGGGCGTCCAGCACTGGAACCGCCAGGTCGAGCGCTGGCTCGGCGACAGCACCGGCACGGCCGTGGGCGCGGCCTGGGGTCACGACTGGTACCCAGGCCGGCCGCTGCTGGTCACCGCCAACGACTACGGCCTGGGCCTGTTCAACGGCGACACCGGGGTGGTGGTGCGGGTCGGCGACGAGTTGCGCGCGGTGATCGCCGGAGTCGGCGAGCACGCGACGTACTCCCCCTCCCGGCTCTCCGACGTCGAGACCCTGCACGCGATGACCGTGCACAAGAGCCAGGGCAGCCAGGCCCGCGACGTGACCGTGCTGCTGCCGCCGGCCGACTCGCCGCTGCTGACCCGCGAGCTCTTCTACACCGCGGTCACCCGCGCCCAGGCCCGGGTCCGGGTGATCGGCACCCCCGAGTCGGTCACCGCCGCGGTGCAGCGGCAGGCGCTGCGCGCGAGCGGCCTGCGGTCCCGGCTGGCCCAGGCGACGGGCTGAGTCCGTCCGCCCCCTGGTCATGCCGAAACGCCCGCGCAACCTCGGAGGGCTAACCTCGAGCCGAGAAGTATTGGAGATGTGATGCCCTTCCTGCTGCGCGTGGAGCTGCCTGACGTGCCCGGCTCCCTGGGCCGTGTCGCGAGCGCGATCGGTGAGGCCGGCGGCGACATCGAGGCGATCGAGATCGTCGAGAAGCGGCGTGACGGCTGCGCCGTCGACGACGTGCTGCTCGAGATGGCGCCCGGGGCGATGCCCGACTCGGTGGTCTCCGCGTGCAACGCGATCGCCGGGGTCCGGGTGGTGTGGATCAGCCGTTACGCCGCCGGCGGCAACCTGTTCCTCGACCTCGAGGCGGTCGAGGAGCTCACCGCCGACCCGACCGGCGCGCACGACAAGCTGATCGACATCCTCCCGATCACCTTCCGTGCCGACTGGGCCGCCCGCGTACACGACACCGACGGCGTCGTCTACGCCACCGAGGCCGCGCCCGCCGGCCTCCCCTGGACCCAGCTCGGCCGCGCCGCCCACCTGCCGACCGACGACGACAACGTCCACTGCGGCGCCCGGCTGAACAAGCACGAGATCGTGGTCATCGGCCGCCGAGGGGGTCCCGAGTTCCTCGACTCCGAACTGGCCCGCCTCGGCCACCTGGTCGCGCTGGCCCAGTCGATCGCCAAGTCCGTCCCACGCTGACCCGCCACTCGTGGTGGGTGTGGGGAGGGTGACCTGCCACTCGTGGTGGGTGTGGGGGCGGTGACCTGCCACTCGTGTTGGGTGTGGGGGCGGTGACCTGCCGCTCGTGGCGGCGGCAAGCTCAGCGGACCGACCGGATCCGGGTGACCAGCGCCGAGCCGAGCACCGAGACGCCGAACGCGAACGCGTAGAGCGCGAGATAGCCGGACGAGAACCCCTCACCGTCGGTCTCGACCACGCCGCCGGCGGCCTCGACGACATTGAGGATCACGGTGGCGAGCACCGGCGCGACCACCTGGGGCAGCGCGGCGGCGATGTTGATGACGCCCAGGTCCTTGGCCCGGTCGGCCGCGCCGGGCAGCACCTGGGTGATCAGCGCGAAGTCGACCGCGGTGTAGATGCCGAAGCCGCAGCCCATCACGGCCGCGGCGACCACGGCCGGGCCCCACGCCTGACCGAGGCCCAGCACGAGGGCCGCCGCGCCGGCCACCACCCCCGACCAGATCACGAAGACCTTGCGGCGCCCGCTCCGGTCGCTCCACACACCGAACACGACCGCGGTGAGCACCAGCGTGACCGCATAGATCGCGGTCAGCACGAACACCCGGTCCTCGGCCGCGGAGGAGGAGAAGCCGACCACGTCCTGCATGAAGTAGAGCAGGTAGAGCAGGGCCAGGGAGTTGCCGAGGTTCACCAGGAACCGCGTGATCCACGCCCACGCGAAGTCGGGGTGGGCCCGCGGCGAGACCCAGAACGAGCGCGCGAAGGCACCCCAGGCGAACGGTGCCGGACGCTCGTGCGGTGCCAGCGGCAGGTCGCGTGAGCGCAGGCAGTACGGCGTCGCCAGCACCAGCAGCACCACGGCGGTCGCGGTGTAGCCGGCAGCGATGCTCCCGGTCGCCGAAGCGACACCGGTGCCGCCGACGACGCCGACGGTCTGGGCCACGGCGAGCACGCCGCCGATCCGGCCACGCCGCGGCACCGGCACCTGGTCGGGGATGGTGGCGGTGATCGCGGCCAGCATTGCGTTCAGCGTGGCCTGCACGCCGCACCAGCCCAGCGCCATCACGACCACCGAGTCGGCGACGGAGAGCAGCAGCAGCGACGCGGCTCCGCCGGCGGCGCCACCCGCCACCCACGGCAGCCGCCGACCCGACCGCAGCGTGGTGCGGTCGGAGAAGGCACCGAACACGGGGTTGCAGACCACCGAGACGAAGGCGCCCAACCCGAGGACGAACGAGAGGATCTCCTTCTTGCTGTCGGGATCGATCGCCTCGGCCTGCTGGGCCAACAGCACCTGGATCGGACCGAAGAAGCCGCTCCACAGGCCGATGCTCGCCAGGGTCACGAACGCGACCCAGTGGGCCGGCGGGCTCTCGACGGGCTCGGCCAGGGCCGAGCGGCGTACGACGTCGGTCGGCTCGGGCGGGGTCGTGGCGGTCACGCGGTCATCGTGGCAGCGTGCCCGGGTCGTGTGCCCGAGAACGCGCTATCGCGCGTCGTGGGGCACACGACTCATCCGGGTCGGCGCTCAGCAGCCGGCGTCGGTGATGTCCCCGTCGGCCAGCGCGCTCTCACCGTCGCGCACGGCGTACGCCGAGCAGTAGTAGAAGCTCAACTGCTCGTCGCGGTCGAGCCGCACCGGCTGCCACCGGCCGCCACCGGCCGGCTCCAGGTAGCGCAGCCGCTCGCCGAGCAGCCGAGCCGTGGCGGCTGCCCCGTCGCGGTGCTTGAGATAGCGGTCCAGCCAGCGCTGCACGTAGACGCTGGTGATCGCCTGCCCGTAGCGACTGGCCGGAAGCACCAGCGGGATGTCGGTGAACTCCAGGTGCGTGGAGGCCCGCGGCACCACCAGCATCGCGTCGACCCCGGCGTCCTGCCAGGCGTCGAAGCCGGTCGCCCGCTCGCGAGCCGGGTCGGGTCCGTCGGGTGAGGCGGCAGGCACGATCGAGCTGCCGCCGCTCAGCAGCCACGGGCCGACCGTGAAGCCGTACTCCGCCTGCACCGCGAGCGCGGGCACGGTCGGCCGGTTGCCGGCGCCGTCCAGGGGTGGCTCCGAGCTGGGTCCGGTCAGCTTGTCGAGCGCGACCACGGCGGCCACTCGCCGGTCGGTGCCCTGCACCTTCGAGACCGCGGCCGCGCCCATCGAGTGGCCGACGATCGCGATCCGGGTGGTGCGGCCGGGCGTGGCCGGCCGCGGGTCGGGGGAGCGGTCGAAGAGCCGGTGGAACGGGTTGTGCGTCGACACCGGCGTGCCCGCGGCGCCGGGGTTGGCGTACGGCGCGGCGGGAGTGGAGACGAAGAAGTCGAGGGCGTCCTCGGTGCCGACCACGAAGTTCGACAGCTGCTGGAACGGCACCCCGGGGCAGCCGGTCGTCTCGAGGTCGCGTGGCTCGGCGAACGGATTGCAGAACGGGAACGCCTCCCCGGTCTCGTGGGGGAGCGTCTCGCTGGTGCCCTGGCCCTGCACGTCGTAGGTGAGCACGACGTACCCGCGCTCGGCGAGGTCCTGGGCCAGCCATTCGTACATCCCCTGCGAGCCCTGCACCGAGCCGGTCGTGATCACCACGCCGGGGTACGGCGGGCGCAGCCGGGCGCCTGAGTACGGATCACGGGCGCGCGGCAGCGGCGCCCACACGGTGCCGCGCAGCAGTGCGCCGTGCCGGTTGGTGAAGCTCACCTCGCGCGCCCGCCCCCGGGTGCCGGACCAGCCCGCGCGCAGCGGGTTGCCGACGTTCCAGCCGGGCACGATGTTGCCTGCGGTCAGCGAGAGCCGGTTCGGGGTCGCGACCTGGGCCAGCAGCTGCCGGACCGTGCGGGAGGTCGCCTGCTCGACCAGCGCCGGCAGGTACGCCGGGTTCTGCAACTGGCCGCCCGGCGCGTGGATGCGGCCGTACGCGTCGATGATGTTCTGGGCGTCGCGGGCGAGGTACGCCGGGCTGCCGGGGGCCGGGTTCGCCGGGTCTGCCGCTCGCGCTGGAGCGCCGGCGACCAACGCGGTCGCCAGCGCGAGGAGCAGGACGGTCGAGAACGTGAGCGGGCTGCGGGGCACGACGGCTCAACGAGCCCCGCCGCGCTCAGGTCACGTGGGGCTGCTCAGCCCTCGGCGCGCTCCAGCAGGAACACCGGGATCTCGCGGTCGGTTTTGGCTTGGTACTCCGCGTAGGGGGAGTAGGCCGCGACCGCGCGCTCCCACCACTCGGCCCGTTCCGCACCCTCCGCGACGCGCGCCCGGTAGGTGTGCTTCGCCGCGCCGTCCTGAAGGTCGACCTCGGGGTGGGCGAGGAAGTTGTGGTACCAGGTCGGGTGGTCCGGAGCGCCGCCCTTCGAGGCGACCGCGGCGTAGACGCCGTCCTTCTCCACCCGCATCACCGGGTTCTTGCGCAGCTTGCCCGACTTCGCCCCGCGCGAGGTGATCACGACGATCGGCCACTCGGGGTGGTCGGGCAGGGTGTTGGCCCGCTGGCCGTCGGACGCCTCGAACTCGGCGACCTGGTCGCGCACCCACTGCTCCGGGCTGGGCTCGTACTCTCCGCTCAGTGCCATGCCTACCGGAACCCCGACCCGGGTCCGAGCATTCCACCGCCGGCCGGCGTCACCGGCGCAACCACTAGCCTTCGGCACCATGAGCGCGATTGACGGAGTGTCCGAGATCTTCGACGCCGACGCCTGGGACGTCGTGCCCGGCTTCGAGGACCTCACCGACCTCACCTACCACCGGGCCCGCGAGCACGGCACCGTGCGGATCGCCTTCGACCGGCCCGACGTGCTCAACGCGTTCCGCCCGCGCACCGTCGACGAGCTGCTGCGTACCCTCGAGCACGCCCGGACCTCCGCCGACGTCGGCTGCGTGATCCTCACCGGCAACGGGCCGAGCGCGAAGAACGGCAAGTGGGCGTTCTGCACCGGCGGCGACCAGCGCATCCGCGGTCGCGCCGGCTACCAGTACGAGGCGGGCGAGGCGGGCGCCGGCCACACCGGTGCCGAGCAGCCGAGCGTGGTCGACAAGGCGAAGCTGGCCCGGCTGCACATCCTGGAGTGCCAGCGGCTGATCCGGTTCATGCCGAAGGTCGTCATCTGCGTGGTGCCGGGCTGGGCGGCGGGCGGCGGGCACAGCCTGCACGTCGTCTGCGACCTGACCCTGGCCAGCGCCGAGCACGCTCGGTTCAAGCAGACCGACGCCGACGTCGGCTCGTTCGACGGCGGCTACGGATCGGCGTACCTCGCCCGCCAGGTCGGCCAGAAGTTCGCCCGCGAGATCTTCTTCCTCGCCGAGGAGTACGACGCCGAGACGATGCACCGGATGGGTGCGGTCAACCGGGTGGTGCCGCACGCCGAGCTGGAGCGGGTGGCGCTCGAGTGGGGGCGCACGATCAACGGCAAGTCGCCGACCGCGCAGCGGATGCTGAAGTACTCGTTCAACCTGCTCGACGACGGTCTGGTCGGCCAGCAGCTGTTCGCCGGCGAGACCACCCGGCTGGCCTACATGACCGACGAGGCGCAGGAGGGCCGCGACCAGTTCCTCGAGAAGCGCGACCCGGACTGGTCGCCCTACCCCTGGTACTACTGACCCGGCGCGTTTGCGCAGGTCAGACAGGGTGTAAGGCCGAGAAGTCCGCGTCTGGTCCGCAAACAGTCCGCAAGCGATCGAGGTCAGCCGTGATCAACCGGCTGTAACTGTGGATAGCGCGGGCGCTCGAATCGTTCGTATTCGTAGCGTGTGGCGAGTGGCGTCGGGGGAGTCGCTGGGCCGCCTGACTCGCCGGTGTTGCGAGAAACACCTCGAATCCAACCTGTAGTATGACTACAGTAACTATGTGGAGCCCACATGCTGACTCTCCGCCCTGCCGACCACGCACCGCTTCGCCACCCGCCGTTGCCCCTCGTCGTTGCGCAGGCGCGCTTCGCTGCGCGGCAAGGGGTCGAGATCTCGAATGAGGTTGCTGCTCGATTCCAGGCAACGTTGCGTGAAGCCGGCCCCGACTTCAACCGGGTAGTGCCAGTGCAAACTGGTGACATCGTTCTTGGTCCGGGCGTACAGCCGGCGACGTCGACAAGCAACGGCTTTCAGTTCGTGCCTGATGATCAGTCGTGGATCGTGACGCTGATGCCTGACTCTGTGTCGCTGGAGACGCCGTCGTTCGCGAGCTTTGCTGAGCAATTCGGCCCGATTTTGGACGCCGTTCTCGAAGCGACAGCGGCAGTGGTCACTCCGGTGTCGTTGACGCGCGCGGGCCTCCGTTTCGTCAACGTATTGAGAAGTCCCGATGGACGAGCGGACTGGCGCCGCTGGCTGCGACCAGCACTCGTTGCGCCGTACGATGACGACCTTCTGGCGCCGGGCATCGCGAATCACTCCCAGCAACTGGTTCTAGATGTGGCTCCAGGAGTAAGGAGTGCCGTCCGGACCGGACCAGCGAAGGCCGGAGACGAAGACGCGTTCCTGCTCGACATTGACACGTTTGCCGAACCGGCGTCGTTGTGGGTGACGACGTCGGTTATCGACCTCTTCGGGGAGCTGAACGCGAATGGCGTGGCACTGTTTCAATCGTTGATCACTGCTGACATGTTGGCCCACCTGAAGGGTGGACAGGAGGTTGGACTAGATGTCTGAGGTGTTGGACCGCCCGACGACCGTCACTGGTCGCGACGTCTGGCGCGACGAGGTCCAGGCCACATTCCCGGACGTCACTCCAGTCATCAGGCCGAGTGTTCCATCTGAGTCATTCGACGCGCTTGTAGAAGCATTCTTCGTCCGGCGAGCGGCGACGGTCGTCGTAGGTGGGGACGTCCGAGTCGTCGTCCATGACGCAAGTCCGGAACTTCGCGCGCTTACGGGGTCCCTAACGTCGAGCGACTCGCAAGCTCAAGCAGTTCATCCCGCGACGAGCGCAACAGCGGAGCTCGCTGGCTGGCTCCAGATGCCGTTGGACGCCGTTGTCGAACTCGCAGGCTTGGCCTCGTCGACCCGGGCTCACTGGCGCAATAACCCCACCGCGCCCGTACGGCCGAGCAAGAGCGGGAGATTGCTGCGGCTTCACACGGCCGTCGGCCTACTTGTGGGTGAGCAGGGGCCGGATCGTGCCCGAGCGACCCTTCATGCGGGAGGTTGGCTAACCAAGCCCTTGGACGAATCGCGGCTGGCGGACCTGGAGGCGTACGTCCGCGATGTCTTGCTCCCCGAGGGTCTACAGCCGCCTGCGTATCTGCGCAACGATGGCCTGACCCGAGACCAGGTTCTCGCACGCACTACGGCCGGAGCGCCTGACGAGGCGCGACGGCGTTTGGCCGAAACCCCAGAGCCCATCGACGATGCCTCCGAAGGTTCGTAGAGGCCCCGGCAGACGCCGAATCCCCGTTCCCTTTCCATGGGACCCGGATCTGCCAGCAAACCAGAACAGCATCCAGACGAACTTCGACGCGCTCAGTGTGAAGGTCATCGACGCTGGGCTCTCCGGCACCCGGCCCACGGACGCGACGGTCCGTTCCTGGCATAATCAGTCGGTACGTGGCGTGCGGTTGGCGGAGCCGGCAATCGCCGGCGGCTACCGAGGCGAGGGGCCGTCGACAGGCCAACTCGCGACGTACCTCAACGGTGTTAATGGCGTGCCCGGGGCACCGGCAGTCGAGGTCCGCGCTCTCGTTGGTCGGTTCTTCGTCGAACTCGACGCGCGGCTTGACGACCTCGACGCTCGTCGGGATGGGGGCGCGACCCTGGCAGATATTTACGCTGACGTCGTACGCACGGCGGCTTGGGTGCACGGCCAGTGGGTGCGCATGCACCCTTTCGCAGACCACAATGGCTCGACCGCTCGCTTGCTCACGATCAACGTCGGCTTGCTGTACGGCGTCCACTTCAAGCTTCCCGGCAAGCCACGAACTGACATGCCCAGCCCGGGCTTGGTCTTGGATTACAACCTCGCGGCGTCGAGTCAGATGCTCGGTAATGACCAGAACATGGTCGTGGTGCTGGACCGACTCGCTCGATAGAGGGCGGCGAACCATGTGACGGCTTGGGGTGATGACCACAGATCCTCAATCGGTCGTCAGCAATGCTCCACGCAGCAACTCTGCGGCCGCCGCCCTTGTCCGGTCTTCCGCTGTCGGCCAGAGATGGCTGTAGGTGTTCAGCGTGGTCGTCGCCGACGAGTGCCCGAGCGCCCGTTGCACGGTGACGACGTCGCACCCAGCGGCGATGAGCCCGGATGCGTAGAAGTGCCGCAGGTCATGCAGGCGCACGTGTGGCAGCCCAGCTGAAGTCCGAGTCGCGCGCCAGCGCCAGTCGATGTCGTTGTCGTACATGGGCCCGTCGCCGACGGTGAACAGCCAAGAGGCAGCGGATGGCTCCTCGGGCAGGAACTTCTCGATGTGGGAGCGCAGCATCTCGACCAGCTCGTCTGGCAGGTGCACGACTCGCTCGGAACCGTACTTCGGCAGCCGAGCGACGAAGGTGGACCCATCGCGCTGGAGTTGCCGCCCCACCGTCAGTCGGCGAGCGGTGAAGTCGATGTCTCCGACCTGGACACCCGCAGCCTCGCCCTTCCGCAGCCCAGCGAATGCGCAGAGCGCCACGTACGCACGGAAGCCGTGGCGCGTCGAGACGCGGCTGCTGTCGGCGTGCGCCAGCAGCCGACCAACCTGCTCGACCGTCGGGATCCGCATCGCCGCCTCTACCTTCCGCCGTCGCGGCAGCGCGATGCCGACGGTCGGATCCGCGGCGATGACGCGGTCCGCGACTGCGGCTCGGAACACCGAGCGGACGATCACGAACCGCGTCTTGATCGTGGTCGGCGCCCACTTCGCTGACATCGCCTTCACCCAGGTCTCGATGTGCGAGCGTCGGATCGCCTTCATCGGCACCTCGCCGAAGCCGACCGATCCCACGGCGAGGTCCGCGTTGGCCCGAGTGGACGGCACCCAGAGCTGGCGGGGCGCCCAATCGTCGTAGAACTCCTGGAAGGTCACCCGGCCGGCGCGTGGGTTGACGTACGTCCCGGTGTGGAGCGTCGAGGTCACCTCGTCGAGCCACGCAGCGGCATCGACCTTCCGCCTGAAGTGCCGCGAGCGCTCGCGTCCGGTGTCGTCGCGGTACCGGGCGCGCCATCGCCCGTCGGGGCGCTTCGCGATGCTCCCGGCCATCGCATTCCTCCTTCCGAGATCCGGCCATCGTCAGAGAACGACGTCCGGGGCGCCCGGATCAGTCGTGACCCTGTGGACGACGGGTCTGTTCGGAGAGCCATAGGACGAGGTCGGCTCGCCAGTAGCGGACGTGCCGGCCGATCTTGAAGCTGCGCGGTCCGCAGCCGAGGTGCCGCCAGTAGCGCAGCGTCCCCTCGGCGACTCGGAGGAAGCGGCAGGCTTCCTGGAGGGTGAGCATCTCGTCGCCGGGGTTCTTGATCGGGCGGCGGTTCTCGTCGGGATTGATCGGTGATGCGGTCATGGCGTTGCTCCTCGCCGGTTGAGGTCACGGACGGTCGGTCCGTGTCGGCCAGCGTGGGCGGTCAGGTATCCACGATTTCGGGATACCTGGAGGGGGATACCTGGCGGCGACCCGCGTTTCCGCAGGTCAACAGGTATCCCTAAGTCGTCACGCTGGATGGCTTGCGAGTCGTTGACTCACGCCGATCAGCGTGGACTCCGGGTGTTACCGGAATCCGGTAACAAGGAGGGGGAACGCCAGGGGGAGCGTTGCGTTCGTGCAGGTCAGGTGCGTTCCCTAAGTTCTTCGGGCGCAGGCGAATCAGAGCCCGATTCCAGGCGCTCCGCCATAGTTGGGCGCCTCGACGGGTGGAGGGGAAACGACGCCCGCACGACGCATCGCGGCGGGTCCGTACCGGTCGATAGCTTCGATCGCCTGGCCTCGGGCGTGGGCGGGTCCGAGGTCTGCGCGGTCGCGGCTGAACACGTCGATCCATTGCTTGCGGGCGTCCTCGACGGACTCGGCGACGAGGTGGGCGACGTTGGTCTCCCGGCCTCTGGTCATGGCTACGTACGCCGCCGCGGCCCCGGTCGTCTCGCCGATCGCGACGTGCGTGTGGTCGACGGTCTCGCCCTGAGCGCCGTAGATGGTGGTGGCGTAAGCGAGCTCAACATGCTCGCGGACGTACTCCGCGGAGAGCGCCCGGTCGCGCCGCTGACCCGGCGCGTGGACCATCAGGCTTCCGTCCTCGCCCATCCCGACCACCGTCCAGGTCTGCCGGTTCGCCACCCCGAGTCCGGGATCATTCCGTCGGGTCGCGACGCGGTCACCGAGTCCGATCCGGTCGCCTCGCTGTGTCACCACGGCGCCGAGGTCGTGGCCGTGCTCGGCGCGGATGGCGGCGTTGAGGCCGGCGACCTGCTCGCGGGTGTCGGCCACGACGAGCGCGCCGCAGGCGGCGGCTCTCGCCAGAGCGTCAGTCCGCTCTGCCTCCGAGGAGTGGACGACGACCTGGCCGCGTGCGACGAGCCGATCGAACACAGCATCGGCACGCCGACCGTCACGCATCGCGATGCTGAGCTTGGCGTACTCCAGATCCGCGAACCGACGGACTTCCTGCATCGACACGACGGCTGACGGGTGGGCCCAGGCGATGGCGTGGTCCAAGGTGCCTCCTCGTCCGACGGCCGGCAGTTGGTGGCGGTCGCCCACGAACGCGACCCGCGCCCCGGCCTCGTCGGCGATGGTCAGCAGCGCGAGGGCGGTGTCCTGGTCGACCATCCCGGCTTCGTCGATGAGCAGCAGGTCACCGCCTCGGACTCGCGCGGCTGGTGGGGGCTGAGCGGGTTGGCGGGTCCAGTGGCCGTCGTCGTCCCAGCGCCAGCCGTGCTGGTGGAGGAGCGCGGCAGCGGAGCCAGCGGTGGCACCGGTCTCCCGAGCTGCCACCTCGGCGGCCTTGAGCGTCGGCGTCACGACGAGCAGCCGACGACCGCGCGTCGCGTGGTGTCTACTCACCGCTGCCAGCTTCCTCGTCTTCCCCGCACCGGCGGCGCCCTCGACCACGATCAGCGGACCACGACCGCACAGAAGTTCCACGACGCGACTCTGCTCACTGGACAGCTGCGCGAGGGTCGCGCGGTGCAGCCGTGCCGGCTCGGCCGGCTGCGAGCGACGGAGCAGCCGTTCGAGGATCTCGGTCTCGACGACCAGCACGGCGGGCGACGTCAGGGCCCGGACATGCGCCGGCACGTCGGGTCGCAGGAGTAGCGGAGTGCTACGTGCCACCGCCCGGCTGGCCAGGTCTTCGGCGAGTTCGGTCCGTACGCCGGAACCGGCAATCAGTCCAGTCTGCACGATCAGCGCCTCGACCTGTCCACGGATGTCAGCCGCGTTCCATGCCGACCGCTTCGCCCCGAGCCGCGACAGCACGAGTTCGACGGCTGCCGCGTGATCGATGTCGCCGATCCGAGGAGAGCCGAGCTGGACAGGTGCAGTCGGGTCGGCGTACCCAAGGGCGCGTAGTTCCTCGTACCAGTGGGCGACGACCTCGGCGCCGTCCCTCGGCGCGGCCTTGTCGGGTCGAGCCTCCGCCCATGCCAGACGGTCCCAGGCCTGGCTCAGCCGTGCGCCGGGCTCCTCGCCTGGATGGTCGGCCCGCCACTCGGCCTCGTGTCGGTCGACGTTGGCGCGAATCTGGGCCGTGCGGGCGCTGAACGCTCCAACGTAGGGCGTCAGCTGCTCGATTTCGCCGGTCTCCGACTCCATGGTGAACCCCGCGTTCGCGAGCGCCTTGCGGAACTCCGGATCGGTCGCGACTGCGGCGTGGCCGATGCCGTTGATCGCCTCGATCATGTCCCGCACGCCAACCGAGTGAAGTCCCCGCCAGGCGCCGTCGGCGAACACGCGCGCGTTGATCTGAAGGTGCAGGTGCCGGTGCGGATCCCCTGCTCGTGACGTGTAGTGCCGGATCGCCGCAGCCTCGATCTGCTCGACCGGGACCTGCACCTGCCGGTCGCGTGGACCGACGCGGGTCGTGGCGTGCTTGGCCAGATAATCGATAATCTGCCCCGCGGCCCTCTCCTGGGCGGCGTCGAGCGCCGCCGATAACTCCGGATGGAGTGCAGCGGCGAGCGACCAGGTCTTCGGCCCGTTGATCGTGACCTCGACGAACCGCAGTCCCTTTGCGTCCTTGCGCAGTCGCCCCTTCGGCTGTCCGGTCTCCACGACCATCCCGGCGACCCAGCCCTCATAGGTCTCACCGTCCATGCCCGACTTCCTCTCGACGGCGACGTCGCCAGGGGGCGTCGCCTCGGCGACGAACCGCATCGCGATCCCGTCGCCCTCGGCGAGGTAGTAGTCGTCGTAGCGGGCACAATCCCGCTCGACGTAGTTGCGCGCGGCCTTCGGAGCGCCGCGGTAGAACTTCACGCCGCCATGCATCCGGATCACCGCCCTCGCAACGTCCGTCGACAACCAACGGACCCCTAGAAATGCCGCGTGGGCCGCCCGAACGCGGGCGGCCCATCTACGTCCTTCGTAGCATGCGTGCCGCTCGAGGAGGAGGGGTGAGGGGCAGGGAAAAGGCGCTGAGGACACCGAGATCCTAGGAGGTGACGAGCGTCAATGGTTTCCAACGATGTGCGGATGAGGGTGTGAGACGAGGACGCCGAGGAAGCCACAGAGCGGGTACGGCGGGTTCCATCCACCGCCTGGCTATTGACGCCCGCAGGCAGTCCGACGATGACTCAACCTGGTCCGATGATGCCGAAGCTCGGTTACATGCGCGCGGTGGGTCAGGCCCGCTCTTGTCTCGCCGCCCTGGCCGACCTCGCGGGTGACCCCGACGAGTCGAGCCACTACGAGCGACTCCTGATCGCGTTCGATCAGCTCGTCCCGAATGGCCCGGCGACGTGGCTGATGGATGGCGACCGCGAAAAACTCCTCGGCGATCTCACCTCGGCCTTCGACGAGCTAGTCGACCATGGTGCCGACCCGATTCCGTTGCACCTGCTCGCGGCGGTCGTCGCGGTCCGCCTTGATCGGCTGACGAAATCGTCGGGGGTGAGATCTACGGTGCGGTTCGCCGGCCACCCCCATCGAAGGGCGAAGTCATGAACCTCTTCAAGATTCAGAACGACCTCATCGCCGACCGCTCCGCGGACGCCTGGTACCGCATCCGGATCGCAGGCCCGACGTTCAACTATCGCTGGACGTACGGGTGGAACGGAGATGGCGACTTCAGCAACATCCTGGGAGAGCATGAGAGCCACGCCGTGTGCCGCGAGGAGCCCAGCCTCACCATGTCGTGGGGCCTGGGCAGCTGGACCCAACCCGAGCCTCCGATGTACCAGTGGGCAGACAAGTTCGTCGGCGACGTCCGCCCGTTCTGGGCCGACTTCTTCTGGAACGGTGCGCTGATCGACCGCGTCGAGATGTGTCGGGTCGACGGTGTGCACGGTGTGATCCCATTGCCGTCCTACGGCCTCAAGGTTTCCGACTTCGAGGTCGCCGTGGCCTACCTGATCCACGACCTCGAGGATGGGCAGAACGGCGACCATCCGGGTCGCTACCTCGACATGATCGGCGCGGTGCGGGAGCCGGACGTTGAGCGCGAGGGCGCCGGATCGAGTCGCGCATGACGACCTCTCCCAAGTCGCCACGATCCGCGCACGGCGCAGATAACCTTCCGACGTGAAGGCAACAGATCTCGCGAAGGTTCGGGCAACTCTGTGGGAGGCGGCTGACCAGCTCCGCGCCAATTCGAAGCTCACTCCGGTTCAGTACCGCGACCCGGTGCTCGGTCTGGTCTTCCTCGCGTACGCCGAGAACCGCTTCGAGGGCGTTCGCGCTGACGTCGAGGCGAGGGCCACCGCCCGCAATCCCGCCACCATCGCCGACTACAAGGCGAAGGCGGTCCTTTACGTCCCGGAGGAGTCGCGGCTCTCGCACCTTGTCGGTCTGCCCGAGGGCCAGGACATTGGCAAGGCGGTCGATGAGGCCATCAAGGCGATCGAGGCGGCCAATCCGGAGCTGAAGGACATCCTCCCGCGGGGCTACCAGAAGCTCGAGAAGGACACCCTCGTCGAGCTGCTCCGGCTCTTCGCGCCGCTGCCGACCCAGCTCGAAGGCGACGCCTTCGGATTCATCTACGAGGACTTCCTCTCCAACTTCGCGGCGCAGGAAGGCAAGGGCGGCGGCGAGTACTTCACGCCGTACTCGATCGTGCGGCTCATCGTCGAGATCCTGGAGCCGTTCCAGGGACGCGTCTTCGACCCAGCCTGTGGGTCCGGCGGCATGTTCGTGCAGTGCGCGAAGTTCGTCGAGCGCCACCACGAGTCGGCGAGTCGCAAGCTCTCTGTCTTCGGGGCGGAGAAGACGGAGGACACCGTCCCGCTGGCGAAGATGAACCTCGCCCTCCATGGCCTTTCCGGCGACATCCGCCAGGCCAACAGCTACTACGAAGACCCGCACAGCGCGGTCGACGCCTTCGACTACGTGATGGCCAACCCGCCGTTCAACGTCAACAAGGTCGACAAGGAGAAGCTCGCCACGCCGGCTCGCTTCCCGTTCGGCCTCCCCAAGGCCGACAACGGCAACTTCCTCTGGATCCAGCAGTTCTACGCCGCACTCTCACCCGACGGGCGCGCCGGGTTCGTCATGGCCAACTCCGCCGGCGACGCGGGCCACTCCGAGAAGGAGATCCGCAAGCAGCTCGTCGAGTCTGGCAGCGTCGACGTGATGGTCGCGGTCGGCACCAACTTCTTCTACACCGTCACGCTGCCGGTGACGCTCTGGTTCCTGGACAAGGCCAAGGTCGGTACGCCGCGCGAGGACCAAGTCCTCTTCATCGACGCGCGCCACATCTACCGCCAGATCGATCGAGCCCACCGCGACTTCCTGCCCGAGCAGGTCGAGTTCCTCGCCAACATCGTCCGCCTCTACCGCGGCGACGAAGTGGAGACGACGGATGGCAGCGACGTGCTGCTCAAGGAGAACTTCCCTGACGGGACGTATGTCGACGTCGCCGGTCTCTGCAAGGTCGCCAGCCGTGCCGAGATCGAGGCACATGGCTGGAGTCTGAACCCGGGTCGATACACCGGGTCGGCGTCGGTCGACGACAGCGACGAGGACTTCACAGCCAAGTTGGAGGAGTTGTACGAAGAGTTCACGACCCTGAGCGACCACGCAGAAGGCCTGCGGGTGAAAGTTGACCAAGCCGTTCTGGGGGTCTTGGACGCATGATCGTCGGAGATCTGGTCGACCAGGGCTTCGCCGAGATCAAGACTGGCCCCTTCGGCACTCAACTGCGAGCGTCGGATTACGCCGAGAGCGGCCGACCGGTCCTGAACGTTCGTAACGTCGGCTTCGGTGACGTGCGACCAAAGGATTTCGAATACGTGGACGAGGCGACCGCCAGCCGTCTCTCGTCCCACCTGCTGCGTCCCCGAGACATTGTCTTTGGTCGTAAGGGCGCTGTCGAGCGCCACGCCTACATCACTGAGAAGTACGACGGGGCGATGCAGGGCAGCGACTGCATCAGACTGCGAATTGCTGCCGACTCGCCGATCCCCGCCGAGTTCATCACCTTTGCACTCCGGACGAAGCAGCACCAAGCGTGGATGCAGTCGTTCTGTTCGCATGGCGCCACGATGGCATCGCTCAATCAGAACATTGTTCGGCAGATTCCCCTGCCGGACCTCGACAAGGCCCAGCAGGAGTTGGCCATTGCCGTCCTTCAGAACATCGACGATCTGATCGAGAACAACCGCCGACGGGTTGAGGTGCTGGAGGAGATGGCGCGGACCATCTACCGCGAGTGGTTCGTGAAGTTCCGTTACCCCGGCCACGAGAACGTCCTGCTGGTTGACTCGGTCCGCGGCCGTATCCCGCAGGGGTGGGAGCAAGTCAAGTTGTACGACGCCGCGGAAGTCGGCTTCGGGTTCTCCTTCAAGTCGCCAAGATTCACAACGCAAGGGCCGCACCAGGTCATCCGAATCCGTGACATCCCTGTCGGAATTTCAACCACCTTCACGGACGAATCCGCCGACACTCGTTACGCCGTTCACGACGACGACGTGTTGATCGGCATGGACGGCGACTTTCACATGACGGTATGGACTGGTGAGGATGCATGGCTGAACCAGCGAGTCACGCGCCTCCGGCCCCGCCTTGCCATGTCGCCTCTGCACCTGCTGTTGGCCATCGAGAGCCAGATCATCGAATGGAACAGGGCCATCGTCGGGACGACGGTCGCTCACCTTGGCAAGAAGCACCTTGAGCTCGTCACCGTTCTGGTTCCCGATGGGGCAACTCTTGAGCGTGCGACCGAGCTCTTCGGATCCTTCATGGATCAGAGGCGTTGCTTGGAGCAGTCCAATCGGCGCCTTGCAAGTCTTCGGGACCTGCTGCTGCCGAGGCTGGTGACGGGGCAGATTGACGTGTCATCGCTTGATCTCGAGACTCTCGTTGCAGGGCGGGTGGCGTGATGGCACCGACTGGCCCCGAGTATCTGTTTGTCGAGAAGCCGAGCATGGAGCTACTCGACGAGCTCGGCTGGACCTGCGTCGATGCCTTCACCGAGATCCTCGGGGCCCAGGGCACGCTCGGTCGCGACTCGCAGCGCGACGTCGTACTCAGACACCGGCTTCGCATCGCGATGCGCAAGATCAACCCGATCGAGGTGCCAGACACCGTCATCAACGAGGCCATCGAGGTGCTCACCAAGGATCGGTCGATCATGGACCGGGTCCGGGCCAACCGCGAGGTCTATGACCTGCTGCGCGACGGCTACCAGGCCGAGTGGACTGATGATCTGGGCGACAAGCAGATCGCGACCCTTCGCTACCTCGACGTGACGGACCCTTCGAACAACGACCTGCTCGCGGTGCAGCAGATGTGGGTCAAGGGGGACCTGCACAGCCGTCGCCTCGACATTGCGCTGTTCGTCAACGGCGTCCCGTTGGTGTTGATGGAGTTCAAGGAGCCGGGTGCGGCGGTGAAGGCCGCCTACGACGACAACCTGACGGACTATCGCGACACCATCCCGCAGCTCTTCATCCCGAACTGTTTCGTCCTGCTCTCCAACGGCGACGAGGCGAAGCTCGGATCGACCTACTCGCCGTGGGAGTTCTTCGGTGACTGGAAGGTCATCGATGCTGCTGGCACGCGTGGGGCCGTTGGGCTGGAGACGGCATTGCGCGGGACCTGCGACCCCGCGATCCTGCTGGATCTGTTCGAGAACTTCGTCGCGTACATGGAGCGCCCTGGTGGCTTGATCAAGGTCGCGGCTCGGTCGCACCAATACGTGGGCGTCAACGCCGCGATCGACAATCTGCACCGTGCCCGCGCGGAGCAGGACAAGCGCCTCGGCGTCTTTTGGCACACCCAGGGCTCGGGCAAGTCGCTTTCGATGCTGTGGTTCACCCAGAAGGTGTTGCGCCAGGTCGCGGGCAAGTGGACGTTCGTGATGGTGACCGACCGCACTGAGCTCGACACCCAGCTCCATGGTGAGTTCGCGGATGCCGGCGCGATCCCGCAAGAGGCGCGGGTGCATGCTGAGTCGATCGCCCACTTGCGTGAACTCCTCGCGGCCGATCACCGCTATGTCTTCACGCTGATCCAAAAGTTCCAGCCGTCCAAGGCCGCTGGCGAGCGAGAGATGCCGGTCCTATCGGACCGTTCTGACGTCATCGTGATCACCGACGAGGCGCACCGCAGCCAGTACGACACTCTTGCGCTGAACATGCGCCGCGCCCTGCCGAACGCGTCGATGATGGGCTTCACCGGCACGCCGCTCATCGCCGGGGAGGAACAAGCGACTCGGGAGCAGTTCGGCGAGTACATCAGCATCTACAACTTCCGCGATGCGATCGAGGACGGGGCGACAGTCCCCCTCTACTACGAGAACCGCATCCCCGAGATGCAACTCGTCAACGAGAACTTCTCCGACGAGCTCGACGCACTCCTCGAAGCCGCCGAGGTCGACGAAGAAGCCGAGGGAGCGCTGGCTCGAGAGTTCGGCACGCAATACACGCTCCTCACCCGACCTGAGCGTCTCAAGACGATTGCGAAGGACCTCGTCGCTCACTTCGTCGGCCGCGGCTTCTCCGGCAAGGCGATGTACGTCGGCCTCGACAAGGCGGCCGCCGTACGGATGTACAACCTCGTGCAGGATGCGTGGGCCGAGCAACTCAGCGAGCTGCGGGCGCAGCACGACGCATTGCCCGAGCTGGAGCGCCCGTGGGTCGCGTCGCGGATCGAGCTCATGGAGACCACCGACATGGCGGTCGTCGTCTCCCAAAGCCAGAACGAGCTCAAGATGCTCGACGACCAAGGGCTCGACATCCGCCCGCACCGGGAGCGAATGAACCGAGAGGGCCTGGCCGAGAAGTTCAAGGAGCCCAAGGATCCGCTGCGGCTGGTCTTCGTCTGCGCGATGTGGATGACCGGCTTCGATGCGCCCTCGGTGTCGACCGTCTACCTCGACCGGCCGATGAAGAACCACACCCTGATGCAGACGATCGCGCGGGCCAACCGTGTCTTCCCCGAGAAGGACAACGGGCTGATCGTCGACTACGTGGGGGTCTTCAGGAACCTGGAGAAGGCGCTCGCCATCTATGGCGCCGCGGGTTCTGGTGCTCAGCCGATCGAGGTCATCGACGCTCTTGCCACTGAGCTCGATGCGGCCGTCACGGAGTTGATCTCATTCTGTGCGGACGTCGGCGTGGACCTGATCGACTTTCGCGACGCAGAAGGGTTCGCCCACATTGCCAAGCGCAATGCCGCAGTCGAAGCGCTGCTGGTCGACGAAGAGACACGCAACGACTTCACCGTCAAGGCCCGACAGGTTCGCAAGCTGTTCAAGGCCCTGCTCCCGAACCCACAGGCCGCCGCTCACCAGCGAACCGTCGCCGCGATCCGCGTCCTTCACGAGCGGATCCTCGAGGTGACGCGGCCACCCCAGCCGGACATCGCCGCGGTTGCCGATGCTGTCGATGCGCTACTCGATCGCTCGGTCGGCGCAGAGGAGTACGTGATCCGCGCCGCGGCCGAAGGCACGCAGCCGGATCCGTTGATCGACCTGTCGCTGATCGACTTCGACGGTCTGGCCGCGAAGTTAGCCGGCCGCAAGAGGGCGGAGACCGACCGCCTTGCTCAGCTTCTGAAGGCGCAGGCGATCTCTGCAGCTCAGCGGAACCCGACGCGCTACGAGCTGGTCGAGCGCATCGAGAAGTTGATCGCGGACTACAACGACGGCAGCGTCAACATCGACGAGTACCTGCGCCGCCTGATCGCGTTGTCCGGAACGCTGACTGCCGAGGAAGAGCGCGCTGTTCGGGAGGGCATGACCGAGGAAGAGCTGGCGATCTTCGACTTGCTCACGCAGCCGGAGCCCGTGCTCACCGATGAAGAATGCGACGTCGTACGGGCCAGCGCGAAGTCGCTCTTGGAGCACCTCCACGAGAAGCTCGTCCAGGACTGGCGCCGCAAGGTGGACGTCACCAACGACGTCGACAGCACCATACGTCGCGTCCTCGACGCAGGTCTCCCGGAAGCGCCCTACACCCCGGACATCTTCAACACGAAGGTCCAGCTCGTCTTCGATCACGTCCTCACGTCGTACGGCGACAACGGTGAGAGCGTTTACGATGGCCCTCGGCTGGAGCCCGCCTTCCCATCCGGCATGTCGGTCGAGCTCGGCGCACCGCTCGACGTCGACAAGATTGCGGACGACGTCGTCGCTCGGATCCACGCCGACCCGGCATTTGCTGCCCAGGTCGCGCAGCAGTTGGGTGCAACCGATGGCTGACACAGTCGCCGCACCGACGTCCCGGGTCGGTCACCTCAACCTCAGGGGTGACTTCTCTGAACTGCTCCCTGCGACGCTTGATGAGCAGGACCGAGGCGGCGTTCTGCTTCGGATTCCATACCTGGTCGGCAACTTCCCTGAACGATGGTTCTGGAGCGAACTGGGTCAGCACATCGGACCTGACGGCCAAGTCGTGCCGCCGGAACTGCCGCCGGCTGAACTCGACTATTTCGACAACAAGGGCTCCGTCGGGCCGGTGGGGTGTCGCAGCGCGGGCGGCGGATCGGTCATATTCGGTGGCTTCTCGGCATCCTCCGGCATCGGTGAGCTTGCGGCCAACTTTGCCGTTGAGAAGGCAGCTCGCGCGGCGAACTACGCAAAGATCAATGGCTTCCGCTCCGAGATCGACGGGCTGGGACATTGGTTGAATCTCTGGGCGCACCGCACGACGAGGACGGCGTCGAGGAGCGGCTCGTTGAATGTGACCACGACGATCGACGTTCCTCCCGACCTGCGCCTCGCCGGCAGACTCAATCTGAGCGCCACCGTCAGAGGAACGGCGCCCGGCTCATTGGCACCCGAGATCCGATACACGAGCACGGCTCTGCTCCAGACGTTTTCGATGAAAGAACGAGACTGGGCAGATCACATCCAGATGCACAGGGCGATCCGAGACCTCGTGCGCGTTGCCGTCTGGAAGCCCATCATGTTCCGAGGACATGAGGCGACCAGCAACAAGGAGAAGGGTGCCGTCACGAGTGGAGATGAGCCTCGGCAGCGGTGGTGTGAGGTGAAGACCGCCGTTACGGGAATCGGCGATGGCGTATGGGGGAAGAACGAACGCCCGCTCTTCGTGTTCGCCGACATCAGGTCCGCCGGCATTCAGAAGTGGCTTAAGTTCACGGACGAAAACCGTCGGGGATTGAGGCCCTTCCTACGCTTGTTGGACATCCGCCAGGGCACCGTTGACGAACACATGGCACAACTCGGCATCGCGATCGAAGCCTTCGGTTACCAGGCGTTCCGCGATGCGGGAGCAAGTGAGGCGCGAGCGGACAAGAAGACGATGGAACAGCGGGTCCGCAAGATCGCGGCGGAGGTCGCGGGTTGCATCCCGAGCATCCCTACGACGTTCCCCAAGGACTTCGCCGATGGCTACAACGCAGTCAAACATGCGAACCGGCCGGAGCCGAACCTTGACGACCTGATTGTCAACTATCGCCTCGGTGTGAGGATCGTTCGGGCTTGGATTGCGCTCCGACTGGGCGTTGCGGAGGCCGTCGTCGCGCAGCGCCTCCGGTAGGGAGTCGGTCGCGGCATGGGTACGGACGGTCCGCAAAAAGTCCGCACAATGCCGGGTTTCGTTCGATCGCAACCAACGGGACCATCGCTCACCGTCTGCACGTTCCTGCAGGTCAGGGCCGCTTTCCATCGGTATCCAACGACAATCGAAACTAGCCGAAGCCCGCCCGGATGCTTCCCCTGGTACTACTGATCTGACGCGCTGCGCAGGTCAGAGGGGGGTCTCGGCCTGAACAGCCCGCGAATGGGCGCCTCTACGGCCGACTGCGCGAGCATCCCCATCGGGCCGTTGCTCGGTTCTCTCACGGCAACGCCCTACGGATCTCGCCGATGAGGGTCGGATACGGGTCGTCGAGGGGCTTCCGGCTGGCCCGTAGGTCCGCCTGGATCTGCCGCAGGGGCTCGCCGGCTACATAGTGGCGACCACGACGTTCGCCACGCGCTTCCAAGAGGCCCAGGTTGGCCGCGTTGACCAGGTCGCGGGTCGCTGTGCGCTCGTCGAGTTCGGTGAGTTTCACGTAGGACGGTCGGGTGACGCGAAGACCGATCAGCGCGTCGAAGAGCGCCGCACCGATCCGCTCGTTGAGGCGATGCGTGGCAACCAGCTCATCGATGCGTCGCCACTGGATCTCGGCCTCGTCGAACCGGCGACGCATCGTCTGGGCCTGCATGTGGTGGGCCCGCAGGTTGAACTTCACCCACAGCGTTGCGTCGTTGCCGGGATTCCAGTCGCCCCGACCTGTGGCCGCGAGGACGTCGTAGTAGTCCTGGGTGTTGTTTCCGAGCCATTCCTCGATGCTGGAGAAGGTCGGTTCAACGACCTGGTCCTGGGCGAGGATCATCGTCTGCAGGGCACGCGCCATGCGCCCGTTGCCGTCGCGGAAGGGGTGGATCATGACGAGATTGAGGTGTGCCATCGCCCCGCGCACCAACGGGTCGTCCGACGTCGGCTTCGACAGCGACTCTGACAGGTCCCGCATGAGCTCTGGCACCAGGTCGGCTTCAGGCCCGGCGTAGACGTTGACACCGCGTTTGTCGTCGCGGACGAAGATCTCACTCGTCCGATAACGCCCGGGTGTCTTCGACAGGTCGTGGTCGAGCAGCATGAAGTGCATCGATCTGAGGACGGCCTCGTCGATCACGAAGCCGGGCTCCGTCGCCACGTTGAGGACGTAGGTGAGAACCCGGCGGTAGGCGATGATCTCGAGCCATGTCTCCTCGTCAGCGCTGAGTGGGGGCTCGTCGTCCACCGCGGCGACCGCGTCCTCATCGCTGACTGTGTATCCCTCGATCGTGTTGGACCCCTGGATGGCGCGCGCGGTCGAAGTACGTCGGAGAAGTCCGTTCCAGCGTTTGGGCGCGCGTAGGTGGTCCGCGAGCGATGCGCGCACTGCGTGGACCTCTCCGATGACCTGTTGGTCCTCGAGATCGGGGTCTGGCGTGGCGAAGAGGGAAGTCATGTCCGTATGTCCTTTATTAAGTGCCAAGACTAAGGACACCGGCGACCCTTGTCACTTATTAAGAGACAAACAGCCAGCCTCGCTCATCAGGCTGGCTCGCCGCCGCCGAGGAGCGCTGGTCCGACGCGGTGACCGGCCTGCGCGCGGCGCTGCCGCGACTGGTCACCGTCGGCGGCTCGGCCGCCCAGAGAGAGGTCGTCGAGGAGACGCTGGTCCTCGCCCTGGCGAACAGCGGCAGCGTCGCGCAGGCGGTCGCGATCCTCGACGCCCGCCTCGACCGACGCCTCTCGCCGCTGGACCGCAGGCGTCGCCGCGTCCTGGAGGGCGCCGCCCTCCTCAGCCGATAGGCGGTGCGGCCACCGTCGGCTTGGTACTACTGAGGGGTCAAGCCGCCGGTCCTGCGCCCGACGGCACTATCGAGCCCCCGGAGACGCCCGTGACCACCCGCTGGCAGCGCATCGCCCGAGCCCAGGCGGGCGAGCAGTACGCCGCGGCGTACGCCGAGCGGTTCCGCGCGAACGCCGACCGCGGCGACGACATCCACGGTGAGGCGCGGCTGGTCGCCGGCCTCGTCGACCCGCCCGCCCGGGTGCTCGACGCCGGCTGCGGCACCGGCCGGATCGCGGTGCACCTCGCCGAGCGCGGCTATCGCGTGGTCGGGGTCGACGTCGACGAGACCATGCTGGCGGTGGCCCGGGCCGAGGCACCGGAGCTCGACTGGCGGTTCGGCGACCTCGCCGCGCTCGAGCTGGGCGAGGAGTTCGACGTGGTGCTGCTCGCCGGCAACATCGTCCCGCTGCTCGAGCCGGGCACCCTGCCCGACGTGGCCCGACAGCTCGCCGCCCACACCGCCCCGGGCGGGCTCGTGGTCTGCGGCTTCGGCCTCGACGAGCAGCACCTGCCCGCCGGCTGTCCGGTCACCCCGCTCGCGGCGTACGACGAGGCGATGGCGGCCGCCGGGCTGGCACCGGTCGAGCGGTGGTCGGGGTGGTCGCGGGAGCCGTTCGAGGAGGCGGCCGGCTATGTCGTGTCCTTGCACTCCCGGCGCTGACGTCGTGCATACCTCCTAGGCTGAGAGTGACGGCGCGGACGCGTCGTCGCCGAGTCCGAGGGAGCCCAGGGAGCCGATGAGGATCGTCGTGCTGACCGGCGCCGGCATCTCCGCCGAGAGCGGGGTGCCGACCTTCCGTGACGCCGGTGGCCTCTGGGAGGGTCATCAGGTCGAGGACGTCGCCACCCCCGAGGCGTTCGCCGCCCAGCCGCACGTCGTGCACTCCTTCTACGACGCCCGCCGGGCGGCGCTGCGCGACGTCGCCCCGAACGACGCCCACCGCGCACTGGCGCGGCTCGAGGCAGCCGTCGGCGACGACCTGCTCGTCGTCACCCAGAACGTCGACGACCTGCACGAGCGGTCCGGCTCCCGGCGGGTGGTGCACATGCACGGTGAACTGCGGGCGGCCCGCTGTCTGGCCTGCGGGGTCCGCCAGCCCTGGCTCGACCCGTTGAGCCATCTGCCGCCGTGCCCGCGCTGCGGTGCGGCGGCGCTGCGGCCGGACGTCGTCTGGTTCGGCGAGGTGCCCTACGACATGGACCGGATCGAGGAGGCGCTGGGCGAGGCCGACCTGTTCGTCTCGATCGGCACCTCGGGCGCGGTCTACCCGGCGGCCGGCTCCGTGCGCCTCGCTGCGGCGTACGGCGCCCGCACGCTCGAGCTCAACCTCGAGCCGAGCGTGGGGAGCTCGATGTTCGACGAGGCCAGGCAGGGCCCGGCCACCCGGCTGGTGCCCGCCTGGGTCGCCGAGGTGCTCTCGGGGCCCTGATCGACTGCTTTCGCCCGGAGGCCCGGTGTGCAACCAGGCGCGGCGCCGGCCCGTCGGTGTGGTGAGATTCTTCCTCACCCGGACGGCTCGACACCCGGACCGATCCACACCCTCCCGCACGACCCATCCCGAAACCACGCGCCCTGGCACGGGCGTCAAGGAGACAGACGTGAAGAAGCTTCGATTCGCGGTGGCCGCGATCGGCACGGCCGCCCTGCTCGCCGGCTGCGGCAGCGACGACGGTGACAGCGCCGAGGGCGACGACGGCTTCGCCGACCGCCCGGCCGACGAGATCGTCGAGACCGCCAAGTCTGCGATGCAGGACCTCTCCTCGGTGCACGTCGCCGGCGAGGTCAGCACCGACGGCACGGTCATCGGCATGGACATCCGCCTCTCCGACGAGGGTGAGTGCAGCGGCACCATGGACGTCGGCGCCGAGGGCGTCGTCGAGGTGGTCTCCACGGGTGGGGAGTCGTGGTTCCGCGCCGACGAGGCGTTCTGGACCACCGCCGGGATCCCGGCCGACCAGCAGGCGCTCGTGCTGGACAAGTGGGTGGTCGACTCCGAGGGCGACTTCGCGGAGTTCTGCGACCTCGACGAGCTGATCGGCGACCTGTTCGACAACGACGACGAGTCGGCGGAGAAGTTCACGGTCAAGGGCACCGAGGAGCTCGACGGCGAGGAGGTCGTCGTCATCGAGCAGGACGACGAGGAGGAGGGCGTCTCGACCGGCTACGTGCAGGCCGGCGGCGAGCACTACATGGTCAAGATCGAGAAGACCGAGGGCGAGGACACCGGCAGCGTCACGTTCACCGAGTTCGGCGAGGACGTCGAGGTGGAGGCGCCGGCCGAGGACGAGGTCGTCGACCTCAACACGCTGGGCTGACGCCGGCCGCTCGGCGCGAACTCACGCCGGTGACAGCAGCGCCCCGGCGTGCCGGGGGAGCGTCAACCGGCCGTCGCTGAGCTCGACGCCGGGTCCGGTCGCGAACAGCAGTGAGCGACCGGGCTCGACGTCGAGCACCACCGCACCAGCCTCGCCATCCGTGTCGTCGGCGCCGAAGTTCATCGCCACCAGCAACCGCCCGCGCCGCATCCGGAACACCCGCCGCTGCTCCTCGACGTCGCACGAGGTGGCGCCGAACGACGGGTCGGTCAGGTCGGGCCACTCCCGGCGCAGGGCCGCCAGCCGCTGGTACGCCGCGAGCATCCGCGCGTGCCTGCCGCCGTCGGCCTCGGACCAGTCGAGCTTGGAGCGCTGGAAGGTGGCCGGGTCCTGCGGGTCGGGCACCGCGGCGGGGTCCCAGCCCATCCGCTCGAACTCCCGGATCCGTCCCTCGGCGGTGGCCTGGCCCAGCTCGGGCTCGGGGTGGGAGGTGAAGAACTGGAAGGGCGCCGACGCCGCCCACTCCTCGCCCTGGAACAGCATCGGCGTGAACGGCCCGGCGTAGGTCAGCAGCGCCGCGCAGGCGAGCTGGTCGTCGTCGAGCACCTCGGTGACCCGGTCGCCGACGGCGCGGTTGCCGACCTGGTCGTGGTTCTGGGTGCAGACCACCAGCCGCCAGGTCGGCGTGTGCTCGGTGTCGATCGGGCGGCCGTGCTCGCGGTCGCGGAACGACGACCAGGTGCCGTCGTGGAAGAACCCGCGCTCGCACACCTTGGCCAGCGCGGCGAGCGGCTCGAAGTCGGCGTAGTAGCCGTCGGTCTCGCGGGTGAGCGCGACGTGCACCGCGTGGTGGAAGTCGTCGCTCCACTGGGCGTCGAGGCCATAGCCACCGGCCTCCCGGGGGGTGATCAGCCGCGGCTCGTTCAGGTCCGACTCGGCGATCAGCGTGAGCGGGCGCCGCTGGTGGGCCGACAGCGCGGCGACCTCGACCGCGAGCTGCTCGAGCAGGTGCACCCGGGAGGTGTCCTCGAGGGCGTGCACGGCGTCGAGGCGCAGCCCGTCGACGTGGTAGTCGCCCAGCCACATCAACGCGTTGTCCACGATGTAGCGGCGTACCTGCTCGGAGTCGTCGCCGTCGAGGTTGATCGAGGCGCCCCAGGGGTTCTCGCCCTCGCTGTGCAGGTAGGGCCCGAACATCGGCAGGTAGTTGCCCGAGGGGCCGAGGTGGTTGTAGACGACGTCCTGGATCACGCCCAGGCCGGCGGCGTGGCAGGCGTCGACGAACCGCTGGTACGCCGCGGGCCCGCCGTACGGCTCGTGAACGGCGAACCACGCGACGCCGTCGTAGCCCCAACCGTGGGTGCCGTTGAAGGCGTTGACCGGCATCAGCTCGACGAAGTCGACCCCGATCGAGCGCAGGTGGTCGAGCCGGCCGATCGCGGCGTCGAGGGTGCCCTCGGGGGTGAAGGTGCCGACGTGCAGCTCGTAGACGACCGAGCCGGCGAGCGGCCGGCCGGTCCACGCCTCGTCGCTCCAGTGGTACGCCGCGGGGTCGAACGTGCGGGACAGCTCGTGGACGCCGCCGGGCTGGCGCCGCGCGCGGGGGTCGGGCACCGGGTAGTCGGAGTCGTCGACGAGGTAGCCGTAGTCGACCCCGCCGTCGATGGAGACGTGGGGCACCGGCTCGACCGGCGTCCACCAGTCGTCGTCGGCCCGGGTCAGCTCGACGGTCTGTCCGGCGACCACCAACCGCAGCCGCGAGGGGGTCGGGGCCCAGACGTCGAACGGTCCGCGCAGGGAGGAGTGGGTCATCGGGCGGGGGCTCCCTCGGTGTCCTCACGCAGCAGCAGCGCCACGGGGTAGTCGTGCAGCAGGTCGGCCAGCCGGACGACGCCGTCTCCGGTGGTCGAGCCTGCGGCGGTGGTCGAGCCTGCCGAGACCGACCGCCCGGTCAACGCGTCGGACCAGCTGCCCGAGGGCAGGGTCAGCGTGGTGTCGCCCCAGCCGTGCCGGGTGCGGAGGCCGTGCGGCAGCCGGGTGGCGACCGTGATCGCGCCACCGCGGTCGAAGGCCAGGCAGTGCTCGGCCGCCTCGCCCTCGGCGCTCAGCGGGGTGTAGCCGGTGAACAGCTCGGGGCGCTCCCGCCGGGCGAGCAGCGCCTTGTGGGTCACCAGCAGCTTGACGATGCCGGAGTCCTCGGGGCCGTGGCCGAGTGCGGCCCGGGCACCGGCGCGCACGGCGCCGAGCAGGTCGTCGCGCAGGTCGAAGTCGACCTCGCGCCGGTTGTCGGGGTCGACCAGGCTCTGCTCCCACAGCTCGCTGCCCTGGTAGACGTCGGGCACGCCCGGCATGGTGAGCGCGACCAGCTTGGCGGTCAACGCGTTGCTCCAGCCGGGGTGGGCGGTGTGCTCGACGAGGTCCTCGAGCACCGAGCGCACGTCGTGGTCGTCGAAGACCGCGTCGACGGCGCGCTGCACGGCGTGCTCGTAGTCGGTGTCGACCTGGGTCCAGGTGGTGTGGTCGCCGGCCTCGCGCATCGCCTTCTCGGCGTAGGCGCGCAGCCGGTCTCGCGACGCCGGCCAGGCCCCGAGGATCGCCTGCCACAGCAGTGAACCGAAGACGGGGTCGGGCACCGGGGCGAGGGCCAGCAGCCGGCGCAGGGCGTGCTCCCAGTGCTGGGGCATCTCGGCGAGCACGGTGATCCGGGCGCGGACGTCCTCGCCGCGCTTGGTGTCGTGGGTCGACAGCGTGGTCATCGCGTGCGGCCACTCGCGCTGGCGCAGCGTCATCGCCTCGTGGAACTGCGCGGGGGTGATCGAGAACAGGCTCGGGTCGCCGCCGACCTCGTTGAGCGAGGTGAGGCGGGAGTAGCGGTAGAACGCGCAGTCCTCGACGCCCTTGGCCATCACCATGCCGCTGGTCTGCTGGAAGCGCTTGGCCGGCAGCGTGTCGCCGTCGGCGAGGATCGGCCGCACCGCGTCGAGCGTCGCAGCGAGCTCGGGGCGGCGCGTCCGCGCCGCGGTGAACGCCTGCTCGAGGTGCTCGTGGCCGGCGTCGGGCAGGTAGGAGCGGTAGACCGGGAAGCAGGCGAGCAGTTCGGCGACCGCGGCCTCGAGGGCCTCGTCGTCAGGGGTCGCGTCGGCGAGCTCGCGGCGCAGTCCCCGCACGATGCGTCGCGTCTCGGAGCGCAGGATGCCGGTGGCGACCTCGTGCTTGAGGTCGTGGACCATCGCGTGGAAGTCGACCGGCCCGTCGGCACCGCGCAGCCGGGCCTCGAGGGCATCGAGCGGCTCCTGTCCGGCCGGGTCGGTGAGCACCCGGTCGAGGTGCGCCAGCGCGTCGTAGCCGGTGGTCCCGGCGGTCGCCCACGATGTCGGCAGCTCCTCACCGGGCTCGAGGATCTTCTCGACCAGCACGTAGGCGCCGCCGGTGAGGTCGGCCAGGTCGTCGAGGTAGCCCTTGGGGTCGCGCAGGCCGTCGGGATGGTCGACCCTGAGCCCGTCGACCAGCCCCTCGTCGAACCAGCGCCGCACCTCGACGTGCACGGCGTCGAAGACCCGCGGGTCCTCCACCCGCACCCCGGCGAGGGTGTTGACCGCGAAGAACCGGCGGTAGTTCAGGTCGGTGTCGGCGCGGCGCCAGTTGACCAGCTCGTAGTGCTGGTGGGCGTGCACCTCCTGGGGGTCCGGCGGGTTGCCGTCGTCGTCGGGCTCGGCGGTGCCGGGGGCGACCGGGAACAGCTGGTCGTGGTAGCGCAGCAGGTTGCCGACCACCTCGAGGTTGCCGATCGCGCCGCCGGGCTCGGGCTGGTCGTCGTCGCCGATGACGGGGATCCGGATCCGGCCGGCGCCGGCCTCCCAGTCGACGTCGAACGCGGCGGCGTACTTGGAGCCGGCGCCGTGCTTGAGGAGGTCCCACCACCAGGCGTTCTCGGCCGGGGTGGCCACACCGACGTGGTTGGGCACGATGTCGACCAGCACCCCCATGCCGAGCCGCTGTGCCTCGGCCGACAGCGCGGCCAGGCCGACCGCTCCGCCCCGCGCCGGGTCGATCCGGTTGAACGAGGTGACGTCGTAGCCGTGCTCGCTGTCGGGCTCGGAGGCCAGCAGCGGCGACAGGTAGACCCAGTCGACGCCGAGGTCGTGCAGGTAGGGCAGCAGCCGAGCGGCGGCGAGCAGGTCGAACTCGGGCGTGATCTGCAGCCGGTAGGTGCTGACGGGGGTACGCCGGTCAGCGGCGCCCTCGGCCGGGCTCGCGTCGGCGTCGGCGCTGCCTGAGGTGGCCTCGTCCGCACCGACGCCCGGGACGTCGGCCGGCTCCTCGGTGGGGGTGCCGTCGAGCGGCTCGAGCGGCGGCTCGGGGATCTCGATGGGACCGGTCTCGGGCTCCGTCTGCTCCGGCACGGTGCTCACGCCTGCTTCGACATCGCGGCCACGGAGGCGGCGACCGAGTGGTCGATCTCCTCCTCGACCTCGGTGTGCTGCTGGAGCACCACGAGGCTGTGCGTGGTCATCTCGAAGGTGGCCCCGGCCGGGTGGGTGGGGTGGCTGGCGGCGCTGCCGCCGGTGTCGATGACGACGTCCCACGCCTCGGCGTACTCCGCAGGGGGCAGGGTGACCGTCGCCGGCCCGTCGGCGTTGAAGTAGAGCAGGAAGTGGTCGTCGACGATCTCCTGGCCGCGGGCGTCCAGGCCCTGGATGCCGTGACCGTTGAGGTACATGCCGATCGCCTTCGAGCCCGAGCCCCAGTCGTCGTCCTCCATCGGGTGGCCGGCGAGGTGCAACCAGACGATGTCGTTGAGTCGCTCGCCGCCCTCGGCGTCGCTGCTGGCGGGCACCTTGACCGGACCGCCGGTGAAGAACCGCTTGCGGCGGAACGTCGGGTGGTCGCGGCGCAGCCGGGCGAGTGCGGCGGTGAACTCGATCAGGGGGCCGTCGGCGTCCTCCCAGTGCACCCAGCTCAGCTCGGAGTCCTGGGCGTAGGTGTTGTTGTTGCCCTGCTGGGTGCGGCCGAGCTCGTCGCCGTGCAGCAGCATCGGGGTGCCCTGGCTCAGCAGCAGGGTGGCGAGCACGTTGCGCTGCTCGCGGGCCCGGGCGGCGAGGATCTCGGGGTCGTCGGTGGGGCCTTCGACGCCGTGGTTCCAGGAGCGGTTGTGGCTCTCGCCGTCGTTGTTGTCCTCGCCGTTGGCCTCGTTGTGCTTCTCGTTGTAGGAGACCAGGTCGCGCAGCGTGAAGCCGTCGTGGGCGGTGACGAAGTTGATGCTCGCGACCGGTCGCCGGCCCGAGTGCTCGTAGAGGTCGGCGGAGCCGGAGAGCCGGGTGGCGAACTCGCCCAGCGACGGCTCGCCGCGCCAGAAGTCGCGGACGGTGTCGCGGTAGGCGCCGTTCCACTCGGTCCACTGCGGGGGGAACCCGCCGACCTGGTAGCCGCCGGGGCCGATGTCCCAGGGCTCGGCGATCAGCTTGACCTGGCTGACGACCGGGTCCTGCTGCACGAGCTCGAAGAAGGTGGCCAGCCGGTCGACGTCGTAGAACTCGCGGGCCAGGGTCGAGGCCAGGTCGAAGCGGAACCCGTCGACGTGCATCTCGGTGACCCAGTAGCGCAGCGAGTCCATGATCAGCTGCAGCGAGTGCGGGTGGCGGACGTTGAGGCTGTTGCCGGTGCCGGTGTAGTCCATGTAGTAGCGCTGGTCGTCCTCGACGAGGCGGTAGTACGCCGGGTTGTCGATGCCGCGCAGGCTGAGCGTGGGGCCCAGGTGGTTGCCCTCGGCGGTGTGGTTGTAGACCACGTCGAGGATCACCTCGATGCCGGCGGCGTGCAGCGACTTCACCATCGACTTGAACTCCTGCACCTGCTGGCCCCGCTCACCCGTGGCGGCGTAGGAGGCCTGCGGGGCGAAGAAGCCGAGGGTGTTGTAGCCCCAGTAGTTGCGCAGTCCCTTCTCGAGCAGCGTGGAGTCCTGGATGAACTGGTGCACCGGCATCAGCTCGATCGCGGTCACCCCGAGCTTCTGCAAGTGCTCGATGACGGCCGGGTGGGCGACTCCGGCGTAGGTGCCGCGCTGCTCCTCGGGCACGTCGGGGTGCAGCTGGGTGAGGCCCTTGACGTGGGCCTCGTAGATCAGGCTCTCGTTGTAGGGGATGCTGAGCAGCCGGTCGCCCTCCCAGTCGAAGAACGGGTTGATCACCACGCCCTTGGTCATGTGGGCGGCCGAGTCTTCGTCGTTGCGCGAGTCGGGGTCGCCGAAGTCGTAGCCGAACAGCGACTGGTCCCAGTCGATCTCGCCGCTGGTGGCCTTGGCGTAGGGGTCGAGCAGCAGCTTGTTGGGGTTGCAGCGCAGCCCGCGCGAGAGGTCGTGGGGGCCGTGCACGCGGTAGCCGTAGCGCTGGCCGGGCTGCACCGAGGGCAGGTAGCAGTGCCAGACGTAGGCGTCGACCTCGGTCACCTCGACCCGGGTCTCGTTGTCCTCGTCGTCGAACAGGCACAGCTCCACGCGGTCGGCGGCCTCGCTGAAGAGTGCGAAGTTGGTGCCGGTGCCGTCGAACGTCGCGCCCAGCGGGTAAGGCTGTCCGGGCCAGCTCTCCACAGGTGTCTCCTCGGGGAGGTCTTGGATCGATCCACGGGGGTGTGGTCGCCGGACGGCTCGCCCCTCCCCAGGACGCACCCCCGACCCGCCACCCTTACCCATGCGGGGAGCACCTCACGCATCGGCGGGCTCCGCCGCGGCGTGGCGTGGACGACGTCTGGACCGAAGGGGTGAAGAAACGGCAAAACCGAGACGGAGGCTCTCGGTGTGACTTAGATAACAGTCGCGGAGCGTCGGAGCCGACGGGGGATCGGACGTCCGCCGTTCTAGGGGGTCCCATGCCCTTCCGTCGTCGTGCAGTTCTCGGGCCCGCACTCGCCGCCGCTCTCGCCGTCTCCGGGCTGGCCACGCTGGCCCCACCCGCCACGGCCCTGGTGCCCGATGGCGGCCTGCGGGTCCTCGTCGCCGAGCCGACGCCGGCCGGGAACCAGGTCTCCCTGGGCGACGTCCGCTGGGGCGACGGCACGATCTACGCCGCCCGTCGCGCGTCGAGCAGGACCAGCATCGTGACCTACGCCGTCGGGGAGTCGGTCCTTGCCGCGCCGACCTCAGCGACCCCGATCCCCGAGGCGTGGGACCACGACCCCACCGCCGCGTTCGAGGTCGCGCCCGACGGGGGCTTCTACCTGCAGGCGCCCCGCGAGACCGGTATCTCGGAGCGGTCGTACGGCTGGGGTGTCGGGCGTCTAGCCTCCGACGGCTCCATCGACCCGGCGGCGGTGCCCGCCATCGACGACGCCTTCACCGGGGAGTTGGCCTGGGCGTCCGAGTCGGTCGTCATGGACCCCGACGGCTCCGGGGTGCTGGTCGCCGGCGCGAGGCTGAAGAGCTTCGGCTCTGGAGGCACCAGCTACGGGGTGGCGGCCGAGATCCCGCTTCCGGTGCCCTCGGACCAGCAGACCGGATCGGTGATCGTGGCCTCCGCCGATGGCTGGGCGAACACCACCGCGACGCACTACCAGCCGCCGTTCCTGCCCGGCGTGGTGCCGGACGCGCGTCAGCACCCCCGCATGGGAAGCATCGTGTCGCTCGACGCCAAAGGCCCCTACGTCTACCTCCGCGAGACCTGGTACATCCACCGGGTCGACCGACGTACCAACGAGATCGTCACGCTGTGCTGCCGCCAGCCGGACGGTTGGGACAGGCCGGCACCGGTGGAGGGCGGGTCCGTCGACGAGGCGCACCTCGAGATCCTGGCCGGCCCGGTCGCCGATCGGCAGGGCAGCCTCTTCGTCGCGATCGACGCCGGCGCCGGCGCGAACGAGATCTGGCAGATCCGTCCGGACGCCACGCTGCACCACGTCGCCGGCGACGCGACCGCGCCGGAAGTCAGTGACGGGGCCGACCCCCGCTCGGTGCGGCTGGTCGACGTCGGGGACCTCGACCTCGACCCCGACGGCAACCTCTACCTGACCCACAACGGCGTCGGCGACAACGGCCTGCAGGTCTTGATGATCCCCGGCGTCGCCGCGGCCGACACTGCCCCATCGGCACCGCGCCACCTGGTCCTCACCCCCGGGTCCGGTGAGATCGACCTGGCCTGGGACGAGCCGTCCGACGACGGCGGCCAGCCGGTGCTGGACTACACCGTCCGGGCCCACCCGGCGGGTGCCACCGGAACGGGGTCCGACGTCGTCACGACGGTGACCTCGCGCCGGGCCACGCTCACCGGGCTCACCGACGGGGTGGACTACGGGGTGAGCGTGGCCGCGACCAACAGCCGTGGCACCGGCCCGGTCGTCACCGCCGTCACCCGCCCCACGGCGTACCAGGCCCGACTGACCGCGAGCCCGGACCAGGTGACGGCCGGCGAGACGGTGCAGTTGGACGCCGGCACCTCGCACGTGCCGTCCGGCTCGACGTACGAGTTCTTCTGCGACGGCCGCTTCCGCGATCCCGTGGCGTCGACCGGAGACACGGCGACCTGCCGCTACCCGCGCGGCAGCAACGACGAGGGCTACGCCGCCACCGTGGTGGTCAGCTCGCCCGACGGCGCGCAGACCTGGACCGCCGCCGACACCGTGGTGGTCACCGACCCACCCGACACGGTGGAGGGTTCCCACGCCTTCGACCCGGCCGACTCCTTCGTCACCGTCCCGGCCGCCGCCGACGGCAGCCTCGACAGCGAGTCCTGCGGTGCCGGAACCACCGGGTCGACCTGTGTCATCGAGGGCGGGGCCTGGATCGTGCTCACGGCGGCAGCCGGCACCCTTCGGGCCGGCTCGACCGTGCGGATCCACCAGGGCGACGAGGCCGAGCTGCAGGACGAGCTGGGCTCCGGAGTCCAGGCCCAAGGCGGCTTCGCGGTCACCTGGACCGACAGCGAGGGGCGGAAGTACGACCTGGACCAGCCTTTGATCGTCACTGTCACGCCACAGAGCGCTGCGGACCAGCGCCATGCCCGACGGGCCGGGTGGGACGTCGGTGCCGCCTTCCAGGAGTGGGGGCAGTCCTTTGTGTCCGGGGTGTCGAACCTCGCCGGGACCATCGGCTCGGCCTTCCAGTTCCTCGGCAGCGCGATCTCGGAGCTGTGGGCCTCGGCCGCCCAGTCGCTCACGACACCCAACAGCAGCCGGACCAACGACGTCTACCAGTGCTCGAGCTTCCTCGTCGTCACCGGCGCTCAGAGCTACCGGTGCGATGGAAAGCTGACCATCCTCCGCGACGTGCTGACCGACCGGATCGCCGCCGTCGACGCCGGCGCTCGGGTGGTGTCGGCGGGCGGCGCCAACGTGGTGTCGGCGGGCGGCGCGAACGTGGTCTCGGCCGGCGGCGCCAATGTGGTCTCCGCCGGTGGGGCGAACGTCAGGATCGAGATGGGCGCGAACTCGGTGATCTCCGCCGGTGGGGCGAACGTCGTCTCCGCCGGGGGCGCGAACGTGGTGTCCGCCGGTGGGGCGAACGTCGTCTCCGCCGGCGGGGCGAACGTGGTCTCGGCGGGTGGCGCGAACCTCGGCGGCACCGTGGCGACCATGATGATGCTGACCCGCGACCCCGGGTTCGCCTTCGCCGATGCCGTCGACGCGACTCCGCCGACCGCGACGGTCGAGCTGGACCCCCCGGCCCCCGAGAGCGGCGTCTATCCCTACGGCAGCACCGTCACCGCCAGCCTGTCCGCGCAGGCGGCGGGCACCAAGAGCGTGCAGCGGGTGAGCTACGAGGTGACCGGCGCCCAGACGACGGCGTACACGATCGTCGACGACCATGAGACGGAGCTGACCGTCTCCGGTTCCGGAACCTCGACGCTGGTCTACGGCGCGGTCGACGACCAACTGGTCGGCTCCACCCCGGCGGAGATCGAGATCCGGATCGCCGGCCCGTCGGTGCCCGCGGCGCCCTCCGCGCCGACCGGCGTCGCCGGCCCGCTCCACGACAGCGTGCGGTTCACCTGGAGCGCCCCCGAGGACGAGGGGGACCTCCCGATCACCGGCTACTCGCTGCAGGTGACCGATCACGGCCTGGTGACCGACGGCAGTTCGGCCGAGCCGCCGCGCACGGTGCCGGTGACGGGTGACGTCACCACGGTCAACGTCACCGGCCTGCTGCCCGGGCACCGCTACTCCGCGACCGTCCGCGCGGTGAGTGAGGCCGGGCCAGGCGCGGTCTCGGCGGCCTCCGCGGACGTGGTCACCGCGACCACCCCGCAGGCGGCCTCCGGCCTCGCCCCGGCGGCCGGGGACCGGCAGGTCGCCCTGACCTGGTCCCCACCTCTCGACACCGGAGGGCTCCCGGTCACGGGGTACGTCGTCTCCCGGTCGGCCGCCGTGGACGGGACCTTCGCCCCGGTCGGCAGCCCGACCGCCGCGTCGTTCACCGACACCGGGCTCACCAACGGTGAGACCTACTACTACCTCGTCCAGGCGCGCAACCACCTCGGACTGTCGGCCCGGTCCTCGGTGGTGTCGGCGACGCCGCACGCCACGTCGACGCCACCGGACCCGGACCCGGACCCGGACCCGGACCCCGAGCCCCCGCCGCCGGACCCGGAGCCCCAGTCGCAGACCCTGACCTTCATCGCCCCCGACAGCCTGGTCTACGGGCAGGGCGACAGAGAGCTGACCGCCAGCGCCACGTCGGGCCTCCCGGTGCGGTTCGTCTCGCTGTCCACCGACGTCTGCACGGTGACCGGTGCGACGTTGCGGGTGATCGGCGCCGGGACCTGTGCCGTCGAGGCCGCCCAGGCAGGCGACGCCGACTGGCTGGCCGCCCCTTCGGTCACCCGCACGATGGTGGTCGCCCGCGCGCCGTTGACCGTCCGGGCGACGTGGGGGCGGATGCTGCGCGGAGGCGCCTCGCCGGTCGTGGCCGCCCACTATCTGGGGCTGGTCGCGGGTGACACGCCGTTCGATCTTCCGGCTCAGGCCACCTGCCGGGCCGTCGTACGCGAGACGCTCACCAGGTGCGGCGGTGTGGAGAGCCTCGACTACGAACCGACCTATGTGGACGGACGCCTGCGCGTGCGCCGGCACGGCGCGGCCGTCCTGAGCACGCCGCTGGTGCACGCCCGGGTCGGTGAGCCGATCAGGCTGAGCCTCCGCATCGCTGGGTCGCGCGGTCTGCGGGTGAGCTGGGAGGGCGACCTGCCCGACGGGGTCACGGCGCGTCGGGATCAGCGGACCGGACGGCTCTCGTTCGTCGGGGCCCCCACCGCCGTGGGGGTGCACCAGGTGCGGGTCCTCGTCACCGGGGACGGCCACCGGAAGGCCGAGCAGGTCGTGCGCTTCCACACCTGGTGAGCGGTGCGTCGGCCCCGTCGGCGAGACGGGGCCGGCGGTGTCCGTCCGGTCGGCTACCCGCGGGTAGAGTCCGGCCCCATGAAGCGCAGCATCTACGACGAGGACCACGAGGCGTTCCGCGGCTCGGTGCGTGAGTTCCTCGAGCGGTCGGTCATCCCCCACGTCGAGCAGCACGCCGAGGCCAAGGCGCTTCCGCGCGAGTTCTGGCTCGAGGCGGGCAAGCAGGGATTCCTGGGCCTGGAGATCCCCGAGGAGTACGGCGGCGCCGGGGCCGGCGACTACCGGTTCAACGCCGTTCTGCTCGAGGAGCTGAACAAGGTGAACGCGGCGCTCGGCTCCTGCGTCGGCATTCACGCCGACATCACCGCGCCCTACCTCGTCGAGCTCGGCACCGAGGAGCAGAAGCAGCGCTGGCTGCCCGGCGTCGCCGCGGGCGAGATCCTGCTCGCGATCGGCATGACCGAGCCCTCCGGTGGCTCCGACCTCGCGGCGCTGAAGACCACCGCGGTCCGCGACGGTGACTCCTGGGTCATCAACGGGTCCAAGACGTTCATCACCAACGGCTACTCCGCCGACCTGGTGCTGGTGGCGGCGCGCACCAGCCCCGAGAAGAAGGCCCGCGGCATCACGCTCTTCGCCGTCGAGGCCACCGCGCCCGGCTTCAGCCGCGGCCGCAAGCTCGACAAGGTCGGGCAGGACGAGTCCGACACCGCCGAGCTCTTCTTCGAGAACGTGCGGGTCACCGACGCCGAGATCGTCGGCGAGCTCGACGGCGGCTTCATCCACATGATGCAGAAGCTCCCGCAGGAGCGGCTGGGCTGCGCGATCTCGAACGTCGCGCACGCCAAGCAGATCCTCGACGAGACCCTGCAGTACGCCAAGGACAGGCAGGCGTTCGGCCAGTCGATCGGCCAGTTCCAGCACAACAAGTTCCTGCTGGCCGACCTGTTCACCCGGATCGAGGTGACCCAGGCCTACCTCGACCAGTGCGTCGCGGCCCACGACGCCGGTGAGCTCACCGCCGTCGACGCCGCGAAGGCCAAGTGGTGGTCCTCGCAGGTGCAGAACGAGGTGCTCGACCACTGCGTGCAGCTGCACGGCGGCTACGGGTTCATGAACGAGTACCGCGTGGCCCGGGCCTGGCGCGACGCCCGGGTCAGCAAGATCTGGGCCGGCTCGAACGAGATCATGAAGGAGCTGATCGGGCGCGACCTGGGGCTGTGACCCAGCTCGGGACGACGCTGCAAGGCCAGCCAACCCTTGCTTGATGTCCCGGTCCCACCGGTGTGGGATCGGGGCATGGACCCCACGACCGCCACGCCGGACCTCACGCCGGGTCCCCACGACGACGAGCCGCACCGCCTCGGGTTCACCAGCCGGCTCAACTGGCTGCGGGCCGGCGTGCTCGGCGCCAACGACGGCATCGTCTCCACCGCCGGCATCGTGATCGGCGTCGCCGGTGCCACCTCGGACCGCACCGCGCTCCTGGTCGCCGGCGTCGCCGGCGTCGCGGCCGGTGCGATGAGCATGGCCGCCGGCGAGTACGTCTCGGTCAGCACCCAGCGCGACTCCGAGCTCGCGCTGCTGCGCAAGGAGCGGCGCGAGCTGGCCGAGGAGCCGGAGGCCGAGCTGGCCGAGCTCGCCGGCCTGTACGTCGAGAAGGGGCTCAGCGACGACCTCGCCCTGCAGGTGGCCGAGCAGCTGACCGCCCACGACGCCCTCGCCGCACACGCCGAGGTGGAGCTGGGCATCGACCCCGACGACCTGACCAGCCCCTGGGCGGCGGCGGTGGCCTCGATGATCGCGTTCACGGTCGGCGCACTGCTGCCGCTGCTGGTGATCCTGCTCGTCGCCGACGAGCTCCGCGTCGGCGCGACGGTCGGCGCCGTCGCAGCCGCGCTCGCCCTGACCGGCTGGGCCAGCGCCCGGCTCGGCTACGGCCCCGCCGGTCGCGCCGTGGCCCGCAACGTGCTCGGCGGCCTGTTCGCGATGGCGGTGACGTTCGCGATCGGGTCCGCCATCGGCACCCAGATCTAGCAACGCGGGCAGATGTAACGCGGTGTCCGGGTAGCTCGAGGGCTGTCGGGACACCGCGTTACCTACGGGGACACCGCGTTACATGCCGCGGCCGGGCTCTCACTAGGCTCGTGATCATGCGGATGTTCGCGGCGCTGCTGCCCTCCGAGGAGGCGGTCGAGCACCTCGAGGAGTTCCTGGAGCCGCGCCGGCACGCGGCCACCTTCCGCTGGGCCGCCCCGGAGCAGTTCCACCTCACCTTGGCGTTCCTCGCCGACGTGGCCGAGCGGCACCTCGACGACCTCGGTGAGCGGCTCGCCCGCGCGGCCGACCGGCGTACCAGCTTCCAGGTGCGCCTCGCCGGTGGCGGCGCCTTCCCGAACCCGGCGCGGGCGCGGGTGCTGTGGGCCGGGCTCGACCTCGACGACACCGGCCGGATCGAGCTCGACCGGCTCGCGACCGGTGCCCGCGCCGCCGCGGCCCGGGCCGGGATCGAGGTCGAGGGCAAGCGGTTCCGGCCGCACGTGACGCTGGCCCGGCTGGGCCGCCCGGAGGAGGCCAGCAACTGGGTGCGGCTGCTCGAGGGGTACGCCGGCCCGGCCTGGACCGCGGACCGGCTCACGCTCGTGCAGTCGTTCCTGGGGGAGGGCCCGGGCGGCCGCCCGCGCTACGAGATCGTCGGCGAGTTCCCGCTCAGGGCCGGGTAGGCGGAGCGGTCGGCTCGCCGCCGAGCCGCCGCAACGAGGCCAACAGCTGCTCGGGCAGGGCAGTGGCCGCTCCCGAACGGAGCTGCTCCAGCACCTCGGCGGGGAGGTCCTCGAGCCCCTGCACCTCCTGGTGCAGCGACTCCATCCGCACGTCGAGGGCGTAGGCGGTCTCGGCCGCGTCGTGCAGGCCGGCGAGCAGCTCGGGCGGCACCTCGCGGCGGTACTTGTAGTAGATCTTGTGCTCGAGGCTGGCCCAGAAGTCCATCGCGATCGTGCGGAACTGCACCTCGACCAGCACCGGCACCGCCCCGCCGGAGAGGAACACCGGCACCTCGACCAGCGCGTGCAGGCTGCGGTAGCCATTGGGCTTGGGATGTGCGATGTAGTCGCGCACGTCGAGCACCCGGATGTCCTGCTGCTGCCCGAGCATGCCGAAGACCCGGTAGACCTCGGAGATGAAGCTGCAGGTGACCCGCACCCCGGCCAGGTCGGTGATCCGCGCCCGCACCTGGTCGAGCACGTCGTCGGCCTCGGCGTCGATGCCCTTGCGGGCGATCTTCTCGCGCAGGCTGTCGGGGGTCTTGAGCCGGCAGGAGATGTGCTCGATCGGGTTGTAGTCGTGGAGGTGGGTGAACTCCTCGCGCAGGATCTTCAGTTTGGTGGCGATCTCGTCCATGCCGAACTTCGCCTCCACCATCAGCCGGCGGAAGCCCTCGTCGGCGGGCAGCGGCACCTGCGGGTCGGTGGCCGCGGTCGAACTCACACCGCCAGGGTACGGAGCCCTCCCCGCGGAGGCCGCCCCCTCCGCTAGGTTGCCGGTGTGAGGATCGCTGTGACACGAGAGACACGCGACGGCGAGGCCCGGGTGGCGATGGTCCCCGACCTCGTCGGCAAGCTGACCGGGCTGGGCTACGACGTCACCGTCGAGCCGGGCGCCGGGCTGGGCGCGCAGATCGCCGACGAGGAGTACGCCGCCGCCGGCGCGCTGCTCGACGAGCGTGCGGTCGACGAGGCCGACGTGGTGATCTCGGTGCAGCCGCTCGATCCGGGGGCGGTGCGCCGGCTGCGCCGGGGAGCGGCCACGGTGTCGTTCCTGCCGACCAACGCCGAGCTGCCGCTGGTCGCCGACCTGCGCGACGTCGGGGCGACGGCGTTCGCCATGGAGCTGGTGCCGCGCATCTCGCGGGCGCAGTCGATGGACGCGCTGTCGTCGCAGTCGCTGGTCTCCGGCTACCGCTGCGCGATCGTGGCCGCGGGGCTGCTGCGCCGCTTCTTCCCCCTGAACATGACCGCCGCGGGCACCGTTCCCCCGGCCGAGGTGATGGTGCTGGGTGCCGGCGTCGCCGGCCTGCAGGCCATCGCGACCGCGCGCCGGCTGGGGGCCGTGGTGAAGGCGTACGACGTGCGCGCCGCCGCGGCGGAGGAGATCCGCTCGATGGGCGCCCAGGCGATCGAGCTCGACCTGGAGACGCTGGAGGGCGCCGGCGGCTACGCCCGGGAGATGACCGAGGAGCGGGCGCAGCGCCAGCGCGACCTGCTCGCCCCCTACGTCGCGAGCGCCGACGCCCTGATCACCACCGCCGCGGTGCCCGGCCGGCAGGCCCCGCTGCTGGTGACCTCGGCGATGGTCGAGGCGATGAAGCCCGGCTCGGTGGTGGTCGACCTGGCCGCCGAGACCGGCGGCAACGTCGAGGGGTCGGTGCCCGGCGAGGTGGTGCGCATCGGCCACGCCCAGGTCTGGGGCGGGCGCAACGTGCCCGCGCAGATGCCCGGGCCGGCGTCCCGGCTCTACGCCCAGAACGTCGTCAACCTGCTCACGCTGATGACCACTCCGGGCGCCGACGGCGGCCCGGCCGCGTTCGCGCCCGACTTCGCCGACGAGATCGTCGCCGGCTCCTGTGTGGTCCACGAGGGCCGGATCCTGCACGAACCGACCCGCGCCGCCCTGGAAGGAGACCCCGCATGAGCGAGGAAGTCGTCTGGTTGACGATCTTCGTGTTGAGCGTGTTCGTCGGCATCGAGGTGATCTCGAAGGTCTCCTCGACCCTGCACACCCCGCTGATGTCGGGGGCGAACGCGATCCACGGCATCATCCTGCTCGGCGCGGTCATCGTCACCGGCATGACCGACTCGACCGTGGCGCTGGTGGTCGGCCTGATCGCGATCGTGCTGGCCGCGGTCAACATGGTGGGCGGCTTCGTGGTCACCGACCGGATGCTGCAGATGTTCACCCGCCGCAAGCCGAAGCCGGCCAAGGCCGACACCGGCTCGACCGGAGGGGCCGCGTGATGCCCCCCACCTGGGTCCAGCTGACCTACCTGGCCTGCGCGGTCTGCTTCATCCTCTCGCTGAAGGGCCTGGCCGGGCCGAAGACCGCCCGCGCCGGCAACCTACTCGGTGCGGCGGCGGCCGTGGTGGCGGTCGCGGTGCCGTTCTTCTACCTCGAGCTCGACCACGTGCCGCTGATCCTGGTCGCGATCGCGCTCGGCTCGGCGGCCGGTGTGCTCGGGGCCCAGAAGGTCCAGATGACCCAGATGCCGCAGATGGTGGCGCTGTTCAACGGCGTCGGCGGCGGCGCGGCGTCCCTGGTCGCGCTGCTGGAGCTGCACGAGATGGTCCCGCACGCCGACAGCGCGTTCGGGCCAGGCTGGTTCACGTTCGCGGCGACCGCGTTCACGATCCTGGTCGGCGCGGTGTCGTTCGCCGGGTCGGTCGTCACCTTCGCCAAGCTCCAGGAGCTGATGACCTCCCGCCCGGTGGTCTTCCCGGGCCTGCCGGTCGTGTTCGGCGTCCTGCTGCTGGCCTCGGTGGTGCTCTCGGTGCTCACCGTGACCGACCCGACCATGTGGATCGGCATCGTGCTGGCCCTGCTCGGGCTCGCGGTCGGCGTCCTGCTGGTGCTTCCGGTGGGCGGTGCCGACGTGCCGATCGTGATCTCGCTGCTCAACGCGTTCACCGGTCTCACCGTCGCCGCCGGCGGCTATGTCCTCGGCAACGTGGTGCTGCTGGTGGCGGGCACGCTGGTCGGCTCGGCCGGCACGTTCCTGACCCTGCTGATGGCCGGCGCGATGGGCCGCTCGGTGGCCAACATCCTCTTCGGCGCGCTCAAGGGTGGCTCGACGCTGGGCGCGGGTGTCGCCTCCGACCGGCCGGTGCGCTCGGCCGGCCCCGAGGACGTCGCGATCCTGCTGGGGTACGCCGAGCGGGTCATCATCGTGCCCGGCTACGGCCTGGCTGTCGCCCAGGCGCAGCACACGCTGCGCGAGCTGGTCGACGTGCTCGCCGCCCGCGGCACGAAGGTCGACTACGCCATCCACCCGGTGGCCGGCCGGATGCCGGGTCACATGAACGTGCTGCTGGCCGAGGCGCAGGTGCCCTACGAGCAGCTGGTCGAGATGGACGACATCAACGGCGAGTTCAAGCACACCGACGTGGTGCTGGTGGTCGGGGCGAACGACGTGGTCAACCCGGCCGCGAAGACCACCCCGGGCGCGCCGATCTACGGCATGCCGATCCTCGACGCCGACGAGGCGAAGCAGATCGTGTTCATGAAGCGGTCGATGCGCCCCGGGTTCGCCGGCATCGAGAACGAGCTGCTCTTCGACCCCAAGACGACGCTGCTGTTCGGCGACGCCAAGGACTCCCTCGGCAAGCTGCTCAGCGCGGTGAAGGGCCTCTGAGGCCGACCGGCTAGCATCCGCGTGGGGAGGCCGACCGCGAGGAGAGCCGAGGAATGGACGACGAGCAGGAGCGACTGGCGCGCCCCGACGGACACCGCTACGACGCACCCGAGTCGCCCGAGGAGCGCTCGAGCAAGGGCTGGACCTACGGCGTGCTGGCGCTGCTGGTGGTGCTGCTCATGCTGCTGCTGGTGACCGGCAAGGTGCCCGGCCTGCAGGGGTAAGCCCGCAAGGGCGGCCGCCGGTGCCCGCTGAGGAGCTCAGTTGCCCGCGACGCCGTAGAGCCGGTCGCCGGCGTCGCCGAGCCCGGGCACGATGTAGCCCTTCTCGTTGAGCCGCTCGTCCATGGCGGCGGTGACCACGGTGACCGGGACCTCGAGGCCCTCGAGCTCGCGCTCGAGCCGCTCGCAGCCCTCGGGGGCGGCCAGCAGGCAGATCGCGGTGATGTGGTCGGCGCCGCGGTCGGTGAGGAACCGGATCGCCGCGGCGAGGGTGCCGCCGGTGGCGAGCATCGGGTCGAGCACGTAGCACTGGCGCCCGGCGAGGTCCTCGGGCAGCCGCTCGGCGTAGGTCGACGCCTCGAGCGTCTCCTCGTTGCGCACCATGCCGAGAAAGCCGACCTCGGCGGTCGGCAGCAGCCGCATCATCCCCTCGAGCATGCCGAGCCCGGCGCGCAGGATCGGCACCACCATCGGCTTGGGGTGGGCCAGCCGGACGCCGGTGGTGGGCGCCACTGGGGTGGTGATGCCGTGCTGCTCGACCCGCACGTCGCGCGTGGCCTCGTAGGCCAGCAGCGTCACCAGCTCGTCGGCGAGCCGGCGGAAGGTCGGCGAGTCGGTGTCCACGTCGCGGAGGGCGGTGAGCTTGTGGGCGACGAGCGGGTGGTCGACGACGTGCGTGCGCATGCTCGAAGGCTAGGCCATGGGACACCGGCGCGGCGCACTCCGGGCCCGGATGCTCCCTCGCGTGGTGACGCGGGCCGCAAGGGGTTCCCCGCGGCGTCCGCCTCTGCCACTCTGGGAGGTGCCTCGCGCAGGCGAGGTGCTCGTCGGGCCGCCCCGCACCACCGACGGAAGGTTCCAGACCATGCGCGACTTCGAGGACGCCGTGGACTTCGCCCTGGCTGTCTTCCGCGAGGAGGGCGCCTGGCAGGTGGAGTCGCTGACCCACGACCATCTCGGCGACCTCGAGACGCTCGCCGGAGCTCTGGGCCGGTTCCCCGGCGACGCCGGGGTGCTGGGTCTGGTCGCCTTCGACGAGGACTACTTCGTGGTGGTCCGGGTGACCGGCCCGTTCACCCGGGTGCTGCTCTCCGACCTGACCGCAGCCGACGAGTGGGAGCTCGCCTCCTCGGTGCTCGAGTCGCTGGGCCTGCCACTGCCCGACGACGACGATCAGGTGCCGGCCGGCGACCTGGAGATCTTCGACGACCTGGGCATCAGCACCCTCGACCTGGCCGCCCTGCTCGACGACGTCGATCTCTACCCCGACGAGCTCCTCTCGGAGGTGGCCCGGCAGCTGGGCTTCGGCCCGCTCTTCGACGACGCGGTCGGGCTCACCCCGGCGTGAGCGCACCCGGCGGCCCGGGCGCGCGGCAGACTGTCGCCATGCCCCCGACGCCGTACGACGTGTGGCAGGCGCCGATGCGCGCCGCCGTGCACGAGGCGCGGGCGGCGCTCGCCACCGGCGATGTGCCGATCGGTGCGGTGGTCGTCGATGCCGCCGGCACGGTGGTCGGCCGCGGCCGCAACGTGCGCGAGGCGCAGGCCGACCCGACGGGTCACGCCGAGGTGGTGGCGCTGCGGGCCGCGGCGGCAGCGCGCGGCGAGTGGCGGCTGGCGGGCTGCACGCTCGTGGTCACGCTCGAGCCGTGCACGATGTGCGCCGGCGCGGCCGTGTTGAGCCGGGTCGACCGGGTGGTGTTCGGGGCGTTCGACCCGAAGGCGGGCGCGGTGGGCAGCCTGTGGGACGTCGTGCGCGACCGGCGGCTCAACCACCGGCCGGAGGTGATCTCGGGGGTGCTCGCCGAGGAGACGGCGGCGTTGCTGGAGGGCTTCTTCGCCGGCCACCGAGCCGGGCCGGAGTCGGGGCCCGCGGCAGGGGCGGCGACATGATGGAGCCCATGCGCGTCGCCCTGATGATCACCTGCGTCAACGATGCGATGTTCCCCGAGACCGGGAAGGCTGTGGTGCGGCTGCTGCGGAGGCTCGGAGTGGAGGTCGAGTTCCCGGCGGCGCAGACCTGCTGTGCGCAGCCGATGGTGAACACCGGCTATCTCGACGAGGCGGTGCCGGTGGTGCGCACGTTCGTCGACGCCTTCGCCGGCTACGACGCGGTGGTGGCGCCGTCCGGCAGCTGCGTGGGCTCGGTGCGCCACCAGCACGCGCTGGTGGCCGGGCGCTCCGGTGACCCGGGGCTGGTGCGCGCCGTCGCCGAGACCTCGCCGCGGGTTCACGACCTCACGGAGTTCCTCGTCGACGTGCTCGGGGTCGTCGACGTCGGTGCCTACTTCCCGCACACGGTCGCCTACCACCCGACCTGCCACTCGCTGCGGATGGTCGGGGTGGGCGACCGGCCGCGGCGGCTGCTGGAGGCGGTGCGCGGCCTGCGCCTGGTCGACCTGCCCCACGCCGAGGAGTGCTGTGGGTTCGGGGGCACGTTCGCGCTCAAGAACGCCGACACCTCGGTGGCGATGGGGTCCGACAAGGCCCGGCACGTGCGGGGCACCGGCGCCGAGGTGCTGGTGGCCGGCGACAACTCCTGCTTGATGCACATCGGCGGGGTGCTGTCGCGGCAGCGGGCAGGGGTGCGGGTGATGCACCTGGCCGAGATCCTGGCGGCGACCGAGGACGACGCCTCGGGCGGAGCCCCGGCGGCCTCCCCGGGCACGACGCCCGCCGAGGAGGTGGGGCGGTGAGCGCCACGTTCGTCGGCATGCCGGCCTTCCCCACCGCGGCCCGGGAGGCGCTCGCCGACACCCAGCTGCGGCACAACCTGGCCCACGCCACCGGCACCATCCGCGCCAAGCGGGCTCGGGTGGTCGCCGAGCTCGACGACTGGGAGGAGCTGCGGCTGCGGGCGGCGGCGGTCAAGGACGCCACCCTGGTCGGCCTCGAGCAGCACCTGGTCGACCTCGAGGCGGCGCTGACCGCGCGCGGTGCCACCGTGCACTGGGCCCGCGATGCCGCCGAGGCGTGCGCGATCGTCGCGGCGGTGGCGCGCGGCCACGGCGTCGACGAGGTCGTGAAGGTCAAGTCGATGGCCACCCAGGAGATCGGCCTCAACGAGGCGCTCGCCGAGCACGGCATCGCCGCCTGGGAGACCGACCTGGCCGAGCTCATCGTGCAGTTGGGCGACGACCTGCCCTCCCACATCCTGGTGCCGGCGATCCACCGCAACCGCGCCGAGGTGCGTGAGATCTTCCTGCGGGCGATGGCCGGGGCGGGGCGGCCGGCCCCGGCGGACCTCACCGACGAGCCCGCGGTGCTGGCGGGTGCCGCCCGCGAGCACCTGCGCGAGAAGTTCCTGCGGGCGAAGGTTGCCGTGTCGGGGGCGAACTTCGCGATCGCCGAGACCGGCACCCTGGTGGTCGTCGAGTCCGAGGGCAACGGTCGGATGTGCCTGACCCTGCCCGAGGTGCTGGTCAGCGTGGTCGGCATCGAGAAGGTGCTGCCGAGCTGGTCGGACCTCGACACGTTCCTCCAGCTGCTGCCCCGCTCCTCCACCGGTGAGCGGATGAACCCCTACACCTCGACCTGGACCGGCGTCACCCCCGGCGACGGTCCGCAGGAGGTGCACGTGGTGCTCCTCGACAACGGCCGCACCCGGGTGCTCGCCGACGAGGTCGGGCGCCAGGCGCTGCGCTGCATCCGCTGCTCGGCCTGCCTCAACGTGTGCCCGGTCTACGAGCGGGTCGGCGGCCACGCCTACGGCTCGGTCTACCCCGGCCCGATCGGGGCGATCCTCAACCCGCTGCTGCGCGGGGTCGGGGTCGACGAGCAGGTCGACTCGCTGCCCTACGCCTCGTCGCTGTGCGGGGCGTGCTTCGAGGTGTGCCCGGTGCGCATCGACATCCCCGAGGTGCTGGTGCACCTGCGCTCGCAGGTCGTCGACGCCCGCCGGGGAGGGGTGCGCGGCCCGGGCACCCACGCCGGCGAGGCCGCGGCGATGAAGGGAGCGGCGTACGCGTTCGGGAGCGGTCGGCGCCTGGCGCTGGTCGAGCGGATGGCCGGGGTCGCCGGCGCGGTGCTCGACCGGGTGGGCCGCGGCACGCTGCCGGGCGGACGCCGCTCGGCCGGGCGACTGCCCGGGCCTGCTGCCGCCTGGACGGGGGCGCGCGACCTGCCGTCGCCGCCGCGAGAGTCGTTCCGGCGGTGGTGGCGGCGGACCGACGGGGGGCTTGCTGAGCACGGGCCTGAGCAGGGAGGACAGGAGTCGTGAGCACGGCGCGCGAGGAGATCCTGGGCAGGGTCCGGTCCGCACTGGCCGACGCAGCACCCGTGGCCCCGGCCGAGCGGCGCTCTCCGGCGGCGCGGCGACCGCACGAGGAGCTGGTCGACCTGTTCGCTGAGCGGGTCGCGGACTACCGGGCGGTGGTCCAGCGCTGCACCCCCGACGAGCTCGGCGACGTCGTCCGGGCCGCCCTGACACCCGGCTCCGCGGTGGTGCTGCCGGCTGGGCTGGACCTTGAGATCCCGGGTGCCGTGGTGGACGGGGCGGACGGCCGGATGCTGACCGCGGCCGAACTCGACGCCGTCGACGCGGTCGTCACCGAGGCCCGGGTCGGCATCGCCGAGACCGGCACCGTGGTGCTCGACCACGCCGCCGGTCAGGGACGCCGTGCGCTCACGCTGGTGCCGGACCGACACGTGTGCATCGTGCGCGCCGATCAGGTGGTCGCCGACGTGCCGGACGCCTTCGCGGTGCTCGACCCGCTGCGACCGCAGACCTGGATCAGCGGCCCCAGCGCGACCAGCGACATCGAGCTCGACCGTGTCGAGGGCGTGCACGGGCCGCGCAACCTGCACGTCATCGTGGTCGGCTGACGCAGACCGGTGGTCGAGCCTGCCGAGACTCGGTGGGCGAGGGGGTCAGCCCTCGGGCATGCCCTCCATCGGACCGGCGACGCAGAACTGGTTGCCTGCCGGGTCGGCGAGCGTCACCCAGCGGAAGCTCTCGTCGCCCCGATCGCCGATCTTGGTGGCGCCGGCGGTGACCAGGCGCTCGACCTCGGCGTCGAGGTCGGGGGCGGAGAGGTCGAGGTGCAGCCGGTTCTTGCCGGGTGTGGGGTCGTCGACCTTCTGGAAGGCGAGTGTGACCGGAAGAGCGCCGCCGCTGACCATGACGAACTCGCCGCCATAGGGGTCGGCGGCGGTGCCGCCGGTCTGCTCGGCCCACCAGGTGGCGAGCGGGAGCGGGTCGGTGGTGTCGCAGGTGACCATGCCGAGGGTGAGAGTCATGCCCCGACGCTAGGGAGGGCCACCGACACCCGGCGGGGGCGGACCAGACCAGTGGTCCGATTTCTCGCCCCCGACCCGCTCCGGTAACCTTCCCGGCGGTGACGTGTCCGAGCGGCCTAAGGAGAACGCCTCGAAAGCGTTTGTGGGCGCAAGTCCACCGAGGGTTCAAATCCCTCCGTCACCGCCATCTCGCCGAGACCCGGCGGACCGACAGGTCCGCCGGGTCTTGTCGTTCGCAGGCGGCCGTGGACATGCGCGCCCCACCGTCCGCCGCGGTCGGCTTGTCTGGTCCTCGCCTGCCGAAAGGGCTCGCGCTTGATGGTCGTCCTGCGACGCTCATCTTGCCGGTGGAAGTTCTCATGAGCCTTTTGCTCG